>NZ_VORU01000009.1 GCF_007997135.1 Aequorivita lipolytica | reverse complement strand
CGATGTAAGAATCGCTTTGCTTAATTTGATCTACTGACTAATCACCTAATTAAACAATCAGCTTCAGAATAAAATCAAAAAGACCAAAAAATAAAAGGTCGCCTAAATAGTTTTTAGACGACCTCTTTTATTGGAATGAATCATTCTTATTCGTCTAAAAGCAAGTTAAGTGTTACCGTAATATTATCGCGTGTTGCTCTTGAATATGGACAAACCTCGTGTGCCTTGTTTACAAGATCCTCGCCTGTTTCCACGTCTACTCCAGGTAAGTAACAATCTAAAGTTGCACGTAACTGTAAATCACCGTCTTTTGTTTTTCCTATTTCAATGTTTGCGGTTACGCTCATGTCGTCCCCCAATTTAATTTTTTTGCTTTCTGCTACCATTTGTACGGAACCACCAAAGCAGGCTGCATAGGCGCTACCAAAAAGCTGCTCGGGATTTGTACCTTTTCCGCTATCCCCGCCTAGGCCTTTGGGAACTGAAAGTTCCATATCAATTTTTCCATCTTCTGTTTTTACGCTACCTTTTCTTCCACCTATGGCAGTTGAGGAAGCTTCATATAAGATTTTCATTTTTTTCTGAATTTTAAAATTATTAAATTTCAAGATACTACCTAAAACCCGTTTCTAAAAGAACATATTCATAAAATTGTCCTAAATTCACATTGTGGCAAAAAGCAAAAAAAATACAAGCACACTAAACGAAAAGAAAGGTGTTTTGCAACCCAAATCATTAAATGAAGTGGTTGCGGAAAGGCATAAAAATTTCAAAAAAAAACCCTCGACAACTGAATTGGTTTCGGAAATTTTAAACCAAAACCAAACTGCCCTAAGCCAAGCCATTACTATTATTGAAAGCACCGCACAAAAACACCAACAACAAGCAAGGGAAATTATAGAAAAATGCCTACCACACGCTAATAAATCCATAAGACTTGGAATAACGGGAGTTCCCGGCGTAGGCAAGAGTACTTTTATTGAAAGCTTTGGAAAATTTTTGGTTTCCGAAGGTAAAAAAGTTGCGGTACTCACCGTAGATCCTAGTAGCAGCATAAGCAGAGGAAGTATTCTTGGTGATAAAACCCGAATGGAAGAATTGGTGAAAGAAGAAAACGCTTTTATCCGTCCGTCAGCAAGTGGCGATACCTTGGGTGGAGTAGCTCGAAAAACACGTGAAAGCATAATTTTATGCGAAGCTACTGGCTTTGACGTAATCCTAATTGAAACCGTGGGAGTCGGTCAAAGCGAAACCGCAGTACATTCCATGACCGATTTCTTTCTATTACTAAAACTTGCCGGCGCAGGCGACGAGCTTCAAGGCATAAAACGCGGCATTATGGAGATGGCAGATTCCATTATAATAAACAAAGCCGATGGCGAAAACCTAAAAGCCGCAAAGCTTGCAAAGAATGAATTTAATCGCGCACTTCACCTCTACCCTGCCAAAGAAAGTGAGTGGGCGCCAAAAACTCTTTTGTGCAGCGCACTAAAAAATGAAGGTATTTCTGAAATATGGGAAGTAGTCTCAAATTATTTCGAAACAGTAAAAACCAACGGCTATTTTCAACATAAAAGAAAAGAACAGAATAAATTCTGGCTGCTACAAACTATTGAAAGTAGATTGAAAAGTGAGTTTTACGCAAATGCTTCAATTAAAATAGAACTTGAAAAACAGTTGAAAGCGATAGATGAAAATAGAACCACGCCTTTTGAGGCTGCGGAGAAATTACTCACTCTCCAAAAATAAGAGTATAGAAAATATAAAATAGCTAGTCAAACTTTTTTAACGCAGATGTTTAGACTATTGGGAAGTATTTCAATTATTATATTTGAATGCTTTTGAAGTATTGATTCTCCATCGCGTTGTATCTTCAAAATTGAATCGTCCAAACTTTTTATTTCAAGGTTTTTCACCTGCTGAAACCTCACTTCTTTCAACCAATGGTGTTTTTTGAAAAGAAATAAAACCGCAAAGAGAAAGAGTTTAAAAGTTGAAAGTTTTGGGACGATTATAACGTCCAACAGTCCATCCTGCAACGAAGCTCGTGGCGTCAAACTCATTTTATACCCCATTTCATTTGAATTGGAAATAAAAAGGAGAAATGGCGAAAGGCGTTCGGTTATGCCATTATAATTTAATTCTACAACATTTTTGTAGTTATATTTTTTCAGTGTGCGAAATGTCGATTTTACATAACTGAAAAGTTGGCGGGTTGTGTTTTCCTCAAAATCTGAAATAACGTGCGCATCAAAACCAATGCCTGCGTTGCTGAAAAATGGCTCCCCGTTTATAGAAGCAGTATCAATTTCAATTGCGTTTTGCTTTTTGATAATTGAAAGTGCCTTTTTTAAATTTTTTGGAATTTTTAGATTGGAAGCTAATCCATTGCCGGAACCCATTGGTAGGATTCCCAAAATCACTTGAGTATTTACCAAGCAGCAAGCAACTTCATTTATGGTTCCATCCCCACCACAAGCAACTATAATTTGTGCGCCTTCTTTAATTGACAATTCCGTTAATGCGGTTGCGTGACCAATAAACTCAGTTTCTTTTATAAAAACCTCGTAATTTTCCTTAGGGAAATAAGCTTCAACTAAAGCCACCGGAAGCTTATTCTTTCCTTTTCCTGCTATGGGATTTACAATGAAATGAATTTTATTTTTCAATGCCCAGAGTGGTTAGTTTCAAACCTTCATTTCTGAACAAATAATCGGCAGTCTGATAGTTTGAAATGATTTCATTTAAAAACCTGTTATCGTTTTCTAAAGGCATCAATTCATTGGTTTCCCGATTCCACCGATAGAAATTTGAAAGCTGTTGATCGCCTAAAACCATAATGCTGCCATCCTTTTTCAAAAGACCAAGTTTACGATAGGTTCCCACAAAGGCGCGTTCTTCGGCTGGTTTCATTTTCAAAATATCAGTCCCGAATAAATTGGTATTATAGTTCCAGTTTAGCAATGAAAAAAGCGTTGGAAAAACATCTATTTGTGACGCTAAATTTTCAACTTTTTGGGGCGCCGCATTCGGCAAATTCAATATAAGTGCGGGAATGTGATAGTTTTTAACATCCAGTTCCTGCCTGCCAGCACTGGAAGCGCAGTGGTCTGCCATAATAATTATGACCGTATTTTTATACCAATCTTTTGACTGCGCCTTCTTTAAAAATGCACCAATTGCGTAATCGGTATATTTTACGGCACCACTTCTCCCCGAGCCCGAAGGAATGTCTATTTTTCCTTCAGGATATGTGTATGGGCGGTGGTTACTGGTAGTCATTACAAAATCGAAAAAAGGTTTGCCAGCTCCATGAGCCTCATCGGCAACTTTAATTACTTTGTTATAAATATCTTCATCGGCAATTCCCCAAGCATTTTCAAAAGTTACTTCTTCATCTTCAATGTTTGTTCGGGTTGTGGTAATGCTGGCATCCAATAAAAAACCCCGACCGCGATCTACGATGTTGAAACCATTTCCACCGAAATAACTGTTCATATTATCAAAATATCCATCACCCCCATAAAAGAAATTTCGCTCGTATCCCTTCTGTTTAAAAACTTCGCCAATTGTAAAAAGTTGCTGGTTATTTTCGCGCTTTACAATACTACGTCCCGGCGTTGGTGGAATGGAAAGTGTTATAGCTTCCATACCCCGAACGGTGCGCGTTCCCGTGGCGAAAAGATTTGTAAAAAACAAACTGTGGTTTGCCAAAGAATCTAGTGTTGGCGTATTGTTTTCAGTATTTCCGAATGATCCTAAAAAATTGGCGCTCAAACTTTCTACACATATAAAGATTACATTGGGTCTTTGTTCGGGCAAGGAATCTGTGTTCGAAATATTTCTATAAATCGACTCCTTTTCAGGAAAAAGCAAAGTATCACCTCGCCTTTTAAACTCGCTTTTTACTTCTGCAAAGGCTTCGTTTATGGGAAGTGTTCTATAAAAATCTGTATAGGAAAGTTCGTTTTTCTGAAATGCCGAAAAGAAGGAATAAATACCTGTTTTGGCGATTTCATTATTATAACGGTTTTCAAATTGCTCTGCGTCTTTATTATTTACGAATAAAACGAAAATTAAAACGGTACTAATAACAAGAAGTGTTGGGAATAACTTCTCCATAAAAGTACTTTCGCTATGAAATGTTTTCTGAAAAATACCTCTTCGCTTGGTAATAAAAAGAAGCACCGCCGTAAAAAGCAAAATACCACCAATAAGTAAAGGGATTGGGTACGATTCGTTTATGTTTTTTACAACTTCGTAGGTATAAATTAGATAATCTACCGCAATAAAGTTGAACCTGTTTTTGAATTCTTCCCAAAAAGTTATTTCAGCAAAAAACGAAAACAAAAAGATTACAATCCCAAGTGTATACCCACACCAAGTTGCTATTCTATCAAAAAGAGATCCGTACCACCGCTGCGGAAAAAACAGCAAATACAGCGCGTACGGAAGTGCGAAAAACGAAACCGTACCTAAATCAAATAATACCCCTACAAGAAAAGTATTCGCTAGTTTGAAAAATGAAGTATCGAGTTCCTTAAAAACCCAAAGCACAAAAATAATTCGAACCAGAGTTGATAAAATGATAAATATTTTTACGAAATAAAATAGCAGTTTAAACCGCTGTGGAAAAAGTTTTGACACGAAAAATGAATTAGGGTTCAAAGTTAGACCCTAATCGGATAAGACAGTGTTTACAGAGCTTTGATGATATCCCGTATGCTTATATTGGACATATTAAGCTGCTATTTTTGCAGTTTTCGGTACTCGGTAGGTGTAACACCTTTATGTTTTTTAAAAGTTGCATAAAAACTAGATTTTGAACTAAAGCCAACATCATTGGCAATTCCAACTAATGAGTAGTTGGAATATTTGGCATCGTTCACTCTATCTAAAAAAGCTTCAATGCGGTACCCATTTACAAAATCCTGAAAATTAGTATTCATATGGGTATTCAATATTTCAGAAATGTATTGTTTCGGGATTTCAAGTTTTTCTGCTAATGAAGAAAGTGAAAGTTTGCCATCCATAAATCCTTTTTCATCCTCCATAAAAGCGATAAGTTTTTTTGAATAGTCTTCAATTAAATTCTCCTTTAGGCCAGAGGTCCGGTATTTTTTAATTTCGGAAAAAGGAACAATCTCTGATGGCGCCACAACGAGTTTCCAAGCCATAAAATAAAAAAGAAAAGCAATGACTATAAGCGTTGACGCATTGTTTTCTGGGTCGCTAAAGTAGGGTATTTGCCCAATACCCAACCAACTAAAAATTTCATTCACCAACGCCAAGCTCATAATTATTGCCAAAGGAAGAATAAAAAAAGCCATCCATTTTTTTCTGTCAGATTTTATGATAGCCCAGGCAGTAAATAGCAAATAGCATAAAAAGCTTAGCTCTACCAGTAGTTCTAAAATTTCAATATAAATTACATCTTCAGTTGAATAATATTTTTCATAAAATTCAATGATAAAATATAAGAGGTTTGGCAGAAAAAAAACCAGATGCTTAAGTTTGAACCTTTCACGTCGCGAAACAAAATATAGTACAAACAGTAAGAGAAAAGTTATAAATAATGAAGAGTCAAAAAAGAACCAATCTACATTTTCAACGAAAAAACCGTTCTCATCATCACCAACAACGTAAAATAAGATGGAAACAATACTCCCAATGAACAACCAAAATGTAGGCTTTTGATATTTTTCCCTGTTGGCCATAAGTGCCACAATAAGAAAAACCCCTTGCAATAAGGTTATGATTTGGAGTATTTTGAGCATTACATTGTTATAAAAAAATGGAGACTGCAGTTAAAAGTTATTTTTAAACCATTCAGTCTGTGCAAGCAAACCCTCTTTTAAAGTAGTCTGCGGATTGTACCCTAACAGTTTTCTGGCCTTGTCAATATTCGCCTTAGTTCTTGATTGATCTCCGGCACGTGGCGGTTTTTCTTCGGTTGCAATTTTCTTTTGAAGGATTTCTTCAACAGTCACAATTCCCTGCGCCGTAGTACTTTCGGTTTCCGTGCCAAGGTTGAAAATTTCGCAATTACAAATTGCTTCATTTCCAAAAACACGTACAATTCCGTCCACAATATCCTGTACATACGTAAAACTGCGCAAGTGTTTTTCACTGCCTTCAAAAAGCGGAAAAGGTTTGTTGTTCAATCCGCAATCTATTAAACGTGTATAAAGTTTATCGGGTCTTTCACGCGGACCGTAAACGGAGAAGAGCCTAAAAGATGTTCCATTCAGTTTATTTTCGCGGCATTTTGCCAAAACCAGATGTTCAGCAGCAAGTTTGGTTATGCCGTACCACGAGGCCGGTTTGGGTGCCACATCTTCTGAAAAAGTTGCTTCCAGACCATAAACGGAAGAGGTAGAAATATTTACAAAAAACGGTTTCTTCGGAAGGCTTTCCGCAAACTCCAGCAACCTTTGTGTAGCTAAAATATTATTGCTGAAATAATCACCAAAGGTGGAATCTTTCGAAATACCGGGATGTGCAGCTAGGTGAAAAATATAGTCAAAATGGTTTGGAAGTTTTTCAGCCAAGTTATCATATCTAAGATCAACTTTCAGGATTTCGATATTCTTTTGTTGTAACACTTTCGCGTTTCCTTTTTTGAGTGAAATATCGTAATAAGATGAAAAATTATCTACGCCCACTACATCATGCCCCAATTCCTTTAATCGTTCCGCCGTATGCGAACCTATAAATCCTGCTGCTCCCGTAACGAGTATTTTCATTCTGTTTTCAATTTCTATTTTGCTTTCCACCGCAAAATAACATGTTTTTTAGCGTTTCGCTGTTTTCTTTAAAAAAGAAATACTTTTACAGAAATCTTTTCTAAAATATAGATGGTCGAATTCACTATAATTGTACCTGTTTACAACGAAAAAGAGAATCTGCTACGTGTAGAGAAAGAGCTGCTGGCTTATACCAAGATGGCAACTAAAAAGACTTCAGTTCTTTTTGTGAATGATGGCTCCATAGACAACAGCCAAGAATTGATTGAGGAAATCTGTACGCGCAACGAAGTTTTTCATTTTATTTCCTTTAAAGAAAATCAAGGCTTGAGCGCTGCTATAAAAGCAGGTTTTGATTTCGTAGAGAGCCCGTTGGTCGGGTATATTGACAGCGATTTGCAAACCGATCCAGAAGATTTCAATCTTTTGCTGGAACACATTGGAGAATACGATTTGGTAACGGGAGTCCGGGCCGATAGAAAAGACAAGTTCGTTAAAAATATGTCCTCCAAAATTGCAAACGGTATTCGTCGTGCATTCACCCACGATGGTATGGACGATACGGGTTGCCCGCTTAAAGTGATAAAAACAGACTATGCCAAACGCATCCCAATGTTTAAAGGCTTGCACCGCTTTTTACCAGCTATGATTTTATTGCAAAACGGCAGAATACTGCAAGTACCCGTAAAACATTTTCCGCGTATGGCCGGTACGGCAAAATTCGGACTTTGGAACAGGTTGCTAGGTCCCTTGATGGACTGCTTCGCTTATCTTTGGATGAAGAAAAAATACATCAATTACGAGATTAAAAGCAAAGGATGAGCAACTGGATTGTTTATAGCATCGGTTTTTTAGCACAAATTCTTTTCAGCGGAAGACTAATTGTGCAATGGATTCTTTCCGAAAAAAGCAAACGCATTATCACTCCATCAATTTTTTGGGAGATGCTAAACAAAGAAGGTGAATTTATAACTCCAATCGAAAACCGCTTTGGTGTGCTGGTTTCAGAAGAAAGTTTAAATCATTTCGCGCAAACCTACCCTAATTTTAAAAGAAAACACATAGCGCGTTACGATATGAATCCGAAGGGTCCCGACAGTCGCACTCACAAAACTAGATTGTACAGAGAGTTGTTTATTGTGACGAAAGAGTAATAGCTCCAAACCTGACAGGTTTTTAAAACCTGTCAGGTTTTTTGAGTCTTGAACCTTTTCTGTCCCCATTTCTGAAGCAGGTAAAACAACCAGCCCGTCAATCCGCCAAACGCCATTCCACTAACCACATCCAGCGGATAATGAACTCCCAAATAAATACGACTATAGGCAGTTACAACTGCCCAAGCCAGCAATAAGAAAGGCAAATATTTATACCATTTTTGAAGACTCAACCCAAGAAAAACCGCCGCAGCCATCGAGCTTGCCGCATGGCCAGAAAAATATCCGTATTTGCCACAACCATCGGCAACATAACGCATTGTTGCTTTCAGTGCTTCTACTTGGCACGGTCGCGGGCGCTCCAGCCCGTGTTTAAAGAGATTGGCAATTTGGTCCGTGGCGGTTATCATCAAGGCAACGCAGACCATAATTACCAGCGTCCCTTTCCAACCATAGTTTTTATAAATTAAATAAAGAAGGATTGCATAAATAGGAATGGACGACCACTTTTCTGTTACAAATCGCCAAAATCCATCCCAAGAAGTGTTTCCTAAATTATTCAGAAATAGGAAAAGTTCGGTATCGTAATTTAGTAGTTGGTCTAACATTATTTATCGTTCTAAAAATACTGGTGTCGTGTTCGTCCACGAATTCACGAATGTTTGTCTAAAAATTATTCGTGAATTCGTGTCAAAAAATCAATCTTCATCGTATAAAGCTATTTCTCTATCGTAAAAATCATTAGCTCCCTGAATCAAGTTTTCAGCTTCTGCTTCAAGTTCCTTTTGGTCTTCTTTATCAAAATCTTCCAGCCATTCCACCTCATCGTCTTCTAGATTTATAATGAAACGTGGAAATTCGGTATGTATCACGAAGATCGCATCGGGATAATCGCTGTTGTCGCCGAGTAAGTATTTTGGGAAATCCATTTTTTCTAGTTGTTAGTTGATGGTTGATGGTTGATGGTTGATGGTTGATGGTTGATGGTTGATGGTTGATGGTTGATGGTAAAAATAATCTATTGGTTTTTTGCTAATTCCTTTTCGCTTTTCGCTATTCGCTAATAGCTACTTCCTGCCTAATCAATTTTTTCGAAAGATAATTAAATCTGATGAATAACATGATTCCGCTTGCGGAAAGTCCTGCCAACAAACCTATCCAAATCCCCATACTTTCCAAGGAAGTTTCCATACTTAAGTAATACGAAATAGGGAAACCAATGATCCAGTACGCTATAAAACATATTACCGTTGGTATTTTCACATCCTGCATTCCGCGCAGCGCGCCGAGCGCCACAACTTGTAAAGCATCAGTAAATTGAAAGATGGCAGCTATAATTAAAAGTTGCGCAGCTATGGCTACCACTTCACGGTTGTCGGCAAAATCTACAACACTATCGAAATCGAGGAATATTTTTGGAAGCTGTTCATTAAAAAGAATAAAGAAAACCGCAAAAACCAACGCCAAAATAGTGGTCAATAGTCCTATAGAAATCGCCACCCGGCGCAGTTCCCTAAAGTTTTTCAACCCTTTTTGGTTGCCCACCCTTATCGTTGCAGCCACGCTAAAGCCCATCGCTACCATGAAAGTCATAGAGGCCAAGTTCAGCGCAATTTGGTTTGCAGCTTGCGGGTTCTTGCCAAGAATTCCAGAAAGCCATACTGCGGAAGTGAAGATCATTACTTCAAAAAACATCTGCATAGCCGAAGGAAAACCAAGGTTTAAAAGCTTTTTCAGCATCACTTTGCTGAGGGTGAAAATCTTAATATCAGTAACAAAATATCGCGATTTCTCTTTTCGGCTTAATAAATACCACAAATAAATTACCATCACAACACGAGAAACCAAGGTGCCAATTGCCGCGCCCACAACACCCATTTCCGGCGCACCAAACTTTCCGAAAATAAACATATAGTTCAGTAACACATTCACCAAATTCGCTACTATAGTAGCATACATCGGGAAACGCGTCATAGACAATCCATCGCTAAATTGTTTAAAACCCTGAAAAATTATCAGCGGAACCAGGGAAGCTGCAACCAACGTTAAATAAGGCATTGCCAAATCCACCACTTCTGGCGGTTGTTTCATTACGTACATTAATGGTTTTGCGAACATTACTGTAGCAAAAAGCACCAATCCCAAAACAATACACAAAAACAAACCGTGCTTAAAGGAAGATTTCCCCTTCTCGCGATTCCCCTCTCCATCTGCTTCAGCAACCAAAGGGGTTATGGCTGTAGAAAAGCCAATACCCAGACTCATAGCCACAAACATAAAACTGTTCCCCAGCGATACAGCGGCTAGCTCGGCAGTTCCTAATTGCCCCACCATAATATTATCCACCAGCGCCACCACTTGGTGCCCCAGCATTCCCAAAATAACGGGCGTTGCCAGTTTGGTGTTATATTTAAATTCGCGGGTATAATCTGAAAGCGCCAAGGTTTAAAATTTTTGCGCAAAGATAGTAGTTGTGTTTTTTAGAATAGCTTTGTGGGAGTTTAAATGTTTAGATGTTTAGATGTTTAGATGTTTAGATGTTTAGATGTTTAGATAAATTAAAATATTTATTGAATCAATAGTATCCACAGCAACAATAGTATCCAAAGAATCAACAGAATCAACAGAATCAACAGAATCAACAGAATCCATAATATCATAAAAAACTATCAACTATCAACCATCAACTAAATGGCTCGTCCCCAACCCAAATCCATCTCCGATAAAGAAAAGAAAACCAGCGTCAAGGATTCTTTTAAAGCCTTAAAAACCATTCCACGGTTTTTTAGGGAAATATACCGCAGCAGCCCAAAACTGTTTTTATTAAATGCTTTAAGTCGATTAATAAACGCCTTCACGCCCGTGGTAATCCTGTGGGTGGGAAAGATGATTATTGATGAAATTATTCTACAAGTTTCTTTACCTGATAAAGATTTCACCCTACTTTGGAATTATGTCATTATCGAATTCTCCGTTGCTGTGCTTTCCGATTTGTTGGGAAGATTGATAAACCTAACCGACGGACTTTTGGGCGATTTATACTCCAACATGTCTTCGGAAAAAATTATCCGAAAAACCGCAGAGCTAACCATCGCCCAACTGGAAGATCCAGAGTTTTACGACAAACTGGAACGCGCCCGCACCCAAACCAACAGTCGCGTAGATTTGATGACCAATGCGCTGGGACAAGCGGAAAGTTTGATTTCAATGGTTTCGCTGATTGCGGGATTGGTTTATTTTGAACCTATTTTGATACTCATATTGATCGTTAGCATTATTCCTTCGTTTATAAATGAAGCAAAATTCAGCAGCACGCGTTATTCGTTGGCGCGCAGTTGGACCGCCGAACGCCGCGAACTGGATTACCTCCGCTTTATCGGCGCCAACAACCAAACCGCCAAGGAAATCAAGCTTTTCGGCTTGACCGATTTTATCGCGGAACGTTTTAAAGGACTTTCTAATGACTATTACCTCATCAACAAAAAACTGTCGCTCAAGCAGAGTTTTTACGGGTCGTTGTTCAACATTTTGGGCGTGCTTAGTTATTACGGCGCCTACGTTTACATTATTCTGCGGGTGCTTACGGGCGTGATTACCATTGGGGAACTCACCTTTCTTTCCGGTTCCTTCAACAGATTGCGCAACAACCTGCAAGGCTTCTTTTCGCGCTTCACCCGTATTTCCGAAAGCGCGCTTTACCTTCAGGATTATTTCGACTTTATAGATTTAACCGTAGAACAGACTTCCGAAGCAAAAACCCCTATGCCCAAAACCATCACCCAAGGGTTTCAGGTTAACAATCTGCACTTCGCCTATGCCGGTAGCGAAACAGAAGTACTAAAAGGCGTAACCTTTACCCTAAACGCTGGCGAAAAAATGGCTTTTGTAGGCCAAAACGGCGCGGGAAAAACCACGCTCATAAAACTCTTCCTCCGCTTTTACGAACCCACACAGGGCGAAATCCTTTTGGACGGCATCAATATAAACAAGTTTGATGTTGACGCTTACCGAAAACGTTTTGGCGTCATCTTTCAGGACTTTTTTAAGTATGAGTTTACCCTGCGCGAAAACATAGCAGTGGGCAATATAGACCAAGTAGCAAACGACGAAGTAATAAGCTACGCCGCCAGCAAAAGCCTCGCGGAACAAGTGGTAAGCGAAATGGCAGATGGCTTGGAACAACGCCTTGGCAGAAGGTTTTACAAAGGGACCGAACTAAGCGGCGGGCAGTGGCAAAAGGTGGCGCTTGCCCGCGCCTATATGAAGGACGCAGACGTTATGGTGCTGGACGAACCCACTAGCGCGCTGGATGCCCAAGCAGAGTTTGATGTTTTTGAACGCTTTATAGCGCTCACCAAAGGCAAGACCAGCATTATTATTAGCCACCGCTTTAGCACCGTGCGTATGGCAGACCGTATTTTGGTTTTACAAAACGGCCAAGTGTTGGAGCTGGGCACCCACGAACAGTTAATGGCACAGCCAAAATTGTATGCAGAGTTGTTTAAGTTGCAGGCGGCGGGGTATCAGTAGATTGAAATCGAAAACGAAATTGAAATCGAAGATTGAAAAATAAAATGTAAATTGAAGGTATAAAAAAACCCGGATTCATCACCAGCATCTAATATCTGGGAGAGGAATTACCGGGACAGCGAAATGTAAATATACAAAATCGAAGTATTTAACGACCAAAAACTGTATGCAGAGTTGTTTAAGTTGCAGGCGGCGGGGTATCAGTAGAGTTTGCAATGCAATGATTACTATTTAGAATAAAGAATGTCTATACTCAAAAACTACATACAGATACAGTATAAAAGCTTGAAAATTATTCGTAGTTATACTTGTATGCTTTTAACTAATTATACAGGGTATAAGGTTTACGGCACGGGAGTTTTTATTCAAATTGAAGATAACTTCCTTCTTGTTTCTGCTTCACATGTACTTGATAATTTTGAAAATCTTTTTATTCCAATAGAAGAAGGGAAAAACTTATTCAAACCAGGTGGGATTAGTTTTATAAATGAAACTTCAAATAGCAGAAACGAAGATTCTGTTGACATTGGATTCTTAAAATTGGACGAGGAAAGTGTAAAAGAAATTCTCACCACATATAAATTTCTTCAGGATGATGATTTAGCAATTAACCATAAATTTGAGAATCAACCATTTTATACTTTTCTTGGATTTCCCCAAACATTTTCTAAATTCTCTCATAGTAGAAATTCCTTTCACAGTTATCCATTTTTCCAGTTTTCTACCCCTATAATGGAAAGTAAATATTTGAAATATGATAAAAGCCCGAATCTAAACATCATCACATCCTACGAGAGAAAAAAATCATATAATTTAAAAATTAAACAATTCTCTGTTGGGCCAGATTTACACGGTTTAAGTGGATGTGGATTATGGTTTACAAATCCAATGGATATATTAACACAGACAGAAAAACCAAAATTGACAGCTATAATGACTGATTGGCCAATTAAAGATAGAACTAAAGTTATAGATACAAGAATTGACGTATTAACAGAAGTTCTTCGGAAAAAACTTAATCTAAAATTGCCTGAATCAAATATAATTTCCGTAAAATAAAATAACTACCCCCCCCCCGCTAGCTCACATTTGCAACGTGTGCCCGCAAACCTACTCGAAAAATATATAAGCAACAAAACCACTCGGCGTTTTTCCAAATGTTATGCGTAATTTAACAAGCGCAAAAAAACAGCATGGAAAACATTAGAATTTATATTGATTATATCGCAAAAATAATGGAGGCGATTGGCGTCTTGACAATTTTCTTTGGTTCCGTTTTCGCAATGGGTAAGTTTCTCGTTCAGCTAAAAAGTAAAAACCCAATTACCTATAAAGAACTGCGGCAAGCAGTTGGAAAAGCAATACTTCTGGGATTGGAAATTTTAATTGCCGCCGATATAATGGCGACGGTAGTTACGGAACCTTCTCTTAAATCCGTTAGCATTTTGGGTCTAATCGTTATAATTAGAACATTTTTAAGTCTTTCACTTCAGGTTGAATTGGAGGGAAAGTTTCCTTGGCAAAAATTTAAAGTGAACAACAACGAACACGATAAGTGAAAGATCCCTCTGGCGCACTTTTCCAAAGCGTGCCCATCTACATAGAGCATTTGCAATGCGACCCAAATCTACTTTCAAACCCTTTAGACATACTGTTACAAAAGTCTTAAAACACTTTTAAAAAAATCTAATTAATGTACCTTGCTGACCTATTAAAAAGTGAAAATTATGCAAGACAATAAAATGCTAAATTATATAAAAGATGTATTGCAAAATATGCCAACAGACTGGTTGGGTCTAACAACACATAGGCTGGATATTTATGATGAAAGCTTGGCTAAAACTCAGTTTTTAGATCAGTTTGAAAAACTATACAATGAAAATACCCCGATAGCTAACGGGACTGAAACAGCAGCCTTAAAAAAACTACCCACCGCTTACGACTATATTCGATTGGGCCATCCATTATCGTGTGTATTGGAATGGGGAATTGCCCACTTAAATAATACAACACCAAATAATGTAATCAGTTTTTCTTCAAAGACGGCTCCTATTTTAGCAATTCTACGGAAAAATTTATTGGAGAATATAAATACCCAAATCATTTATACCGGTGAATTACCAGCCTATTTCGATGCTGAAATAGTAAGAAGTATTTACGGTTATAAATTTGAACTAAGGCAAGTTGATAAAGTTGAGGACATTTCCGCCCACGATAGCTATCGGGGTAACGGAAGTACCATTTTCATTTCAGAAAAAGATGAAATCGGCGCTATTTATCTCAATCCAATCCCGATAGCTATCGGGATTGACTTTTTCATCAGTCTTCACGGGAATCTAGGCAGTATTTTAGTAGTAAATGGCGAAGAGAACGAAAGTTACATTTCAGAAATTCAGCACGTAAGAAGAAGAGAGACCATTGCAATGACGCCCGCCAATTGTCTTACTGCCTTAAAATCGCTAACAGAACAAGCTCCTTTAGAGAATAAGAAAAGCAATGTAGAGGCAGACAAAAAAAGTGTCTTAGCTTCCATCAAAGAAATTACCGGCACAACTACAAAACCTCTGGTTGCCTCTAGTGGATTATCTATTCAATATGCCATTATGATGGGGCTCATCGCCGACGCGAAAGAAAACCATAAAGGAAAGGCTATCAAATTTATTGTTCCTCCCAATTGCTACGGCGGCACAAACGACCAAGCAAGACGCGTTGCGGCTTGCCTTAATAACGTTGAAATCGTAGACTTACTAGTAGATGGCAATAACGAGATGGTACAAAGTATCGATACCGTTTTAACTGAAATTGCCCACGAAGATGCAGTTCCATACATCATCGCTGAAATTCCCACAAATCCTAGAGTTGAAGTTCCAGATCTTAATCAATTAAAGGCTGTTTTAAGTAAAGAACGCAAAACAAGCAAAGGTGAAATTGCTATCGATCCCGTTTTTATTTTAGATCAAACCTTTTGTCCGAACTTTCATTTCTTGGGTGAAGGAGAAATACTCTCTACAGTTCGAGCCATTTCGTATGCTAGTGGCTCCAAATTCCCAAGTGGTGGACAATGTACTGCTGGCTACTGCGTAGGAAACACAAAAACGGAGGCGTTGATGGAAAAAATAGAAATGCATCTAGCACTTTGTGATAACGAGGCTACAGATCTTCAATATGAAATATTAGCCAGACAGTTGCCTTCAATGAATCAAAGGATTTATGATGCTTATACCAATACACGTGAATTTGTAAACTTTATCCACGATGCTTTACCAGAAGCAAAAATCAATTTTGTTACAGATGAATTGGCAGCACAAGGCTTTACCCCATCGGTGTTTTCCTTAGATCTTCCAACAAAAGGGAATACAGATGCAGAAAGAGAAATGTATAAAAGGGCCCTGAATTTGAAGTTAATCAATTTAATGATTACAGAAATCCCGAATGAAAGTAAGTTCTGCGTGAGCTATGGCCAGTTAAAGGGATGTTATTGGACGATTCCTGCAACATCTACACAAGGCACCACTAAAGAGGGTGACAAGGATTATATTGTGCGTGCATCACTTTCTCCCAATCTGGATCTTGAGCTTCATAAAAAAGTGTTTTTAAAATTTGTTGAACAAATTTAGAAATGTTGGGAGGCGCTCAGCACAAGAATTATTCATTACACATTATTAATTATTCATTAACTGGCTACTTCCGTTTCCTAAAAATATAACTCATCCATACAGGGTCATTATCGTCAGAAACCACAGATTGGCGGTCCAGAAACTCCCAATCTCGGGCATTCATATAATTTAACAATGTTGAAGTCTGTTCAATATCCTCTATTTCGTCGATAGAAATATTCTGGCCTACTAAAGAAGCTTGCTCCTCCACTTTTATTCGCTTTACCTTTCCGCGGTTATTCGCTTTTTGAACAACTATTATTTCAAGAAAATCATATTTGGTAATTTCTTGCGAGTGCCCTTCAAAAGCAAATAATAGAAAAAGGACAACTATGGAAAGTGCTATGTGTTTTTTCATCTTTCTGGTTTATTTCAACTAAAAATACAACTATAATTCTTCTTATAAAAAATCATTTTTTGTTGAGCTTTATGGCATCCATTCAAACAAACAAACACTTTTTCGGCAAAAAACTTTTAACTTTAAAGCTTTGAAGCTTTGAGCTTTGAGCTTTGAGCTTTGAGCTTTGAACTTTTAACTTAAACTTTTCAACTTGCAATCCTCCGCCACTACTCCAGACCAATATATTACCGAACTCCCCGAAGACCGGAAGGAGATAATGCAAAAACTACGTGTCGCAATAAAGAAAAACCTCCCCAAAGGTTTTGAGGAAATTATGCAATACGGAATGATAAGCTACGTGGTGCCGCACAGTATTTATCCCGATGGCTACCATTGCAAACCTAGCGATGCACTGCCTTTTATGAGCATTGCCTCCCAAAAAAACCACATAGGTTTTTACCATTCGGGCATCTATACAGATCCAGAGCTTATGGCGTGGTTTGTTGCAGAATATCCCAAACACGCCAAGGGAAAACTAGATATGGGCAAAAGTTGCATCCGCTTTAAAAACCCAAAGAATATACCGTTTGAATTGTTTGGAGAGCTAACCACAAAAGTTTCCGTTGCTGAATGGATTGCGAAATATGAAAGTATATTTAAAAGATAGAAATCAATCACTTTAATCAGCATCTAAAGCTGAAGTCTCAATCACTACATTTAAAGCCATAAAATGCAGTAATTAAAGGCGAATAATCAAAAACACAGAGCAAAGTTCACGAAAAAGTGGAACAATAGCTCAATACTGGGAAGGTCACTACTGTTTACCGTATCTTTACTTTTCTAAAAACACATCGTGCATCCCAAAAATCCCTTCAATAAAGACTATAATTTTGATACGCTTGTAGCAAAGCACCCACCATTAAAAGAATTCGTTTTTGTAAATGAATACGATAACAAGACCATAAAATTTGCCAATAACGAAGCAGTGAAAGCGCTAAATACTGCTCTACTAAAAACACATTACAACATAAACCATTGGCACATTCCCGATAATAATCTTTGTCCGCCCATTCCCGGCAGATTGGACTATCTGTTGCATATTGCAGATTTAATCCCGAAACCGGACATCCATCTGCTTGATATTGGAACAGGCGCGAATCTGATTTATCCCATACTCGCCAACCGTCATTTTAATTGGAAATGTACCGCCAGCGAAGTGAATATTGATTCGCTGAACAATGCACAGAAAATCATCAATAAAAACAATTCGCTAAAAGATATTGAGCTACGCCACCAACAATTTAAAAGTCATATTTTGGAGCACATCATCCAACCAACTGATTTTTTTGATGTAGTAGTCTGCAATCCGCCTTTCTTTAAAACCCGCACCGATGCCGAACAAAATAACAAACGAAAGTTTGAGAATCTTCAGCTAAGTGAAGCGAACCCACAGAATTTTGGTGGACTCAGCAACGAGCTTTGGTATAAAGGTGGCGAAGGGGCATTTGTACAGAAAATGGCTGAGGAAAGTCTTCAATTCAAAGACCAAGTGCATTGGTTTACGGCTATCGTTTCACAAAAAGAAAACCTGAAAAACATTAAAAGGGCCATTAATAAAACCAAACCTACACAAGTAAAAATAGTTGAAATGGAGCAAGGCAACAAGCAAAGCCGTTTCATTGCTTGGACTTTTCGTGATTAATTAACTTGGGGAAAACTACTGCTTAAAAAATCTTATCATCTATTGAACGTACAAGATTTAGACATTTTAAATTCATTTATAAAGGCACCCGACTTAAAAATCAATTCGGAAAAGTACCCTTTTGAAAACTTTACATTTTTAGATGAAAAGTTAAAGGAAAATAATTTCAGCTTCCCCAGCAATTCAGTACTCGGGATGCAAGCCGAAGCGTGTTATGAAGCGTATTTGAAACAGTCAAATAATTTTGAATTACTAGCTGCAAACCTTCAGATACACGGCGAAAAGGAAACTTTGGGAGAATTGGATTATATAGTTCGAAACCTTAAAACAGATAAAGTTGTTCATATAGAATTGGCATGTAAATTTTATTTATACGAAGAAAATACAAGTACTTCGGAAGAAGAAAAATGGATAGGCCCTAACCGAAAAGACAGTCTTTTTGATAAATTGGAAAAAGTAAAGTTGAAGCAATTCCCGTTGCTGAAAAGATCAGAAACCATTCAAAAATTAAAAGCGCTAGGAATCCCCGAACCTTCTTCACAGGAATTGTGCTTAAAAGCTTTTTTATTTCTTCCGAAGAAAATGAAAGCCGAATCTTTTCCGAAGTATATAATGGATTGCATTGTTGGAAACTACATAAAACCTGAAGATTTTGAACAAGAAAACCCAAACGCCAGCTACGCAATACCCTCAAAAAAAGAATGGATTTTACCAATGGAAACTATTGAAACTTGGCACTCTTTTTCAGAAGTAAAAAAAGAAATTAAAACACAACTCCAAAATAATAAGTCGCCATTAATCTATAAAAAAACGCCCCAGAGTTTGGATCGTTTTTTTGTAGTTTGGTGGTAATTGTATTTTAAACTGCCAACTGCTACTGCATACTGAGCACTTATTCAGTTCCGTATTTATCAAATAAGTAAACCAAGCTCGCCATTGTTGCAGCTCCAAGTTCTAGCTCACGTTTGTTGACCGCATCAAAAGTATCATTGGCGGCGTGGTGATAATCAAAATAACGTTGGCTATCAGGTCGTAACCCAGCGAGCACATCAATATTCCCCTTCAACGGGCCAATATCAGCGCCCCCGTATCCTTTTTCAAAATAGTGTATTAAATAGGGTTTAAAAAGCGGTTCCCAAGATTGTACTTTGCTGAAATTTGCCGCATCACTATCTATTGTAAATCCGCGTGGCGTAAAGCCCCCGGCATCACTCTCCAATGCAAAACGGTGGGTTTCACCCTTGCGTTTCACTTCTTCGGCATATTTATTTCCGCCGCGAAGTCCATTTTCCTCATTCATAAACAACACAACCCTTATACTGTGTTTGGGTTTATAGCCCACTTTCTTAAAAAGACGCAAAACTTCCATACTTTGCACACATCCTGCCCCGTCATCGTGGGCACCATCGCCAAGATCCCAACTGTCCAAATGTCCTCCTACAACCATATATTCATTGGGTTTTGTACTGCCCGTAATTTCACCAATTACGTTATAGGATTGTACATCGTCAAAAGTCTTGCAGTTCTGTTTAAAGTAAAAAAGAAGTTTGGGTTGTAATTTCAGCAAACTGCTTAAATATTCGGCTCCGTTAGTACTGATTGCCGCAGCAGGAATCCGCTGACTAACCGGTGTATCACCATAACTCATCGCTCCAGTATGCGGATAATCATCCATCCGCAAACTCATAGAACGAACAATAACGCCAATTGCGCCGTATTTTCCCGCTTCCGCAGCGCCAGAATAACGTTGATCTACGCAACCGCCGTACGCTTCAAAAGTTTGAATTATTTCAGGTTGCATTGGGCGATTGTAGAAAACAATTTTACCGGCAATTTTTTCTTTTCCAAGGGAAGCAAGGTCTTCAAGGCCTTGAACCTCTATTACTTCTGCTTTTATGCCAAGGCTTGGTGTAGCAACTGAACCGCCCAGCGCACAGATTTCGGTCACCGTTTTTTCACCCGTTAGTGATTCTATAAAAGCGTATTCTTTGAAACCGCGCGTCCATTTTGGAACCATTACTGGCTGTAACCAAACTTTGTCCAGCCCAAGTTCATTCAGTTCTTCTTCGGTATATTTCACGGCGCTTTCGGCTTCAAAGGAACCGGAAAGCCTCCCGCCTATTTCATTAGAAAGATAATCCAACCAATCATAAGCTTTTCCGTCGGTCAAGGCAGTGGTATAAAGCTTTTTCAGCATAATAGAATCCTGAACGGCATTCTGTGAAATGCTTACTGACGAAAAAAGTAAAGTAAAAAGAAGTGTGGGGAGCAAATAGATTTTCATTGATACTATTTTATAAGTATTAGTTCCGTACTGAACTACACGGAGGCTAAATTAATCATTTTTTAGACGTTCACGGTACTCAGAAATCTTTGCTTTTATATCGTCGTCAAGTTCCGGTTCTTTTATGTCTTTATATTTTTTGAGCTCTTGTAGCATAATTTCTGCTACTATAACCCGTGCAGTATCTTTATCGTCCGAAGGAATAATATACCAAGGCGCATGCGGCTTTGAGGTGCGGTTGATGGCATCTTCATAATATTTTCTGTATTCTTCCCACAAGGCTCTTTCATCTAAATCTCCCGGAGAAAACTTCCAGTTTTTTTCTGGCATGTCCAATCTGCGTAGTTGGCGTTCCTTTTGTTCGTCTTTGGAAAGATTCAAAAAGAACTTGAAAATAATGGTTCCATTTTGCTGAATGGTCTTTTCAAAATTATTGATCTGCTGAAAACGTGTGTCCCAAAATTCTTCATTTATATCTTCCAAACTATTTATGCCGGGCAAGTTTTCACCAAGAATGTATTCCGGATGCACTCTAGTTACCAAAACATTTTCATAATGTGTTCTATTGAAAACCCCAAACTTTCCGCGTTCGGGCAGTGCGATGTAGTGACGCCAAAGATAATCGTGCCGCTTCTCCAGCGCAGTGGGCGTTTTGAAACTATGCACCACTACTCCACGCGCATTAAAATCCTTAAAAACCTCGCGGATTAGGCTGTCCTTTCCAGCAGTATCCATCCCTTGAAGGCATACTAATACTGCATATTTGCCGTGGGCGTACAATGTATCTTGAAGTTTGCCCAGTTCTTTTCTGGTATCTTCCAAATGGTTCTCAAGTTTTTTTTCTGAAGCATTTAAATCCCAATCGTTATGTGTCCCATCTAGTTTTATGGGCCCCGTTACTTTAAAATCTTCAATTTTAACTTTTTTCATACTTTGGATACTTTGGATACTTTTGCTATTTTGGATACTGTTGTTTTTTGGAAATTAAACAGATATCTAAACTTATAAACTCTTAAACTAATAAACACTTAAACTCATTTACTTATAAACTCTTAAACACATAAACTTATAAACTCATTTATCATTTACTCGCAAAAAGCTTCACATCCTCCTCGCTGATTTCTTTTCCGCCCAGAATGATTAACCTTTCCACTACATTTCTAAGTTCACGGATATTTCCTGTCCAATCATATTCCTGCAAAAGTTTAATGGCTTTAGTTGAAAATTTCTTTTTCCCTGTGCCGTGTTCCGTTGAAATTTTTTCTGAAAAATAATCTATCAACAATGGAATATCGTCCCTTCTATCATTCAATGATGGAACTTTTATGAGTATTACCGCTAATCTGTGGTACAAATCTTCACGGAAGTTGCCTTCTTTTATTTCTTTCTTTAAATCTTTGTTCGTAGCTGTTATAACCCGAACATCCACCTTTATATCTCTATCGCTGCCTACTCGCTGCACCTTATTTTCCTGCAGCGCCCGAAGCACTTTTGCTTGCGCGGAAAGGCTCATATCGCCCACTTCATCAAGAAAAATTGTTCCTCCGTTTGCAGCTTCAAATTTACCTGCACGATCTTTAATTGCGGAAGTAAAGGCTCCTTTTACGTGACCGAAAAGTTCACTCTCTATCAATTCACTTGGTATTGCAGCACAATTTACCTCTATCATAGGGCCATTGCTGCGATCACTTTTTTGATGAAGCCAATGCGCCACTAGTTCCTTTCCGGTTCCATTTGGGCCCGTTACAAGAACTCGTGCTTCTGTTGGGGCCACCTTTTCTATCATATCCTTGATCTGGATTATGGAAGGTGAATCGCCAATCATTTCATAATTTTTGGAAACTTTCTTTTTTAGGCGGTTATTTTCGACTACCAATTCTTGTCTATCAAGAGCAATACGAACGGTGTTTAGCAAACGATTGAGATCTGGCGGTTTTGAGATATAATCGAAAGCGCCCAATTTCATTGTATTTACCGCTGTTTCAAGATCACCATGACCGGAGATCATTACCATTGGTATTTCGGGCTTTATTTTTTTCACAGCCTCCAAGACCTCAACGCCGTCCATTTTTGGCATTTTTATGTCGCAAAGCACCAAATCAAAATCTTCTTTTTTCAGAATTTCCATTCCGGCAAGGCCATCTTCGGCTTCAAAAACCTCATATCCTTGATTTTCTTCGGAAAGGATTTTCACCAAAACCCTTCTTATTGCTGCTTCGTCTTCAATAATTAGTATTCGCGCCATTAATATTTGAATTTTAATCCTGCCCTAAAATAAGGCGAATTTTCGGTATTAATTTTATAGACCTTTTTCCCGTCACCATCTTCAAGTCGAAAATCATTGTAAACGGAATGTGCCGCATAACCATAAAACAATAAATGGTCCGTAAAAAAGTGCTCATATCCCAAACCCAAAAGTCCAAGGGTCATTTGGATGCTTTCGGCGACAGTGCCATCTTCTCCTTGGTCAACAATCGGTACAAAATTTTGTTGAATATTCGCGTAAACATTGTCCAAAGTGGCAAATGCCTGTAATGCATCTTTGTGTCCATCATTTAAATAATGTCTAACATTTGTTTTTGGAACGCCTAGTGTATACGTCCAATTTTTGTGGAATTCTTTGTAATAATTCAAAAGTGGTAAAGGATACCATCTTCCCGGAGTGGTGGAATAGGTAAGGCCAGCAATGAAACGGTATGGCTTATTGCCTGAAGCCGTATCATTCTTTTTATCCAAGATTGCATAAACCGCGGCCTCAAAAATAAAATCATCACTCATCAAGCTTCCTTGAAAATCACTCTGGATCTTTACACCCGCTTTGGCACCGAAACGCCAATCTTCGTTATGCTTCCAAGTGTAACCCAAATATCCATCCATTTGCTGAACAGAGGTTACAAGGTTGTTCTGAATAGCTTCGTTGGGTGGAACCGAACCCATAAATGCTAAAAGATCTTCATTATCATTAATATTGATATCTACGTAGCGGTACTCCAAGCCAATAACAAAAAAGCTTTTCTTTTCCTTACTAACTGAAATGGGAGCCTGTACCAATGCACGATAGCGATTGATAGAGTTATCTGATTTGGAAAATGGCAGGACTAAATATTCAACTCGTGCCAAATCTGTTGTTTGTCCCGACATTCCAAAAGCAACTAGCAAAAGCAATGCGGTTATAAAAATGTTTCTTTTCATATTTTTCTTTCTTATTAATAGGTTATTGACCGAATTCATAGCAGTGCCCGGCGTGTTTTTATCTTAATACTTAAGCCATTTGAAGATTTCTTTGTAGGTTGGTTTTTTTCCGTACATTAAAATACCTACACGGTAAATTTTTGCCGCAAACCAAACCATAGCAATGAATGAAGCGAATAAAATAACAACAGAAACAATCTGTTGCCAAAGCGGAACACCAAACGGAATACGCATTAACATTACCACTGGCGATGTAAAAGGAATATAAGAGAAAACCTGTGAAACGGTTCCATGCGGATTGTCAATTACCGTAAAAAAGCCTACGTAAACAGCCAAAATTAAAGGCATCAAAATAGGCATCATAAATTGTTGGGTATCCGTCTCGCTGTCTACCGCAGCACCAACAGAAGCGTATAGCGAAGCATAAAGCAGGTAACCACCCACAAAAAACAACAAGAACATTATTATTAAATTTGCAATAGGCAAATTGTTGATTTCAATCATAACATCATTCAGAATCTGCTGGGTACCCCCATTTACACTATTTTCTAAAACTTGTTGTGAAGGCGAGCCCGCTGAGGGGTCAATCCCGAAAACAGAGGTTACAACGGTCATTAAAACCAAGATAAGCACGACCCAAACCACAAACTGAGTAATTCCCGCAAGGGTAGTCCCAAAAATTTTACCCAAAAGCAACACTCGTGGTTTTACGGATGAAATAATCACTTCAATAACGCGACTGGTTTTTTCTTCAATGACGCTGCGCATAATCATGTTTCCGTAAATGATTATAAACATAAATAGCAAATAGCCAGCTGCGCCACCAAATGCCAGTTTTAAACCAGAACCGAGTTTTGAGGTTTCTTTCCCTTTAAAAGTTTCTTGGTTCGCACTAATATTTATATGAAGTTCTTTAATGGTTTCAGAATCAATTCCAGATTCTTTCAGCTTTAATGTATTCACCTTACTTTCCAGCATATCATTGATGTCTCCCATCAAAGATAGCGAAGGTGAATCTTCAGAATAAAAGGTGATTTCTTTTGAAAGTCCCTCAAGATCTCCAGTTTTCGGAATGTAAAGTAAACCGTAAACTTCTTCAGTTTCGGCCTCTTTTTTTGCATCTTCTAGATTGGTGTCGCTAAGCATTTTGTACTGCAAATGCGGCGTACTGCTGAAATCTTCCAAAAACAAACCGCTTTCATCCAAAACCGAAATTTTGCGAACCGTATCATTATTCAAACTGGACAAATAGGCAACCAAAGCAAAGATACCCACGAAAATAAGCGGGCTTAAAAAGGTCATCACAATAAAAGATTTATTGCGGATTTTGGTTAGATATTCCCTTTTAATTATAAGCGGAAGATGATTCATTGCTGGTTAGTTTTTTTGGATGGTTTCAATAAAAATATCACTTGCCGAAGGTACTACCTCAACAAAATGCGTCAACTGTCCAAGTGAGGTTAAATAGCTTACAAAGTCATTTGGCGATACTGAATCTGGTATTTTTATTTTGTACTGCAATTCGTCATTAATACTTTTAAAAGTTGCTGGAAAAATCTCGAATCTTTCCTTTAATGAAGCCGACGTTGCCGTGTGGTTCGGGGTAATCAAACCAATTTCATAAGTGTTGTTTCTGTATTGACGTTTAATGTCTACCAATTTGCCATCCAATATTTTGTTAGACTTATGAATCAATGCAATGTGATCGCACATTTCTTCCACAGATTCCATGCGGTGTGTTGAGAAAATTACCGTTGCTCCCTCATCGCGCAAATTTAAAATTTCATCTTTAATGAGGTTGGCGTTTATAGGGTCGAAGCCGCTAAATGGTTCATCAAAAATTAACAGTTTTGGTTTGTGAAGTACAGTAACAACAAACTGGATTTTTTGCGCCATCCCCTTGGAAAGCTCCTGTATTTTTTTGTCCCACCAATCTCCTATTTCCAATCGATCAAACCAATACTTCAGTCTTTCTTTTGCCTCTTGTTTTGTAAGCCCTTTTAACTGCGCCAGGTACAATGCCTGCTCTCCAACTTTCATAGTTTTGTAAAGCCCGCGCTCTTCGGGCAAATAACCAATATATTTTATATGATGCGGCTTAAGTGGTTCGCCATCTAGAATCACTGAACCAGTATCTGGCATGGTAATTTGGTTTATAATTCTTATTAAGGTGGTTTTTCCAGCCCCATTGGGACCCAGCAGGCCAAATATGCTTCCTTTTTCTACCTCGATGGATACGTTGTTGAGCGCTTTGTAATCCCCATAGATTTTGGAAACATTGTTGACCACTAAAAGTTTGTCCATAAATTTTATTTGAAGTATGTAAATATATTAATTTGACTGCGAAGCGTTATAAACATTAAGAGTATTTTAAGTGATAGTTTTAATAGGAAATTAAAAATCGCAAAACAGAAACAGTCTAAAACAAAACCCACCCAAAAAAATGAATTCTTGGGTGGGAAAAAAAATTGCTATGAAAAAGAAAAATTGTCTCTTCTAAGACGAAGCGACATTTCAAATATATGCAAAAATATTTATTTAACGTTTATTTAAGAGAACATATCTTTAACTTTTTCAAAAAAGGACTTGTCTTCTTTTTCCGGTTTTGGCTGAAAGTGCTCGTCATCGCTCATTCTCTCAAAAAATTCCCTTTGTTCTTTTGAAAGGGATTTTGGTGTCCAAACGTTTACATGCACAAGCAAATCTCCCGTTCCGTAACCATTTATACTCGGAATTCCTTTATTGCGAAGTCTCAATATTTTTCCGCTCTGCGCACCGCTATCAATTTTGATTCGCACCTTTCCGGTCACTGTTTCTATTTCTTTTGAAGTTCCCAAGGCTGCTTCAGAAAAACTTACATATAGATCATAATGCAGATTATCGCCTTCGCGTTGCAATGTAACGTGCGGTTTTTCTTCAATTGCGACCAAAAGATCACCTGGAATTCCGTCGCCCGGCGCATCGTTTCCTTTACCAGAAACTTTCAGTTGCATTCCATCAACCACACCTGCCGGTATTTTTATTGACACCGTTTCTTCGGTAACCAGCATTCCTTCTGCATCGGCATTTGCTGGCTTGCTATCTACAATCTGCCCTGAACCACCGCAAGTACTACAAGTAGCCGAAGTTTGCATACGCCCCAAAATAGTATTTTGAATACGCGTTACCTGCCCCTGTCCATTACAAGTAGAACAAGTTTTGTAGGTTGTTCCCTGGGCAAGTTTTTTACGTTTTACTTTTATCTTTTTCTCAACGCCGTTTGCTATTTCTTCCAATGTAAGCTGTACACGAATGCGTAGGTTACTTCCTTTAACGGTTCTGCGACCGCCGCCGCCGAAACCGCCACCAAAGCCACCACTGAAACCACCACCAAAAATATCTCCAAACTGACTGAATATGTCGTCCATATTCATTCCGCCACCGCCTCCGAAACCACCGCCGCCATCAAAGGCACGATGCCCGAACTGGTCGTAGCGTGAACGTTTGTTGGGGTCGCTAAGCACTTCATAGGCTTCAGCAGATTTTTTAAACATGGCTTCAGCCTCATGATCACCAGGGTTTTTATCGGGGTGGTGCTGAATTGCCTTTTTTCGGTAAGCTTTTTTTATTTCGGCTGCTGTAGCACTTTTTGATATCTCTAATATTTCGTAATAATCTTCCTTCATATTTATTGCCCGTGTAGACGGGTAACTTTTTATTGTCCTATAACCACTTTTGGATAGCGAATTATTTTATCGCCCAATGTATACCCTTTTTCTACCACATCTAAAATTTTGCCTTTCAGTTTATCCTCTGGCGCAGGTATTTGCGTAATTGCCTCATGCGAATCTGCATCAAAAACATCACCCGGTTTTACTTCCATCAAGTTAAGCCCCTTAGCCTTTAAAGTTTCACCTAGTTTATTGTTGATAAGTCTAACTCCCTTATAAAGATTGTCGTCTTCACTTTTTTCAATTTCTTTTAAGGCGCGTTCAAAATCATCCAAAACTGGTAACAATGAATTTATAACATCCTCTCCCGCTGTCTTAAACATTTCAATACGCTCGCGGGAGGTGCGTTTTTTGAAATTTTCAAATTCGGCAAAAAGGCGCAGGTAGCGATCCTTTTCACGTTGAAATTCTTCTTGTAGCTCTGAAAGTGCATCGGTTACTTTTTCCGCAGCAATTTCCTGTTCATTTAAATCTTGATCGTCAAAACCTGTTTCCTTTTCGTGCTCGGTTTCTTTCAAATTATCGTTTTTGCCCATAGTAGCGTTTCTTTCAATTTTTCTGAAGGGAGCAAAAGTACTGCCATTTGTTAGAAAATGTCAAAATGTCACAGGCTTTTATTTAATAATTCTTTAAGAGAAATATACTCCTATAAGTTTATTTTTGCAGCTTGAAACTAAAACCAGTACATATGAAATCAACATTTTTAAAAATTACGTTAATGGCCTTTATTACGGTAGGTGCATTTTCTTGCAAAAACACTGAAAAAGATGCAGAAGCAATGAATGCAGAAGCTGCCGAAGCTACCGAAATGGCTACGGAATATTCTGTGGATCCGGCCGCATCACAAATTATGTGGGAAGGTGCTAAACCAACCGGAAAACATCATGGAACCATAAACCTTACCTCTGGAACAATTTTTCTAAACAACGGAAAAGCTGAAGCTGGAAATTTCGCATTTGATATGAACAGTATTAATGTGGAAGATTTAGAAGGTGAAGACAAAGCAAATTTGGAGGCGCATTTAAAAGGTACCGTTGAAGGAAAGGAAGGTGACTTTTTCAACGTGAAAGAATTTCCAACCGCAAAATTTGAAATGACGGGTATTGAAAACAATATGGTAAAAGGTAACTTGACCATTAAAGACAAAACCAACGTTGTTGAATTTCCTGCAACCGTTACTATGGATGGCGATAAAATGATGCTGAAGAGCGAACCTTTTGAAATTGACAGAACAAAATGGGGCGTGAATTACGGTTCAAAATCTATATTCCCAAGTTTGGGTGATAAGTTTATAAATGATGCTATTATAGTAACCATTTCATTGGTTGCTACGAAGGCATAATCCATAAATGATATTTCAAAAAAAGAGAGGCGAATCGCCTCTCTTTTTTATTTAGAGCAAATCCTGAAGTGCATTTTCTAAGTTATAGTATTTAAAATGATAGCCAAGTTGCTCAATTTTTTGTGAACTAACCAGCTGCCCTTCCAATACTAAAACCGACATTTCGCCCAAAACCATTTTTAGTACAAATGCAGGTATGTTGGGAAGCCAAAGTGGATTTTCTAACTTTGCCGCTATCAACTTTGTCATTTTTTTATTTTGAACCGGGTTTGGTGCTACAGCATTGTATTTTCCCTCCAACTGATTTTTGAGCAGAAAAAGATAGATGCCAGCAATATCTTCCAGGTGAATCCACGATTGCCATTGCTCACCGCTTCCCAGAGGAGCACCCACACCGAGTTTAATTGGTTTAGCCAATTTTGGCAAGGCACCGTCATCTTTAGCTAAAACAACGCCTGTGCGCACTTTGCTCACCTCCATTCCCAAATCTTTAAACCTAGCAGCGGCGGCTTCCCAAGCCACTACTACTTCGGCTAAAAAAGTATCGTCAACCTCATTGTTTTCTTCAGTATATAGTTTTGTTTTGGAATTGGGGTAAATGCTTACACCACTTGCAGAGATAAAATGAACAATAGTATGGTCTATTTTGGTAAGTGTTTCGTGAAGCAAATCCATTGTTTCAGTCCGACTGTTTAAAATGACCTTTTTATATTTATCTGTCCATCGTTTTGAAATAGTGGCTCCAACCAAATTAATTATTGCCGTTGTCCCCTCGAATGCTTTTAAATCAATTTCGCCTTTTTTGGGGTTCCAATAGAAACCTTTGTAATTTTGGGAGTTTTCAATTTTTTCTTTACTGGTAGTGAAGTAATTAACAGCAATTCCTTCGCGGTGACACTGCTTTACCAACTCTGTCCCAATAAGCCCCGTAGCCCCTGTTATTAATACTTTCTTAATCATACTTTTAAATTTAGAAATTCAAAGAGAAATGGCAAAGGGCGTTAACGGAAGATTGTGAAATTTGCGATTTTATAAATCGGGATTCGATAATTCGGAATTCGGGATTGTTAATTGGGCACTTATAAAGGAATTGCTACAGATTTGTATATTTTGAATTTGTCATTCAAAATTTTCGTGTTCCTCAACATTTCACTCTGCTGAATGTTTGCGATCACTTCGTGCCCCTCAACATTTCTCTTTTTCCCGGAGGTCCAGGTAGGCGTGCCACCTTAAAGCCTACAGACTGCAAGGCACGACGGGCATTACCGTTAGCGGCATAAGTTACCAATACTCCATTTGGTTTCAGTGCGGTATGCATTTTACGAAAAATTTCTTCGGTCCAAAGTTCCGGTTGCACGCGGATTCCAAAAGCATCAAAATAGATGAGATTGAAACAATTTTCAGAATTTATTTCAGAAAAGAATTTTTGCTGCTTTGTAAGTTGGAAGTTTTTTGAAATAGTGCTTTTCTCTTCCCAGGGAACATTATGCAATTGCAGAAATTTTTCTTCGGAAGCGTTTAATAGCATAGTATAATTCAGCATATTTATTTCATCCATTTCCAAAGGATACGCTTCTACACCTGTATAGTCAACGTTAAATGATTTTTTTTCCGTTTCCAGAAAAGTAAGGAAGGCGTTCAGTCCTGTTCCAAAACCGATTTCGAGAATAGAAACCTCCGAAGCTTTGTTTTCAGCAATCCAATGATAAAGCCCCTCCTTTATAAAAACATGAAGGGCTTCTGCTATTGCACCGTGCTTTGAGTGATATTGTTCATCCCACTCCGGAATATGTAGCGAGTAAGAGCCGTCATCCGTTTTAAATAAAGTTCTTTTCAAAAATTATTGTTTTGCTTCTTCAGGAATAAGTACACCGTTGGCTTCAAAAGCAAGTGTGCGTTTTGGTTCGGTAATAGCCGCAATTTCCTCTGGAGTGGCACCTCCGTCTTCTGCATAATGACGTTGGTCTTCAACGCTCATTTCTTCAACATAGGCTTTCCCTTCAGCAATAATGTCTTTGCCAGAAATGTCTTTTGGCATAAAGAAACCATAGTCTTTAAAACGCACCATAGCTTCATTTTCACCCATATCTACTTTCATCCAGCAGCCTTTCTTTTGGCATACCTCTTTCACTTGGGTGGTGAATTTCACATTAATGGTATCGCCAATTTTTAGATCATTGTATTTTTCGATAATTTCTGCTTTCGGTAAAACATCTTGATCTGTTATTTCATCTCCGAAAGTTTGATAGTTCATCGCTATTTCTTCTGTTTCAACTACAGGTGTGTCTTCGGTTTTTTCGTTCTTACAGCTAACTAAGGCTGCCATCAGTGAAAATACAATTAGAATTTTTTTCATTTTGAAGGTTTTAATAAATTATTGATTGGTAACGTATTGCAATTTTAATGATTTTTTGAATTTTATATGGTTTAAATTTTACCTATTTTTACCAAATAAACATTTTTTTAAATGAATTCTTCCACCACCCAAAAACTAGATATCCATAAAGTTGCATCTTCAAGAATTGGAGAAGTAGATTTCAACAACCTTACCTTCGGAAGTACTTTCACAGATCACATGTTTGAATGTGACTACAAAGATGGGAAATGGCAGAACCCAACCATAAAACCATACGGCCCGCTTACAATTTCGCCAGCGGCAAAAGTTTTTCATTACGGTCAGGCTGTTTTTGAAGGAATGAAAGCCTACAAAGATGAAAACGGAAATGTTTGGCTGTTTAGACCTGAGGAAAATTTTAAACGAATTAATAAGTCTTCAACCAGAATGGCCATACCAGAGTTTACAGAGGATCTTTTCTTTGAGGCTCTAACTAAACTTGTAAAAATGGACAAAGATTGGGTGAAACCTGGTCTTGGAAATTCACTTTACATCCGTCCCTTTGTAATTGCAACCCAAGTTGGTGTTTCGGCATCGCCTTCTACGGAATATAAATTTATGATTTTAATGTCGCCAGCGCAAGCATATTACACAGGCGATGTGCGAGTAGAAATTGCAGAACATTACAGCCGTTCCGCAAACGGCGGCGTAGGTGCGGCAAAAGCTGCAGGAAACTATGGCGCACAGTTTTTTCCAACAAATTTAGCTCGCGAAAGAGGTTTTCAACAAGTAATCTGGACCGATGCCAGCGACCATAAATATTTAGAGGAAGCAGGAACGATGAATGTATTTTTTCGTGTAAATGATACACTACTCACCGCACCAATTAGTGACCGAATCTTAGATGGTGTTACCAGAAAAAGTGTAATTGCGCTTGCAAAAAGAGACAATATAACTGTTGAGGAAAGACCTGTTATGGTTTCAGAAATCGTGGAAGCCGCAAAGGATGGAAGTCTAAAGGAGATTTTTGGCGCTGGCACTGCAGCCGTTATTAGCCCAGTTAGCGCTTTTAGCTATAAGGAAACTATCTTTGAACTTGAAAAGCAAGAAAATGGTTTCGCAAGCCGATTCAAAAAAGAATTGATGGATATTCAATACAACAGAAGCGAGGATCCATTCGGCTGGAGATACGAAGTTTTGTAAAAAACAAAACTTAAATTCCAAGCACCAAATTTCAAATCTCAAAAAATCAAATTCCAAATTTCAAAAAGTCAGAACCTTTGGAGTTTGGAATTTCTTTTTTGGTGCTTATGATTTGGGATTTTCTTTTTCAAGAATTTCTTTAATGTTAGGCTTAAAATAATTTGGGCCTTTTAAAACTTTTCCGTCTTCGCGATAAATAGGCTTTCCGTCTTCGCCGAGCTTGCTCATATTACTTCGTTGTATTTCACTGAATACTTCTTCAATTTTATTTTGCATTCCATGCTCGATGATAGTTCCGCATAAAATATAGAGCATATCGCCCAGAGCATCTGCCACTTCAACAAGATCATTGCTGTTCGCTGCTTCTAAATATTCTTCGTTTTCCTCGCGCATAAGTTCATAACGAAGCAGATTTTTCTTGATTCCAAGTTCGGCGGTGGGAGTTTCTTTCATCCCCAATCCAAATGCTTTGTGAAATTCGGAAACTGCGGCTATTTTATTCTTCATATTATAACTTTAAGGTTGTAAATTTGCTTTGTAAAACTACAAAATTATGTTTACTACCGGCCAATTGGTTTTCGCTGTTTTATCTACTATTGCCTTCGTTATTATAATGGTTTATAGCTATCGTGGGGACAAGAAACTTCATAAAAAACAATACAAAGGGTCTCTTTGGGTTCTCGTTGGCTTTATTGCCTTTATTCTTTTCTTATTAGCCATAAAAACATATTTAAAAAACTAATCTTATAAGGCGCGTCTGCCAGTTTTATTGAATCACACAGTGATCTCAATTCGTTTTATCAAAATATTTCCGCAATTCATCTATTAAAAATACCCCGAAGTAGGTATTTTTTGTGATTCTTCCATATCCTATTTTTGTCCCAATTCATTTAAAATGTTCAATTTCAATATCGAGAAATTGATCGTAATTGAATTGGCAATCTATTTATTAAAAAAGGAAAAACCCTTGAGTGCATTGCGAGTGAGGAAATAGTTTTAGCAATTTTTTCTCTTTGAGGAGGGAGTAAATAATTGTAAAAATGAAGCAATGCACCATAGGTTTTTATTTAAGAGCAATGAAATTTTAAAAAAATTACATTCAAATCATCAAAAAAATAGATTCGTAAAAGAGTAACCTAAACCAAATTAATATATTATGAAACTAAAATTACTATTTCCGTTCTTATTAGTATTTACAATCCTCGTTGTAAGTTGTGAAAAAGAGGAGTCTGAACCAGAGCCAGAACCAATAGAAATTAATGAAACTTCTATTATACCTTCTTCTACCTTTGGACGCCAAAACAACTATTTGGGGTGTATTGAAATTTCAAGCAGAATCACCAATATACAGGTTTGGGACCACGGAACCGTTGATGGCGATATTGTATCCATAATCGCAAACGGCAATGTTATTATTGATGAACAAACACTTGACGGCCCTTCTAAGCCAATAAGCGTTGATTACGATTTTGGATATAACGGATTCAACTATGTTACTCTCTATGCGCACAATCTGGGAGATATCGCGCCAAATACTTGTACCATTGCAATAAACGGAGTTGAATTTATTCTAGAAGCAAACTTAGACGCCAATGGATCCGTTGATGTAATAGTAGATGGTTATGGCGTTGACTGCAGCGATGCCGGCGGCGGCGGAACTGGAGGTGGCGGCGGAACTGGCGGCGGCGGAAGTAATAAAGGCGATGTTAAATTCTGGACAAACCAAGATTACGGTTGCGGGCCAATAACTGTAAATCTAAGCGGAGTTGGCAATAGCACCATTAGTGGTTATTATTATGCCGGCTCACCAGATTGCACACCAGACGGCTACGGAGGAAACTTTAACGACCTTACGGCTGGCACATATAGTTACACGGCAAGTTGTCAAGGATCTAACTGGGACGGTTCCATAACCATTACAGAAGATTCATGTTTGCGTTTTCAGCTAACTTTATAAGTGTTTTTTAAATTGTTTAAAACGAAAAAGCTCTTCGCGTTAACGAAGAGCTTTTTTTATTAAAAAATTCTTTTAGTTTACTGCAGGTAAATTGCTGTAGTTTTTAGAATAGAACATCATTTGCTCTGCAAAAGCATTTGGCTGTTCTACGCTGAAACTTTCAATTTCACCGTTATCGTTCATTTTTGGAACAAGCATAGGATTCACAAAACCGCTATAGGGCGCTGAATCAAATTGTTCGTTGCGCTCTAAAATTTCTTTGTGAATATTTTGATCAACTTTTACACCGTAGGTTTCTACTAAATTTTCCACTGCAGCATAATCACCTTCACTTTTAATGCGTTGTGTTTCGCGAAGCAATTGACCGAACAAGTCGTGAAGTTTATCATAATCATTGATGTTATAATAGGTTTTTCCGTCGCGGGTAATTTTTTCGATTACGTTATCGGCTTTTCCTTTTTCGAATACCCAAGCTGAAACCCACTGGCGGTTACGCATATGCGCTTCTTCAACGTTATCGCCAATATTTAAGCGAATTAATTGCGTCATCAAACCATTACGGATGTAACCGTCGTAAGCCGTCATACCTACTTTTTTCCAATCATCAACCAAGCCTAATTCCTGAAGTTTTGGGTTGTACAAATAGTAAAGTCCAACTAAATCTGCACGACCTTCCTCCAAAGTGGAAGCGTAATTTTTTAAGGTTTCTTTGGTTTCACCAACGCCTGGATTTAACTGTCCAGAAGCGTGACCAATTACTTCGTGAAGCGCTGTATGAAGTTTATCGGCCTTCTGCCCATATTTTTCTTCCAGTTCAAGTTCTTCGGTATCGTTTACAAATTCTTTTAATCTGCCAGTACTTCCAGCATTATTGTAAGCTTCAATAATATTTCCTAAGGAAACAGATTTGCTCCCTACCGTTGCACGAATCCAGTTTGCATTTGGAAGATTTACCCCAATTGGCGTACTTGGAGAAGCATCACCCGCCTCGCCTGCAACGTTCACTACTTTATAAGTAACACCAACAACACTGTCCTTTTTATGTTCTTCCATTAAAGGAGAATTGTCTTCAAACCACTGTGCGTTTTCAGAAAGCACCGCCATTTTTTCAGACATATCAAAATCTTTAATCTGTACGATAGTTTCGTAAGAACCTGTGTAACCGAGTGGGTCGTTATAAACTTCAATAAAACTGTTTATGTAATCAATATTGCCTTCGGTCGCCGCAGTCCAAGCTACGTTGTAGTCATCCCAAGTTTGAAGATCTCCAGTTTTGTAATATTGAATTAAAAGGCCAATAGCATCGCCCTGAGCTTTGTTTTCAGCAACACTTTGTGCTTTTTCCAACCATTCAACGATTTTGTCTATTGCTGAACCGTAAAGTCCGCCAGATTTATAAACCAATTCCTTAAGCGATCCATTTTCCTTTACCAATTTTGAATTCAAACCAAAAGACAATGGTTTTTTAGGATCCGGAGATTTCTTTTTAGCATAAAAATTTTCCACATCTTTATTTGTAACGTCTGGACCGTAAAAATTAACAGCACTTTGCGCTACATTGTCCACGCCTTTTGCTTGGTTTACTTTTTTAGAATCTTTATCGTTAAAGATTACTTCAAAAGCTTCGCCTTCCAGCGTAGTATTGGTATCTGTTAATAGTTGCTTTAAATATTCCGAAGAAAATTCAGGCCTCAGTTTATCATTTGAATAGTGGTGGTGAATACCGTTGCTGAACCAAATTCTTTTCAAATAAGTCTCAAAGTTCTTCCAGTTTTCAGTGTTTTTATCACCATTATAATTAGTGTAAACATTTTCCAACGCTTTTCTAATAGTAAGGTTGTGACGGTAGTTTTGGTCCCACATAATATCTCTTCCCGCCAATCCGGCTTGGGTAAGATAGTACACAAGTTTTTGCTCTTTTAAGGTAAGTTTTTCCCATCCAGGAATTTGGTAACGCAAGATTTTCACATCACCGAATGTTTCTACATTATAATCAAACTCTGTGGATGCTGTTGTTTCCACTTGGGCTACGTCTTTTTCCGTATTGTTGTCATTACAAGAAAAAAACAATAAACCACATATTGCCATTGCAATAAAAAAGGTCTTCTTCATTTTAAAAAATTTATAGATTCCCGCAAATGTACTAAAATATTATTCGCAATATTATAATGGCAGAATCACACAAAATGGTCTAGGCTAATTTTTAAAAGCATCAATGAAATTTCACTATCTTAGCGACACCAATCAACACCACACCAAATGAAAATTTTAAAGTATTTATTTTTTCTTCTTCTTATCATTATTATAGGCAGTGCTATTTACTTCGGCACAAAGGATGGAACTTATGACATTCAGGATTCAATGGTAATACAAGCTCCGCCGGAAGTTGTTTTCAATAAAGTGAATGATTACAAGAGCTGGGAAAATTGGGGACCTTGGAAAAAAGAAGATTCTACAATAACTTTTACATATGCCGAAAAAACTAGCGGGGAGGGCGCTTCCTACTCATGGGATGGCCAAATAAGCGGTTCTATGACTACTACGAAAGTGATTCCAAATAAAGAAATAGAACAAGATTTAACTTTGGACACCCCTGCCGGCGAAAGAAACCCGAAAGTATATTGGACTTTTGAAGAAGCGGAAGGCGGAACAAAAGTAACGTGGGGAATGAAAGGAGAACACACCTTAATTGATAAAGCCTATTATTCATTGAGCGGAATGGACTTTGATTCTGAAATGCACAAAATGAATAAATCAGGTTTGGAAGGAATTGCTGAAGAAGTAGCCGAAGATATGAAGCAATATTCCATAAATGTTGATGGTGTAACCCAATACGGCGGTGGCTATTATATGTACACAACTTCGGTGGCAAAACTTAGCGAGCTCGATGAAAAAACAGAGCCGATGATGAACGTGGTAATGGATTTTATTACGAATAATAACTTGAATATGGCAGGCAAGCCTTTCACCCTTTACAATGAAATAGACAATACAAACAATACAGTTATTTTTTCAACAGGAGTTCCTGTAAAAGAAAGAGTAATTACACCCGAAGGCAGCCCAGTGGTTTGCGGATTTATGGAGCCTGTCTCAGCTGTAAAAGTTTCGCTTAAAGGAAATTACAAGCACCTTTCCGAAGCATATACCAAAGGAAGACAATACATAGAAAAGAACAGCCTTCAAGCAGATCCAATGGGCAAAACGTTTGAAGTTTACGTTACTGACCCCGAAGAAACGCCAAATCCCGCCAATTGGTTGACGGAAGTTTACATTCCAATAATTACGGCCCCTGAACCAGTTGAACAAGGATTATAAATGAAGCAATTAGCATTAGTTTTTTTAGGTGGTGGCTTGGGAAGCACTTTAAGATATGGGTTTTCCAAATATTTAAACAACTACGAAAATGGGATACCATACGGAACTTTTGCCGCAAACATTTTAGGGAGTCTGCTAATAGGTATAATTCTCGGCCTCGCTTTAAAAAACGAAACACTTTCCCAAAACACAGTCCTGTTTTTGGCCACAGGTTTTTGTGGCGGGTTTACAACTTTTTCAACTTTTGCTTATGAAAATCACGTTTTCTTGAAAAGTGGTGATTTTATGTCTTTCGCATTTTATACTCTTGCAAGTTTTGTAGTAGGCTTTGCAATGGTTTTTTTGGGAATATGGTTGGTAAAATACATTTAATGTTTTCCAAAATCCTTCACTCCCGCCTCTATTCTAATTAAAAGATCGTTTTCTTTTGGTGGGATTGGGCAAGAATAGCGCGCACTATATGCACAATATGGATTATAGGCTTTGTTGAAATCTATAACTATTGTATCACCTTCCGGAATTCGCTGGTCTAAAAATCTTCCACCGCCATAGGAGCCATCACCGCTGGTTAAATCTGTAAAAGGCAGAAAAAGATAATCCTCATAGCCTGGCTCATCATAAGGTTCGGTGCTCTTGAAAAGATTTAGAACAAAGTCTTTTTCATGGATTGAAAAATGTGCCTCGCCATATTTTACATATTCGGGTTTGCGAGATGTTGTTGTTGGCATCAAGAATGGTTTCTCGTTTGGGGTGCGAACAAAAGCTGCTTTTATAATGAATTTTTCCTCTATCGGATAAAACTCCAAGCCTTTAAACTTTTTAAAATCCTTTGGTTCTAAAATAGTAGTTTCAGGATTGCTGAACTCCTCATTCAGTTTAATTTGTTCAGCTTTGCTTTCGGAAATAAGAGCTTGGTCCTGAGCGGAAATTATAGTACTGAATATTAAAAACGAAAGAAAGACTAAATGCTTCATAAGTTGTTTTTAGTAAAAATAGAAAAAAGACAATTAGTGATCCATTTTATTTTTGGATGATTTTTTTTACTACATTTGATTTTCAGTATAATAACAAATGAACAATAACACATACACCTGCCGCAGATACCAAGTCATTTCAAAGAAGAAATGCCGGCGATGTATGTATTGATTATATAGCAATAAGTTTATACAATATAAAAACGTCCCGGCTAAAACCGGGACGTTTTACTTTTATACCACCAACCAAAGATGAAAAAAATTTACACCAACTATTTAGCAAACTTTCGCGGACTTTCCCGGGAAATCTGGCTATTGTCTTTGGTTACTTTCATCAATCGTGCTGGAGCAATGGTTATCCCCTTTTTATCATTATACCTTATAAAGGTTGAGGGGTTCGATCTTCCTCAAGTGGGTTGGATAATGTCTTGCTTTGGCCTGGGTTCCTTAGTAGGAACTTATATTGGCGGAAGATTAACCGACTCCATCGGCTTTTACAAGGTAATTCTTGCCAGTCTCTTTTTAGGTGGTGTTGGATTCATATTTCTGCAATATTTAAATACTTTTTACGGATTTTGTATTGGTATTTTTATTCTAACATTAATGACCGATGCCGGACGTCCCGCAATCTTTGTGGCGGCAGACGCATATAGCAAACCAGGAAATATAACAAGAGGTATCGCACTAATTCGTTTGGCAATAAACTTGGGCTTCTCAATTGGACCATTGATAGGGGGATTAATTATTGCGCACATAAGCTACACCTCTCTTTTTTGGATTGACGGACTTACTTGCATGATTGCCTCTTTAGGGGTATTTCTTCTTTTACAACCAAAAAAACAAAAAGATAAAAGTGAAGAAAAGCCTATTATAAAGAAAGAAGGAATTCCTCCATATTTGAATAAATTATTTATTCTCTTTTTTATTATTATGGTAACAAACAGTCTTGCTTTTGTTCAATATTTTTCGGTGATGCCAGTATATTATGAACAAGCCTATTTTCTTTCCGAAGATGTTATTGGCTGGTTACTATTTATAAATGGAGCAACCATTGTAATTTTTGAAATGCCACTTATTGCTTGGCTGGACAGAAAAAAGATATCAAAAACGATGGCTACATTTTGGGGTATCTTCTTTTTAGGGCTTAGTTTTCTAGTATTGAATTTTACCAGCTGGACCGGAATTTTGGTAATCGCTATGTTGCTGATGACATTGGGAGAAATGATCGGGTTTCCGTTTTCAAATGCACTCGCTTTAGAAATGGCGCCCAAAGGAAGAAAAGGCAGTTATATGGGTATGTACAGCATGAGTTTTAGCTTCGCACACTTAATTGGCCATAATGGAGGTATGAATCTTGTAAATAGCTTTGGCTATTTCAACACTTGGACGTTCTTTTCAATCTTTCTACTTTTTATAGCTGCGCTAACGATTTGGCTTTATTTTCTGTTGAAAAATTCAAAAACAGGAAATATATAGTTTATAACTGAGGTTTCTTCTTTGCGCGTCGTTGCTTGCGTGAAATAATAATTGCATCCAAACATGAAATCATCAAACCAATACCTGCAAACAGGCACATTAGCCTAACGAAGGTAGCCCCGAAAAATTCCAAACCTGTAAAACCTAATAACGCCGTAACGATGGTTACAATCAAAAAATGGAAAGTATAGTTTTTCATAAGTATAGGATATTTAAGAATTTAGAATTGTTTTAATGCACTTCACTAATTTTGTATAATTCAGAAATTTTAGCCGCCATTTCAAAGAAAAAATTATTTTTGAAATAATTTTAAACGAAAGTAGTAGCAAAGCGCGTATTGAATTCTTAAAAAGTAACCAATTGTTAGATTTTTAACACAGCATTTTACTTTAAAGGTTTCAAATCATTGTTTTTTACAACGTGCGAAAGAACAATCTGGGTTTTTGTTTCGCCATAAATAATGAGCTGGTCAATAAAAGATTCCAAATGTTTCTGGTTTTTGAGCACTACTTCCATCACAATATTTTCGTTTCCGGTAATTCTGTAACAGTTTAGAACTTCTTCGTATGTTTTCACGATTTCCAGAAAGGGTTTCAGCTTTCCCATAAAAGCTCTGAGCGTAATAATGGCCTTAAATTGATAGCCCGCCTCAAAAGGAGAGACGAAGGTAAAATAACCATTTATAATACCAGAATCTTCCATTTTCTTTATACGTTCCGAAACTGCGGGTGAACTGATACCAACCTGTCTTCCAATTACCGTATTAGGCTGGCGCGCATTTTTCTGAAGACAATTCAAAATTTTCCAATTTAAAACATCTATAGCCATATTTAAGTTATTTGAAAAAAATCATTAATATTTAAAGCAAATATATTTAATTACATTAATATCGATTGCCAAATGAATAAAGATGTGATTAAATTTGATTCGCTTTAAAAAAGAGAGAAAGAAACATGTCGTCGCATCCCTTCGGAAAAAATTCGCAGTCCGCTATTTATGAAAAAGCCTTAGATATATTTTCTTTGGCTAGAAATATTTCTACATATATAGGACACGATTTAGCACAGTTACGAAATAACGGTGCTGAAGATCCCAATATTTATTTTACGGGAGATATAGTACAACAGTCCGTATCCTTGGGCCCACAGATATTGAAAGCCGAAAGTCAATTATTTGTTGAGGAAAAATATAGATACGCAGCTTCAGTGCTGCGACTTTCAAACTTGCTTTATAAAAATTGTGAACGTTTGGAAAAAGCAAACAGTAATGGAAAAGATTTTTTACCGATTCTTCGTAAAGAGTTAAAAAAATTCAGAAAGCTTCAATACACTTGGAGGCTGACGCTTTAGTCTAAAAAAGCTCTAGATATCCAAATAACACAAATTATTTATCATAAAAAACCGATTCGTTCGGTAATCAGCGGAACAATCTTGGATCCAAATTCATCTTTGCCTTTTTTATAACTTTTAGTTTTTCAAAATCCTTGTGAGATGGATTTATTAAAATATTGTTCTCTTGATTCAAGACGGCAGAAGGTACTCTCATTGCCAGACTTTCTTTTTTTCCAAGCCAAGCAGATCCCAACATTTGCAGTTGGTTTACCGCCTTTTCAGTGGTCCATTTGGGTTTAAGAAAATCAACAGATTGGATTGTTTTTATAGCTTTATCAGGAATTTCAACTTCTACAAATGAATAATCCAAAGGCAAATCGGCAAATTCAACGTGCACAATAATTTCCAATAAACTCAAAGAAAGGTTTTCTGAAAAATACAACATAGAATCTCCTGCTCTATTCCATCTACCTCCATATAGACGAGCTCCTTCTCCCGAAAAATCATCAATGTATTGTATTTTTGAAATTCTGAAAATGCGCACAATTATGAGGGAATTCCGTGAGAAATGCGCCCAAGGACATTTTTAACATATTGGATACCAAATCGAGTATCTAAAAAATCCAGTGGTTGCTGACCGTTAAATATGTAGGGCTTTGAGTGTAGCCAATTTTGAAAATTATCCAGGGTTTCAAAAACTTGAATTCCCTCTGAAACTACTTCAGCAATTTCAAAAAGTTGTTCTGAACTGGAAACACCTAAAAGGTCATCATCTGCCTTTCTTTGTAAAGTTCGGTGTGAAATATGTAGCAAATCACTCAATCTGTCCATAGAAATATTCAGTACTTCACAAATGGAATAAACCACACTTTTGGGCAGGCCTTTTCTTGTAATAGCAATAAGATCAATATCACTATTTACCGCTTGCCCTACATTGCCAATACCGCCCAGCACTCCGACAATTCTTTCAAAAGGATTATCTATGAGATAAAAAACTTCTGGCTCTTTAATCAAATTAACATCTGTATGGCTTTCATATTTTTTCATAATCACGACATTTGACTCAAAGATACGTATTTTTGTCGTGACCGAAAATTTTTTTTACATATTTCGTCTATATTGTCCCCCCACCTCAAATAATGCTTCGGTTATTTGGCCTAAGGAACATACTTTTGTGGCTTCCATCAAATGCTCAAACATATTTTCATTATGTATGGCAGCATCCTGAACTTTTTCAATAGAATCAGATGCTTTGTCGGCATACATTTTATGAAGATTCTTTAGTGTTTCAATCTGAACTTGTTTTTCTTCTTCCGTAGCGCGTATAACTTCGGCAGGAAGTACTGTGGGCGAGCCTTTACTGCTTAAAAAGGTGTTTACACCAATAATTGGGAAATCTCCATTATGTTTTAATGTTTCGTAATAAAGACTTTCTTCCTGAATTTTACTCCGTTGATACATTGTTTCCATCGCTCCCAAAACACCACCGCGCTCCGTGATACTGTCAAATTCTTTTAAAACGGCTTCTTCCACAAGATCCGTAAGTTCTTCTATAATAAAAGAACCTTGGATTGGATTTTCATTTTTTGCCAATCCTAATTCCTTATTAATTATTAACTGTATAGCCATAGCACGACGCACACTTTCTTCGGTGGGAGTAGTTATAGCTTCATCATACGCATTTGTGTGCAGTGAATTACAATTATCATAAATAGCGTACAAGGCCTGAAGTGTAGTACGTATATCATTAAAATCTATCTCCTGCGCGTGCAGAGAACGTCCTGAAGTTTGAATGTGATATTTCAACATCTGAGCTCTCGGATTTGCACCATACTTTTCTCTAAGTGCCTTTGCCCAGATTTTTCGAGCCACACGACCAATTACCGCATATTCGGGATCAATTCCGTTGCTGAAGAAAAATGATAGGTTTGGTCCGAATTCATTGATGTCCATGCCGCGACTTAAATAATACTCCACATAGGTGAAACCATTGGAAAGTGTAAAAGCCAGCTGTGTTATTGGATTCGCGCCAGCTTCTGCAATATGATAGCCGCTTATGGAAACCGAATAGAAATTGCGAACTTTTTTCTCAATGAAATATTCCTGAACATCACCCATTAGCCGCAAAGCAAACTCTGTTGAAAAAATACAGGTATTCTGCGCCTGGTCTTCTTTCAAAATATCTGCCTGAACAGTACCGCGCACCTGTTCCAAGGTCTCATATTTAATTTTATTATAAACCTCAGAATCCAAAACTTGATCTCCAGTTACTCCTAGTAACATAAGCCCTAAACCATTATTAGTTTCGGGAAGCTCGCCATGATATTTTGGATGGTCAATTCCCTTTTCATTATATATAGCCGCGATTTTATTTTCAACTTCTTCTGTTAAATCATTTTCAATAATGTATTTTTCACAGTTTTGGTCAATGGCTGCATTCATAAAAAAGCCGAGTAACATAGGTGCGGGACCATTAATAGTCATACTTACCGAGGTCATTGGGTGGCTTAAATCGAACCCTGAGTAGAGTTTTTTGGCATCGTCAAGACAACAAATAGAGACACCTGCATTACCTATTTTTCCATAAATATCAGGTCTTAAATCTGGATCATTTCCGTAAAGTGTAACACTATCAAAAGCCGTGGAAAGCCTTTTGGCCGGCAAGCCCATACTTACATAGTGAAAACGTCTGTTTGTGCGCTCTGGCCCTCCTTCTCCCGCAAACATTCTTGCTGGGTCTTCTCCTGTTCTTTTAAAAGGATATAGTCCTGAAGTATATGGAAATTCACCTGGCACATTTTCTTGAAGTACCCATTTTAAAATATCGCCCCAAGCTTGGTATTTTGGTAAAGAAACCTTTGGAATCTGAGAATGCGAAAGCGATTCTGTGTGTGTTTTTATATTTATTTCCTTTCCACGAACCTGAAAGCTATAGACTGGTTTCTTATATTTATTTACCTTTTCATCCCAACCGGTAATTACCTCCCAATTGTAAGGATCTAAATTCAATTTTTCGCGATCAAATTCAGCGAGCAATAATTTTAATAAGTCTTTATTTTTATCTGAACTTGCGATCGACTCAGAAACAATCCCAGCTTTATCCAATTCCGGTCTTTTTCCTGAAACTGTTTCTATTGTTTTGAAAATTCCATAGAGTTTTTGAGCAACTTCGGCTTGCTCAGAAGCTCTTTTGTCGTAAATTCTATTACTTTCTGAAATTTCTGAAAGATAACGCGTTCTTGCAGGTGGAATAACGAAAACCTTTTCTTCCATTTCTTCGGAAACGTGAAAATCGCTCTTAAGATCGGAATCGGTCTTTTCAGCAATCTTTTCCATCACCGCTTTGTAAATTCTGTTCATTCCGGGATCGTTGAACTGCGATGCAATGGTTCCATAAACGGGAAGTTCATCTTGCGGAGTATCCCAAAGTTGATGGTTGCGAACATATTGTTTTTTTACATCACGCAAAGCATCCAAAGAACCACGCTTGTCAAATTTATTGATTGCCACCAGATCGGCAAAATCAAGCATATCAATCTTTTCTAGTTGTGTAGCCGCACCAAATTCTGGAGTCATTACATATAATGAAACATCACTGTGCTCAATTATTTCTGTATCACTTTGGCCAATCCCTGAAGTTTCAAGAATAATCAAATCATACTCAGCAGCTTTTAAAACCTGAATGGCTTCCGAAACATATTTTGATAGCGCAAGGTTGCTCTGTCTCGTCGCCAGACTTCGCATATAAACTCGTGGCGAGTTAATGGCATTCATCCGGATACGGTCTCCCAACAATGCCCCGCCTGTTTTTCTTTTAGAAGGATCCACAGAAATAATTCCAATTGTTTTTTTTGAAAAGTCAATCAAAAATCTTCTTACAAGTTCATCTACTAAAGATGATTTTCCTGCGCCACCTGTTCCTGTAATCCCTAAAACCGGAGTTGTGACTTTCTTATTTTTTATATGAATTTTATCAAGTGTTTCTTTTGCTATTTCAGGAAAATTTTCAGCTGAGGAAATAATTCGCGCAATAGCCCCACTATCTTTTTTGGCAAGTTTTGCTTCTTCACCATTTAATTTATCGCCTATGGGAAAATCAGATTGCTGCACTAAATCGTTTATCATTCCTTGAAGTCCCATTTCACGCCCGTCATCTGGCGCATATATACGGGTAATTCCGTAATCCATCAATTCTTTTATTTCAGAAGGAAGAATAACGCCACCGCCACCACCGAAAATCTTAATATGTCCAGCACCTTTCTCCTGCAATAAATCATACATATATTTAAAATACTCATTGTGCCCTCCTTGATAAGAGGTCATAGCGATTGCATTGGCATCTTCTTGAATTGCCGTATTCACCACCTCTTCTACACTTCTATCATGGCCCAAATGAATTACTTCTACACCAGTGGATTGGATAATACGCCTCATAATGTTTATAGCTGCATCGTGCCCATCAAATAGAGAAGCAGCTGTAACGATTCGGACTTTATATTTTGGTTTATAAGGACTTACCTGTTTCATGATTTGTTTATCAATTATTATTTATTCCGCAAATTTAGTCAAAAGCTAACGAACATAATACCTTAGACCCCTATTGATGTGCTAAATATTTCAAAAATGCGTTGCATTATTTCAATATTTTTGTATATTGCGGCATCAATATTAAACAATTAAAAATATAACATTATGAAAAAAATTTACTTATTAGCTTTTGCCTTAGCGGCTTTTACCTTTTCTGCAAATGCGCAGATAATTAATGACGATATAGAGAGTTATGATTTAGGCCCTCTATTTGAAGCACATTGGTCAAGTTGGGCTGGAGTACCTGGTCCTGATAATGCGGTTGTGTCTGATGAATTTGCAAATTCTGGATCACAATCCATTTTTATCTCAGGGGACGGTGTTCAAGATGCTTTATTACTGTTAGGAAATCAATCATCCGGTGAATATTTATTGACCTTTAAAATGTACATTCCTTCAGATAAAACGGGTTACTTTAACTTTCAAGGTGCTACAGAAAACGGAGGTGCCGGAAATGGTGGCCTTGGTGTATTCAACTCAGGAAATATTACTTTCAACTTGGAGGGTTTAGCTCCTGGAGTTGTTGAAGACATTGATGCTGATGGAACTGTATACAATACTTATGCATACCCACAGAATTTTTGGTTTGAAGTGAAATTTCTATTTGACGTAGACGCTCTTACATATACACTATCTATTGATGGTGTAGCTGGTGTTCCAGTTGCTTTTGGTGGAGACGCTACTGTTGGAGGAATAGACTTTTTCTCAATTGATGCAAATAACGAATATTACGTAGATGACGTATTGTTTACTGATGCAGCCGGAGCTGAAGATTTCGCTACAGATTCATTTAGCGTATATCCAAACCCTGTAAAAGATATTTTGAATATCAGCACTAAAACTGCTGTTGACAATGTTACAGTTTACGATGTTTTAGGAAAATCAGTTCTTGCAATTCAGCCAGATGTTGTTTCTCCGAAAATTGACATGAGCGGACTTGCTTCTGGAGCTTACTTAGTTAAAGTAACTATTGGAGGTACTTCTAAGACTGTTAAGGTTATTAAATAAGTTTAACACAAGTCAAATTTAATATAAAGCCCTTCAATTTTGGAGGGCTTTTTTATACCTGAATTCCACATAAATTAAAATCATGACATTCAAAAAAATCTTTCTTTTCTGTTCCTTATTCGCTTTAACCTCTTGCGCCGAACTTCAGCAAGTAGTGAATACACTGCCAAATCAAACAACAATGGATCCATCAATGATTGGAAACGGATTAAGACAAGCCTTGAATTTTGGGATAGATAAACAAGTGACCAAGCTCACCCAAAAAGATGGTTTTTATGGAAATCAGTTGGTAAAAATCATGTTACCACCAGAATTACAAAAAGTAGATCAAACCCTACGTGATATTGGTTTGGGGAGTCTAGCTGATGAAGGTATAAAAGCACTGAACAGGGCGGCAGAAGATGCCGTTAAGGAAGCCACGCCCATATTTATAAATGCTGTAAAACAAATTACTTTCACAGATGCAAAAAATATTTTGCTGGGACCCGATAATGCGGCTACAAGTTATTTGGAACAAAGAACCAATAACGCTCTTTATTCAAAATTTAACCCTGTAATAAAAAAATCTTTTTCTAAAGTGGGGGCAGATCAAATTTGGACGAATATTATTACCAAATACAACGCTGTGCCTTTTGTTACCAAAGTAAATTCAGACTTAACAGATTACGTAACTAATCAAGCTTTAAATGGGGTTTACAAAATGATAAGTGTCGAGGAAAAGGATATTCGAAACAACCTATCGGCAAGAACAACTTCACTTCTTCGACAGGTTTTTGCGCTGCAGGATTAAACGAAATTAAACATATTAATTGCTATATCAGAATACTATACCATTCCATTACTCTCGTGTTGATAATATTTTACCAACACTTCCTTTTCGTATAAACAAATCGTACATATATTCAAGATACTCATTGCGCCATGTTTATAGAAAGTATGAACGATTGCGTTTATTTTTTACTGCAGACGGTATTCATAACCTCTTCCAAATTCACATTACAACTTAAATGGATAACTTCAACCACTGCGCGCAGTATCTTTGAATACAACGAGTAATATTGATTCCGAGTTTGTAGCCGTCAAACAATAAGGCGACAGTAACAATGCGGGCTATGATTTTTGGTTATCAGATTTTTTATATTGTACAGTAAAGTATATTAATTCAATGAATTAAAGTCTAATGAAAACATAATAAGCAAAGTGCTCCGATAGCTCTTTTGGCATCATAAACTTTTAAGAAATGTATGGAGATGTTTAATATTTTTGTATCTTACAGCATCAATATTAAACAATTAAAAATTTAACATTATGAAAAAAATTTACTTATTAGCATTTGTTTTAGGAGCTTTTACATTCTCTGCAAATGCACAATTTAATGACGATATGGAGAGTTATGACTTAGGTCCTCTTCATGAAGCTCAATGGTCTAGCTGGACCGGTGTTCCCGGTGCTGGCGACATTATCGTTAGTGACGAGTATGCGAACTCTGGATCGCAATCAGGTTTTGTATCTGGTGATCTGGTTCAAGACGCATTATTACTTTTAGACAACAAAACTACGGGTGCTTGGCAAGTAGATTTTAAAATGTACATTCCAGGTGGAAAATCTGGATATTTTAACTTTCAAGGACAAACTGAAGGTGGTGGTGCTGGAGGTGGCGGTAACGCAGGCGTTTTCCTTTCTCCAAACTTAGTTTTCAATAACGTTCAAAGTACTAGTGGAGCTCCTGGTTTAGCTGGCGCTTATGGAAATGTTGATGATCCAGATCCTCTATACACTTGGAGTTATCCTCAAGATTTTTGGTTCGATGTATCGATTATTTTTGATATAACCAACATTTCTTGGACTATGACTGTTGATGGAGTTGAAATTCCAACGCAGCCAATGGATGCTGCTCCAATTCTAGGAGGTATCGATTTTTTCTCTTTCGATGCTAATAATGAGTACTACATTGATGATGTGGTATTTAGTGATACAGCCGGAACTGAAGATTTCGCAACCGATTCATTCAGCGTATATCCAAACCCTGTAAAGGACATTTTGAATATTAGCACTAAAACTGCTGTTGACAATGTTACAGTTTACGATGTTTTAGGAAAATCAGTTCTTGTAATTCAGCCAGATGTTGTTTCTCCGAAAATTGACATGAGCGGACTTGCTGCTGGAGCTTACTTAGTTAAAGTAACTATAGGTGGTACTTCTCATACTGTTAAGGTTATTAAATAAGTTTAACACAAGTCAAATTTAATATAAAGCCCTTCAATATTGGAGGGCTTTTTTATATCTGAATTCCACATAAATCCAATCATCATATTTAAAAAAGTATTGCATTTATGCTCGGGGCAGATCAAATTTGGAATAGTATCATTACTAAATACAACGCTGTGCCTTTTTTACCAAAGTGAATCCAGACTTAACAGATTATATAACTAATCACGCTCTAAATGGAGTTTAAAAAATGATCAGTGTTGAGGAAAAGGATATTCGAAACAACTGTAAATCAGCATACTTTATGATACCCTTAACTCCTATTAGCCCTGTGTTAACAACTGGTAAGTTATCTTTGTGAAAGGCAAAGATTATATTATGAATAGTTGGTTTAAGAAAAAATCTAGAATTGAAATACTAAAAGAAAGATACAGGTCATTAATGAGACGATCTTTTGAAATAGCATTGAAGAGTCCAAAAAAAAGCGAAAAAATACACACTCAGGCAGAGAAAATTTTTCAAGAAATTCAATATCTTTCCTTCAGGCATGCTGATAAGTAAAATTGTATTAACGCAGTGTCTTGAAGTATTTAAAAGCATCTTTTAAACGGGAGCCGTACCAACTAAAATATTCTCCATCCACTTTTTTCACTTCAGTTTTAAATTCATTTTGTAATGCTATCACATCACTGTCTTTAAATGGGTAAGGCTCAGTAGAAAGCAAGATCAAATCTGCCTTTTCGAAATCATTAATTGATACTTCCGGATAACGATTTATATCTTCTGTGAATACGTTTTCAAAATTATTTTCGCGTAACAGAGAATCAATGAATGTTCCTTTTCCCGCTGCCATATAAGGATTTTTCCAAATTAAATAGAGTACTTTTCTAGTCTTGGAGTGTTCAATGTAACTTCTAAAATTCTCCACTTCGCTACTAATTTGTGAAATTAGTTCCGAAGCTTCTGAAATTGTTCCAAAAATTTCGCCCAATTTTTTAATCATCACAACGCTCTCTGGAATGTTTGCAATATCGCTTATCCAAACCGGTGCAATATCTGCCAATACCTTCACCATTTCTTCGGTATTTTCTTCCTTATTACAAATAATAATATCTGGCCGAAGCGATTTAATTTTATCGAAGTTTACGTTTTTGGTACCGCCCACGATTGCCTTCTCGCTTTTCAAATCTGACGGATGTACACAAAATTTTGTAATACCCACAAGATTATTTCGCAAACCAAGATCCACTAAAAGTTCTGTTTGTGAAGGAACGAGTGAAATGATTCGTTCGGGTGTTTTAGAGAGTTTTACTGTTCTTTTTAATTGATCAAGAAATTCCATCAAGTATAGCCTTCATTTCAACTTGAATAATTTTTGCTTCCCCAGCTGCAGCTTCCGCAAAGTCTTGTTCCTTAGAGGCATATATTATTCCTCTAGAAGAATTTACAAGTAGATTAATATCTTTCGTCATTCCATATTTACAAACTTCCTTCAAGCTTCCACCCTGCGCTCCCACGCCGGGAACCAATAAAAAACTGTCTGGAACAATTTTGCGAACCTCAGCAAGATATTCAGCTTTCGTTGCTCCAATAACGTACATAAGATTCTGCGCATTCTTCCAGCTTTTGGAGATTTTTAAAACATGCTTGTAAACCTCCTCCTTCGCTATCTTTTTAGTTTGAAAATCATACGCACCTTCATTTGAAGTAAGTGCAAGAAGAATGGTATGTTTGTTTTCAAAAGCCAGAAATGGTTCCACAGAATCCTTTCCCATATACGGAGCTACCGTAACCGAATCAAACCCCAAATCTTCAAAAAAAGCTTTGGCGTAACGAGAAGATGTATTGCCAATATCGCCACGTTTCGCGTCGGCAATTGTAAAAATTTCAGGATAAGTTTGATTTAAATAATTGATTGTTTTTTCTAAAGATTTCCACCCTTTAATTCCGTATGCTTCATAAAAAGCCGTATTGGGTTTGTAAGCTACAGCATATTGTTGCGTTGCGTCTATAATCGCTTTGTTGAAAGAAAAAATGGGATCCTCTTCCTCTAAAAGAAAACTTGGAATTTTTTCGAGGTCAACATCAAGGCCCACACAAAGAAAAGACTTCTTCTTTTTTATTTCTGAAATTAAATTTTCTGTAGTCATAATATCCTCTGCCTAATGACATCTCCCAAAAGCGGAGAATTGCTAAAAATTTTATGTGAAACCTTAGAAGGTTTCACCCGTCTCCTTCAATTTTTCTGTGTTGCTTACCAATTGTAGCTCATCAATTATTTCCTGAACGTCGCCATTCATGATATTGCTAAGATTGTACAAGGTAAAATTTATACGGTGATCTGTAACGCGACCTTGTGGATAATTGTATGTTCTAATTTTTGCGCTACGGTCTCCACTGGTAACCATCGAGCCGCGTTTTAGAGCGTCTTCGGCTTGTTTTTTTGCCAATTCCATGTCGTACAATCTGGAACGAAGTACCTTAAAAGCCTTCTCTTTATTTTTATGTTGCGATTTTTGGTCTTGACACTGAGCAACTATGCCTGTGGGAACGTGCGTTAAACGAACCGCAGAATAGGTTGTATTTACCGATTGCCCACCAGGCCCCGAAGAACAAAAGAAATCTACGCGAACATCTTTGGGGTTTACCTCTATATCAAATTCTTCCGCTTCCGGAAAAACCATTACGGTTGCAGCACTGGTATGTACCCTGCCCTGAGTTTCGGTTTGGGGAACACGTTGTACGCGATGTACGCCGGCTTCAAATTTAAGGGTTCCGTAAACATCTTCACCTTCTATTTCCATATGAACTTCCTTAAACCCACCACTGGTTCCTTCGTTGAAATCCATGATGTTTGTCTTCCAACCCTTTGCTTCGCAATACTTGGTGTACATTCTGAAAAGATCGCCAGCAAAAATACTTGCCTCATCACCGCCCGTTCCGGCTCTAATTTCCATCACAGCATTTTTAGCGTCTTCCGGATCTTTCGGCACCAAAAGAAATTTAATTTCATCTTCCAGTTTTGGCAAGCGATTTTTTGCCTCATCCAATTGAAGCTTTGCCATCTCAACCATTTCGGCATCGCTGCCGTCAGATATTATTTCTTCGGCTTCAGTAGTATTGTCGGTGAGTTCCAGAAATTCTGATCTTTTATCCATCAAAATCCTCAAATCTTTATATTCCTTATTTAATTGGATATAACGCTTCTGATCGCTCAATATATCTGGTTGAATAATGAGATCGCTCACCTCGTCAAAACGTTGTTTTATTATTTGAAGCCTGTCTAACATATAGATTTTATAATGGGTGCAAATTTACAATTTTTTAGTTGAATGAAAACGATTGTACAGGGTTTCAACTTTTAAACATCTTTTAAGAAAATCCCAATTATTTTAAACGCGTAGTTATGTAATAGAAGTTTCTATATTCTTTGCATTCTTTAAGTCCAAAAAGGAAAAGTGCACAAACGTATAAAGACTAAGCACCAAAAAAATTCTTGCCAAATAATCAAATGTGGTGCTGTATACAAGATTGTAATAAGCTATACCCCGAAATATTTCACCAAAAATTAATAAAAAAATTAAAATCGTAAAATTCATTGACTGTGCAGTATTGACGGAATGATTGTATAAAAGAGCTAGAAAAATCAGTAAAATTCCACAGAGGGCATCTAGGATCATGAAGATATATTGTGTGTTGCTCAAGATCATTTCTTTCATAAGTTCAATTAATTGAAAAAACAAATAACCGTTCACCATTACAATCACAATAAAAAGAAAGGTAAACGTTTTTGAAAGATTTTTTAAATTCACTTTTGGAACAATATACAAGAGAAGGATTAAAAAAGCAATAAAATTTAATATCATTGAAATACTCGCCATTGTTCCATTTTCATACCAAACCGTTGTAATGCTAGATGCGCCATAAAAGAAAAGAAACCCTACCAACCACTTTTGGATATTTTTTCCATGGGAAATTATTAAATAAAGTAATGTTGTGTAGCAAATAATTCCCCGTAATAAACGGAACAAAAAGTAATTCTGAAACATTAAAGCGGTGATGCTTAAAAGAATGAAGAAAATGGCCAGAATTCCCAAGACCAGTTTGTAATTTTTAAAGAAAAGTTTCGCAGACATTCGCTATTTATGAGATGAGAGCGAACATAATAAGCTCAAAATATGCGTGAAGATAGTTCAAAATATCAATATACAAATTCGCCCATTGTGGTTTTTATAGTGAGCTTATTGGTAGGTGCAGCTTCTACCCTGCCTACAATTTGAGCGTCAACATTAAATGATTTGGAGATTTCAACAATAGCACTTGCAATCTCTCGCGGGACATAAATTTCCATTCTATGGCCCATATTAAAAACTTGGTACATCTCTTTCCAATCCGTTTTACTTTCAGCCTGAATAAGTTTAAACAGCGGTGGAATTTCAAAGAGGTTATCTTTAATTATATGTAGCTTTTCAACAAAATGAAGAATCTTCGTCTGCGCACCTCCGCTGCAATGCACCATCCCGTGAATTTCATTTTTGCTGAATTGCGATAGGATTTTCTTTATAACTGGTGCGAAGGTTCGCGTTGGTGAAAGAACCAATTTTCCTGCATTTAAAGGACTATCAGCAATAGAATCATCTAATTTTTTTGAACCTGAATAGACCAGGTCTTGCGGTACGGATGAATCAAAACTCTCCGGATATTTCTTAGCTAAATATTTTTCGAAAACATCGTGCCTAGCGGAAGTCAGACCATTGCTGCCCATGCCGCCATTATATTCTTTTTCATAACTAGCTTGGCCAAATGAAGCTAGCCCAACAATAACATCACCGGGTTTAATATTTGCATTGTCGATAATGTTACTTCGTTTCATTCGCGCGGTTACAGTAGAGTCCACGATGATTGTTCTAACTAAATCACCCACATCTGCAGTCTCGCCTCCAGTTGAATGAATAGTAACTCCATACTCTTTCATTTCCGAAATTAATTCTTCAGTACCATTAATAATTGCTGAAATAACTTCACCTGGAATTAAATTTTTATTCCGTCCAATAGTTGAAGAGAGCATAATATTATCAACCGCACCCACACAAAGAAGATCATCAATATTCATTATCAAGGCATCTTGTGCAATTCCTTTCCAAACAGACAGATCGCCCGTTTCTTTCCAATATGTATAGGCTAGAGACGATTTGGTTCCGGCCCCGTCAGCGTGCATAATCAAGCAATAATCCTCATCGCCAGTAAGGTAATCGGGAACAATTTTGCAGAATGCTTTTGGGAAAAGTCCCTTATCCACATTTTTAATCGCGTTGTGTACATCTTCTTTTCCTGCAGAAACGCCGCGCTGTGCATATCTTTTTGAAATTTCTTTATTCATTGGATTGTGTTAAGTTGCAAAAGTACGGATTAAAAAAAAGCCCACAAAGGTGGGCTTTCAGGCTTTTTAATATTTAATTGGATTATTCCCAATCTGGCATAAATGAGTTTGTAAATAGCAACTCATCCTCCTGGGTTTGACCAAACTCGTACGAATAAATAGCAGGTATGGCACCAAAGTTACTCTTCACTCTGGTAAATATAACCCCACCTTCAGAAGGCGAAAACTTAACATCTAAATCGTTTTCTCCAGCCACAACATCCGTATCTAACTCTAATGGTGGGTCAAGGCTTCCTAAGGTAAAAATGAAAATACGACTTTCAGAAATCCTGTATGAAGTATTCTGGTCTCCACTCTTGTCCAGTGTATATAAAACTTCACCGGCATTTGAAGAAATATCAATTCCTCCCGCTGCTCCAGCAACATTCTCAAGAATTATATCCACCTCTGAATCTGGGCTAAGTGTTGCTGTATAAATGCGTACACCGTATCCACTGGAATTATTTGTTTTTAATAAAACTAAATTATCATCAAACTCTGGAACGGCTACCTCTGAAATAAAAGAACCATCACTTGTAGTGTATTCTAATTTAAACCCACTACCATCTGGGTTTATGGAATATAATTTATCAAAATATGGATAATATATTTTGCTGTCATTTTGCGCCCAAGTAAACTCTAATTCCTCTGTACGGAAACCAGCAACGGGTTTTTGAGAGGTTACTTGCCTGATATCTGTTCCATCAAAATTCATTGTGAAAATATGTGTATTACCTCCAGAATTTCTTAGAAAAGCGATCCTATTGAGAATGTTACTTTTCCGAGGCTTAAAGCTATTTGTATTTTCACTGGTAAGCTGCAGTACATTAAAGTCGGGTACCGTATTACCTCCGGTTATTGTGTCCTGTGCCCCAGAATATATTACGAGATTTCCACTCTTCTCCTTAACAAATAGATAAGGATTGTCTGGTAAGGTCAAGGTTTTAAACTCACTTATAATAGAACTTACAGGATCATTAGTATCATCTGTTACTGTTACTTGCCAAAAATATTTAGTTGCCAATTGGAGGTTTTCAACAGTAAAAGTGGTATCGCTGGCAACTTCAAAAACCTGCATCTCATCTGTAGTTCCATTCCTTAAATCGAGTGTGTATGAAAGATCATCATTTTCAGGGTCGGATGCCTGCCATATAAAAGTGACCTCAAGAGGCAACTCCTCAGAACCGTCCTCTGGCGAAACCAAAATCGGCGTTGAAGGTGGTAGGTTATCTGTATTCGAAACTGTAAGTTCAAAAGAAACTACAGAAGTATTATCTTCTGTAACTGCTATCGATTCAAAACCTGTAGAATAGCCTGCAATTTCCGCCTGAACCGAATAATCATCCACGACTACATTGTTCATTGTAAATTTCCCGAGACTATCAGTAAACACAGTTGTTGATGCAGGATTGGTGGTAATCTTAGCATTTTTTAATGCTTCCCCACTCACTTTGTCCACAACCTTTCCGGTTATATTACCCTTTAAAACCACATCAAGGGTATCTTCGCTGCAACTCCAAAAAAATATGAAGGCAATCGCACAAATGAAGGTTATATATTTTTTCATCATCAGTTTTTTAAAATTACAATTTGAAATAATAATTTAATCCTAAACCTATATTGTAGTAAAAATCATCTCTTTTTCCATTGACGATTCCATCCAGCTCATCGCTGAAAACAATATTTTGTTCACCAAATAGTTTAATTCCAACTTTGTTTGAAACGAAATATTGTAGTCCCACACCATATTGAATTTTAAAATAAGTTTCACCAAAACGTATAAACTTTCCTTCAGGTTTCACTATATCTATAATCATTCCCGGCCCTGCATAAACAAAAGGGGATAACTTATCGTTGGGCAGTAGTGCAAACTGACCGTTGAGATCAACACTTCCAAAAATGTTATCGTACTGTTTTCCATTATCAAGCCGTAAAGCGGTACCCGCAAGGCTTGCGTTAAAAAAATGTCCAAAATATCTATTATATTCCAGACGCCCCATAAACCCCAAATTCTGAGTTTTGTAATCGCCGTCCGGCAAATTTCCACCTCCAGAAATTCCTAATGAATTTTGAGCTTCCCGACCCACTTTAAACCTATCTAAAAGCAGCGTTGCTTCATCTTTTTCTTTTTCTGAAATATACTCAGCTACTAATTGATCATTTACTTCTTTTCCGCCTTGTGTACTCCAGAATTGTTTTTGAATTCCCTCAACAATAAGATCATGCACTGCTTTTTCTATGGCATCTTTCATTGCTAGCTGAACAGGTTCGTTTTGTGTAACCCCCGTTTCTGCTTCCAGCAATCTTTGAAATTTTACAAACCGAAAAAAACTGGCATCAATTGCTTGGGAGAGAATCGTTTTGGAAACATAAACTGTTTTTAAAATTTCTCCATTACTAGTAGAAACTGCACGTAAATAAACCGTTATTCTATCTTGTCTATATTTTGCAGATCCTCCCACACCAAAATAGCGGGCACCGGCCCCACCAGTAATTATGTTGGTATCATACGAAATTACACCTCCCTCCAAAATCAAACCGGCGTATAAAAGAGGTGGCAACGGCGGCTCGTTCGGATTTAAATTTTTAATATATTCCTGCTTGGTGTTACGTATTATATTACGTTCAGTGGATAGGTTGTTCAGATTCTCTCTTTCTATCGGAATAAACCATCCCGAATCTTCCAAGGCTTTTATCAACATAGTGGTTCCTCCTTGAGAAACTGCTGTACTGAAAGTGCTACCATTTTCAACCGCCTTGTATTGACCAGTCTGATCGCTGAAATTATAAACAGCTACCTCTACGGGCTGTGCTGCAGGTGGCAAATTCAAGAGAGTTTGTGTAGATTTCGAAAACTCTCCGGTTCTTGAAGGTGCCTGAAACATTGGCTGATTAAGATAAGCCGCGCAAGAGGAAAACAAAAAAAATCCCAATAACGAAATTGCTTTGTAAAATATTTTCATGAAATGTTTTTAATTTGGGACAATAACTTGTGTTTCTTCACCATTAGAAGTATCTAGAATATTAATGACCAACCCTTCATCTGATTGGAATATTTCAACATTCAATGTGCCATATGTAAAAGTACCTTCTTGATCAAGATTTCCCAAGCCTCCCAATTGCTGTTGTAAAAGAATTCGAGAAATCTGACTTAATACTTGTCTGTTTATATTTGATCCGAATTTTTGAAGTTCCGATTCTTGATCGCGTTGATTTGCAGGCGCAGTAAGCTTATTTTGAGAAGTGGCAGAGCTTAACAACCAATTGTAATTGAATGTATCTCCTCCAAAGGCTGGATTTAATGGAGAATACGAAAATTGTTGTGCAAAACCTACAGAACCAATCATGAGAAACACAACAGTAACAAAAAATAGTTTAATCGTTTTCATTTTAATAGCGTGTTAAAGTATTTGCCTTTTGCTTTTGTAATTGTTGAAGATACGAAATACTTCGATCTAATGCCGTAGTTGCCATTTCTTGTAGAAAAGATTTTTTAGGTTGTGAAAAAAACTGCCATAACAACTGATCATCAATCTTTACCGAAATTCTCGTGTTACGAAATCTACCAGGTACTTCTTCTATCAAAATATTTTTTTTAGTTCTTATTTGTCTATTGTAATATTCTGAATAAAAATACTTATAAAAATCACGCCCTGCTTTTGTTATTGTTTTTTCCAAAACAAGACCATCGAGAATTACACCGTCTTGGGGTGCGGCCTGGTCGGAGTTTTCTGCCTCTTGCTGCTGATTTGTCATTTCTTCATTTACAAATTCTTGATTGCCTCCTTGGGAATTTAGCTCAATTCTATCCTGACCTACAGGTTTTCCATCATCATCATATAAAATAAGTACTAATATTATTTTACCTTCTTCATTGTAATTGATTATAGCATTTGAAAGTGCTATTTTATCATTCCCCTTTAAAAAGAAAAGGTTGGATTGATTACTTTTTGAAACGTTATTGTTTGCATCTGTTTTATAAACTATAAAGTCATACTTTAAATTCACATCGGTTGGCGTTAAATTTTCAGCGGTTGCTGTAAAAGTGAAGAACTCACTATCCTGTTTAACATAGATTTTACCAACAAATTCTTTATTGTAGAATTGTGCATTTGCGCTAAATCCTATTGTAAGGATTAGTATAGCTGCAAAATGTTTTAAAAATTTTTGTTTATGTACTTGTACTTGGTTCATTTAGAAATAACTTCTAACTATAATGGTTGGAGATGCCTCAGTTTGCTTAAACCTTAAAGATTTCGTGAGTTCATTCACTCCGTTTCTTTCAAAATTCAAGTTATTACCATTTTGGGTAAGATCTAAGGATATGTCTTCATTTGGAGCGTTTACAAAATCTTTTATTCTGTTATTGTTTCCATTTTGCACAAGATCAGCAATTGCTGTGTTTGCCAAATAATCCAACTGTGTATCGTTAGAATTACCATTTTGAAACAAATTTATTTCACTCGCATTTGTAGCAGTTCTGATGCTGGCGGTATTAAAATCTCCAATCTGCCTTATAAAAATCGAATTACCTTCAACAGTTGCGTTTCTTGGATTTGGTGTACCAACAATTCCTAAGTTTGCTAACATTTCAGGACTTATTTTTTGTCCTTGCACCACAACCTGTTCACCATCAGTGTTATCGTCATTCTCCTTATAAGTTTGGGCTGACGCTACTGGTATAATTGATAGGAAAAGAAATCCGAAAGCTAAATTTTTAAATAATGTCTTCATAACGCGAAATTTAATTATTCATATTGTCTTTATCTATTTTTTAAAACCATATAACTTAAAGACAATAAGTTATACAGGCATTGATTTTAAACTGCACTAAAGATATTAAATTTATTATAAAAGGAGGGCATAAACCTGCCCTCCTTTTTTGAAATTAAAATAAGTGTATTAACCTCGTGTCGCTTAGCAACCTGGGCATGGGTCAGCAATATCAAAACCAGGAATAGTTAGAGGGTTTTGAGGAATTAGCTGATCTGGAATTATACAATCTTCACCATCTGTAGCAGGATTTCCATTTGGACCTAACTGTAGAACATTAGTTATGTTGCTGCTACCACCTTGAACTGCTGAGTAGCTGTGACCACCTTTCTGAACTATTAAAGTCTTGTTATCCATACCTGACTGAGTAGTTGAAGCCCAGTTATTATTACCACCTTGGTAAGTGTTTACCACGTTGCAATCTCCTATTTGAGAGGATAATGCCATGTTGTTATTACCAAATTGTCTTTGGTAAGCTTTATTATCTGTACCACCTTGAACTAAACCTGCGGTGTTATCATTTCCAGTCTGGTCTTGTCTACCATAATTGCCACCACCAATGGAAAGGGCATCAGTAGTTGGGTTTTGAAAAACTACCCCAACATTTCTATCACCAGTTTGGTTTTGTTCTGAGTAATTGCTGGCTTCTGCAGCTGATCCACCTTGATAGGCTTCAGCATCATTATCTGTACCATTTTGCATTTGAAAAGCAATTCCACCATATGACTGACCCACTCCAGCACCGTCTAATGGCCCAGCTTGTAAGCCCTGTATTGACCTAAAAGTCCAAGTTGATCACCGTCGTAAACTCCTACAATCTGGTTAACTGCTGCTTCGTTATAGGTACCTCCAGAAAGAGAAGTGTTAAATTGCTGTTGATCTGCATAGTTATTATTACCATTTTGGTAAACATCACCTATATTTTCAGCACCATTACCTTGTTGATTTATCCAAGATTCATTTTCCATTCCATTCTGGTAAGTTTCAGCACGGTGTCCATCTGTTAGGTTTGGACTTGCAATCTGAACGGTGGAAGATTTGTTTTCATCTCCCACTTGTGTGGTCTTTGCTTCACTGCTGTCATATGTTTGACGTATTAACCCAAGGTTATCGTCACCATCCTGTCTAATACTTGCTTTGTTATCTTGAGCTTGGTTACCGGTACCCTGACGGATCCACGCCTTGTTATCTGCACTGGCCGTGTTCGTTGCCCCTTGGTTGGTTACAGCTTCGTTAGCATCCCCTTCTTGCAAAGTAGTGGACTGGTTATCTGAACCTCTCTGATAAACATCTGCTTGATTAAGTTCAGCACTTACACCAGGCTGAATCTGTCCTGTTTGCCTGATCCTAGCTAGGTTTTCACCACTACCAGCTCCGTCATCTTGATCAGTCCAAACTCCATTTTGAGTTCCGACTTGTACGACCATTACTTTGTTAGCAGTACCATTTTGCGTTGACAATCCTCGGTTTGCTAGTGGGTCTGGACTGTTGTTAGGAACACCAATTGCGTTTGTTGGCACATCTGGTGTAGATGGGTTTGGAGCTTGTGCATACATTCCCGCTGTTAATAATAGTGCCGCGGCACCTAAAATTACTTTTTTCATAATGTAAAAATTTAAAGATTAATATTTGGTTAAAAAAATATTCAATTTTCAGCAAGGAATTGCTTCCTTGGATAATCAATAAACCACTATAAATGATTTATAAATATTAAGGGGATATGTTTTAAAATGTATTTAAAACACATTTTAGAAATAAGGGATACTTTAATTTGATGAACCACTTTGATTAAAAACCAAAAGATTCTTTTACCAGGGGATAGGTTTGTATTTTTAACACTTATGAGGAGAATCGTTTCTGATATTACTATCTTAACGACAAATCAAATATGCGACAAAATATGTTAATACACAAGCTGTTACAAACCGTGACCCCCTAAAAAGGGGGAAAACCCCTTTTCAAAATAGGTTTTTACCTACAAAGAAATTCCATTTGTTAGATGAAAAACTAAATAATATCGGTGAAATGCAAATAAATGAACTTTAACACTAAATGTTAAAATTTTGTTAAAATAATATTTTGCGTTTTTTACAATGTCAAATAGATGGATATCTTGTTATTAGCAAATGTCTTCTCATTTACAATCGTACGAAAAGTATTTTAGATACCATATAATATTTTTGGAAGCTCACAGAATTCATTCAATTATTTGTTCAATATTAATCATAAGCTGAACGTGAAAAATCAATCTTATTTATGTGATAAAGACTTTTGGGTTTGCGTTTCTCAAAAGTCACCTTATATAACCCCTAAAATAAAAAGTGTGGATCATTTTCTAAAATGCCCACACTTCGTTTATTTAAAGCAACTATTTGTTAGTATTTTTGCTATACTTCATCTTGAGTCATAGTTGAACTACTCGTGTTCCCTATTTGGTTGCCATTACTCATATCACTTCAACCTTCGCGATCAACCAAACTTACATTGCTGTTACAATTTTGTCGTACCTGGCTTATGTTTAAGTCCGCATCTGTAAAAAATCTGTTTTCGACTGCCATTCCTATTTATATTGTGTTTGCCCAGAATTAGCTGTAGAAGCGGCTCCGGAAAAAATTGCAATATGGTCAGCTGGTGAAGCAACGGATGGAATCTACACAAAAGCATAGCCCCCTATCATTAGGGCCGTAGCATCTAAAATTACTTGTTTAAAAAATTAGTATTTGGTTCATAGATAAAACCCTTATAAAAAAAAGAGAGGTTGTAAAACCTCTCCCCTTTAAGAAATATTCATTTTTATATAATAGGCTTAGCAACCCGGGCAAACGTCTTCTATAGTAAGTACTGGAGTACTGTAGTCTCCCATATCGGTTCTCATATCTGGGAATGTACACGATACATCAGAATTAGTTCCGGCTGGATCTGTTTGAAAAATATTCGCTTGATTTCCACCACCAGTTGGATCGTTAAAGTTTTGGCTAATAGTGTAGCTCTGTCCCTCGTGTTGAACTAAAAAAGCTGCGTTACAAGTACCATCTTGAATGGTTTTACCAACGTTTTGGTCCCCAAATTGACGGATATTGGTTTTATTGTCAGCTCCTTTTTGTGTAGATAAAGCTATGTTATCACTACCATCTTGTGTTTGATAGGCTTTATGGCCTTGACCATTTTGCGCTATACCAGCTTGGTTGTCATTGCCATGTTGATCTTGTCTCATATAGTTATTACCTCCTGTGTTGTAAACATTTTGAATTCCATAAGCTTCGTTGTTATTTCCAGTTTGGTTTTGCTCAGCATAATTGCCTGCAATACCGGAATCGCCGAATTGTTGAATTTCAGCATCGTTGCCAGTACCTACTTGGTCTTGATAGGCAACACCAGCTTCAGAACCAGGATAACCAATAGTTCCAACATACACATCATCCATTAAACGAAGATCGTTACCGATAGTTAAATCTAAGTTTGTATTAAAGAAAACACCCCCTTGTGCAACGAAGGCTTCATTTTGGGTTCCTAGTGGGCCTGCTGTATTATCTTGTGTTTGGTAGGATTTATTATTGTTTCCTTCTTGCAAGGTTACCGCATTATTACGTGCTCCGTTTCCTTCTTGGTATGTATATGCTTGATTGGCATCTCCAAGTTGACTAATTTCTGAAGCGTGGCCATCTGATCCATTTGGTCCAGCATCTTGCTCATTAAACGCCATGTTTCCGTCACCAAACTGAGTGATCAAAGACTCACTGTTATCATATGTTTGAAGTGACTTTGCAACGTTATTATCTCCATCCTGGTTAACTTCAGAGGCATTGTTTTCAGCTTGTTGGTTGTCACCCTGACGGATCCAAGCTTTATTGTTGGCACTTCCATCATCATTTGTTCCTTGGTTGCTCAATGCGCTGTTGTAATCGCCTTGTTGGTCCACAATAAGCTCATTTGCCGTACCCGTTTGGTGTGCCTCAGCATTATTTAGTACTCCACTAAATGTAGAAACAGCACCTACTTGGATTATGTACATTAAGTTACCGCCACTACCTGACCCATCACCTTGATACGTTGAAGCGGATTGGTTTGTTCCCGCTTGAAGAACCTTTACCTTGTTATTATTACCATTTTGTTGTGATTGTCCAGAGTTAGCTGTAGACGCTGCTCCTGGCATAATAGCAATGTGTTCAGCCTGTTGTGGCGTGGTTGGGGCCGGTGTTTGCGCAAATGCAAAGCCCCAGACCACTAACGCTGCTGCACCTAAAATTATCTTTTTCATAAGTTAGAAATTTAAAGATTAATATTTGGTTAAAAGAATATTCAGTTCTTAGCAAGGAATTAATTCCTTGGGAAAATAACAAAACACGACAAACGTGGTTTTTAATATATTTATGGGGATGGAATTCAAAATGTACTTAAAGATACATTTCAGGATTAATGGGAAAATTTTAAGTTTTCTGAATTATTTGATTCAAGACCAAAAAAACTCAATTACTAGGGGTTAGATTTGTTATTTAACACTTTTGGGGAGAGTGTAAATGATTTGCTATTGCAATCACATCTCAAATATGCAATAAAATATGTTAACAAACAAGCTGTTAGGGATACCAAGCCTCAAAAACAAGGTTTACTCCACTTTAAAAAAAGGCTTCTCTTACAATAAAGTTAAGAATATAGGATAAAAAACCAAATTATACCGATTAAGGGAAAGAAAGTAATTTTTCTACAAAAAAGTTAAAATTTTGTTAAATAAAAAAAGAGTTTTTCTAGAAAACAATGGAAATAAAATAAATTTTACAAAAATTGATTTGGCCTTTGAAGTTATTTTGGCTCCGTTTCGGTTATTAAAATAGATTTTCGTTTAATTATTTACTGAACATAATTAATGCGCTTAGCGAAGATTAGTATCTTCTTGAAAGCAATGGGTTTTCAATTTCTTCTTGAAAACTTTTGAAAACAAAAAAAGTGTGGAACATTTTTTACAATGTCCACACTTCTTTTATTTAAAGAAACTGTTTCTTATATATTTATGTGATGCTTAGTTTTGCGATACAGTGGAAGTATTCATGTTCCCCATTTGGTTTACATTACTCAAATTGCTTAAACCGTTCTGGCCAACAGTACTCATATTACTATTACCATCTTGCATAACATCACTCATGTTTAGGTCTCCCATCTGTGAAACATCTGATGTGTTCTGTCCACCTGTTTGGTAAACATCACTTTCATTCTGGCCGCCATTTTGGGCAACTGTAGAGTTATGACCCCAACCGTTTTGAACAACATCGCTTATGTTACCATTCCCATTTTGGGTTACAGTAGAAGTTTCGCTTGATCCTTTTTGAAGATCGCGAGCTTCGTTATTGTTTCCATCTTGAGTAGTTGTAGAAACATGATTGTTTCCTTGCTGCTCGCTTCTTACAAAGTTACTGTCACCAATTTGGGTCTGGGAAACAAGCGAGTTGTTGGTTCCGGTTCCATAGATTGAAGCTTGAACTACAAATGCTTTGTTCAAATTACCGGTTTGCGTTTGTGTCGCTTCGTTGTCTGTTGCCAGCTTAGTAATTTCACCTTGCATAATTGAAGCCTCATTCTCATTTCCTGTTTGAGCTTGTAGTGCCTCGTTTGATGCACCCAATTGGGCAACAACATTCGTATTGTCATCACCAAACGTTGTGGATTTACTCTTGTTAAAATCACCTACTTGTGAAAGATCGGAACTATTGCGGTCTCCATGCTGTCTAATATCATTCCTGTTTTGCATTCCATCTTGAACAACGGCGGAAACATTTTCTCCACCTTCCTGTGAAACTAGGCTTGTGTTATCATCACCGTTTTGGGAAACGTTAGAATCATTGTTCCCTACGTTTTGTTGCTTTACACTGCTGTAATTATCAGTACCAGTTTGTGACACTAGAGACTTATTGTTATCCTTGCGCTGTCTAACATAACTGTAGTTAGAATCTCCTTGTTGAGAAACTTCGCTTTCCCCAGAGTTGCCTACTTGTGAAACTATATTTTCATTTAAAGCCCCGTTTTGCCCTACAATAGATCCATTATTATCTCCATCTTGATCTACATCTGAAGAATTATCGTTTCCACCATTTTGTCTTACATTGCTGTTGTTGAAATTTCCTTCTTGCAACACATCACTGTCGTTGCTCATTCTAGATTGCGCTACTAAACTTCCGTTATTGTTTCCAGTTTGGATAGTGGAACTAACATTATCAGAACCGTATTGGGAAACACCTGCTCCGTTACGGTCTCCAGTTTCAGTTATAGTAGATAGGTGATTGTCTCCATCCTGAATTGTATTGGTATGGTTTCCAAAACCTGTTTGGGTTAATTCAGAGCTGCTATCGTTTCCATTGCGCTGTATAAGTTTTCCAACATTTGAATCCCCTTCTTGAGATACAGTTGACGCGTGATCATCGCCTGTTTGGCTCACAGTAGTGCTATTATCATTTCCTACTTGGCTTCCCGTACTTCCATTTTGGTTTCCGATTTGAAGAACATCGCTAATATTCGCGTCTCCTTCTTGCGCAACGCCTGAAGTATTATTGTCGCCGGTTTGTCTTACCTTACTATCATTAGAGTCACCTAATTGTGACACAGTCGATGAATTAAACTCACCTCTTAAAAGATTTAAATCCCACTGCTCAACTACAGATTTGTTGCTGTTTCCATCTTGTGAAACGTCACTGGTGTTATCTCTACCAGTTCTGCTTACAGTTCCGTTACTACTAATCTGCCCTTGGCTTACTCTAGAAGAGTTGTTGTTACCTCCCTGTTGAAGTACCACGCTTGTATTGCGCTCATCTACTTGACCTACTTTTGAATTATTGTTTCTACCAATAGAAGTTACAGTACTGGAATTGCTTTCCCCGCGCTGCTCTACTGTAGAGTTGTGAATGGTCCCTGTTTGGGTAACGTTAGAAGTATTGCTATCTCCTGTTGAAACAACATCACTGTCATTACCACTTCCAGATTGCATAACTACGGAACCATTACTGTTACCATTCTGGTTAACATCGCTCACATTTGATTGTGCGAAAATCATTGTTCCACACACTAATGCTGCTGCACTTAAAATTACTTTTTTCATAAAAGACTTAAAATTTAAACTTGAGTTAATATTCCGATTCAATAAATTCATAAAATGCCGTACAGATCTGTTCCTTAAAGGACATACGTATCCCTAGAAAATTGTACTTATTTTTAAAATTATTTAGAAATAGACTTTTGGATAAAAGTCTCATCGGCGTTGGGGAGATACCGATTACTTTAATTAGTGAAAAGCAATTTTATATTGCCTTAAATTTTACTTTTTCAAAAGTAGAGACTCTATTTGATTAAAAAAAACCGCGCTCTGAATTATAAAAAATTTACAGAAAATCATGTAAGAAAAGGATTCCAAGATAGATATGTGTTAAGGGTGCCAAATACATAAAAAGCCGTCCAAAACATATTTGGACGGCTCATTAAATTTAAAAGTTAAAAAAAAGTTAAAATTTATTTCGTGAAAAGCAACTCCCTATACTTCGTTAACGGCCAAAGCTCATCATCCACAAGTAATTCAAGCTTATCACAGTGATAACGAATTACTTGGAAAAATGGTTTTACGTCATCACAATAAGCAAAGGCTTTCTTCTCGGCATCTTCAACTTTATTCGCCTTTTTTCTGGCATCGATCATATCTGTAATTCCTTTGTTGATTTTTGCGATATGCTCGCTTATTTGTTCTATCAAACTCATTTGTTCTGCAGAGAATTTTTTGAAATCGGTACCGTAAATGTTTTTGAGGCCTTGAACGTTTTCAATCAACATATTTTGGTAACGTATAGCGGTAGGAATTACGTGATTGCGTGCAATATCTCCCAATATACGCCCTTCTATCTGAATACGTAAGGCGTAATCCTCCACTTCTATTTCGTGACGGGCCTCTAATTCAACCTTGCTCATAATGCCTAGACCTTCAAAAAGGGCAATAGTTTTCTTTGAAACTTTTGCCTTTAAAGCTTCCGGCGTAGTTTTATGATTGCTTAAACCACGTTTTTTCGCTTCCTTTTCCCAAGCCTCGCCATAACCATCTCCTTCAAAACGAATTCTTTTTGAATCCTTTATATATTCTTTTAAAACATTGAAGATAGCATCATCCTTCTTCATCTTCTTATCCTTGATAAGCACATCCACTTCAGCTTTGAAATCAATAAGTTGTCGCGCAACAATAGCGTTTAGTACAGTCATAGGATTTGCACAGTTGGCAGTAGAACCCACCGCCCGAAACTCAAACTTATTTCCTGTGAAAGCAAACGGAGAAGTACGGTTACGATCTGTATTATCCAATAAAATTTCTGGAATTTTACCTACTACGTTAAGCTTAAGATCGGTTTTCTCTTGTGGTGATAGTTTGCCACTTGTCACTTTTTCAAGCTCGTCCAATACATTTGTAAGCTGAGAACCTATAAATGCCGAAATGATTGCCGGAGGAGCTTCGTTAGCCCCAAGACGGTGATCGTTGCTCGCACTGGCAATGGAAGCCCTCAACAATTCCTCATATTCATTTACTGCTTTTAACGTGTTTATGAAAAACGTTAAAAATTGAAGGTTTTTCATTGGTGTACTCCCTGGGCTAAGAAGGTTTACCCCTGTATTGGTTGCCAATGACCAATTATTGTGCTTTCCACTTCCGTTTACATTTGCAAAAGGCTTCTCGTGGAACAGAACTTTAAAGTTATGCTTCTCTGCAATTTTGTGCATCAAGTCCATTAATAAGGAGTTGTGATCTACTGCCAAATTTGTTTCCTCAAAGATTGGCGCCAATTCAAATTGATTAGGCGCAACTTCATTGTGGCGCGTTTTCACAGGAATACCCAAAAGCATACACTCCGTTTCCAAATGGCGCATAAAATTAAGAACACGAGCAGGGATTGAGCCGAAATAATGGTCGTCCAACTGTTGCCCCTTTGCGGAGGAATGCCCAAGTAAAGTTCTTCCCGCTAAAGTAATATCAGGCCGGGATGCTGCCAATGCACTGTCAACTAAAAAATATTCCTGCTCCCATCCCAAAGTAGCAATCACTTTGGTTACACTTTTATCAAAATATTTTGCAACAGCAGTCGCGGCACCGTCGATGCTTTGAAGCGCTCGTAGTAATGGAGTTTTATAATCCAAAGCTTCACCGGTGTAGGCAACAAAAACGGTTGGAATACATAAAGTAGTTCCATAAATAAATGCTGGAGAAGTTGGATCCCAAGCAGTATAACCGCGAGCCTCAAATGTATTTCGAATTCCCCCGTTCGGAAAACTGGAAGCGTCCGGTTCCTGCTGCACCAATTGTCCACCCCCAAATTTTTCAATCGCCTGCCCATTTTCCATGGTCTCAAAAAAAGCATCGTGCTTTTCGGCAGTTGCTCCCGTTAATGGTTGAAACCAGTGAGTATAATGCGTTGCGCCTTTTGCAATGGCCCACTCCTTCATCCCGGTAGAAATGTGATCGGCTATATGGCGTTCAATCTTAGAACCGTTTTCAATGGCATCCATTACGCTCTTAAAAGAATCTTTGGTAAGATACTGCCGCATGGCAGCTTCATTAAAAACGTTTTTTCCGAAGATCTCAGAACGTCTTTCTGGTTCGGTAACAGGAATAGGAACTCTATTATAGGTTTCCTTAATGGCATGAAATCTTAGCGTTGGCATAATATTTTTTTTGGGTTTGATGGCGCAAAAATATAAAAAACATAAACACACCCCCTAAACTTAATATTAAATTTATGCAAATAATCAAATAAGTTATAAACACCCCCTAAAATTTAGGGGCAATTACCCCAAATTAACTTTTTATGGTAAGCCCTATGAAAATTGCATAAGCTATAAACAGAAAGATCCCTCTTTTTCTACCCAATTCAAATTTCTTGGGAAGAAATGCAAGCGGAACCAAGATTGCAGCAAAGCCCAACATCCAAAAAATATCATTTGTCAACACCTCACTACTTTTTACGGCAATGGGTTGGATAATAGCTGTAATGCCCAATACTGATGAAATATTAAATATGTTTGAACCTATAAGATTTCCAAGCGAAATTGCCTTCTCCTTCTTAAGCGCGGCGATTACCGATGCTGCCAATTCTGGAATACTTGTACCCACTGCAATCATAGTTACGGCAATTACGCGCTCGCTAATGCCGAAACCTTCGGCTAGTGAAACAGCGCCACTCACCAACAGTTCGCTACCGCCATAAAGTGCAACTCCACCAATTAGCAACCAAACAATTATTTTAAAATTCGAGGTTTTAGACAGCCCATCGTCAATACTGTCGTCAACAGGCTCAGTACCTCTTTGATTCTTAGCCCGCTTAATTAATATAAATAAATAAACACCCAGTACGAGTAACAATGCAACTCCTTCTGAACGGGAAATTTGCAGACCACTTTTCAAAATAAAATAAAGTGCTACGGAAAGTAACATCATTACAGGCCAATTGAGCTTGTAAAAATCTTTATCGATAGCCAAAGGAGAAATGATAGCCGTAATACCGAGCACCAAACCAATGTTTGCAATATTTGAACCTATTACGTTACCCAGAGCAATATCAGAAAACCCATTGAGCGCCGCCTGCAAGCTTACCAACAGCTCCGGCGCCGAAGTAGCAAAAGATACCACCGTAAGCCCGATAACCATTTTTGACAGATGTAGCTTGAACGAAAGCGCAACGGAAGAACGAACTAAAAACTCGCCCCCTACAACCAAAAGAATTAAACCTAAAAAAACAAATACGTAATCCATTGAAATGTAATTGCCCGCGAAGATACTAAATGCCAAAAAGAAATAATCGTATATTTGTTACTATCCCCAAAAATTTTAACCTGTTAAAACCACAATCCTATTTTTGGACTAATCTTTGATTTACAATATTTATGAAAACATATATTATGGGAACGCCAAAACAACTTTCACTTTTTTTTATTCTGCTTTTTACCGCTTTCGGGCTTTCTTCGTTCGCATCGAAGAACCTAATTGTGAAAATTTCAGAAAATAATTTTTTAACAGAAAAACAAATCAAGGTGGTAATTACCAAAAACACAACTGAAGAAGAACTTGAAAAGATCAAAAAACAAATGGTGGATGAAGGACTACAATTTAATTATGCGAATGTAGATTATAATCAAAACAATGAAATTATTTCCATCACCATTCAATATAAGGATGCAAATAACAACTCTGGAAATTATAGCGTGAGCAGCCAAAACCCTATAAATGATATTGTGATAGTTTCTGAAGGAAGCAGAATTTTCGTTACAAGCGCAGGCAGCTCAAATCAAACTTTTATAAGTCAAGGGAGTGGAGAACAAACTTCTAAAAGCAGTGAAAATTCTTATGAAGACCGCAGACAATATATGCAGGAAAAAAGTGACCAAATGGAAAAGGAAATGCAAGAACGAATGGATGCAATGAAAGAAAGACAAGCTGAAATGAGAAATAGAATGCAACAACGAAGAGATAGCATTAGCACGCAAAAACAACATCCTATAAAAAGTGCTGCCAACTTTAATGGAAATACACACATTATAACCAAAAATAGCACGGATTCCGAATTAGCGCAACTTCAAAAAACCTATGAAGCTGAAAAAATTTCATTCTATTACAACGATTTAAAACGTAATGGTAATAACGAAATAACACATATTTCCATAACCATAGACAACCAAAACGGTTCGGTTTCCACTTCAGGTTTTGGAAACGGTCAAGAAGCCATAAAGAATATTTCCATTGCCGTGGATAAACAGAATACGATTATAAAAAATGCAGAATAGTTTTTAACGTCTTCTTAAAACAATTTAATTTCAAAATACTTAATTTCAACAGCAAATTGTAATTAGATGAAAAAGAAATTCTTTCAATTTCTGGCGAAGGCTAACAAAAAGATTTTGCCCAGCTTCACGAAAAAAGGAGTTGATTTGGCGAAAGCTTCAAAACTTCAAATGGTCCTGTTCGCCTATAAGTTATGGGTTACAAAAAATGCCGCCAACTAATACTTGAGCAACGATTGCACCGAATGTTTCCGTAATTTTTGAATTCCGTTTAAAAATTCAATTTCGAGTAAAAAATTACATTGCACAATTTCTCCACCCAATTGTTCTATTAAATTACAAGCTGCCCTAGCCGTTCCCCCTGTCGCCAAAACATCATCGTGCAACAGAACCCGCTCCCCCTTTTTAATTGCATCTTCATGAATCTCCAGAGCATTAAGTCCATATTCTAATTGATAGGGTTCTTTCAGCGTTTTATAAGGAAGCTTGCCAGGTTTTCTAATAGGAACGAAACCGGCATTGAGCCTTTGCGCCAAGAGTGTGCCGAAGAAAAAACCGCGAGATTCTATTGCTGCAACTTTATCAATTTTCTGGTCGCCAATTAAAGCCAATAATTGTTCAATACAGCTCTCCATTGCCTCGCTATTACCAAGCAATGGCGTTACGTCCTTAAACTGAACTCCAGCCTTGGGAAAGTCTTCAACATTTCGAATAAATTTAGATAAATCCATTTTTTACTATTTTAATTTGTCTTGCAATTTAAAAAGAAATATATTTGCACCCGCTTAAAGCGAAAATAAATTGGCCTTGTGGCGCAACTGAATAGCGCACCTGATTACGGCTCAGGAGGTTCCAAGTTTGAATCTTGGCAAGGTCACGAAATTAAAAAACCACGTTCTAAAAAACGTGGTTTTTTTATTGCTAAAATTTCACAACAATTCCAGATTTTTAATTAATTTGTACTCTTCAAAAACCATCAAAATGACTAAAATCGTAAAAGATTCAGATAACGAAAAAGAAAAAGATTATATTCTTCAAGACAATAAAAAAACCCGCTTTGGGGCAGGTTTTATAATTACCGTCTTAATAATCTTAATAGTTGCCGTAATCATTTCGGCTGTATATTTTGAATGGTTTTAAACTATTTCGGCACTTAATCCAGCTTCCAAAAGCATTGAACATCGTGGCTTTAATTCGTTGAAATCACCTGTCTTTACAGTACATTTTCCCTTATAATGAACAATTATGGAACACTGCTCAGCCTGTTCTGGTGTGTGTTCACAAGCGAAAATCAAACTGCTTATAACGTGGTCAAAAGTGTTTACATCGTCATTGTAAAGCACAATTTCGTTGAGATTACTTTCCTTTTCAGCAACCGAAACATCTTCTTGTATTTTTTCTTTGGTACTCATAATATCTTTAAAATTCCTAACAATTTAAATTTACTAAATTTTAAACTTTGCCGCAACCCATTTGTTTTTTTCTTTATTTTTAACGAAAGTGAATCCCAGATTATTGCAACTCTCCGTAATAATGGTCAAATCTTCTTTATAAAAGCCACTTAAATAAAGTTCACCGCCCTCATCTAAACATTTACGATATGTTTCCATATCATTCAAAAGAATATTTCTGTTTATATTAGCAATTATTACATCATATTTTTTTCCTGAAAGCAATGCCGCATCACCAAGAAAAACTGAAATATTTTTACAATTATTTCTTTCAATATTTTCGGTTGAATTCTCAAAACACCATTCGTCTATATCAATAGCATCTAGTTTTGAAGCACCGCGCATCGCTGCTAAAATAGCCAGCACAGCAGTTCCGCAGCCCATATCAAGCACGGTTTTATTTTCAAAATTATTTTCTAATATAAACTGCAGCATCATAAAAGTAGTCTCGTGATGCCCTGTGCCGAAAGACATTTTGGGTTCGATTACAATTTCGTACTCAAAATTTTTAGTTGGATGAAATGGCGCTCGCACGGTACATTTTCCATCAACTTCAATTGAATCAAAATTCTTTTCCCATTCAGCGTTCCAGTTTATTTGTTCTATTTCTGAAAAAGTAAACTCAATTTTAAATTCTTTGGAATCCAAAATATTAATATCGTCCAAAATAGTACCGTTCCATTCGTCTTTTTGAATGTATGCCGTTACGCCATCTTCCGTTTCCACGAAGCTTTCAAAACCTGCGTAACCCAATTCAGCAATCAAGATTTCTGTTCCTGGCTGGAGCGGAGCTACTTTAAAAATGTATTCTATATAATTCATAATTTTAAATTCTAGACGAAAAAAAATCTCAAATTACAAGCACCAAATTCCAAATAAAAAGCAAAAAGCAAAGTTGAAATTTGCTTTTTAGGGATTTGGAATTTATTTATGATTTGGAATTTGTTATTTAAGTCCCGAAGGCGTTAATTATTTTCATAAAACTATCTACTTTCAGCGATGCGCCCCCAATCAATCCGCCATCCACATCTTCCTGTCCAAAAATCTCAGTGGCATTGTCTGCTTTTACACTGCCTCCGTAAAGGATTGAAACTTTATCTGCTATTTCTTTTGAATATTTTTCAGCAATAGTTTTCCGGATGAATTTGTGCATTTCCTGCGCTTGCTCTGGGCTTGCTGTTTCGCCGGTACCAATTGCCCAAACGGGCTCATAGGCGATAACTATATTCTTCCAAGCATCGTCAGAAATGTGGAAAATTCCTTCAGAGAGTTGTGTTTTTATCAATTCAAAATGGGTTTCTTCCTTTCTATCCTTTAACTCCTCACCTACACAAAAAATAGCCGTCATCTCATTTTCTAAAGCAGTATTTACTTTTTCGGAAAGAACAGTGCTGTTTTCATTAAAATATGCGCGGCGCTCGCTATGACCCAAAATGACAGTGGTCACCCCAATGCTTTTAAGCATTTTTGCAGAGATTTCACCAGTAAAAGCACCTTCGTTGTTTTGATGCATATTTTGGGCAACGATTGTCACGGGATGCTCACGCACCGAATTAAAAGCATGATTCAAATTTGTGAAGGCCGGAGCTATCATTACCATTACATTTTCGGGGAAAACTTGCTTTTTCAATTCAACCAAAAACAGTTCAGTTTCGGCTAAATCGTAGTTCATTTTCCAGTTACCTGCTACTATTTTTCTTCTCATTTTAATGCTTTTAAAAGATTTTCGTCGTTCGTTTCAATCGCTTTGTATAGACTTATTTCGCCTCCAGTATCAACCACCATATATCTCGGAATCCAATCTAAATCTATAGAAGAACAAAAGGCACCTTTCCACCCTGCTGGTATAAAATAATTTTCGCCCACTACGCCATACTTTTTAATGCCGTGCCTCCAACTCTCGGTTTCTTTATCTAACGAAAGGAATAAAAAAATAACTTCGGGATTTTCCTCGCGCAACTTTTGCACTTTTGGCATTCCCACAATACAATCTTTACACCAACTGGCCCAAATATCTATGAAAACGGTTTTGCCTTTGTATTGCTGAAGTATTTCTGAAAAGCTTATTTCTGCGCTATTTTCTGAAAGAAATTTTTCACTCAACGCTGCTTCCGTGAAGGTTTTTTGTTGCGCCTGCGCAAAGGTTACAAATAATAGAAGGGCAATTAATGTTTTCATATTTTGAGATTTGATAGTATTGCAAATTTAATGATAACCGATAACCGATAACCGATAACTGATTTACTGCCTACTAATTTTAGGATCTAGCCAACCATAAATTATATCAACAAAAATATTAATAATAATAAACAATGTTGCTATAACAATTACTGCTCCCATAATTACAGGCAGATCCAACGTATTCAATGCGTTCACAATTTCTTTACCCAATCCGTTCCACCCGAAGATGTATTCCACAAAAACTGCACCTGCAAGCATACTTGCAAACCAGCCCGAAATAGCTGTAACCACCGGGTTTAATGAGTTTTTAAGCGCGTGTCTTTTTATAATTTGATAAAAAGAAAGACCTTTTGCCTTTGCCGTGCGAATGTAATCCTGGTTCAAGACTTCCAATAACGAATTGCGCATTAATTGGCTAACAACTGCCAGTGGTCGAATTCCCAAAACAATTGCGGGAAGTATCAAGTTTTTCCACTGAATGTATTTTTCTTCACCGAAATCATCTACTTCATAAAGGCTTCCAGTCATATTTAAATTTGTGTACTCGTGAAGCAAAAAGCCGAAAATCCACGCAAAAATAATTGCACTGAAAAACGAAGGAACGCTCATTCCCAAAGTGCTTACTAATTGAATCATCTTATCAATAAAACCATCCTTAAAAAGCACCGAAATAATTCCGAGGAAAACGCCAATTAGCATCGCAATAACAATTGCTGAAACTGCCAAAATAAATGTGTTGGGAAGGGTTTCAGCTATTACTTCGCTCACTTCTTTTCCGTTTTTTTGGAATGATTCGCGCAAGTACGGTGTTTTTAAAACTACGTTTGTATTTGCAACTGAAAATAATTTCGCTGCATTGTATTTTCCTTCCGCCAAGTAAGTATAATCGTTTGGAGTTTTACTGTGAAACGAAATAGGAGACAGGTCATTCAAATACCTTAAATATTGCACGGAAACTGGCTGATCAAAACCATATTTTTTTTTCACCACTGCAAGCTGTTCCGCAGTTTCATTTTGACCGAGCATCATTCGTGCGGGATCGCCGGGAAGAACAGTGAAAAGAAAGAAAATCACGGTTACAACCCCAAACAACGTGAGTACTGCATAACCTAGTTTTTGAAGTATGTAGCCTATCAAATTATATTTGGTTTGCTTGTTCTACCGTCAATACTTTATATTCAAAATCTTCTCCAAATAAGCTTTTTGCGTATTCTTCAATGGTGCTAGTAAATCCTGCTTTTTTTCTTCTTTCGTTTACAGTTTCGGGGTTTTCTATGGGCCAAATAAATTTCTCGTCATGCTGCATTTGGCCTTGGGTACCATAAATTTGTGGCTTGCCTTCATGCATTAAATAGCGATCTTCCATCATAGCTACTAAATTCATTGGAATCTCGCCTTCTTCTCCTGCCTTTTTTATAATTGGAAGGTATTGCGCTATTTTAGTTGAATGTTGCAAAACGTACCAAGCGGCAGTGTTAGTGGGTTCACCAACCATGGACTTGCCTGGATAGCCTTTTGTCTGAAATATTCTTTCAACATAATTCATATTCGCACTGTCAATGACAACTTGCATTTTCCAAAGATCTCCGCTGTACTCCGCTTCGGAAAGCCCCATTTTTTTTCCGAGTTCTGCACGAGCTTCAGGCGACTCTTCGTGCATCAGTTTCCTATATTTTTGATCCAAAACCGCAATACTGTCCAATCGGCGTTTCATATCCAAATCCAGTTTGGGCTTTGCATTTTCCACTGTAGGAAGTTCCAATTTTTGCGCGTCATTCCAATGAAGTTTTTGTTTAATGGTTCCATTATCTAATTCCAAAATACCCGGATTACTGCGAACAATAGTTTTTAACGTAGTTTCATCACAGAAATAAAACTTGAAATTCAATTTGTATTTTTCTACAAGCGCCTCTGTCATTTCTTGCGATGAAGCTGATAGACCGATCACATTATAGCCATTTTTTAAGGCTTTATCGGTAACCTCCCTGATTGGAATGTAACCGTCTTTTTCAGTATTTCCTAAGCTGTAAGCAATAATTACAACTAGATTTTCCTCTTCCAAAAATTGGGTTGTATAATCCTCTCCGTCACGTTCCATAGAAAAATCGTGAATTGGTGGCGTATAGCCTTCTTGGATCATTTCAGTTTCAGTGCTTATCAGCTCGCCTTCAACTTGCGGATATTCACCGTTTGTGGTTATCACTTTTTCTTCACCATTAATGTTGAATTTCCACATATATTCATAAATGGGGCCGGGTGCATCTTCGGGAACTGTCATCCCATCTTTAATGTTTGCCCCAATTTTATACGGACGAAAATCTATAATCGGTAGGTGTTGTAGCACGTAATAAGTTATACCAAGGCAGCCCACAAAAGATACAAAAATGATAATACTCCGTGTTGCGCTGCTGAAAAAGGGTTGAATATATTTTCTTCCGAAGAAAAGAATCAAGATCAAAACCAGCAGCACGATGTCTTTGCTAAACGATTCCCAAGGAGTGAGTTTTATAGCGTCGCCAAAGCATCCACAATCTGTCACTTTATTGAAATATGCCGAATAAAACGTGAGGAACGTAAAAAACACAATCATCAGCAATAGCGCCCAAAGCGTAAACTTTTTTAAATAGCCCAAAATGAGAGCAACACCCAGCAAAACCTCAATAATTACAACAAAGATTGCAATAAGCAGTGCATAGGGAACCAGAAAACCAAGGTCCAAAACTTCAGGTGCGAAGTAATCTTTCAGCTTAAATGAAAAACCCACGGGGTCGTTCAACTTAATTAATCCGCTTATAATAAAAAGTACTCCGACTATTATTCTTGATATTCCAACTAATATTTTCATAAGTATTGTTTCTATCCTGTAATGAATTTCTTATTCTTTTTTCTTTCTTCTTTCTTCTTTCTTCTCTTGTCTTTCTTCCAAATGAATCAACGCAAATACCGCATAATTAATCATATCTTGGTAATTAGCATCAATTCCTTCAGAAACTAACGTTTTTCCACTATTATTTTCAATTTGTTTAACACGCAATAATTTCTGAAGTATCAAATCTGTTAACGAACTTACTCGCATATCACGCCAAGCTTCGCCGTAATCGTGATTTTTGTCCATCATTAATTGTTTGGTTTTAAAAACTTCTTCATCGTAAAGTTGTGTTGCTTCTTCCAAAGAAAAATCTGGTTGTTCCACAATGCCTTTATCCAACTGAATAAGCGCCATTATTGAATAATTTACAATGCCAATAAACTCGCTGGCTTCGTCTTCTTCAATTTTTTGTTCGGCATTTTTCTGCAAACCACGGATGCGCTGCGCTTTTATAAAAATTTGGTCTGTCAACGATGGAAGCCGGAGAATACGCCATGCACTTCCGTAATCGTGCATTTTATTGATAAACAGCGCTCTGCATTTTTCAATCTGGTCGTTATATTGATTTGAAGTATCCGCCATTAGTGATGTGTAAGATTTTGCGTAAATTTCGCTTAAATAGTTCAAAGTTCAAAGTTCAAAGCTTAAAGTTATTCAGCAACTAGCATATTGATTTTAAAAAAACAAATTTTAAAAAATTGCAGACCCTTAATTGCCACGGCAAACTAATAGACCTCTCTGTGCCCAAAGTGATGGGCATCATTAATGTTACTCCAGATTCGTTTTATGACGGCGGAAAAACCTTTACTGAAAAAGAAATTTTAAAGCAAGCCGAAAAAATGCTTTCGGAAGGCGCTACGTTCCTGGACATTGGCGGCTATAGCACACGGCCGGGTGCAGATGAAATTTCTGAAAGCGAAGAAACGCGAAGGGTTGTAGAAGCGATCGAAATTATTCTGAAAATTTTTTCTGAAGCATTGATTTCTGTAGACAGCTTCCGTAGTAAAGTTGCAAAAAAAGCTGTGGAAGCCGGAGCTGCAATGGTAAATGACGTTTCCGGCGGAACTTTGGATGCCGAAATGTATAAAACGGTTGCAAAACTGAAAGTTCCGTACATTTTGATGCACATGCGCGGCACCCCAAAAACAATGGCGAAACTCAATGATTACATGAATGTAACCATTGAAGTTTTAAAAAATTTATCTGAAAAAATTGCATTGGCCCGGGCCGAAGGCATTGATGATATAATCGTCGATCCAGGTTTTGGTTTTGCAAAAACACGTGAACAAAGTTTTCAGATCTTAAACAATCTAGAGCTTTTTCAGAATTTAGATATTCCCGTTTTAGTGGGCGTATCCAGAAAATCGATGATTTACACAACCTTGGAGATTTCCTCAGAAGATGCATTAAACGGAACAACAGCGCTCAACACAATTTCACTTTTAAAAGGTGCATCAATCTTAAGAGTACACGATGTAAAAGAAGCTGTGGAATGTGTGAAATTGTTTGAAAGCCTAAAAAATATCACGAAATAAAAAACGAACAATAGTATCAATAAAAACAACAGTTTCAATAGAATCAATTTTTAAAGTACTTTTACAAAAAAACGCACATACTTGGATTTTCTCGACATTCGGATTCTAGATATTGTAGACATCGTGCTAGTGGCATTCCTGCTATACTATCTCTATAATTTGGTAAAAGGCACCGTGGCCATAAATATTTTGGTAGGCATTATAATTGTTTACGCCATTTACGTTTTCACCGAACTTTTAGAAATGGAACTGCTAAGCAAGATTCTCGGTGGCTTTTTGGGGGTGGGAATGTTCGCTTTGGTGGTTGTTTTTCAGCCTGAAATACGAAAATTTCTTTTAATGTTGGGTTCTACAAATTTCAATGCACGCCGAAGATTTTTAAAGAATTTTAAATTTTCGGGAAATGATAGAATTCTTAAAATGAACGTGGACGGAATAATGGCGGCCTGCAAAAAAATGTCGAGCACAAATACAGGTGCTTTAATTGTACTTCAACGCAACAATAGTCTTGATTTTGTAAAAAATACAGGAGATGAAATGAATCTTGAAGTAAACCAGCCCATTATTGAAAGTGTCTTTTTCAAAAACAGTCCGTTGCACGACGGCGCAATGATTATTGAAGAAAACCGAATTACAGCTACCCGTGTTATTCTTCCAGTTTCAAATGACCGAAAAATTCCATTACGATTCGGACTTCGGCATCGTGCTGCCGTTGGTATTACTGAAAAAACTGACGCTGTTTGTTTAGTTGTTTCCGAAGAAAATGGGACAATTTCTTATCTAAAAGATGGCAATTTTGTGCTGTTTGAAAATACAGACGAGCTTATGAAAATTTTGAAGAAAGATTTAAGCTAAGCTTAGATTGCTTCTTCTGCCATAAACTGTACCTCGTAAAGATTTCTGTAAAAACCGTTTTCAAGTTTCAGCAATTCTTTGTGCGTTCCCTCCTCCATGATCTTTCCAGCATCCATCACTATAATTTTATCAGCTTTTTTAATAGTTGCCAAACGGTGGGCAATCACTATTGAAGTTCGGCCTTTAGTTATTTTATCTGTTGCCGTTTGTATTAATTCTTCAGAATAGGTATCTACGGAAGAAGTGGCCTCGTCCAGTATCAAAATACTTGGTTTACTTACGTAGGCGCGCAAGAATGAAATGAGCTGTCGCTGCCCGGAAGAAAGCATACTGCCACGTTCCTTTACGTTATAATGATAGCCGCCCGGAAGCGATTCAATAAATTTGTGGACGCCAATTTCCTTTGCTGCTGCAATAACTTCTTCTTCGGAAATATTGGGATTGTTGAGCGTAATATTGTTCAAAATAGAATCTGCAAAAAGGAAAACATCCTGCAAAACAACAGCTATCTGGTTGCGAAGCGAAGCTAATTTGTAATCTTTTATAGAAATTGCGTCAATTAAAATTTCGCCACGGTTTATTTCATAAAAACGATTTAGTAGATTAACGATTGTACTTTTTCCAGCACCCGTAGCGCCGACAATTGCCACAGTTTCGCCCGGATTCGCCTTAAACGAAATTCCTTTAATTACTTCTTCGTCTTCATTATAACCAAAGTATACATTCCTGAATTCAATATCGCCTTTCGTACTTGTATAATCAACCGTTCCCGTATCGGCAATGTGTGCTTTGGTATCGAGAATTCCAAACACACGGTTTGCAGCTACCATTCCCATTTGTAGGGTATTAAATTTATCTGCAATTTGCCGAAGTGGCCTAAAAAGCATTTCGGAATATTGTATAAAGGCAGTAATAATACCCAAAGTAACAAAGCCGCCGCCAATAACGTTCAGGCCACCGTACCAAACTACTAAACCAGTAGCCACAGCTCCCGCGGTTTCAGCGATTGGAAAAAAAATGGAGTTGTACCAAACGGTTTTTATCCAAGCCTTTCGATGGTCTTTATTTATTTCCTGAAAATGCTGGTATTCCGTTTTCTCACGAGTGAAAATCTGTACTATTTTCATCCCTGTGATTCGTTCCTGTACAAAGGTATTTAGATTTGCAACTTGGTTACGAACGTCTTCAAAAGCTACTTTCATTGCTTTTTGAAAAACACGCGTTGCATATAATATAAAAGGCAGAATAATAAATACTATTAAAGACAATCGCCAGCTTTGATAAAGCATAAATCCCGCGATGACAAGCATTTTTAAAAGATCACTAATAATCATAAAAAGCCCTTCGCTAAAAATACTTGAGATGGTTTCCACATCGTTCACAGCTCGGGTTGTCAATCTTCCCACGGCGCTCTTATCAAAATATTTCATTTTGAAACTCATCATTAGCCGAAAGAGCTTTTGACGCATATCACGGATTACACTTTGTCCGAGCCAGTTGGTGCAAAAAATAAAAGCGAACTGAAAAATCACCTCAAGAAAAAGAACTATCACCATCAAAATGATGTACTCCATAAAACCGTCACCATCTTTGGGAACCATAGAATTATCTATGGCCAATTGCAAAAGATAGGGCCGCAAAACAGCAAGTCCCGACATTATAATTGCCGCAAAAGCTACAAAATAAAACACGCCACGATATGGCTTCGTAAAAGCTAACAATCGCTTAAAAAGCTTAAAATCAAATGCGTTTCCTGTAGATTCTGACACTTTAAACTGTTAATTTGTAAATTCGTTAATAAGTAATAAATTTATTCCAACTATTCCCTTTATAAGAGGGCTATTATACATTTTTGGCTATACTTTTTTTTATTTGGCTTAGCTCAAAAGTCAGTTCACTCCAAGGTGCTGCATTCAGATAAAGCTTTTTGATTATAATACCATTTGTACCATTATATTTTAAAACCAAGTTATGAGAATTAAATAATGAATTAGCTTTATAAATTATTTGAACAATTTGTGATTCCGAAATTTTAATTTCTTCCTTTTGAGTTATAATTGAGTATGTCTCAAGAAAGTAAAATCCATTGTTCATTTTAATATTTGTCAATAATTTCGTGTTATATATTATTCCTATAAAAAAAATAAAGGCTAGCATTCCAATTCGAATGAAGTCATAATCTACAAAAAAGTAAATTCCGAATAACCATATTATTCCAATTGTCAATTGAACAATCTTTTGATTTCTATATCTTTTTATCAATGTTGCTTTTTTCTAAATTAATAAAACTTCCGGATAAACAACTTTCGTTAAATACAGACCATGCGCTGGAGCTGAGGCACCAGCTTCTTCCCTACTTTTACTGTTCAATATTGCTTTAAAATCTTCCAAAGTAGTCTTTCCGTGACCCACATCCAATAGCGTTCCAACGATTGCACGGACCATATTCCGAAGAAAACGATCTGCGGCGATGGTAAAAATAAGTCTATTATTTTTAGCTTCCCAACGTGCTTTTACAATTGTGCAATTGTACGTTTTTACATCAGTTTTGGAGCGCGAAAAGCATTGGAAATTTTTATGGTGCAATAACAATTCTGCGGCTTTGTTCATCAAATCCACATCGGGTTTGTTGTTTATTTGAAACGCAAAATCCTGGGAAAAAGGATCTTTCCCAAGTGAAATTAAATATTCATATTCCCTTTCAATAGCATCAAAACGTGCGTGGGCATCTCCCTTTACTTCAAAAATATTTTTTACAGAAATATCCTTTGGAAGAAAAGAATTTATTCTGAAAAGAAATTCATCTTTATTGTCCAATTCATCAAAATCAAAATGTGCAAACAGTTGTTTTGCATGAACACCTGCATCCGTTCTGCCCGCTCCCATAAGTTTTATTTCCTTCCGAAGCAATGTTGAAAGCGTCTCTTCCAAAACCTGCTGCACGCTAATCTGTTCGGGCTGGCGCTGCCATCCAAAATAGTTTTTCCCATTATAGGCTATTTCAATAAAGTATCGCAATTGGATTTTTTTCAGAATTGACAAAATTACGATTTACAAGCCAGCAATTCTGTTATAAATTTGAAAAACTTAATACCTTCGCAAAACAAAAATTCCATCCAAATTGAAAAAAATTCTCCTGCTAAGCGATACCCACAGTTATATAGATGAAAAAATTCTGCAATATGTAAAACAGGCCGATGAAGTGTGGCATGCTGGCGATATTGGCGATCTTTCTGTTACAGATGCCATAAAAAAACTCAAGCCTTTGCGAGCTGTTTATGGAAATATAGATAATACCGAAGCACGCATGGAGTTTCCACTGAACAATCGTTTTATGTGCGAAGGGGTTGACGTTTGGATAACCCACATTGGTGGCTATCCCGGAAAGTACAATCCTTCTATTAGGCAGGAAATTTATTCCAACCCTCCAAAAATTTTCATCTCTGGCCACTCGCATATTTTAAAAGTGATACCAGATAAAAAAACGGGACTGCTACATATGAATCCTGGCGCCGCTGGCAAACACGGTTTTCAGAAAGTGCGCACCATGCTCCGTTTTGAAATTGATGGGGAGAAAATCCAGAATTTGGAAGTTATTGAGTTTGGGAAATAAGTTTTAACGAAGAGCGAATAGCGAAGAGGAATTAGTGAAAATTCAGCTTAAAACTTGAACTTTGAACTTAACAAAAAACAAAAAACCCCCGAAGTTGGCATACTTCAGGGGTTCTGCACTAATATACTAAGATCGGTTTATCGTAAACGATCAACAGATTTTACGAGGTCCTCATCCCTTTTTATAGCCTTATTGGCCAGCACTAAAAATACGATAGAAATGATGGGAAAAAGCACCCCAATACCCTTCTCTGAAACAATAGTTTCTCCGGATAAAGTTAGCAACCTGTAAACGAAAACTCCCAGTAATACAAAGTTTGATATTATATTTAAACGGTTTATCACAAACTGTGTCTGCCGTTTTTTGAAATTTAAGATTGAAAGAATCGCCAGCGCGATTGAAACAAATATGAGTCCAAAAAGCAAAGGCTCATTACGGTCCATAATTACCGAACCATCTGCTCCCAATACAACTGGAAACCACATAAACAAGGCTCCCATAACAAGGGCGGAAACAATTAAATAAATGGTCTGAATGCGTTGTATCATTTTACAAAAACTCAATTAAGCAGCAAAAATACTGTTTCTTTTTAAAAAAAATAACGCTGCTTTTTAATTTATTGTTGTATTATTGCAGTAACAATTTGTAACCAACTCAATCAAGGTTACTTAGTCTTCGAAAATTTTTTCAACGTACTTACCTTCTCAAAAGGAACATAACAGTATAAACTTAAACTACAGTATTTTCTACATGTTTGAAATTTCAGATTTAAAAAGTAAAAAGCTACCTGAGCTTCAGGATATAGCCAAAGACCTCAATGTGCCGAAATATCGCACACAAAAAAAATTAGACTTGGTATATCAAATCCTCGATTACCAAGCTGCCAATCCAAAGGCGGTAAAAGCAGTCATTAAAGCGGAAGAGTCTTCTTCAGAAACAAAAAAGGAGGAAAAAACCGCTTCTTCTAGTGATAATCGCGAGAAAGATTCAAAACCGCGCCCGCAGAAGAACGACAACAGAAACAAAAAGCCGCAGCCAAATAAACCACATCACGATAAAAAAAGTGATGATGATAAAAAAACTGCTGACGACAAGCGTTCGAGCAACGATAAAAAGGATAAAAAGGAAAGCGACAAAAAGCCGCAACACAAAAAGCCTAATCCGCGGCCAGTTTCTAACGATACTGACAACAGGCAGAAAAACCAGCGCAACGACAATAACAACTCAGACAACCGCCCAAAACATCAAAACCAAAAACAAAAGGACGGCAATGTGCAGGATAATAGAAGTAACGGAAACAAAGATTCCCGAAACCGTTATCGCGAGCCAGATTATGAGTTTGATGGAATAATTGAAAGCGAAGGTGTGCTTGATCTAATGCAGGATGGCTATGGATTTTTGCGTTCCAGCGATTACAATTATCTGTCATCTCCCGATGATATTTACGTTTCGCAATCACAGATTCGTCTTTTCGGTTTAAAAACTGGAGATACTGTTTTAGGCGAAGTGCGTCCGCCAAAGGAAGGTGAAAAATATTTTCCTTTAATTAAGGTGAACAAAATAAATGGTCTAAACCCTAATGTGGTTCGCGACCGAGTTTCTTTTGAGCATTTAACGCCGCTTTTCCCACAAGAAAAATTCAACCTTGCCGATAAGCAAAGTACTATTTCAACAAGGATTATAGATCTTTTTGCACCTATCGGAAAAGGACAGCGTGGAATGATTGTTTCCCAGCCAAAAACGGGTAAAACTATGTTGTTGAAAGATATTGCAAATGCAATAGCCGCAAACCATCCGGAAGTTTACCAAATTATTCTTTTAATTGACGAACGCCCGGAGGAAGTTACCGATATGCAACGAAATGTTCGTGGTGAAGTGGTTGCTTCAACTTTTGATAAAGAAGCTACGGAACATGTGCGTGTAGCAAATCTAGTTATAGATAAAGCAAAACGATTGGTAGAATGTGGTCACGATGTAGTAATTCTTTTGGATTCCATTACGCGTTTGGCGAGAGCTTATAACACAGTTCAGCCAGCGAGCGGTAAAATATTAAGTGGTGGTGTGGATGCAAATGCGCTTCACAAACCAAAACGTTTCTTTGGTGCTGCCCGTAATATTGAAAACGGTGGTTCTTTAACTATCATTGCAACTGCTCTGACTGAAACGGGTTCTAAAATGGACGAGGTTATTTTTGAGGAATTTAAAGGAACCGGCAACATGGAACTTCAATTGGATAGAAAAATTTCCAACCGAAGAATTTTCCCAGCCATAGACCTTACTTCTTCCAGCACACGTCGCGACGATTTGCTGCTTGATGAAAACACACTCCAACGTATGTGGGTATTGCGCAAATACCTTGCAGATATGAACCCTGTGGAAGCAATGGAATTCATCAACGACCGAATTAAAAAAACCAAAAACAACGAAGAGTTTTTGATTTCGATGAACGGTTAAAATTCTTTAAACTGAAAATATCAAGCCCCGCAAAAGTTTTGCGGGGCTTTTTAATAAATTCATTTCGATTTTATTAATTGAAAACTATTCTTTCACAAACTTTCGGGTAAAAACGGTAGTGTCTGTACTTATTTTTGAAAAGTAAGTTCCTTCGGAAAGACCCGAAACGTCAATGGTCGAATCACTGTAATTGCAGTTTAATTTCTTTCCAACAATATCGTATAGTTCAATATCTTTAATAGTTAAAGAAGCAAGGAATAGGTTTAGTACCTCTTTCGCAGGGTTTGGATATACCGTAAAGTTTTCAATAGTTCGCGCAGGTACGGATAGTTCATCTTCAAGGATTAAGTTAACCAAATGGCGGGAATCGGGAAACCCTAAATCAATCATAGAAATAGGTGTTGAGGGCCCACATTGTGCACTAGATTTAAAACTTGGTTTTGTTTCGCTTTCCGTAATCCCCAGAAAGAAATTAACACCATCTACAGTAGGTTGTACGACACTCACAACAACAGTTGTACTGGGCAAAACCACCGCAGGGGTATCAAAATATGCCCTTATAAAAACCCCCACATCTCCGGTGCCCACAGTAACAGTTCCAGATGCTAAGGGTGTGGGTGGATTACTGATGTCAAAACCATCAGGAAATTCTTCATAATCATAAGCAAAAACTTCCAGTTCTGTTGAAGCATCAATAGCCTGAACGCCAAACTCAACCCCTGTTAGTGCCACAGAGGTATTTATGCCTTTGTCAATAAGTCTATATGCCCGATACCATTGGTTATCGCCACCAGCACAAGCCAAGCCACCATTGAGCAATAAAATTTGACTAATGTTTTGTGAAAGAATAATTTCATTTTCTGGAGTTTGAGCGTGTGATTTTATGCCCAAAAAGAAAATAAGTAGGAATGTTGCGTGAAGTAAAGTAATTGTTTTCATAAAAATACAATAAACAGTGAGTAAGCAAGTTAAACAAAAAAAAATCCGCAAGAAAAAAGACACAACTTATATTTTTAAGTTTTTCTATTTACTTATTAGCAACTTGCGTAATATTGTGTTCAGACAAACTCTAAGAGAATAATTAAATGAATTAACCAATGAAGTCTTTCCTCAAAATTTTTATATTTTTCATTTTCAATACCATAATCGCACAACATTCCCAAACCGTTTTTGAAACTTCAAATGGCAATCAAACCGAAACATATGAAGAAGTCATAGCCTACTATTTAACTCTGGAAAAGAAATTTCCATCAATAACAGTTTTTGAAATGGGACAGACCGATAGCGGTTTTCCGCTGCATGTGGTTATTTTTGATTCCGAAAATAAAACTAATAAGAATTCAAAAGAAGCCTTCTCAAAAAATGGCAAAAACCTATTGCTAATCAATAACGGAATCCATCCGGGAGAGCCTGACGGCATTGACGCCACTATGCTTCTTTTTCGTGATTTTGCCGAAAATAAAATTCCCGTTCCTAAGAACACTATAATTGCAGCAATCCCTATTTACAACATTGGCGGGGCTTTAAACAGAAACAGTACCAGCAGAACCAATCAAAACGGACCCGAAGAATACGGTTTTCGCGGCAACGCAAGAAATTACGATTTGAACCGGGATTTCATCAAATCTGACACTAAAAATGCGCACGCTTTCGCCGAAATATTCCATTGGTTAAACCCAGATTTATTCATTGATAATCACGTAAGCAACGGCGCCGATTATCAATATGTGCTTACGCATCTTTTTACGCAGCACAACAAATTGGGCGGCGAATTGGGAAATTATTTGCACAGCTCGCTGATGCCCCAATTGGAGGATTCTCTCCATCAAAAAAAATGGGATATCACACCCTATATAAACGTTTTTAACCAAGTTCCCGAAATTGGTTTTGAACAGTTTTTAGATTCGCCGCGTTATTCCACTGGTTACGCAGCATTGTTTAATACCTTTGGAATGATGGTGGAAACGCATATGCTGAAACCTTATAAACAAAGAGTTGAAGGTACTTATGAACTAGTGAAATCTTTTATAAATATTGCTGACACGGATGCAGAAAAAATTAAAACACTGCGGAAAAATTCATTTGAAAAATACAAAGCAGGAAGCTACTACCCTATTTCCTGGGAAGTGGATTCTTCCAAAACTTCTACTCTTTCATTTAAAGGTTATGAGGGAAAAATGATTCCGAGTAAAATTACGGGTGCAGATCGTTTGAAGTATTTTCCTGACAAACCTTTTACCAAAAATGTAACTTATTATAATTATTTTAAAGTGGCGGATTCAGTTAAAATTCCTTCGGCATACATTGTTCCCAAAGGATATTGGAACATTATCGAACTTCTGAAATTGAACGGTATCTCTTTTTCGGAAATTAAAAATGATTCGATTATTTCCGCTGAAGTTTATAAAATTAAAAGTTTTGAAACTGTGAAAAATCCTTTTGAAGGACATTATCTGCATTACAAAACCGAAGTATCAAAAACTGCACAAATTGTTTCCATTAAAGCAGGTGATATTTTGGTAAATACCCAACAGCCGGGCGTACGCTATTTGTTGGAAACACTAGAACCATCCGCCCCCGATTCGTTTTTTAACTGGAATTTTTTTGACGCAATACTTCCACAAAAAGAAGGTTTTTCGCCCTACGTTTGGGAAGATATGGCTGAAAAATTTTTAAATGAAAATCCTGAAATCAAAAAAGAATTCGAAGCTAAAAAAGACACTGAACCAGAGTTTGCACAAAACTGGTACGCCCAATTAGATTGGATCCACAAACAATCGCCCAATTACGAAAAATCGCACTTACGTTATCCTATCGTTCGGGTGGGTGGTTAGATATTCCTTCGGAAAGAGCAGTTTTATATTTTCGTAAGAATCCAACAACGCTTTTTGGGATTTTTCAAAATTCTTCCACTTTACCTTTTTAATTCCCTCTTGGGGTTCAGGAACCAGCGGACCATCGTAATCGCTAAACATTTCGTACCAATACGTTATTTTGAGTCGGAATTTATCGTTGCGGGTAAAAACGTGGTAGGTGGTCATTATAAAATCTCGAATTTCCAGATCTTTCACACCAGTTTCCTCAATAACTTCTCTCACAGCTGCTTCGCGATGGGTTTCTCCTTTTTCAATTTTACCTTTGGGAAGATCCCATTTCTTGTTTCTTCGGATAAAAAGAATTTCTTTTTTACTGTTATAGACCATTCCTCCGGCGGCTTCCACAACTTTTATTTTTTTCCGAAGAAAGCGTTCCAACTTTTCTGCATTTTTGTGATAAAGGTTCACGTAGAGCAGTTCACCATTGTTTATTTTTTTTATCAACTTCTTAAAACGAGCTTGTTTTAAAGGGATGGTAGTATAATGCTCCCCAATATTTTTCTCAGTGGAAAGAATAATAGGAATTTCTTTTACAAAAACTTTATACATTTGCACGATGATATTAAACAAAGAAACGGCACAAAAAACCGCTGCGTTGCTATTGCAAATTAATGCAATAAAATTACAACCACAAAACCCTTTTACATGGGCATCGGGATGGAAATCTCCTATCTATTGCGATAATCGCATCACACTTTCCTATCCAATGATACGAAATTACATTCGTGAAAACCTCGCCAAACAAATTGAGGAACTTTACGGAAAGCCCGAAATGATTGCCGGTGTAGCTACTGGAGCAATTGGGATGGGCGCTTTGGTAGCCGATTATTTGAACGTTCCTTTTTGTTACGTTCGTCCCGAAGCAAAAGGCCACGGACGCCAAAATAAAATTGAGGGCCATTTGGAACCAAACACCAGCGTAATAGTTGTGGAAGACCTAATAAGCACCGGAAAGAGTAGCTTGCTGGCTGTTGAAGCTTTAAAGGAAGCAGATGCAAATGTGAAAGGAATGTTGGCAATTTTCAGCTACGGCTTTAAAACTGCGGAAGAAAATTTTAGGAATGCCCACGTTACTTTGAACACTTTGAGCAATTATGAAATGTTGCTGGAAGAAGCCGAAAAATCAAGATATATAAATTCTGAAGAAGCTGCGTTACTTTCTGAATGGCGGGAGAATCCTGAAACTTGGGGGTGATTTCAGTTATCAGTTATCAGTTATCAGTTATCAGTTATCAGTTATCAGTTATCAGAAAATATATTGAGGGATTGATATCAAAGAGAAAATTAGATTTTTTTTCTCTAAACGCATAAGCATTTAAACACATAAACTTCCAAAATGAGATTAAACAGCAAAAAAGTAACCGTTCAAAAATCTGCAGCAGAACTATGTGATTTTTTGACCGATGTAAAGAATTTTGAAACATTAATGCCAGAGAACATCAGCAAATTTGAGGTCATAAGAAATAATGCCTTTGTTTTTGCATTAAAGGGAATGCCGGAAATTGCATTGGAAGTTAAAGAAGTTGAAAAACCAAACAAGGTTGTTTTGGGAGCAATCAGTGATAAAATTCCATTTTCATTAACTGGAAATATTGAAGAAGTTTCTGAAAATACTTCAACCGTAGAATTACTTTTTGAAGGTGAATTCAACACTATGATGGCGATGATGGTAAAAGGACCAATTTCAAAATTTATTGAAACGCTTGCCACAAACTTAGAGCGGCTTTAATTGAAAGTCTAATAAATTAATCTTACATCTTTCAACTGAAATTTTTTAACTGAGGTATTTTCAGTTTCAACGTACAGTTCGCCAATTTCTGAAACGCCTTTAATTATTCCATTAAAGCGTAAGCCTTCGGGACTTTCAAAAACTGAGATTACTCCTTTTTGGAATAGGTTGCTTTCGTAACGTTGCATCATTTCTGAAAAGTCCTTTTCTGAAAGATTTCGCAAGTTCTTAAAGATCGAATTCGTGGTTTTTTCGAATATTTCGTCCAAATCAAAAGTCTTCCCCGTTTCAAGTTTTAAAGAGCTTGCTTGTGGTAAATTCGGAAAATCGGTTTCATTCACATTTAACCCGACACCAATTACGGAATATTTCACACAACTTCGCTCCAGTACATTTTCAATTAAGATACCGCCAACTTTCTTTTTTGCTGACAATATGTCGTTTGGCCACTTTATTGAAATATTCGGGACATGTTGGTTATGCAAGGCATCCAAAATAGCCAATGAAACTGCCATTGAAACCATAAACTGCCGTTCTGCCAATAGGCCTTTAAACTCTTTTAAGATACTGAAAGTAAGGCTTTGACCTTCTCGTGAAAGCCAACCATTACCCATTTGTCCACGACCAGAAAGTTGTTTTTGAGTTGTCACTACGGTTTCATCCGGCAACTGCGTTTCCTTTGCCAACTGCTTCAGGTAGGTATTAGTGGAATCGATGGCACTAAGTTTGATTATGTTCAAAACGATAATTAAGTTTAGTATTACGCCTTTAAGGCGCTTCAAGAAACAAAAAAGTAATAACTTTGCGCAAAAGAAAAGAAAAATAATTAATGCAGAAAAAACAAGCAGGAACAGATCAACTTATTACTCAAATAATACGAGGGATTGAAGATGTAAAAGGCCAAGACATAGAGATTCTTGACCTACGAGATATAGAAAATACCGTTTGTGACTATTTTATAATCTGCAATGGTACCTCCAACACCCAAGTTAACGCTATTGTTAATTCCGTTCAAAAATCCGTAAGTAAAGCTTTAAAAGAAAAACCGTGGCACGTTGAAGGCAGCGATAACTCGGAATGGGTTCTTATGGATTATGTGCACGTAGTAGTACATGTTTTTCAAAAGCATATTCGTGAATTTTATGATATTGAAGGACTTTGGGGAGATGCAAAATCGGTTAAAATAGAAACAACACACTAAAAGATAATTGCCTTATGGCTGAAGAAAATAAAAATAAAAATAAAAAGAACGATTCAAAAAAGCCAAAGGCTTCGTATTACTGGGTCTATGCAGCAATAATCCTGCTCTTTTTTGGTATCCAAATTTTTGGCGGCGGCAGTTGGTCACAGCCCGAAAAAACAAATCAAGCTAAATTTGAAGAATTTTTGAGAAGTGGCGATGTTGAAAAAGTAGACGTCATCAATAAAAAAATCGCCAAAGTCTATCTTAGCGATGCTGCAAAAGAAAAAGAAGTTCATGCTAAAAAAGAAAATACTCCTTCATTTTTAGCGCCTGGACCGAATGATCCAGATTACCAGTTTGAATTCGGTGATCTTCAAATTTTTCAAAAAGATTTCCAAGATATTAAGGCAGAGAACAATTTAACTACCTCACTAAATTTTGAAACAGACAGTAACGTTTGGGGTGATGTTTTGATGGGTATTTTACCATTCGTAATCATTATTGCTATTTGGATCTTCATTATGCGAAGAATGTCTTCAGGAGCCGGCGGCGGTGCTGGAGGGCAATTGTTTAACATCGGAAAATCTAAAGCAAAACTTTTTGACGAAAAGACCGATGTAAAAACCTCCTTCAAAGATGTTGCAGGCCTTGAAGGTGCTAAGGAAGAAGTACAGGAAATTGTAGATTTCCTGAAACAACCTGAAAAATACACCTCTTTGGGAGGTAAAATTCCTAAGGGAGCACTGCTCGTGGGACCTCCTGGAACCGGTAAAACTTTATTGGCAAAAGCTGTAGCTGGTGAGGCTAAAGTACCATTCTTCTCACTTTCAGGTTCAGATTTTGTGGAAATGTTTGTGGGGGTGGGTGCATCTCGTGTTCGTGATCTTTTCAAACAAGCGAAAGACAAATCTCCAGCTATTATTTTTATTGATGAAATTGATGCCATTGGCCGAGCCCGTGGGAAGAATAACTTCTCCGGAAGCAACGATGAGCGCGAAAACACCTTGAACCAGCTACTTACCGAAATGGACGGTTTTGGAACAAATACAAACGTAATTGTACTTGCCGCAACAAACAGAGCAGACGTTTTGGACAAGGCCTTGATGCGTGCCGGGCGTTTTGACAGACAGATATATGTGGATCTTCCAGACGTTCGCGAACGCAAAGAAATTTTTGAAGTACACTTGCGCCCAATCAAGAAGGACGACAATTTAGATACCGATTTTCTTTCAAAACAAACCCCTGGCTTCTCAGGAGCAGATATTGCAAATGTTTGTAACGAAGCAGCTTTGATTGCAGCGAGAAACGGTAAAAAATCCGTTGGTAAACAAGATTTCCTTGATGCCGTGGATAGGATTGTTGGCGGTCTTGAAAAGAAAAATAAAATAATGACAGTGGATGAAAAACGCGCCATTGCCTTTCACGAAGCTGGTCACGCCACAGTTAGCTGGATGCTTGAACACGCAGCACCATTAGTAAAAGTGACTATTGTACCCCGTGGACAATCCCTAGGAGCTGCATGGTACCTGCCAGAAGAGAGGTTGATTGTTCATCCAGAGCAAATGCTAGACGAAATGTGTGCAGCCCTTGGCGGTCGCGCTGCAGAAAAAGTAATGTTTAACCGTATATCTACCGGAGCTTTGAGCGATCTTGAAAAAGTAACAAAACAGGCTCGTGCAATGGTGACCATTTATGGTCTAAACGATAAAATAGGCAATCTCACTTATTACGATAGCAGTGGGCAGTCTGAATATAATTTCTCAAAACCTTACAGCGAGAAAACTGCGGAATTGATTGATAAGGAAATCTCAATCCTTATTGAAAGTCAGTACCAACGTGCTGTGAAACTTTTAGAAGACAATAAAGATAAATTGACGGAATTGGCTAACGTTCTTCTTGAAAAAGAAGTAATATTTAAGGACAATCTTCAAAAAATATTTGGAGACAGACCATTTGTAAAATCAGAAGAAGCACCAAGACCGGCAACGACCTAAATGTTGCCAATTTTGGTTTCGTCTTGAAACTTTGATTATAGGTAACACAACTTCAACATAGATTTTATATATTTGAAGTTTAACATATATAGGAACTCCTCAATTCATTATTAATGAGTCTATTCAAAAGACTTTTAAACCCAAATTACAAGTCGGAAGAGAAGGCTAAGAGAGCCGACAAAGCCGACCATAGCAGCTATTACCCAGAGCAAAAACTTCCCATTGATGAAAAATTTACCTATAATTTCAAAAATAATGGCGGGAAATTCATCTACTGTGAAAATTGGGAAGAGGTTACAGAGGCTTTTGACAATGTAATGCTTGAAAATGATTGGTACGAGCAGGACGTATTTTGTGTGAACGAAATGCTTTCTAAAAAATTTGAAGGCTTTAACCTCAACTTCGTAAAGAATACAGATTCAAAATTCTTCCTCTCCACTTGTGAATCATTGGTTTCTAATAATGGTTCCATTTTGCTTTCCTCAAACCAAATAAAAGAGAAGAAGTTGAATGAACTTCCTTCAAATTTTATCATTTTCGCCACCACCAGCCAGATTGTTGACACAATTAGCGAAGGACTGCGAATTATAAAAAATCAGAGTTCAAGTTACATTCCCAGTAACATTACTACCATTCAAGACTTTGAAACCGAAAAAGAAAAGGATTTTATGAGTTATGGAAGTAGCACAAAAAACCTATATTTGTTGCTACTGGAAGACTTATAATATGAAGGAAATTCTCGTACGGACCCTCTCGGGCGTATTATACATTTCGATCATCATTTTTGCAATGTTCACCTCGCGCGAATGGTTTATGGGGCTTTTCTTTGCACTCGGAATAGTCACTCTCAGTGAATATTTAAAACTGGTGCACCTTACCAGTTATCTTGCCTACATTCTGCTTGCGGCGGCTTTTTACTTTTTGAGCTATAAAGTTTTTGCCGACAACGCCGTTTATCTTTTTTTGATTTTGACCGTTTTCGTAGATCTCTATTTGCTGAAAGATGTACTCTGGACCAGCAAAATCCCCATGTTTGAAAAGAAAAAATACATTACTGTCATATTTTATATCATAAGCGGTTTCGTATTTCTTACCCTAATTCCTATTATGAATATAGACGGCAAGTTTATGCCCGAAATAATTGTTGCGGTTTTTATTCTGGTTTGGAGTAATGATACTTTCGCATATCTTATTGGTAAAAACTTTGGAAAACATAAGCTGTTGGAGCGTATTTCACCAAAAAAAACTATCGAAGGTTTTGTAGGCGGAATGCTGGGTGCTCTTTTGGCAGGATTCATTATCTTTAAGGTGCTGGAAAATTACAGCCCCTTGGATGCTGAGAAATACCCGTTGTGGGTTTGGATAGTGATGGCAATAATTGTGTCTATATTTGGAACAATTGGCGATTTGATCCAATCAAAGTTTAAAAGACAGGCTGGCGTTAAGGACAGCGGCATTATTATGCCGGGACACGGCGGATTGTATGATAGGCTAGACAGTATTATTTACACCAGCCCATTTGTTTATGCATTTTTATTAATTGTTGACAATGTTTCATAAAGAAGGATTTAAAATTATTTTTATAGCGCTGATAATCGTTATCGGTCTTAGCCTTTTGGCGAATTTGTTTGTGGAAAACCCAACCATTCGTGGCGGCGTTATTATATCGCTAATAATCCTTCTGCTATTGGTTTTACAATTTTTCAGGAATCCCAAACGAAACTTTTTAGTGCATCCAAACCAGATACTTTCGTCTGTTGACGGAAAGGTTGTTGTTATTGAAGAAGTTTTTGAAAAGGAATATTTCAATGATAAAAGGCTACAGATTTCTGTGTTTATGAGCCCAATTAATGTACACGTAACACGCTATCCGGTAGGCGGAAAAGTGGTGTACAGTAAATACCACCCAGGGAAATATTTAGTTGCTTGGCACCCAAAGTCATCCGAAGAAAATGAACGTACTACGGTGGTTATAAATAATGATGCTTTCGGTGACGTAATGTTCAGACAGATTGCTGGGGCAATGGCAAAGCGCATTGTGAACTATGCCGAAGTAAACCAAGAAGTGGACCAAGCTTCAGACAGTGGTTTCATAAAATTTGGCTCTCGTGTAGATATTTACCTTCCTCTGGATGCTAAAATAAAAGTGGTTCTTAACCAAAAAGTAAAAGGAGGTGTCTCAATAATTGCTGAAAAAGAATGACTTCACAGGAGCTAGATATAGCTTTTAAAAACGCTGTAAACAGTATAAACGATCATACTGAACCTTTCCCGGCAGATGTGTTATTGCGCCTATACGCATATTACAAACGAGCTACAAACGACGCAGATACGATAAGAGGAGGAAACCCACACATATCGGCTTTTAAAACTAACGCCCTTTTCCAAACGCGCGGACTTACAACTGACGAGGCCAAACAATTATATATTGAGGCCGTAAATCAATACTTTTTATATCGTAAATAATTATTCCTGCTGCGCCTTGTTGAATTTTATTTCATACTCCTCTATTGCTTCCCTAATTTTATCAACATTTTCTGAAGCCTTCTCGTGCGCGGCTTCCATCGCTTTTTCAAGATCTTTGTCTGGGTGCTGAAATAGGTCTGTAATTACATGATTAATTTTGTCAATTATACTTTTTTGACTATTCTTAATGTCTTCCAGTTTATGAAGCATCGCTTCCATTTCATTGTACTTTGATTGGTCCATGATTTTTTTATTTTGGACAAGGTACGGGCAAATGGTTTTCAAAATGTATTAATTAACCATGTTTTAAAAGAAATTAAGAGTTTTTAACGGCTTTTAGATTCTATTTCAAGCCCGACAAGCTTGCCTTCAAAGTCTCAATCTTGGCCAGTGCATCCGCTTCCTTCTGCTTTTCTAGTGTTACCACCTGTTCAGGGGCGCCGCTTACGAAACGTTCGTTTTTAAGTTTGCCTTGAACACTTTTAAGGAAACCTTCGGTGTACTTGAGTTCTTCAGAAAGCTTTGCTATTTCTTCTTCCACATTTATGGCGCCTGCGATTGGGATGAAATATTCGTTGCTTTTTGCGCGGAAAGTCAATGCGCCGTCAATCTTTTCGGTTATATAATTTAATTCTGAAATATTACCCAGCTTGCAAATTACTGCATCAAATTCTTTTGAAGCATTGTCGTTATTCAGCACAGCAAGCTGTATAGTATCTTTAAAAGAAATGTTCTTTTCTTTACGAACAGTTCTAATTCCAGAGATTACTTCGGAAGCGAATTCGAAATCTTTGATTATTTTTTCGTCAAAAACTTCAGCCTTTGGCCATTCAGAAATTATTAGGGCTTTTGAAATGTCGCGTTGGGTAATGTGCTGCCATATTTCCTCAGAAATAAAGGGAACGAAAGGATGCAATACTTTTAGGTTATCTTCCAAAACGGAGATAACTTCTAAATAGGTTTTTTCTGAAATTTTTTCGCCAAAAGGTGGTTTTACCATTTCAAGCAGCCACGAACAGAAATCGTCCCACACCAACTTATAGGTTGACATCAAAGCATCGCTAATGCGATATTTGCTGTAATGGTCTTCTATTTCAGCCAATGTTTTTTGGAATTTACTGTGATACCATTTTAGAGCAATAATGTCGCTCTCTGATTGTTCCATTTCCAGGGAAACTTCCCAGCCGTCAATTAATCTATAAGCATTCCAGATTTTATTTACGAAACCACTCCCCTGTTTGCAGAGATCTTCTTCGAACATTAAATCGTTACCCGCAGGCGAACTCAAAAGCATCCCCACACGCACGCCATCTGCGCCGTAGGTTTCCATTAAATCTATAGGATCTGGCGAATTACCTAGCGATTTGCTCATTTTTCTGCGCTGTTTGTCGCGTACAATGCCTGTTAGATAAACATTTGTGAATGGCTTTTCGTTTCTATATTCGTAACCCGCAATAATCATTCTCGCTACCCAAAAAAATAGTATTTCGGGAGCAGTAACGAGGTCGTTGGTTGGGTAGTAATAGTTTATTTCCTTGTTGTCCGGTTCTAAGATTCCGTTGAAAACGCTGATGGGCCATAGCCACGAAGAGAACCAAGTGTCTAGAGCATCTGGGTCTTGTTTTAGGTTGTTTGTTGATAGCTGTTGGTTGTTGGTCTTTTCTTTTGCAAGCTTTAGTGCCTCTTCAATATTTTCGGCAACTACAAAATCCTCTTTTCCGTCGCCATAAAAATATGCGGGAATTTGTTGTCCCCACCAAAGTTGGCGGGAAATGTTCCAATCGCGTACGTTTTCCATCCAGTGGCGGTAGGTGTTTATGAATTTCTCGGGAACCAGATGAACTTCCTTTTCAAGCACTGCATCCAAAGCAGGTTGCGCAAGCTCCTTCATTTTAAGGAACCATTGATCACTGAGTTTTGGTTCTATAACCGCGCCGGTACGTTCGCTAGTTCCAACTTTATGCATATGGGTTTCTATTTTTGAAACTACACCCATGCTTTCAAGTTCCTTTACAATTTCCTTGCGAACCACAAAACGGTCTTTTCCTTCGTAATGAAGACCGAAGCTGTTCAAGGTTCCGTCATCATTCAGAATATCTACTATTTCAAGATTGTGCTTATCGCCCAGTATTTTATCGTTCTCATCGTGTGCAGGTGTAACTTTCAAACAACCTGTACCGAATTCTACATCTACATATTCGTCTTCAATAATTGGAATTACTCGGTTGCAAACGGGAACGATTGCTTTCTTGCCACGAAGGTGTGCAAAACGCTCATCATTTGGGTTGACGCAAATGGCAGTATCTCCCAAAATGGTTTCGGGACGTGTGGTGGCGATGGTTAAAACGTCATCCCTACCTTCAATTTTATAGTTTATATAATAGAGGTTACCCTGTTTTTCTTCATAAATTACTTCTTCATCAGAAAGGGTAGTCTTTGCCTGTGGGTCCCAATTTACCATTCGGTAGCCACGATAAATATTTCCTTTTCGGTATAAATCCACAAAAACTTTTATCACGGAGGCTGACATATCTTCATCCATCGTGAACTTAGTTCGATCCCAATCACAGGAAGCGCCAAGTTTCTTAAGTTGTTCCAAAATTATTCCGCCGTGTTTGTGGGTCCATTCCCAAGCATGCTCTAAAAATTCTTCACGTGAGAGCTTTGCTTTGTCAATTCCTTCAGCTTTCAATTTCGCAACAACTTTGGCTTCCGTAGCAATAGAAGCGTGATCCGTTCCCGGCACCCAACAAGCGTTAAAACCCTGCAAACGTGCGCGACGAATCAAAACATCCTGCAATGTGTTGTTTAGCATGTGGCCCATGTGCAATACTCCAGTTACGTTTGGCGGTGGAATGACGATTGTATATGGTGTTCTTTCATCAACCTCTGAGTGGAAATATTTGTTTTCCATCCAGTAGCTATACCACTTATTCTCAATCTCTTTTGCATTATATTTTGCTTCTAAAGCCATACTTTGGTCTGGTATTTGTGTAATGAGTTGCAAAAGTAATTATAACTAGAGGATAATAAAAGTGAATAAGTTATTTTGCTCGTTGTTCAAAAGTTATATACTTTAGCAATATTAAAAAACACAAAATCATGAAAAAATTAGCTCTTATGGCTCTTGTTGCCTTTATCGGTTTTGCCGCTCAAGCGCAACAAGCAAAAATCAGTTTCAAGGAAGACACTGTGGACTACGGCACTATTGCAAAAGGTAGTGACGGCGTTCGTGTATTTGAATTCACCAATACTGGCGATGCCCCGCTTATTATTAGTGATGTAAAGTCCAGCTGCGGCTGCACTGTACCGAAAAAACCAAATGGTCCTATCGCTCCTGGCGCAAGTAGTACTATTGAGGTTAAATACGATACAAACCGCGTTGGTCCAATTAGAAAAACTGTTACTGTTTATTCAAATGCGAGTGAACCTATGTTAGCTCTAAAAATTAAAGGAGAAGTGATGGGCGACTCTGCCAGTGTTCTAGAAAAGAGCTAGATAACTTTACTGTTTTAGAAAGAAATCCGGTTGAAGACAAATTCTTCAATCGGATTTTTTTTTAGAATACACTTTTAAGGTAGAATTTCACTTTGTTCATATACCCCTCCCTTTTTACTTCCATTGTTATTCTTTTGCCTTCATCTGTTGAAAACATTTCAATTAATTCGTAAAGCTTGTAATGATAGCAAGGTTTTCCATTAATTGTTATAACTTCATCCCCTTTTTGAATTCCAGCCAAAGCAGCCGGAGAATTATCACGCACATCTGCCACAACATATTTTGGAACCAGTGAAAAATTAACTTCAGTTGTTACCGAAATACTGTTAAATGTTAAACTTTCGTTTTGATTTGCTCTGTTCGTATTTACTGCGGCCTGTCGTTCCTCTTTCACAAGTTCCATTCCCGCGTGTTCTAAAGTTAACCCACTCATATTGTAATTGAAGGGATCATTAAACTTATTGTTTTTCTTGAATCGAACTTTTTTGTTTCCATAATCAAAGGTGACGGTAAATCTGCTTAAAAACCCACCGCCTAAACTGCCGTCGCGATCTTCATAATAACGTGCTTTCAGGATTGCATCTTCCTCAGGAAAAGAAGTATTAACGTTTTTTAGTTGGAAATCACCCATCGACAACAGGGGTATTCTTGCGCGCTTGCCAAAAATATTCCCGCTAAGTCCAAGTCCTAGAAAATCTTTAAAATAATTTTTCGGAGATTCTTCAATAAAATCATAATCATCAAAAAGCCAAATTACATCGCTGGACCCAGAATCAACAAGTAATTTCACCTCTTCCTGTTTTTCTTCTGAAGCAACTGTTAAAGAAATATAAGGTTTGCTTCCCACAAAATTCAACGCTAAATCCTCACATTTTTTACATGGTTTCAGTGAATATTTCTGAGAATCGTAAACAGTAATAATTTTGGACGAATACTTAATTTTTACAATGAAATTCTGGAAAAATTCATTTCCTAAAATACCGTGGATTGGAATCCCCATTCTTGGTGAAAAATTAAGAGTACTATCGAAAATTATATAGAGATCATGATCGTTATCCAAAACATCACCAACTCGCACTCTATTATTTAAACTTTTTAACGCATCCACCGATCCTCCAGCGCCCAAACCTTGTAACTTAACCGAAGAAGTATTGCGAAGCTGCACGCTGTCCGCTGCTTCCAAACTGAAAAGAATGGTGGATCTAACACCCGTATCAAGAATAAAAGAAAGTGGCGTGCCGTTAATTTCCACGTCAATAATGGGCAGATTGTTCACCACCTTAAAAGGAATTCGATCTTTTTTTTTGTTGTGTTTCAGAAAAAATCCCGATTGCGCCGCCAATGAAGCAGAAAAGAGAATTAAAAGCCACAGAATACAGGATTTGTGCAAAGTTTTAAGAATTATTTTGAATTGATTTGAAGATATAAAAAAAAGAGGAATGTTGCTCTAGGCGTAACGGATTTATAAAATATATTTTGCAACTTTGTGTTAAATAATCACATTATGCCTTCAGTTTCAAATAAAGGGAAGCACATGCCGGAAAGTCCAATCCGCAAGCTGGTTCCTTTCGCCGAAAAAGCTTACAAAGCAAACAAAACCGTCTACCACCTAAACATTGGCCAGCCCGATATAAAGTCGCCAGAAATAGCGATGGAAGCCGTAGCAAATCACCATTTGGAAATTCTTGCCTATACTCGTTCTGAAGGTTCGCAGGAGTACCGTGAAAAAATTGCAGGTTATTACCATAAAAATAATATTCCCGTTGAAGCAGCTGATATTATAGTTACAACCGGTGGTAGCGAAGCGCTGCTATTCGCTATGGGAACTATTGCAGATGCCGGCGATGAAATTATAATCCCAGAGCCGTTTTATGCAAATTACAATGGTTTCGCTACAGCTTCGGATGTCAAGATTGTTCCGGTTATTTCAAAAATTGAAGACAATTTCGCACTTCCTCCTATTTCAGAATTTGAAAAACTTATTACCCCGCGAACAAAGGCAATCCTAATTTGCAATCCTGGTAACCCAACAGGCTACCTCTATTCAAAAAAAGAAATACAAACCTTGGCAAAAATTGTGAAAAAACATGATTTGTTTTTGGTTGCGGATGAAGTGTATCGTGAATTTACCTATGATGGTTACCAGCATTACTCTATTCTTGAGGAAGAAAGTTTGGCCGAGAACGGAATAATCATAGATTCAGTTTCAAAAAGATATAGTATGTGCGGCGCACGCATTGGCTGTTTGGTTTCAAAAAACAAACAAGTTATTGCCACTGCTTTAAAATTTGCACAGGCTCGATTAAGTCCTCCAACTTTCGCACAGATTGCAAGTGAAGCAGCGCTGCAAACCCCACAAAGTTATTTTGACGAAGTGATCGTTGAATACCAAGATAGAAGAAACACGCTTGTAGCGGCCCTAAAGGCTATTCCCGGCGTTCAAGTGGGTGAGCCGAAAGGTGCTTTTTACTGCATCGTACAATTACCCATAAAAAACAGCGATGCCTTTGCACAGTGGCTTTTAGAAGAATTTGAAGACAACGGCGAAACTATAATGGTTGCCCCCGCAGGAGGTTTTTATTCCAGCCCAGGCGTAGGTTTGAACCAAGTGAGAATTGCTTATGTTTTAAAGAAAGAAAGCCTTATCAGAGCAGTTGAAATCCTAAAAATTGCGCTTCAAAAATATAAAGATTGATGCGGATTGAAGAAAACAAATCGCTTAAACATCACAATACTTTTGGCATAGCCTGCAATGCGCGCTATTTTGTTTCGGTTGAAACTATTGAAGAACTTAAACAAGCTCTTTTAGAAAAACCTTCTGAAGAACTTTTTATTCTTGGCGGCGGCAGCAATATGTTGCTTACTGGAGATTTGGATGTGTTTGTACTTCACATAAATTTAAAGGGAATCGAAATCCTGAAAGAAACCGAAACTGAAGTTCTTGTAAAAGCAATGGCTGGCGAAAACTGGCACGAATTTGTTCAGTATTGTATTACAAAGGATTTTGGTGGTTTGGAAAACCTTTCATTAATTCCAGGAAACATCGGCACTGCACCAATTCAAAATATTGGAGCCTATGGCGTAGAGCTGAAAGATACTTTTGAAAGTTGCGACACGCTCGAAATTGAAACTTTAAAGGAAAGGGAGTTCAGCAAAGCGGAATGTACATTTGAATACAGAAATTCTATTTTCAAAAATGAAGCAAAGGGAAAATACATTATTACTAGCGTAACTTTTCGACTGACGAAAAAAGATCACAAAACGAGTGTTGCGTACGGCGATATTCAAAAGAATTTAGTTGAAAGACACATTTTAACTCCAACCATCAAAGATATTTCGGAAGCAGTAATCGCAATTCGTCAATCCAAACTTCCAGATCCTAAATTACTGGGAAATAGCGGTAGTTTCTTTAAAAACCCTATGGTGGATGCTGAAACGTTTCAAGAATTTAGAAGAAATTTTCCTGATGCTCCTTTTTACGAAATCTCACCTACCGAATTTAAAATCCCAGCAGGCTGGCTCATTGAAAAAGCAGGATTTAAAGGACAACGATTTGGTGATGCCGGAGTACATAAAAACCAAGCATTAGTTTTAGTGAATCATGGCAATGCGAGCGGCAAAGAAATATGGCAACTTGCAATGGACATCCAAAAAAAGGTAAAGGAAATGACCGGAATTTTTATTGAACCGGAAGTGAACGTTTTCTAGTTCGCGTTCAATAAATTATCAACAATATAAACCATTCCATTTGAACCCTCAATACTGCCTTTAACAATAGTTGCCTTTGCACCTTTTCCGCCAGAAATAACCATATCTTCTCCAGATTTTGTAACGGTAATAGTTATTCCCGATAAAGTTTTGAGCTTCGCATTTCCGTTTTTGTTGATGGTTTGCAACAAAGTTTCCTTATCAATTTTGCCTGAAACAATGTGCGATTTCAACATTTCAATCAGCTTTTCCCTATTCTCAGGATTTGAGTAAAATTTCTTGTTTTCAGCAGTTAAAGATTCAATTGCAGCATTTGATGGGCCAAAAACTGTAAACGGACCCGCCTCGTTTAAAAGCTGTGTCGCCAATTCTGCGCTAACAATATAGCTGGCAAATTTTTTCAATTGTGGCTCGGTCATTACACGAGACATCACGCTTTTAAGCATTGCTTGGTCTTCGGTAGTCAAATCTCTTTTGGCAGCACGTTTCACTGGTTTTTTTTGCACAGTATTTATTTCAGCAGTTTCAGTTTTTATTTTTTTTGAATCCTCTGCGTCATTTTTGCAAGAAACAATTGACAGCGCAAACATTGAAATGAATAAAAAAGTGATAGGTTTCAGCATCTTTAAAATATTTAAAATAGAGGCTAAAAATACTTAAATTCCGAGCATAACAGCAAGAAAGATTGTATTTTTGTGGTCTATTTTAAAGCATGGAAATGTCCTGCATAAATTTGAACCGGGAGAAGACTATTTTTTGGGCATTACTTCTTCTTATTTACCAAATAATCTCTTAAGGATGAAACTTTTACTTATCACATTTATACTTTTATTACTTGGCGTTGCGGGAATCGCAATAAAAATCTGGGCCAAAAAAGATGGAAAATTTGCGGGAACTTGCGCTAGCCAAAGTCCGTTTTTGAACAAAGATGGTGAAGCCTGTGGTTTCTGCGGAAAAACACCAGACCAATTTGAAAATTGTGCAGAGGAAAGCCACAAATTGGAAACACCCAGCAACAAATAAACTCTATAGTTTAGAGATACTGTAAGTTCGGGATTATCACGCAATCAAATATTGTTAATATACAATCGTAAATTTTTATGGTGCTACTTTACGTTTTCGGTGCTGTTGCATTGATTAACTGTTCTTATTATCTTCTCTTTTCGAAATTTTCCTTTTTAAAACCTACTGAAAAGATTTCTTCAGAAAAATATCCCATTTCTCTAATAGTATGCGCCAAAAACGAAGCTGAAAATCTAAAAAAACACATTCCGCTTTGGCAAAAGCAGAACTATTACAACTTTGATCTTATTCTAATAAACGATGCTTCTGTGGACCAAACACTTGAAGTTATGGAATCTTTCGCCGAGAGTGATCCTAGAATCCAGATTGTAAATGTAAAGAACAACGAAGCTTTTTGGGCGAATAAAAAATATGCACTTACGCTAGGCATTAAACGTTCAAAAAATACCCGATTGGTTTTCACCGATGCCGACTGTTACCCGGCTTCCGAAGAATGGCTTGCAACAATGGCTTCCAATTTTTCAAATGAAAAGCAATTGGTTTTAGGCTATGGTGCCTATGAAAAAAGAACCGGCTTTCTAAATAAAATGATCCGCTTTGAAACCTTGATGACCGCTGTTCAATATTTTTCATATGCCAAAGCTGGCAATCCATATATGGGCGTAGGTAGAAATTTAGCTTATACCAGTAATCTTTATTATGAAAACAATGGCTTTATGAGCCATATTAAAATTCCTTCTGGCGATGATGATCTTTTTGTGAACGAAGCCGCGACTGCAAAAAATGTTTCAATATGTATAGAACCGGAGGCATTTACGTATTCCCTTCCGAAGAAAAAGAAAGAGAATTGGCTCGTTCAGAAAAAGAGACATTATTCTACCGCAAAACTTTATAAGCCAAAACATCGCTTGTTTTTAGGAGTTTACTACTTGGCCAATCTATTATTTTGGCCACTTGCCATTGCCACTATGTTTACTAAGTTTTGGTATTTTGGATTGAGTATAATTTTTATTCGCCTCGTTTTTCAGTATATAATTATTGGTTATGCAGCCAAAAAATTGAAAGAACAGGATTTGGTTCCATTCATTCCTTTTTATGAATTGTTTTTGGTTTTAACACAATTGAGTATCTTTATTTCCAACAGCAGCGAAAAAAACTCGCGATGGAAATAATTTCAGAAGAAATAAATCACCAAATAGATAAAGCGAAAAAAGGAAAGCAGGGCGCTTTCAAGTTTTTGTTGGATTATTACTGGAACGAAGTCTATGGTTTTCAGCTAAAAAGAGTTCGAAATGAGCACGAAGCTGAAGACATTACAATAGAGACTTTTGCAAAGGCCTTTGATAAAATTGAAACCTTTGATGAAAACTACACCTTTTCAACGTGGCTCATTACGATTTCAAAAAACATCCAAATAGACAAAACGAGGAAAAAAAATGCCTCTATCTACTCAAATACCACAGATACCTCCAACGAACAGGTTCAAAAAATTCCGGACCACTCGCCAACTCCCGAGGACAAATTGATTCGGGAGCAAAACCTCGCAGAACTTTTAAGGTACATCAAACAATTAAAGCCACATTATCAAGAGGTAATTAATCTCCGCTATTTTCAGGAAATGAGCTATAATGAAATCTCTGAAACTTTGGAAGAGCCACTAAATAATGTAAAAGTGCGACTACTTCGTGCCCGAAAGCTACTTGCCGAGATTATTACACGGAAAGATTAAGTTAATAGAAACAAATTCCAAATTTCATATTCTGCATTTCCTATTTCGACTTTCATTTTCGTACTTTTGTTTCCCTTATGAGCATAGAAACTTTGGATATTCAAAAGCCCGCGCCAAAACCAAAATGGTTACGCGTTAAACTTCCCACCGGAAAAAAATACACCGAACTCCGCAGCTTAGTAGATAAATACAAGCTGAACACCATTTGCGCCTCGGGTAGCTGCCCAAATATGGGCGAATGTTGGGGTGAAGGCACAGCCACCTTTATGATTTTAGGAAATATTTGTACCCGATCATGCGGTTTTTGTGGCGTAAAAACTGGAAGACCTGGAACAGTGGATTGGGACGAGCCCGAAAAAGTGGCGCGCTCCATAAAAATCATGAACATTAAGCATGCCGTTGTAACATCTGTAGATCGCGATGACTTGAAGGATATGGGTTCAATAATGTGGGCGGAAACCGTAAAGGCAATCCGCAGAATGAATTCTGAAACAACCTTGGAAACCTTGATTCCAGATTTCCAGGGAAATACTAGAAATATAGACCGAATTATTGCAGTACAACCTGAAGTGGTTAGCCATAATATGGAAACCGTAAAACGCTTGACGAGAGAAGTGAGAATTCAGGCGAAATACGAACGCAGCCTTGAAGTTTTAAATTATTTGAAACAATCTGGAATTTCACGAACCAAAAGCGGAATAATGCTCGGCTTAGGTGAAATGGAAGAAGAAGTTTTTCAAACTATGGAAGATTTGCGCGGCGTTGGGTTGAATATTTTAACCATAGGCCAATATCTGCAGCCTTCAAAAAAGCATCTTCCTGTAAAAGAATTCATTACGCCAGAACAGTTCAAAAAATATGAAACCGTAGGTTTGGAAATGGGTTTCCGCCACGTGGAAAGCGGTGCATTGGTGCGGTCTTCTTACAAAGCACAAAAGCATCTTACCTAAACTAGTATTTCTGAAATGGGAAAAAAGATAACTGTTGGCATTAATGGTTTTGGCCGTATTGGTCGCAATGTTTTTAGATTATTGCTAAACCATCCATCTATTGATGTTGTTGCTGTGAATGATTTGGCCGACACAAAAACCCTGAACCATCTTTTGAAGTACGACAGTATTCACGGTGTTTTGAAGGAAGAAATTTCACATTCGGAAAACACAATAACCGTTGCCGGAAAAAAAGTTAAATTTTCTTCGGAAAAAAATATAGAAGATATTTCATGGGGAAACCTTGACGTTGTAGTTGAAAGCACTGGTAAGTTCAAAAGCAAAGACCAACTAGAAAATCATTTAAAAAACGGTGCAAAAAAAGTAATTCTTTCCGTGCCACCTTTGGAGGACGATATTAAAACGGTTGTGCTCGGTGTAAACGACCACATTTTAAATTCTGAAGATTTAATAATCTCAAATGCTTCCTGCACCACCAACAATGCAGCGCCCATGCTGAAAATAATCAATGAGCTTTGTGGCATCGAGCAGGCGTATATAACCACTATTCACAGTTACACCACAGATCAAAGCTTACACGACCAACCGCATCGCGATCTTCGCAGGGCCCGTGCCGCCGGACAATCTATTGTTCCGACAACCACAGGAGCTGCAAAGGCATTGACTAAAATTTTTCCAGAACTTTCAGATGTAATCGGTGGTTGTGGTATTCGCGTTCCAGTGCCAAATGGATCTTTGACCGATGTAACTTTAAATGTGAAAAACGAAGTTACCATTGAAGAAATAAATAAGGCCTTTAAAAAAGCTTCAGAAACTTCGCTGATCGGTATTCTAGAATATACTGAAGATCCAATTGTTTCCATAGATATTATAGGCAACCCACATTCCTGCATTTTTGATGCGGGCATGACCTCAGTGGTTGGTAAAATGGTAAAAATAATTGGCTGGTATGATAACGAAATTGGCTATTCATCCAGAATCATAGATTTAATTGAAAGAATATCTGTGAAATAACTATATTTAATGCCCCTTTTAAACTAACCAATGCGCCAACCAACTTCAGAATATAAGATTTTCTTGCCCCTTATTTTGTGTTTACTCATTTCGGTTAAATCCTTTTCAACACAAATCCAAGACACTATTGTTGCCATAAAACAGTTGCAATATTCAGCTGCTAAGGCACTGGAAACTGAAAATTTTATGGAGGCGGTGAAAAATCTAAATGATGCCAGCAAACTGGCAATGCTACCAAAATATAGAAGTTATAAACCAAATATAGAACTTGGCATAGCTGAACTTTTTTATTTAGAGTATTTTGACAAAGCCCTTGAAGAAACAGAAAAAGCAATAGAAAGTGGAGAGACCTACAAAAATTTTTACAAGCTGGGAAAAGCTTACTATTTATATGGTGTAATATTAGTTTCAAAAGGAAAATCTGAAAAAGCGGAAATATACTTAAACAAGGCCGACTCAGTTTTCACAGAACTTAAAGATGAAAACAGCAAAGCCTACGTTCTTTATGGAAAAGGATTATTAGCACTTCGCGTTGGCAATTACGAAAAATCCATTTCATATTTAAAACCAGCGGCAGAAAGCTTTAAAAACCAAGGCCTGCTTTATCAAGAAGTTAGTGCCTATAGTTATCTTGCAGATGCACTCTCACTTATAGACCCAACAATTTATAAAAGCCCATTGGCAGAGGCAAGAGTATTAATGCAAATTGTTTCTGAAATTTCATATTCACAAGGGTTTTCGAAATACTTGGTAGAAAACCACCGTATAAATTCACAAGTTTTGATTGCAGAGAGAATGGGCTCTGAAGCAGAGGAGGAACTTAAATATTACCTTACCCAAAAAGACTCGCTACGGCAGATTCACCTGAAAGCAATTGAGCGAGGAATACAAGCGGAATCAGCTATTGGTGACTTGAATGAAATTATTGCCACCCAGCAAGATGATCTCAGCAAACAAGAAAAGTCACTCTTTTTTGGAAAACTTACAGGATGGCTAAGCATCGCGCTTATTTTGATTCTTTCACTTTTGACGCTTTCCCTTTATAAAAACAATAATTTAAGAGCGAAGGCAAACGAACTTTTACAGGATAAAAACACTGAGCTTCAAGAAGCAAAGGAAGATGCAGAAAAGGCTTCACAGGCAAAAGCCCAGTTTCTTTCTACTATTACCCACGAGTTGCGAACCCCAATGTACACCGTTACCGGCTTAACGCACCTTTTGCTAGAAGAAGACCCAAAACCAGAACAAAAAGAACACCTAAATTCGCTTAAATTTTCGGGAGAATATCTGCTCTCGTTAATCAACAACATTCTTGATCTAAACAAACTAGAGGCTAACAAAGTAGAAATTGAAAAAGCTCCTTTCAATCTTAAGAAAAGAGTGGATGGTGTTTTAATTGCGCTAAAAAAATCTGCAGAGGCAAAAAACAACAACGTACATTATGAATACGATCCCACTTTACCAAATGAAGTGATTGGCGATTCCCTAAAAATATCGCAGATTCTTATTAACCTCATTAGTAATTCTATAAAGTTTACAGAAAATGGAGATATTTGGGTTCGCATAAAAAGTGCTGAAAGAACAACAAAGAAAGTGGTTATTCACTTTGAGGTGGAAGATACTGGAGACGGTATTTCAAAGAAAAAACAGAACACCATTTTTGAATCATTTTCACAAGGTTCGCTTCAAATAAACAGAAAATATGGCGGAACTGGACTAGGGCTTTCCATTGTGAAAAATCTCTTGGAGCTTATGGGAAGTAAAATATTCTTGGAAAGTAAGTTGGGTGAAGGTTCTAAATTCTGGTTCAACATAGGTTATGACATTGCCGAATCCAGAAATAAGGCAACCGAGCTCAAAAATATGGAGGTCGTTTTTGAAGATGATATCTTTGAAAATAAAACGGTAATGATTGTTGAGGATAACAAAATCAATCAAATGATTACCAAAAAAATTCTAGAGAAAAAGAAAATGACGTGCACCGTAGTTGATAATGGGATGGACGCAATAAAACACGCGAGGAAAGAAAATTTTGATGTGATACTAATGGACATACACATGCCAGGAATAAGTGGAATTGAAGCCACTAAAAAAATTCGTGAATTCAACAAAACCGTACCAATTATAGCATTGACTGCAATAACTATAGAAGAGAATTTGGAAGACTTTTACAAGGCAGGTTTCAATGAATTTATACCCAAACCTTTCAATGCTGAAGATTTCTTCGAAAAGATAAACCGAGTACTGCGTAGCAATGATTTTTTACTAAAGTAACTATCGCTTCTCGGTTATTACTTTTTGAATTCTATTTTTGAAGTTTGCTTCTTCTCCATTCAAAATAACTGTTTTTATTGGCAAGTAATAGGTTTCAGTTGAGTCTGAAAGGTCCGGCAACCGCATAAAATCTTTTTCTGTTGTAAGAATAAAGGGATGTTTTTTCAATTCCTCAATTTCAGAAGCACTAAAATTATGATGGTCTGCAAATGCTTTTTCTTCAAAAATTAAACCGTCATTTTTCAAATGTGAAACCAATGGTCTTGGATTGGCAATACCCGTAACCAAAAGAAATTCTTTATTTTTTAAATACGAAATAGGCTTCCTTTCATCATGATTTATAATTTCAGCACTGTAGCTAATTTTTGAAAAATAAATTTCCTGATGTGCTTTTGGTTTCAGCTTTCGTTTTATTGTTTCAATAGTAGAATTACTGATGTTTTCTGGACATTTTGTTACAATAATAATATGAGCACGTTTCGCCCCAAACTTCGGCTCCCGAAGATTACCCGTTGGAAGCATGCAATCGTTCACATACAGTTTATCAAAAGGCGTGAGCAAAATATTTATTGAAGCCGCTACTTTTCTATGCTGAAAAGCATCATCCAGCAAAATTACATCTGCAGTATTTTGAAGTTTTTCAATCCCCGTTTGGCGATCCTCACAAACGGCAACAGTGATTTCAGGAAATTTCCTTTTAAACTGAAGTGGTTCGTCGCCAACTTCTTCCACAGAACTGTTTGACAAAACTTCACGAAAACCCGTAGTTTTTCTTTTGTAACCGCGACTCAAAACGGCAATTCTATTTTCATCCTTTAAGAAAGAAACCAATAGTTCTATCATTGGCGACTTACCCGTTCCGCCCGTAGAAAGGTTTCCCACACAAATAACAGGAAATTTATAAGCTTTGCTTTTCAGCAGACCTTTATTGTAAAGCAAATTACGAAGCGCCGTAACACCGCCGTATAAGAGCGAAAAAGGAAAGAGAAGTTTTCGAAGCAATTTCATTTAACGAAAGTACTAATTCCGAAGAAAACTGGGATTACTTTAAAATAAAATTAGAAGTCCATAAAAATTAGGTAAACTGCTATCTTTACTCAAAATGTAAAAAATGAAGATAAAAGAAGTCATTGCGCTACTTGAAGAACTCGCACCACTCCCCTATTCCGAAGATTTTGATAATACCGGATTGCTCTTGGGTGATCAAAATGCAAACGTTTCTGGAATATTGGTAACGCTGGATACTTTGGAAAACGTGGTGGATGAAGCTATTGAAAAAAAATGCAACCTTATTGTAAGCTTTCATCCGATTATCTTTTCGGGATTGAAAAAAATCACTGGAAAAACCTATGTGGAACGTGTGGTTCAAAAAGCGATAAAGCACGACATTGCTATATTTTCCAACCACTCTGCGCTAGATAATTCGTGGAATGGAGTGAATGCAATGATTTGTGAAAAACTTGGACTTAAAAATCGAAGTGTTTTAATTCCTCAAAATGAAACTATTAAAAAACTAATTACTTTCGTTCCTTCAAAAGACGCTGAAAAAGTAAGAAACGCCCTGTTTGCGGCAGGTGGTGGAGATATTGGCAATTATGAAAATTGCAGTTTCAATATTGAGGGAAGAGGAAGTTTTAAAGGAAATAAAGATTCAAATCCCGTGATTGGAAAGAAAGGTGAAATTCGTTTTGAAGAAGAAATCCAAATTGGGATTACTTTTTCAAAACATCTTCAAACAACTATTTTGAAAGCACTTTTTGAAACGCATCCCTACGAAGAAGTAGCATACGAAATAACAACCCTGGAAAACCAAAACCAACATTTAGGGATGGGAATGATAGGTGAACTCGATAAAGCGATGGATGAGGAAGAATTTCTGAAATTTCTAAAAGAAACAATGAAAACAGATTGCGTACGTCATTCTGCGATGCTCCAAAGACCAATTAAGAAGATTGCAGTACTTGGCGGAAGTGGAAGTTTTGCCATAGATGCGGCAAAAAATGCAGGAGCTGATGCATTTATTTCGGCAGATTTCAAATACCATGATTTCTTTAAGGCTGAAAACACTGTGCTTTTGGCAGATATTGGTCATTATGAAAGCGAACAGTACACAAAAGACCTTTTACATTCTTTCCTTAAGAAAAAAATCACTAATTTTGCAGTCCTTTTATCACAAATAAACACCAATCCTATTAGCTATTTATAATTTATGGCAACAAAAACCGAAGTTACTGTTGAAGAGAAGTTAAGAGCACTGTACGATCTGCAACTTATAGATTCCAGAATTGACGAAATAAGAAGCGTTCGTGGCGAACTTCCTTTGGAAGTTGAAGATCTTGAAGATGAAGTGGCAGGAATGAACACTCGTCTTGAAAAACTTAAAGCAGATCTTGAAGTAATTGAAGACCAAATCAAGGAAAAAAAGAACAACATTGAAGAGTCTAAAACACTTATCAAAAAATATTCTACACAGCAGGACAATGTTCGCAACAACCGCGAGTACAACTCTTTAAGTAAGGAAGTTGAATTTCAGGAACTTGAAATACAACTTGCAGAAAAGAATATTAAAGAATACCGTGCACAGATTGAGCAAAAAAGCCAAGTTGTAGAAGAGACGAAGTCACGTTTTGACGAGCGCTCTGAGCACTTGAAGCACAAACAAAATGAGCTTGACGAAATCCTAAAGGAAACTGAAAAAGAAGAAAAAACCTTAATCAAGGAATCTGAAAAATTTGAATCTCAAATAGAGCAGCGTCTTATAAAAGCCTACAAAAGAATACGTACAAACGTGAAGAATGGTTTGGCAGTAGTTCCTGTTGAACGCGGAGCATCTGGAGGTTCTTTCTTTACTATTCCACCACAAGTGCAAATGGAAATTGCAGGTCGCAAAAAAATTATTACAGACGAGCATAGTGGTCGTATCTTAGTTGATCCAGACTTGGCCAACGAAGAACGTGAGAAAATGCAAGCGATGTTCACCAAGCTTAAATAAACATTCACAATTAATTATAACAAAGCCTTCACATTTAGTGAGGGCTTTTTTTGTACTTTAAATGCAAGGTTTTTCAGTTTATGAAGACCAACTTTTTAAAAAGACACAAAATGAAAAAAATCACAATTTTTGTATTCAGTATTTTTCTGTTTTCTCTTCAAGGCGCTTGTAAACCTTCCAACGATAATAATAAAGAAGCAGAAGCCATTGCTCAGAAAGAACAGAATCCGGTTCAAACCGACCCAATAAACGGTTTAAAAAAGGCCTATTTTGCAAGCGGTTGCTTTTGGTGTGTTGAAGCTGTTTACGAAAGCATAAACGGAGTTAAAGAAGCTATTTCGGGTTACAGTGGTGGACAGACGGAAAACCCAACTTATGAAAACCACGCAGACCACGCCGAAGCTGTAGAAGTAATTTATGACCCCGAAATTGTATCTTTCACTCAGTTGGTTGATGTGTATTTCGGCTCTCAAAATATAACACAAGTAAACGGACAAGGGCCTGATCATGGTAAATCTTACCGTTCTATTGCTTTTTATCAAAACGATTCTGAAAAGAAAATTATTGATGAAAAAATCGCTGCTTTAAACAAACAACTTGACGGAGATAAAGTAGCCGCCCAGGTTTTACCTTTCCAAAAGTTTTGGGATGCAGAAAACTACCACCAAAATTACGAGCGAAACAATCCCGGAAATCCATACATTCAGAATGTTTCCATTCCACGCTTAAATAAGTTTAAGGAAAAATTTCCGAAACTTTTAAAGAAAGATAGCGGTCATTAAGATTGTAATAATTCAATAAAAAATTCCACAGGTTTATTCTGTGGAATTTTTTATTGCCTTCACTTCAAAGATTAGAGGATACATTTTATTAGCAAGCTCAAACATTCCTTCCGTATTTTTAACCAAACCGGGGAAAATATCATACGGCGAAGCATCGTGTTCCTTTAAAAATTCAATTTTAAGTCCCGCTTCACAAAGCGAAGTAATTACTTCACCCAAACTATGATTCCAACCGTATTCTTTACTTATTATTTTTGAATTAGCATCAGCGTAAGTCCCCTCATATTCTTCATAAATTGCTTCATCTTGTTGGTAGCCATATTTCATTGCAGGTGGTGAAACTGTATAATCAAACATCCAAGCAATGGGATGGAATTCAACAATATAAAAGAAGCCTCCCTGTTTTAATTTTTCTGAAATCATTTTGGCCCAAGGTTTTAAATCTGGCAGCCAACCTATAGTTCCGTAACTTGTAAAAACAATATCGAATTTTTCCGAAATATTCTCCGAAGTGTCCAAAACGTTGCAGCAAACAAAATTTGCGTCCAGCTTCAGTTCTCTATTCAATTGCTTCGCTACATTAATTCCTTCATCAGAAATATCAACCCCAGTACACTTGGCCCCCATTCGCGCAAAACTTAACGTATCTTGGCCAAAATGGCACTGAAGATGCAAAATACTTTTGCCTGAGACATCACCCAGAGCTTCTAACTCATATTTATTCAGTGAAGTTCTTCCTTTTCTAAAATTGGCTAAATCATAAAAATCACTCCTTGCGTGAATGGCAACTTTATTATTCCACGTTTTTCTATTGGTTTCAAACTTTTCAGTATTATTCATCTATCATTTTTTTTATAAAAATAAAGAATTAACTCAAAAAATACATTCACTAACGTTTTTCAAATTTATTTACATTTTTCGTTAAACATCGGTTAAATTAATTTTAATCTGAAATGTTTTGTCGTAGTTTTAAAAACACTAACTTTAAAAAAATTATTATTATGGGTGATATCATCTGGTTAATTGTAGTACTTCTTATTATAGGATGGCTAGTAGGTTATTTCGGTTTCAGCGAAGCCGTGGGTAGCCTGATTCACATTTTATTAGTCTTGGCAATTATTGGCATTCTGTACCGATTGGCAACAGGTCGCAGACCATAAACGATATTAAAAATTAATTATTAACCCTTAAATACCAAACCGATATGAGAAAAGTATTTCTAATTTTATTTGCTGCAGGTTTAATGGCTACAAGCTTCACAAGCTGTCGCGAAAATAAAACAGCTGGAGAGGAAATTGAAGACGTTGCAGACGATGTAGCAGACGATATTGAAGACGCTGTAGATTAATCCAATCCTAAAATTTGTACTGAAACGCCCTTTCAATTATCCTGAGAGGGCTTTTTATTTTTATCATCTGATGCCACTATAGATTTCCACTCGGAATGTTTTTCAATATATTTTTTAGTGAAAGGACAAACGGGTACTACCTTAAGTCCTCTTTGCTCTATCTGCAATAAAACTTTTTCGGTCATCTCACTAGCCACACCTTGCCCCTCGAGTGCTTTAGGAACTTCGGTATGGTTTATCGATAAAATTCCGGGTTTTACGGAATACTCAACAATGGCTGTATTGCCATCAACTTCGGCTTCAAACCGATTCTTTTCTTTGTTATCAATCACACGCATTTTCAATTGGGAGTTTTATAGTTTCAATACATTAAAAATACGAAAAATATGAAAGCCAAAAGTATTCCTTACTTTTACAGAAAAATATTGTTTTATGAAAAATATTTCTGCCGTATTATTATTACTCTTAGCTCTTATAGGCTGCAACAACAACCAAAAGTCACTAAATAGTCCTACTACTGATAAATTATTAAAAGAGAAAGATTCCACCGAAAATTCAGATATCGCACAGCGAATTGCAAATGCCAACGGCTTTGAAAGTTGGAAAGATGTTTCGGAAATTGCCTTTACATTTAATGTAGATCGCGGTGACAATCATTTTGAACGCTCTTGGGTTTGGAATAGAATTACGGGAGATGTGAGCATGATGTCTGCAACGGACAGTTTAAAATACAATCGTTCGCAAATGGATAGCCTGATTATGAAGACTGACGGAGCGTTTATTAACGATAAATATTGGCTATTGGCTCCTTATCAAATTGTTTGGGACGAGGGTACTACTATTTCAGAAAAGGAGGATGCCGTGGCGCCCATTTCAAAAGATACGCTAAACCAACTTACTATTGTGTATGGAAACGAAGGAGGATACACACCGGGCGATGCGTATGATTTTTTCTACGATAAGGATTTTAAAATCAGGGAATGGAACTACAGAAAGGGAAATTCGGAGAAACCTTCCATGTCCACAACTTGGGAAAACTACGAAAATTTTAACGGTATTGAAATTGCGAAAACCCACAAGGACAGCACCGGAAATTTTAAATTGTATTTCACGAATATTAGCGTGAAAAAAGAAGGTGACAACTAATTTTTTAGAAGTTTTTGCGTCCACATATTTTTCTCTCCATCACGTAAGCTGAAGAAATACAAGCCTGGAAGCAGATTGGAAACGTCTATTTCAAATTCATTATTTGTATTGAAATTTGTAACGTTCTGAAGCACTTTTCTTCCAGAAACATCAAAGATTACAGCTTCTAAGTTTCTATTGGTTTTATAGAGTACCGTTACTTTTTCATTCGCAGGATTTGGAAAAATCACGCCTTTTTCGGCAATTTCACCAGTGAAATATTTTTCTGCAAAATTGAAAGCCTCGATCCCTATCTCATAACCAATTTTTCTTCCAGCAATGTCGTCAACCGGAGGATGGATTCCTCCCCAAATTCTTGAAAGACTGCATTGATCCGATGCATCTCGGTACGTTGCCCATTGCAATTGAAAGTCCTGGCTCGGCCCCTCTTCAAAAACTAAAAATTCGTTTTTCTGAATATCGAAAGTTCCCATTCCGTCTGGAAAATATTCGCTTCCCGTAAGCATAGTTAAAACTTCAGCCGCAGCACGTGAAAAAGTGGAATGTCCGGAAACGTAACCTGCGAATGGTGGCGTAACGAACGACGGTCTTTGGTATGGCCACCATTCCGAAGATATTATCCACCCAACACCCGCCTCGTCAATGTTTGGATTGACTATATAGTCAGGGCCACGCCAAGTGTAAAGTTTCATTTTATCCACATTTTCATTGAAATTCCCAGCCAAGGAATCTCCTTCCTTTATCAATTCTATCCTTCCGGGAATGATGGGCAACCCGTGTGGATCGTAACTTGGCAAGTTCGGATCGCTTGACTGACCGTGATCTCCCATATACCGAATAGCACTAACGGGACGGACAAAATCATAATATCCTTTTATTCCCCAAGCCGAAATTGCCACATCGTGCAATGTTCCTCCTAAAATAAAGTAGCTCTTTACGTCCCATTCCAAATCTGATAAAACCGGACCGGTGCCTTTAAATTTTTTAATGGTGGATGGATTATCGCTAACATAATTGAGCAACACAAACCAATGTCCCGGCGGGGTCTCGCTATTGGGGCCGTCTGCCCAAAATTCAGCCAATGCTCTAACATAATCACCTCTATAAACCATTTGGGGCTGGTACGATTGTCCACTAATCGGGTTTATTTCTCTACCTTCACTGGGGTCACCGCCATTTTCGAAATTGTAAAATGCTTTATACTCTGAAAGTGTTTCTGGATATTCGCTCATATTCAAATTACCCAAACTCTTTGGAGAAATATCTAACAGTACACCGTCTGAAGGATCTAAATGTGCACCCCAAGCGGCTACTAGTGAAAAATTCCATTTATAAGCATCTTCAGCACCCAAACCTTCTTGAATATAACATGGGGAACCCGGATCGTAATAAACCCAAAAATCATATCCTGAAATAGCATGTATATTCCTATTCTCTTCAGTTAATGAAAATGGAACTACCCTTCCCCACTCTGGACCCAGAAATGGTGGCTGACCTCCAGGAATAGTATGGCCGCTCTGATCTACGTAAGCCTCTATTTTCAATGGTTGCCAATGGTTTGGAAATTGCATATCAAGGTTTCCAGAAATATCCATATTAAGAGGTTCATTGAGCGGTTCGTAAAACTGATTGGCATAATCGTTTGCTTCATTTGCACCGTCCTGCAATCCGAACTCAATCATTTTCTCGGCAATGTAATTGCCTAAAGCCGCAGAGTTTCCATTCTGATAATTGGTATCAGTAAAACTTTTATCATAACCTAAAGCATCCATTAAATTGTTGATCGATTGCGATATCTCTTCACTTTCGGGCGAATTTGCAAAACGATGTCTCATCAATCTGTAAATACCGTAGCTAATTGCCTTTTTCTGAGCTTCCAAAATAGGTTCGTCTGTTTTGAAACCACTAAAAGGACATTGAAATCCCCCAACATCTTTTCCCAAAAAATACGTGTCGGCCTGTTTATTAAGAACGGCCCACGCATCATACATTATAACAGAAGCGTGAAATAAATTTCGGGCGTGAACAACCGGCCGCGCATAATCATTCCGAATACCATGCAGCATTTCCTCGTTCCACTGCCTCGCAATAGACTGCGAAAAAGTCTGTCCGCAAAGAATTAAAAAGAAATATAAAAGTAATTTCCGAAGCATTTTATATGGTATTGCCAATAGTCACAAGACTTTTGAATGGTACTGCAAATTAAACAAATATTAATTCCTATTTTTGTGAAAAGCCCATAAAATTCAACGAGCCGAATGTTTCAGAACTCTTTAGAATACGCAAAAAAACAAGACGCTGAAGATGCTTTGGCTCCTTTCAGAAATAAATTCCACATTCCAAAAAATACTTCTGGAGAAAAACTTATCTATCTCTGCGGAAATTCGTTAGGCCTACAACCAAAAATTACTTCGGAATATATAGATGATGTTTTGAAAGATTGGGCAAAATATGGCGTTGAAGGCCATACCGAAGCAAAACGCGCTTGGCTCCCATACCACGAGTTTTTGGCAGAAAACATGGCGAAAATTGTTGGCGCAAAACCTTCGGAAGTTGTTGTGATGAACACTTTGACAACGAACCTCCATTTAATGATGGTCTCATTTTACCAACCCACAAAAACCAAATATAAAATTGTGGTTGAAAGTGACGCTTTTCCAAGTGATAAATATGCTGTTGAAAGCCAGCTGAAATTCCACGGGATAGATCCAAAAGATGGTTTAATACTTTGGAAACCCAGAAAAGATGAAGAACTCTGCCGTTTTGAGGATTTGGAAGAAATAATGAAAAATCACGGAAATGAAATTGCTTTGGTAATGATTGGCAGCACCAATTATTACACGGGACAATCTTTTCCGCTGAAAAAAATTACCGAATTAGGGCATAAATACGACTGCATGGTAGGTTTTGATTTAGCGCACGGCGCTGGAAATATTCAACCAAATCTTCACGAAACAGGCGCAGACTTTGCTGTTTGGTGTACCTATAAATATTTAAATAGCGGTCCCGGAAGTTTGGGCGGCTGTTTTGTTCATGAACGCCACGCTAACAATGAAAACCTAAATCGTTTTGCAGGATGGTGGGGTCACAACAAAAAAACGCGTTTTAATATGCGCCACGAGTTTGATGCTTTGCCCGGCGCCGAAGGTTGGCAATTGAGCAATCCTCCAATTTTATCAATGGCTGCAATTCGTGCCTCACTAGACACTTTTGCAGAAGCAGGTTTTGAAAATATTAGAAAGAAATCTGAAAAACTTACTTGTTATTTAGAGTTTTTGCTGGATGAAATGAAGAATGATTCTATAAAAATTATAACACCCAGAAATCCTGAAGAACGTGGCTGCCAACTTTCAATACAGGTAAAAAAAGCTGACAAAAATTTACACACAAAATTAACGCAAGCTGGCGTAGTAAGCGATTGGCGCGAGCCAGATGTAATACGCGTTGCTCCAGCCCCACTTTATAACAGTTTTGAAGATGTTTTTAGGTTTTCAAAAAAAATTAAGGAAGTTTTGAAATAGTTAGAAGCTCCTCCAACCTTTTTCAGCGGAAGGTGCATTCAAAAAATTGTTAGGACTGAAATAATAATAAAAATAAAAAATGAACAATATACTAATCATCGGCGCGGGACTCTGCGGAAGCTTGCTAGCACTAAGAATGGCACAACGCGGCTATCAAGTAACCTTAGTTGAAAAACGCCCCGATTTAAGAAAAACTACACAAGATGCCGGGCGCTCCATAAACTTAGCGCTGAGCGATCGCGGTTTGCGAGGACTACGCTTGGCTGGAGTTGAAGAAGAGGCTAAAAAACTCTGTATCCCAATGAACGGAAGGATGATTCACGATAAAGCTGGAAATACTTTTTTAAGTCCGTACAGCGGCAGAAATGATGAATATATAAACTCAATTTCCCGCCCGGGACTAAATATGCTGTTGCTGGATGAAGCCGAAAAAATGACTAACGTAAAAATCATTTTTAATCAAGCTTGCGAAGAAGTGGATTTAGAAAATGCTTCGGCTACTTTTAGGGATTTCAATTCAAAAGAAGAAACTAAAATAACTGCAGACGTGATTTTGGCAACTGACGGCGCAGGCTCGGTAGTTCGTAAAAATATGTTTGAGAGCCGTAAATTTCTTTTTAGCTTTTCGCAGCAATGGCTAAGTCACGGTTACAAAGAACTTGAAATTCCCGCTTTGCCAACAGCAGAAAAAACTTCAAAAAACGATGGTTACCGAACGTATAAAAATTCACTGCACATTTGGCCACGAGGCGAAGATATGCTAATTGCGTTACCAAATCTGGACGGAAGTTTTACGGTTACACTATTCCTTCCCTATGAAAACAGCGATTATTGTTTCGCTAATTTGACGACTCCAGAAATGGTCAATGAATATTTCAACAAAGAATTTCCAGATGTGGTGGAAATGATCCCAAACCTTTCCGAAGAGTTTTTCAACAACCCAACGGGACCGCTCGGAACCGTAAAATGTTCACCGTGGAATAGCTTCGGAAAAGTGCTTTTATTGGGCGATGCCGCACACGCCATCGTTCCTTTTTATGGTCAGGGAATGAACGCTAGTTTTGAAGATGTAGTGGTTTTTGATGAAGTACTTGAGAAATTCAATTCAGATGAAAAGATAAGTTGGAACACAATTTTCAAGGAATACGAAGCCGTTCGGAAAAAAGATACCGATGCCATTGCAGATTTAGCCGTAGATAATTTCCACGAAATGAAAGAGCATACCGCGATGGAAATTTTCCAAAGAAAAAGAAAACTGGAAACTGCATTTGAAGCTGAATTCCCCCAAGATTATTACAGCAAATATTCTTTGGTTACCTTTAAGGAATCAATAACCTATTCCGAAGCAATGAAACGTGGAAGGGCGCAGGACAAAGCCATTTTAAATCTTTTGGATGACGGAAAAATAACCGAAGAAATGTCTTTAAAAGAAAAGTTAGAACTAGTAAAAAAAGAAACCGAAACCATCCTTCACAATGATGAAGTAGCATTTGGATAGAACTCATTTAAATAAAAAGCAATTGGCTCCTTCCCCTTTTTTAGGGGAAGGTGGCCCCGACTTTTTCGTCGGGGACGGAAGGGGTAAAAGCAATAACAATAAACATAGTACATAATGAGTAACAAAAGCAGATTAGTAGAAGGCAAAGCAACACCAAGAGGCGCATATCCTCACGTAAAACGCGTGGGTGATTTCATATTTATTAGCGGAACAAGTTCACGTTTACCCGACAATACCTTTGCCGGCGTTCATAAAATTGACGAAATGGGCACGATGCATTTCGACATAAAAGAACAAACCCGCGCGGTGCTGGAAAACATAAAGGATTACTTAGCCACCGAAGGCGCCACAATGGCCGATGTGGTTGACGTGACCAGTTTTTTGGTGAATATGAATGACTTTGCAGGCTACAACGAAGTTTATGCAGAATATTTCAACAAAGAAACTGGGCCAGCCCGTACTACAGTTGCGGTACATCAATTGCCGCATCCGCATTTGGTGGTGGAGATAAAGGCGATGGCTTATTCTCCAGTTAAAAGTTAAGAGTTAAGAGTGCAGAGTTATGAGAGAGATGCAAAAAATCCTAAACTACATAAACGGCGAATACATTGAACCGCTTTCGAAAAAATGGTTGGATAACTACAATCCTTCCAATGGCGAAGTGTATTCACAGATTGCAGATTCAAATACAGAAGATATTGAAAACGCATACCAAGCTGCGAAAGAAGCTTTCCCAAAATGGAGCAACACAACCATTGACGAACGCAGCCGAATTCTTTTAAAAATTGCAGATTTAATTGAAGAAAAGCTATTCGCCTTAGCCGAAGCTGAAGCAAAGGACAATGGCAAACCGCTAACTTTAGCTTTGGCTGTTGATATTCCGAGAGCCTCTTCAAACTTTAGGTTTTTCGGAAATGCTATTACTCAATTTTCAAGCGAAGCACACGAAAGTGTGGGTTTGAACACAATGAATTTTACTCTGCGTCAACCTCTTGGCGTGGTTGGTTGCATTTCACCTTGGAATCTTCCTTTGTATTTATTCACTTGGAAAATAGCTCCAGCAATCGCTGCTGGAAATACGGTGGTTGCCAAACCAAGCGAAATAACGCCATTAACCGCTTTTCTTTTAGGCGAAATCTGCACCGAAGCGGGACTGCCAAAAGGCGTTTTGAATATCGTCCATGGCACGGGGCCTTCCGCAGGGCAAGCCATTGTGGAGCATAAAAACATTAAAGCAATATCTTTTACCGGCGGAACAAAAACGGGTGAACACATTGCCCGAACCGCTGCGCCAATGTTCAAAAAACTCTCTTTGGAACTCGGCGGAAAAAACCCAAACCTCATATTTGCCGATTGCGATTATGAGAAAATGTTGGAAGTAACAGTGCGCTCTTCATTCGCAAACCAAGGTCAGATTTGCCTTTGCGGAAGTAGAATTTTTGTTGAAAAGCCCATCTATGAAAAATTCAAAAAAGACTTCGTCGAAAAAGTAAAACAATTAAAAGTTGGTAATCCGTTTGATGCTGAATCAAATTTAGGGGCATTGGTTTCAAAACCACATTTAGAAAAAGTAGAGTCTTACATTAAAATCGCAGAAAAAGAAGGCGGAAAAATACTTTGTGGTGGAAATCGGGTAACAGTAAAAGACTTTGAAAATGGGTATTATTTAGAGCCCACGGTTATTGAAGTTTTTGACGATCAATGCCGGGTGAACCAGGAAGAAATTTTCGGACCGGTTGTCACCATTATGCCTTTTGAAACCGAAGAAGAAGCATTGCAAATGGCAAATTCCGTAAAATACGGCCTATCCGCTACCCTTTGGACTTCAGATTTAAACCGCACAATGCGCATTTCTAAAGAAATTGAAGCAGGAATAGTTTGGGTAAACACTTGGCTAAATAGAGATTTAAGAACTCCTTTCGGCGGAATGAAAGACAGTGGCGTAGGCCGCGAAGGTGGATTTGAAGCATTAAGATTTTTTACGGAGACAAAGAATGTGTGTATTAAATATGAAGAGACCCCCTAACCCCCGAAGGGGGAACATTGAATTGAAATTAAAATCGAAGTTGAAATTGAAGTTGAACTGAGCACCGAACACTAATACTCAATACCCAATACTCAATACTCAATACTCAATACTCAATACTCAATACTGAAAATATGAATCTAGACTTAACAGATAAAAACGCCTTAGTCTGCGGAAGTACCGCCGGCATTGGAAAAGCAACCGCCATTCTATTGGCAAAACTTGGAGCGACCGTAACTTTGGTTGCCCGCGATGAAGAAAAATTAAAAGAAACTTTAATTGAACTCGCATACGATAAAGGACAGAAACATAATTATTTTGTGGCAGATTTTACAAATCCACAACAGTTGAAAGACAAAGTGGAAGTTGCGGTTTCCAACAAAATTTTTCACATTTTGCTAAATAATACTGGAGGTCCAAAAGGCGGCCCCATATTTTCTGCGGCAACGGAGGAGTTTGAAAAAGCATTTTCTATGCACGTAATTTGTAACCAGATTTTGGTACAAGCAGTTGTTCCTGGAATGAAAGAAGCTGATTACGGACGCATTATAAATATAATTTCAACTTCTGTAAAGCAACCCATTGACGGACTTGGCGTTAGTAATACCATTCGTGGCGCAGTTGCCAGTTGGAGCAAAACGCTTGCAAATGAATTGGGCCAATTCGGAATTACAGTAAATAACGTTTTGCCAGGTTTTACCGCTACTGACAGGTTAGATGATATTGTAGGCAACGCTGCAAAACGAATGGATAAAACCGAAAAAGGAGCCAGCGAATTTATGAAAAGTCTTGTTCCTGCAAAACGTTTTGCTCAACCGGGAGAAATAGCCAATGCGGTTGCATTCCTTGCTAGTGAAGCCGCAAGTTACATCAACGGAATAAACCTTCCAGTTGATGGTGGACGAACCAAAAGTTTGTAACTTTAACATTCTTTAAATTTTCTTATGAAACGAAAACTCCGCATTAACGGCCATTCACACTTACTTCCCTATCCTGAGGAAATTCCACAGTTTATGCAGGATAAGGGGATTTTTTGGGTAGATAAAGACCGAAAATTTATGCTTCAAAAAGATTGGAGTCGCCCAGTTACAGATTCCAGTTTCTTTTTGGATGAAAAACTGGAATGGATGGAGCGTTTCAAAATAGACCACGCGGTAGTTTTGAACCTTTCACAGCTTTACGGAAATGGGCTGCGCGTGGAAGAAATGAAGCAAGCACTTCGTTTTCAGAATGATTTCAACGCAAAAGTACAACGAGAGCATCCTTCAAAATTTACTTGTGGCTTTGTGGTGCATCCCGGTTTTGTGCGTGGTGCACAATGGGAAATGGAACGCTGTGTAGAAGAGCTTGGTATGCAACTGCTTTGTTTGCCAACACATTATATGGATACTATTGGTACTTGGCGGTGCATTTTTGATGAAGAAAACGAACCTATTTTCGAACTTGCCTCAAAGTATAATTTGGCAGTTGAAATACACCCTTACGATGGTGAAAAGTTCATAAAACTTGAAAACACGGCTTGGCGGTTTCACCTTATTTGGATGCTTGCACAATGTGCCGATGCTTATCACTTTCTGACTCTGAATGGCTACGCTGACAAATATCCTGGAATGCGAACTTGCTTCGCTCACGGTGGACAATTGGCGCAGATTAATTTAGGCAGAAGAATTCAAGGTTTTGATGGCCGGCCAGACCTTTTTGAAGGGAAAACCCATCCTCGGAAATCTGTTGGACACAAAAATATTTTCTTTGATACTTTAGTACACGATACAGGTTCCCTTGAATTGGTTGTGAAAAACCAGGGCGCAAAACAAGTTTTAGTTGGACTGGACGATCCATATCCACTTGGCGAAATGGAAAGCGCACCACAGTCCTCTTACCCCGGGAAAATTTTGGATTTAGCGGTTGAGCGAAAAATAATTACCGAAAAGCAATCCGACGCAATGTGGGAAGACAACGTAATTCAATGGTTATGTGGTGATGATGAGGCCGCAAAGCAGAAACTAATAAAAAGAATTCTTGGTGAAAGTTAAATGCAATTCCAACATCACTAACTATTTATAACTGATTACTAAAAAAATGGATTTTCTTTCTGAAAAATTAAACGATTACGTTGAGAAACATTCCCAACCTGAGCCAGAATTACTCCAAAAACTAAATCGTGAAACATGGCAAAAAGTGCTAGTACCAAGAATGTTGAGCGGACATTTGCAAGGTCGGGTTTTGAGTATGATTTCGAAATTGATCCAGCCGATAAACATTTTGGAAATAGGGACTTATACAGGTTATTCCGCTTTGTGTTTAGCTGAAGGAATGCAGCATAATGGTGAATTGCACACCATAGATATTAACGAAGAATTAATTGATTTCCAACGAAAATATTTTGATGAGTCACCTTTTGGAAAACAGATCTTTCAGCATCTGGGAAATGCTTTGGAAATAATTCCAAAGCTCGATAAAACGTTTGATTTGGTATTTATTGATGCCGATAAAAATAATTATCCCAATTATCTCGAAATAATTCTTCCGAAGCTAAAAAAAGGAGCTGTAATATTGAGCGATAATGTGTTGTGGAGCGGAAAAGTAGTTGAAGATTTAAAAGATGATGATGAAGATACGAAAGCGCTTCTTCATTATAATAAATTATTAAACGAGCACCCAAGACTTGAAACGGTGTTGCTTCCCATTCGCGATGGCCTTACTATTTCACGTGTTGTGAATTAGTAAAACAATTAAAATTTTCTCTTAATAGGCCCTGTAACTTCGTCTACGTTTTCTTTTACTTTGTCTATTTGCTTTTGGACGTCTTTGGTGATATCTATATCTATCCCCTGTTTTTGGGCACCTTTTGAAATTTCAGATTTAATATCGTTCGTTGCGTCCTTTACCTGTCGCATCGCTTTTCCTATGCCGCGGGCAATGTCTGGTACTTTATCTGCGCCAAAAACCAAAAGTACGATGAAGAGGATAAAACCTATTTCGGCACCGCTAATGAAAAGAAAAATTGCCTGTAAAATCATGTTGCAAATATACTAATGAGTTATGAGTTATAGGTGTTTGACGAAGAGTTTTTCTGAAAATGATATAATCAAAAAACCCTTCCACAATAAATATTGAAGAAGGGAATCTCAAAATAATCACTAATTAATCTGTCTTTGTTTTATTTTTAAATTGGTCAAAAGCGCCTAGTTTTTTGCGTTCTGGCCAAGTGTTATTGCTCGTATCAATATCAGCGGTTTCTTCGTCTGGGTCAACTTCTATTTTGGTAATTTCCTTTTCTGAAGCTATAAATTTTCCTACGGAGGTGTCATTTTTTCTCCATATTTCAGCAGGATAGGTAACTTTTTCAGAAGTTCCATCGCTGTACGTGTATTGAGCTATAATAGGCATAGGTATTCCTCCTGACTTTTCAAAAGTTATCTCGTAGAAAAATGTGGGCTTTTTCAGACTGGCGCGCTCTTCTGCAGAAAAGTTATCCATTATGTATTCATTCAAACTTTTCACATCCTCAATTTTTACATCACGCATGCTTTCTTCAAAATCTTCACTTTCTTCTTTTACAAAATATACCAAAGGTGGCAAATCACTCTCCTTTATACCGTTGGTCTCCATCATTTCTCTAGCTTCTTTATTCATTTTTGAAGTAACATAGAATTTTTTAACTTCTTTCAACCCAATATCCACATAGTCTGTAGTATAAAACCAAGACCTCCAATACCAATCTAAATCAACTGCAGAGGCATCTTCCATAGTTCTGAAAAAATCTTCGGGTGTGGGATGCTTGAACATCCAGCGGTTTGCGTAGGTTTTAAATGCGAAGTCAAAAAGCTCGCGACCCATAATAGTTTCACGCAAAATGTTCAGCGCCGTGGCTGGCTTTGCGTAGGCATTTGCACCAAAATTGTAGGTGTTTAAACCTTTGGTCATAATAGGTGCCAACTGGCTTTGGTCTCCAGCCATATAATCTACAATTTTATTTGCAGGACCGCGACGGGACGGATATTGTTTATTTGGTGCTATGGCTTCAGGATAAGCTTCGGCAAAATCCTGCTCTGCTACATATTGTGAAAAAGTATTTAACCCTTCATCCATCCAGGTCCATTGGCGTTCGTCGCTATTCACAATCATCGGGAAATAGTTGTGCCCCACTTCGTGAATAATCACGCTAATCATTCCGTATTTTGTGCGGTCGCTGATGCTTCCATCTTTATCCGGTCTACCGTAATTCCAGCAAATCATTGGGTATTCCATCCCTTGGTTTTTTGCGTTTACTGAAATTGCTTTGGGGTATGGATAATCAAACGTCATTCGCGAATATGTTTTCAAGGTACTAGCAACAGCCCGCGTTGACCAATCTTCCCACAATGGGTTTCCTTCTGGCGGATACATTGAAACAGCCATTACACTACGATTGCCCATCTTTACAGCCATCATATCCCAAATGTAGCGACGTGAAGTAGCAAATGCATAATCACGTACATTTTCAGCCTTAAATTTCCACGTTTTCTTTGCCGATGAAAAACTTTTTGAAGCAGTTTCCGCTTCAGCTTGAGTTACAATTATAACAGGTTTATCATACGATTTTTGAGCAGCTTCATAACGGCTCATCATTTCTTTGCTGAAAATATCTTTTCTATTCTGAAGTTCTCCCGTTGCATCGAGAATATGATCTGCCGGAACGGTAATGTTCACTTCAAAATTTCCGAAGGGAAGCGCAAATTCATCCCTTCCCCAAAATTGGCTGTTTTGCCAACCTTCCACATCATTATATACCGCCATACGCGGGTAAAACTGTGCAATCACGTAACCACGGTTGCCATCCTCAAAAACTTCATAACCACTCCGCGCACGATCTATAACATGATCATTTACGTTATACCACCACTTTATGGAGAATACATATTTTTCTCCTGGCTTTAAAACTTTAGCCATATCAATACGCATCATCGTTTGATTGATGATGTACTTTAAAGGATTGCCTTTGGCGTCCTTGACTTCCAAAATGTTGAAACCTCCATCAAATGGAGCTCCCATATAATTTTTCACGAAATTTCCGGCCATATCACCAGGCAACGAAGCTGATGATTCAATTAAAGGTGATTTAGAATCTTTTGCCCGTTTGTTTTGATCCAATTGAACCCAAAGAAATTCCAGCGGGTCTGGTGAATTATTGCTATAAGTAATGGTTTCGAAACCAGAGATTTTTTTGTTTTTATCATCAAGTTCTATATCCATAACGTAGTCTGCCTGCTGTTGGTAGTAGTTTGGGCCAGGAGCACCGCTTGCAGTTCGGAACATATTTGGAGTTGAAAACTCTTCGTAAAGTTGTTTAAAACGATTTGTATTATAATGACCGGGGTCACGCTTTTGGGTTTCGGTTTCATCTTGTGCTGAAATTGTACCCGCAACAAGAAAAAGCGCAGTAAACAGAAGTGAATTAAATAATCTCATACTAATTAGAAAGTTTTAATGATATTTTTTGGATTGGCAATTTATTAATTAAATTCCAATTTACCGCTTGATTCGTCGCTGTCGAGAATTAAACTTTTTCGGCTATTGGGAGTTTTAAGATGGATTATGTTTTGTTGGTCGGGAAACATTTCCAGCAATACTTTATTTTCTATTTCAATGGATTTAAGGTTTGCTACATCAGTAACTTCTAGGTAGGCAATTAGCATATCTGTATCATACTCTTTCCCAATATAAGTAAGTTTAACTGGTTTTCCATTCACCTTTATCTTCAGTTTCTGAAGAATGTATTTTTTTAAATCTTCATCTGCGACTTCGGTTTCCTTATTTGTGTCTAGTGAAATTGAGGCGTCGTAACGTTGCTGAAGCGCATCTTCAATATCATCAGTAAAGATTTTAGTGATTATCTGAAGTGATTTTTTCTCTTTTACGTATTCAATTTTTGTGATGCTAACGTAAAATTTATGTGCAGAAGTTGCTGAAACAAGCGGAAAAACCAGAACTAAAAGGAGAGTTTTAAAATACTTCATATAAAAATTGGGAAATAATGAAACATTAGACGGTTTCAATTTTGAGATGTTACAATTTTCTAAGTTTTACTTTCTTCTGAAGTAGGACAGGTTTAAAATTTTGATTTATACTATAATTATGCTGTAAAAGTTATTTTTACTCACTACGCTTTTTGTATTCATTGCTTTTTTTGAAGAGAAATTCCATTAATTGCATTTCGTTTTCAGGTTTGAGCAAATCTTTATTCAAACCATTTTCTTGGGCAAAAAATAAAAAATCAACTGCTTTATCTTCAGGAATAGCAAAGTTTGCCGCAATAAAATCTTTACTAAAACGCTGCTGTATATTGTTGCTAATAGTGCTTAAATCTTCCTGTTCCTGGGCTGGTGAAATTTTATCTCCTTTCGGAAAAAGCAATTGTGCTACCCCACCCAAAAGTGCTAAAACATTTGCACCATTCTTTAAGGCGTTGCCGTGAAGTGCTTCCTCTGCGGCATTTCCCGCAATAGCAGTTTTATCATCCTGTTCAAAAGTATAGCCGTATTCCAAATTTTTGTAACTCAAATCCCAGTTCTTTGTAACGTTATACGTTGGGATTTTTTTTACGTCCACATTTATGTTTCCCGTAAGATCGTACGGTCTCACAACAACCTCTTCGAGTTGATTAACTGCGGGATTCAGAAAAATATTTATAACTTTTCTTTGTATAATACCTCTGTCTACAACTACTGTGAACGACTGATATTGCAGTGCAGTAATCTGAATGCGATCGTTTTCGGCTAGTTCAATTTCAAAAGTACCATCGGCACTGGTAATTGTTCCTTTCTGTGAAGAAATATTATATACAGAAATCCCTTCAGAATCTTCACCCTGCGGAACGTGTATTTTGCCGGAAACTTTTGTGCGGTCTATGTCCTGCGCAAAAAGCACGGGTGCGGCAACAATAAATAGAAGTAGGAGTAGGTTTTTTGTCATTCACTAAAAGTACATATTTGTTTTGTTAGTGAAAACTTAAAGTTTACAATTGCAATAGCTAAATTTACAACTCTGAAAAATTAGTCAATCATGAACAATTCTGAAACAAAGAGATTCCCGCCTTCGCGGGAACTGGTAATAGCAAGTACCAGCACCGTTTACGGTGGCGAATATTTAGATTATCTCACTAGTGAAATGTCCGATCTATTTAAGGATACTGAAGAAGTAATCTTCATTCCTTACGCCCGCCCCGGCGGCATCAGCCACGATGAATACACTGAAAAAGCAGCAAAAGCATTTCAAAAAATTGGCAAAAAACTGGTTGGGCTGCACACATTTAAAAATCCTGCGGAAGCTTTGAAAAATGCAAAAGGAGCATTTACGGGTGGCGGAAATACTTTTGTTTTAGTGAGCGCACTTTACCGATTGGAACTTATGCAACCGCTACGCGAAGCTATTTTTAAAGGTCTGCCGTATTTGGGAACCAGCGCCGGAAGTAATATTTGCGGCGTTTCTATGCAGACTACTAACGATATGCCGATAGTGTATCCACCTTCATTTAAAACTTTAGGCGTAATTCCCTTCAATTTAAATCCACACTATTTAGATCCCGATCTCGGCAGCAAACATATGGGCGAAACTCGCGAAACGCGTATTGCAGAATTTCATACCCAAAATACAGTTCCGGTAGTTGGCTTGCGAGAAGGCAGTTGGCTACAAGTAAAAGGAGATGAAATTATTTTGAAAGGAGAATTGAAAGCGCGTGTTTTTGAACAAGGGAAAGAACCTTATGAAGTTGAAACTGGAACTAAGTGTTCAAATTTCTAACCAGAATGTGTCTTACATCTTAAGTCTTATAGCGTAGCGGTCTCAAATCTTTTCAAAGCTCCTTCACAAAATGATACCCCTTAGCCACAAAACCTTGATTATAAAAGAATTTATGGGAAGGAAAATTGTGAACATAGCTATTAAGCTCTACCCAATTGCATGATTTTTTCTTGGCGTAATCGCTTATAAATTCAATAAGCATTTTGCCAATACCGTGGCTTCGGTATGCATCGTCAATTATCACATGATCCATCTCTACACTTTTGCCAGCATAATGACGGGTTTGAAACCACAAACCGCAAGTACCAATTAATTTTTCAGCATCAAAAATTCCGAGACATTCGTAATTCTGCTGCGTCATTTCCTGCAAACGTTCTTTTAACAGTGCTTCGGAAACGGAATAATTTCCTAATTTTTGCAAAAGAGGAATAATGCTGAAAATTTCGTTTGAATCAATAATACGAATGTAAAAGGCGTTATCTTTCAAAATAATGGTAATTTTAAAACTTCACTAAACTATAAAATGAAGCGCAACGAATTTATTAAAATTTCAGGTATAGCAGGACTAAGTTTGGCAATTTTTCCGCAGTTTTCTTTCAGTAATTTTTCAGAAGGATTTACCCGAAACCAATTGATAGGAAAGGGAAACCCAGATATTGTGGGTGATAGCTATACCTCAAAAATGCACAAAACTGCGAAAGAAGCATTCAATAAAATGAAGGCCGCAGCAGCAAAAGAAAATATAAATATTGAAGTGGTTTCAGCCTACCGAAGCTTTCAGCGGCAAAAGGAAATTTTTGAAGGGAAATATAAAAGATTCACTAATGAAGGTCTTCCCCCTGAAAAAGCGATTGAAAAAATTATTGAATATTCCACCATTCCCGGCACTTCGCGCCATCATTGGGGAACCGATATCGATATAATTGACGCCAACGCTCCGCGACCTGCAAATGTGCTAATGCCTGAGAATTTTCACGGAAACGGACCTTTCTGCAAATTGAAAATGTGGCTAGATGATAATGCTGAAAAATTTGACTTTTACGAAGTTTATACAGACAACGGCAACCGAAAAGGCTTTAAATATGAGCCGTGGCATTTTAGCTACGCGCCCGTTTCTATCCCAATGCTAAAAGAATACAAAGAAAAAATTGATGTGAAAAAAATGCTTTCAGAAGAAAAGATACTTGGCAACGAGTACTTTTCCGAAGGCTTTGTTTCAAAATATTTAACTGAAAATATATTAGATATTAATCCAAAGTTAATTCCCTGAATTGATTCAACCCTTCGACAAGCTCAGGGTGACACTAGGAATTTCAATAGGTATTCTTAGTTTATTCAAAAAGCGTACCTATTAAAAGCCACGAATTCACGAATAGTTTTAAATAATCATTCGTGAATTCGTGGCTTATTTTTTTTCTCTCTACTTCAACCCTCGTGCCTTAAGCATTGGCTGAATTTTGGGATCGCTTCCGCGCCAGTCTTTGTACATTTTTTCGAGGTTCAAAGTATTTCCTTTTGATAAAACCATATCGCGGAAACGCTGTCCGTTTTCACGCGTTAAACCTCCATTGTTTTCAAACCAATTGTATGCATCGTGATGCAGCATTTCAGTCCATGAATACGAATAATATCCCGCAGCATATCCACCAGCAAAAATATGGGAGAAATAGGTGGAACGGTATCTTGGTGGTACGGCATGAACCAAATCAAGTTTGGTATTGCTTAACGCTTGTTTTTCAAAAGCATTTACATCTTCTATCTTTTTATCTGGTGAAATGGTATGCCATTGCATATCCAGGTTTGAGCCAGCCAAATTTTCCGTTAAACTATAACCTTGGTTGAAAGTACCAGAGTTTTTAATTTTATCAATCAATTGTTGTGGAATTTGTTCTCCAGTTTTATAATGAAGCGCATAGTTTTTAAGTATTTCTGGGTATAGCGCCCAGTTTTCATTAAACTGTGAAGGGAATTCTACGAAATCGCGTGCCACAGCCGTTCCGGATAATGAAGGATATTGTTGATCGGCAAAAAAGCCGTGAAGTGCATGTCCGAACTCGTGGAACATAGTAGATACTTCGTCATAGGTCAATAAAGCAGGTTCATTACCAGCTGGTTTTGGAATATTAAGTACATTATATATTACTGGCTTCTTATTGTACAATTTAGATTGGGTAACAAAGTTGCTCATCCAAGCGCCTCCACTCTTGCTAGGGCGCGCAAAGAAATCTGCATAAAATAGGCCAAGGGCGTCTCCGTTTTCTTCAAACAATTCATAAACAAATACATCTTCATGATAGGTTGGAATATCGGTTCTGGGTTTATAGGTGATGCCGTAAAGTTTGTTTGCAGCGTAAAACACGCCTTTTTCCAATACATTCTTTAATTCAAAATAGGGCTTTATTTGATTTTCATCCAAGTCGTATTTCTCTTTCCGAACCATTTCGGCATAATAGTTCCAGTCCCAAGGCTCCAATTTGAAATCCTGTCCTTTGGATTTTATCATTTTTTGAATTTCATCAGATTCAGCTTGTGCCTTTGTGGTTGCAGCTGGAATAAGTCCGCTAAAGAATTTGTTTACATTTTCGGGCGTTTTGGCCATTGTTTTTTGAAGGCTCCATTCAGCATAATTATTAAATCCTAATAGTTTTGCTTTTTGGGCGCGTACTTCCACTAGCTCTTTAATTAGTTCTCTGGTATCGTTAGCGCCTTGATCTGCCCTATGCCAAGCGGCTTTATACAGTTTTTCGCGACTTGCCCTATTCTCCATAGATTGCAACAAAGGTTGTTGGGTAGTGTTTTGCAACGGAATGGTCCAGCCTTTACCGTCTTTGTTTTCTTTAGATTTCAAAAAATCTTCATCTACACCTGCCAAGTCTTCTTTATTCATAAATGTTACTGCACCAGCATTGTTGGCGTCTAACAATGTTTTCCCGAATTTAGTAGTAAGGGTTGCAATCTTCTCGTTATATACTTTAAGTTTTTCTTTGTCTTCTGAAGAAAGATTAGCGCCTGCTATTTCAAAATCTTCATAATATTCCTCAAGAAGTTTTAAGGATTCGGCTTCCAGATTTAGAGTTTCCTTTTTATCGTGTAAAGTTTTAAAACGTTTAAACAATTTCTCGTTTAAATAAATCATATCGTTTTGGGCTGCAAATTTTGGAGCCATTTCTTCCTCTACTGACTGTAGGGTTTCATTAGTATTGGCACCAGCGAGGGTATAAAATATTTCTGATGACCTATTTAAAAGCTCACCACTTTTTTCAAGGGCGAGTACCGTATTGTCAAATGTAGGTTCCTCTTCAGAATTAGCTATTGTCTCTACCGCGTTCTTTTGTTGTTCTATTCCTTCAAGCATTGCAGGCTTAAAGTTTTCATCTTTTATTTTTGAAAAGTTCGGTGCTCCGTAGGGCAAAGTACTTTCTGAAAGTAGCGGATTTTCGGTATTGTCCATCTGTTCTTCACTTAAGTTTGTTTTTTCTTTTTCTTTGGAATCATTACAAGCGGCAATGATTAAGGCGAGTGCCAAAAAGGGAATTGCTTTATTCATTTGTTGATTTATTTATTGAAATGTAAAGGTATAGAATTAGTGAAGATTTTATCTGAATCTTCTAAAATCAAAAACCCCCTCAGCAAAAGCTGAAGGGGTTTCCTTCTTTGGTTGGTTATTTGGTGATTACTCTTTAATCAAGCGCTTTACAGTGCTTGCGTTTTCACCAATAATCTGAACTACATAAACTCCAGCGGCAAGGGACGATACATCCACTGCTTTCTCACCCTGCATTGTGCGAAGGTTTGTCT
>NZ_VORU01000040.1 GCF_007997135.1 Aequorivita lipolytica | reverse complement strand
GTAAACTTTATCAAATTGAGCCATTTCATTTACTTCATCAAACAGTTCGGTGTCTGTTTTACAACTAACAAATGATAATATGGCAATTATTAATAGAAGTCGGTTCATTTTTAATGCTTTACAACGTGTTTGTATATGGTTTGTTGCGTGTTTCAAGCAACTAATCTAGTAAATAATTACTGACCAAGAAAGTCCGCGAGAACTTTCGTAAGTAGGCGAGAACCAAGCAATAAATTATATACGGTGTTGGCATTAGTATTTTATTCAACTGTGTCTTTCACAACTTTAGTTTTAGACAAAAAATCGTGAATTCCGTTTTTCGTAAATAGAAACGAAATTCGGTCAAAAGGAATTAGTCTGCAAAAAGTTCGAGAAATAATATCCGAATTTTCAGGTTTCTCTCCGTTCATTTTTACAACTCTCGTTTTTGTTACAAATTTTCCAACTGTTTTCTGAAACTTGATTTCCATTATAGCATAATATCCAATGAATGTCGCAAACATAATTACATATCCAAGTAACATTTGATTTCCGTCTTTTGCGCTTAATGGGAAAGTCAAAATTCCTGCAATAATTAACCAAATTATAAAATCAATTATGAAGTTCAAAAATCTGATTCCAGAGCCAACTACGTTCGAGTCAACTTTTTGTTTTTGTTCTTTCTCGACAGTCGCTTTTTCTTTTATTTTCTCAAATTCGCTCGTGTCAATATTCCGCTTTTCAATTTCAGAATCCGCAGCCTCGATTGCAGTCGGATTATAACTTCCTCTTTCAATTGTTACAATCTTAATTAATTCTTCGTCTGTCCTTTCAGACATCACTTTTGCAAATTCGTTTTCCATTAGTTCGATGGTTGTTTTATATTAATGCCAACGTTTAGTATAACCGCAGTTACGGGATTAAATTTAATGTTTTTCGGAAAAGCACTCACGTTAGCAATTACTCGTGGATTCGGACGCAGTCGAATCCGCCGTAATTGCGGTTATACATTGTTAGCA
>NZ_VORU01000008.1 GCF_007997135.1 Aequorivita lipolytica | reverse complement strand
GACCGGGTTCCCTTCGACAAGCTCAGGATAAACTTCTCACCCGGCTTCAATTTCTTATAAATTATTAATATACAAAAAAAGCTCCCCATTTCTGAGAAGCTTTTGTTTTGGGTGGAAGACCGGGTTCGAACCGGCGACCCTCGGTACCACAAACCGATGCTCTAACCAGCTGAGCTACAACCACCATTTATCGTGCTTTTAGGCAAAATACCGCTAAGCGGACCTGCATATTCCAGCAGGCAGGTGCAAATATAATTCAATTCTTACGGTTGCACAATATTCTTGCTTAAGAAAATTAAATTAAATCGAAAATCGAATCTACCGCAGGATAGCGCTCTGTTGTGAATCCCTCGCCATACTCGGTACCAATAAGTCTTCCCAAATCTTGCGCCCGATAAGTGATGCTATCGCGAAAATTGGTTGAAGAAATTGGGGTTTCAGGCTCATCTGCTTCTTTTTGGTGAAACTGGCTTTGATACGCAAAAACAGCCTCTAACTTTTTCTCTAAAAAACCTGTTACATCAACTACAAAATCAGGCTCAATGTTTTTCCATTGTATATAATGGTAAACGTGTTTGGGTCGCCAAGCCTTTTGGTGATTGCCTTCGTAAATACTTTCAATTTTTTGGAGGCCGCTTAAAAAACAAGCGTCGCTTGCTAGTTTGCTCGCTTTTCCGTGGTCTATGTGTCTGTCATCTATGGCGTTGCAAAGCACGACATTGGGCTGATATTTTCTGATAATTTTAATGATTTCGAGTTGTGATGCCGCATTATTCACCAAAAACCCATCGGAGAATTCTAGGTTGTGTCTAAATTTTACACCCAAAACTTCTGCTGCGGTTGCTGCTTCTTTGTCTCGTATCTCAGCAGTTCCGCGGGTTCCAAGCTCCCCGCGGGTAAGGTCTAAAATACCTACTTTTTTTCCATTGGCTATTTCTTTTGCTAAAGTTGCCGCACATCCCAATTCCACATCGTCTGGATGTGCGCCAATGGCGAGTATATCAATTTTCATAAATAAGTTTAAAAGTTTAATTGTTTATGAGTTTAAAGGCTGGTGGATTGAATTCCTATCAGCAACAAACATCCTTTAATCTTCAGTTTTTAATATTTTCATTAGGTTTTTATTCCAAACAAAAAATAGTAAAATTGAAATTCTAACATTTTGAAAATGCTCCTTCCAAATCGGCAATTATATCTTCCACTTCCTCAATTCCCACTGAAAAACGCAATAAGCCATCGCTTATATTTTGCTCTTTTCTCGCCTCAGGTGTTAATAAACTGTGTGATGTTTTTGCAGGTGAAAGAATGGTAGATTCCACACCAGCCAGACTCATTGAAGGTTTTATCATTTTTAAACCTTTTAAAAATTTACTTACATCCAAACCTTCATTTATTTCAAAAGAAAGCATTCCCGTATACCCACTCATTTGTTTTTTTGCAAGCTCATAATCAGGATGGTTTTTCAGACCGGGATAGTACACTTTTTCAACCAAAGGATGTTTTTCAAGCCAGTTCGCCATTTTTTTAGCATTTTTATTTTGGGCTTTTACGCGCAACACCATCGTTTTCATACTGCGCTCCAAAAGCCAAACGGTGTAATCGCTAAGATTTCCACCCAGATTTTTAGCAAGATTCCAAATTATTTTTATGTTTTCTTCGCTAGCGGCAACAGCACCTGCAGAAATATCACTGTGTCCACCCATATATTTCGTGGCACTGTGTATCATAATATCAATCCCGAAATCTGCCGGAGTTTGGTTTACGGGCGAAGCAAAGGTGTTATCGATCATTGTTAAAATTTTGTGTTGTTTCGCCAATTTTGAAATCATTTCCAAATCTGTAATGCGCATTAAAGGATTTGAAGGCGTTTCAACAAAAAGAACTTTAGTGTTTTTCTGAATTTTTTCAGAAAAATCTGCTTCCGAGAAACCATCGGCAAAAGAATATTCTATTCCGAATTTATGAAACTCCTTAACCACAAAATTATAAGTTCCTCCATATAAAGTCTGCGGAAGCACCACGTGATCGTCTTTGTGTAAAAACGCAAGCATTGCAGTACTAACGGCAGCCATTCCACTCGAAAAAATAAGTGCTGCTTCACTTTTTTCAAGCATTGCTATTTTTTTGCAGAGCGCTTCTTGGTTTGGTGTATTAAAATAACGTGGATAGCGCTTCACTTCCACGTCTTCATACGCATAGCTGCTGGACATATATAGGGGTGAAATGGCGCCTTTAAATTGTTTGTCCTCTACCTCGCCAATGTGCGTGCAAATGGTGTTTATACCTAGGGATTTTAATTTCATTTTATATTGGTTTTTCAGAAAGTTTAAAGGTATGGTTTTTTCCAGAATCAGGACAGAAAGGAAAACAGGATTAGAAGGGAAATCAAAACTCCGAAGAGAAGAAACGATAAAGAAACGATTCAGGTTTTAGGAAACTACATTTGTAATTCTTTCCATAAGCTTTTCATATTCTGAAAATTTTCCAACGTGGATTTCATCGCGTGAGTTGGCAAGCGTTTCCTTTAAATAAATTTCTTTTGGAAATAGAATCTTTGTAAGTTTCTCAACTTCTTCTACACTGAAACTTTTATCCTTTAATTTACGGTAGTAAGTTCCCTTAGGAATTTGAAGTTTTTCAATAATATACGCCGTCTTATAAGGTGATTCTTTTATAAGCTTGGGAAGTTCTTTTAGATAATTCGAGTATTCTGAGACCAATTGTATCATTTTATTAATATTTATTTCAATATAGCCATAATAATTCACTCAATCAAACCATCTACATTTTATAATAAGTTGCAACGAGATAAGTTCCCGCTAATTCACTGCTCTTCACGAACTGCCACTGCTAACTTTTTAAGTATCTTTATAAAAAATTGTTGTTGCAAAAATTATTTCATGAAATTACTGCTCACACATATAAAAGAATTGCTCCAGGTACGTGAAAACTGTCCTTCAAAACTTAGTGGCAAAGAAATGAATGAACTTCCAACCTTAAAAAATGCTTGGGTTTTTATAAACCACGGTATTATTGAAGATTACGGAACAATGGACAAAATGGGCCCACATCAAGGTTTTAAAACGTTGGATTGCAGCGGAAAAATGGTGCTTCCCGCTTGGTGCGACAGCCACACACATATAGTTTACGCAGGCAACCGCGAACAGGAATTTGTAGATAGAATTAAAGGGCTCAGCTACCAAGAAATTGCCGAAAGAGGCGGAGGAATTGTAAACAGCGCAAAAAAATTACAAGAAACTTCGGAAGAGGATTTATACCATCAATCTGCCGCTCGTTTGGAAGAAGTGATGCGTCTAGGCACAGGAGCTATTGAAATAAAAAGCGGTTACGGATTAACAACTGATGCTGAATTAAAAATGCTACGCGTTGCAAAAAAACTTGCTGAAGAATATCCTATTACCATAAAAACCACATTTTTAGGCGCACACGCAATTCCCACGGAATATAAAGGCAATAAAGATGGTTATCTAGATCTGCTCTGTAACGAAATGCTGCCAAAAGTAGCTGAAGAAAAACTTGCAGATTACGTAGATATCTTCTGTGAAGAAGGGTATTTTTCTGTTGCCAATTTGGAACGAATTCTTTCCGAAGGAAAAAAATACGGTCTTATTCCAAAAGTACACGTCAATCAATTCAACAGCATCGGCGGGATTGCAGCAGCCGTAAAACACAAAGCGCTGAGCGTAGATCATTTGGAAGTTTTGACAAATGAAGATTTAGAAGCATTGAAAAATAGCCAAACTATGCCCGTGGCACTTCCCTCCTGCTCCTACTTTTTGAGTATTCCCTACACGCCCGGCAGAAAAATTATTGACGCCGGACTGCCATTAGCGCTCGCTACAGATTATAACCCAGGTTCTACGCCAAGCGGAAATATGAATTTTGTAGTTGCAACGGCCTGTATAAAAATGCGTTTAACGCCCGAAGAAGCTATAAATGCAGCTACTATAAATGGCGCGTATGCTATGGGTTTGAGCAAAACCCACGGCAGTATTACAAAAGGGAAAATGGCAAATCTTATTATTACAAAAGAAATTCCATCCTACGGCTATTTGCCCTATGCTTTTGGCAGTAATTTGATTGATTCGGTAATTATTAATGGGCAAGAAGTAAAGTAACCCCTCCACCTATCGGCACCTCCCCTTAAAAAAAGGGGAGGAACTTATTTAAAACCTAAAAATATATTGAGGATTATTATGAACTTGCTTAAAATTTATTCTGAAAAAGATGTTGTTTCTTTTATAAAGAAACGGGCTGGAGAAATTAAGTTTGGTGAAAAAGTAAACTTTGTTGAAACGCTCGACGATTTAAAAAATCATTCGGCAAAATATGTGCTTTTGGGAATTCCAGAAGATATTGGAGTTCGTGCAAACTATGGAAATCCCGGAACTTCAAAAACTTGGGAAGCCGCTTTGGGAAGTCTTCTAAACATTCAGCACAATCATTTAACCAATGTGGAAAACGTAATACTTTTAGGCGAAATTGATTGCGAAACGCAAATGAAACAGGCAATAACTATTTCAAAAGAAGAAAACCACTATGCCGAAAAACTGGGCGAATTGGTTACCCAAATTGACCATAAAGTTTCGGAAGTTGTAAAACTGATTATTGAAGCTGGCAAATTTCCAATTATTATTGGCGGCGGCCACAACAACAGTTATGGAAACTTGAAAGGTGTTTCCGAGGCATTGCAAAAACCAATAAACTGCATCAATTTTGACGCGCACACAGATTTCCGTTCCCTAGAACATCGCCACAGCGGCAACGGGTTTTCGTATGCGTTTGAAGAAGGGTTTTTAAATAAATACTTCATTTTCGGATTACATAGAAATTATACTTCGGAAGCCGTTTTCAATTCAATTGAAAAAAATTCCGAAAGGGTAAAATTCAATCTTTTTGAAGCTATTACCATCCAACAAAAAATATCCTTTTCCGAAGCAATGAAAGAAGCTGAAAATTTCTGCAGCAATGAAAACTTCGGAATTGAACTGGATATGGACGCCATTGAAATGATGGGCAGCAGCGCGATTTCGCCCAGTGGATTTACTTTGTCTGAGGCTCGAAAATTTGTTTCCTATTTTTCAAAAAACGCCAATGCGCGTTACCTTCATATTTGCGAAGGGTCGCCATCTGCGGGGCTTTTTCCGAATCAAGTGGGTAAAGCGATTGCTTATTTGGTGAGTGATACAATCTCATAATTTTATAAAAAACGCCGATAACTCTTGTTTTCTTGGTATCTTCATTCAAAAAATATTATTTATGAAAAATCTAGCCTACATTTTAATGGTTACAATTGTGTTAACAGCTTGTAAAAACACTTCAGAAAAAGAGGAATCGGAGGCAACGATCAATACTCCATTAGAAGAAGTTGATGGCGGGGAGGCTGCAACAGAAGAAGGTTTTACCATCAATCCGGTAGAGCACGCCACTATGGTCCTAAATTGGGACGGAACAATAATTTATGTAGATCCCGTGGGCGGAAAAGAAGCATTTTTGAAATATACCGAACCAAATTTGGTTTTGGTCACAGATATCCACGGCGATCATTTGGACCTTCCTACACTTGAATCCATTGTACTGGATAATACCCAAATAATCGCTCCAAAAGCGGTATTTGACAAATTATCTGAAAATCTTCAAAAGAAAACAAAAATTTTAAATAATGGCGAGAGCACTTTAAATAATGAAATTACTATAGAAGCTATCCCAATGTACAATCTGCGTAAAGAAGCTTTGAAATTTCACGAAAAAGGACGTGGAAACGGGTATATACTTGAACAAAATGGTGAGCGAATTTATATTTCCGGCGACACCGAAGATATTCCAGAAATGCGTAATCTCAAAAATATTGATATAGCCTTTGTCTGTATGAATCTCCCATATACAATGACGGTTGAAAAAGCAGCCGAAGCGGTTTTGGCTTTCAAGCCAAAAACCGTTTATCCATATCATTACCGCGGAACTGAAGGGTTGAGTGATGTTGAAAAGTTCAAATCTTTGGTGGAAGCAGGCAATCCAGATATTAAGGTTACACAATTGGATTGGTATCCAAAAAAATAGATTTCCAAAGGAATGAAAAATTATTCAACAATTAATCTAAGTACAATTGAATTTGCGTGGAGAGTTTTTACGGCATTTTATATGTTTCGCTATGGAATGGTGAAGCTAACTGGTGAACAGTTTGCTTATGGTAAAGATCTTTATGACAAAACAATAAATGAATTATCAGGTCTCGATTTAACTTGGGTATTTTTTAGTTATTCGGAAAGCTTTGCAAATATCATCGCTCTTTTTCAGATTTGTGGAGGTTTGTTATTGTTGTTCAATAAAACTAAGTTATTGGCAGTAACCCTTCTGTTTCCCATATTATTGAACATTCTCCTGATTGATATACTCTACGCGGGTTATCCAATATTGGAAGCAATAATAAATGTTTCTTTTTATATATTAGTACTCGTTTTTATATGCTATAATGAGCGGATCCAGATATCAAAAGCATTTGCCGCGCTGATTTTGAGTCCTAAAAATCCGTTAAGTCTGAAAGCAAAAACATTTCAAATATTCGTGGTTATTCTTACAATAATCTTGACTTACATCATTATCAATTTTATAATCAAAAAATTTTTATTGGGAATTCATTTCCAATCAGAAATATTTCATTGATCCTAATTTTCTTTTATGAACTTTCATTCCGCAAACAATCTTTTGTGATTGGGCTGATTGTTGAACCATTAATTACGATATTTACAATGGATTTCAATCCGTTTCAAAAAAAAAACTAAAATTTAAAATCGCCTTTGATGAAAAATTACAAATACTTATCCCCGTCTTTTGCTCTTTTAATAGTATGCTCAGTCTTTCTTCTATCAAGCTGTAAAAACACTTCTGAAGAAAAAGTATCCGGCAAGGAAACTGGAAAAATGGAATATCCCGCCGAGTGGATGTACAACCAACGCGCTTATCCCAACAATTATATAAATAAAGAAGCTTACAAAGAAGCCGTTCTTCAGTCCAGACAAATTATTGCAAACAGAGCTCCTGAAATGGCTGGAGAATGGACATTTGTTGGCCCATTAAACACTGGTGGACGCGTTACAGACGTTGCGATTTCTCCTGATAACGACAATCATCTTTACGTAGCCACAGCAACGGGTGGGATTTTTAGAAGTTATGATGCTGGCACAAACTGGACGCCAATTTTTGATGAAGTAACAAAACCATCAATTGGTGATATTGCAATAGCTCCCTCAAATTCACAACGCATTTACGCCGGAACTGGTGAAGCAAACGGAAGCGCTACAGATGGTGCCTATTTTGGTGATGGAGTTTACCGAAGTGACGATGCCGGTGATACTTGGACGAATGTTGGTTTGCCAGAGAGCAACCACATAGGTCGCATAGTTGTTGATCCTACAAATCCTGACCGCGTTTTTGCCGCGGCTACTGGAGAACTATACGGTAAAAATGTAGAGCGAGGGATCTACAGAACAATAAATGGCGGAACGAATTGGGAACAGGTTCTTTTTGTGACAGATTCAACAGCGGCGATTGATTTTGCTATGAATGTTGCAAATACAAACATTATTTATGCAGCAATGTGGGAGCGCACCCGCAAACCTTGGCAACGTGATTATGGCGGTGTAAGTTCTGCTATTCACCGTTCGATTGACGGTGGAACGACCTGGACGGAATTAGGAGCAACCAATGGCCTACCTGCTCCAAATGCACAAACAGGACGAATTGGTATCGCGGTTTCTGAATCAGACCCTTCAACGGTTTATGCCCGTTTTACAACTAATGAAATTACCAATGAATTTGATGGTTTATACAAATCAACAGATAATGGCGACAATTGGACACTGGTAACCACGCCGGGAGCCCTCAATGGAATAGATGCTAATTTTGGGTGGTATTTCGGAAATGTGCGGGTTAACCCTACAAACTCTGAAGAAGTTTATGTAATTGGTTTTGAAATGGCAAAATCAACCAACAGTGGTGCTTCTTGGCAAACCTTACCCGGAATGCACGTAGATCATCACGCATTGGATTTTTCAAGAACAAACAGCAACTTTATGCTCTCCGGAAACGATGGCGGTGCTTATATTTCTAATAATGGAGGAAGTAGTTGGACTAAGTTTTTAAATCTTCCAATCACACAATTTTACAATATTGAAGTGGATTATTCACAACCCGAAAGACTTTATGGGGGTACACAGGACAACAATACTATCCGCACTCTCACCGGAGGCACTAGCGATTGGAATTCAATTATTGGCGGCGATGGTTTTCATGTGAATGTAGACCCCAACGACAATAGTTATGTTTATGGAGAATCGCAATATGGAAATCTTCGGCGTTCAACAAATGGGGGCAGCTCATTTCAAAATGGAACAAATGGGATAAGCGGTAGCGACCGCACAAACTGGAATACTCCGGTAATTCTTTCACCGTTCGATTCTTCTAAAATGTATTACGGGTCTAATAAGCTTTACACCTCAACGCGCGCAGTTTCTTGGACTGCCATAAGCCCAGACTTAACCGATGGCCTGCATCCAAGTGGTTCTTTAGCTTTTGGTACACTCACCGCTATCGCAGCTTCCTATAACAATCTTGACGTTATTTATACCGGAAGCGATGACGGAAACGTAAACGTAACTTTTGATGGGGGAACAACGTGGACAGACGTTAGCACCGGCCTGCCAGACCAATACATTACTTCAATCGCGATGGTTCCGAGTGACGATATGGTTGCTTATGTAACGGTGTCAGGTTTTAAGTATTTAGATTATACGCCACGCGTTTTTAAAACTGCGGATGGCGGACAGAACTGGACAGATATTTCATCCAATCTCCCAAATATTCCCGTAAATGATATTATTGTTTATCCAGCCGAAAACATACTTTTCGTTGCGACAGATTTAAATGTTTGGTATTCCAAAGACGATGGTGCCAATTGGACCATTTTAGGAAACAACCTTCCATTTACAGTTGTAATGGATTTGAAACTTCACGAACCTACGCAAACACTTTACGCCGGAACTTTTGGAAGAGCGATGCACAGTTATGACGTGAGTACTATTTTAGGAGTTGAAGAAAATGAATTAAGTGAAAATTCAATCAAAGTTTATCCGAATCCAGCAACTTCAGAATTTACAATTTCTCAAAATATTTCTTCGGAAGGGACTGTTCAGCTTTATGATATTTCAGGGAAAAAGATAAAAGAATTGTTCCGAGGAAATTTCGGCTCAAATAAAAACATCAAAGTTAAAACTGACGGGATTGCGGCAGGAATTTATTTAGTTAAAGTGACTAGCGGAAAGCAATCTTTTACGAAGAAACTAGTAATCAAAAAATAAATTGTCCGTGTAAAATTAAAACTCCCAATTCAAAAACTGAGTTGGGAGTTTTTAAATTTATACATTCGGCTTATTGCTTTTCACAAACTACGCCCCAAATAGGCAACACATTTTTAGAAGTATTTATTTTTACATTTGTTTCATCAATTACTCTAAAATCTGCCGCACCTGAGAAGTTTTTGTCGAAAATAGCTGCAAGCGAAAATTTAGGGTTTTTAAAATTTAGAATTTTCCAATTTCCCTCAGAAGTGTAAGTTCCCTTTTCTGAAATTACAATCGGTTTTTCTTCCGTATCTGGTTGTGGAATGCTTTTGAAGTCAAATTTAAACGTATTGTTTTCAAAAAGCTTTAACGATATTGAAGCAACTCCATTCCCTAAACTTTTGTAGGAAACAGCTTCAATATTACCCAAGACGACTTCTTTGGATTCTTTTGAAGCATCAACTCCTTTTCGCTTCGCTCCGCATGATGAAAGAGCTATTAGCAAACCAATTATCATAATATTTCTCCACATAATTTAGCGTATCAGTTTTTTGTACTTAATTCGTTTCGGCATCAAATCGCCACCCAAACGTTTCTTTTTGTTTTCTTCGTATTCGCTGAAACCACCTTCAAAATAATACACCTCACTATTTCCTTCAAAAGCGAGAATGTGTGTGCAGATTCTGTCCAAAAACCAACGGTCGTGACTAATTACAACTGCGCAACCTGCAAAGTTTTCCAGACCTTCCTCAAGCGCTCGAAGCGTATTTACGTCCAAATCGTTCGTTGGCTCATCCAGCAAGAGTACGTTGCCTTCTTCTTTTAAAGTCATCGCGAGGTGAAGCCTGTTCCGTTCCCCACCAGAAAGCATAGAAACTTTTTTGTTCTGTTCGCTTCCGCTGAAATTAAAACGGCTTAAATATGCTCGCGAGTTAACCTGCCTGCCGCCCATCATAATCAATTCCTGACTATCGCTGAAGTTCTCCCAAATGGTTTTATCTACATTTATATTTGAATGTGCCTGATCTACATAGGCAATCTGCGCGGTTTCACCCACTTCAAAAGTTCCTTTGTCTGGCGCTTCTTCGCCCATAATCATTTTAAAAATCGTGGTTTTACCAGCACCGTTTGGGCCAATAATACCAACAATTCCAGCTTGTGGCAATTTGAAATTCAAATCTTCGTAAAGCAATTTATCTCCAAATGCTTTTGAAACGCCTTTGGCCTCAATAACATTTGTTCCCAAACGTGGACCGTTCGGGATATAAATTTCAAGTTTTTCATCCAATTGTTTTTGGTCTTGGCTTAGTAGTTTATCGTAATTCTGTAAACGTGCCTTTTGTTTTGTTTGACGACCTTTCGCACCTTGTCGAACCCATTCCAGCTCGCGTTCTAAAGTTTTTTGACGTTTGCCCGCTGTTTTAGATTCCTGCGCCAAACGTTTCGATTTTTGATCCAGCCAAGAAGAGTAATTTCCTTTCCACGGAATACCTTCTCCCCTGTCCAATTCCAAAATCCAACCCGCAACGTTATCCAAAAAATATCTATCGTGTGTTACGGCAATCACGGTTCCCTTATATTCTGAAAGGTGATGTTCTAACCAGTGAACACTTTCAGCATCCAAATGGTTTGTGGGCTCATCTAGCAAAAGTACATCCGGTTCTTTTAGAAGAAGTCGGCAAAGTGCGACCCTTCTTTTTTCACCGCCGGAAAGAACGCTGATCAATTTATCAGGTTCGGGCGTGCGCAAGGCATCCATCGCTATATCTAATTTTGTGTCGAGTTCCCAAGCGTTTGTAGCGTCAATTTTATCCTGAAGCTTTGCCTGCTTGTCCATCAGTTCGTCCATTTTTGCAGGGTTTTCATAAACCTCTGGCAAGCCGAACATATCGTTTATTTTATTGTATTCGTCAAGAATATCAACAACTTCCTGCACGCCTTCCTTTACAACTTCAAGCACGGTTTTGGTTTCGTCGAGTTTAGGCTCTTGTTCAAGATAACCTACAGTATAACCTGGCGCAAAAACTACATCGCCTTGATAGTTTTTTTCTTCGCCGGCAATGATTCGCAACAAAGTGGATTTACCACTTCCGTTAAGACCAAGGATACCAATTTTGGCACCATAGAAGAAGCTTAAATAAATATTTTTAAGAACTGGAGTCTGGGCACTTTGATAGGTTTTGGTCAACCCAGACATTGAGAAAATTACTTTTTTATCGTCGCTCATTTTGTGATTTTTGAGAATTCGTTGATTCGTTAATGTAAATTTAATAATCTTAGAATGATGAGCATTTGGCCACTGTGATATGCCGTATGCTCAATAACCAACATTATTTCACGTAAAAGTGTTTGCTCGCCATTGCCATTCTTAACAGATTGCATCAATTTATTTTCATCATTTAGAAGAAAAAATTTTAGACGTTCACGATCTGTTAGGTATTCAGCTTTTAAATTTTTCCAATCATCTTCGCTTTTACATACTTTTTCTTTGGGCCAATAGTAATCTGGCCATTTTGGTTCGGTGTAATCGCTGGAGCATGTAAATTTCACAATATCTTTCTGCGAAAATGTTACGTGAAAAAACATTTCATAAAAGGAATACGGAAGATTCGCGGGACGAGTGTTTATGTCTTCAAAAGAAATTTTCTTCAGCATTTCGATAACCGGAACAAATGCCTCACCACCATCGAGGTGCTTGGCTAGCCGGTATCGAATTTGTTTTTCTTCAGACATTATTTTGTTGATTCGGGATTTGGGATTCGTTAATTCGGAATTTGTTAATTAGAGATTTGTAGCTTCGGATTTTATAGTACTGAAATAGCTACTGCCCACTGCAACTGATCACTGAACACTGAATTAAACCCTTCCCTTTAAAGCATTAAAAACCCAAGAGATTGCAAAAAAGCCAATTCCCACGGCGGCAAAACCCCATCCGGCAACGTCGTCATAACGAAATGCTCCTAATGCAATTAAAATACAGCCCATTAGAATCATTATAAAAGTGGCCCAAGCCAGTACCGTATTTTTATTCATTCCCATAATCTATTTCTGTTTGGTTAGTCTTCTTTTTCAAGCCGCAAATTTACGCGTAAAAACAAATATCGGTAATATAAAACAGATTTTAGTTAACAAAATGTCATAGTTTTTGACGGAAGACGGAAGTTGGAAGTCGGAAGCTGGAAGACTTTGCTAGAAGATAAGAGCAGTAAAATTTCATCTTTGAACTTTAAACTTTGAACTTTGAACTTAAAACTTTGCTGCATTTTGTATTTTAGCGCAAACATAAATTTCCAATGGATTTAAACTTCAACAAAAACGAAGACCACAATAAACTGCTGGTTTCAGAATTAAAAAATAAACTATCAAAAGTAAAGCTTGGCGGAGGCCAAAAGCGAATAGACAAACAACACTCGCAAGGCAAACTTACTGCTCGTGAGCGTATTGAATATCTGCTCGATCCAAAAAAACCGAGTATTGAAATCGGAGCCTTTGCTGGTGATGGAATGTATGAGGAACATGGCGGTGCATCCGGTGGTGGCGTGGTTGTGAAAATTGGTTATGTGAAGGGCAAGCAATGTATTGTTGTTGCCAATGACGCCACTGTAAAAGCGGGCGCTTGGTTTCCTATAACGGCAAAAAAGAATCTTCGCGCACAGGAAATTTCTATGGAAAACCGGTTACCGATTATTTATTTGGTGGATAGCGCAGGGGTTTATTTACCTATGCAGGATGAAATTTTCCCCGATAAGGAACACTTCGGAAGAATTTTTAGAAACAACGCCGTTATGAGCAGCATGGGCATCACACAGATTGCCGCCGTTATGGGCAGTTGTGTGGCCGGCGGCGCCTACCTTCCTATTATGAGTGATGAAGCGTTGATTGTGGACAAAACTGGAAGCATCTTTCTAGCGGGAAGTTATTTAGTAAAAGCCGCCATTGGCGAAACTATCGATAACGAAACCCTTGGTGGTGCAACAACACATTGTGAAGTAAGCGGCGTAACCGATTATAAGGCGAAAGATGATAAAGATGCACTCGACAAAATTAAAAACATTTTTTCTAAAATTGGAGATTTTGACAAGGCTGGTTTTAACCGTGAAAAAGCTTTAAAACCAAAGGAGAAGCAGGAAGATATTTACGGAATACTACCAAAATCGCGTGCAGAACAATACGATATGCGCGAAATTATAAAACGCCTCGTGGACGATAGCGATTTTGAAGAATACAAAGAAGGCTACGGCCAAACAATCCTTACAGGTTACGCCCGCATAGACGGTTGGGCCGTGGGAATTGTAGCCAACCAACGCAAATTGGTAAAAACTACAAAGGCCAAAACCAAACCGAGTGAAATGCAATTTGGTGGTGTAATTTATAGCGACAGTGCAGATAAAGCCACTCGTTTCATTGCCAATTGCAACCAAAAGAAAATCCCACTTGTGTTTTTACAGGACGTTACCGGATTTATGGTAGGCAGTAAAAGCGAGCACGGCGGAATTATAAAGGATGGCGCCAAAATGGTAAATGCCGTTAGCAACAGCGTTGTTCCAAAATTCACAATTATAATTGGGAATAGTTACGGCGCCGGAAATTATGCTATGTGCGGAAAAGCCTATGATCCCCGATTGATTGTAGCTTGGCCAAGTGCGGAACTTGCGGTTATGAGCGGAAACAGCGCCGCAAAAGTTTTGCTTCAAATTGAAACTGCTTCGCTCAAAAAGAAAGGTGAAACTATAACCCCTGAAGATGAAAAAGAAATGTTCGATAAAATAAAAGCCAGATATGACAGACAGATCTCTCCGTATTATGCTGCTTCTAGAATTTGGACCGATGCAGTGATAGATCCGCTGGACACGCGAAAATGGATTTCTATGGGCATTGAAGCCGCAAACCACGCGCCTATTGAAAAAGCTTTTAATTTAGGGGTTATTCAAGTGTAGTGTTCGTGATTCGTGATTGGTGATTCGTGATTCGTGATTCGTGATTCTTGATTCTTGATTCTTGATTCTTGATTCTTGATTCTTGATTCTTGATTCTTGATTCGTGATTCGTGATTCGTGATTCGTGATTCGTGATTCGAAAAATAAATAATTTTCAGTCGTTAATCGTTAATCCTTTCTTTTTTTCCAAATCTCAGGATTGCGGCTGGTGTGGATTATTGATAGGATTTCGATAAAACTTTCATCAACAATTCTATAATATATTCCAAAAGGAAACTTTCTTAAATAGCGTACCCGCGTACTTTTATATTTCAATTGGAACAATTCTGGGTTTTCTGAAATTACATCGAGCTGGGCGTACAATACCTCCAAAAACATCAAAGCGAGCGTAGAATTAATATTGCCATAATAATCAAAGATTTCATCGGCTTCTTGTTGGGCAAGTATCCGTATTCGCAACTGATACATTTATTTCTTTTTAAAGGAATCTTTGAATTCTTGGTAAGTAACATAATTATCGGGGTTGGCATCTGCCTCTGCAACGCGATCATCAATTATTTTCTTATGCGCCTCGCTCAAAGAATAGTCTTTAATCTGTTCCTTTTCCTGCATCATTAAATACAGTTGAAACTCCTCCATGGTCTTAAAATGGGTTTTATCCAAGTTCAGTTCTTCATCTATATAGATTGTGGTCATAAGTAGAGAATTTATTTTTTAAGAGTTAATCTTCTAATTTCGAAAATCCTCTTTCCCTAACCCTAAAGGATAAGGATTTTCTTAGTTCTTGCTGCGGTTAAGAATTTTTTCTCCCTTTAGGGCTGGGAAAGAAAAATTCTTATTGTGGTCATAACAAAAAAGTTTTACCCAAAGATAGCGAATATTGCGAAAGTAATATTGTTGCTTTTTTACGCAATGTCTTAAAGAATGTGCTTGGGCAGACTTTGCTTACTTCCAAAGGAACCAGCAATAAAGAGCAAGTGGATATTTCTGGTTTTAGCGCTGGCAATTATTTTGTGAAAGTTACTGTGGGCAATAAAGGAAGCAAGGTTTTACGTGTTATAAAAGAATAATTTCTTTAAAAACCCTTCCTGCATTTGGAACGCTGGAAGGGTTTTTTAATTTATTTTAAATTCTTCAAAACCTCAGCCCGCTTTATCTTTCCGGTTTCAGTATAAATAAATTTGGACAGAGTGTATATTCTCTTAGGTTTTTCATAAGCCGAAAGAGTTGTAAAAGCTTCCGAATAATCTTCAACTTTTAATTGCTTTTCACTCTCGATTATCAAAATAACCCGTTCACCCAAAGCTCCATCTTTTTCCGATGTTATAAAGAAAGGCAGGTTTATGTGAATTGAAAGTTTTTCTTCCACCGTTTCGGGATGCACTTTTGTACCGCCACTATTAATCACATTATCTATCCTTCCCAAAAATTTAAAGGAAGTTGGAGAAATTAGTTCAACCACATCATTGGTAGCGACGGTTTCTTCTGAAATTTCGGGAGCGTGAATTTGTAAACAACCATTTTCTGACTGTGAAAAATTCACTTTTGGAAGTGCAGAAAAAACAGCAGATTTTTCCTTTCCATTTAATGGTCGAACGGCGATATGACTAATAGTTTCAGTCATTCCATAAGTTGCGAATATGTGCGTTTCACATTTCTGAAGTTTTTTCTCTAATTTCCACGGCACCGCTCCGCCACCAATAATTAGTTTTTTCACTTTGTACAAATCTGCTAAAGAATGAAAAACTTGGTACGGAACCATTGCTGTAAAATCGAAATCGGCGTCTATGTTTTCGAGAGGATTTTTTTCGGGTGCAACTGTGTGCAAATCCCAACCAGCCGTCATTGCACGCACGAGCATCATCTTCCCTGCAATATATTCCGAAGAAAGGCATAGCAATGCTTTTGTATTTTCCTTTAAGTCAAAATGATTTACCGTGGCTTCAGCACTATTAAAAACGTGTTCTTTTTGAAGTATTATATTTTTCGGAATTCCTGTGGAACCGGAAGTTTTTACGGTTATAAAATCGTTGTCGTTCAACCATTCCAAAATAAATTTTCCAATAGCAATTTCATCCCCCTTTCCTTTTAGAACAAAATAGTTTGCACGATCCTTTAGCGATTCCGCAGAAGAAAACGCTTCGCCATTTAATTTGAACTTTGGTAGCAATAACGGTTTCACTATTCAATAAAAGTTGAATTCTCGTTATTTTCTTCAGTAATAACAATTGGTTCTTCCACTTTTCCGAAGAGCTTTCCGCCCCAATCTCGCCATTTGTAACGCCACGCCATCAGCAATAGGAAAATTGGATAGAGAATTAAAACAGGTGTAATTACATCAAACCCTGCGGAAGGTTCTGAAATATCCTTTAATACGGAATTAGTTTTGAAAACGGTCCAATCAGCCGTTACCAACAATGCGGTTATCAAATTGTTTCCTGCGTGAAAACCGAGTGCAAGCTCCATTCCTTCATCCATAAGCGTCATAATTCCCAAGAAAAAACCTGTGCCTATGTAATAAACCATAATTATATTTCCGAATTTGTCAACTTCGGGATTGGCAAGGTGTAACGTGCCAAAAATCACGGAAGTAAGTACAAGCGGAAGCCATTTATTTTTTGCCAAAACCCCAATTCCCTGCATCAAATAACCCCTAAAAAGATATTCCTCAAAACTAGTCTGCAACGGAATCATAATTATGGCAATAACAGCGAGAATTAAAAACGGAACTAAATCAAATTGCAACACATAATCTTCCGGATTGCTGTAATAATCCAATCCTGTAACAACTAAAGTAGTAATAGTTATTAGGGCAAAACCAAAAAATACGCGTCCCCAATCGGTTTTTTTTCGTGAAGTTGTAAGCGTTACAAAACGTTGCCGATGAAGGTAACGCACCACAAGATAAACTCCCAACAAACCGATTGCAAAACTCAACAGCATCAAAAATAGCGTGAGATTTGAGCTTAATGTAGTTAAAACTTCATTTTCATCTATGGAAAATATACTTTCATCATCGGACAATTTTTTAGACATCACCGCAAGAATTAACGGAATTGTGCCAATTTGGCTAGCTAGAAAAATAATTATAAATCCCACTAAGTAGCGCCACCATTCGTGAAGGACATTAAAGGCTTGTTTTATGTACATTTTTTGTTATTGAGTTATTGGGTTATTGATTATAGGTTATTGGTTATTTAAATCTTGAATCATGAATCTTAAAATTTGAATTAAATCTGAAAATCCCAATCAACCGTAGGATTGTAATGCAACTTACCGCTTAAAACTTCCAGCGGACTTTCAATATTATTGGTGTAAAGGCTGCCCGTGCCCAAACCTTGTGGCAATTTACTGTTTTTTGTAAAAGTATATTGTGAAATCGCGCTCAAACCCACATTACTTTCCAAAGCAGAAGTAATCCACCAACCTGCATTGTGTTTTTCAGCGAGGTTTATCCAACTATCGCTTCCGCGGAAACCGCCTATTAATGATGGTTTTAAAATGATGAATTGGGGTTTTATCGTATCGAGTAATTCTATTTTTTCTTCTTCTGAAAAAACGCCGATCAATTCTTCATCCAATGCAATTGGAAGCGGAGTTTCCTCACAAAGCCGAGCCATTTCCTGCCATTGTCCTTGTTTTATGGGTTGCTCAATGGAATGTAATTTTAAATCTGACAGCACTTTTAGTTTTTCCAGTGCATCTTTTGGGGAAAATGCACCGTTTGCATCAACGCGCAATTCTACTTCGGAAGCGGAAAACTCTTCTCGTATTGATTTTAAAAGTTCAATTTCGGTTTTGAAATCTATTGCGCTAATTTTCATTTTTATGCAAGTAAAACCTTGCTTTAGTTTTTCCGAAATCTGTTCTTTCATAAAACTTTTATCGCCCATCCAAACCAAACCATTTATTGGAATTGAAGCTTCGCCACGCGTAAATTCCGAAGGGAATAATTCAAAAGGATTTTCTGAATGTAATGATTTAAATGCGGTTTCAACGCCAAATTGTATTGAGGGGAATTCCGTTAAAGCTTCGTGTAAATCTTCTTCATTTACACCCATTGCAATATTTTCGCAAACGCCTTCCAATTCTTCTTCGTAGTCTGGACGATCGTCAATGCTTAAACCGCGCAAAAGCCCGCACTCTCCTACTCCAAAACTTTCCTCGGTTTTAAGAATAAGGAAATAAGTTTCTTTGGTATTCAAAACGCCTCGGGAAGTTCCGCTCGGTCTTTTGAAGTTTAGGATGTGCTTTTTAAAAGTCGCTATCAATTGGATTATTAGATTGTTGGATGGTTAGATTGTTGGATTTTTCGTTTTTCAGGATTAATTTTCTTTTTCTATTTGTTCGCTTTCGGAATAATAGGTAATAGTTCGATGCGCAACAATAGTTGGTTTTTCAGTTTTTTCAGCACTTCCTTCAAGATACATACTACATTCTATCCAATTGTTGTGCTCATCATATCGATAATCATAGAAACGGGTGCGAATAGCATTGGCACTATCATCAATGTCAACGGCTTTTGTGATGTCCCCGAATTCATTATACCATTCCGTTGCATTATCTGTTAAAAACCAGCCAGACGTTCCTTCGGATTGTATATAACGATCTAATTTATAAGGACGTTTCTCGTTGTTTTTATAAAAGTAATTTTCTTGCCATATCTTACTTTCGTTGACCAATAATTCTACCTCTGTTATTCTCTGTTCAGTGTCATACTTGTATTTATATATTACTTTAGCCTTATTGGAAATATCAGTTTTGATATGAAAAATTGGTATGCTTCTGAATATATTTTCATCAAAAAAAACTCTCTGGGTAGTGATTTGCCTTTCCAAATTGTATTCATTTACTATACGTTTATGGAGATGCTGTTTAGCTTGAGATTCATCCATCTCTGAAATTAAGTTAGTGCTAAGAAAATAGCTTTCTTCTAAAATTTTATTTTTATCAATTTCATATTTAAATGTCTCAAATAAATACTCTGGATCAGGCTTTTTTAAATCCTTTTCCATAATATATTTTCTATTAACACAAACTTCATTAGGGTTGAAAATGGGTGGTAAATATTTTCGACCTAAGATTTTATTTTTAGTAAAATAGTCCAGAGAATCCAATTCAAATATAACGATATCCTTATCTCGATTACTACCCAATAGTTTTGTTAAGAATAAAGAATCATTATATCGACGGTATTTTTTATCTAAGAACCCATATTTATTAAATAAAAATTTTCCGGTTGCTGCCCCTTCCAAATATTCTAGATTATTATGGTATTCATATTTTGCTATTGTTATTTTTGGAAGCGTATCTGAGTAATCCCTATCAAACGTTGTAACCAACATCTTTACCATTCCTTTTAAATTGTACTGGTCCCAACTCGTTTGAATAAGTGATTGACTTTTATCTATTTTCTGGGCTTCACAAGAATTGAAGGAAAGGTTGAAAATCAAAAAGATTATGATATGTATAGGAAAGTTAATTTTCATTATTTGAAATATTTCTTACTTTTTTGGAATTTGGGATTTAAATTTTGGGATTTTAAAGTTCAATACTTTCCCCAATTTCAAGAAGCATCAAATCCTTATTGGCATCATAAAACTTCCGTTTTGCTTCTTCATGGTCTATTTCAATATATCCGAAAGTGTCGTAATGCACGCCCAAAACTTTATCGCATTGCACAAAATCGCTGGCAATGATTGCATCGTCAATGCCCATTGTAAAATTATCACCGATGGGAAGTATTGCCAGATCCAACTTTGTAAACAATGGTATCAGTTTCATATCCATTGTCAACGCGGTATCGCCGGCAATGTAAATATTTTTATGTTCGCCCTCTATTACAAATCCGCCTGGTTGCCCGCCGTAGCTGCCATCGGGGAAAGAGCTGGTGTGGATTGCGTTTACATATTTCACTTTCCCGAATTCAAACTTCCAGCTTCCGCCGTGGTTCATTGGGTGTACCTCAAATCCTTTTTCCTCGTAATGATTTGTAATTTCATAATTGCTCACAATGGTTGCGCCGGTGTTCTTTGCTATCGCTTCGGCATCCAATATGTGATCGTTATGGGCGTGTGTAAGCAGAATATAATCTGCTTTTAATTCGTTGATGTCAACTTTATCTTTTGCTAGATCATTTCCGGTAATAAAAGGATCCACCAAAATGTGTTTTCCCTTTATTTCAATACCGAGACAGTTTTGTCCGTAGAATGTAATTTTCATATTTTAATCGTTTTTAGGTTTCCCATTAATAATGAAACCTCATTGAAATAATGGTTATTTTTTCTTCTTCTAAATTTACGAAATATACCAATCTATGTTCTTGGTCAATGGGTCTGCTCCACAAACCGTTCAGATTTCCCCGCAAGATTTCGGGTTTACCGATTCCACTCTGTGGATCGGCAATAATAGCATTCAACAAAAGTGTTATTCTCTTTTGAATTTTTTTATCGCCGGATTTTTTCCAAAAATCCCTTTCTTTTAAAGCTCTTTCGGTATAGGTTATTTCCAAAGGTCTTCAGTTTTGACGGCAATTGTCTTTCCTGTATTCATCTCTTCCATTGAAGTTTCCAAATTTTCCCTATTTGCCTTGCTGGAAAGAAGATATAGCGTTTCTTTCCATGAATTATACTCCGAAATTGATATCATCACAACATCCTCCTGCCCAGAACGATGTATAATTACAGTTTGTTTGTCTTCAGAAACTTTATCGAGTTTTTCCTTTAGATTTTTTCTTAAATCGGTCGCGTTTGTTGTTTCCATAAAAATAATTTTTAAAGTCAAATGTACGCTATAAAGTACTTGTTTGCAATAAAAATAAATCACATAAAAATACTAAACAAGATCGCAAACAGAAAAGTACTTAACGCAACCTTTTTCAATTCGCCATCAAGTAGCATTGGTGATTTGTTTTTAAAAACGGTTTTAATATTTAAAAGGAAAGGAATAAAAGCAATTAAGTATAGAAATTGCATTGGTTCCCGATAATTTATAACTGTGTAAATTATCGCGCAAAGCATTCCGAAGAGCAACAAAAAAGCGTGATATTTTTTAGCTTTTTTCATTCCCGACTTTACAACCAAGGTGTTTTTTTCCACGGCCGCATCGTTTTCAATATCGCGCATATTGTTCAAGTTAAGGACAGCGGCACTGAAAAATCCAATTGACGCTGCGGACAACAATAATTGCCATTGAAGGCTATGGGTGAATAAATAATAGCTTCCCAAAACGCTCAGTAATCCAAAAAACAGAAACACAAAAACATCACCCAAACCGGAATAGCCATAAGCCTTTTTACCCACAGTATATTTTACAGCAGCGATTAGCGATACAATCGTAAGATTGAAAAACAAAAAGGAAATAATGAAGTTTTCATTCCTAAAAGCCATAAAAATCAAAATCGTGGCCAAAAAGAAAGTAATAACTCCAGTAATAATCATCCCAACCTTCATCTGTTTGGGTGAAATAATCCCCGAACCTACCATTCGTTTTTCGCCTTCTCTTTTGGCATCGGTCCCACGGACGCCATCGCCATAATCATTTGCGAAATTGGACAAAACCTGAAAACCAATTGTTACCAATATTGCAAGCCAAAAAATACTGGATTTCCAAAAGGGCACTGAAATACCGCCGCCTACAAAATTTTCAAAAGTTGATGGATAACGCGCTGCATTTCCCAAGGAAGCCCCAATAATTATCCCAGAAACCGAGAGCGGTAGCGTTCGCAATCTGGCCGCAGCAATCCAAGCTTTAATTTTTGTCATTAAATATTTATTTGAAAGGACAAAAATACGCTTTAAAAATAAAAACCGCTTCTAATTAAAGAAGCGGTTTTCTAGCTTAACAATTCAACAATTTAAAAAATAAACAATTACTTAACAATCAACTTTTGAGAGATTCCTTTTGAATTTTTAACGATATAAGTTCCTGCAATTAAGTTAGAAACATTTATTGAAGCGGTCTCTTTTTCTGAAATAACCAATCGACCAAGCATATCGAACACAACGTATGAATCTGGTTTGCTGAAGAATATTCTACCTTCTGCAGGGTTTGGATATACTTTGAAACTATCATTTGAAGCCAATTCGTTATCGTTTACAGAAAGCACTACATTATCCAAAGAATAAATGCTTAAAGTAGCACTCACTTCATTTGAAAGAATAACCAATGCTTTTCCAGTTGGACTATCATCAGCTTCAACAAATGCAACACCTTCTGGGCCCAAATCGCCACTTTCAGGATTCCCAGGAACGGTACCTCTACTGTTTACATACTGAAGATATACTGGGTTTGCAGGATCCGTAACATTATAAACCATCATTCCGCCAATACGTTCCAACAAAATAAAGGCATAAGCTTGGTCGCCAATTTGTTTTACAATAATCCCTTCCGGCTCTGGGCCTTTGTTATCGCTTCGGTTTTTGAAGTTGTTGTTACTGTTGCTCGCATTGAAAATGCCTCCTAAACTAGGATCTGCTGCAGTAATTACTTCAAAATCGTTTCCGCTATCGTAAACCAAGTTTCCAGTTTCGGCTTCAAAAATACTGAATGAACGACACCCAAAAACGTGGATTTCTTCGTAAAATCCGTCGCCATCAGCATCACCGGAAGCAGCAGTAACGTTTATATCACCAAGATTGGTTTCCAATTTCAAAATATCAATATCTGAAAATACTGCTGGATCTAAAATATAATCCGCATCATCTAGTTTTCTTTCTTCAGCATAGCCGGAATAATCGCGTGCATCGCCTTCATTCGCAATTGCGATATAACCTGTTCCGTTTACAGAATAAAAGGAAACAGCATCTGGCATATACAGACCTTTTATTGGCCAAGAAGCATTGAAAATAAAGTCGGTTTCATCTGAAGTATCCAATGAATTCTGTGGCAAACTGTGGTCTTTTTTTCCGAAGGAAATAATATCTGTGATTTCCAAAGTGGAAAGATCAACAATTGCATAAGCATTGTTCTCTTGAAGGGTTACATAAGCCATTTGTGAATCATCGGAAACTGCAATGTATTCTGGCTCCATATCCTGTGAAACAGTTGCGCCTGGGCCAAAAACTCTAACTCCGGCTGCTACCAAAACCGCTTGCTGCGAATCGAAAGCGTTAAAATTCAAAGTAGTTACATCTGCCTGCGAAATATTTCCCAAACCAGCAGAAACGTCTATTACCGAAACAGAACCTTCAGGATCAATTGTATAATCATCACTTGGTTGACCTTCATTGGCAACCAAAAGTTTGGTGCCGTCAGGTGAAAAAGTAAGCATATCTGGTAAAGAACCAACTTCCAAGATGGTTGGGTTGTTTCCATCGGTATCGGCAAGAACCACAAAACCATTGTCAAGTGGGTTAGTGGCGGCAATGGCTGCAGCAACAATTCCATTGCTTACGGCTACACTTTGCACAGAACTGCCGAAAGAAGCTATATCTATTGTAGCTAAAGGGGTAATGTTTTCAGGATCTGAAAAATCCAATACTTCAATAGCTCCCACATTAGTTACAAACAGACGTTGTGTAGCAGGATCATAAGCAGTGATTTCGGCAGTTCCATTGGCATCTACCAAGTAGCTTGCAAGGTAATTCACATCAAGTTCAGTAGCATCACCTACGGGCACTATTGTATCATCATCAAGAATATATACTGAAAATATATCAGTTGTTCCAATAACCAAACCAGCTTCGTTAGTAAGTGAAAGCACAAAAAACAAGTCGCTTCCATCATCGGTATTGTTAATAATTGGAATAGTTATGGTCTGCGAAGCTGTGCTTCCTGCTATAAAAGTTAACGTTTGTGCAATAGCAAATGTAAAATCTGTTCCTTCAGCAGCGGTGCCTCCTGCAATTAAACTTACATCAACTGTTCCATCAACCGTTGGTGCTTGAGAAACTATAACGTTTATTGTTACAGAAGTACCATCTTCAGAAACGGAAACATACGGAGCTTCAAATTGAACACTAACTATTGAAACAACAGCGCCATTTCCAGGAGAACCAATATTAGGAACATCAGAATTTGTTCCACCCAAATCAATTGTTTCCACGGCTCCATTTGCATTACCCACAACACTGAAAGCAGCAAGTTCAACATCATAAGATTGACCATCATTTAATGATGTATCAGGATAGGAAGCTGAATCTATTGGGGAAGTGGTTAACGGATCACCTTCCCACAATGTTACAGCATCGCCGCCAGCACCAAGGCCTGCGCCATCGGTAAAACCAATTTGAACGTCTGTTAAATTAATCACTTGGCTCCAAATAGCTGCAAAAGTTGAAGCATCGTTTGCATCGCCAATTATCACGATTGCAAAACCATCTGGTTGAATTTCAGAAATTCCTTGAATAATATCTGCAGTTGTTGGATCGGCAGAGTCATCATCATAATACAAATCACCATCAACGCCAGAAACCCAAGCATTAGTTCCATTGTTTTTTATTTCAAACCAATCTGCAGTTAAATCAGTTCCAGCTTGACCGGGGAAAATTTCAGTAATAATAAGTTCAGAGGAACCTGCTATCGCTGGACCATTACCTGGCGAACCAATATTAGGAACATCAGAATTTGTTCCACCCAAATCAATTGTTTCCACGGCGCCATTTGCATTGCCAACAATACTGAAAGCAACAAGTTCAACATCATAAGATTGACCATCATTTAATGATGTATCAGGATAGGAAGCTGAATCTATTGGGGAAGTGGTTAACGGATCACCTTCCCACAATGTTACAGCATCGCCGCCAGCACCAAGGCCTGCGCCATCGGTAAAACCAATTTGAACGTCTGTTAAATCAATTACCTGGCTCCAAATAGCTGTAAATGTTGTAGCATCATTTGCATCGCCAATCATCACAATTGCAAAACCTCCGGGCTGAATTTCAGAAATTCCTTGAATAATATCTGCTGTAGTTGGATCGGCAGAGTCATCATCATAATACAAATCACCATCAACGCCAGAAACCCAAGCGTCAGTTCCATTGTTTTTTATTTCGAACCAATCAGCAGTCAAATCTGTTCCTGCTTGGCCGGGGAAAATTTCAGTAATCTCTAAAGAAATTTGTGAAAATGAAATTGTACATACAAGCAAAAAAGCAAAAAGTGTAATTTTTCTCATTGTTATTTATTGTTTTAAAATTTCAGCTAAATTAATCTGTGATTTTAGCAATTGCTTTAAGTCAACTTTAATAATAAATGAAGGATTACGTTGTTTTGTGTAGAATTTAAGCTCGGATTTTACGTCATTGTAAACAGAAGGTTATTAAACGTTTCATTAAAAAATATTGGCTATTTTTAGATCCTAAAAAATTTCAAAATAGACTTTATGAACAACTCAACAAGTTATAATTCAGGATTACTTTTACTTCGCGTAGGTTTCAGCGGAATGATGCTGACCCACGGAATTCCAAAACTTTTAAAAATGATTTCGGGCGATTTTTCTTTTGGAGACCCCATTGGCATTGGCGAACCGGCATCTTTAGTTTTAGCGGTTCTTGGTGAAGTGTTATTTCCGATTCTTGTAATAATTGGGTTTAAAACTCGCTTAGCAGCTATTCCTGTAATTATTACGATGGCAGTTGCAGCGTTTATTGTTCACGCAGCCGATCCCTTGGGAACGAAAGAAATGGCTATTCTTTATTTAATTGGTTTTGTTGTGATTGCACTTTTAGGAGCTGGGAAATATTCTGTTGACAAGAAATAAGTTTTCAGTTGGCAGTAGGCGCGCGATTTATCGCGAGCAGGTTCAATATTCAATTAAAAATCTTCACCAACAATTCCTTCAATAAATCGCCTTGCGGAAGATTTGCAGCACCCACACCTTTGCTTTTCATATCTACTTCACGGATTGCTCCTATAATGGCGCTCACCTTTTTCATTGGATAATTCCGTGCGGCAGTTTGATAATCTTTTACAAAATATGGATTTACACCCAAAACTTTTGCTGCATCACCTTTGTTTGAAAGTGCGTGATATTTCAGCAGTTTTGAAAAGAAACTGTAAAGCAGCGCTACTGTCATCACCAACGGATTGTTTTTCGGGTTCTGAGAAAAATATTGAATGATTGCAAACGCTTTTTTAATATCCTTTTCACCAATGGCATTCTGTAATTCAAAATTGTTAAAATCCTTACTAATACCTATATTTTCCTCAATAATTTGCGGTGTGATTTGTTCACCTGGTTTTAAAATAAGTTGGAGCTTTTCGAGCTCATTATTTACTTTGCTTAAATCATTCCCAAGAAATTCGACCAACATTTGTGCGGCTTTTGGAGTGATTGTGTAACCTTTTCCCGCCAAAACACGTTTTATCCAATCTGGAACCTGGTTTTCGTAAAGCTTTTTACTCTCAAAAAGTTCGCCCGTTTTGGCCACAGTTTTGGCAAGCTTCTTTCGTTTATCTAAGGTTTTATATTTATAGCAAAGTACCAAAATTGTTGTGGGCTGTGGGTTTTCGGCATAACTAAGCAAATTTTCAATAGTGCGCGAAAGGTCCTGTGCTTCTTTTACAATCACCACTTGTTTTTCCGCCATCATTGGGTAGCGTTTGGCGTTGCTGATTATATCTTCCACCGTAACATCGCGCCCATAAAGAACCATTTGGTTGAAACCTTTTTCTTCTTCGGAAAGTACGTTTTCTTCAATATATTTTGAAATGCCATCAATATAATACGGCTCCTCTCCCATCAAAAAATAGATGGGTTTTGTGTTTCCGTTTTTAATATCGTTGATGATGGATTTTACTTTGTCGAGCGGCATTGGACGATTTTCGATTAACGATTGTAGATTTTAGATTGTAAGGCCTAATTTTTGAATTTTGAACTTTAAATTTTGAATATTTGCAGATGCAAAAACTAAACTTTCCTGAATATTCGTTTCGCTTCAAAAGTAATGAAAATAAAACGTTGGTTTTTGATGATATAAGAAAAAAATTCGTGGTGCTTACGCCCGAAGAATGGGTTCGGTTGCACGTTGTTCAATTTCTTCTGAAAGAAAAAAACTATCCCAAAAGCCTTATTAACGTTGAAAAGCAACTAAAACTGAACAACACCGTAAAACGATATGACGTGGTGGTTTTCAACAATGATGGCAGCATTTTTTTGATTGTGGAATGTAAAGCACCGTCCGTTCCAATCACACAACTTACTTTTGATCAAATTGCGAGATATAATCTTGCTTTGGAAGCAGAATATTTAATGGTTAGTAACGGTTTGGAGCATTATTATTGCCAAATGGATTTTGAAAATGAATGTTATATTTTTCTGAAAGACATTCCAGTTCGTGATTCGTGACTTAGTTAATTAGTTAATTAGTAGCGTAAAATTTTTGAATTGAAAATATACAAATCACGAATCCCAGAATTAACGAATCCCAAAAAATTTAAACTGCCACTGCCACTGGATACTTTTTAACTAAATTTACACCCGTGAAAGCAGCCGTAGTAATTCTAAATTGGAATGGAAAAGATTTGTTGGAAAAATTCCTACCATCGGTAGTCAAATTTTCCAATCAAGCCAATATCTATCTTGCAGATAATGCTTCCACAGATAGTTCAGTTTCATTTGTTACAGAATTTTTTCCTTCAGTAAAAGTTATTCAAAACAAAGTGAACGGTGGTTATGCAAAGGGTTATAACGACGCTTTAAAAAATCTTTCCGAAAAAATTTTTGTGTTGCTCAACAGCGATGTTGAAGTAACCGAAGATTGGTTGCAACCTGTAATTTCAGAATTTGAAAAAGATGTTTCCGTAGTTGCCGCACAACCAAAAATCCTAGATTATAAAAACAAGGGATATTTTGAATATGCTGGCGCCGCGGGCGGATTTATTGATGAATACGGTTATCCCTATTGCCGCGGACGGATTTTCAATACTTTGGAAAAAGACGAAGGTCAGTACAACGATATTTCTGAAATATTTTGGGCTTCCGGGGCATGCCTTTTTGTAAAAGCCGGAGCTTTTTGGCAAGCTGGCGGGTTTGATGAAGACTACTTTGCGCACCAAGAGGAAATTGATCTTTGCTGGCGACTGCAATCCAAAGGTGGAAAAATACTTTATGTTGGTAATTCAAAGGTGTATCATGTTGGTGGCGCTACTCTAGCTGTCTTAAACCCACAAAAGACATTCTATAATTTTAGAAACTCTCTTTTAAACCTACTCAAAAATGCGAACGGAACCCAAGCTTTCACTTCAATTTTGATGCGAATGCTTTTGGACGGAATTGCAGCTTTTCAATTTTTGGTGCAGGGAAAACCGCAGCATTTCCTCGCGGTAATAAAAGCACACTTCAGTTTTTATGGATTCATTCCTAAATTTCTTCAAAAAAGGAGAATTCACGCTTCAGAATTAAAATATTTTTCCGTCAAATCTATTGTATTTCAGTATTTTATAAAGAATAAAAAAGTTTTTAACGAACTTTAGTTTATTTTACTTAAAGTATTGTTAATCGTTTCTTGACTGGAAGCTATTTTAATAATTTTGGTTCAGAATTTTTGAATAAACAATCTAATATAACACTAACAAATTATGAAGAAATTATTGATTTTAGCAGTATGCACCAGTTTGGCGTTTACTTCTTGTGTATCGAGCAAGAAATATGCTGAGCTTGAGGCCAAACAAAAAAATACCCAAGATTTGCTGAACACGGCAACCGTTAAACTTAACGAATGTCTTACAGAAAGAGCAGCCTCTACAGCACGGGCAAAAGAGCTTGAAGAGCGCTTGGCTGATATGAAAAAGACAAATTCAGACCTTATTCAGAGTTCAAAAGACCTTACTATGTTAACTTCTAAAGGTGCTACAAACCTTGAGAAGTCATTGGAAAGCTTAAAAGAAAAAGATCTTAAAATTACCCGTTTGCAAGATGCACTAACAAAAAAGGACAGTGTTACACTTGCTCTTGTTACCAGTCTTAAAAGAGAAGTTGGAATCAACGATCCAGACATTGAGATAGATGTAGAAAAAGGTGTGGTTTATATTTCACTTTCAGACAAGGTAATTTTCAAAAGCGGAAGCTACCAAATTTCTGGAAGAGCTACCGAAATTTTAGGTAAAGTTGCTAAAGTAATCAACGGAAAACCAGAATTTGAAGCGATGGTTGAAGGACATACAGATAATGTGCCTTACAGTAATGGTCTGTTAGTTGACAATTGGGATCTTAGTGTAAAAAGAGCTACCGCTATCGTGCGTGAGCTACAAAAACTTGGTGTAGCACCATCGCGTTTAGTTGCAGCTGGTCGTGCAGATTACGTACCTTTGGTTCCTAACACTACTTCTGAAAACAGAGCTACCAACAGACGTACACGTATCTTGGTTCTTCCAAAAATTGATCAATTCTACGATATGATTGAGAAGGAAATGAAAAATCTTGAAACTGGAAAATAATTCCTGAAGATTTAAAAATTATTAAACCCGGTCCTTCCAGACCGGGTTTTTTATTGCCGACTTCAAAAGAATCTTTAGATAGGTTTTCGTATCTTAGATAAGAATATTAAACCCTACTTTAAACTTATAAAAATGGAAGAATTCAGAACAGATTGGTCTCGCGAGGAACTTAAAGCATACATTTTACTCTACTGTGCCAATGCTAATTTTGTAGAAACAAAAGAGGAAAAAGATTTTATATTGTCTAAGGTTGGCGAAGAAAAATACCAAAAAATCCATAAGGAATTTGACGATGATAATGACTATCAACAGATTCAGAAAATCCAGCACACCGTGCAACGTTTTGAATATTCCAAAGACGAAATAGACCGACTGTTCAACAATATAAAAAAAATGTTTTTAGCCGATGGGTCTATCGACATTATGGAGAAGAATATTTATCGTGGACTGAAACATTTGCTTAAATAACCATCTTCAAATCCGGAACATTAGCCAAAATAAATTAAATATCATAGAAAAATTTTACCAAGCCTTTGCAGATTTAGATGCAGAGCGCATGTTGGAATGGTACCACGACGACGTTACTTTTGAAGATCCTGCCTTTGGCGTGCTTCGTGGCGAAGAAGCTAAAAATATGTGGCGAATGCTTTGCCAAACACAACAGGGCAAAGACTTTAAAGTAGTAAGCTCAAACATAGAGTACACTCCGGAAGCCGGAAAAGCCCATTGGGAAGCTTATTATGTTTTCAGCAAAACTGGGAGAAAAGTTCATAACGTAATAAACGCTACCTTCAAATTTAAGGATGGCAAAATAATAAACCATGTGGATAGGTTTAGTCTTTACAGATGGTCCAAACAGGCAATGGGACTCAAAGGGTTTCTGGTAGGATGGACGGCTTTTTTCAGAAAAAAACTCAATACACAAACACGATTTTTACTTTCAGAATTTCAGAAGAAACAAGCCTCTAAAAGCTAAAGTTCCAAACTTCCTTTTCCTTCGCGTATTACCACAGGCTCAGTTCCAGTAAGGTCAATAACGGTGGAAGGAATGTTACCACCATAACCGCCATCAATAACCAAATCTACTAGATTGTCCCATTTTTCTAAAATAAGTTCGGGATCGGTAGTGTACTCAATTACTTCATCTTCATCTTTTATGGAGGTTGAAATAATAGGATTACCCAATTCGTGAACAATAGCGCGAGTAATTGAATTGTCTGGAACACGAATACCAACTTCTTTTTTCTTTTTAAAAACAGTTGGTAGATTATTGTTTCCAGGCAAGATAAAAGTATAGGGTCCTGGAAGGTTTCTTTTGAGTAATTTAAAGGTTGGAGTATCAATCTGTTTTACATAATCACTGAGATTACTTAAATCTTCGCATACAAAAGAAAAATTTGCCTTTTCAAGTTTTACTCCCCGCAATTGCGCCACACGTTCCATTGCACGATTGTTGTTTATATCGCATCCCAAAGCATAAACAGTGTCACTAGGGTAAATAATAACCCCGCCATCGCGAAGGATTTTCACTACGCGCTTAATTTCTTTTGGATTGGGGTTTTCCTCGTAAATTTTTATAAATTCAGCCATATTCTAAACTATTTTCTCTTTTCTACTTCGCTTTCAAGTTTCAAAACCATATCGCCGTCTGCCTGTTTTATGTGAAGGGCTTTATTGCCTTTTTCGCCATGTCGCGTTATTTTGCTCCCTTTTAAAGTTTTGCTGATTTCTTCGGAAAAAGTTTCAACCACTTTTCCTTTCGCGGTACCAGTGCCCCATTTCCAACTTACCTGTGAACCTTTTCGAATCATTTTTTTATTTAAAGTTACTCACAATTTTCAAAAATAAAAGTTTCCAATATATTTCTTAGCATAAAATACGCTTTTAGCCGTTATGTGTAAAACAAAAACCACTTATGAAAAAACTTCTCATTATAATTCTATTCTTCGGAATTCAAATTAGCTTCCTTTCCTGCTCTAAAGATAATGACAACAATACGGAAGCTCCAGCTTTGGCAGAAAAAATTAGTATGGATGTTTCCTATGGAAATAATATGCAACAAAAATATGATCTCTATCTGCCAGCCAATCGCTCCACAGAAAAAACAAAAGTGATTATACTCGTTCACGGTGGCGGATGGACCGAAGGCGATAAAACGGATATGGATTTTTTTATTCCATATATCAAACTTAGACATCCAGAGCACGCAATAGTAAATATAAATTATGTGCTTGCAGACTTAGATACGCCTGCCTTTCCCAATCAGTTTTTAGATGTGGATGCCGTAATAAACAAACTTACTTCTGAAAAGAATGAATTACAAATTCTGCCCGAATTTGCATTGATTGGCGCTAGTGCCGGTGCACATATTTCATTGATGTATGATTATGATTACGATCCGGACGACCAAGTAAAAATAGTGGGTGACATCGTGGGCCCTACAGATTTTACAGATCCTTTTTATAGCGGAAACCCTGGTTTTCCGCTTTTAATGGCCGCGCTGGTCGATGAAGGTGCGTATCCTCCCGGAACTAATTACCCAGAAGTTTTAAGCCCAGTCTTTAGAGTTTCTAATGGAAGTAGCCCAACTTTACTTTTCTACGGTAATTCAGATCCGCTGGTGCCACTATCTAATGGTGCGGCTTTAAACGCTGCACTAAATACTGCACAGATAGATCATAGTTTTACGGTTTATGAAGGTGGTCATGGCGACTGGGCGGCAAATGACATTGAGAATATGAAGTCAAAAATAAGTGGGTATATTGATACTTATTTGGAAATTTCTGAATAAAAATAAAAAAATTGGGATGCATCAGCCAAAAGTTAATGCATCCCAAATTAACGAATCACGAACTCACAACTTTCAGCTTCGCAAAACGAAGTAATAGTTTTTTCATCCCACCGTTCTCGAAATCTATCTCGGCTTTCGTATCTGCCCCAACGCCTTCAATTTTGAGGATTTTTCCTTTTCCAAAGCGTACGTGCTCCACCATGGTACCGATATCCAAATTAGCATCTTTTGCGCTAAAATTTTTATCCGTCTCACTGGCAACTGGCTTCAGTCTTCGTAACTTTCTGAGTTGCTCCTCTGAAGGACCAGATGGTGCTCTGCTGGTCACCGGCTTTCGTAAGCGCAATTTACTATGATCTACCTCATCAAAAATATCTGCATCCAATAGCGGTTTGTAGCGATTTTCTGTTATTGGAGTTAAATATTCTAAATAGCTTTCGTCAATTTCCTCTATAAAACGGCTAGGTTCAGCATCTATCAATTTTCCCCAACGGTAGCGGGATTGTGTATATGTTAAATAAGCTTGCTTTTCGGCACGCGTAATAGCTACATAAAATAAACGCCGCTCTTCTTCCAATTCGCTTCGCGTATTCATACTCATCCCGCTAGGAAATAAGTCTTCTTCCATACCCACCACATAAACGTAGGGAAACTCAAGGCCCTTTGCCAAATGCACCGTCATTAGTGCCACGCGATCATCATCACCTTTATCGTTGTCCAGATCTGTTGCGAGCGCGACATCTTCCATAAATTCTGAAAGCGAACCTGTAGCATCTACGATCTCTTTTTGCTCTTCCACAAAATCGCGCATCCCGTTGAGTAATTCCTCAATGTTTTCAATACGGGCAATGCCTTCGGGCGTTCCATCTTTCTTTAATTCCTGAAGTAAGCCAGTTTTTTTTGAAACGTGCTCTGTTATGGTGAAAGCGTCATAACCTTTATTCAAAATCTGAAAACTTTCAACCATCGTCACAAAATCCTGCAGCTTGGTTTTGGTTCCGGAGTTTATCTTTAAATCAATTTTATCGATGTTTTTCATCACCTCAAAAATGGAACGATTGTAATGATTTGCGGCGACTATTAATTTTTCAATCGTCGTTCCACCTATGCCCCGCGCAGGATAATTGATAACGCGTTTCAGCGCTTCTTCATCCTTTGGGTTTAAGACCAGTCGCAAATAGGACAGTACATCTTTAATCTCCTTGCGTTGATAAAAGCTGAGTCCGCCGTAAATTCTATACGGTATATCTTTTTTCCTGAGTGCATCCTCAATCGCACGGCTCTGTGCGTTTGTTCGGTACAAAACTGCAAAATCACCTTCTTGTAACTGATGGTTCATTTTATTTTCAAAAATAGAACTCGCTACAAAACGGCCTTCGTCGCCATCGGTCATTGTTCTATTTACAAGAATTTTAGCACCCTCATCATTTGCGGTCCAAACTACTTTTTCAAGTCTTGTTTTGTTTTTTTCGATGATGCTGTTTGCGGCATTTACAATATTTTTTGTGGATCGATAATTCTGCTCCAAACGAAATACCTTTACATCATCATAATCTTTTTGAAAATTTAAAATATTGTTGATGTTCGCTCCACGGAAAGCGTAAATACTCTGAGCATCATCGCCTACTACACAAATATTCTGAAATTTATCTGAAAGCGCACGTACAATAAGATACTGGCTGTGGTTTGTATCTTGGTACTCATCCACCAAAATGTAGCGGAAACGGTTTTGATATTTTGCAAGCACCTCTGGAAAACGGGTAAGCAGTTCGTTTGTTTTCAACAAAAGATCATCAAAATCCATTGCTCCAGCTTTAAAGCATTTGTCTACGTATGCTTTATAAATATCTCCCAGACGCGGCATTTTTGCCATTGCATCCGCTTCCATCAATTCAGGATTGCTGAAGTATGCCTTTACGGTAATCAAGCTGTTTTTATAGGAAGAAATGCGCGAATAGACTTGCTTGTATTTATAGATATCTTTGTCTAAATGCATTTCTTTTATAACGGCCCTAATTACACTTTGTGAATCCTGCGTGTCATAAATAGTGAAGTTTGAAGGATAGCCCAATTTATCGGCCTCAAACCGAAGTATTTTCGCAAAAATACTGTGGAAAGTTCCCATCCAAAGATTCTTAGCTTCGCTTGCCCCAACAATTTGCGAAATACGTTTTTTCATCTCGCGCGCTGCTTTGTTGGTAAAAGTCAATGCCAAAATATTAAATGGATCCACGCCCTGCGACATTAGGTATGCAATACGAAATGTAAGCACTCGGGTTTTGCCTGAGCCGGCACCCGCAATTACAATCATTGCACCGTCTTTTTGCAGTACTGGCGCAAGTTGGGCCTCGTTAAGTTGTTCTAAATATTTTTCCAAAACTTCATTTTCTTCAAGTTGTGAAAATAGTTATTATCAAACTTTTTTTTTAAGTGAATTCATAGAAATTATAAACAATATTAAGCTTGAAAGACTAATTTTGAGAATGAAACTATTTTTTTAAACCATTTAATTTTAAATACCTTTATAAAAAAACTTTCAATGGATGCATTTCTATCATTTCTTGCCGATATTCCATGGTGGGTCTGGATTCTTTTCTTTTTAGCGCTCGTTGCCATTCGGGATATCTTTTTCAACAAGCATCACACTGTTAGCCACAACTTCCCTGTAATTGGACACATTCGGTATATGCTGGAAAGTATAGGGCCAGAACTTCGGCAATATATTGTGGCCAACAATCGGGAGGAGCTTCCTTTTAATAGAATTGAGCGTGGCTGGATTTATGCTTCCGCCAAAAACGAAAACAACTATGAAGGCTTTGGAACCGATCGCGATATATATGAACCGAATTACATTTTCATAAACAACGCAATGCTTCCTTTTAGGGTAGAAAAAGACAATCCCAACTATAAAAATCCTTATTTTCTGCCTTGTGCCAAACTTATGGGAGGCTTCCATAAACGTCGCCGGCCGTATCGCCCTGCTTCTGTTATTAATGTTTCTGCAATGAGTTTTGGCTCACTGTCTGCGCGTGCTATAGAGTCTTTAAATAAAGGTTGCGGCTTAGCATATTGCTATCACAATACAGGTGAAGGTGGTCTTTCTCCTTATCACAAAACGGGTGCTGATGTAGTTTTTCACTTTGGAACTGGATATTTCGGCGTTCGCGATGAGAATGGAAATTTCTCTATGGATAAAATAATAAAACTAGTTAATGAAAATCCGCAAGTACGCGCTATAGAATTAAAACTCTCTCAGGGTGCAAAACCTGGAAAAGGTGGAGTTTTGCCCGGATCCAAAATCACAGAAGAAATTGCTGCAATAAGGCATGTACCTTTGGGCAAAGATGTACTGTCACCACCAAATCATTCCGCTTTTGAAGGGGTAAAAGGAATGGTTGAATTTGTGGAAAGCATCGCAGAAGCTACGGGACTTCCCGTAGGAATTAAATCGGCAGTAGGGCGTTTAGGCGAATGGGAACAGCTGGCTAAAATTATGAAAGAAACCGGAAAAGGTCCAGATTTTATAACCATTGATGGTGGTGAAGGGGGAACTGGAGCCTCGCCCCCAAGCTTTGCAGATCACGTTTCGTTACCTTGGCTTTTCGGTTTTGCTGAAGTCTATAAAATCTTCAAAAGGAACGATATGTGCGAACAAATTGTTTTTATTGGAAGTGGAAAGTTGGGGTTTCCAGCAAGGGCCTCAATGGCTTTCTCTATGGGTGCCGATTTGGTAAACGTTGCTCGTGAGGCAATGATGAGTATCGGTTGCATTCAGGCCCAACTATGTCATACAAACAAATGTCCCAGCGGTGTTGCAACGCAGAATAAATGGCTGCAACGCGGAATTAATATAGAAGATAAATCTGTTCGGGCACATTTCTATTTTAAAAACTTCTGTAAAGAATTGTTAGAAATGACGCACGCTTGTGGCTATGAACATCCCTGCCAGTTTACAATGGACGATGTTGATCTGACAGTTGGAGACAAGAATTTGATCAAAACCCTATCGCAGTCATTTATGTACCACAAATGCGCGGTGCCTTTTAAAAGCATGAAAGAATTGTCACATTGCGAACACCTCGGTGGAAATTTTCACGAAAAGCAGGCTAAGAAGGAGGTAAAAGCTATGAAAAAGGAAAATAAAGTCCGCTATTGAGTTGCTATCCATAAGCTATCGATTTTTTGAAATACAATAGCCCTGCATTCCTAATGCTACGTACCAGAATACTGAATACTGAATACTGAACACTGAACACTGAATACTGAATACTGAATACTGAATATATGGAAGAAGCATCCCAAATTATTAGTTATGTAGCCTATCTTTTACCTGCGATTGTTGTGGGTGTGATTGCTTATTATTTCTTTAAAGGCCATACCGCCAATGAAGAAGGTCGAAGAAGATATTTAATTCAAAAAGAAGCCCAAAAACAGGTTCTACCACTTCGTCTACAGGCTTATGAACGTGTTACTTTGTTTTTGGAGCGTATAGACCCCAATAAATTATTGGTAAGGGTAAAGCCTTTTTCAGATTCAAAAGATGATTATGAAAATCTCCTAATTAAGAATATTGAGCAGGAATACGAACATAATTTAACGCAACAGATTTACTTAACTCCGGAATGTTGGAACTTGATAAATGCCGCTAAAAACGCGACAATTCATGTTATCCGGCAAGGCGCCATGCACGAAAAAGACGGAAATGTAGACAGAATGCGTGAGTGGCTTTTGCAGAATTTTATGGAGGAGATTACTCCCTCTCAAAAAGCTATGGCGTATGTAAAGAAAGAAGTTAGTGAGCTTTTCTAATTAAGAAATCACACTAAGGTGTAAATAGATTGTGGTGGATTGCAAAAAGCACAAGGCCAATCCTATTTTTTATCTTCAGTTTTTTGTGCACTGAATCCCTGTAACCTTCTACGGTTTTGTAGCTACAGCACATTTTATCAGCTATTTCCTTATAATTCATATCTGTGCAGGCAAGTTTGATGAATTCAATTTCCTTCTCTTTTAGTTCAGTATCTATTTCCTTTTCCAAGGAATCTACAAGAATTTGTGAGACGGTGTTTGTGTAATAGCGCCCGTTTTCCATAACCTGTAAAAGAGCCTCCTCAAGTATGTCTTTTTTAGTATCTTTCATTAGGTAACCGCACGCCCCAGCACGGAGCATTTTCAAAATAGTATATTCATCTTCTTCAATTGAAAGGGCGAGTACTTTTACATTAGGGAACTGTTTCTTCAGAATTTCGGTGGTTTCTATTCCGTTCAAAATGGGCATTTTTATGTCCATGAGAACCAAATCGGGAATTTTTTGAGGATTTTCGAAATTATCCAGTAACTCACGGCCATTCTTACATAAGTATAAAACCCTGAAATTTTCAAAATCTTGAACTAGCCCACCTATGGCTTGGGAAAGCAAAAAATGATCATCTACCACTACTACGGAATAACTCATTGTGCAATACTTTTATTTTAGAAACTATTTTTGTGTCTATGTGAATTTATATTTAAGATGTAGCGCTGTACCTTTACTTTTTACCGACTTGATTTTCAAGGTAGAGTTGATAAGCTGGGCCCTTGTTTTCATGTTCTTTAAGCCAATACCCATAAAATTATCGGTTTTTTCAAAACCCACTCCGTTGTCTTCCGCTAAAATGGTCAACACATTATCAGAATAATCCAATAATACCTTTAATGTGGACGCTTTGGAATGCTTGATGGTATTTGAAAAAAACTCCTGCAAAATTCTAAAAAGGATAATTTGGATATTACTTTCAATAGGCGTAACCGTTCCTTTCACTGTTAATTCGGCCGCAATAAATTTTAATCTATTGAATCTTTCTATCTCTAAACCTACAGCTTCTTTAAGACTTAAACTTTTTAAGGCTTCCGGATTTATTAATTTCGAAAGTGCTCTAAGCTCATTTAGACCTGTACCAATAGTTTCAGAAACCTCTTTCATCATTTCTGGCTTTTCCTGAGCCATTTGGGCCTGTATTTTTGCCAAGGTCATCAACTGTCCAATATTGTCGTGTAGTTCCCAGCTTATATTTCGTAAAGTTTCTTCGCGAATCTCTATTTGTGATTCTGCCAATTCACGATCGAAATCCTTTTTTGCTTTTTCCTGCTCTTCCAGCAAGCGATTTTTCCTGCGTGTAAAAACGCTGAATAATACAATAACGATTACTACAAGAGATATTGGAATGGCTATTGCCGCAATTATTATGATTTCTTTTTCATCCATAAAAAACCTGTCATAAAGAACAAATACATAATTATTACGAGCGAAAATTGTATAACCAGCAAAATTTCAAAAAAACTGTCCTGTTTATAGAACCAAGTTCTGATAATTTTTATAGGAAGATATCCTATGTAAAACAAGAACAACCCAACGCTCACCCAAAAAAGAAGATCGTTTTTAACTACAAGTACCAAAGACGATTGCAAAATACTAATGTAATAAAGAACGATACAAAAAATAAGTATTGCGGCACCAATTATATAAGATGTTATAAAACCACTATTCATAAAATCTGTAAATATCCAATCACTTAAATAAAACAACCAGTAAACAGCTATACCAATTTTTATATACTTTTTGAATTTTGCTTCCTTAATTGCTTTCATAAAAACATAAAAGAAAAGCGAAAAATAGAAAACGTAGTATATATTATAAACAATAGCATTGGGAATGCCATAAGCATTCTTTACATACATCCCCAATGACTCTGTTAACAAAGTAAATAGCAGTATTACTGGCAAGACCTTTAGAGATGTATTCTTGTATAACGGTAATTTAATAATGGACAACAAGAATACAATAGCATAAAGCGGTATGTGGACATTTTGTAAAATTTCTAATATCGTAATCAAAGTTAAAGAGTAATCTAATTATCGTTTCCAAAATCATCTTTACCTGGAGGAGGCATAATATGGCTCTCATTCAAAATCAAACTTGTGCCACCACCTTGCACTGTAGCAGTGTTTGATGTAAAAAATCCAGCCTCATTGACAGTGCCTTCAGGTTCATCCTGTTTTTGGTTTTGGTTATCCTTTTCGATTTTCGTTTCATTCTTATTTATGGGCACTGCTGTATATTTTCCATCCACTTCTTCAATTGAAAACCCAACGTTTTTTCCCTCATATTCCATAGTTGGCACTACAAAAAAGCTGTTTCTTCGTGGGTATTTTACGACATCACCATTTGGAAATTTTTCGCCGTTTGGATAATTGGAAAGATAAAAACGCAAAGTATTTATATCCACATTGGCCTGATTTGCCTCGTGCTCAATATAAGCTATGTATTGTTTTATAGTCTCCAAATCATATTCAGCATAACGGGTTGGTGTAAATTTTTGCGAGTCAGAAACAACGCTATCCTCATATTTTTGGATAATTGGAACGCGTCTTTCAGAATATGAATCATACATTTCCTGCGCTCTTTCTACTGTAATTATGCGGTCCTTTGGCGGCCCCTCGTATGGAAGCTCACTATTTGTAGATGATTCTTGGCAGCTATAAAGCACCAAACTGATACAGAAGAATAGTAATAAATGGTTGGTAATTTGTGAATTCATAATGTGTTGGTTTTATGGTTGTGGGATAAATGTAGTTACAAATAGAAGAATTTGAAAGCATCTACTTTATAAACTTAAAGTGAAGATAAACCATAACACTTGATTATTAGCACACTACAATTATTTCCACTGAAAATACAGGGAAAACACTGAGATTTTGGGGGAATTACCCCATTGAAAAGTAAGAAAATCAATCATCGTTTGTGCGAATTTCGTTAAGCTCATTGTTCTTTTGATCCGCGTAATTGAAACCGAGCTCCCACCATTTCGCCATCATTTCCTTCTCAAAAATCAATGAGTTGGTCGTTAGGACCGTAGGCGTGTAATACAGATTGATAATAACATCTTTGTTGGTTGCAACAAATTTCCCGATTCTTATATTTTGCTTTTCAATACGGTCGGCCATATAATTGTGCATATTGGTAAGCAATGAAAAAACATTTTTTGAAGGAAGCCGATTGTAATACGTTATCTCGGTTTCCAAAACAATTACGTCAATGCTTGTTGCGCCTCGGTTTATGGCCTCTTCTATAGGAACCATGCTTCCAAAACCACCATCGGCATATTCGCAGCCATCCTTTTTTACAAGACTCATAAAAGGAGTATAGTTTGAAGAAATCCATATCCAATCCAAAAAATCCTGATATTCAAAATCATTCACAGATTTGTATTCCACTTGGTTCAAGGACAGGTTTGAAACAGTTACAACCACTTCTTTTTCAGAAGCTTTTAAATTATTAAACTCTACTTCGGTCACCGACTTTTCTATCAATTTGCGCAAATTCAAGCTTTCGCCGAAGGTCTTTTTTCCTTTTATAAAATTCCGTAAGACCGTGTAATGGTCAATCGCAATCTGTTTGCCCCCAAACTTATCTTCCTTTATCACGAACGGACAACTGCTGAAAATACTTTTTTGGTTCACAGAAGTATAAACTTCCTTTATTTTTTCAACCTTATTGAGCGCCAAGTGCGAGATAAGCAAACTGCCCGTAGACGTGCCCACAAAAAGATCGTAATCACGGCGCAATTCCTCAATTAAATACTGCGCAACGCCACCTGCGAATGCGCCCTTACTACCTCCGCCCGAAATTACTAACGCTCTCATTCTTTTACAATTGAATTTAAATAATTGGCAGCTTTTTCTGAAACCTGCCTGCCCAAAATCTTTATTTGTTCGTAATATCGCTTTTCTTGAAGTAAATTATTTAATAATTCTTTTGAAGGTTTTGAAAAACGCCACGTTGGGTGAACACAAGCTTCCGCCAAATTTTTGAGCGTTTTCAAATCCCATAGTTGAAGTTCGTTTACATATTCAAAAGCCTTTTCGCGGATTTCGAAGCTGAAATCTTCTGACGTATAATTTTTCAATTCATTTAAATAATTTTCCTTTTCGCTATTTTGATAGTTTTCAGTGATCAACGCTAAAGTCAACCACAATTGCCTAATATTTTTGTTTTGAAACCCTTCAATGTCTTTTGTTTGGTTAAGATAATCAATTCGTTTTTCAGGAAACTGAATCCATAATTTATAGAGCGCGGTTTCTAAAGTTACGTATGAAGCATCGTTTAGCAGACTTTCGTATTCCGTTTGCAGATCCTTCGGAATGGTTTGCAATGAAAGCGCCACAGCTTGCCTAACATAAAGGTTGTTGCTTTCAAAAGCTTTTTTATACAGTGGAAGTGTTTCAGAAATAGGTTCGTTAACCAATTGATAGACCGCTTCCTGACCAATAAAATCATTCGGAAACGTAAGCGCGGTATTTAACTGACTTTTTTTATCCTCCAAAGGTTTTGCCCTAAGCGCGGAAACTTCAAAATACTTCATTATAAAATTAGATTTCAATAGAGAATGATAGGCTTCTTCTGCTTTGAAAGCTGTCTGTTGAAGCCAGTCTTTTTCAAAATCTGTAATGTCAACTTCGGAAACATTTTTCACTTCATTCAAAAAATCTTCCGTAGAAACATTTTTGAAACTATACTTTTCCAAATAGTTTTTAATTGCTGTTTTAAATTGCTCATCCCCTATCCGGTTGCGCAAAATATGCAGTGCCCACGCTCCTTTTTGATAAAAAGTTAGCGAGCTTGCTTTTGGATTTAAAAGCGATTCGCCTTTTCCCTCATCGCTCATTGCTTTCAATTGTTCTGCCGTTTGGTACAATTGCCAGTAATAATAATCATCGCCAAAAATATGTTTTTCGGCAAGTAAAGCATAATAGGTTGCAAAGCCTTCCTGCAACCAATGGTCCTCGTTTGCTTTTTCGGTTACCAAGTTCCCAAACCATTGATGCGCGAGCTCGTGGGCGTTTACGTTTACGTAATTTCTATCGTTAAATCCTGTGGAATCCACCACAAACGCTTCTGAAAAAAATGTGGCAGTTGTGTTTTCCATTCCGGCATACAGAAAATCGCGAACGGGAACTTGTTTGTAGTTTTGCCACGGATACGGGACGCCGATTTCAGTTTCCAAAAAATCAAAAATCTGTTTGCTGTAGCGATACGTGGGCTCTACTTTTAGTGAATCTGAAGGTTTATAATACAATTCCAACGGAATTCCAGAATTTGAAACCAATTCTTTTTTATTGAAATCACCGATTGCGAAGGCCACGAGATAGCTGGACATGGGTTGTTTCATATCATAAAGCCAAGTATTCGAATCGTATAATTTGTCGAAGAATTTTAATTTGCCATTTCCAATAACGGTTTTATCATTCGGTGCAGTAAACATCAAATCAAACTCAATTTTATCGTTTACATCATCTATGCTTGGCAACCAGTGTGAAGTGTATTTCCCTTGTCCTTGAGTCCAAATTTGGTCATCAAAAAAATATAAAGTTTGCTTGGGTTCCATTTTATACCAAAAATCCGCTTTGTAAATTCTCCCTTTTTCAAAGTTGCCAACAAACCAAACTTTTGTTTTAACGGAAGATATCTTAAAATCAATAGTATTATTCGAATCAATTTCAATATTCACGGCATCCATAAAAATTGAATCAGTTTCCTTTAAGATTTCAAAAGTGGTAGAAAAACGACCCAGTATTGTTTTTTTACTGGCATCCGTCCCAATTGAAGCCCCCACTTTCAAAAAATCCACAACATCGCTCTGCTGCGCAAATAGCGTGAAACTTGAAAAAAAAAGTGCAATAAGAAATTTATTCATTTTAAGACGAGGAATTTTTATGAGATAGCAAATTACAAATTTTCAACCAATGAGATTCCTGCCTTCGCAGGAATTAAGTATTTTCGTTTTATGAATGCCACTTTTCTACAAACTCCAATAGACTACCTTAAAGGCGTTGGTCCAAACCGGGCAGATTTGCTGAAAAAAGAGTTGGGCATTCATACATTTCAAGATTTATTAAATCTTTTTCCGAACAGATATTTAGACCGAACTCAGTATTATAAAATTGCACAATTACAGCAAACCAATGCGGAAGTCCAAATTATTGGTAAAATGACCCACATTAAAACCGTAGAACAAAAACGAGGCAAAAGACTCGTCGCTACGTTTATTGATGAAACTGGCTCGATAGAATTGGTTTGGTTTCGCGGTCAAAAATGGATTCGGGAAAATTTAAAACTGAACGTTCCTTACGTAATCTTCGGAAAAACGAATTATTTCAATGGTAGTTTTTCAATGCCACACCCCGAAATGGAATTGCTGGACGCGCACGAAAAAAGCATTCGCTCTGCTATGCAACCTGTCTATCCTTCCACCGAAAAGTTGGGGAACAGTGGCATAACAAATAGGGTGATAAATGGACTGATGCAACAGCTGTTTTTGGAGAGCAAAAATGCCTTCGCCGAGACCCTCTCAAAACCACTTTTGGAGCAGCTTAAATTAGCCTCAAAAAAGGAAGCACTTTTTAACATACATTTTCCAAAAAGCCAGGCGCATTTAGCGCGCGCAACATACCGATTAAAGTTTGAGGAATTGTTCTACATTCAACTTCAATTAATTCGGAAAAACCTCATCCATAAATCTAAAATTAAAGGCTATACTTTTGATAAAATTGGACACAATTTCAACACCTTTTTTTCGGAACATTTACCCTTTGAATTGACCGAAGCACAGAAGCGGGTGATCAAAGAAATACGAAACGATTTGGGAAGCAACGCGCAGATGAACCGACTTTTACAAGGCGATGTTGGTTCTGGGAAAACAATAGTAGCGTTAATGTCAATGTTAATAGCTATTGACAACGGTTTTCAAGCTTGTTTAATGGCACCTACTGAAATTTTGTCAGTACAGCATTATACAGGTTTAGTTGAATTATGTAAAAAACTGAATACCAGTATTGAATTGTTAACGGGCTCAACCAAAACTTCAAAGAGACGAGAAATCCATGAAAAACTGGAAAATGGCGAATTAGACATCCTAATTGGCACTCATGCGCTGCTCGAAGATAAGGTAAAATTTAAAAATTTGGGGCTTGCAATTGTAGATGAGCAGCACCGTTTTGGGGTAGAACAACGCAGTAAATTATGGCATAAAAATGAGTACCCGCCACACGTACTTGTAATGACCGCCACCCCCATCCCCCGCACCCTTGCCATGAGCGTTTATGGCGACCTAGATATTAGTGTAATTGACGAGCTTCCGCCAGGCAGAAAAGACATCAAAACTGTGCACCGTTTTGACGCAAATAGACTGAAGGTTTTTCGCTTTATGAAAGACGAAATTTCAAAGGGCAGACAGGTGTATATTGTGTACCCTTTAATACAGGAAAGTGAAACCATGGATTACAAAGATTTGATGGACGGATACGAGAGTATCGTACGCGAATTTCCACAGCCAAATTATCAAGTTTCCATAGTTCACGGACAGATGAAACCTGCCGATAAAGAATATGAAATGAACCGCTTTATAAAAGGCGAAACGCAAATTATGGTCGCCACCACGGTTATTGAAGTTGGTGTAAATGTTCCAAATGCCAGTGTAATGATTATTGAAAGCGCGGAACGTTTCGGACTTTCACAATTACACCAATTGCGTGGTCGTGTGGGTCGTGGTGCCGAACAGAGTTACTGCATTTTAATGACTAGCCATAAACTATCTGCAGATGCAAAAACCCGTTTGGAAACCATGGTGCGCACCAGCGACGGCTTTGAAATTGCCGAAGTAGATTTAAAACTACGCGGCCCCGGCGATATGATGGGCACCCAACAAAGTGGTGTACTAAATCTTCGTATTGCTGATATAATAAAGGATTCGGAAATATTGAAAATCGCGCGTAGCTATGCAATGCAAGTATTGAAAGCTGACCCCAACCTTTCTTCCGAAGAAAATATTCCTATAAAAAATACCTACGCACAGCTTGTGAAGTACCGTAATATCTGGAATTATATTTCATAAATTATCACTAAAATTGCTTTCTTTTCACTGAGATAAAAGTTACGAAGGAGAGATCTGCAATTAAGACATTCCACTGATGGAAAGAACATATACTAATGTAAGATAAAACTCTCTTAAATTAGGGGGATTTACCCCTAACCTAGTTCATATATTTATTGTAATTTGTTGTAATTTGTTGTAAACTAAATATATATGGATCAAAACAGCCAATCTTAAGCTAAATGAAATGTTTCAAACGCATGTTCCATCCAAGATTCTACAACCCTACATTGCATTTTATTATACCATAAAATGCAAGAAGACCGATTATGACAATATAATAAGTGAGTATAATTTACCCAGTGGTTTTGGACATATGGGGTTTCACTTTTGTGGTTCTTTTTATGTAGTTCAAAAAAAAGGAGAACAAGAACTACCGAGATTTTACACCGTAGGCCAGCAAACCCAACACTACTATATGAATTCTGACTCGTCCAAGGTAGATCTCTATGCTGTAACGTTTAAACCAACAGGGTTATGGCATTTTTTTGGATTGGATATGCCATCAATTACAGATAAGGCAATTGCAACTACTTCACTCTTTAATAATAATATTCAGAAATTTACCAAGCAATTTGATTCTCAACAAGGCGATAAATTAAAGATTAAGCTTATTGAAAATCTTTTAATTAATCATTTATTAACGGTAAATCCGCAATTAAATGTAATTGATTCTGCAATACAAAGAATAAATGAAACTTACGGTTGTTGTTCAATTACAGAACTTATAAGTTATTTAGGAATTAACGAGCGCTACTTTCAAAAACAGTTTAAAAAAATGGTCGGCATCACTCCCACAGTATACAAGCGCATCGTGCGTTTTAATTATATGTTTGCAGAAATAAAGAACGAAACTCCAATCGATTGTAAGGCCTTAATTGCACTATTTAATTATTACGATTTTTCCCATTTCTCCAAGGATTTTAAAAAATATTGTGGCGCCTGTCCTTCTAAATTTCATATTGAAAAGTTCAAATTTCTTCAAGAGCTTATGGCTTCAAAAGCTTTTCTCAACCCACCACTATAAAATTCTCCCCCACTATATAATTGATTTCCAGATACTAAATGGCGGTTTTATACAACTCAATATTAGATTTTCCAATTACATTTAAACATCTTAACTCCCAATTACTAATTATTAAAAGAATATTAACCACTTTAAAATTATCATTATGGGACAATTCAACTTTATCCATTCCGGAGTAAAAACAGCCGAAAACTATTTTACAATTCACGTTGGACCATTCGAATTTAACAACAATAATAGATGTGATACTCGCATAAAAAGGCTTCGATTTAACAAAATGAAAAAAAATCTAACATTTATTTTATGTCTTTTCTCTTTAGTGTGCCTTGGTCAAAACACCCCACCACAAATTGAAATTACCGATTTAACGGAAGATGAAACTGCAAAAACCCTTACCGTTAATTATTCTTTAAGCGATGCTGAAAGTGATATATGTGAAGTGTGGCTAAAAATTTCCTTAGATGATGGGATCTATTTTGAAACAATACCACAAGCTAACATTACTGGAGATATCGGTACAGGTATAAATCCTGATCCAACACTTTCTCTAACTTGGGATTATTCAGACCTAACTGTAGGAATTAGAGATGTAGATATCAAACTATTTGCCTCAGATAACCAAGCAGTTGATATTGCCGAAATGGTCAGTCAAGTAGATGAAGCAAGGTTATTGAGCGACTTACAATTTATTGAAGGTGAGCGGCATTATTTAACGGCTCCTGTCCATCTGGAAGAAGTACGCACATTTATTGAAGATGCTTTTACGGATGCAAATCTTCAAACCGAACGCCAAGATTTTGTAGTTTCTGGTACGGGAGGTACGACGATGCAGAATATCCTGGGTCGCCAACCTGGTGCTAAAGATGAAGCCACTACCTATGTCATCGACGGACATTTTGATGGGGTTTCTGGCAGTCCAGCGGCAGACGACAACGGCTCGGCAGTAGTAGGAACACTTGAAGCATTGCGCATATTGTCGCAATATTCCTTTGAACATTCCATTCGTTTTATTGGTTTTGATGCTGAAGAAAGTTTTTCGGCCAGCGGTAGCGATAAGTACATTTCCGATGGCATTAAACCTTTTGAAGATTTACAGGGAACTTTAAATATGGAGATGATTGGTTTTTATTCTGATGAAATAAATTCGCAAAGTTTGCCTGTAGGTTTCGGCACGCTATTTCCAGATGTTGCCCAAGCGGTTGAAGATGATGAGTTTCGAGGTAATTTTCTGTTTGGATGTGGCAACACCACATCAGATCCTTTATTAGCAGCTTTTGTAAGTGCTTCTGAAACGTATGTTTCGGAATTAAGGGTTCTTACTGTCTCTGTACCTGGTAATGGTGAAGTGACCCCAGATCTTCGTAGAAGTGATCATGCTGCTTTTTGGGATGCAGGTTTACAGGCGTTGATGCTTACAGATACTGCCGATTTTAGAAACCTTAATTATCATACTTCTGGCGATACCAGTAATACACTCAATTTTGAATTTATGAGGGATGTTGTTAAAACAATTTTGGCTACAGCCGCCGAACTAGCCGTACCCATTAGTGCAGGTTCTGACGAAGCTGATTTATCTATTTGGCTGAGTGTTGGCGAATACGATCCGCAGTTTGTGGCAAAAATATTTATATTTCCCAATCCTTCAAATGGACTCTTGTCGTTACGGGTTGAGAACGCTAAATCTGGGTTTACCTCACATGTCGAAGTTTATGACTTAACTGGAAAACGCGTGTATCAAGATGTTCTAAAATTTTCAGCAGGGACTAGCGATTCCGAAATCAATCTACAGCATTTAGCTAAGGGCTCTTATATACTTAAGCTGAAATCTGAAAATGCCACAAAATCCCTTGGTTTTATTATTGCGGATTGATTCGTAATTCGAAGATAAAAGCCAAAAGTCTTCTTCTGTATAACTGTAGAAGAAGACTTTTTTATAATTATAGCTACAGCTAATTAAAAGAACTAAAGACTGGAAATCTTCTTTTTTAGCAATCTCAAATCCTGTTACCGTATTCTTTAAAACTTCTTCGCTATCTGCAAATTCTGATATTCTCAACCATCTTTATGCATTACGAAGAAAACATTCCTATAAAAAATACGTACGCACAACTTGTAAAATATCGAAATATTTGGAATTACATTTCTTAGCGCAATAAATTTGTTGCGAAATAATTCAACATTTTTTCTACTTCGGAATACTTGTTCTCTCCCACTTTTATATCTGTGAGCCTCGGTAAATGTTTGGCGAAATAAATGTGGTCGTTAGACATTTCAAATAAGTTGCTGGCCAAAGCATACGGATATTCAAATGAAGGATTAATTTCTGTGATCACTCCCGCAACCATTGTTATTAATTCCTTATAATTTTTAAAAAAACCCTTGCCGTTCTCCTCGTCAACTTCTTTTGTATGGTAAACTTTGAGCCCTTCGGATATAATAACACTGTGGAGCTTGCTTTCGTCCACATAATCAGTGGTAGGGTTGTCTGCCGAGGCAGAAACAAAGGAATTGATTATTATTTCAAGCTTTCTCTTTGGGTCGTCTATATTCAATGTATTTATCTTAATAAGATAGGCAACCCACTCCCAATACCACGAAACTAAATAGATAAGTAGTAAGTGCTTATTTTCAAAATAACGATAGATGGAAGCTTCGGTAGACTTCATTTCTTGAGCTAACTTCTTAAAGTTAAAAGATTCAAAACCAATATCTTCAATAAGCAAAATACTGTGCTTTATTATGTTTCGTCCCAATGCGGAATCTTGTGGATCTCTCAAATAAATCCCTTCATTAAGAGAAATTTTAATTTCAATTGCCATATACCTGCTGTTTCAAAAAACAAAGCTAACCAATTTAAAATGATAGCCAAACATCGAAACATAATATTTTTACTATTTATTATGATAGTTATACTATTATTTAAAAAAGTATTTTTATATTTGACCCATATTAAATATAAAACAAACACTAAAACCCATAAAATGAAAACAATGAAAACTACATTTCCACTCGCTGTAACACTTTTAATCAGCACCTCGTTACTATTTTCTTGTAAGGAAGAGTCTAAAAGAGCAGAAGATACAGCAATCGTACAACAAACAATTGAAGAGCCACAAGCCGTTACGGATGTTATGACAAAGGAAGACCAAGAAAACCTTACGCCACAAATGGTTATTGATGATTTTAAGGCTGGTAACGAACGCTTCGTTAACCAAAAAACTACAAATCGTAATCACGGGGAGCAAATACGAAAAACCGCATTGGCTCAATACCCGAAAGCAATTGTATTAAGCTGTGTAGACAGCCGCGTACCCGTTGAAGATTTATTTGACCAAGGCATTGGCGACGTATTTGTAGGCCGTGTAGCAGGAAATTTTGTAAACGAAGATTTACTGGGAAGCATGGAATTTGCAACCAAGGTAGCTGGAGCCAAACTTGTAGTCATTCTGGGTCACAAATACTGTGGCGCGGTGAAAGGCGCCATTGATAACGCTGAACTTGGAAACTTAACAGCTATGCTTGAAAATATAAAACCTGCAGTAAAAGCTGTGGAAGAACCACAAGACAAAGCGATCAGAAATTCAAAAAATGACGATTTTGTAGAAGCGGTTTCTAATAAAAACGTACTTCTAAATATTGAAAAAACACTTGCACAAAGCCCGGTATTGGCAGAAATGCAAGAAAAGGGCGAAATTAAAATTGTTGGGGCAACTTATGACCTGTCTACTGGAAAAGTAACCTTTTTTGAATAACACATTATAAAGAGTGGTCAAAAAAAATGCATTGATTTAGATTAGTTTGTTTTTTTAGCATTATTGGCCACTCTTTTTTTTTGTCCCAAATTTAAGTATCAAAAAACTTTACAAAAAAATAAAATGAAGAAACACTTTTTATTATTGGCTTTGCTTTTGCCGTTTTTGGCGATTGGCCAAGACAGTAACTTCGGAAACTGGATTATTTATTTCGGAAATAAAAAAATTGACAATAAATGGAACTTGCATCACGAAGTTCAATACAGAAACTATAACGCCATTGGCGATCTTGAACAACTATTGCTTCGCACAGGCCTAGGCTATAATCTTACCGAAAACAACAACAATTTACTGCTAGGTTACGGCTATATTTTAAGCGAAAACTACATTGGTACAACAGACGATAAAAACTCGGTAAACGAGCATAGAATTTACCAACAATTTATTACCAGACAACAAATAAACCGCGTTGGTGTTCAGCACAGATATCGCTTTGAGCAACGTTTTGTGGAAGCTGATTTTAAACTCCGCTTTCGTTATTTTTTAGGTCTAAACGTGCCTTTAAACAATGCTGAAATAATTGACAAAACAATATATTTTTCGGCCTACAACGAAATTTTCCTAAATACAGAGAACAATGTTTTTGACAGAAACAGACTATACTCGGGCTTGGGTTATAAACTGAACAAATCATTAAAGTTTGAAATTGGCTATATGAACCAGTTTCTAGCCGGAGGTAAAAATAGGGATCAGTTGAACCTTATTACTTTTTTCAATTTCTAAAACACCCCTATGCCAACCAGTAAAATTTTAAGTCCTTTTCAAAAATTCACCAAAATTGAAAGTTTCAGCGGTATTTTGCTGATGCTAGCCACGGTTATTGCGCTTATCTGGGCAAACTCGCCATTTTCCGATAGCTACGTTTCGCTATGGAACTCAAAGGTAGGTTTCAGCTTTACGGGTTTTGAACTTTACAAACCGCTATTGCTTTGGATAAATGATTTATTGATGGCCATCTTCTTTTTTGTAATTGGTCTGGAAATAAAGCGTGAGTTTTTGGTAGGCGAACTCAATTCTACAAAGAAAATGGTTTTTCCTTTGGTGGGCGCCTTGGGCGGAATGGTGCTTCCTGTGCTTTTCTTTATACTCATAAACCAAAACCCTGACACTGCACGTGGCTGGGGCGTACCAATGGCTACTGATATTGCCTTTGCTTTAGCAATACTAAAATTACTGGGAGATAAGGTGCCTATGGCGCTCAAAATTTTTCTTACCGCATTCGCCATTATAGACGATATGGGTGCGGTGCTAATCATCGCCATTTTTTACAGCGGAAACATACAAATAATGATGCTACTTTTTGCTTTGGTACTATTGGCGGTGCTTTATTTTTTATCGTATAAAGGTATTTACTCAAAATTTTTATTGGTGCTAGTAGGCGCTGTAGTATGGTTCTTATTCTTGAAAAGCGGAATACATCCTACAATTGCGGGACTCCTTTTGGCGTTTTCGGTGCCCTTGCGGCAGAAAATAAATACAGAAACTTTTATTGGTTCGTTAAACTATATTTCAGAAAAGATAAAAATCAACCCAGAAAAAACGAAACCCGTGCTTTCTGAAGTACAAATTGAGGCAATAGACAATCTTGAAGATTGGACGACAAAATACCAATCGCCACTGCAGCATTTAGAGCACCGTCTTCACGATTGGGTAGCCTATTTTATAATTCCGCTTTTTGCATTGGCAAATGCCGGAGTGGTACTTAATACAGATATCCCGCTAGACCAATCTCTCATTATAACCATCATCATCTGTTTGGTTGCTGGAAACAGTATTGGCATTACGAGCTTGGTCTTTTTGGCGAAAAAACTAAAGTTAATCACTATGCCCAAGGAAATTAATATGAAGCATATTGTAGGAGTTTCCTTTATAGCTGGAGTAGGCTTCACTATGGCCATTTTTATAGCCAGTCTTGCCTTTGCAAACAGGCCGGAATATTTAGACTCAGCCAAAATAGGCATTCTTATTGGCTCATTAATTTCTGGTGTTATAGGTTATTTAATACTAGCCCGAACATCGAAAAAAAATACAAACACCCAAAAAATATAGCTATGCAAAAATATAAATTGCTCATCGTTTTAGTTATTGTGTTAGTGGCATTCTTAACCTCTTGTGAAAATGGCATCAGCGCTGTAGAAAGCCAGTTAAACAATCTTACTAACAAAGCGAACCAGCTAGATTCAGTAATTAACACTGAAATGGATAAGGTTATAAAACTCGATTCAATAATTAATCTGGAAGACCTAAAGATTAAAAAACTAGACTCAATAGTGGAAAAAACGTCATCAAACCTTGATTCTATTTTGAACAAATATAAGTGACAGTAAATTCTGGTATCGATTCTAAGACGGAGTTTTGGGATTTCGATTTTAAAAATAAAAATGAATCCCAAAAGAATGCTATGAACGGTTCAGAAAAAAATTTCATTTTTTAATCGCTGAATCTCCAGCAAAGTTTGAGAATATCTATCATAAAACTATAATAATGGATAGTGTCCAGTTAAAAATTATTGAAACGGTTGTAGTCTTAGCGGCATTTGCTTTAACGCTTTTTATTACGTCCAAATTGGTAAATAAAACTGTATCAAACAATTTGTTGAAAAAGGTAAGAGGCAAAATCATAAAGAAAGTCATCAACCTGATCAACATTTTAGTTTGTTTAATAATAATCTTAATAATTTGGGGAGTTGACCAATCAGAATTAGGTGTTTTTATAGGGTCGTTATTAACTGTTTTAGGGATAGCCTTGTTTGCCCAATGGTCAATCCTTTCCAATATAACTTCCAGTATCATAATATTTTTCAATCATCCTGTAAAATTGGATGATACAATTACCATAATTGATAAGGACTACGAAACCGAAGGAAGGGTGAGCGATATTGGTATTTTTTTCATTATCCTTAAAACGAAGGAAGGAGAGCAAATAACAATACCCAGCAACGTTTTTATTCAAAAAATGATAAAAAAGAAAATAAATGATTAAGTCCATTTTAGCAGTTGTTGCAATTTTCATTCTTGGAAATTTTTCCAATAGTTTATTCGCTCAACAAAAGTTTGAAAAGGAAAGTCGTTTAGCACAAAGTGATGTTCCGATGAATGCTTTAAATTTTATAGATTCTTTAAAATTGAAGAATAAAGTAAAATGGTATTTGGAAGAAGGGCTGGAAAGGAAAAGTATCGAAGCCAAATTTAAAAGAAACAGAAAAAAACACAGCGTTGAATTTGATGCACTCGGAAATATTGAAGATGTTGAAATTGAAATAAAATGGGATGAATTAACAACACCACTTAAAAATTCAATAGGCACAAGACTGCAAAAAGATTGTATTAAGCACAGAATTAACAAAATCCAAATACAATATACAGGAAATCAAATACCGTTGTTTTTAAAATTATTATCTGGAAAACCAACTGAAGATTTGACCGTTAAATATGAAATAATAGTCAAGTGCCGTTCCGAAAAAAGCACTGAATTATTTGAATACCTTTTCACAGATAAAGGACACTTCGTTTTGGCATCCCAAATAATATTTAAACCCAGCTATCATCTTGAATATTAATAAATTTCATATAGCCACTTTTATTGTGTTCATTCAATTTTTAAATAGTGCATCGGCCCAAAGCACCTATCAGTTTGGGCTGTTGCCATCCATAAATTTAAATTATAAATTAGAAAATGACTGGTCGCTCATCTCAAAAATAGAGTCACGCCAACTTTTACAATCAGGAGAATTCAACGGCAGTACTGAAAGCCAGTATAACTACATTCTCACTGACATTTCAATGATTACCGCCAAAAAAGTTGGTTTGAATTCTCGTGTTGCTGGTGGTTATCTTATTAGGCTTCGAGAAGAAAAGTTATTTCATAGATTTATTCAGCAATATACTGTAGTGCAAAGATTGAGTGCTCTTAGGTTGGTACACCGTTTCTCAACAGATCAAACGTTTTCCAAAGAAGAAAAACCAGAATTTAGATTAAGATATCGCATTGCTTCAGAAATCCCATTAAATGGAGAATCAGTGGACCCACAGGAATTCTATTTTAAATTTAATAACGAATATCTTAACAGTTGGCAGGATTCAGACTATGACCTTGAAATACGACTTGTTCCACTATTAGGATATAATTTGAAAAATAATGATAAAATAGAGGTGGGTATGGGCTATAGGGTTAATTCATTTCTGGACAATACTACCCGCCATAGTTTTTGGACGAGTATAAATTGGTTTTTAGAAATATAACCTTCTCAGAAGAAAAATCTTTTCAGAGAATCAAAACGCAGCAATTTAAAGCCTTGCTTGCTTACTTGAATGGGTAGCTGAGAAGTATTTAATTATTTATTTCCTTATGTTACCGCAATTAGATTAATACATATCTTCGGGGCTTTCAAAAGAAAAATAGTATGATTGTATCACTGCTTTTAATAGTTCTTGGATTTGCAGGCTTAATATTTGGCGCTAATTGGCTAGTGGATGGCGCTACCTCATTAGCGAAAAAGTATAATATTCCAGATTTAGTAATAGGCTTAACTATTGTTGCCTTTGGAACTTCTGCCCCTGAGTTGGTTGTAAACTCCATCGCTTCAGCAGACGGTCTTTCAGATATTGTTTTGGCAAACGTAATAGGCAGTAACAACTTCAACTTATTTATAATATTGGGATTAGCAGGTTTAATTTACCCAATAACCGTTCAGTCTTCCACAGCTTGGAAAGAAATTCCCGTCTCGCTTATAATTACTATCGCTTTAATGGTGCTAGCAAATAATTTCTTCATGGATGGAGATTCTGAAATATCAAGACTAGACGGGCTTATTTTACTGGTACTTTTTGCAGGCTTTTTGTATTATATGTTTAGACAGTTAAAAATGGATAATACCGATGTTGTTGTGCAGGTAAACAAATCTAATACAAAAATTTGGGGCTTAATTTTAATTGGTTTTGCAGGTCTTGTAGTAGGTGGAACTTTGGTGGTTGACAACGCCATAGCAGTAGCCACCGAATTGGGAACCAGTCAAAAAATAATTGGTCTAACCATAATTGCCGCCGGCACTTCATTGCCCGAATTAGTAACTTCAATAGTCGCCGCCGTTAAAAGAAATAGTGATATTGCCATAGGTAATGTTATAGGCTCAAACATATTTAATATACTGCTGATTGTTTCAGTTAGTTCATTTATAAATCCGATAGCATACAATCAGAACTTTAACCAAGACTTCGCAATACTAATTGGAGGAACTATATTTCTAATAATTTCCATGTTTATAGGAAAAAGAAAAAAACTGGACCGATGGGAAGCCTTACTGTTATTTAGCTTTTATTTAATTTATACTGGCTATTTAGTATTTAAAGAAATTTAAAAAACAATTAATTACAGGAGCCGCCAGATTTCAACACCAACGTCGCAGAGCGCACTACCCTGAAAAGATAAATTTGTATATTTGGAAACTACGCATAATAATAATGCGAAAACTTGGGCGTGGCCAACCGTGCTGACGGGATAATCCCAATAAAGTTGATTTAAATGAACTGTTATGGAATTAAAACCGATTAAATCTGAAAAGGATTACCGAAATACACTTGAACGTCTTGAAATAATTTTTGATGCTCCGGTTGATACAAAAGATGGCGGTGAGGCAGAAATCCTATCATTGCTGATTGAAAATTACGAAAACGAACATTATCCAATTGAAGCACCTGACCCGATCGAGGCAATAAAAATAAGAATGGAGGAACTAAATATGCGCCAAAAGAACTTGGTCGGAATAGTAGGTGGAAAAAGTCGAGTGTCAGAAATCCTAAATAGAAAGAAGAGATTGACTGTAGATATGATTAGGGAACTGGAACGAATACTTCAGATTTCCGCATCGGTTCTTGTCAATAACTATCAGCTTTCAAAAAAATAATAAAGGATACCAAAGTATCCCATGAATACTAATCCCGTTACCCACAACTATGGAACAAACAGAATTCTTAGAAAAAAATATATTTACTGATTTGAAAAACTTGAATGATGGATCCGACAAAGAGACCATTCAATATTTTTCTGAGCAGGATTTCGAAATCGTTCTTCAACGCGTTGAACATTTCGGGATTGGAGTTTATAAAATTGAAACATGGCAAAACGGAGAAGTTTCCGAGGTTGCCGCCCACGAAGATTTTAAAAAGAAAGCCACGGACCCAAAATGGTATAAAAAAGCATTTTTGACTTTTAAATCGCGTCAACCCGGACTTTCTTATTCCGCGACCTATAAAGTTTCCAATAAACTTTTAGCGAAGAATACTGCTTTGGACAACGAAGAGCTGAGCTAAAAAAAAACCTCTCAACTTTAATTTCAACTTGCTGCAATTTTCGCTTCCGTTTTTCTTTTTACCTTAAACTGCATACCGTCCGCTGCATTAATTTTCTTGCCAATTAAATTACTTATCTGTACTTTTAGGTTATGACAGAAGCCGCTATAGAAGAAGAAAAGAAAGAGCTCGCAAAGCAGTACAAACAGTTGCTGAAGATTAGTTACCGCACCCTTACCAGGGACGATAAAAAACTGATTCGCAGTGCCTTTGACCTTGCCGTAGATGCCCATAAAGAGCAACGCCGCAAAAGTGGCGAAGCCTATATTTTTCACCCAATCGCGGTCGCAAAAATTGTTGCCGCCGAAATCGGATTGGATGCCACGAGCATAGCCGCCGCCCTTCTGCACGATGTGGTTGAGGATACAGAATACAGTTTAGAAGATATTGAACGGTTGTTCGGTACCGCCGTAGCGCGCATCGTGGACGGCTTAACAAAGATCGCACACATCTCCATGTCTGAAGATGTTTCCATGCAAGCCGAAAATTTCCGAAAAATGTTACTCACGCTGAATGAAGACATTCGCGTAATTATCATAAAAATCGCTGATCGTTTGCACAATATGCAAACAATGGACAGCATGCCGCCAGACAAGCAGCGGAAAATTGCTTCGGAAACACTTTACATCTATGCACCCCTCGCCCACCGCATAGGACTTTATAATATAAAAAGTGATTTGGAAGATCTAGGTTTAAAGTTTACCGAACCAGAAGTTTACGCAGATATTTTAAGCCATATAAAAGAAAGCAAAGAAGAACAGGACGCCTATATTGATGCTTTTACGAAAGTGATAAAAGATTCCTTGGATGCCGAAGATTTGAATTACGAAATAAAAGGCCGCCCAAAATCCATCTTTTCCATAAGAAGAAAAATGCTGGCGCAGAACGTAAGCTTCGATGAGGTTTATGACAAGTTCGCAGTACGGATTATTTATAAGAGCAAACCAGAAAACGAAAAATTCTTCGCCTGGAAAATTTATTCTATTGTTACAGATCATTTTCGCCCAAACCCTATCCGTTTGCGCGATTGGATTTCTTCACCCAAATCAACTGGTTATGAAGCTTTACACATTACGGTTATGGGGCCAAAAGGCCGTTGGGTAGAAGTACAGATTCGCAGCGAGCGCATGAATGAGATTGCTGAAAAGGGTTTCGCAGCACATTACAAATACAAAAACAAAGAAAAGGACGACGGCGGACTTGAAAACTGGCTAGACAAACTGCAGGACACGCTGGAAAATTCAGAGATTAGTGCGGTAGATTTTGTGGAAGAATTCAAGCTGAATCTTTATGCCAAAGAAATTTTTGTATTCACTCCAAAAGGCGATTTGTACTCGCTTCCCAAAGGCGCAACTGCGTTAGATTTCTCTTTTCATATCCATACTGAAATAGGTATGCACACTCGCGGCACGAAAGTTAATGGGAAGTTGGTTCCTTTAAGCCACGAACTGAAAAGTGGCGACCAAGTGGAAATAATAACTTCTGAAAATGCCAAACCCACTGCCAACTGGTTAAACTACGCTACAACCGGACGTGCAAGGTCAAAAATTAAATCTTCCTTAAAAGACGAAAAGAAACAACTTGCCGAAGAAGGAAAAGTAGTTTTAGCTAGAAAATTGAAGTCTTTAAAATTGAACCTAGACGAGAATACGCTCAATCAATTAGTAGTTTTCTTTAAAGTGAAAACCAGCCTTGATTTGTACTATCGCGTGGGTGCAGGAATTATAGACAATCCAAAACTGAAAGATTTTGCTGCTTCGCGAAGCAATGCTTTTATCAGTTTCTTCAAAAACAGAATCAGAAAGCCAGACAAACCGGAAGATGTAAATAAAGAAGAAATAACCGAAAAGTTTGACCAGCTTGTTTTTGGCAAAAACGAAGACAAACTGGATTATAAAATGGCAAACTGTTGCAACCCCATTCCGGGTGATGATGTTTTCGGTTTTGTAACAGTAAATGAAGGCATCAAAGTTCATAAAACCAACTGTCCGAACGCGCTGCAGCTTCAAAGCAATTACAGTTACCGCATTATGCCCGCCAAGTGGATTGACAGTACTCAACGCGAATTTAAAGCTGTGTTGACAATTTCTGGTATTGACACTATCGGTTTGGTAAACGAGGTAACAAAAGTAATCTCAAACAATCTTCATATAGATATGAAGAGCGTTCACTTTGATAGTAATGATGGGGTTTTTACAGGTAAAATCATTGTGGTTGTAAAAAACAAAACCATTTTAACCAACCTTGTGGACAACATCAAAAAAATAAACGGAATTGATAAAGTTACTAGAGTGTAAAATTTGAGTAACTTTGCCCACTTAATTATGAGTTCAAAAACAGATATAACCAATCAGGCAATTGTAAAGAACGTTTTTACGGGTTTTCTTGAACAAAAAGGACACCGCAAAACGCCTGAACGCTACGCAATTCTTCAGGAAATTTATGATCACGATGACCATTTTGACATTGAGTCCTTGTACATAAATATGAAGAATAAAAATTACCGCGTAAGCCGTGCTACGCTTTACAATACTATTGAATTGCTTTTGGAATGTGGTTTGGTTCGCAAACATCAGTTTGGGCAAAACCAAGCACATTATGAAAAATCATATTTTGATCGTAACCACGATCACGTAATCCTTGCAGATGGCGAAGTGATTGAGTTTTGCGATCCGCGAATTCACAACATCAAAAAAACCATTGAAGAGGTTTTTAATATTGAAATAACCAACCATTCACTCTATTTTTACGGAAATAGAAAAACACCCGCCACAACCGATGACGGGAACAATCAATAGAAAATTATGGCAGTAGACTTACTACTTGGACTACAATGGGGCGACGAAGGCAAAGGAAAAATTGTTGATGTCCTAACAAAAAACTATGATATAATTGCGCGTTTTCAAGGCGGGCCAAATGCTGGGCACACCTTAGAATTTGATGGCCATAAACACGTGCTGCACACCATCCCTAGTGGAATTTTTCACGATGGTACTATCAACTTGGTTGGCAACGGGGTTGTAATTGATCCAGTGATTTTTAAAAGAGAACTGGACAATCTTGCCAAGTTCAATCTAGACCTTAAAAAGAGTCTACTTATTTCGCGTAAAGCGCACCTTATTTTGCCAACGCATCGCTTGCTAGACGCAGCTTCCGAAGCTTCAAAAGGAAAAGCAAAAATAGGGTCAACACTTAAAGGGATTGGACCAACATATATGGACAAAACAGGCCGCAACGGAATACGCGTAGGCGATCTGGAAATGGAAAACTGGCAGGATAAATACCGCGCTTTGGCAGATAAGCACGAAGCGATGATTGACTTTTACAATGTGGATGTACAGTACGATTTGGCAGACCTTGAAGCTGAATTCTTCAAAGCTGTTGAAGTATTGAAATCACTTACTTTTATTGATAGTGAGGAATATTTGCACCAAGCACAGCAAGACGGCAAAACAGTTCTTGCCGAAGGAGCACAGGGTTCATTGCTGGATATAGATTTTGGAACCTATCCTTTCGTAACGTCTTCAAACACTACTGCCGCCGGAGCTTGCACAGGTTTAGGAATAGCACCCGGAAAAATTAAAGAAGTCTTCGGAATTTTTAAAGCATACACCACCCGCGTGGGCAGTGGCCCCTTCCCTACCGAACTTTTTGATGAAGATGGCGAAACTATGGGCCGCGTAGGTAATGAATTTGGAGCAACCACAGGACGTCCAAGACGTTGTGGCTGGTTAGATTTGGTAGCTTTACGTTATGCAGTTCAAGTGAATGGCGTTACGCAATTAATTATGATGAAAGGTGACGTTTTAAGTGGTTTCGATACGCTGAAAGTTTGCACCGCTTACAATTATAAAGGAAAAACCATTCACCATTTCCCTTATAATATTGAAGCCGAAAATGTAACTCCAATTTACACCGAAATGAAAGGTTGGCAAGCAGATTTGACCAAAATGAACGAAGCTTCACAATTGCCACAAGCATTGAACGATTATATTGATTTCTTGGAAAAGGAACTGGAAGTGCCTATTAAAATTGTTTCCGTAGGTCCAGACAGAAAACAGACTATTCACCGCAATTAGGGATTAGGGATTAAGGATTAGAATTTTGAAATCGAAATAATCAATAAAATATCATTTGAAAATAAATTCGATATATAGTTTTTTTCTTCTTTTTCTTCTCTTCGGATATGGAACTACACTTACCGCACAAGAAAAACAAAAGGTCGATATACAGTCGGGCTATCTCGAATTACGGCCTGAATTTCCAGATGCTGCTATTTATACCAAAGACGAAACCGGACAGGTTTACATTATTCACGAAGGTGTTGAAATGTGGTGCGACCAAGCATTCGTTTATCTAAAAAGTAACTTTGTAAAGGCGTACGGCGATGTGCGAATATCGCAAGGCGATACTGTTTCTATGAACAGTAAATACGCTGAATACAACGGAAATACACAATTTGCTTTTGCCAGTGGCGATGTGGTTTTAACAGAACCCAAGACTACACTCAAAACAGATACATTATATTTTGACCGAATAAAGCAGCAGGCCTATTACAGAACTGGCGGGACGGTTCAGGACACAGCCAGTGTTTTGACAAGTCGCTCTGGAAGATATTTCGCCGAAACTAAAAAATATCAATTTCTTCAGAATGTAAAAATCGTTAACCCAAAATATACCGTACACAGTAACCAGCTCGATTTTTATTCGGAAACGGGAGCTGCGTATCTCTATGGACCTTCCACGATTGTGAGCGAAACCAGCACGGTATACTGCGAACGCGGTTATTACGACACGCGGGGTGATACTGGTTATTTCGTGAAAAATTCAAAAATAGACTACGAAAACCGAACGCTTTATGGCGACAGCATCTATTTTGACAGAAATAAAAGTTTTGCTTCTGCCACCAATAATATTAGGGTTTTGGACACTATAAATAAAAGTGTGATTCGTGGGCATTATGCTGAAGTTTTTCGTGAAAAAGATTCGGTTTTTATTACGAAACGCGCAGTTGCTATTACCGTTCGCGATGGTGATTCTATTTATGTACATGCCGATACGCTGCGAGTAACAGGAAAACCAGAAGACAGAATTTTAAAAGGATTTTATCGCGCAAGGCTTTTTAAACCTGGAAAAGAGGGCGACGATCCCACTAGCGGAAAGTGTGACTCGATTTACGTTAACGAAAAGCGAGGAATCACGAAATTACTCCGAAATCCCGTGCTTTGGAGTGGCGAAAACCAAATGATTGGCGACACTATACATATCCTTTCAGACACGATTACGGATAAACTTGATACCCTTAAAGTTTTCAACAATGCATTTTTGGTGCAAAAAGATAGTATGGGTTTCAATCAAGTAAAAGGTGAACGGCTTATTGGGCTCTTCACCAATAATGAACTGGACACTGTTAATATCGACAAAAATGCACAGGTAATTTATTATTCCCGAAACGATAATGATGACTTGGTAGGTATAAACAATACCGTTTCCAGTTCCATTCAAATGTATTTAGAAGAGCAACAAATTACCGGAATTCGATTTATAAAAAAGGCCGACGGAAAAGTGTATCCGCCTTCCATGCTTCCCGAGAATGCTAGGATACTTCCTGGTTTTCAATGGCGGGGTGAAGAACGCCTATATTCTGTGGAAGACTTATTTAAAGGAAAACCGGCGCCCATACTGCCGAAAATAACTGGAATTCCTTTGCCGAAAGACGAAGGCGAATTTTTTGAAGATCTTCCCGAAGATGAAATTCAACTTCCCGAAGAATCAAAACTAAGTCCGAAAGATTTGCAAAACCGTCCGGACGACCCAAAACCCGAAACTGAAAGCCCCCCAACCCCGGAAGGGGGCTAAAAATAGAACCCTAAAAACTTTGCAGCTTTGCGGCTTTGCGAGAGAAAAATTTACACGCAAAGGCGCGAAGTCGCCAAGGAATAATAAAATGAAAAACGATTTCTACAAATATCAGGCTCAAACAACGCCCCATCCTTTGGCATTGGAAATTTCGCACGCCAAAGGGAGTTATATTTATGACACTTCAGGAAAAAAGCATCTCGATTTTGTAGCTGGAGTTTCGGCCTGTACGCTTGGCCATTGCCATCCACGCGTTGTTTCAGCAATAAAAAATCAGGTGGATAAATATTTGCACGTAATGGTTTATGGCGAATATATTCAAGAACCGGCAGTTGAACTTGCAAAATTGCTTGCTGAAAATTTACCAAAGAATTTAAACACTACATATTTAGTTAACAGCGGTACCGAAGCCATTGAAGGCTCATTAAAGCTCGCCCGCCGCTCAACCGGAAGAACCCAGCTTTTATACGCAAACAACGCTTATCACGGGAACACGATGGGCTCCATGAGTGTGATGGGATATGAAGATAGAAAAAATGCTTTCAAGCCTTTGGTGCCAGATTGCTTCCCGATTAAATTCAACAACGAAGCAGATCTTCAAAAAATAACTTCAGAAACTGCAGCCATTATTTTAGAAACCATTCAAGGTGGCGCAGGCTTTATTCAGCCAGAAAATGATTATTTAAAAAAAGTACGAAAGCGCTGCGACGAAACCGGAGCACTTTTGATATTGGATGAAATTCAACCAGGCTTCGGACGCACTGGAAAACTCTTCGCTTTTGAACATTTCCACATTGTTCCAGATATTTTAGTGATGGGAAAAGGTATGGGCGGCGGTTTGCCAATTGGCGCATTCACAGCTTCACACGACGTTATGGCATTGCTTCAGGACAATCCAAAATTAGGGCATATTACCACTTTTGGCGGAAATCCCGTAATTGCGTCTGCCGCTTTGGCAACGCTTCAGGAATTGATAGAAACTGACATTATTCAACAAACACTTCAGAAGGAAAAACTTTTTAGAAAACTTTTGAAACATCCATTAATAAAGGAAGTTCGCGGAAGAGGCTTGATGCTTGCTGCAATGATGGAAACTCCCGAAATTGCTTCCGAAGTAATCCTCGCCTGCAAAGAGCGCGGCTTGATTCTTTTTTGGTTGCTTTTTGAAGGACGTGCAATCCGCATCACGCCACCATTAACTATTAGCAATGACGAAATTGCAGAAGGTTGCAATACGTTGCAGGAAGTATTAATTAGTTTCACAAAGCGTTAATTCGTTGCAAACCCTTTAATAATAGGAAATTATAGATTATCTTTCTGTTGATAAGTCCGTTAACAATAAAGGCGGCATAACTATTGAACTTATCATTACATTATTATCTTTAAAATAGAAGAAACCGTTAAACCGTGCGTATGCAATTAAGTTCAAACGAGCATAATAACTTCTCGCTGGAAAGATTCGAATCTATGCTGAAAACTAACAGCATTCTATTTTTCGACTCAGAGGAATTTGAAGAGATAGTGCACCACTACCTCGAAAATGGAAAAATTGCTCTAGCCAAAAAGGCGACCAAATTGGGATTGGAGCAACATCCATCATCCACCAATCTGAAACTTTTCCAAATTGAAATGTTTATTTTTGAAAATAAATTGGACATTGCGGATGAGCTTTTGGACGAACTGCATCAATTAGAGCAGAGCAACGAGGAAATCTACATTCAAAAAGCAAATATCTTCTCCCGCCGCGATAAGCATAAAGAAGCAATCTCATTGTTGGAACAAGCTTTGGAAATAACCGATGACGAGGCGGATGTGCTGTCTTTATTGGGAATGGAGTATCTTTTTATGGAAGATTACGTTAATGCCAAATATTATTTTATGAAGTGTTTGGAGGAAGATGAAGAGGACTATTCTGCACTTTACAACATCATTTACTGCTTTGAGTATCTTGAAGAATACGAAGCGGCTATTGATTATTTGAATGATTTTCTTAATAAAAACCCATATTGTGAAGTGGCTTGGCACCAAGTGGGCAAGCAGTATTACGAGCTTAAGGACTACAAAAAAGCACTTGCAGCCTATGATTTTGCTATAATTAGTGACGATCGCTTTATAGGAGCATATCTTGAAAAAGGAAGAGTGCTTGAAAAATTGAAAAGACCTGCGGAAGCAATTGAGAGCTACTCCATCACTTTAGGTTTGGACGATCCAACCTCCTATGCTTTATTGCGAATTGGAAAGTGCTACGAAAAATTGGGCAATGCCGAGATGGCAATTCAATTTTACACTAAATGTGTAGAGGAAGATTCACTACTAGATAAAGGGTGGATAGCCATCACCGATTTTTATATTAAAAGCAAACAATTCCAAAAAGCACTTTATTACATTGAGAAAGCCATTAATATTGACGGTGAGAATGTACATTACTGGAAGCGATATGCCAAAATAAACAATAGGCTCAATCTTTTTGAGGAAGCAGAAGTAGGCTTCAGAAAAGCTTTGGAACTTGGCAATTATGAAATAGAATCATGGTTAACTCGCGGCGATATTTTAATCAATCTTGGCGAGTTTGAAGCCGCCGTAAACAATTTCAATCAAGCTTTAGAGTTTTATCCCGAGCACGCCGAATTAGAATACCGTCTTTCCGGACTTTATTTTACCCTCGGAGAGAGTGACAAGGGAGCGTTTCATCTTAAGAATGCACTAAAATCTGAAGCTGAATATGTGATGATAATTGAGGAGTTATTTCCACAAGTCTATGAAATGGAAACAGTGGTTGAAATAATCAAACAACACAAAAATCCTTCGCTTTAATTTCTGTATTTTTGGGGTTATAGCAAAATAGACCTATGCCTCAAAGAAACTTTCTTCAATACTTAACTGTTATCGCAAAAGGGCTCGCAATGGGCGCTGCAGATGTAGTTCCCGGTGTTTCTGGCGGAACGATCGCCTTTATTTCCGGAATTTATGAAGAGCTAATAGAAACCATATACAATGTTGACTTTGGCTTCTTCAAAGTTTGGAAAAAGGAAGGTTTTTTGAAAGCTTGGAAACATTACAATCTGGGTTTTCTGCTCGCGCTCTTTTCAGGAATTTTCATCAGTATCATTTCACTCGCGAAACTAATTACTTGGCTTTTGGATGTTTACCCAATTATGGTTTGGTCGTTTTTCTTTGGGTTGGTAATCGCCAGTATTGTTTATGTTGGTAAACAAATAAACAATTGGAGGCTAGCGGTAATGGTGGCCTTGCTCATAGCTTCAATATTCTCCTATTTAATAACAATTGCAGACCCTGTAGGCTCTCCAGATAGTACTTGGTTTCTATTTTTAGCTGGTTTTATAGCTATAATTGCAATGATTCTTCCGGGAATTTCGGGAGCATTCATTCTTTTGCTTTTAGGCGCATACACAACCGTTATTGGCATTGTGACCCAGCTAGGCGAAGGAGCCACAACTTTTAACAGCGCACTTTTCTTGGGCGCACTTGCCAAGCTTTTAATATTTGCCGTTGGGGCAATTATTGGGTTAAAGGTATTTTCAAGAGCATTAAATTGGATGTTTAAGCACCATAAAAATCTTATACTCGCTGTACTTACTGGCTTTATGATTGGCGCATTGAACAAAATATGGCCATGGAAAGAGGTTTTGCAATATAGAATGAACCACGCCGGCGAACAGATTCCATTTATTGAAAGAAGTATTCTGCCCCAAAATTATGATGGTAACCCACAAATATTATACGCTGTAATTTTCGCCACCATAGGCTTTCTAACGATTTTCCTGTTGGAACGCATTGCCGTAAAGAAAGTAGCAGTAAGTAGTGACGGTAAGCAGTCCGAGTACTAATCACCGAACACTCAATACTCAATACTCATTACTCAATACTCAATACTCAATACTAAAAGTGTACGAAAACCGCTCCTTCAACGATAAAACATGGCTAGTCTTAAAGGGACTTGGTATGGGCGCGGCTAATAAAGTGCCCGGGATTTCGGGAGGTGTTGTGGCTTTTGTAGCAGGTTTTTATGAAGAATTTATTTATTCGCTCCAAAAAATAAATAGAAAAGCGTTTAAACTTCTTATTGGTGGACGTTTTAGAAGTTTTTATCGATATACCAACGGGCAGTTTTTAAGCCTTTTAATTTTGGGAATGATTATAAGCTACTTTAGCGTTTCCAAGATTTTAGATTATCTGATTGCCCATTATGAGCTTTATGTTTGGAGCGCTTTCTTCGGAATGATTATCGGCTCCATTTATTTTATTGCGAAGGATTTTGGCGATTGGAACAGAAAGTACGTGGCGTATTTACTCTGCGGAGTGGTGGCGGGCGTGGCTATCAGTTTTTTAGAACCCGCCAAAGAAAACAGCAACCTGATCTTCGTGTTTCTCTGTGGAATAATAAGTGTTTCGGGAATGACTTTGCCTGGGCTTTCTGGGTCGTTTATTCTTATGCTTCTAGGTAATTATGTGCTGCTTTTGGTAGATTCAGTGAATGCGCTGTTTGATACCTTTGCGGCAATTTTTCGGTGGGATTTCAGCTGGGTTTATAATGCACAGCATATTGAACTTTTGGAGGTCTTGGCGGTATTCTCTTTAGGTTCTGTGGTAGGCTTGGTTTCACTTTCACATCTTTTGGCATACGTTTTAAAACGTTTCAAAAAAGCTGCTTATGCCGTTATCATCGGTTTTATTGCAGGTTCTTTGGGTGTGGTTTGGCCGTGGAAAGAGGAAAAATATATTTGGGATAGCTTTGGAAAAATACAACTTGACGCCAAAGGCAGAGAAATAATAACCGGTTATACCAGATATTTTCCGTCAGAAATTAATACTGAAACTATTCTTGCCGTGGCTTTTATTATTATCGGGGCGTTGCTTGTACTTAGCCTGGATTGGTATGACAATCTTAAAAAGAAACAACATGTCTAAATTTGGACTAATAGGAAAAAACATTGATTATTCTTTTTCAAAAAAGTACTTTACTGAAAAATTTGAAAGAGAAAACTTACCACATTCCTACGAAAATTTCGACATCCCTTTTCTTGAAAATTTTCCAAAGGTAATTTCTGAAACATCAAATTTGAAAGGATTGAACGTAACAATTCCCTACAAAGAAGAAATTATTCCCCTCTTGGACAACCTGGACAACGAAGCTATAAAAATTGGCGCTGTAAATACCATTAAAATTTCCGAAGAAAGAAAACTTACAGGCTATAATACCGATCACTACGGATTTCAAAAATCACTTGAAATTTTTTTACCGCTTCAACAAAAAACAGCGCTCATTTTAGGCACGGGTGGCGCATCAAAAGCTGTTGCGTATGCCTTGGGTAACTTGGGTTTCAATTTCAATTTCGTAAGCAGAAAAAGTAATTCCAACAGCTTCGTTTATTCTGAATTGAACCAAGCTATAATTAATAACCATCTTCTCATTGTAAACTGCACACCCTTGGGCACCTTTCCAAATATTGAAGCCTGCCCACCAATTCCCTACCATTATCTTACAAAGCATCATTTGCTTTTCGATTTAATCTACAATCCATCAGAAACGGAATTCTTAAAACGCGGAAAGCTGAAAGGCACCCAAACCGCTAACGGACTGAAGATGCTAGAGCTGCAGGCAGAGAAAGCTTGGGAAATCTGGAATTCATAAAATTGATATAAAAAAATTCAAAAAACCGCTGTGTGCTTTGACAATTGCGCAGTTGTTAGTATATTGACCCTCCAAGAAAAACGAACCTAAACATTGAAACAAATGTCTGACGAAAAATTGCCTCAGGAAGAAAACGAAAAAGAAATTCCAACAAACGAAACTGCTGAAGAAACAAGCGCTGCTTCTGAAACTTCGAATGAAATCGAAAACGATAGCCATCAGAACGACGCTGAATCCGAAAAAATTGATGAAGTAAAAAATGTTTCGGAAGAAAACTCGGAAGACACATTAAAAGCCGAAGACCTATCTAGCCCTGAACCTATACGCCATGAACGCGAAGCTACGGAGGACGAAGGAAATCCAGAGGAAGGAACCGTTGTGGAAGACGCAATGCTAGACGAAACGGAAGCTATTAAGGAGAAGGAATCTATTGAGGCTACTTCCAATGAAAAGATAGAAGCTACAGATAGCGATCTATCACCTCTTAAACTTAATACTTCGAAGGACGAGAGTTCGAAAGACGAGAGTTCGGGAGACGAAAAGGACGAGGAAGAAGTTGCTTCTTCTGAAGACGAGGAAGAAGAGGAAGATTCCGAAGAGAAAGCACAAAAAGATTACAGCGCTCTTTCAGAAAAAGAATTGGTTGCGGCCCTTGATAACCTTCTGAAAACAAAAAAAATACAAGAGTTAAAGCACGATGTTGAGGAAATCCGTTCAGAATTCAATAGTAAATTTAACGAAGAATTAGAGCACAAAAAAGAGGAGTTTCTTGCCGAGGGCGGGAATATAATTGACTTTCACTATACTACTGCGCTGAAGAAAGAATTCAACTCCCTTTATTTCGATTATAAGGAAAAGCGCAACAATCATTATAAAAGTCTTAAGAAAGACCTACAATCTAACCTAGACAAGCGCTGGGAACTTATTGAGGAACTGAAAGGCCTTTTGGGCGCAGAGGAAAATATAAATACTACTTACAAGCATTTCAAGGAGATTCAGGAAAAATGGCATTTGGCCGGTGCAATTCCTAGAGATAAATACAATACCGTTTGGAATACGTACCATCACCACGTTGAGAATTTTTACGATTTTCTTCACTTAAACCGTGAGTTCCGCGATTTAGATTTTAAACACAATCTTGACGCCAAGCTAAAACTCATTACCCGTGCCGAAGAGTTGGGTCAGGAAGAAGACATTAACAAAGCTTTCCGCGAATTACAGATGCTTCATAAAATGTGGAAAGAAGACGTTGGTCCCGTTGCAAAGGAATATCGTGATGAGGTTTGGGATAAGTTCAGCGATGCTACAAAGGTAATCCACGATAAGCGCCAAGGGCAAATGGCCGAGATGGAAAAAGACTTTGATGATAATCTGGAAAAGAAAAAGCAAATTGTTGAAGATATAAAAAAGGCCGCCGAAGAGGCTAAACCAAGTCACCAAGGCTGGCAAAATGCTATCAAAAAAACGCAGGAACTTCGTGATGCTTTTTTCAATACTGGAAGAGTTCCAAGAGCCAATAACAAAGAAATTTGGAAAGCGTTTAAAGATGCGACGGGCAACTTCAACCATCAAAAAAATAGTTTTTATAAGAACCAGAAAAAAGAGCAGTACACGAATCTTGAAAAGAAACGTGAGCTTATAAAAATTGCTGAGGAAAATAAGGACAGCGAAGATTTTGATGCTACAACCCAATTGATGAAAAAAGTCCAAAACGATTGGAAAAATATTGGGCATGTACCACGAAAGGATAGCGACAAAATTTGGAAACAATTTAAAAAGGCTTGCAACCATTATTTTGATAGGCTTCACGCCCAGAAAAATGAAGCTAATAAAGAAGAAGTAGTACACTTTGAAGCCAAGCAGGCAATGCTTGAAAAACTTGCCTCTCTTGAGTTGACCGGTGACCACAAAGCCGACGTAAAATCTATAAAGGAGCAAATTACCGCATGGAAAGAAATAGGTCGCGTACCATACAACAAGCGCAGCATTGAGCAGAAGTTCAATAAAACCTTGGACGGACTTTTCGGTAAATTAGATTTGGGGAAAAAAGAAACTGAACTTATTAAATTCGATAATAAATTAAATGCACTTGTAAACCGCGAAGACGATCGTAAGTTGCAAAATGAGCATTTCTTTATTTCCAAAAAGATAGATGAAACCAAAGACGAAATCCGTCAGCTGGAAAATAATTTAGGCTTTTTTCATCATGTTGACGAAAACAATCCCTTGGTAAAAGAAGTGCATAACAACATTGCACGCCATAAAGAACAACTTGACGTTTGGAAAGCCAAGCTGACGAAAATTAAAGAAGCTCGGGAATAATAATGGGCAGTAGAGACGCACGGCCGTACGTCTCTACTGGTTGTTGATTTTTTTAGCTTCGTTCCAAAAAACGTCCATCTCTGCCAGTGTCATATCTTTCAAAGATTTGTTCATTTCCTTGGCTTTGCTTTCAAGATATTGAAAGCGTTTTATGAATTTCTTATTGGTGCGTTCCAATGCATTTTCCGGGTTTACTTTTAGGAATCGGGCGTAATTTATCATTGAGAACAGAACGTCCCCAAATTCGGCTTCTATTTTTTCTTGGTTGTTTTCATTTATTTCGTGTTGAAGCTCGCCCAACTCTTCCTGAAGCTTTTCAAACACTTGTTGGGGTTCTTCCCAGTCAAACCCTACTCCTGCAACTTTTTCTTGAATACGGCTTGCTTTAACCACGGCCGGTAATGATTTTGGAACACCTTCCAAAACGCTGCTTTTACCTTCTTTTAATTTTAAGTTTTCCCAGTTGCGCTTCACTTCTTCTTCGTCTGCCACTTTTACGTCGCCGTAAATATGTGGATGACGTGAAATCAACTTTTCACAAATATTGTTGCAAACATCTGCTATGTCAAAATCGTTGGTTTCGCTACCTATTTTAGCATAAAAGACGATGTGGAGTAAAACATCTCCCAACTCTTTTTTAACCTCATCTAAATCCCTATCAAGAATAGCGTCACCCAATTCATAGGTTTCCTCAATGGTTAAATGGCGCAGCGTTTCCATCGTTTGCTTTTTGTCCCACGGGCATTGCTCGCGTAGTTCGTCCATAATGGTCAATAACCTGTCAAAAGCTTTTAGTTGTTCTTTTCGGGAATTCATATTTTAATTGATTCTATTGATGCTTTGTATTCTACTATTAGCAAGGTTAATTTCAACAAAAAATCCCAAAACCCGGAGCGGATTAAGGGATTTTTTCAAAATAATTTTATAACTCAAAAACCCAATCTTAGGTTTTGCGTGAAGCAGCGTTTTTTGTAGAGCCGCCTTTTTTAGTTGAGGAGGCTTTAGGATTTGCAGTTTTGGGAGCAGCAGATTTTGGAGAAACTACTTTACCGCTCTTTGCAGCTTTGGCTTCTAATTCGTCATCACCATTTTCTTCCTTCGTTTCAGAAAAATCTGTGATTCCCTCTTTAATTAGCATATTGTACCACTGTACCACTTTTTTGATATCACTTGCGTAAACGCGATCTTCATCATAATCTGGCATTATGCCGAAGAAGAATTCTTCCAATTCTTCCTTGGAAGCTTTATGGCTCATGGTTTCTTTACCACCTTCCTTTTCAGAAATCTTTTCGAATACTTTACGAAGCGGAACTTCTTCCGTCAAGGTATAAATAGCGATTTCAGAAAGTAGGCTCACATTGTGGCGTCCACTTACGTTTATTGTTTTCCCGTCTAAAAGCGACTCTGCAAGAAAGCCCCCACGGGTTTGTGTTTTTAGTTTGTAAAGTCCAGGTTTGCCGGAAATGGAAAGCACTTTTTCTAAGCTCATAAAATACTTTTAAAATGTTTTAACGTTTGCAAATATCTTTGGTTTGGTTAATATAAACAAGTGTTTAACGTTTCTTTTTTGCATTGGGGAATTTCATACGGTAATCAGTATCTACTTTGCCTTTTGAAATGTTCGTCAATTTGCTTTTTATCAGGCGTTTCTTTAAGGGTGAAAGCTTGTCTGTGAAGAGAATGCCTTCAATGTGATCGTACTCATGCTGAATGATGCGAGCTACTATGCCACTGAAACTCTCTTTTTGTTTTTTGAAGTTTTCGTCTTCGTATTCAATCACAATATTTGGCTGACGGAATACATCTTCACGCACATCTGGGATACTCAAGCAACCTTCGTTAAACGCCCATTCATTGCCAGACTCTTCAAGAATCCGCGCGTTTATGAACACCTTCTTGAAAGTAGAAACAAATTTTTGCTCTTCTTCTGAAAGATCTTCATCGTCTTCAAAAGGGGTTGCATCTACTATAAAAAGACGGATGGGCAAATTTACCTGAGGCGCCGCAAGGCCGATGCCACGAGCTTCGTACATGGTTTCGAACATATTTGCAAGTACCTCATCCAGTTTTGGATGATCTTTGGTTAATTCTTCGGTCTCTTTTCTTAAAACCGGGTCGCCGTATGCTATTATGGGAAAAATCATTTATTAATTTTCTATTGTTATTCTATATTTTCTATCGATGCTGTTGATTCTGTTGATTCTGTTGATTCTGTTGATTCTGTTGATTCTGTTGATTCTGTTGATTCTGTTGATTCTGTTGATTCTGTTGATTCTGTGGATACTATGGATTCTATTGTTACTTTAAAGGATAAAAAGTATCCTTACTTATTATTTTTTATTTTCCATTGCACGCGATAAATCACGAGCCTACTGAAAAATTCGTTTTTCTTTTCTCTTGGCTCTTGGCTCTTGACTCTTGACTCTTGACTCTTGGCTCTTGACTCTTGGCTCTTGGCTCTTGACTCTTGACTCTTGGCTCTTGACTCTTGACTCTTGGCTCTTGACTCTTGACTCTATTTATTATAAAGGTATTCCTGCAAAATAATAGTTGCACTAATCTCATCAACTAACGCTTTATTTTGACGTTGTTTCTTTTTTAATCCGCTGTCAATCATTGATTGAAAAGCCATTTTACTTGTATAACGTTCATCACCACGCTTCACCTCTAAGTCGGAAAATACTTTTGAAAATTTCTTTAAAAACTTCTGAATTTCTGCCTCAATGTTGGAATGGGTTCCGTCTTTTTGTTTTGGTTCGCCCACTAGAATCAGTTCAACCTTTTCCGACGCAATATAATTTTTCAGAAAATCCATCAGTTCAGAAGTGGCAACAGTCGTCAAGCCAGAAGCAATAAGTTGCAACTCGTCCGTAATGGCGATGCCTGTGCGCTTACTGCCGTAATCTAATGCTAAAATTCTTCCCATACCGACTGCAAAAATAAGGGTTTCGTAAATAGTATGCTACAATTGGACAGTTATTTGAAACGGAGGTTTTATATTTGTTGGATGACGGAAGAAGGATGACGGATGACAGTATAAAAATCAAAAGCATCACAGTACCAATAGCATCAACAGCATCAACAGCATCAACAGCATCAACAGCATCAATAAGAATTATAAAATCTTAAATATGAACAAACTTCAAAAAATCATAGAAAAAGCTTGGGAAGACCGTTCCCTACTATCCGAAACTGAAACCATCGTCGCCATACGCGAAGTGGTAAACTTCTGCGACGAAGGCAAACTGCGCTGTGCAGAACCCACGGCTAATGGCTGGCAAGTAAACGAATGGGTAAAAAAAGCAATCGTGCTATACTTCCCCATTCAAAAAATGAAGACACTCGAAGCTGGAATTTTTGAATATCATGATAAAATTCCGCTAAAATCGGGTTACGAAGCTAAGGGAATCCGCGTAGTTCCAAATGCCGTTGCACGTCATGGCGCGTATATTTCAAAAGGTGTAATCCTTATGCCTAGTTACGTAAATATAGGCGCTTATGTAGATGAAGGTACAATGGTAGATACTTGGGCAACGGTGGGCAGTTGCGCACAGATTGGCAAAAACGTACACTTAAGCGGTGGCGTAGGCATTGGCGGCGTTTTGGAACCATTGCAAGCCGCTCCGGTAATTATTGAAGATGGTGCTTTTATTGGTTCACGCTGTATTGTCGTGGAAGGTGTTCGCGTTGGTAAAGAAGCCGTGTTGGGCGCTAATGTGGTACTCACCGCTTCCACAAAGATTATTGATGTTACGGGTGAAACACCCATTGAAACAAAAGGTTTGGTGCCAGAACGCTGTGTGGTAATACCTGGAAGCTATACCAAGAAATTTCCCGCCGGTGAATATCAGGTTCCGTGCGCGCTGATTATTGGAAAACGCAAGGAAAGTACTAATTTAAAAACTTCTCTGAATGATGCTTTGCGGGAGTATGGGGTGGCTGTTTAATACCAAAAAGCTACTTATAATCCAGTGATATATTGATAAATGAATTTATTTGTTGGGATATAATGGGTTAGGCAACATTGAAAAAAAAGCCTACGAACATCCAACTAAAGGAAACGCAAGTGAAGTGGAAATAATCGATTATCATTAAAAATGAAAAAATGGAAAAGTTAGCGAATGTACACCCTGGAGAAATTTTGAATTATGAATTTCTTGAGCCCTTCCAAATTACTGCCTACCGACTTTCAAAAGATCTGAAAATAGCGCAGACAAGAATTTCGGAAATAATAAAAGGAAATCGCCGAATTACCCAGATACGGCTTTGCGATTGAGCAAATATTTTGGGAATTCTGCCAAATTCTGGCTCGGACTTCAAGATGATTATGACATTGAAAAGGAAAAAGAAAATAAACGAAATGAACTGAACGAAATAATTCTTTACGCTGACAAGAACGTTGAATAAAAACGCATATAATCCATAGTCCAAGTCCTTGACAGCCCAAAGGTTCGAGCATCTTTAGAAAGTCCCCAAATTTTTAAATTTACTGTCATTTCCGCCGCCGCAACTTCTTACTATTAACTTTCTTCTGAAAACCCCTGCTGTAGTGCAACATCAGGGCATAAGTTCCATCAACAGATTTTTTATAAAGTTTGGCATATTCTTTCGCCATCACTTTCATCATCGTTTTTGAAAGCCATAATCTTCGAAAATTGTGCATCCGCGCGTTGAAATCCATCGATTCAAAACGCATTCGGTTTAGGTCAATCAAGTAGAAAACATATGTATCTTTTTCGCTTTCCACAATCAGGGTGTTGCCTGGAGAATGATCTAGAAAATTTATCCCGTTTTCGTGAAGCTTAAAGGTAAAGTGTGTAAACTGCCGCAAGATTTCGTTTCGCTTTTTAAAACTTGGATTATGTATCAATTCGCGGAAATCAAAGTCGTAATTTACGTGCTCGCTTACATAGAAACTCTCTTTCAGGCCTCCTGAAAATACTTCCAAATACCCAACGGGAAAAGGTGTTTTTATTCCGAAATCGATCAGTTTTGAAGCGTATTCAAAAGACCGCTTCGCCTTACTTTTCCGAAGATATTGGTAAACCAGTGACTGAAATACGTTGGGCGTTTTGAATTTTTTAATATTAAAGGCAATTCCCTCAAGCTGAACCATTTTAATTACATTGCGTTCGCCTTTGGTTACATAATCCCCTTTTTTGGAAAAATTGTAAAGCACATCCTGTAGCTTTGCAGCCAAGTGGGAATAGTTGGGATGAATTACAAAATTCTCGCGCATTTATAAAAAAGATACATTCAAAAAAAGTATTTTGCGAAGGTAATCTATATGAAGAAAATACTCGTAATACAAAACAAAAGAATTGGCGATGTGCTGATCAGCTCTGTAATTGCCAACAATATAAAAAAAATCTTTCCGCAAAGCGAAGTCACATATTTTGTGTACAACTACACCACGGGCGTTTTGGAACGGAATCCGAACATTGACCGAGTTATTTCGGTTAAGGAAAAAGAGCTTAAAAAATTTACAAATCTTCTACGCACCATCGCGAAAATAAGAAAGGAGAAATACGACATCATTTTTGATCCGTATTCCAAATTTCAAAGTAGAATGATCTGTTTATTTTCTGGTGCTGAATACAGAATTGGGCTGAAAAGAGCCCACAAAGAATTAAAACTTCCCTTTTATACCCACCCCATTAGTTTTTTGGACCATCGGTCCAAAAACTGCGGGAAGGCTATTGAAGATAGAATTAATATGATTGCATCAGTCTTTGAACTACAAGAGCCAGAGTATGCTCCTAAAATATTCCTAACCGAAGAAGAAAAAAATTATACGCGAATTGACTCCCTTAAAAAACCAGTAATTATGCTGGGCATTTTAGGAAGCACGCCGCAAAAGTCTATGCCCTATGAATATATGGTCGAGATAATTAACTACATCACTTCAAACTATTACGGCACCATTCTCTTCAATTATGCGCCCCATCAAAAGGAAGAAGCGCTGAAGGTTTATGAAATGTGCCAAAACAAAGACCAAATAAACCTCGATATTTATGAAGATTCCATTCGCGGTTTTATAAAATTAATGAACCAATGCGATCTCTTGGTTTCTAACGAAGGCGGTAGCGTACACATCACCAAGGCGCTAAATAAACCAACATTTACAATCTATTCGCCCTATGTGAACAAAGAGCATTGGTGCAGTTTTGAGGATGGAGACCACCACGATTCCATTCACTTATTGGAGGAAAAACCAAATCTTTTCAGCAGTTTCACTTTAGAAGAAAGAAGAAGGATTGAGCAAGATCCCCATTCCCTTTATAGCGAATTAACGCCCGAAATGATTTTTGTAAAACTGAAACCTTTTCTCAAGCACCATTTAATAAGCGTTACCAATTAATTTTAGAAACGACTTCAATTTTCTAATAGAAATAATCAATTGGTGCTTTCTACTTTTGAAGTAATACCATAGTCGGTCCAAACTCTATTCTCCTTCTTGGTTTCCCGCCTAATGGCCTTATTTTTTACAAACATTTCTTTTTTAACATAGCCTCGCTCGTGGTCCAAATGTAGGGTTACGGTACTGTATCTTATTTGCTGGGGTTTAACCCCGTAGTTCATCAATCGTTCGCCCATTTCGCGGTCTTCGCCACCGTACTGCATGCGCTCGTCAAAACCATTTACGGCAAGTACATCTTTGCGCCAGCCCGAAGCATTGTTGCCATCCCAAGTGGCGCTGGTTGGGGTGAACGTATTTAAAATATCCTCCTTCAATCCGTATGAAGTAAGTTTATTGATTTTAAAAGTTTTTTTCAATCCGTGTTTTAAAAGCCATTTCGCATTAAAACAGCGCTGGGTTTCAATATCGTTTTTGGTAATTTGTTTTGAAATTTTCATAGACAATTTAAAATAGCCCGCTGAAAGAAAGCATCCCGGACGGCTAAGTCCCAAATGGGTCGATACCAAATCGTTCCGAGGAATACAATCGCCATCAGTAAAAATTAAATATTCTCCTTTTGAAACCTGTATGGCCTTGTTCAAAATTTTTGTTTTCTGAAAACCGTGATCTTCCTGCCAAACGTGGGTGATCTTCAAAGAAGAGTTTTCTTTAAAGTAACGGATTAATTCCGAGGTCTCTTCCGTAGAACCATCATCAGCAATGATAATTTCAAAATTCTTTTCCAGTTGTTGCTCAAAACCCCAAATCGCTTTTTGGAGCCATTCGGGTTGATTATACGTGCTCACTATAACCGAAACATAAGGAGCGGCGTTGGCATCTTTCACAATGCCGTAAGGTGTCCACTTCTTTTTTTGATCGCGGGTAAGTTTACGAATTCCAAGATTTTTTTTGATGGATTCTTCATTTTTGTAACCGCGGGGATGGTCCAAATGCAGCACTACCGCATTATAACGTATCTGTTTGCTCTTTATGCCAAGATTGGTCAAACGCTCCCCAAGCTCGCGGTCCTGCCCTCCGTATTGCATACGTTCATCAAAACCATTGATAGCAACAATATCCTTTTTCCACCCAGAGGCATTGTGGCCGTTCCAGCTTGCATTGGTGGGCGTAAAAGCATTTAGAAGATTGGCCTTTAATGGTCCGGAATATAGTTTGTTGTTTTTAAATGAAGATGTAAGTCCGTTTTTCTTAAGCCACGAAACATCAAAACACTTTTCGGTATAAATATCTTCTTTGGTAATTTCCTCTGAAATATCCATCGGCAACATAAAATAACCGCCAGAAAGAAAATAACCCTCTTCGCGGTTCTTAATGTGCTGTTCCACAAAATCCTTCCGCGGAATGCAGTCGCCGTCGCTCATTATAATATATTCAGAACTACACTGAAGTATGGCTTTATTGAGAATCTGCGATTTCTGAAAACCTTTGTCCTCTTGCCAAACATGGACGATGGGATAAAAAACTTCCATTTCCATCCGTTTAAGCAAATCCCTTGTTTCGTCATTGGAACCGTCATCGGCAATTACCACTTCAAATTGTCTATAGGTTTGATTGTTATAGCCATACAGCACTTTTTCAAGCCATTGGATGGAATTGTAAGTGCTTATAATTATGGAAGTGTCCAGTAGTTTCATCTTTGCAAAGATAAAGTTATTTATCAAGTTGGCTCAAGAAACAAAAAGTTGTAATTTCGAAATGAAAAGTAATCTTTGTGAAGAATTAAAAAACCACGGATACACGAATAATTATGTATAATGATATTCGTGTATTCGTGGTGAAAAATTATGCCGAAACTAACCGTAATCATACCCACATTCAACGAAGAAGCATATCTTGAAGATGCGCTGTTTTCGGTTTCTTTCGCTGATGAAATAATCGTGGTTGATTCTTTCAGCAAAGATAAAACACCCGAAATTGCCCAAAAATACGCTACCAAATTTCTGCAGCGAAAATTCGATAATTTTTCAAACCAAAAAAACTTCGCATTAAAGGAAGCCACGGGTGATTGGGTTTTATTTGTTGATGCCGACGAGCGCGTTACGCACACTTTGGAAGCGGAAATAAAAAAAATCATTCAAAACCCAAAACACTGCGGCTACAAAATAAATTTCCCACATTTTTATATGAACCGTTTTCTTTACCATCATAGCGACGATGTACTTAGGCTGGTAAAACGTGAAGGTGCCAGTTTTTCCGGCAAGGTACACGAAAAATTGCATTGCGAAGGAAGCATCGGAAAACTTAAAAACAAAATGCTCCATTTCACCTATAAAGGTTTGGACAGCTATATTTCAAAAAAAGAATCGTACGCTTGGTTTCAGGCGCAGCAACAATTTGAAAAAGGCAAGAAAGCTACTTGGTTCCACCTATTTTTTAAACCAGCATACCGGTTTTTCCGATCCTTCATCTTAAAAGGCGGGTTCCGCGATGGCGTTCCCGGACTAACAGTAGCCGCCGTAAATGCATACGGGGTTTTTGAACGCTATGTGAAATTGATGTTGCTAAAGAAAGGGATGCGGTGAAAAATTGTTTCAGGTTTCAGGTTACGAGTTTACTAAACAACTTCCAGCTTCTAGCTTCTAGCTTCTAGCTTCCAGCTTCCAGCTTCCAACTTCCAACCTTCAGCTTCTAGCTTCTAGCTTCTAGCTTCTAGCTTCTAGCTTTAAAAAAGTTTCCCAAACCGAATCTTCTGCCGAAATTTCAACATTGAAAATTCACCTTTTACGTCAATTCGTTCTATTTCAAAAGGTTTTTTAAAGGGGAAATTATTTATGCGATTGCCAATGCGCAACCCGATTGTAATTCCGTTATCCAAAAGTATTTTTTTGAAGATAGCATTACGCGCTTTTTCCTTTGGAAATTTCCCGTAAGGATACGCCAAAACCGGTGAAAAATTCAAATCATTTTCTGTGACAAATTCAATACAGCGGTGAGTGTCAGCTTCTATTTCTGCATTGGAAAGCTCAGTGTATTTTTTGTGGTAAAAGGAATGAAAACCGAACTCTATAATATTTGGATCGAGTGATTTCAACTGTTCCGAAGTCATTATTTCCAACGAAGCTGTATTCCAACTGTCTGTTTTTCCGAGAAAATCCAAAGGCACGAAAAAAGTGGCTTTCAGCTTGTATTTTTTTAGCAAAGGAAGCGCCAATTCCATTTGGCTCACGTAGCCATCATCAAACGTAATGACTATATTTTTACCCTTAGCCAATTGTTTTATTTGTAACAACTCCTTCACGTGATAAGTTTTGTAACCATTTTCAGCCAAATGTTTAAATTGCTTTTCAAGTTTTTCCACGGAAATGGTAAGACCCGCGCTTTCGCGGGGGTGAATGTGATGGTACATTAAAACTGGAAGCTTTGCCACGAAACAGTTACATCTAAAAATATGAGTCTATTATTTTATACATTAAAAGTCTCATTTCTAATATCTAAAATCTCAAGTCTAAATTTACTACTTTTACGCAAACTACAATCTGTTTTTGGAAAACACTGTAAAAATCACCGCTCTCGCCATAACGCTCAACGAAGCGCACAATATTGAAGGGTATATTAATAGTCTTTGGTTTGCCGATGAAATTGTGATTGTGGATTCTTTTAGCAGTGATGAAACCGTCGCTTTGGCTTTAAAACACGAAAAGGTTACGGTTTACCAACGAGTTTTTGACAATTTTTCGGCTCAGAAAAATTTTGCCATTTCAAAAGCGAAAAACGATTGGGTTACTTTTTTTGATCTCGATGAAGAAATAACGCCATCACTTGCAAGTGAAATTTTGGAAACGTTTAAAGACCCTTCTTCAATTGCTTATTTCGTGAAACGCGATTTCTATTTTATGGGAAAACGTATAAAATACAGTGGATTGCAAAATGATTATATCGTGCGTTTTTTCAATAAAAATCATTGCAGCTACAACGCAAATCTGGTTCACGAAACCTTGGAAACAAATGGCGAAACGGAAAATTTAAAAAACACTTTACCGCACCACACCTATAAATCCTTTGACGATTACACTGCCAAAATGCACCAATACAGCGCACTACAGGCAGAAATGCTTTATAAAAAAGGAAAGAAACCCAATTATTATCATTTCCTTTTCCGTCCGTTTTATCGCTTTTGGAACCAATTCATTTTCCGACTGGGAATTTTAGACGGGAAGGAAGGTTTTGTCTTGGCTTATGTAAGTGCCTTTTCGGTTTTTAAAAGATATGTGAATCTTTGGCTGCTGTACAGGAAGATTGATTGAAATTATAAGTATTTATCAATCCCCTTCTCGCACCATTTGATTTTTTCAGCTAGCGCCTTTACCTGCAACGTATCGTTGATTTCAAAACGGCTTTGGTCTTTTACTTTATGCCAAATGTGATAAACAATCCCACGATAACGAAGCCTTCTGCCCAAAACGCCGTTGTGCATCATCCGTATAATCAATTCAGAATCTTCCCTGCCCCAGCCTTCAAATTCTTCGTTGTAACCGTTAACCGCAACCACATCTTTTTTCCAAAAGGAAACATTGCAACCACGCATTTTTCCTGAAATTTCATCGGTGGTTTTATAAAGATTGCTCAATGCGGGAACGCGTAGATTTCGGGTGCGTTTTTTAATGCCTTTGTCAAAAAAGCTAAATTTTATTTTTTGTGAATCGAATAACTTCGGAAGAAATTCCTCTTGGATATTCACGCGACTTCCAAAAAGATAAACATTGGGTTGCGCCAAAGTTTTGTGATCACGCACAAAATCTTTGTGCATAATGCAATCGCCATCCAGTTGAATAATGTAATCTCCCTTTGCAGCAGCGATAGCCTTATTCAAAATAATCGACTTTCGGAAACCTTTGTCTTCGTGCCAAAAATGGTGGATTGGAACAATCAATTTCTTCTGAAAATTTTCAATCAAGCTTTTTGTCTCTTCGGAAGAGCCATCATCTGCAATTAAAATTTCATCCGGTTTTTCGGTTTGGTTTTGAGCACTCAAAAGCACCAGTTCCAATGCCTCAGGCCAGTTGTAAGTTGAAATTAATAACGAAGTCTTCATTTAAAAAGGTGTTTAAAATATTGCCCAATATTCTTCTTAAAAAGAAAAAATTGTGAAGGATGTAACTCTGGCTTTGCATTCAATTGCTTTTTTATTTCGTCCATGTTTTTCGAGCCGATATAATCCAACGTTTTCCAACCTTCGGGCTGTAAGTAGAAAAAATCCTGCATTTCCTTATAATTATCTTTGTTAACCGAGCGCCATTTTTCCACGTATTGTTCAATATCAAAATCTTTGGAATGGCCCCAATTGGTGAGTTTTGTCATCAAATCTTTTTCGCTACGCGAGATACATTCGTGCATCAAAAGATTATCTGTATAAATAACGCGCTTTCGGTTTTGGCGCGCAAAGGTGTACTTTGGATAATTCGTAGCTAATAAAACCTTCGTAGGATTATCAACATATAGCAAGCCGTCGTCTGTATATTTATACATATTTATAAGAAACCCAGCAATCTGCACAGGCGTCTTTGCGGGATTTTTTAAGAAACTATCGTACTTCCGAAGCGTCTTTACAAAACTTTTGAAATCTATAAAATATTCGTCGGCATCCACCTGCACTAACCAGTTGCCAACGCCCATTTTTTCAGAAAGCAAAGTACGCTCACGGGTGTCGTTTTCTATTGCTGAAAGCGCTGGTAGATAAAAATCGTCTTTGTAAATCTGTATTTTTTTCTCTGTATCAAATTCCTTTAACCATTCGTAAAAGGAGGGTGAAACCTCAAATTTTTCGCCAGACCAGGTTCTGTATTCCTTGTCCTCTGCTATAAAAATTGCATCGGCATCTTCATAAACCGGCGGAATTGCTTTTTTGAGATTTTCGTAATCGTACGATAACAAAAAACCAACGTGAATTTTTTTAGACATACCTTTGTGATGGTTACTTAATTCACAAAAATAGCCTATTTTTAAAGCCTTTGACAAACCAAATAGATTAAATTTTGGAAAAAACCACTTCCGCACAACCGCTCGTTTCCGTCATAATTCTAAATTATAATACGTTTCAATTAATGTTGGATTGTGTGGCTTCCATTAAAAAATTTACGCCTTCAAACATTCACGTAGAATTTATTATTGTTGATAACGCTTCAGCAAACAATGAAGGAGTTTCACTTCAAAATGCATTTCAAAATCAGGAAGAGTGCCAAGTTTTAAGAAGCCAGATAAATCTGGGGTTTGGCGCCGGAAATGTTTTGGGCGCGCAACAAGCCAAGGGGCGCTATTTCGCTTTTATAAACAGCGATGTACTTTTTACTGAAGATTGCTTTTCCGAAATGGTTTCTTTTATGGAAAGCAGTAAAAATGTTGGTGTTTGCGGTATTCAAATACTGAATGGCGAAGGCGAAAAATCTATTTCACAGAGACCCTTTGAAGGGGTTCGCTATAAATTGTTTGGCAAGAAATTTCTTTATAAAACCGATCCGAAAATCCCAAAAATTAACGCTGAATTAAAAACCCCAACTCAAGTTGATTTTGTGATTGGCAGTTTTATGTTTTTCAATGCAAATGCTTATCGCGAATGTGGTGGCTTCGACCCTAATATTTTTCTTTATTATGAAGAATTTGATATTTGCTATCGTCTGAAACTGTTGGGTTACAAAACAGTTTTTTTACCGCAAATCAGCTACATTCATTTGGAAGGACAAAGCGGCGGTTTCAATATTTTGAAAAAGAAAGAACACTTGCTTTCCTATTTATATGTGGTTCGAAAAAATCTCGGATTTTCTAAGTTTTGGATCATCAAAAGCTATTTGCTTCTCACTTACTTTTTTAAGGCTATTTTCAAACCGAAGTACCGTCCGCTTTTCAAATTTCTACTTTTTAGAGGTGAGAGTTTGGCCCATTCCCTAAGGCATCAACAAAAGCAACTTGAAAAAAAGGACACTATTCTGTAACATCAATAAATTTATTATGCTGTCTTTTGTGTTTAAATTTTTTGCGCATTGGCGGCACAGAATCACTCTTCTTCAACTTTATAAACCAGCCCCCGCAATCTCCTGATTTTTAAATTCAATTTTTGAAAAAAAGATGGTTTGTAGCGTCGTTTCAAATTTTTTAGAAGTTCGTATTGCTGTGCCCTTTTTCCGCTATTTTCATAAGAGGTAAAACTTTGTGATTCTTCGGAAACAATTCTATAGAAACTAGTTCGCTCGGGTACAAAACTAACGGCTTCATTCATATAAAGTGGAAGTAAAAAAAGATAATCTTCAGCCAACTGAAGCCGTTCATCGAATTTCAAATTTAGTCGTTCTATTGCATTTCCCGTAACCACAAAACTGTGGATCGTAATAAAATTGTCTTTATAAAAAGAGAGCTTATCAATAAATCTGCCGTCAAAAAGTTCAGCTTTAATTTTATCGTTTTCGTCCACAACTTGTGCAAGGCAAAAAGCCATTGAAGTTTTTTCTCTACTAATTGCTGAAATTAAGTTTTCATAATGTGTGGGAGCCACATAATCGTCATCATCCAAAAAAGCGAAGTATTCACCCCTGGCAGCCTCGAGACCCATATTTAGGTTCTTGGAGCGTTCGTCATTTATTGTTTTATTCTGAATAAAATGCACAGCTTTATTCGGCCACTGCAAATTAATATCATTTTTAACAGCTTCAAAAAGCGCTTTATCAATTCCTTGAAAAACAATAACCACTTCAATATTAGAATACGAATTTTTAAAAACACTCGATAGTGCCTTTCTCAATAATTCTATATCACTGCCTAGTGTTCGCACAATTACAGATAAAAGCGGCAAGTTGTTTCTAAGGCGCATATTTGCTTTCATTCGGAGATTAAAGCTCCAAATCTAAAGAAATAAATCAACACCTATTCGCTTTCAAAAGTCAAATTCAATACCTTCGCAGTATCTATTTTTACAAAAAATAAGCTATGAAAATTGAAGTTGAAAACTGTCTAAATATTCTCAAAAAAGGAGGCCTCATCCTCTACCCTACGGACACTGTTTGGGGAATAGGCTGCGATGCCACCAATCCTGATGCCGTAGATAAAGTTTTTAAACTGAAGCAACGTAGCGATGAAAAATCGTTGATATGTTTGGTTCACGATTTTAGAATGCTGAACGAGTATGTGGAAAACGTACCGGAAGTAGCTTACGATATTTTGAAGTATGCAAAAAAGCCTACATCCATTATTTATGACGACCCAATACGGGTAGCGGAAAATATTATTGCTGAAGACAACTCGTTGGCCATTCGGGTAACAAAGGATGAGTTCTGTAAAAAACTAATACAGAAATTCCGCAGACCGTTGGTTTCAACTTCCGCAAATATTTCCGGAGAAAAAACCCCACAAAGTTATGCCGAAATAGACCCTTTAATTTTGGAAGGCGTGGACTATGTTGTAAATTTGCATCACCAAAAAAAGTCTGGAAAACCATCGGCTATTATTAAGTTGAAGAATGATGGAAGCGTTAAAGTCATTCGTCAATAAAAGAGTTCACCACGAATACACGAATGTTTTTATATTTTCTTCGTGCAATATGACTGATATAATTTATAGACAGGAAAGTTATGACGTAGTTGGCTGCCTTTATGAGGTGTTCAACTGCTTGGGCAGTGGTTTGTCTGAAATAGTTTATAAAGATGCCTTGAAATATGAATTTATTCAAAGAAATATTTCCTTCGAAAGAGAAAAGGAATTCTCTGTTCCCTACAAAGATATTATTCTTAAACATAAATTCTATGCTGATTTTGTAGTTTATGATAAGATTATTTTGGAAATAAAAACTGTTGAAATACTTACAGATCTGCACTTAGGGCAGTGTATTAATTATTTAAAAGTCTCAAAAAATAAATTGGCCATTTTGGCAAATTTTAAAGGTGAAGGTCTAGAATATAAAAGAGTAGTATTATAAAAATTGATATATTTTAAAGTTTAGAAAATATTCCAAAAAAATACAAAATAAAACAATATTCGTGTATTCGTGGTCAACAATCCTTGAATATTTATATTAAAAAAACATAATTCATTTGTGGTTAAAGAAACCTATATATCCGCTTTAAAAAATCCAGTATTTAGAACCATTTCCAAAGCTTCCAAAAATCTAAACTTGGAAAGCTACGTTATTGGCGGTTACGTGCGCGATTTCTTATTAAAGCGCGGCGAAGCCAAAGACATTGATATAGTTGCGGTGGGTAGCGGAATTGATTTGGCTGAAGAAGTTTCCAAACTACTACCCGGAAAACCCAAGGTTACAATCTTTAAAACCTACGGAACCGCAATGCTAAAAAGCGGCGGCATTGAGCTTGAATTTGTAGGCGCCCGAAAAGAATCCTATTCTGAAGAAAGCAGAAATCCCGCTGTTGAAAACGGAACTTTGGAAGACGACCAAAACCGAAGGGATTTTACTATAAATGCTTTAGCACTTAGTTTGAGCGATGAAAATTTTGGAGAATTGCTAGATCCATTTAATGGAATTGAAGATCTTCATAAAAAAATAATCAGAACGCCTTTAAACCCAGATATAACCTATAGCGACGATCCTTTACGAATGCTCCGCGCCATTCGGTTTGCAACCCAATTAGATTTTGTGATTGAAAAAGATTCGTTGGAAGCAATTACCCGAAATGTTGAACGCATAAAAATCATTTCCAAAGAACGGGTTGTGGATGAGCTGAATAAAATTTTACTTTCAGAAGTGCCCTCAAAAGGATTTTCACTTCTTCACAAAACAGGATTGCTACCGTATATTTTACCAGAATTGGTTGCGCTGCAAGGCATAGACGAAAAGGAAGGTCAAACCCACAAAGATAATTTTTGGCATACGCTGGAGGTGGTTGATAATATTTCAAAAGCAACAGAAGATCTTTGGCTGCGCTGGGCCGCATTGCTTCACGATATTGGGAAAGCACCCACAAAAAAGTTCGATAAAAAACTGGGTTGGACGTTTCACGCACACGAATTTGTAGGCTCAAAAATGGTTTACAAACTCTTCAAACGCTTGAAGATGCCGCTGAACGATAAAATGAAATTCGTCCAGAAAATGGTTTTGATGAGCTCCCGCCCTATTGTTTTGGCAAGCGAAGTTACTGACAGCGCCGTGCGAAGATTGATTTTTGACGCAGGCGAATACGTAGAAGATTTAATGACGCTTTGTGAAGCCGATATTACTACCAAGAATCCCAATAAGTTTAAAAAATACCACAGCAATTTCCAATTGGTACGGAATAAAATTGTGGAAGTGGAAGAACGCGACCAGGTTCGCAATTTTCAACCGCCAGTTACGGGTGAGGAAATTATGGAAACTTTCAGCTTGAAACCATCCCGCGAAATCGGAATCATAAAAGACGCCATAAAAGAAGCAATCCTTGAAGGTGAAATTCCCAATGAATACGAGGCTGCGAGAAAATTTATGTTGAAAAAAGGACAATCCATCGGGCTGCAGGCGGTAAAATAAAAAAATAGTAATTAACTGTGTCAGTTGCCAAGTTAGAAAACGACAATACTATAAATAGTATCAACAGTATCAACAGTATCAATAGCATCAACAGTGAAAGACAACAAAAAAGTAATCTACTGGCTCCTAGCGGGATGTTTCTTAATCTTCATTATGGTTGTAGTAGGCGGTATTACACGCTTAACCCATTCCGGACTCTCTATTTCAAGTTACAAATTAATTTCAGGTACAATTCCGCCTCTAGATGAAGCGGATTGGATAGCTGAATTTGAACATTACCAGCAATTCCCCGAGTACCAAAAACTGAACAATCACTTCAGCTTAGAGGATTTTAAGGATATTTATTTCTGGGAGTGGTTCCACCGTTTATTGGGAAGACTTTTGGGAGTGGTTTTTATTATTCCCTTTCTATATTTTCTTCTGAAAAAACAACTCACGAAACCCACAATAAAGAAGGCTATAATTTTAATGTGCCTGGGTGCATTTCAAGGATTTCTTGGTTGGTACATGGTAAAAAGCGGCTTGGTGGATCGGCCAGATGTGAGCCACTATAGACTTGCAATGCATTTAACGACCGCTTTTATAACCTTTGCTTACACCCTTTGGGTAGCCTTGGATTTAATATATCCCGTTAAAAAAGAAATCAGTAAACACATGCGAAATATTGTTCGCTTTGGAATGGTGATATTACTTATCCAAATTATCTGGGGAGCATTCGTGGCGGGTCTGGATGCGGGCTGGATTCATAACCATTGGCCGCTAATGAACGATGGTCTATGGATGCACGAAACCGTTACCACGGAACAGCTGCCTATGTGGAAAAACTTTGTGGAAGGCAAAAGCGGTGTACAATTCGTTCATCGTTATATGGCGTATGCAGTTGTAGCAATAATTCTTTTTATTTGGTATAAAGCCAGAAAACTACCTTTAACGATGTTGCAAAAAAACGGTATCAATACGTTATTGCTATTAACTTTGGTGCAGTTTGTTTTGGGTGTTTTCACACTAATCCTACAAGTACCAGTAGTATTAGGGGTTTTGCATCAAGTAACTGCTTTTTTCCTACTTGCGGCAATGACGTTTGTTTTGCATCGATTTTCAAAATAAAGGATTCAAAACTGCAAACCGTAACTGGATACTGCCTACTTTTTTTATAACTTTGCGTCCCAAAAAAAATTGAAAAAATGATTTACCGTTTCAGAATAATCCTCGACACCCACGAAGACGTTTTCCGCGACATCGAAATAGAAGCTTCGGCAACGCTAGAAGATTTTCACAATGCTATTACCCAGTCCTTCGGGTTTGACGGGCAGGAGATGGCTTCTTTTTACACCAGTAACGACCTGTGGGAAGAGGGAGAAGAAATTTCCCTTTTTGACGTAAGTGACGAACCCGGTGGCGTTCGCATTATGGGCGAAACCTTTTTAGAAGACGTGGTAGACAAAGAAAAAACACGTTTGCTATATGTTTACGATTTTCTAAATATGTGGACGTTTATGGTAGAACTTGCCGATGTTGCACAACGCGAAGATGGTCAGATGTATCCAAATTTGATGTTCGCCCACGGCGAAATACCCGAAGAAGCTCCAGAAAAAGAATTCATTTCTGAACCTATTGAAGGGGAAGATGATTTTGATGAAGAGTTTGACCTAGATCCCGAAGATTACGACAACCTCGATTTTGACGAAAACTGGAATTGATTTCAGTTGATGGTTGATAGTTGATGGTTGATAGTTGATAGTTGATAGACACTAAAAAACAAATTCACATTTTAACAATCCCGATAGCTATCGGGACACATTTTAACAATCCCGATAGCTATCGGGACACATTTTAACAATCCCGATAGCTATCGGGACACATTTTAACAATCCCGATAGCTATCGGGACACATTTTAACAATCCCGATAGCTATCGGGACACTAATTCACTAATTAAAAAATGATCAATCTTTTTAGTACCCACATCGCATCCCTTTCCATTCACAGAGTGGGTAATAAAAGTAGAAGTGAAGCAATTTTCCTTTCAGAAAAACCTTATAAAATGGACGATGAAATAACGCCATTACTAAAAGAGTTTTTTCTGAAACCGTTCCGCGAAAAGGAAGAAAACTACTTTCAGTTTTCGCACGAGGCAGATTTGGAATTTCACGAACTCTTCAATAGCGCAACAAAGATTTTCGATAATCCAGAAAACATACACGAAGAGAGTCGAAGAATGGCAACCTATCTTTACAATCAGTCCGAACATCCGCATATAAAAAGCGGTGAGGTTTACGTGGCCTATCTTGAAGGCGTACAATTAGACAACGTAAAAATGGACGCCATAGGAATTTTTAAGAGCGAACTAAAACAGGATTTTCTTCAGTTTGCTGAAGATGGGAACCAACTGGAGGCAATGCTTCAGCACGGTGTGAGCCTCAATAAACTCGACAAAGGCTGCATTATTTTCAATTCACAAAAAGAAGAAGGTTATAAAATTCTTTCTGTGGATAGCAACCGTTACGATGCACGTTACTGGTTGGAAAGCTTCCTAGGCGTGGAAGCATTTGCAGATGATAATTTCTACACAAAAAAGTACTTGAAATTCTGTCAGGATTTCGCAAAAGATGTGGTTTTACCTGCGGAAGACAAGAAGCAGGAAGTTATGTTTATGAATCGTGCGGTGAACCATTTCGCCAAAAACGACCAATTTGAAGAAACTGCCTTTATGAATGAGGTGATTGACAATCCAGATTTATTGCCGGAATTTCGTCATTATAAAAGTGAAAAAGCACCCAAATACAGTATTGAAGATTTAACCACTTTCCCTATTGCAAACACAGCGGTAACTGCTGCGCGCAAAAAGATTAAAAACGTAATCAACTTAGATACCAATATTCAGATAAAGCTGGATTTCATTAATCCTGAAAGTGCCGAAAAATTTGTTGAAAAGGGATGGGACGAGGAAAAGCAGATGTATTATTATTTGGTGTATTTCAATAAAGAAGTGAAATCGTAGAGACACACGGCCATGTGTCTAAAGCAAATTGGGCGATAGAAGAGATTACGCAATTGTTAGTTGTTAGTTGTTAGTTGTTAGTTGTTAGTTGTTAGTTGTTAGTTGTTAGTTGTTAGTTGTTAGTTGTTAGCAGATATTATTTTAAATGAGAACAAAAGCTTCCATTTTCTTAGTTATCGCATTCTCTGCATTTATTTCATGCAGCGTAGATAATTGCGATGTAGATTGCAATAGCGGACCATTGAGCTTGAGCTTTGAACTTTTGGATAAAGCCACGGGCGAAAATTTATTTATCAATGGCACTTTTGATCCAGCTGATATTGAAGTTTTAGATTTAGACAACAATAATAGCAGAGTGCAATTCACTTTTAATTCTGAAAATGATATAAATAGTATCAATTTAGGCCCTTTTGGTTGGGAAAAGAAAATTGCAAACTATGTTTTGAAAGTAGAAGAAAGAGAAATTTTTGTGCTGTTAGTTGATGCGGAAGAAAAAAAAGAAGATTGCTGCTCTTATGTAATTTTGAACAAATTGACCATTGAAGGTTCCAACTATTCACAGAATACCGAAAATGGAATTTATGAGATTTTGGTGGAGTTATAAGTGAGATTCCAAATAACAAGCTCCAAATTCCAAATAAATATCAAAAAACAAAAATTCAAAAAAGAATAATTTGTTAATCTTCGAGATTGCAATAAAACATTAAAGCATTTATAACACCACACTGACCACTGCGCACTGACTACTGAATCCTGGCTACTGCGTACTGCCCACTGCGTACTGCCCACTGCGTACTGACGACCACTAATTCCCCACCTCGCTTATAAACTTAATTCGGTAAAGCCGCAGTTCCTCTTCATCATAATCGCCGTCAAACTCATCGAGAGCTTCTTCAATATTATCGGTTTTGGCCTCAAGAAAATATTCGTGGATTTCTTCCTGCTGGTCCTCATCCAATACCTCATCAACCCAATAATTTATATTTAACTTGGTGCCACTGTAAACAATTGCCTCCATTTCCTTAATAAATTCTGGCATTTCAAGACCTTTCGCATTTGCAATATCAGGCAACGCGAGTTTGCGATCTACGTTTTGGATGATGTACAATTTAAGCGAACTATTGCTTCCGGTTGATTTCACAACGAAATCTTCTGGACGAATTATATCATTTTCTTCAACGTAATCTTGAATCAATTTCAAAAAGGATTTCCCGTATTTTTTTGCTTTTCCCTCTCCCACACCGTGAACATTGGAGAGTTCATCCATAGTAACGGGATATTTTAGCGCCATATCTTCCAACGAAGGTTCTTGAAAAATTACAAATGGGGGTAAATCTAAATCATGCGCCACTTTTTTGAGCTCTGATTTAAGGAGTCTGAAAAGATTCTCGTCAGCAATATCGCCTCCTTTATTTGCAGCTACAATTACATCGTCATTCGCATCTTTAAAGGAATGGTCTTCTGTCATCATAAAAGAAGTTGGCGATTTTATGAATTGTTTTCCCGAAACTGTTAAATGTATAACCCCGTAAGTTTCTATATCTTTCTTTAAATATCCAGCCACCAATAATTGGCGAAGCAATGCCATCCAATAAGCGGGTTCGTGCGCAGCGCCGGACCCAAAATATTCTTGGGCATCAGTTCGGTGCGATTTTATGAGGGCGTTTACTTTCCCCACCAAAACATTTACTATTTCCTTACTTTTGTACTGCTCGTTGGTTTTAGAAACCACATCTAAAAGTTGTTTGGCATCATCTTTCGCCTCGTGCTTCTTTTTTGGATAGCGCATATTGTCATCCATCATTCCCCCATCGCCGGTTTCATTGTCAAATTCTTCTCCAAAATAATGAAGGATGAATTTTCTTCGCGAAATAGAAGTTTCCGCAAAGCCAACTACCTCTTGCAAAAGAGCGTGCCCTATTTCCTGCTCGGCAACGGGCTTGCCGCTCATAAATTTTTCTAGTTTCTCTATGTCCTTATAACTGTAAAAAGCAAGGCAGTGCCCTTCGCCACCGTCGCGACCTGCACGTCCGGTTTCTTGGTAATAGCTTTCTATACTTTTTGGAATGTCATTATGTATAACGAAACGCACGTCTGGTTTGTCAATCCCCATTCCAAAGGCAATGGTAGCCACCACAACATCTGCATCTTCCATCAAAAACATGTCTTGGTGCTTTACGCGAGTCTTGCCGTCAAGCCCTGCGTGATACGGGACTGCCTTGATTCCGTTAACTTGTAGCGCCTGTGCCAACTGTTCAACTCTCTTTCTGCTCAAACAATAAATAATTCCACTTTTACCTTCGTTCTGTTTTACAAAACGAATAACGTCTGCGTCAACGTTTTTAGTTTTGGGCCTTATTTCGTAATAGAGATTTGGACGGTTAAAGGACGCCTTAAAGGTGTTTGCATCCGGCATATTAAGATTTTTCAAAATATCCTCCTGTACCTTCGGGGTTGCTGTTGCGGTAAGACCTATAATAGGTATATCATTCCCAATGCGCTGTATAATGCTTTTCAGATTTCGGTATTCAGGCCTAAAATCATGGCCCCATTCGCTTATGCAGTGAGCTTCATCTATCGCCATAAATGAAATTTTCTGGGTTTGCAGGAAAGCTACATATTCTTCTTTAGTGAGTGATTCCGGCGCAACGTATAATAACTTTGTTACTCCATTTGCAATATCATTCTTTACATTCTTCACTTCGGTTTTATTCAGGGAAGAGTTTAAAACGTGCGCAATTCCTTCTTCCGAAGAAAGAGCCCGTAGGGAATCCACTTGGTTTTTCATTAACGCAATAAGAGGGGAAACCACTATGGCCGTACCTTCCTGCATAAGAGCCGGAAGCTGATAACAAAGTGATTTTCCGCCACCAGTGGGCATAACCACAAAGGTATTGTGACCGTTGAGAATGCTTTTTACAACTTCCTCCTGTAAGCCTTTAAATTTGGTAAATCCGAAATGTTTTTTTAGGGCTGCGTAAATATCAAAATGTGCCACACTGCTAAGGTTTTTAAAAGCCAATTCAGTTTTAGTCAACAATACATTGTTTTACTGATTAACAATTGTAATTTTGCAACCGTATTATGTTGACTGCATCTTAAAAGAGAAGTATCTATATTAAGATTTCTGAATTGAATTAAATTCTATTCTAAATATACTAATTTCTGAAACAGTTACAAACATTCAAAAGCATTAAAATTTTGAACAAGCAAGAGAGAATCATTTCCGTAGCGAAAAACACCATAGAAACTGAAAGTAAAGCCATTGCAAATCTGGCAAATCTGGTGAACGAGGAATTTGCTGGGGCAGTTGAGTATATTTACCATTCCAAAGGGAGAGTTATTGTTACCGGAATAGGCAAAAGCGCCAATATTGCAACAAAAATCGTGGCCACTTTGAACTCTACGGGCACTCCCTCAATTTTTATGCACGCAGCAGATGCCATCCACGGAGATTTAGGAACCATCCAACAAAATGATACCGTTATCTGTATTTCTAAAAGTGGAAATACCCCTGAAATAAAAGTGCTTGTTCCACTAATTAAAGCGGTTGATAATAAATTAATAGCTATAACCGGCAATCGCGAATCCTTTTTGGGCCAACAGGCAGATTACGTATTGAATGCCTATGTAGAGAAAGAGGCCTGCCCTAACAATCTTGCGCCAACCACCAGTACAACTGCACAGTTGGTAATTGGCGATGCCTTGGCAATGTGCCTTTTGGACCTCCGCGGGTTTTCGAGTAAGGATTTTGCTAAATTCCATCCAGGAGGTTCTCTGGGGAAAAAGCTTTATCTGCGCGTAAGCAATCTTACAGCACTAAATGAAAAACCGCAGGTAAGCCCAGATACCGATGTTAAAAAGGTAATTGTAGAAATTTCAGAAAAAATGTTGGGTGTAACTGCTGTTGTTGAAAATAATGAAATTATAGGCATAATTACCGATGGCGATTTAAGGCGTATGTTAACAAAAACAGATAGCTTTGTAGGATTGACAGCAAAAGACATTATGACCCACAATCCAAAAAAAATAGCAAACAACGCAATGGCTGTTGAAGCAATGGAAATGATGGACAAATACGGAATAACACAAATTCTCGCTGAAGACAAAGGCAGATATAGCGGCGTGGTACACATTCATAATCTTACCAAAGAGGGAATTATATAATGAAGAAAATAGGTTCCCCAGAAAAAGAAATGTCCTTTTTGGACCACTTAGAAGAGCTGCGCTGGCATTTAGTGCGTTCTACTTTTGCCGTATTGATTGTAGCGGTTCTGGCTTTTATTTTTAAAAGATTTATTTTTGACGTCCTTATTTTTGGCCCATCAAAACCAGAATTTGCAACTTATAGCATATTTTGCGAAATCTCGCGATCTTTAGGTATGGACACCTTCTGCTTTCAGGAAATGCCCTTTAAAATTCAAAGTAGAACAATGGCCGGACAGTTTTCAGCACATATGTGGACCTCCATTTATGCGGGAATTATTGTCGCCTTTCCCTATATTCTTTTTGAATTTTGGAAATTCATTAGTCCTGGACTCAAAGATAAAGAACGCAAATCAAGTAGAGGTTTTATTATTATAGCTTCCCTGCTTTTCTTTGTCGGCGTTTTGTTTGGCTATTATCTCATCGCTCCCCTATCAATCAACTTTTTAGGAAATTATCAGGTAAGTGAGGAGGTTATTAACCAGTTTGATTTGGATAGTTATATTTCCTTGGTGCGCACTTCCGTTCTGGCCTGCGGAATTGTTTTTGAGTTGCCAATTATTATGTACATACTTACCAAAATCGGACTTATAACTCCTGAAATTCTTCGAAAATACCGAAAGTTTGCATTAATAATAGTCTTGATCCTTTCCGCGTTAATCACCCCCCCAGACATTGTAAGCCAGATTATTGTTGCCATCCCCATACTTATTCTTTATGAGGTGAGTATTTATATTTCAAAGGTTGTTATTAGAAATCAGGCGAGAGAGGAAAGAAGAAAGAAAAAAGAACAAAGACAGTAGGAAATGTTCGATGTTCAATGTTCAATGTTCAATGTTCAATGTTCAATGTTCAATGTTCAATGTTCAAAAGAATAATAAAAAATTTATATTCAATATTTTAAAATGAAAAATAATATAGTCGAAGAATTTAACGCCTACCGTGAAAAGATGAACGGGCAAATGCTTGAGGATAATAACAAGATTATCAAGCGCATTTTCAATTTAGATACTAACGCCTATATGGAAGGAGTGCTTCCGAAGAAAACAAAAGAACTTTTGGGTTTGGGAAATTCGTTGGTGCTTCGTTGCGATGATTGCGTACGCTATCATTTAGAAGAATGTCACAAACTGGGTTTAACAAAAGAAGAAGTTGTGGAAGGAATGAGTATTTCATTGCTTATTGGGGGAACTATTGTTATTCCACATTTGCGAAGAGCTTTCGAATATTGGGAAGCCTTGGAGGCGCAGCAGGTCTAGATTTCAATATAAATAATATTAATTAACCCTAACGCTGAAATCATTTATTACCACGAATTCACGAATTATTGATATATTCGTTTAACTGAAAAAGAGCGAAGAGGAAAGAAGCGAAGAGCTACGAGGAAAGAGCGACGAGCGACGAGCGCCTGAGAAAGAAAAGGAGCTTAGCGACTAACAGCGTATAAATTAGAAAAAATAAATATTCGTGTATTCGTGGTAAATAATACACTCCAAAATACATTCGTGTATTCGTGGTAAACATAACCCATACTACCACAGAGACCGAAGTACATTCGTGGTAAATTTTAATTCTACTAAATGAAGTTAAAAGCCGAAAATCTTATAAAATCCTACAAAGGCCGAAAGGTTGTAAAGGGAATTACTCTGGAAGTAAACCAAGGGGAAATCGTAGGTTTGCTTGGCCCAAATGGTGCCGGAAAAACTACTTCCTTTTATATGATTGTTGGGTTGATAAAACCCAATGGCGGTAAAATCTTTCTGGAAGGCACCGAAATCACCAAATACCCTATGTACAAACGCGCACAGAACGGTATTGGCTATTTGGCACAGGAAGCGTCGGTATTTAGGAAGTTGAGCGTTGAAGATAATATTCTAAGTGTTTTACAGCTTACAAAGCTTTCCAAAAAAGAACAGCGAGATAAAATGGAATTGCTTATCGAAGAATTTGGTTTAGGCCATATCCGTAAAAGTCGTGGCGATCTATTAAGCGGAGGCGAAAGACGTAGAACCGAAATTGCACGTGCTTTGGCAACCGATCCACACTTCATCCTTCTTGATGAGCCTTTTGCGGGAGTTGATCCCGTGGCCGTGGAAGATATTCAGCGTATTGTGGCGCAACTTAAAAATAAAAATATCGGTATCCTTATTACCGATCACAACGTACAGGAAACGCTGGCAATTACTGATAGAACTTACTTAATGTTTGAAGGAAGTATCCTAAAACACGGTATTCCCGAAGAACTTGCCGCAGACGAAATGGTTCGGAAAGTATATCTTGGGCAGAATTTTGAACTTCGGAAGAAGAAATTAGAGTTTTAGATTTTTTGACCACGATACACGAATAACTATGTTTTTGGTCTGTGAATTTCTTCGAAATTCTAAGCCGAGTAAATAAAAAAATATTCGTGCATTCGTGGTAAAATTTTCTACTTCATCAGAAGAAGTTAGAGCTAGTCCCCCTAGCCCCCAAAGGGGGAATAATCGACAGCAGCGTGTTTTTTTGCCACGAATTCACGAATTATTATGTTTGGGTTGGTGAAAATTTCTTCGTTATACCTTCAAACAAAACCGAGTATATAAAAAATTGTTCGTGTATTCGTGGTAGATTTTTTCCCTTAGGAAGAAGTTAGAGCTAGTCCCCCTAGCCCCCAAAGGGGGAAGCAGCAGCGTGTTTTTTTGCCACGAATTCACAAATAATTATGTTTGGGGTTTTTGAAATTTCTTCTAAATATTTTTAAAGCCGAGTAAATAGAAAAATATTCGTGTATTCGTAGTAAACTTTTTTACTTCAGCAGAAGAAGTTAGAGCTAGTCCCCCTGGCCCCCAAAGGGGGAATAATCGACAGCAGCGTGTTTTTTTGCCACGAATTCACGAATAATTATGTTTGGGGTTTTTGAAATTTCTTCTAAATATTTTTAAAGCCGAGTACGTAAAAAAATATTCGTTTATTCGTGGTAAACTTTTAATCTTCATTAGAAGAAACTACAATTTTAGAACATAGTTTTCGTCACAGATCCACAAATACTCATAAAAAATTATTCGTGCATTCGTGGTAAACTTTTTACCTTCGGCACTTTCCAAAAAACTGAAAGCAATATATAAAGCAGAATTATAAACGGTATCGCTAAAAACTTAATCAGCACCAAAAGCACAACGCAAAGTATTAAAAATACATAGCGAACGGCGTTGCTCTTAAAATCCCAGGTTTTGAATTTTAGGGCGAAAAGTGGGATTTCGGCATTCATCAGGATGCAGCTTAAAAACGTCATTCCTATTAAAAACCATCTATTCAAAATTATAGTTTCTATTAATTCTGAATATTGAAATTGTAATATTAGCGGTAAACTCAATATTAGAAGCGCATTAGCAGGTGTTGGCAAACCGATAAAACCTGAAGTTTGCCGCGTATCTACATTGAATTTTGCCAAACGATAAGCCGCTGCTATCACAATCAATAAACCTATAAGTGGCAAATAATTTTTAAAGCTAACGTTCCAACCATCCAAAGAAAATGTTTCGGTCAGCGTATGCATTTCGTAGAAATAAGACAAGTTCAGCATTTGATACATTATTATACCAGGCGCTACGCCGCTGGTAATAACATCTGCCAGCGAATCCAGCTGAAGGCCCACTTCACTCTGCGCTTTCAACAAACGAGCCGCAAGCCCGTCAAAAAAGTCGAAGAAAATCCCTAGAAAAACAAAAAAGGAAGCGTTTATTAAATCTCCCGAAGTCGCAAAAAGTATGGCAACACAGCCACAAAGAATATTCAGGGAGGTAATTATGTTTGGTATTTGTTTTAGCATATCATAAAAGATAAGGTCTCCACCAGACAAGAAATCTTGTCTATTTAAAATTAATTAGAAATCTTTTTGTAAAAATAACAAAGTATTTTCGTCCAATGCTATCAAAACACAATATGTGCATAAATTTAAAGTTTAATATTCTGTAAAATAGTGTCATATTTGTCCAAATTTTTAAGATTGAAAGAGAAAATTTTACTCCTATTATTACTTACCTCAGCCACTCTGGCGGCACAGACTGTGCGTAAATACTCAAACGAATTTATGAACATTGGCGTAGATGCAGCTGCCTTTGGTATGAGCAACGCCGTTGTAGCTTCCTCGGGAGATGTAAATTCTGGCTATTGGAATCCCGCGGGTTTGGCAAATCTGGAAGACAAACAAATTTCGTTGATGCACGCGTCCTATTTCGCCAATATTGCAAGTTACGATTATGCTGCATTTGCAATGCCCCTAGACGATAAAAGCGCTGTGGGACTTTCGATAATACGCTTTGGCGTTGATGATATTTTGAATACTACGCAGCTTATTGATAGTGAAGGCAACATAGATTATAACCGTATCAGTCTTTTTTCAACTGCAGATTACGGATTTACTTTTTCATACGCACGTAAATTGCCGCTTGACGGATTAAACTATGGGGTAAATGCCAAAGTAATCCGCCGTATTATTGGTGACTTTGCTTCCTCTTGGGGTTTCGGACTGGACGCTGCTATTCAGTTTAGAACAGACCAGTGGATGTTTGGAGTTATGGCTCGTGATATAACAACCACCTTCAACGCATGGAGTATTGACGAAGAAAAATTTGCCGAAATTCAAGGTGCGGTTGATGGTCAAAATCAGGAATTGCCAGAGACTACCGAAATTACAATCCCAAAACTTCAATTGGGTATAGCCCGGAAGTTTGTGTACCAATACGATTTCTCGCTGATGGCAGAAGTAGATCTCAATTTTAGATTTGCTGAAACCAATGATGTTATTTCTACCTCTTTTGCAAGCATCACACCATCTATGGGACTTGAATTTGCATATATAGATATGGTTTATGTACGTGGCGGCGTTGGTAATTTTCAGAATATCCAACAATTGGACGGCAGTGATTCCGTAGGCTTCCAACCCAACATTGGCGTTGGTTTCCGCTATAAAGGCATTCAAGTAGATTATGCATTAACTGATATTGGCGACCAAAGCGCTGCGCTCTATTCTAATGTTTTTTCGTTGAAGTTAGATTGGGAGATTTTTCGATAGAAGTTGATTAGTTGAGTTTATGTGTTTATAAGTTTATAAGTTTATAAGAAAAAATATGAAACTTGAAACAAGAAGCTTGATGCTGGAAGCTGGAAGTTGGAAGTTGGACTTAAAAAATAGAGCCCAAATAGATAATAAAATAATATTCGTGTATTCGTGGTAAAAAATTATATATTTCTACTTCTTCTATTACTACTAAGTGTTTCTGCAAAAGCACAGTTCATCCCGTTATCCGAAACTTCTGAAATAAGCATTATTACTATTGGTCCAGGAGCGGAGCTTTACGACAAGTTTGGGCACAGCGCGTTTCGAATTCAAGATAGTTTGAATGGGGTTGATGTGGTTTTCAATTATGGAGTCTATGATTTTAATACACCAAATTTCTACACCAAATTTGCGCAAGGAAAGCTACTTTATCAGTTAGGTGTAAGTTATTATCAACCGTTTTTTGAAAGCTATGTAGCCCAAAATCGCTGGGTTAAAGAACAAACCTTGAACCTCAACTACACTGAAAAACAAGCTGTCTCAGATTTTCTTTGGAACAATGCACGGCCAGAGAATAAAAAATACAAATACGATTTCTTTTTCGACAATTGCGCTACCAAAATTCGCGATGTAGTTCAAGAAGTATTGGGCAACAAGCTGGAGTTTAAGGAAGATCATATAAAAGAAGAACGTACGTTTCGCCAACTTATCCAGCAAAACCTAGAGTGGAATACTTGGGGAAGTATGGGTATTGATATCGCCCTCGGTGCAGTAATCGACAGAAAGGCAAAACCTATTGAATACCAATTTCTGCCCGACTATGTGTATGAAGGTGCCGCAAATGCCGTTATAAAAAGAAATGGCACTTCTGAAAATTTGGTGAAACAAACAACCGTTCTTTTTGAAAATACCCCTACTCCCACTGAGAACAATTTCTTATTGAGTCCGTTTTTTATACTGGGTTTATTGGGCTTGTTGATTGTTTTTGTAACCTATCGCGACTATAAAAATAATACCCGAAGCCGTTATTTAGACACTTCAATTTTTGTCTTTACTGGGCTTATTGGCATATTTCTATTATTGCTTTGGTTTGCCACAGACCATACGGCTACGGCATACAACTACAACCTACTTTGGGCCTTCCCTATTTCCATAGTAGTGATTTTTGCAATCTCCAAAGTAAACGTATCCCCAAAGCTTAAAAGGTATATTTCGTTTCTTCTACTTCTATTAGTCCTGTTAACCATCCATTGGATCACTGGAGTACAGGTTTTCGCCATTGCCTTGTTGCCGCTTTTAATCGCGTTGGCAGTGCGCTATGTTTATGTAGTGTATTTTATTGGCAGACGGTAAGAGACTTGGTACTGCTGAATCTTTGGATTCTTTGGATGCTACTGTCACCCTGAGCGCAGTCGAAGGGCTGGACCAGAAGCTAGAAGCTAGAAGCTAGAAGCTAGATGCTAGAAGCTAGAAGCTAGAAGCCAGAAGCTAGAAGCTAGACGCTAGATGCTAGAAGCTAGAAGCCAGATGCTAGAAGCCAGAAACCGCTAACCGACAATCTACATAGCACCAAGTTAGCCATCTTCACCGAACAAAGAAATTTGAATTAGTTAATCTTCATAATAGTGCAGAAAATATAGTATAAGATTATTTTTAAATTTAAGCTGAAAGAGAAAAACTCAAAAACTCAAAAACTCACAAATTCACAAATTCACCTTTCTAAAACTAACTACTCAATACTAACTACTCAATACTAATTACTGCCCCCTAAAAAACAAAATAGTACTAAGCGTCTTAATAATAATAGTCACATCCAGAAAAAGGCTCCGGTGCTTTATATAATACAAATCGTACTGAAGTTTTTCAAGGGAATCCTCTTGGGTAGAACCGTATTTGGCATTTACTTGCGCCCACCCTGTTACACCAGGTTTTACTAAGTGGCGCACTTCATAAAAAGGTATTTTTTCTATAAGCCCTTCTACAAATTCCGGACGTTCGGGCCTTGGGCCAATAACGCTCATTTCTCCTTTTATCACATTTATAAATTGTGGAATTTCATCAAAACGTGATTTTCTTAAAAACCGACCAAATTTTGTAACACGCGTATCTTTAGCCGTTGCAAACTGGGCACCATCCCTTTCGGCGTTTTTCACCATACTTCGCAACTTGTATAGTTTAAAATGCTTTCCATTCTTCCCAACTCTAGTTTGGCTGTAGAACAAAGGGCCGCGATTTGCTATTAAATTTCCTATTAATAAAATTGGCAATAAAATCAATCCAAATGACAGACCTAACACAGAAAAAAACAGATCTAAAATTCTATTAAAGAATAAATAGAGCTTGTTCTGGTTGCTCCTGCTAAACGGGAAATAGCGGTAAAAATCCTTTTCCACATGCTGCACCGGAATACGATGGGTCAGCTCTTCATATACTTGGGTGTATTCGCGTATAGGAATTCCGTTTTCAAGCAATTTGATCAACTTTTTATTGAGCTCAATAGTCATCCCTTCAGAAAGCGGCGTACCGATTACTATTTCGGAAATGGTCATTTCATCGGTCAACATAGCAATATCCTCGATTGCAATGGAATCTATTTCAAGATTATTGACGATTGTCGCGTCGTAGGGAGCCGTATTAAAATAGCCTATAACCCTGTAATTGGGATCAGACTTTTCGAGAGATGCCACAATTACATCCACATCTTGCGCATGGGCAATCAAGATTACCCTTTTATAAAAACGCGGTGCGGAAATAAGTATAATATACGCATACCGCCAAGCCAACATTGCAATATTTATAGCCAAAAAGAAATAGACTATCTGCAGCCTATTTGAAGGCAGCATAGGCGTGTAAAATGGAGTAAGCAGATAAAATAGCACCGTTACCGAAGAAGTGATGATTACGTTTTTTACCACCACATCAAACTTACTAGCCTGTTGCAAATTGTAAAGTTCAAAAATGGTCCCAAATACGGTGAGATAAACCGCCAGCACAATAGACCACACCCAGTGTTGTGAATTGATCTTGAAATAGTCAAAATTAAAAACAATCCCTACCAAATAAAGCAAAGCCAAAACACAAACAATATCCAAGATACGAAGCAGTATCTTTCTTTCGGATATGTCAAAATGGATGCTGTTTTTGGACATTTTTGGTTGTTGGTTGTTTCCACCTACGCTGAAAAAGCTTCGGTGGACAATGGGGGTTGAAATAAATTACTTTTAACTTTTAACTTTTACATTTTACATTTTACATTTTACATTTCGTATTTCATACTTCGATACTTCTGGAATATGATATAGCACTTAAATTGTTTCCAACTGTCCTTTACATTCTAATATAGAAGCATGTGAATAAGTCATAAATTTAATAAAATCTTATTTATATTTTCTCCTCCCATATCCTTCAATAATATTGTCCTTAACACTTTTCGAAGATCTTCTAACCTGGCTTCCTTGCTCATAAAGTTCAAATTTTGGCAATTTTAAAGATACATGGTGCACTTCAATAGCACATTCAAATGCTAAATTATAAATATCAAGATCTTTATAGCTTTTCATAATCTTGCAGTTGACGGTTATTGGTTAAAATAATTCATTGTTAATAATACTCAAAACTGAGAACTGAGAACCGACAACTGAGAACTGAAAACCGACAACTGAGAACCCACAACTGACAACCCAGAACCGAGAACTGAGAACCGAGAACTGAGAACCGAGAACAGATAACTCAAAACCGCGAACTGACAACCCAGAACCGAGAACTGAGAACAGATAACTCAGAACTGACAACAGATTTCCCCAAATTTACTGAAATTTCAAGTGTCCAAAAGCTTTATCCAATTATGTTTCACCTCCCCCCAATCAAACCCTTCCATTTTGGTTCGGGCGTTTTTTGCCAACTCCTGCGCTTTTAATGGATTATCACATAAATCTTCAGTAGCTTTCACAAAAACTTCTGTATTGTTTGGAGCGACCAATATACCGTCAACTTCATCTTCTATCAAAAAAGGCATACCACCAACGTTTGTTGAAATAACCGGTAAACCAAGCGCCATAGCTTCCATTACGCTGACCGGCATATTATCAAAATTGGTAGTATTTATAAAAATATCAAAATCCTTTGAAAACACTATCCATTCCTTTTTTTGTAGCATTCCCGTAAAGCGTATTGGCAACTTTAATTCTGAGGCTATTTTTTTACACCGCGTTAAAGTACCATCCTTGTCGGGACCTACCATACAAAGAGAGGCATCAATTCCTTTTATCTTAAGCATTTCTAATACTTCCAATGCCAACAACGGATTGTATATTTCAGAAAAGGAACGCACCCATAAAAGTTTTGGGGTTATTGACTGCCTAAGATGAAATGGATAATTTTTAATTTCAATAGCATTCGGAATATAGATTATGTTGTGAAAACCAGCATCCTTAAATTGATGCATCATATATTTTGAAGGAGCCACATTTGAAAGTGCCTTCCCGAAAAGTTTATTACTCAACCCTTTACTGTTTTTCAATCGATTAGGCAGATTACCGCCATGCAATATTGGAATGTAAGGCAATTTAAAAAGCCTGCACAACATTGCAACAATCACCGCATAATAAAAATTTTGGGTGCTATAAGTATCAATCAAAACAAGTTCAACACGATTTCTATAGCGAATAGTACTGAAAACCATATCCAGCATCCGGAAGATTTTATTTCGTTTTGAAGATGCAGTTATAACAGTATATCCTTCCGCTTCCAGTTTAACAGACAAGGAATCTATGCCTGCTGGAGGTTTTCCGTGAACGGCGAGTTTATTTCCTATGTATAGCAGTCTTTTTCTTTGGCGCATAATCTATATTCAACAAACATAAGGCATATATAAAAGCTGGGGCGGCAATCCGCATGGAGGAATGGGCAATGGTTAAACCCCAAAAAATGAGAAAGGGATAAAAATATATATTTTTTCTACCTTTCATTTTGGTAATCAATGGAGAGAATATAAGAACTAGCAAGGCAAATATTCCGAATAATCCGTGTTCTGAAAGCATTCGGGATATTTCGTTGTGGCTTGGAAGTTCAATACCCAATTCAGTTTCAAAATATGTTGTTACCCGCCCCACTCCCACCCCAAGTATAGGACTTTCCTTAAAGGCATCAATTTCAGTCACCAATAAATCGACACGTCCGGTAGTTACATCATCTTTTTCTCTTCCCAAAGCATCCTCATTCGCATAACGATTTCCAATTAACCCACCTGTCTGAAGAATTGTAAAAGACCATATAGTCAATGTTACAGCAAATAGACCTATCATTTTTAAACTGAGTTTTGCTTTATTTTTTAAGTTAGTTACAAAATAAAATAAAACAATAAAAGTCACAGACATTACAACAGCTACTAAAACTCCTCCTCTTGAGAACGTTAATAGTGCACGATAACCCATTAGTGCTAAAAAGAACATCATTGTCCATTGCACCAAAATATTTTTATACGGAATTATTAACCGTGTCAATAATATAAATACCCCAAGCCCTAAAACAGTGGCCACTTGGTTGGGTCCATATCCTCCCGAAACAGCAGAATTAGAGGCGGTACTGGTAATAACGTCCCGAATATCTGGAGAATACAGAACCACGTAAATGGTCATACTTATAAGTGGATAAACTATATAATCTAATATTTTTAAAAGCTTGTTTAAAGTAATGGTCCTGCCAAAAATAAAAACAGACGCCAAACTTAAACATATGGGACCACTGAGATTAAAAAGTACCGCCGTTCTAAAATTAGCGTCATAGGCAATTAAATCATAAGATACCAACACACCGGGCAACAAGAGCAAAAGATATAGCACATAGGGAAAGGCATTCTTTTTGAATCCCAAAAAAAAGATTCCCATTATGGAAAACCACATTATTGCATATTTTCCGGTCTCATAAAAAATGAAGGCTTTGGTCATTCTGAAAAAAACCTCAGCTCCTGTAAAGTAGGCACAGGCCAATAAAACGTGTAATTCTTTGTCTTTTCTTGAAATAATTTGCCAGCAGAAATAAGCAAATACTACAATCATGTAAAGAAAAATAAAAGAACGGCTAAATGACGCCAAGAACCCAATTCCTACGTGGAAAAGGATGGCATTCAACGGTTTTATATTTCTAAATAGTTGTGGTTTTATGGTAGTATTATTTTGAAATGGAATTTATTCTAATATCTCTGATTTAATTCTATATCGATATTTTTCAAAGGTAAAATCTTTAGCCACTTGGTATGACTCATTCGCCTTAATTTTTAAACTAGCTATATCCATTAAAATCAATTGATCCAAAAGCTGCTTTAATTCTTCTGCGGTGCAGGGATTCACTATAAACCCATTATTCGGATTTATATATTGTCCAATGCTCGACACATCGGAAACAATCGGCACACAGCCAAAGTTCATACCCTCAGCAATTACTTTTGGAAATCCTTCCGAAGCCGTACTTGGCAACAAAATGAAATGCGATGTTTTATAAATTTCAAAAACCTCCTGCCTTTCCAAAAAACCGTGAAACACTGCAGGCAATCCCAAATCGTCACACTGCTTTTGATAGTGATTCATCTTTTCTCCATTTCCAATAAAATGAATGGTTTGCACTTTCTTTAAACTTGCTAAAGCACCAAAAGCTTCAACAATGCGCTGTACCCCTTTAGCATCTTCCAATCTGCCTACAAAGCAAAACGTATAAGGCGGCTCAAATGATTTCTCTTGGGTAATCCGCAAGCCTTCTTCCCGTTCGGCTATCGTAAGGCATGGATTTTCAAAAGTTAGGCAGTGTTTAGGTTGTTTCGGCCAACTCCCGTTGATAGTAACTTTACGTTTTTGGTTTTTCAACATCCAGCGTTGTAAGGCATAACCTAAGGGCGGATTGTCTTGGTTCCAATTTCCCGCGTATTTGAACCAGCCTTTCTTAGTAGTAAAAAGTGTAAGATAAGGAATCAAAAACACCCCAATACCAGTGGGGGTCCGCAGTTGGAAGACATCAACTTTATTTATTGTTTTTTGAACAGTATTCAATATCGTGGGAATGTTCAGAATAATTTCTAGTTTCTGCCCCACTCCTTTTCCGCCAACAGGTTTTAAAGGAACAAATTTAATTTTGGAAGATGTATAGGGCAATGAACTTAGGGGAGGTGTACCAGAATGTAAGAAAGCTACGTGATATATCTCCTCAAAATCCTTTGCCAAATGATTGATCTCGCTAATGGTAGGGCCCCAACCAACGATTGTTCCATCGGATTGCTTGTAGTGTTCAGTATGGGAGATTATTGCAAGTTTCAAATATGCTGAATTAATTTTAACCACAGAGGCACAGAGGGCACAGAGGTTTAGGTGTAGCCATTTATTATTCTTTTTATTCCGTCAACAACTTTTACACTATTGAAGTTTATTAAAAGTCCAAGCTTAAGTTCTTTAAGTTTTAAATAAGTTAATATCTGTGCGGTATGAATGGGAGCTAAAACCTCAATAGATTTTATTTCGATTATTATCCTCTCTTCTACTATCATATCAATTCTATAACCTGCATTCAGTTTTATCCCCTTATAAATTACTGGTAAAGGCACTTGCTGTTTAAATTCTAAACCCAATGTTCTTAATTCATGAGCCAAACAGACTTCATAGGTACTTTCCAAAAGCCCAGGACCTAACTGCTTGTGGACCTCAATACACGCTCCTATAATCTTTGAAGATAATTCATTTTCTGTCATAAAAGTAATATTTTCTCTGTGTCCTCTGTGCCTCTGTGGTTAACTTTCATCACCCTCCCCAATTACTTCCCCCCTCAAAACATCCAAATATAACTTAATCACTTTCTCCCAAGTAAAATCCTGCGACCATGTTTTTGCTTCTTGGGCATAGGTATCATAATTCTTCAAGATATCTTCCAGAGCTTCAGCCAACTGTTCTGGGTCTTTGCTGCCTATTAATTTCCCAGAAGTTCCATCCTTAATTGCATCTTCTATCCCGCAGTCCAGAGCTCCAATTGCCGGAATTCCGAGAGCATTGGCTTCCAAAATAGCAATCCCAAAACCTTCAACATCCCCAGTTTTGGTAGTTTCACTCAACATCACAAAAACATCAGTTTGTTGCAGGAGTTCAATCTTCTCTTCTTCGGAAACCTTTCCGTAAAACACTACAGCATTTTCAATCCCTAAATCTAAACTTAATTTTTCCAACTTCTCTTTTTCAGTAGGTATCCCAACAATATGATACTTCAAGTCTGGATATTTCTTCAAAAGCAGCGGCAAGGCATTGATTACATTATGCTGACCCTTCCTTTGGGTCATGTTGCCTACGGTTATTAAAACCGGCACGGGTTCGTTATTATCTCGAGAATCCGGAGTAAGCTTCATATCGAAACCATTGGGCACCACTTCTATATTTTTCAGCTTAAGATGCTGCACCATGGTCTTGGTATAATTACTTACAGCTATAACGCTATCGAAGCGTTTTAAAGCATAATCAGTTAGCTTCCGTAAAATTATATTGGGAAGCCTAACTTCGCTCCCATGGATTATTGCAATAAATTTTCTTCGAAAGAAAAAAGACAAAAAAGCTCCCAACCAAAGAGAAAATTTACCCGTACAGATCACCATTTCGTTTTTAGAAACCAAAGAAAAAGCGGTAGTGATACGCTTTATATAACTAAAGAAAATAATATGCTTCCTCGGGATACGCACTACTTCAAAAGTAAGATCCCTATCAAACTCCCTTTCCTCTTCCCCCATCTCTGAACGGGTATCGCACACCAACTGAACCTCAAAACCATTAGCCTGCAATCCCTTTGCCAAGTTATAAGCATGATTGCCTATGCCTCCGGGTTGGGGTGGGAATTCGGAGGTTAATATGAGGGTTTTGGTCATTATTGGTTGATGGTTGTTGGTTGATAGTTGTTGGTTGATAGTTGTTAGTTGTTGGATTCAGTATTTGTGGAAATCGGTGTGTTTTAACCGATGACACACTTAATTGAAAACTACCACGAAGCTTTCTCTGTGTGCTTTGTGACTCCTTTGTGTTCTTAGTGGTTGTCCAGTGTCAAAAATAAAAAATCGAGTACGTGTCAGATTAATATCTAATTACTACAGAATACCGTCTAAAGACTGTAAACTACCAACTTGAAACAGACAACCGAGAATCCTTCGGCTCCGCTCAGGGCACAACCTGAAACCTGCAACCTGTAACCTGCAACTGAGAACAGACAACTGAGAACCAAGAACCCTTCAACTCCGCTCAGGGCACAACCTGAAACCTGAAACCTGCAACCTGCAACCTGTAACCTGCAACCGAGAACAGACAACTGAGAACCAAGAACCCTTCAACTCCGCTCAGGGCACAACCTGAAACCTGCAACCTGCAACCTGTAACCTGCAACCGAGAACAGACAACTGAGAACCGAGAACCCTTCGGCTCCGCTCAGGGCACAACCTGAAACCTACAACCGTTTTATCATCGCCCCCTCCCTCAACTTCTTAGTCGCCAATCGCCATGAAATAACCACCTGCAAAACCACAAACGGAAACAAAAATAGCGAGATAAAAAGACCCAAGACCATCATTTTTTTGTTTTTCTTGTAACGGTAAGGGATTATGGATTGGGGAACAGTTTTTAGAATGGCAAGTAGGCTTCTTTTCCGACCGTAATATTTTCTATACAGATATAGTACACTTGGAATGGGTCGTGGAGCGAATAGCTTTTTGGGGCGAAAAGCATCCCAACTGCCCATTTGTCTTAAACCTCCCGTTCCTGCCTTTACATCTATGCAAGAAGCATACGGGTTTGAAATACTTTTTAGACCGTTCAAATATGCCCGCAGACCAAATTCTCCATCGCCCATGCGTTGTTTTTCAAACTGTCTGTCGAACAAGCCTATTTTTTTAAAAACATCTTTATACAGCATTGCGTTACCAGTAGCAAATTGTGAAGCCACACAGAAAAAGGAGCGTTCTTTTGGAATGGAACTACCTTCAGGGTAAAACACTCCTGCAGAAATGTCTGCTTTAAAAAAGTCCAAACAGCGCAAATGATTTTCAATCCAGTCTGGACCTATCCGAACATCATCCTCTGAAAGGGCGATTATACTTCCTTCAGATTTTTCAATAGCGGTATTTCTGGCAAGCCATAAGGCTGGTTCGTTTTGTTGTATATGATGGATTTTTAGATTAAAATCTTTGCAGAAAACTTTTTGAAAAGGTTGTGACTGATCTATTATCAATATCTCAAAGTTCTTATAAGTCTGCTTTTCAAAATCAGCAAGTACATCCTTTAAATATTTATATCTATTCAAGGTGGGAATTACCACGCTCACCAAAGGTTTATCTTCAACTAGGGAGGACTGCTGCTTATTGCAATCAGGGTGTTTTATTGGCTTATTAAGATAATTACTTCGCACCGTGTCCCTACTTTTTTTCCAAGCCGAGAACTCACGGAACGGATTTTTAAAAGAAAGTAACCGTAACATCAAAACATAAAAAACCCAAATTGAGTGAAAGTATTTCCGCAGAAAACGGTATTCGTCAATCACTGGAAGTTTTTCAAATGAAGTATAAACTTCCGTGTTTCCAATATAACCCTTATTGACGGCTTGCCAAGACAGATCGTATTTCCGAGCTTTTTCACTTTTAAACTTGGCCTCCGGTACAAGTTGTTCAACAATTTCATTCGGAAGATTTTCAATTATTGGAAAAATAGAAGTTCCATCTTTCCTATATAACTGAAAATAATGTGTGGGCTGTAGATATTTTAGGAAAAGAAAGAGCATTACTTAATTTTTGGGATACAAAAGATATTTGGGGGAAGTTGGTCTCCTGACTGGAATGGGTTTAATTTCATATCGAGAACTTGGTAGTTACGTTTATCAAAAAATTCGATAATCCTTTCATCATCATTGGTCTCTACAATAAAAATCGGGTTACATCTTTCCATCAGATGGGTCGCACCCATCAAAATATCCAACTCTATTCCGTCAACATCAATTTTCACAAGATCACAGCGGTCGATTCCATTTCTTTTTAAGAAGGAATCGAGAGAAACCATTTCAATTTGAGTGCTGCCGTTGTCCTGCGTATTGGTCTGTAAAGTGTTTGACGTGGTGGAGCTTAAAAATAGTTCAATGGTGCCATCCTTTTTTCCAACTGCAAGATTATTCAATTCAATGCTAGATTCCAGACTATTGGCTCGAATGGAGTTTCTAAAACTGTTATATACATTTAAATTTGGTTCAAAAGATAAAACCTTACCGTTTTGAGCGATTGATTTGGCCCAAACTAAACTTAAATACCCGAAATTGGCTCCAACATCTAACACTACGGCGTTATTTTCCTTGGTCTTTAATCTTTTTACAAGATCTATAGAGTTTCGTAAAATTGTATTTTCAATTCCGCTTTTTTCTGCCTTTGAAGCTACCTTCATAGATGCGTGAAAGTAGAAATTTACCATATATCCCAAATAATCTCTTTTAACAAATACCCTGGTTTCTCTATAACTACCGTGTGAGCGGAGGAATATATCCCTTACGGGCTTCAATACTCGGGACTGACCAATTCCATTACGCATTTTTGGCGGCAATATCCTATATAATCCCAAAATGATTTTATTGATCATTGAACAATGTTTTAAAAAATCCCGATAGTGTTAAACGCTCTTCCCATAACTTTCTGTTGGCAAGTTGTAAATCTATAAAATCCTCCTTAGATAGTGCGTCATTAAATTCCTTTACTTTTTTCGCCACTTGATCGCGTTCTTTGTGCTCCACCCACACCACCTTCTTTTTCCATTCAATTAGATTATCAAAAGGAAGTGAACTATCCGTATTTATGAAAATTGGTATCCTTCCCATTGCCATAGTTTCATAGAAACGGACAGAAAAATTGCCTGCTCCACGAACACAGACCACATAATCAGAATCACGTAAATTATCATAAAATTCCAAGGTTGTCTTATGTGAATCTTTATTAGTGGTGACACCAGCCCTATATTTTTTACGGATTATAAAATTGGTTTCAACATCATATGACTCTTGTAATGTTTTAAGTACCGAAGCCCTTAAAAAAGAAGTGGAAAGCAATTGTTGGGGTTCTTCTTTGGAGCGCATTATAAGGTTCTTTATATTTCGAAGAAATGTATTGATAACCTCTTTTGCGGCATTAAAATGCGAAGCATTTGCCTGTCCGCAAAAACCAATTACGGGTTTTGAAAGATAAGGACGTTCAAATACGCTATCCGTCTGGTAATATTTTTTTAATGGATCTGAAATAAAAGCTGGCAAAGCATACTCATTTTCCGTAAACTTTGATTTGTATCCACTAAGGCGAAGGATTATCAGATTATTAAAATAGGGAATCTTCACCCCAAAATCGCCTGCATTGAATGTGATTACTTTCTTGTTTAAAGTTTTACAGTGTTCAACAAAATCAGTTGCTTTTTTAATTTGATTGGTCTGCACATAATAATTCCAAGCCATGGTCAACACTACCAAGTCCGCTTCTTCCAAAAGCTCAGTAAACTCAAAATCCTTTTCGGAAACTCCATAGGAAGCAATGCGCTGCGCATCTGTAAAACCCTCGGCTTTGATAAATGGCTTTAACAACGGAAAGAGCAGACCGCGATGGTCTTTGTTGTAATGTGATTTTGGGAAGTAGAGTTTCAAATTTGGTTAATCTAGGATGTCCTTTATTATTTATTCATTACTAATTATTCATTATTAATTATCTAAGGAGCTATAAAAATTTAAAAACTCCCTTTGCTGTTTTACTATGTTGAATTCTTCCTTTACTCTTTTTTGGGCGGTTTCGGAAATTGCTATTTTTTCCTCTGGGTTCAAGGCTATTACTTTTTGTATTGTTTCTACCAAAGCTTGGGGGTTATACTTGGGAACCACCCAGCCTGTTTGGTTGTGAATAACATTCTCGGGCAGGCCTTCGGCGTTGCTCACAATACACAGTTTGCCCATGGCCTGTGCCTCCAAAACGGCATTGCAGAAACCTTCCTGAATACTGTATTGGAGATACATGGTTGCGCTTTCCAATTGTCTCTTTACTTCGGAATGTGGTAATTTTCCTAGAAACTGAACATTGTCCTTTAACCCAAGTTGGTATGCTGCAAAAGCGATTCGTTCATATTCAGGCCCTTCCCCTATGATTTTATAAGTGAAGTCCAATCCCTTCGATTTTAAAAGAGCCAAAGCTTCTATAGTTGCTACAAATCCCTTTTTCCAGTGCAGGCGGCCGGTGGTCATAAAAACTATCTTTTCACTCGTGTCAATATTCTGGTTAGTAGATTGAAATAAATTGACGTCAATAGCAGGCGTTATTTTTTCAACGGGGATGGTTTCTGGCAGCCCTTGTCTTTTGGCCAAAACCAAAAGATCATTGGAAATAGTATGCACTTTATCTACATATTTCCATAAAGTTTTATAACAGCCTGGATTTTTTACAGGAAATACTGCAATATCAAAACCACGAAAACTTACCGCCATTTTTGCTTCTATTGCCTTTGCCACGGTTTCACTGCCCAAAGCCATAGTTGCAAAACCAAAATGCAACCAGTCTAATTTGGCTTTCAATAAATGGGCGTTTAGATAAATCTTTTTGAAAATTTGAATAATTCCAGTGCCCTCATTTCGCTCCAATTTGATGTATCGAAAAACCGTTAAGAGATATGGCATTAGCAATAGAAATTCTTTTATAAAATACCATGTCTGCAAAAAAGCATTACGGCTAACCTTCGGACTTTCAATTATTGGGCAAAGGGTAAAGTCATCTTTTTTGGTTTGGCAATATAAACGCACTTCCATTCCATTCTCCTGTAAACCTTTAATCTTGGAATTGAAAAAGGTCTCGGAGTAACCAGGAGTATTTGAAAGGACAATGCCTATTTTCATCTTCTGATAATTATTGTTTCATAAAGAAGTTCATGTTTTTCAATTTCCTTTGCGATAGGATAATTTGCAGTTACATGAGAGCTGAATGAAAGACCTATTTCCTTTAAATACTCTTTCGGTTCCAACATAAAATTATCAAGCTTATTAGCTAAATCTTCAATATTTGACGGCTCGAATAAATAATCGGGAAAATTTTCCAATTGATCTCGGATTCCAGGAACATTAGAGCCGAGTACAACCTTTTCTGATGCCATCGCTTCCAAAAGCGCCACAGGAGAACCCTCTCCTTCACCTCTCGTAGGCAGAATAAATATTTCAGCACGGTTCAATTGCGGTCTTACATCTAAAAGCTTTCCAGAAAATTTTATCCTGTAGGTCATTTTTAACTTGGATACTTCGTTTTGCAATTGTTTACCATAATCATTACTGTCATCACCAACTAGCAGGAGGCTCCAGTTTATATGCTTCTCATTTAGCTTATAAAAAGCTTGGATAAGTATTTCTATTCCCTTTACTGGAACAAAGTTAGCCACGCATATTAAAAGTCGCTGGCTGGAGGGAAAACCCGGCAAAATCGCTTCAGTCCCTAATGGGTATGTGGGCTGAAAGTATGTAACATCAACGCCTCTGGGAATTAAGATAGCTTTACTTCTGTTATTATAAAACACAGCCATCATATCCTTATTCTGAACAGCAATTTTTTTAGCAAGAAGCGATCGGAGCTTCCATCCATTTTTGGACTTACCGCCCCAATTCATATTTTTTTTGGTAAAAACCCATGGAATTCCTGCCATCCGTGCCGCTAAAGCTTCAGTATAATTTGCACTGTAATTATAGCTGTGTATTATGTCTGGATTAATTTTCTTGAAGTACCTAGATACCTGCCAACATTCCTTGAACATTCTAAATACAGGGCGTGCATCGGGAATATAATTATACCGGTGTACTGGCAGTCCCGAACTTTCCACAACTTTAAAAAAAGGCCCTTTATCATGCAAACACATAATGTGGGCCTCAAATTTATCAGTATCTAAACCTTTGGCTATATTCAACAAAGCCTTTCCACTGCCCGCAGTGTCAAAATTGGGAATTGTAAAAAGCACCTTTATTCTTTTCATCTAAATTTGGTTAGCGCGTAAAGCGTAAAGATAGGCCATTTCAAATCCTCCCTTTTTTCAAAATGGTGACTGAGCATCTTTTCAATATTTTTTCTTTCAAATCCAAAACTAGAAATATCCGAGTCTAATATCTGCTCCCTGACCACTTTTTTCAAATCTTGTCGCAGCCATGTGGATAGGGGTATTGAAAATCCCTTTTTCACTTTTTCCTCTGGCATAGAGGGAATGCGTTTGGATAGTAAAGCTTTTAACAATTGCTTCTGTTTCCCCTTACCATAACTTAATAACGGATCTATCTGCAAAGCAGCTTCAATCACATTTTTGTCCAAGAAGGGTACGCGAACTTCAAGGCTATTCTGCATACTAGCCAAATCTACTTTTCGCAAGGTTTTTTGCATCATTCCATAGAATTCTGAATAGCGCATATGGCTAAGTAATTGCCTGATATCTTTGGTATTGGAATAATCATAAACCTTATATGTATCAGGCAAATCTATGGACTGCAAACTCGGTGCGATTTCGTAAAGCCAGTTCTTTCGAAACCGTGAGTGAAGCCCCTGTTGAGCAGCTCTTTGGCTTGAGGACAATAGAACCCTATTTACCCGCTTATTGCCCGTAGTGTATTTGTCAAATCCATAAATGGCCTTTCGCAAGAGACTTGGATAATGCTGATAGTTTATATTTTTTCCAATACTCCAAAAGCGTTCATAGCCAAAAAAAAGCTCATCCCCCCCATCTCCACTTAAAGAAACAGTTACTTTTTTCTTTGCCAATTTCGAAACCAAATAGGTTGGCAAAATACTAAAATCTGCTAGAGGTTCATGCAAAGAAGCCATTGCTTCTTCCCAATATCCTAAGACTTCGATTGCAGATAAATTCCAAATTTCCTGTTGCACATCCATGGCCTCAGCAAATTGTTTTGCTCGTTCTGATTCGTCGTGAATCTGACTATCAGAACCTACTGTAAATACTTGTGGCCGAGTGCTGTGATTCTTCATAAAAGAAGTGATGAGACTAGAATCCACACCCCCCGATAAAAAAGCACCTAGAGGAACGTCTGAGAGTAACTGACTCTGTACCGATTGGGAAAGTTTTTCCGAAATATAAAGTAAAGCCTCCTCTCTATCTGAAATAGTATGTGCAGATGCTTTGGGCATTTCCCAATAACGGGTCTTGGTAATCTTCCCATCGTTTTTGAAAGTAACAATTTCTCCCGGGTCCACTTGATAAGTATCCTTATACAACCCGAACGGAGCAGGCATAAAATGCTGTTCCAAATATAGTTTTAACACTTGGGGATCTATTGACTTTGTATTATATTTTGGATGGGAGAATATTTGGTCATATTGACTAGAGGCAACTAATGTACGTTCATCCCAGCCATAGAATAAAGGTTTAATACCTGCAAAATCGCGAATTAAGTGTATCTCAGCCAGCTCCTTATCATACACCGCTAATGAGAACATTCCGTTTAATTCTGTAACGGTTTTAAAAACGCCCCACTCCACCAAACAGGCAGTTATGGTTTCGGAATCACTATAACCCGTAAATCGGGAAAAATCCAATCTTTTCCGTAATTGCAAATGGTTATAGATTTCTCCATTGAATACGATTGTGTATCTTCCACTATGGCTGTGCATGGGCTGCTCCCCAGCCACAGTGAGATCTAAGATTGCAAGCCGATTAAAACCTAACTGAAGATTGATACCGTTGGAAAACCATCCTTGCGAATCAGGGCCGCGAAGTCTTGATTTGCTGAGTAGGCCAAGAAAATCAGATTTAGATAAAATCGGTTGACCTCCAAGGTCATATTCAACCAAAAATCCGCACATTCCAATTATTCCTTTTCGTTAAATTTCTTTTTTAAATTCTTTGCTTTTCCAATAATAGGTTTAATTTTTTCAAAATCGCAAATTTCCTGCAAATTAAATCTTTCAACAATCTTTTTAAAACCCTCCTCCGTATTTAATTCTTCCAAAGAGACATTTATATAAGTAATCTTAGGAAATGTCTCTTTATATTTTTCGCCCAATGCGTAGGTCTCGTCATAATACCACTTTAGAAGCATTTCCGATTTCTTTTCAAAAAATTTAGGATAGGTTTTAATGGTGCTATTCCATTCTCCTTTTAACAACCAATAAAACTTTAACAAATAGCGATAAACGTTGTACCAAAACCTATTGATTGGGGGTGGAATCAAATAATTGTGATAAGGCACAATTATCCGTTTCCTTCCTAAAAAAGAAAAAGGCCCTGACTGCACACGTTGGGTGCTTTTAACAACTTCATTCTTAGTACGTTTTAACACAATCACCCCAATTTCATTCTGGGGGATATGATTTGGCAATTCCCATCCGAAACCCTTAACGAAGAGATGACTGGTGTCCACATATAGTTTCGTAGGATCCTCAAAAATCTTATCTACTTTAAAATGTAGTTGGTCTCTTAACGGCTTTCTGTTACCGTCCAGATTTGCACGCATTAATTCATTATGCAGTAAAGGTTTATGCTCATGGTAGGCTCTGCATTTGTCCAACTGTTTGAAAAGACCACATAGATAATCGGTACCACAACGGCCTGTACTGATACAAAATATATATTTTACGCTCATTTTAAGCAATATTTTAAGTAGGACCTTACCACGTAAAACAAATATATCTTATAAAGATTTATGCTTCCCGATATTGTAATCATTGAAATAAAAGGTCTGTGCAGAAAAGGAATTTTAAGAGGCCTTATCTGGGTGAGAAGTTTTTCTTTTAGTTCGCACCTCGCTTTATAGCCTTCGGTTAGCGCAATCATTTTTGCAACTGATCCATAAGTTTTGAACAATATTTTTTTCCTAAACTCCAAAGGAGTCTGGGTTGTAATGTAATATGGAATATGTTCCTGTACCAAAGGCTCCCAGTAGGTAAAAACCTTATGGGCTTGAACTTTGTTTTGTCTGGAAACTGTAGAATCCTGATGTCTATGATACAACATTACATACTTGTCAATATGGGCAATATTACATTCCATACCCAATTTGACCAAAAAAGCAGCATCTTCTCCTAAAAGAAGGGTGGTATTGAAATTCCCTGTTTTCTCAAAAACTCTTTTTCTGTGCAAAAAACTGGGTGTCCCAGGCAGCGTACCATAATCAAGCCAGCGAATTCCCCAATATTGGTTGTGATTTATTATTATTTCCAAGGATTCGTGCGGCAGGACAATATCTTCAATGTGTTTATGAGTTTTAATTATATTACCAAAAACACTGTCCAACATTTCGTCATTCTCCAGAACCTCCATCAAAGCCTTCAAGGCATTCGGAAATAATTCATCATCAACATCAAAAAAATAAATATAATCCCCCTTTGCATAACCTAGACCTTTGTTTCTAGCTGCAGCAGCACCTTGGGTTGTTTCCTTAAGGAGCATTACCCTTTTGTCCTGCTTCTTGATTTTCCTAAGCAGCTCTAAGGAATTGTCAATAGAGTTATTGTCTATAAAAATGAGCTCAAAATCAGAAATTTCTTGCCTCAACACATATCGATAGGCATTTTCAACAAACTTTTCACCATTAAATACGGGTATGACTATAGATAATTTCATTCGTCATACACTTTTGTGCAACAGTACCATACGGAAAGTGTTAGCAACATACTCAAAGGATGCGAATATTTTACGGCATCCACAGTTTTAAAGTTATTGTAGAACCGGGCGAGCAAAGGTTTTGAAATAAAAGGATGCAGGTTTTCGGAAAAAAGCCGTTGCTGTAGCTTTTCGTCATTTTCCATTCCCAAAAACTGAAGCTCCCAATTACGCTGTATGTAGGGTTTGCCCATCTTTTCCTTTACAGTTCTTTTAAGTTTATTGCCAATTCGGTATGGCAGATTATTCGGATACTTGTTATTTTGAAAGTTATAAAGATTGAATGGCCTATGGTCTTGCCATGTTATTTTAGCCAATTCAGGGCTTTGCTGCTTTATATATTCTAACTGTAATTTTCTAGCGGCAAGATATTCTTCGGGAATAGTACAGATAAATTCACACATCCTATCATCATAATAAGGTAAACTTATAGGGTGTGCCACGTCAAATACCGAAAGGTTCACTGAGGTCCAACGCGGTGCCCAATACAAGCTTTTAAAGGCGCGTAGTTTAGCGCTTGTATTTTCTATTTTTATTGTAGCGTGCAAATCCACAATTCTTTCACGCAAATAACTTTCAAAATCACCTTCCAACTCCCACTCCTGCCATAGTGCCGTTGCAAGCTCCATCCCGCCTTTTTTGACTACTTTTTTTAAAATGGTTTCTAGCAGTTCACTTTCAGTTGTTCCTTCAGGAGCTCCGCGATCAAAAAGTACATCGCCCCAATGACCGAGGGAAAAAGTACCCTCCAACTTTTTGAATTCGTCTAAAACCGCCATTTGGCGCGGATGGGTAAAATCTGAATAACACTGGTTTATGGAAGCCAATTCTTCCAGTTTTGGCCAGAGGTATCCTGATTCTATAGTAAATTCCTTAAAATCAAAACCGCACACTTTCGCAATTTTCTTTCCGATCCCACTTTCTGAAAAGCCGCCTTTAAAGGAATAGCTATATGAAGTTACGGGGTTTTTCATCTTACTCAATGCCACGGCTTGGGTACGGCTATCCAATCCCCCAGAAAGGGGAAGAATAACTTTTGAATCTTCAAGCTGTTCGGAAATGATTTGCTCAAAAAGCGAAGTAAATTCCTCCAAAGCAGTTTCAAAGCTAATATCCCTAGGACTGTAATGCCATTGAAACCAAGGTTTGCTTTCAATTAAAAACCCGTTATCGTCAAGAATATTTTCAGATGCAGCGGGAAGTACTTTTTTATCTTTCCAATAAGTATCCGTATCCAAAAAAAAACCAGTAGCTGCAAATATGCATATTGCTTTTTTGTCCAGTTCGTGCGGGGCGTTGGCCTTGGCGAATGTTTGATGGATTGGAATTATGGGGGTTTTTATTGTTGGCATTGCTGTTTTTATACGATTGGTAAAAGTAATTAAATATTTTGGTTGGGGGGGCAAAAAACTCCCCGTCCCGCCAAAGCGGGACACCCCTCTTTGAAAAAAAAGAGGGGAGCCTTTGTTAAGTACCACTAATGTAATTCCGTTAAAATCTTGATTTTAGCAAAAAAGGTTCCTCCTTTCCCAAATGAGCCTATGCTGCGGAGCCGAAGTAGAGATGTCCGCTTGCCGGCAAAGAGTTTATTCATTTCATTCCCAAAAATCAACCTTATTGAGATGAAAATAAAGGATTAAAAATGGAGCTAAAAAAATTTGGATACAGATAATCACACTATATTATGTCTATATTTTCATACAGATTTTTGAGGGCAATAATTTGATCTTTAATGTCGTATCTGGCTTTACTTCTTTCGACTCCATTTCTTTTCAAAATAATATAGTCTTTGTTAGAAATTTTTGTAAACTGCTCCAATAATGCAGCCAGTTCAGGGACATTTCTATTCTTAAAAATAAAACCTGTTTTCTCGTGCTCAATATTTTCTTCTAATCCTTCGGCATCAGAAACTAAACAAGGCAGCCCTATAGCCTGTGCTTCTACTACAGCATTAGAAAAACCTTCTTGAACGCTAGGTAGTAAAAATACATCAGAATTTAACAAAGCCTTTCGAATTTCAGTTTGTGACAATCTCCCCTTCAATTTAACCTTGTTCGTCAATCCCAGATCACGAATCAAGAATGTGAGTTCTTCTCTTTGTTTTCCTTCTCCTATTATGATATACTCAAAGTTTAAACCCTTATCATGAATTTTCTTCAGTGCCTCTAAGCCATACGCCAAACCTTTTTTCCAAGATAATCTGCAAACAGTAATTATTCTTAGTGGATTACTCCTTGCTCGATTAAAGGAAGCTTCTGCCGTATAAAATAAATTTAAATCTATGGCTGGATTAATCTTAATAATTTTATCCCTTACCAATGGATTAATTTTCAATAACTGTAGGGATAAATCATCGGATATGGAGTGAATCTTTACGGCCTTGTTCGTCGCATCCACAGTTGTCTGCCAAGCATCGGGATATAAAAAACTAGAAATAGAAAGTTGACTCCCTCTAATGCTGACAACAATTTTAGCATTAAGAATCTCATCAAGTTCTCTAAATATTTTGAAAGATTGAATCCACTGCAAATGAATAATGTCTGGTTGGTGATATATCATTGGGAGTATAATTAAACTTTTTTTATAGATACTATATGCCTCCTCACTTTTTATGTGTCTATAATACCAAATTGCCTTTTTATAATTAAAAAAGAGATTCAAAAAAACATATTTCAATATAAAATAAAAATTATAACCTTTATTTTTATCGGAATATGTGAAAAATTTTATATTATAATCCTCTTTAGTTTTTCGTTTTAGTTTACCATATATATGAACTTCAACACCACTATCAGCTAACCCTCGTGCTAATAAGGTCAGAAAGGTGGTGTCGGGATAAGTCCCTGTATAAATCGCTACTTTTTTCATAATATGAATTAATAATTTTTATTAACGGAAAACTATTCACAAGAAATTTTAGAAAAATTATTTAAACAATAGTTCAGTGCAAGAATTAAGCTTTATTATAAGACTTAATTTTTTCTTATAAAAATTCATCGAATAAAGTGAGTTATCTAGACATTCATTTTTTAATGAGTATCTACCTTATTATCTTGATTTTTAAAATCTTCTAGGTCAGACAATAGACGTTTAACCTTTATATATAATAGATATTTTGTTCTAATAAGTTTTCCTGTATAAAAAGTTTCGATGAAATTCCTTTGATACTTTAAAAGGATAGATTTTTTTAGAGAAGAAGCTAGTTCTAAAGAGAAATGCTTTTTACATATTTTATAAGAGTGAACATCTAGCATAAGACTTCGACTACCTAAATCTCTTGAACCTCCTTCACTTGCCGCAATGTGTAACAATTTCGCTTTCGAATTATACCAGGTCGCATATCCATTTTTGAATAAGTTAATTGCTATTTCTCGATCTTCTCCTGCACCGGTTGGATCAAAACTTTGATCAAATCCGCCTATTTTATGAAATACTGAGGTTTTAATTGCTGAACAACCCGCTGGAAATGAAAGTGTAATTCTAGATTTTTCCGAGTTTGGATTGCTAGTAATTGTTTTAATAAAATTAGAATTATTTTTTTTTAGAAAGTCATCATCTGTCATTAAATAATTTCCTTCGGGGTCACAAATTGCACCTGCTACAGCATCAAACCTATCCTTTATTATCGGACTTGTGACTTCTTCAATAAAATCATTATAAACCCGTGCATCGTCATCTAAAAAAACTAATATATCACCTTTAGATTTTTTTACTCCAACGTTTCTGGATATACACGGACCTCGTGTATTCGTAAAAATATGTTTACAATCAGCAATGAATTGTTTATTATCAGATTGATCAATAACTATAATTTCAAAATTTGAAACTGTTTGGTTTTGAAGATCATCAACTAATAAAGTAATATACTCATATCGATTTCTGGTAGGAATTATTACACTTATAAACATTAGACAAATCTACAGGTTTAAATAGTTTGGTTTTTTAACAATATTTTGCTTACGGCTTTGGGCTATTATTTCAATATTTTTTTTAAATATTCTGTATTTTTTAAGATAGCCACATATTGCACGGTTATTTAGTTTAAACGCATTTATCAAGATCAACTTATTAATATGCTTTAATTCATTATTTAAAGCTCTTTCAGAGTAATGGTCGTTTATATTAGCATATTTAATCTGAAGCTTTTTAACTTCATCCAAGTAATAAGCCTCAGAGAACAAATAATTAGGTGGTTCGCGCCTTTTTTTACTGTCATGGAATATAAAACTACCAGTTACAACGCCTATTTTTATTTTATGGAAATTTAATCTTTGACAATAGTTATTATCCTCCCCATAATGGTGAAATATAGGATCAAAGCCTCCTACTGCTTCAAATGTCTTTCTTGGAACTAGCCAAGCCGCCGCATTAATAAATGGTACTTCATAAAGTAATTTTAATTCTTTCTGTAAAACATAATCTGAATAAAGCTCAATGTTTTTAAGAGTGAATTTGGAAAAATAGTATTCAAGCTTACTTCCATCCCAATCAAGGTGAAACGGGCTCAATACCCCATATTCTGGATAGTCGTTTGATACCTTTATAAGTTTTTCCAAAGTATTTTTTTTAATCATCGCATCTTGATTTAAAAGAAAAATGAAGTCAGCTCCTTTTTGCAAAGCGTATGAAATGCCTAAGTTATTTGCCTTACCAAAACCTAAATTTTGTTCTTGTGCTAACACATAGATATCTGTGTATTTCCTTTTAATATAACTCACAGTATTATCTACGCTATTATTATCTACAATAATTATGTTATTTTGAAAAGAGCTTTCGTATAAGCTATCGATACATTTATCAATCCATCGCCTTCCGTTATATGTAACAATTACCGTATAAAAACTAAACATCAGCTGTTTATTAAATATTTATTTTCTTATATTAAATATGGAAATACCGAAAAAGGTTTTCAGAAATAAATTTAAAACATATTTTTTATTGTTAACCTTTTTCATATAAGCCCTCTTTAGAGTTCTTAACTCTTTATTCAGAGCATAAAATGACCCCAGTTGTTTAACAAAAAAATCAGCGTGTTTAACACTCATGTATTGAAGCATTTCTTCTTTTTGTTCCTTCTGAAGATTTGTTATCATTGATACTTTCTTGACCCTATAATAAAAACCTATACTGTCAATTTTTTTTACAGTGCCACCATTCTTCAATAATGATATCCAAAATTCCCAGTCCTCAAGACCATAAACCATATTAATATCATAACCTCCAATATCTAACCAATCCTTTTTATAAAAAAATGAAGCACAGAAAATCATATTTATTTGTGCTAGTTTATTTAAAGAGAAATTTGGCAAAACCCATATACCTTGTTCTATCCCAAATTTCTGAGCTTTACAATAAACAAGTTTAACAGTTTCGTCCTTTCTAAACTCTTCCAAAGACAATTCGATATAATTATCTGCGATCTTGTCATCGGCGTCCAGTGGAAGTATAATCTCTCCTTTTGCTTTATTAATTCCAACGTTTCTGGCATTACTCAATCCTCTATTTTTTATCTTAATGTAACTAAATCTTGAGTCTTTTATCAGCCATTCATCAGCTATCCTTTTAGTTTCGTCCGGAGACCCGTCATCAACTATGATACATTCCCAGCGCGAATGGGATTGCTTTAAAACCGATTCTAAAGCTTCCGGTAAATACTCAGCTTGATTATAACAAGGTAAAATTATAGAAATCAAAACACCCGTCATTTTAGTTTAATTTTTAAAAATCTTTCGCCTTTATTCAGAAAATAATAAGAACCCAGTGAAGTGGTAATACTCATTGCAAAAAGCAGTTTCTTATATATACTTCCAGGCATAAACTTTAAATTTTTTATTAAAAACTTGTAACAATAAAATGCTAATTTATAATTTCGTTTTTTTAAAGTGAATTTATATAATTTTAATAACTCATTATATTTTTTGAGAAGAGTTTTATCGCTTAATTTTTTGTGAAAATTCTTTAAAATTCTCTGAATTATAAGAATATTCGAAAAAATCTTTTCCTGGCTATCAACACTCGATCTTGACATATTATCAAGGTGATAATTAAATGTGACTAATGGCTCTTCACATGCATAATAGTTTTCTGAAACGGATAATACCCGCATGTGAAAATCGTAATCTTGCCCTTGGTATAGTTGTTCATCAAAAAATAATTTATTACTTAACAAGAAAGATTTTTTCCATAATGGAGCCCCCGTCAACCAAAATATTTTAAACATTATATAGTCTTCAAATATATTCTGAGATATTAATTTAGGAGCCTTAAGTCCAATAATCTCTTTATTATCATAATCAACCATCATAGTCTGACAAATTACGAAATCATAAATGGAGGAGTAGAACTGTTTTATTTGTAACTCAATTTTATTAACGTGCATCAAATCATCACTATCGAACCAGTTTACATAAATTCCGTTGCTAACCTCAAATCCATAATTCCTAGCCGCGTTTCCACCAGGCAATCTGTTTTCGGGCCTATGATAGAATTGAAATCTTGAATCCTTCGATGTATATTGTGCTAGGATCTCATCGGTATTATCCGTACTCCCGTCGTCCACTACGATACATTCCCAATTTTGGTAGGTTTGTGCTAAAACAGAATCCAGTGTCTCCCCAATTAAACTAGCTCGGTTGTAGGTCGGGATAATGATGGAAACTAATGGGTGTTCAGTTAGCACGAGAATGGTTCTTTGGCTTCAAAAATAAGGAAAACAACACGGTAAATTCCAAATTCTAAATACCAAATTCCACAAAAGTCGAATCAACAGATTCAACCGCACTTAAGAAGGTATAATCTGAATTATTGAGGTTCCAGATTTACGCTTATATCGTCAACCTATTTTTAAACATTTAATATTTAATACTAAAGGCTTACCCCATTCCTAGCACCATTCTCATTTCAAAAAAGATGCTGAGCAAAAAGGCTATACCCAACTACTAAATAATCTGTGCTGAAAAAGGAACCTACATCTTTCAAGAAAATATTTGCCTCAAAACAAATTTAAGTTGCTTTTTACTAAAATTATTTCTAATTCTCCTATCCACAAGAAGCAATTTTAAATAAGAAAAATGCTTTACTGTTTTTTCTTTGGAGGAAATATAATGCTCAAAATATTTTTGATTAAAAAACTCTATAAAGTTATTTTGTAACTTCTGTAATATAGTCCAATCTCGCATAACCTTATACATTTTGCTTCTACTCGCATTTAATTTCTTTGTGTGAATAAAGCGATTATCTGAATGCACACAACGCATCGCAAGGGGTTTTTCAAATTCACCAGTATATAAATTTAGAGCATAAGCAGCTTGCCATAAAAAAATAGTGTCTTGGTGCAAACGTAAAGATGCGTCGAATTTTATTTCCGAAGTTAAAAGTTGTTCGCGCTTTATGGTAAATGCATCAATACTAAAATATCCATCATAATCTTTCGGATTATCGAAATCAGTCAAAAACGCGAAGAGATGATCTGGATCTACCGGCTTGTTTACTGTAGTAAGAGTATTATGATCAAATCCTTTGGCCTCCCAAGCCTTTGCTCCTACAGCATCCAAATACTCCACTCCAATTGCCCCATATACTCCATCTGCATCAGGGTGTTTTTTAAAAATCTCCTTTTCCTTTTGAAAGCGTATTTCCGTATAATAGTCATCAGCATCTAAAAAAGCGATGAAGTTTTGGGTTGCATTTCTAATACCCAGATTTCTAGTTGCTCCGGCGCCTTGATTCTCCCCCTGATTATGCTGAAAGAGTTTAACAATATTGTGTTGCTGACGCAATTCCTTACAAATTTGTAATGTATTATCTTTAGATCCGTCCTCAATTAATAATATTTCTTTAACCTCTGTGTGTCGAAGCGCACTTTTTACGGCTCGTTCAACAAAAGAAGCGGCATTATAGGCAGGGATGATTACTGAAACTTCCATTGGATTAAATATATGGCATTTGACCTTCCGTATTTGATTGTCTACTTTTGGCAATATCAGCTCTCAGCTGAAACATCAATTTTCGTTTTATCTGACAATCCTCAGCTTTTTGAAATTGCAATTTTAAAACAAATCTTCTTTGTTTACTTAAAAGATAGCGAGCACGGGCGCTATATTTTTCCTCAAAATTAGTAACATTTATATCCGCCCAGTCCACTTTCAAATAGCGCTCAAATTCTTTATAATAAGCTTCGGAATATTTTTCGATATTATATTCACCCCTATTTTCCCTATCATGATAGATTGTGGCATCTGGCACAATTCCTATATTAAGTTTATGATAGCGAACACGCTGGCAATAATTTCTATCTTCTCCATAATGAAAAAACAATGGATCAAAACCGCCCACCTTTTGCAGACAATTCCGAGTAATAAGCCATCCGGCGGCATTCACAAATTCAATTGAATAAACCGAAGATAGATTTTTACTAAGAAGATCAAATAGTAGCGTACTGCTTAATTTATATCGATTTAGGTATATTAAAAATCCTTTATCTAAGTGAGTGCCCTGACCATTAAGATGTATTGGACTCAAAACATCATAATCTTGATTTTTCTGCTGTGTTTCAAGTAACTTTTCAATGCAACCATTCTTCAAATATGCATCTTGATTTAATAAAAAAACATATTCCGCTTCTTGTTCAATAGCGTAGCGGATCCCTATATTATTCGCTTGTCCAAATCCTAGATTTTTATTTTGCCTCGACAAGTGCACCTCTTGATAATTTTCTTTAATATAAGCTACTGTTCCATCTGTGGAATTATTATCCACAATTATAACTTGATATCCTTTGGTGCTATCCAAACATTTTTGAATCCAAGGCATGGCATTATAAGTAATAATTATTATAAAACAAGTCATTTCAATCAATTTAATTAAATAAAACTAGTTTATTTGAAAAATTCATAATTAATTTTATCGAGTCCGTTATTATAGCTTTTCTTGATTTTTTTCCTCTATTCATTAACCTATAATACAGCAAAAAATAACTATTCACTACATAATCCAATAAAGATATTTTTTTAGCATACTGAAATACAGTATATGCTACAAAAGACTGTAGTTTGTAATAATCAAAATTACTGTTGTATTTAGAAATATACTTAGCTATCTTAAAATCTTTTTTTAGTTGGTCTGCTGTAACTGTTCTTGATATTCCTCCCTCATTTTTTCTATAAACTGCCGTTACATCTTTTAATAATTTGATTTTTCCAGAACAAGCAATTAACATAAATAATACTCTATCGCCTGATAATATGTCGAGCGGAAAATCTATTTTGAAGGCTGTAGCTCTAAACAAGAATGTAGCAGTATGAAACTTTCTTGCTTGTAATAAGTCGTTTAAATTTAAAATACTCTCCTTACTCTCTCCAAACAAATGATTATGTGCTTTATTAGGATATGTAGTTTCAGAATTAGAGCCAATTCCACTATAATCTGGATTTTTTTCCATAAAATCCACCTGCTTTTGCAGTTTTAAGGGGTCTGTCCAGTAGTCATCGCCTTCGCAAAGAGCTATGTATTTGCCTTGTGCCATTTTAAGACAGGACAAAAAATTTAATTTTCCGGGTATATTGGGAGGGGCGCTAAGGTTACTTTTATGAAAATTCAAGCTAAACCCAATTAGTGGATTTTTATTTTTTTCAATTTCTTTTAATATAATCGCTTGATTATTGTCAATAGAACAATCATCACCTATTATAACCTCAATTGGGAAATCTATCTGTTGTTTGCATATACCTTGAATGCATTCAGCAATATATTCTTCTTGATTATATGTTGGAACTATAACACTTACTTTTACCACAAATACTTCAATTTAAATTACAAGTTCAGCATAACCAAACCCCGAAGCACCAAAGCCGTTTCCGTTATAAATTAGATATCGCTTTCCGTTATAAACATAAGTTGTACAGTATTCATTCATAATGGAATCCCAACCTGTTTCGCTTTTAACTATTCCTGCTTTGTTGTCCATTCTTTCCCAAATGATACCATCTTTTGATTCTGAATAACCTATTGAATAACTTGCTTTTTTATCTTCTCTATATCCATTGGCCTTTCTATTTGAATGGAACATTTTATAGATACCATCTTCCTTATAGACACAGGGACGGCCAATGGCGTCTATAGTACCAAATTCAAAATCTATACAAATTTGGTTGTTTCGCTTCCAATTGATCCCGTCTGTTGATTCGGCATATTTAATATTGTAAAAAGGTTCTGGGTGGTCATTGATCATTTCAATTTTTTCACAGCTTAAATACCACATACGCCATAAACCATTTTCTACTAAGACGCAAGGTTGCCCCACCCAGATGGGGTCAAAAATAGACCTATCCATTATTGGTCCACTGAACATCTTAGCAAAGGATAATCCATTATCTTCACTAACGGCTATCCCTATTGAAAGCCTATAGGATGCTTCCACACTTTTATTCCATGCGGTATAATATAAATATAACTTCCCATCATGATTTACAAACCAAGCGGGCATGGTGCCAGAATCATCAAAACTTCCTCTAGACCCTTTAGATAAAATAGGTTTATCGTGTTGATATACAATATTTGTTGGGTTATCAGCTTTAACATCAATAAAAGAAGTGGACGAAGCGCTGTTTTCATCACGTGTGGCATAAAAAATTCGAACCAAACCATTATCCATAAGCATCGCAAATGGAACCTGTGCATGGGAGCGGCTCCAAGGCAAATCGCCAGTTGGTTTAAATATCAATCCTTTCTTTTCCCAATTCATAATTAATATACTTCGTAACTAATTTTATTTTCAATTTTCTTTGCTGGGTTGCCCACATAAATACCCCACTCTTCCGTTTCCTGTTTTGTTAAGCCTGCGCCCATAGCTATCAAAGTTCCTTTGGCCAAATGTGTGTAATCTCGTATAGTAGCATTTACCCCAAAAAAACAATGGGATTCTACAATGCAATGCCCTGAAAGAACTACATGAGAGGTAAAAAACACATGGTCTTTGATTATACCGTGATGGCCAATATGGTTTCCACTCCATAACACAACATTATTACCAATTTTAGTAAATGGTTGAATGGTGTTGTCTTCCAAAATAAAACAGTTTTCTCCTATTTCATTATCAAATATTGTGGCCTTACTACTTATGTATGTTATGAATTTATATCCTTTTGCTTTTCCATCGTTGTAAACTTGCTCGCGCAGTTTGTTCATATTTTTAGCAGTCATCGGTGCAAACAAATGATATTCTTTAGGCGGGTAAAGTGTTTCAATCTCTTCAAAGGCTATAACTGGCAAGCCCCTAAACTCCGTTATACTCAAATACTCCTTATTTACTGTAAAAGCAACCACTTCGTGATCAGAATCATGTTCAAGGTAGTAGTGTGCTAGCTCAGCAGTGTCTAAAAGACCAAATATTACAACTTTTGCCATACTTAAGTAAGTTTATAATTTGATAAAAGCAAGTTTATTTTCTGAACAGAATTGAACATCAAAACATCAATTATAGAAAGACCTTTTATAAATGAATTTCCAAATTGGGTGTAAGGTACTAACTCATTTTCAATAAAGGAAAGTGTAATGCCTTCTGTATTAAAAGTATCTTTTTTATACAACTCCTTTCCACCCGAAGGATTTATATAATGGTCACTACCATTTTCCTTACAAATAGCGATAAGTCTTTCAGCTTGTGAAAAGCATATAGTAGTTGGATAATCTATAGAGCTAATCTCAAATTGGGTATCTAATTGCAAATACTGTGAGATCTCCATAACACTCTCCATTGCCAGGGTCGAAATTTTACTAACATCCTTTTTTAACACACTATTCAGTATCTGGAAAGTTTGGTCAAAATAGGGCGCGTTTTTATAATTCTGTTCAATGGTTTTAAAAAATTGTGACAGCCACTTTTTATCAATAGCAGTTTCAATTTCATTGATCAATTTGTTCTGCGAAGCTTTTTTTAATGGCAGAGTAAACATCGCTGCATAATTGTCAACAAGAATTTGATTGCGATTAATCCACCCACGTTTTATAAAATTTACATCGTCATAAAAAATAAAGGTATCAACAGTATTTATGAGCTGGAAATACCCAATATAGGGGAAAAGATAAGGCTGCATAATCGCAATTTTCATCTGTATAAAATATTTGAGAAATAGGAATGCTTCGACTGAGCTCTGCACAGAAATGGAATGCCCAAATATAAACCTTTAGTGAATTTGCAAATTGTTAATAGGCATTTCATAATTCCTCATTTATGATATTACATATTTTTAAAACTACACCATCAGAAAGGTCATGGTATAAAGGAAGGCAAAGGACACGAGAAGCGATGTTTTCCGAAATTGGGCAAGGTTTTTTATCAGCATATGGCAATAAGTTTAAACTTGGGTAAAAATAACGTCGTGGAAAGATATTTTCTTTGTTTAGTAATTGCTGTATGGCAAGTAATTGTGTTTCATTCTCAAACAACACAGGATAATATGAGTAATTCCATTGCGTATCTTCCCTCAACTTCAAGGCGGAAACACCTCCCAAATTATTTTTGTATAATTCGGCAACTCTTTTTCTTGCTTCGAGAATAGTTTCAATATATGGTAATACAGCCAATCCCATTGCCGCCTGAAGTTCGCTCATTTTGGCATTGACACCCAGGCCCTGAAAATCCTCATTTCCTTTATGACCAAAGTTGTGATGATAAAATAATTTTTTTTGAAATTCCCTGTCTTTTGTAAATAAAGCACCACCTTCTCCAGTATGGAACAATTTGGTGGCATGAAAGCTACAGGTACTCACATCGCCATATTCAAAAATGCTTTTGCCTTTGTAAGTAACCCCAAAGCAATGAGCAGCATCATAAATAACTTTTAGGTTGTGTTTATGGGCAATCTTTTCAATAGTTTCTACATCACAGGGATTGCCAAATACATGGGTTGCCAATATACCGGTTGTCTTTGGGGTAATGGCAGCCTCAATTTTAGTTTCGTCTATGGTTAGATATTCGGGATGGATATCCACAAACACTGGGGTACAACCCTCCCAAACAATGCTGCTTGTTGTTGCTACATAACTGAAAGGTGTGGTTATAATTTCGCCTGTTAAGCCCAAGGCCTTTATTGCTATCTGCAAAGGCAAAGTACCATTGGTCATTGCTATTATATTCGGCACTTTTAAATATGCTTTTAGCTTTTCCTCTAGCTCCAAAACCAAAGCCCCTCGATTAGTTATCCAACCAGCGTCCCACGCGCGTTTTAAGACGGCGTTGTATTCTTCTTGAGGAGGTAAAAAAGTTTTGGTTACGTTAATCATTTTTTTTCTTTTTCTCGCTCGTTTTGTTTTCCCAAGGAAATGTTTTATGGAAAGGTTTTTTATTCAGAAAATCGCAAAGCCGAATATAGTCATTATCATCAGAAACATTAATAACAAGCAGTTTTTCTGGTCTACTTCTAAAATATTCTATTACTTGGTAATTGTGATTGTTATAATAATCTAATAATATTTCTTTATTATAAGGGTCATCATCAGGAGTATTAAAGACTGCTTTACTGGACTCATAGGCAAATCCTTTGTAACGATACTTGGCATTTTTTAAGTCCTCTGTTGTAGGCGGGTTTATTCCATCTGCCCAAAGTTTAGAGTGAAACTTTAATAAGGAATTGTACCATTGTTCGGGAGAATCACGCAGCGTTAGAATAAACTTGGCATTAGTAAAATATTGATCCAAAGCAATAAATGTAAAAGGAAATGAAAAAGGTGCATCCTGAAAGGCTTTAGCAGTTTTGGAAAGTTTAATAATTGAACTAAAATCCCTTTTATACCAATCTTTAAACAACAATTCTCCACTTGTTTGATCTCCCAATTTGAAATTAAAATCTTTTAAGACCTTTTCAAGAGTTGTAGTGCCTGTTTTATTTAGGCCGATGCAAAATATCTTAGATTTTTTATTTTTAAACAACATAAAACTATATTGATTGGAAGGAAGATTTTAATAAAAATGGAGGCCATGTATCAGTTTGATGGAGCACTTGAAAGGATAATATTCCATTCATACGAAGAAGCGGTTCATTATTGGTCTTTTTTGAAACAACAATATTTAAGGAGTAAATACCTTTTGAAAGTTGTAAATTTTTGTGTTCAACAATAAATTCAATCAGGTTAGAATCATTTTTAGAATCCAACTCTTCTATATTAGGTTCTAAAATAGCCACTGGACGTTGTTCTTTGTCAAAAATGGAAATGTAAAATGCTGGGGGTTCATTCAATGTATTCTTTCTAAACTTAAATTTCAATTTAAAAGTATTCCCCCATTCTATCTGAGGAATATTCTTCTCGTAAGCTTTTGCTTCCAAGATTTCCACGCTTTCATACGCAATACTCCCATCATCAAATACCACATTGCTATCGTTATCTACAAAACGGGTATAATACTTATCAATCGCCTTCCCTACATCTTCCCCTTGAAAAACTGCCTTTCCTTTTTCCATCAAAATAATCTGGTTACAAATACGCGAAACCATCGGCATAGAGTGCGATACAAAAACTATAGCCGTATTAGGGAGGAGGGTGTCTATCTGTTTAAAACATTTTAATACAAAGCCCAGATCGCCCACCGCCAAAACCTCATCAATAATCAAAACATCGGGTTCCATTTGTGCCGCCACGGCAAAGCCCAGGCGCACCTTCATCCCGCTACTGTAATTTTGTACTGGCATATCTATAAACTCGCGTATTTCGGCAAAGTCTATAATTTCTTCCACTTTCTCTTCTATCTCTTTTTTGGTAAACCCAAGGATCGCACCGTTGTTATAAATGTTTTCCCTCCCACTCAAAATAGGGTTAAAACCTGCACCCAGTTCTATCAATGCTCCTACCCGTCCTTTGATGGTCACTTTGCCCGCATCGGGGTTTATGAGGCCGTTCAGTATTTTCAATAGTGTAGATTTTCCAGCCCCATTATGGCCAATAAGCCCCAAACATTCGCCACGGCGTAGCTCAAAACTAATATCCTTCACCGCCCAAAACTCTTGTGGCCGCAGTTCCCGCTCATTTTGGTTACCGCTTAACCCACTAGCCAAATCCTTCACCCCATACCAAAGGCTGGTCTTAAGGTCTTTACAGAACTTTTTGGAGAGATGTTGTACTTGAACTAAAACTTCATTGTTGGGCATGTTCGGTTGTCGGTTGTCGGTTGTCTGTTGTCTGTTGTCTGTTGTCTGTTGTCTGTTGTCTGTTGTCTGTTGTCTGTTGTCTGTTGTCTGTTGTCTGTTGTCTGTTAAGTTTTCCAATTTTTTTCTACATATTGAGTAAATGTAAAAATCTTTGCGCCTAAACCATCATATTTTGTAATTACTTCAGGCACTTCTGGGATATCATATAATTCTTGAATTGTTTCCAACTGTCCCTTGCATTCCAATAAGGAAGCTTGGGAATAGGTCAGGAATTTTATAAAGTCTTGTTTGTAATTTCTTCTTCCATACCCTTCAATAATATTATCCTTTACACTCTTTGCGGATCTTCTAACTTGACTTCCTTGTTCATACAGTTCAAATTTTGGCATCTTCAACGAAACGTGGTGTACTTCGATGGAGAATTGAAAAGCCAAATTATAAATATCTAAATCTTTATAAGATTTCATGCTAATATTATTTCATTTACCCCTCCTTTATAAACTTACGTATTTAACCGATAACTGACAACTGAGAACCGACAACTGATTACGCGCTCATCCGCTCAACTAAAATAGGAATCGAAATTCTATAAAACAACAAAGCAATAAAAAACAAAGGTACACAGCAAGTGATTACTATTAAAAAATAAGTCAAGTGCACGGGCGGCATACCCACGGCCAAATCGCGGGCTGTTAATATAATTGGTGTAAAAGGGTTAAGCTCCATAACGGTTTTCATTATTCCGCTTTTCGGTATTGCGTAAACAACGGGCGTTACATACATCAAAAAACCCAGTCCAAAACTTATTAATCTACCTATATCTTTATACAGCATTCCCAAAGGAGTAATAAACAACCCCAATGTGGTGCCAAATAATATACCTCCTAAAATTGCAATAGGAAACAGCAACAGACTCCAATGAAAACCCACGCCATAAAAGAAAATAAACACCAACAGTAACACTACTTTTATGGAACTGTTAAACAATAGCTTGTAAACTCCAGAAATAACCAATGCCTCCTTTGGAAAGTTGATTTTAGACAAAATAGACTTCGCACCATTGGTACTCGCCATAGGCGAATTGATAGATTCGGTAATAATAGACCATAACAAAGTGCCGGAAAAAGCATATACCGGATACGGAATGCCAGTATCGGTAATACGAACCGTTCCTGAATTGTTTAGAAATATCCAAATAAAAGCGGTGGCAAGCGGCGTAACAAACGCCCAAATAATCCCTAAATAACTTTGACGATACTGCGCCTGTATATCCCGTTTAGCCAATTGAAAAGACAAAAACCGAGACCGACCAATGTCTGCCAGACTCTCTTTCAGTAACTTGCCAAGGCGCAGGTTGTTTTCCTTTTGATAGACTTTGGTTTCCAATTCCATGTAGATGCGGGGAGGCTTGTTTTTCTTAGTGGCTAATATAAGTATTTTGGTTTAACTGATGTCTGTTCTCGGTTATCAGTTCTCTGTTGTCGGTTCTCTGTTGTCGGTTTCAATTTCGTTTTCATTTACTTTTTCAACTTCATCTTCAATTTCAATTTCAATTTCAACTTCAATTTCAATTTCGATTTGGATTTCGATTTCAATTTCAATTTCGATTTCGATTTCGATTTCGATTTCATAAAAACCTTAACGAAACAAGAACCAAGAGCCAAGAACCAAGACTAAAGAATGAATAATGAATAATTTTTAATACCTAATGCCAAATGTCTATTGCTTAAAGCCTAAAGCCAACCCAATCCAGCTGACGGAAGTGATTCAAACGCAAACGTAATATTCGATTTCGATTTCGATTTCGATTTGGATTTCGGTTTCATTTTCATCTTCAACTTCGATTTCGATTTCGATTTCGATTTCATTTTCGATTTCACCTTCAACTTAACAATTCACTGCCACTACCACCGCCAACTGCAACTGTATACTTATTTTAGGACGAGTCAAATTCACAATCCCGATAGCTATCGGGACACAAACTCAAAATTTTTTCAAGTCGTCCCTGAGCGGAGTCGAAGTGTTTTCGGTTGTCGGTTTCAATTTCGTTTTCATTTACTTTTTCAACTTCATCTTCAACTTCAACTTCGATTTCGATTTCGATTTCGATTTCGATTTCGATTTTCTCCCCTTTAGGGGCGGGGGTCAAGACATTTAATTTGTTAATTCGGGATTTCTCCCTACGCTAAAGCTACGGAAGACGAGGTGGGATTTCTCCCTACGCTAAAGCTACGGAAGACGAGGTGGGATTTCTCCCTACGCTAAAGCTACGGAAGACGAGGTGGGATTTCTCCCTACGCTAAAGCTACGGAAGACGAGGTGGAATTTCTCCCTACGCTAAAGCTACGGAAGACGAGGTGGGATTTCTCCTTACGCTAAAGCTACGGAAGACGAGGTGGAATTTCTCCCTACGCTAAAGCTACGGAAGACGAGGTGGGATTTGGAAACAGAGCTTGCCCCGATTTTTCATCGGGAACATAGGACGGTAAGACGTAGGGCTTAAGACGGGAAAGGTTATTGGGTTATTGGGTTATTGGGTTTTTTTATATTTTAAAAAATATTTTAATCTAATCCCTATATTTGAAATATAGAACATCTACCTGTTGTATATACTCATATTAGCAGCAATACGAAATAAATTGCGTAAATCATATTTTGTACATATATTTGTACTTAATTAAATACAATATCATGCAAATTACAACTGTTTCGGACTTTAGAAAGGATATTAAAACTTATTTGGATCGAGTAACAAAAAACTTTGAAACTCTGATTATAAATCGTGGCAAAGATTCTGGAATCGTTGTTATGTCTCTACAGGAATACAATTCTCTAATGGCGACTAATCACGAATTGTCTTCTCGAAAGAATGAATTGAGATTAGATTCTGCAATTGAAAAATTGAAAAACGGAGTAACTTTCAATAAAGACTTGATCGAAAACTAATATGAAATATGTATTTGTTGACGAGTCTTGGGAGGATTATCTGTATTGGCAGAAAACAGACAGGAAAAAGTTGAAAAAAATAAATGAACTTCTGAAAGATATAGCAAGAAACCCTTTCGACGGAATTGGAAAACCTGAACCTTTAAAGCATAAATACTCTGGATTTTGGTCAAGGCGAATTGATAGCGAACATAGACTGATTTATCAATATAACGAAGGAGAAATTTTAATTGCAAAATGCAGATTTCATTATGACTGAAAAAAAAGTACTGATGCTAACCAAGAACTGAGGTAAAAAAACAACACTTTTCTTCATTAATTTTTGACACTATTATTCTAGGCTTACGGATTAAAAAAATAGATCTGTAAGCTAATTTTTTTATTTGGATTTCAATTATTTTACCGCAAGCACCAAAACGAATTTCTCATAACATTGGAACTGACACTTGTATTGCTGTCAGGTCGAGTGAGTTTGTGAGTTTGGCACTTCGGCTGCGCTCAGTGTGACAGATTTGGCACTTCGGCTGCGCTCAGTGTGACAGGATTGGGATTTGGGATTCGGGATTCGGAAACAGGATTGAAGGGAACCGAGAACCAAGAACCAAGACTGAAGGGAATCAGTATTTAGGACGGGATGGGTTATTGGGTTACTGAGTTATTGGATATTTTGATTGAAAATCCCTCTTCGCTCATCGCTCATCGCTCATCGCTCATCGCTCGTCGCTCGTCGCTCGTATTTTATTTGTGAGTTTCTCCCTACGCTAAAGCTACGGAAGACGAGGTGGGATTTCTCCCTACGCTAAAGCTACGGAAGACGAGATGGGCTTTGGGAACAGGACGGGATGGGTTACTTGGCGATTTCGATTTCCATTTCTTTTTCAACTTCAACTTCGATTTCGATTTCGATTTCATTTTCGATTTCACCTTCAACTTAACAATTCACTACCACCGCCAACTGCAACTGTATACTTATTTTAGGACGAGTCAAATTCACAATCCCGATAGCTATCGGGACACAAACTCAAAATTTTTTCAAGTCGTACCCTGAGCGGAGTCGAAGGGTTTTCGGTTGTCGGTTCTCGGTTTCATTTTCATTTTATTTTTCATCTTCATCTTCATCTTCATCTTCATCTTCATCTTCATCTTCATCTTCAACTTCGATTTCGATTTCATTTTCGATTTCAACTTCAACTTAACAATTCACTGCCACTACCACCGCCAACTGCAACTGTATACTTATTCTAGGATTCTCATTAAGCGAAGTCACAACAATGGGTCACATCTAAAAATCCAACAATCCAACAATCCAACAATCCAAAAATCCAACCATCTAAATAGATACTCCATAGATAAGCCATAGATAAGCCATAGATAAGTCGTTAAAACGTAAGAAAACAGCCCTTTTTTCCTACAAAATATGTAACGCATAAAATTGTAGCTAATTATTACGAACAAACCTCTGCAAACAATATTGTCTTCAGAGACTTGTTCCTAATAAACAGTCTTTTTATTAGTTTGAAATATCTTAATTGAAGTCTTTCTAATTTTACTCAGAAGTAAACTGAATAGATTCTTCGTAACGCTCGCTTGAATAATAACAATTCAAAAAACAAAGCTGCAAGAATACAATTTGTCTTTTGAAGTTCGCTTTAATAAATTCTTTTATTGATCGATGCGCAGTGGAATCAAGCTAAAGGTTTCATTGTTAGCAACAGGTGTTTCTATATTACCTTTTCGCCAAAGTTGGTAGAAGTAAACTGTGTTATCAACCAACCCAATATCTCGGGCTTGGTTAAACGTATTTACCCAAAAATTACCAGTCCCGCTAGGCGATGCACTGGCATAATTTAAAATTGTACCAGGAAGGGTAGCAATAAAAGTACCAAATGCTCCAGCTGTTCCTGTAGTTCTTGTTATGGCAGTAATAACCCCATTTAAATCTGCTGGATCTGCGGAATAGGTTGATTTTATAATATTAGCTGTATTGTTTAAATATGTAATTGAGCTTTCTCCTATTAATTCCCAATTTGTAGGATTGGTACCAGAAATATTTAAGGTTGCTGAGTTAAAGGTGCCACTTCACCACCTCTATAATCAGCTATTCTCAAAATCTAGTTGCCATTGGATTTAAGTCCATTAAATCAGCTAAGATTGTAATTTCTCAGTTTTATTATGAGAAAAAACACTCAAACTGTCAATGAGAAGGAAACCCTTAAAAAGAACAAAACCGCTACATAATGAAATGCAGCGGTTTTTTATTGTTTTACTATCAGCACAAATTAGCCGTGTGGAATTACTATTATTTATTTTGGTTTTATTTCCAAGGTGTTGTGAATTGGTAAAGTTTTCAATAAACTAGATAGTTTAGTTATTATCTTTAACATTTTCATCATTTGAATTCAATTCCTCTTGATGTTTTTCTAATTTAACTTCACTTGAATTTTCGACATTTTTAAGGACCATCTCTTGCTTGTTTGAACCAAATTTTGGTCTATCGCGTATTAAGTCCTTTTTTGGATTTTCAGCATCCACTTCTAAATTTACTCTGGCGATCATATCAAAGGCGCTTTCGGATGGGATAATTTCGATTCCATCACCCAAGTTTTCATCCGCAGGTTCATACCATACCGGATTGACATAGCACATTACGTGGTTATCCCTAAGCTTTAACTTATCTGTGCCATTAATATCAGTTTCATAACTTTGTTCTCCGCTAACATAAGGAAAATGAGTAAGCGCATAGCCTATAATGCGGCAGGATTCAGTGGCTTTGACTGCTCTGCCCCTATATTTTTTTGAAATAGTTAGTGGGTCGCCAGGTTTGATATTTCCGTTTTCTACAGTAACTAAAACTGGCACCTGCCCCAAAAGCCCTATATTGACATAGTTAGGGTCATCTCCTCTTGTGCCTCCAATATTGTCATTATTTCTTGTTCCACCTATGGAAACAATACCTACGGTTTTTGATACATCACTTGGCCGGGCTCTTCTTACTCCACTCGCATTATTTGGATCCATGGCTACTATCTCACCCACCCCAAGTGTTCTGTCACTTGTTTTAAAATATTCTGAATAATCGCCTGTACCAGATGAATTTACAAAATAATTTTGATTACCTACAGTGAAAAAAATTCTACCTGTTGCATTACCTCGTTGTAAAAATAGGGATCCATTATATCCTCTTGGTAATTGGGCTGTATTACTGTTGGCTCCTAAATGGGCAGATATCACCGTTTCACCAGAAGCAACAAGTAAACCCGTATTATAAGTGCCTCCATTCGCAGAAGCAATTATTCCAAAATTTTCATCCCATACATTATCATAACTAGCTAAAATTGCATAATTATTATTATTCCTTTGTGTATATAATCCTTCTGTTTCAGAATTCATCCATCCATAATTATTTGCACTAAAATTACTACCAACTCCATAAAAAGGAGTACCTAAAACACCAAATCGATTAACATTAGTACCATTAAAATGCGAGCCCATTACACCATAACCATTTTCGGCAGCAGTACCAGCTATACCTGTTCCGGAAAGACCTGTCGCATATGTTCCAGAGTTATTTCCAATACCTACAATTGCAGTACTGGAACTTGTATTTGAATTTGTAGCCATAACACCCAAGCCATTGGCCTGATTGCTACTGGCATAAATTGCCTGCGCACCACTTTCAGTTACAGTACTAAAAACGCCATAAGCGTTAGTCCCGCCGGTAATATTCAATTTTACATCACCATAATAACCTCCTATTCCAACATTGCCATTAGTTAAAATTCCCATTCGTTCTGAATTGTTTACTCTAAATGCTAAAGGCTGATTATCTGTTGTGCCAATAAAGTTATTAGCCGCATTAGTTCCTGCACTCCCTAGAGTACTCCAATAATCGCCTCTCCCTCCAATACGAACCCAATTGCCACCATCATTGTAATAATAACCTGGGGTAACATCACTTACAGCTGCAGTGTTGTAGACAGTCATACCCTCAACATGTGCACTTAATGGCGCGACATCTGCAGTACCAGTTAACGCCACTCGAGGTAAAAGAAATCCTCCCGGCGTTATCGTAGCATCTATGTCAAGCAAAGCATTGGCATTAGGAGCAGTAGTCCCAATCCCAACCTGCGCAAATCCATTAAAAGTAAAAAGACTAAAAAAAGCAAGAAAACCAAAAGCCTTTATTTGGGAAAAGTAACTATTCTTCATAAAAAAGTGTTTAAAAGTAAAACGATATTGTTATGATAAGGGGCGTAACAATAATAGACTACCTGCGCAGAAAATCCAAATTCTGTAGGGTATACTTAGCGTTGCAGGCATTTTGTTGCGAAATGTTCAAAATATCCGTCAAAATGTTTTTAATTTTCGACAATTGGTTTTTTTATGTAGGAAACCACTTTGTTGCAATACTCCATGGGAAGTACTTTCAAAACTTTAACATTTATAAATTGTCATAATTTGAAAAATTTCTTCCGAAAAGGGGGTGTCAATTTGATAATTTGTGTCCCGATAGCTATCGGGATTGGGATTTGGAAACAGGGCTTAAGGGAAACAGGAAGTAGCACTTAAGACGGGATGGGTTCCTGACTTCCTGAGTTAATAGGTTAATAGGGGTTATTTGGTATTTTAATCGGAAATCACTCGTCGTTCGTCGTTCGTCGCTCATCGCTCACACTTCATTTGTGTCCCGATAGCTATCGGGATTGGGATTTGGAAACAGGACTGAAAGGAAACAGGACGTATGACGGCAGGACGTAGGACGGGATTTATTGACATTTTCGATTTTCTCCCCTTTGGGGCCGGGGGACAAGACGATTAATTCTTTAATTCGGGATTCGGGATTTGTTATTTGCTATTTGTTATTTGTTATTTGTTATTTGAGTTTTGTTATTTGTTATTTAGTTCCTCCCCAAAACATTCATTTCCTCCTAAAAACCTTCCTAACCCTCCCTAAAACCGTTGGTGGCTTTACGTGTTCGTGGTAGCCATTACCATAGTTGCCATACGTACCGTAACCATAACCGTAGCCATAGCCGTAACCGTAGCCATAACCTCTACCCGTTTTTTCAACGTAATCATTTAATACAATACTAATGTGTTTCACCTCTCCCGTCCTGTATTTCTCATTTACGAAAGTGAACATATTTTTATGGGTGTAATTGAAGCGCGCCATATACAGCGTGGCATCCACATGTTTAATTAATTCCAAAGAATCTGAAACCAATCCCAAGGGCGGGGAATCGAGGATTATATAATCGTAACGCTCCTTTAAGGAGGTTATAAGTTCGTCCAGCTTTTCACTAATTAATAGCTCTGAAGGGTTAGGCGGAATGGGGCCGGATGGAATTACGTCTAAATATGCTATTTCGGTTTTTTGGATAACGGTATCTACGTCTGCTTCGTTAATTAAATAATTCACCACCCCTATATCATTATTGATATTGAAATCGCCAAATATTTTGGGCTTTCTAAGGTCGAGCCCCACTAGAATAGTTTTCTTTTCGCTTAAAGCGAATACCGAAGCGAGATTTATGGAACAGAAAGTTTTTCCTTCCCCGCTTACGGAGCTGGTAACCAAAACAGTTTTAGCACCTTCCAGCCCCTGCTTTTTATAGATAAACTGCAAGCTGGAGCGAAGTGCCCTAAACGCTTCTGCAATTGCAGATTTAGGTTTGGTAAGTACAACGAGGTTAGTATCTAAAGGATTCTTTCCTATTATCCCCAATAGCGGAATGGAAGTAATGCGTTCCAAGTCTTTTACATTGCTGATTTTAGTGTCAAAAAATACACGCATAAAAACAAATATTAACGGAAGGAAAAGTCCAAGAAGACCAGCCATCATATAATTAAGCTGTGTATTGGGTCCTATTTGTCCGCCGCCGGTATCTTTGGCAGAATCTATTACCATCACATCGCTTACATTGGCAGCTTTTACCAAGCCAGCCTCGCTCCTTTTCGCCAAAAACAGATTGTAGGTTCCTTGGCTCAGGTTGTAGCGACGTTCTATATTTAGCAAGTCCTGTTGTTCCTTCGGAAGTTTTCTGATTTCACTTTCGGAACGACCTATATCACGATTAATAGCGCTTAACTCTTGATTCTTTAAACTTTTGGAAGAGCGGATATTTTCAAGCAGAACCGTTTTTACGGCGTCTATCTGTCTATCAATATCATTAAAAATGGGCGCTCCTTCCTTAAAGGAATACTGAAGTTTGTTGCGTTCCTCTGCCAGGGTAACTATTTTTCCAACCCCCGCCACAACACTTGCTTCTGAAATACCCGCTACAGATGGAGCGGGAACATCGCGATAATCCGAACGTTTTGTTAGGTAATCCTGCAGTGTATTGTAATAGTTAAGTTCGCGGCCTGCAGCTTCCTTCCGAAGGTCCAATTCATTGAGCTTGTTATTTATTTCAGAACCTTCACTCTCAAGGTCGAAAATGGCATTCTTATTTTTGAATTGATTCAGCTCATCTTCCACCGTAGAAAGTTCTGCTGATTTTATGGCAAGGCTACTGTCAATAAATTTTATGGTTTTGGTAGCAAAGAGGTTTTTGCGCTCCAGCATATCTTCGCTGAGCACCTCTACTGAAGTATTCAAATAATCTACCAACTGCGCTTTATTATTCCCCGTAAGCCTCATCTTTAAGACTGAAGAACCTTTGCTTTCAGGATCTACACGCATACCCAAATATCTTTTAACGATGCCGTCATAGTTTCTAAAAACGAGGTAATAGGGCGTTCCCGGTTTCGACATTACGGCTGGGTTGGGCATAAATGTACCGCTGAAAAAAGGCAGCTTAATTGGCTCCCCTATTTTGAAATCCTGCGAAAACTCCCCCGCATCCACAAACATGCTGCTCGTTTCCTTAGTCGCGTAATTTTGTAGGTTTATGTTTGTTGCCTCCTCAAAAGCAACGCTCAGATTGAAATTTACCGAATCCTTAAAAACAATCTTTATTTGCTTATTCAGCATCTGTGGCTTGGCGGTATCCGCTTCCACAAAAAAGGGCGTTTGTTTATAAGCATTTACCTGCTGATATTTTCCATCCCTTAGATAATCCAAATAATATTGCAGACGCTCCACAACCTTTTCGTTATGAGAACGTGACTGCAATGAAATAACGGCTGTATTTACCTTATCGGTAGTTCCACCCCAATTAAAGGTAAGGCTGGTATTGCTGGTGAAAAAGGGATTTTGATCGTCTTTAATGGAAACTAAATTATCCATTTGATAAATAGGCAACTTGCGAACGTTGATATAGTATGCTATGGAAAATGCAATTGCCAAGGAAACCAGAAATAGCGGCCAATGGTGCAAAAGCCTAAAAAGAAAACCTTTAAAATCGAATGTAGTATTGGTTTCGTTTATTTCGAATTCCTCGCTCATAGCTTTCTATAATCTGGTGAACAATAAAATAGTGGTCACCAATGCCGTGGCAACAGTTACAATAGTAGTAAAAGACTGAAGCCCCGTGGTTCCCGTTCCCAATGATTTTTGTGGTAAGGGATTAATCAAAATAAGATCGTTCGGTTTTACGTAATAGTAAGGTGAATTCATCGCCTCAATCTTTGTAAGGTCTATGTGGTGCACCTTCTGTCCCGCAGGATACTGACGAATAATTATCACATCGCTCCTATCTCCTGTAAGTTGAATATCGCCACTATTGGCAATGGCTTCCATTATGCTTACTTGGTCGCGGTAAATTATGTTAGACCCCGGACTGCCTATTTCGCCATTGATTGTGTAACGGATTCCAGCCAACTTCACCGTTACAAAAACATTTGCTTCAGCTTTAAAATAATCTCTTAACAAACGTTCCTCTAGGCTCTCCCTAACCTCATCCACGGTATAACCCAAAACGTTCATTTCACCCAAGCTCGGGATGCGGATGTTGCCGTGGTCGTCCACCACAAATCCGTCATAGTAAAGTTTTTCCTCCCCGGTTGCATTTGGATTGGCATCACTAATAGGATTAAAAATCCCCACAGTTTCCTGATCCAAAGCTTTTACCCTAATACTCAAAAGATCATTTATCTGAAGTCGGTAAGGTTCCTGTCTTTTCCGCAAAAGCGCCAAAGTATCGCTGCCACTCGTGTTCTCCTGCAAATAAGTAAGCTGTTTGGTGGTTACGCAGGAAGTAGCGCATACCACAACAATCAAAATTAGCAATACATACGAGAGCTTCATAAAAGATAGGGTTGTTAATGGACAAATATAAAGTAACGTATTTAATAATGAAACTTATTTTAGGGAAAGCAGGTTTTATTGAAAATAGAAGAAATATTGGCTTCGGGTTTCAGGTTTCAGGTTGCAGGTTGCAGGTTGCAGGTTGCAGGTTGCAGGTTGCAGGTTGCAGGTTGCAGGTTGCAGGTTGCAGGTTGCAGGTTGCAGGTTGCAGGTTACAGGTTGCAGGTTTCAGGTTGCAGGTTGCAGGTTGCAGGTTGCAGGTTTCAGGTTGCAGGCTTCAGGTTGCAGGTTGCAGGTTGCAGGTTGCAGGCCTCAGACATCTAGCCTCTAGCTTCTGACATCTAGCTTCTGGCATCTAGCCTCAGTCTTCTAGCTTCTGACATCTAGCTTCTAGCCTCTAGCTTCTGACATCAAGCTTCTGGCATCAAGCTTCTAGCCTCTAGCCTCTAGCTTCTCGTTCAACCCTTCGACTTTAGTTTATCCTGAGCCTGGCAAAGGACTCAGGGTGACAATAGCGTTAATAGTGACCATAGCATACAAAGAATCCATAGAATTCAAATTACTCATTATTCATTACTCATTACTCATTACTAATTACTCATTACTCATTACTCATTACCAATTATTCATCATTCATTATTAATTAAACATTAAACATTTACAGTACTTTTGCGGAAAATCTAAACCGTGAACTACCTTTCAGTAGAAAATATATCCAAATCCTTTGGGATGAAGCCTTTGTTTGAAAACATTTCATTCGGAATAAACGAAGGACAAAAAATAGGTTTCGTCGCCAAAAACGGGACGGGCAAAACTTCCCTTCTAAATATAATCGCCGGAAATGATAAAGCCGATAGCGGAAATGTTGTTTCCCGAAAGGGCCTAAAAATTGCCTATCTGCCGCAGGAACCAGATTTGAATCCTGCACTTACGGTGGAACAGACTATTTTTTCTTCAGACAATCCAATCCTGAAAATAATTGAGGCCTACGAGCACGCCATAGAAAATCCGGACGATGCAGAAACCTACCAAAAAGCATTTGACGCCATGGACGCCCATCACGCTTGGGATTTCGAAACGCGCTACAAGCAGATTCTTTTCAAACTAAAAATGGAAGATCTGCACGCAAAGGTTTCTACCCTTAGTGGCGGACAGAAAAAACGTTTGGCTTTGGCCAACGCTTTGCTCACTACCCCAGATTTGCTGATAATGGATGAGCCTACCAACCACTTGGATCTCGAAATGATTGAGTGGCTGGAAAATCTTTTCGCCAAGGAAAATTTCACACTATTTATGGTTACCCACGACCGTTATTTTTTGGAACGCGTATGTAATGAAATTGTGGAATTGGATGAAGGAATTCTTTACAGTTACAAAGGAAACTATAGCTATTATCTAGAAAAACGCGATGCGCGGATAGAAACCGAAGCCACCGAAACCGGGAAAGCAAAACAGCTTTTCAAAAAAGAACTTGACTGGATGCGCCGCCAGCCAAAGGCGCGAACCACCAAAAGCAAAAGCCGAATTGACGATTTTCACGAAATAAAGGATCGTGCCAGCAAACGCCGAAACGACCACCAAGTACAACTGGAACTGAATATGGAACGCATGGGCACCAAAGTGGTGGAGCTGCATAAAATTTCAAAATCTTTTGGCGACAAAGTGCTGCTGGACAAGTTTGAATATAACTTCAATCGCGGCGAACGGGTTGGGATAATTGGAAAAAACGGAACAGGAAAATCTACCTTTTTGAATATCTTAACCGGAACACTAAAACCAGATTCAGGAAAGGTGATTGTTGGCGAAACTGTGCAATTTGGTTATTACACCCAAGATGGAATCAACATTAAAGATGGCCAGAAAGTGATTGATGTAATCCGCGAGTACGGCGATTATATTCCACTTAAAAAAGGAAGGCAAATTTCAGCCTCCCAGCTTTTGGAACGTTTTCTTTTCGACCCAAAAAAGCAATACGATTTTGTTGAAAAATTAAGTGGTGGCGAACGCAAGCGACTTTATTTATGTACCGTACTTATCAAAAACCCTAACTTTTTGATTCTCGATGAGCCTACGAATGATCTTGACATTGTAACCCTAAATGTTTTGGAAAGTTTCCTTTTAGACTTTCCCGGCTGTCTTTTGGTAGTTTCCCACGACCGTTACTTTATGGATAAAATTGTAGATCACCTATTTGTTTTTAGAGGAAACGCCGAAGTAGAAGATTTCCCCGGAAACTATTCCGATTTTAGAGTTTATGAAGACAGTAATATTCAGGAAAAACGCGACGCCAGCGAAGCAGCGCCAAAGACCAAAAAAGACTGGAAGCAAGATTCAACCCCAGCAAAACTAAATTACAACGAGCAAAAGGAATACAACAAACTAGAAAAGGAAATAGCGAATCTCGAAAAAAATCGCGTGGAACTTCAAAATAAATTCGCTACCGAAAACTGGAACGGAGAAGAAATAGACAAACAATCCATAAAACTTCAAGAAATTATTGATAAGATTGAAAAACAAACCGAGCGTTGGTTTGAGCTGTCATCGAAAATGGGTTGAAATGCTTTAGGCCGTAAGCTTTAAGCTTTAAGCAAATTATTTATGAAATATGTATTTTAGCCTACAGCTTAAAGCTTAAAGCCTAAAGCCTATAGCCCTTAAGATGATTCACCAGTCAAAAAGCTACATAAAATTCATTCGTCTGTCCAAAAACAAGCACGGCGTTCACTCGCCATTTGTGTACAATTTGGTTACAAAGTGTTTCAACGATAAAACGAAATACGCCGAATATGAAATTTTAAAAAAGCATCGTGTAGCCTTAAAGAATGATGCTTCCATGGTGGAAATGAAAGATTTTGGCCAAGGCTCGCGCGTATTTAAAGGCAACGCCCGAAAAGTTTCCGCAGTTGTGAAAAATGCAGGAATGAAAAAGAAACGCCGAAGGCTACTCTTCCGTTTAGCGAAGTATTTTGAAAGCGAAAACATTCTAGAATTTGGCACTTCCTTGGGCTTGGGAACGGTTGCACTTTCAGTTTCCAATGAATTTGCCGCAGTAAATACCGTTGAAGGCTGCCTGAACACTTCAAAAAAAGCACAGCAATATTTTGAAAGACTCAATTTGCACAATATTAAAATCCATCAAAAAACGTTTAAAGAGTTCCTTTCAGAAAATACCTCAGAGAAATACGACTTGATTTTTATTGACGGCGACCACAATGGCGAACGGACATTAGGTTATTTCAATTCACTTTTAAAAAATATCCACAACGATTCCCTCATCATTTTTGACGATATTTATTGGAGCAAGGATATGACGGCCGCGTGGCATAAAATTATTGAAAACGAAACCGTAACCTTAAGCATAGACACCTTTCAATGGGGAATGGTTTTTTTCAGAAAAGAACAGCCTAAGCAGCATTTTCTGATACGGATTTGAGTCTATGAGTTTAGAGTTTAGAAGGAATAAAAACTTTGCGTCTTCGCGGCTTTGCGCGCAATTTTTCTCGCCAAGACGCAAAGTCGCTAAGAATTTCATTATTTATCAAATGTGATTTATTTGGGATATGCTTTTTATTTGATTTTTTGAAATTTGTTATTTGGAGTTTATTTGAGATTTGTTTATTTGGAATTTGTGCTTTTATCCTTTGGAAATTATTTCTTTGTAACAACCCGCGTACCTTTGCGTCATATAAACAATTATATTAATTTTAAAAAAAGTCCCCCTTTGGGGGATTTAGGGGGACTATGGGCTTAGTAATAAAAATCAGAGATATCACAAGAGATTTTCCGCTAGGGAATGAAATTGTAAAAGTTTTAAAAGGAATTGATTTAGACATTGAGCGCGGCGAATACGTTGCTTTAATGGGGCCTTCCGGTTCGGGGAAATCTACTTTGATGAACCTCTTGGGATGTTTGGACACGCCCACTTCTGGCAGCTACGAGCTAAACGGAAGCGATGTAAGCAATATGACCGATGATGAATTGGCTGAGATTCGCAATAAAGAAATAGGCTTCGTTTTTCAAACGTTTAACCTACTGCCACGCACCACCGCTTTAGAGAATGTAGCACTGCCTATGATCTACGCAGGCGCTTCAAAAAGCGACCGCACCGAACGCGCCAAACAAGTATTGACAGATGTTGGCCTTGCAGACCGCATGGACCATAAACCCAATCAACTCTCCGGTGGACAACGCCAACGCGTGGCAGTTGGCAGAGCTTTGGTAAACAAACCCTCCATCATATTGGCCGATGAGCCTACTGGAAATTTAGATTCCAAAACTTCGGAAGAAATAATGGGACTCTTCAACGAAATCCACAAAGCGGGAAATACCGTAATTGTAGTAACGCACGAAGAAGAGGTGGCAAAATGTGCCCATCGCATCATCCGCCTTCGTGATGGAATTGTGGAGAGCGACACGAGGAAGGAAATGGTTAATTCGTGAATTGGTAAGTCTGTATCCGATCGCTATCGGGATTGTGAGTTTGCCGAAGAGAAAGCCTATTGCCTAATGCTTAATGCCTAATGCCTAATGCCTAAAATTAATTTCACACTTCCCATTTCGTATTTCTTCACTCATATTCTATATTTGAACCATGAATCTTGACTTTTCAAACCCCATCGTTTTAATAATTGGCGGCATAATTCTTTTGGCAATCCTTTATATCTGGAACAAACGCAACGCTACCAATCAGCGCCAGCGCAGAACAAAAAATTTCCGAAGCAGTTATTATGAACGGAAAAAGGAAAGGGAGAAAGAAAGGGGGCAGTAGGCAGTAGGCATTAGGCAGTAGGCAGTAGGCAGTAGGCAGTAGAAATAAAAAAAAGAATATTTTAAATCTTTGCGACTTCGCGACTTTGCGAGCCATATTTTTCAGGAGTTATTCGTAATTTTGAAGAAAACCTCATACCTCATCCCTAAAACCTCATACCTATAATGAAGATATATACCAAAACAGGCGATACAGGCACCACTGCCCTTTTTGGCGGCACCCGGGTTCCAAAACACAACATCCGCATTGAAAGTTATGGAACGGTGGATGAGCTCAACTCGCATCTCGGATTGATACGCACCCAAGATATAGACCCACGAAGCAAAGAAATACTTATTCATATTCAGGACAGGCTTTTTACGCTGGGAGCTATTTTGGCGACAGATCCCGCAAAGGCAACCTTGAAAAGTGGAAAGGAGCGCCTTAACATTCCAAAAATAGATGAAGAGGATATTACGCTTTTGGAAAAAGAAATGGATATGATGAACGATGCCCTGCCACCAATGACGCATTTCATTCTACCAGGTGGAAATTCTACAGTGTCATATTGTCACATTGCACGCACAGTATGCCGTCGCGCAGAACGCCGCGCAACACTTTTAAATGAAAATGAGCCTATTGACGAACGCGTACTGATGTATTTAAACCGACTATCTGACTACCTATTTGTGCTGGCACGAAAGTTGTCCAAAGACACCAACGCAGAAGAGACACAGTGGATTCCGAAGAAATTGTAATGAGGAGTTTAGAAGTTTAGAAGTTTAGAAGTTTAGAAGTTTAGAAGTTTAGAAGTTTAGAAGTTTAGAAGTTTAGAAAGATTCAAGAATTATTGTATGTATAAAGATTTCTGTCAAAAAACTTAATAACAATCAGCCTCATAACTACTTGATAATCAATAATAAAAAAACGTTCTTTAAAATATTGCAGAAATAATTCGGATTTTACTTGACTTTTTGATCTAAAAAATTACTTTTGCAGAAAATTAAAACCTAAAGTGCTATGTACTGGACATTAGAATTAGCATCCTATTTAAGCGATGCACCCTGGCCCGCAACCAAAGACGAATTGATTGACTACGCGATCAGGACCGGTGCTCCACTGGAAGTAGTGGAAAACCTTCAGGCAATTGAAGACGAAGGAGACTCCTATGACTCTATTGAAGAGATCTGGGCAGACTACCCTACCGACGACGATTATCTTTGGAATGAGGATGAATATTAATCCCAAGATTTTGGGAAACATTTAAAAAATAATATAAAAAGTCTCTTTTACGAGGCTTTTTTTTATTTAAAAAGTATTGAAAAATTTTAACCACAATACACGAATTGTATATATAATATTCGTGTATTCGTGGTGAAAAAAATATTTTGCCGGAATAATTGCAACATTCTGAAAAATAACACTATTGACAAAACAGTGCTGCCCCGCAACACTTCAAAATAAATTAACATCATGGGAATATTAGATAACGTAATAAAAGTTTTTGTTGGCGATAAATCAAAAAAGGATATTAGCGCAATACAGCCGCTAGTAAAAGAAATAAAGAAGCACGAAGAAGCGATTGAAAAACTCTCCAACGATGAACTTCGAGCGAAGTCTGAATACTTCAGAAAAGAAATAAAAGATGCCCAAAAAGAGGTTCAGGATCAAATTGATGCCCTAGAAAAAGAGTCTGAAAACGAGGAAGACATCAATAAAAAGGAGGATACATACAACCAGATCGATAAACTGAAGGACGACCTTTACGAAGTTGAAAAAGCGACCCTTACCAAAATACTTCCCGAAGCTTTTGCCGTGATGAAAGAAACCGCAAAGCGATTTAAGAACAATGAAACCCTTACCGTTACCGCCAACCCTTTTGACCGTGAAATTTCAGCTAACAAAGGTTACGTTACCCTTGAGGGTGAGAAAGCTATTTGGCAGAACTCCTGGGATGCCGCAGGAAAACCCATTACTTGGGATATGGTTCATTACGACGTTCAGTTAATAGGCGGGGTTGCACTTCACGAGGGGAAAGTTGCCGAAATGCATACAGGTGAAGGTAAAACCTTGGTGGCAACACTACCAATGTACCTTAACGCCCTGGCCGGAAACGGAGTGCATCTGGTTACCGTGAACGATTATCTTGCAAAACGTGACAGCGCGTGGATGGCACCATTATTTGAGTTTCACGGAATGACCGTAGATTGTATTGACAACCACCGTCCAAATTCTGCAGAGCGAAGAAAGGCGTATCTGTCTGATATTACTTATGGAACAAACAACGAATTTGGTTTTGACTATCTGCGCGATAATATGGCGCACTCTCCAGATGACCTTGTACAGCGCCCGCACCACTATGCTATAGTAGATGAGGTAGATTCGGTTTTAATAGATGATGCCCGTACGCCGCTTATTATTTCTGGTCCCGTTCCCGAAGGCGATCGCCACGAGTTTAACGAACTGAAGCCAAAGATTAACGATATAGTAGAAGTTCAGAAAAAATATCTGACAGGGGTTTTAGCTGAAGCAAAAAAACTGATTAAAGAAGGCGACGTAAAAGAAGGCGGTTTTCAACTGCTTCGCGTATTTCGCGGTCTGCCGAAGAATAAAGCATTGATAAAATATCTTTCTGAAGAAGGAGTAAAACAAATTCTCCAAAAAACAGAAAACCATTACATGAGCGATAACAATCGCGAAATGCCAAAGATTGATGAAGAGTTATATTTCGTAATTGACGAAAAAAACAACCAGATAGAACTTACCGATAAAGGTGTAGATTACCTATCCGGCGTTGGTGATCCAGACTTTTTCGTAATGCCGGAGATTGGTGTTGAAATTGCTGAAATAGAGAAAAAAGGACTTCCCAAAGAAGAGGAAGTTGCTGAAAAAGAAGAGCTTTTCCGTGAGTTCTCTGTGAAAAGTGAACGCATCCATACAATGAACCAACTTTTGAAAGCTTACACGCTTTTTGAAAAGGACGACCAGTATGTGGTGATGGAGAACAGAGTAATGATCGTGGATGAGCAAACCGGCCGTATTATGGACGGACGCCGCTACAGTGACGGACTTCACCAAGCCATTGAGGCAAAAGAGGACGTGAAAATTGAAGCCATGACCCAAACTTTTGCCACAGTTACACTTCAAAATTACTTCCGTATGTATAAAAAACTTTCGGGAATGACGGGTACTGCAGTTACGGAAGCTGGAGAACTTTGGGAAATCTATAAACTGGATGTAGTTGAGATTCCAACCAACCGCCCAATTGCACGTTTTGATAGAGAAGATAAAATTTACAAGACCAAACGTGAAAAATACAATGCCGTTGGCGAAGAGGTTGTAGCGCTTTCACAAGCAGGAAGACCTGTTTTGATCGGTACTACTTCCGTGGAAATTTCAGAATTACTTAGCCGTATGTTGAGTATCAGAAACATTCCGCATAACGTATTGAACGCAAAACTCCACAAACGCGAGGCAGACATTGTTGCCGAAGCAGGAAAGAGTGGAATCGTAACCATAGCCACAAACATGGCGGGTCGTGGTACGGATATTAAATTGAGCAATGAAGTAAAAGGTGCCGGCGGACTTGCCATTGTAGGTACCGAACGCCACGATTCACGTCGCGTAGACAGACAGTTGCGCGGTCGTAGTGGTCGTCAAGGAGATCCGGGAAGTTCGCAATTTTATGTTTCTTTGGAAGACAACTTGATGCGTCTCTTCGGAAGTGATCGTATTGCAAAGATGATGGACCGTATGGGCTTGAAGGAAGGCGAAGTTATACAGCACTCTATGATTTCAAAATCTATTGAGCGCGCACAGAAAAAAGTAGAGGAGAACAACTTCGGGATTCGTAAAAGATTGCTTGAGTATGATGATGTAATGAATGCACAGCGTGAGGTAGTTTACAAACGCCGTTACCACGCTTTGTTTGGCGATAGGCTTCGTGTGGATATTGCGAATATGATTTTTGATACGGCCGAAGTAATTGCCCAATTCAATAAAATGGCGCAAGATTACAAGAATTTTGAATTTGAATTGATTCGTTTCTTCTCCTTGAGCTCCCCTATTTCTGAAAAGGAATTTGAGAAAATGGACGCTCGCGAAATTTCAGGAAAAGTTTATAAGGCCGCTTACATTCACTATCAAAATAAAATGGAGCGTAACGCAGAGATGGCTTTCCCAGTTATCAAAAACGTTTACGAAACGCAAAAGGATAAATACAAACGGATTTTAGTTCCTTTCACCGACGGCGTAAAAACCTTGAACGTTGCTACCGATCTTGAAAAAGCTTACGAAACCGAAGGAAAGCAACTGGTAAAAGATTTTGAAAAGAACATTACTCTAGCCATTATAGACGATGCTTGGAAAACACACCTTCGCAAAATGGACGAGTTGAAACAATCTGTGCAACTTGCGGTTCACGAACAGAAAGATCCTTTATTGATCTATAAGTTTGAAGCGTTTGAACTTTTCAAGGCGATGCTAGAGAAAGTGAACAAGGATGTTATTTCCTTCCTTTTCAAAGGAGAACTTCCGCAGGAAAACCAGCAGCAAATTCAAGAAGCACGAGAGGTTAAAAGAAAAGAAAACCTTAGCGAGCAGAAAGACGAAATACCAAATATGGACGAGCGAGCTGCACAATCCCGCGCTGCTGGCAATACGCAATCGCAACACCAACAGGTTACGGAAACCATAGTACGCGATCGCCCAAAAATAAACCGCAACGACAAAGTGAAAATCAAAAATGTGATGAGCGGTGAAAACAAGGAACTGAAATTTAAACAAGCCATTCCACTTTTGGACAAAGGAGATTGGGTTCTTGTGGATGAATAATAGAAATACGAATCATTTTAAAAATCTTAAAAGCCTTGAATTTTCGATGAAAATTCAAGGCTTTTCTTTTAGGTAAAATTTGTAAAACGTATCAGTTTTTTCCCTAATTTTAGCATTAACAACCCTTAAAACCAATTAATTATGAAAACAATTTTTATTGCTCTTACCGCATTCTCACTCTGTTTTTTTTCCTGTAAACAAAAAGAAAAACAAATGAGTGAAGAAACCACCATTGTTGCAGACACCACTGCCACAGCATCTGAAATGGCGGAAGAACCCATGGACTCTGTCGCAATGCAAAAAGCATGGGAAGCATACATGACCCCCGGTGAGGCACACAATAGGATGGCCGCCGAGGAAGGAAAATGGACTGACGAGATGACTTTTTGGATGGGTCCCGACACTCCACCACAAAAAGCAACCGGAACCGAAGAAATTAAAATGATAATGGGCGGTCGCTATCAAGTAAGCAATTTTAGTGGAGAAATGATGGGCCAGCCATTTGAGGGCCGTTCTACACTGGCCTATGATAACGCAACAGATGAATACATTTCTACTTGGATAGACAATATGGGTACGGGTCTTTCGGTTGCGCGCGGCAAGTACAATGAGGAAAGTAAATCTTCCACCATGAACGGTAGTATGATTGACCCGATGACGGGAAAGGAAAAACAGACGCGTCAAATATATACCATCGTGGACGACAATACCCGGAAGATGGAGATGTTTGAAACTGGTGCCGATGGAAAGGAAAATAAAACTATGGAAATCATCATGAGGCGTGCTTAAAAAGCAATATATTTTCTAAAACAAATTTAAGTCCCGAAGCAAATTCTTCGGGATTTTTTTTGATTTAAAAAAGTTATCTTTAAAACCGTTTAGATTAAACCTCTTTACCAACAAAAAAATGAAAAAAATATACATAGAATTTAAATGGGCGTTTATATTCACCATTACAATACTCTGCTGGATGCTGCTGGAAAAAACCTTAAGCTGGCACGAAGAACAAATTGCAGCCCACCAATGGGTGACCCTATTATTAGCCCCATTCGCAATTTTGATGTATTTACTTGAAATGCGAGAGAAAAGAAGAAGAGTTTATGGAGGTAAAATGACTTGGTTGCAAGGTTTTATCTCGGGCGTAATTCTCAGTGTTTTTGTGGCACTGCTTTCACCATTGGGACAATTCATTGCACATAACTACATCACTCCGGAATATTTCAACAACGTAACAGAATATTCCGTTACCAACGATTTAATGACGCGTAACAAAGCCAATGACTATTTAAATATAAACAGTTATCTGTGGCAGTCTGTTCTTGGGGCGCTCGGTTTTGGAATTGTAACTGCGGCTATTGTTGCCATTTTTGTTCGGAAGAAATAAAAAAAATAGCTGTTGTAAATTCAAAATTTTTCCAATGGTAATTGCTTTACAAAAATGGGATGCTACATTTCAAATATGCATGCTCCTTTTCATTCTTTGGAAAGGTGTTTTTTTTGTCTATAAAAGAAACGAAGCAATCATTGAAGCGAAACGTTGCTGTAATTAGAGTTAATAGTAATCGTTTTATTAGAAGCGTTGTTCTGGCTAAACCCCTTCACCAAAACCCTATCAGCGCTCTTAGATTCTTTCAGTTGAAGCGATTTCGGGTATTTTAAAGTAGATTTCTTTCCATTGAAATAAAAAGAAAACGCACCAGCAGGTACTTTCACTATCGCATCGGTATTTTCTAAACGAATGTCCAAAGTTTCAAAACCTTCAGAAACTTTATCGATCCGCAAATCACCGAACGAACCCGAAAGAAAGGCTTGGTTGGAAATAGTTCCTATACGCACATCACTGGAATTAGCTTGCAGATTTATGTTTTGAACGTTTTCAATTTTACAATTGTCCACAAATTTCACATTTAAAACCCCTTGCTTCCAAACATTAACCATCACGGGTGCATAAGAAGCATTGATGAGGGTTTGTCCCCCATCGATGCTGTTTGCCGTGAATGGCGTATAGTCCAAATTAGCTTTTACATTATTGGCATCTGCCATTTTTAACTCGCCATGGCGAATGTTTACATTCGTTTTTGCATTTTTCGGCAAACGAATAATTATTGTTTTTTTTGCATTGCTACCGCCTGAGTTAAGACTACGGTTTCCTTGGACAACAATGGTTGTGCCCTTGGGCGACTTTGTAACGGTTTTTGAATAGTTGCCGCCTTCCTTTTCCATATCTTTCTCCATTTGGCTAGCCCACGCCTCCATTTTTTTTCCATATTCCTCGCCCCAAGCTTCCATGCGTTGACCAAAGTTTTCACCCCAAGTCTCCATTTTTTTTCCGTAAGCTTCGCCTATACTATCTGCCCTCTTTTCATCCCACGAATCTTCAAAGCTTTTGCCCCATTGTTCCATGCGCTTTTCAAAGTCCTTTCCAAATTTTTTATCCATTTTGGCCTCAAATTTCTTCATATAGCCCTCCTCATCTTTTTGGAATTCTTCATAGTCAAATTGAATATTGCCAATATTCTCCAGTAAATCCTTGGGAAGAGGCGGCACCTTTATGTTTTGAATCATTGGCATAACCATATCTTCCATCAACGGACCAATAAAATCCATTATGGGCATATCATTCATTGCGAATGCTTGGTTTGAGACGTTTGAGCTTATAGCAACTTTTTTACTGTTACCAGTAACTTCCAACTTCCAGTTTTTCATTTGCTGCTGCTTTTCATTTTCAGAAAGCTTGTCGCCATCTATAAACGCTTCCACCTCAACTTTGTTTTTGTTCCAGGTTTCAAAAATGATATTTGTAAAAGAAGTATTTACAAAAACTTCCACATTGTCGTTCACATTGAAGCTTTCCACATATTTTTTTTGTGAATAGCCAATTACAGAAACTAGAAGCAGCACTATAGCAGTACTAAGTTTGAATAGCTTTAAATTCTTCATTGTTTTGATTTTTAAGTTCTTTTAATTTGTTTTTTAGTTTGAACAGCAAATCCAAACGCAGTTTCAAATTATCAATCAGGGCAGTAACAGTGGCTTCGGCGGGACCAACATTGCCCAATTCGGCATTGAGTGAGTTGTACTCCTTGTCTAGTTCGGCAAGCCGCTGCATATAACCATCTACCACATCTCTATTTTTATCTGTTATTTTTAAGGAAGCCAATTGCACATTTATCCCAGTCATATAGTACTCCTCTATTTTTTTAAGATCTGGTGAAATATCGGCCAATGTAAGTTTAGGGCCATTGTTGCTTTGCACATTTTCTGTAGCGTTTTCCACTATGGCATTTTCTGAATGTTCCGTAATTACTGAATTAGAGTTAGACAATTGTTGGTATCCGAAAAAGCTTACGGCAAATAACACTACAGCCACTGCTGCTATCTTCAACCATGGGATTGAACTGTCTTTTTCCACAACAAGACTTCCTGTAAATGTTTTGTCTAGTTTGGCTTCAAAACGTGCTTGGTGCCCATCGCGAAGTTTGGGTTTCTCAGCTTCATAATTCTCAAACATTTTTTTAATATCCTGTCCCATAGCGCAAGTGTTTTAATTTTTCTTTCAATTTCGTTTTTCCTCGATGAAGATAAGTTCTCGAAGCATTTTCAGAAATCTGCAGTATTTCTGAAATTTCTTGGTGATCATAACCCTCCAGTAAAAATAACTTTACCGTCAGTTTGTAATTTTCTGGTAGTTCTTCAATCGCTGCCAAAACTTCCAAAACCGTGGGTTCGTCAGATATTGACCAATCCTCACCATCGTCAACAATTGTAAAAACTTCTTCATTCAAAGGTTGCAATTCCAGCTTTTTGGCTTTTATGCCATCCAGACAAGTATTTATCAAAATCCTTTTAAGCCAAGCCCCAAAAGTGACGTCTCCTTTAAATTGGCTCAGTTTTTGAAATGCCTTTATAAAGGCTTCCTGCATTGCGTCTTCCGCGGCCGCGGTGTCCTTTAAATACCTTTGGGCTATGACAAACATGCCTTCACAATATTTTCCATAGAGCGCCATTTGCGCTTTGCGGTTGCTTTGTTTGCATTGCTCGATAAGTAGTGAATCGGACAAACTTGATTGTTTTTTGGTTGCTGTTCTCCTTAAAGGACGAAAAAAAAATTAGGATGTTGCAATATGATAAAATTTTTTTGTGAAAAATTTGAGAATTAGAATTTTAATTGCTCCATTTTTATATTAACTTTGGTAAAATTGCACGAATATGAAAAAGAAATACGCTGACTTTGAAAAATTAAACCGCCTGCTTGTAGCCTGCTTTGAAGCAGAGAAGCTCTATTACAACGCTGCTCAAGATGCGCAAACCACAGATTTAAAGCGCTTTTTGAATTATATGGCCGTAGAGCGAAACCGCATGAGCCACGACATTTCCAACGAATTGCACTCACGGGATATTGAACCTTTGAAGGAAGATTCCAAGAAAGGACATCTGGACCGCACTTGGCAACAAATTAAAGAAGCCTTGGAGTATTTTGATGCTGAAGCTATTGTGAATTCCTGTATAAGCCGCGACCGAAATAATATTAAAAGGTATGATGAACTTCTAGAGCGAAAAGAATTGCCAGATGGCATTCTGGAGCTTTTGGAAAAACAAAAGTATCAATTGGAATGGTATATTAAGCAAGCCGCACAGCAGCCGAAGAAAAGTGCATTTATCCAAGAAAAAACACCTGAAGCAAAAGAGGAACCCTGTAAAGAGGATGAAAAGGGTAAAGTGATAAACTTAAAAGCGATGTAAATAAAAGAGGCTGTCTAAAAAGGGCAGCCTTTTTTATGTTTTATAATTTTGACAAAAGCGTGAAATTTTGTACTTTCATGCTATGAAAAGCAACGTAGTTTGGAAGACCAATAGCCAGAACCAACTGAGTCTTCTCCCTCCAAGTTATGATGATCTTGTTCCAGAGAATCATCCGGTTCGCAT
>NZ_VORU01000007.1 GCF_007997135.1 Aequorivita lipolytica | reverse complement strand
GCATCGTCATTGGCAATATCGGTTCCTGATTGATCTTCTACATCATCTCCTGTTGGAGGTGTTCCTACTGCAGTTGCTTGGTTGGTCACGCTGCCTGTGTCTATATCATCCTGTGTGATGGTATAGGTTCCCGTGTAAACCCAAATCTCGGTTACATCAAGCTCGCCGTCACCGTCGGTGTCTCCCGTCGGGCCACTGATCGTTAAAATCAAGGGATCGGTTACGGTTATGTTAGACAGGCTCAAGTTCCCCTCATTAGTTACCGTGAAGGTATAACTGATTGTTTCATCAACATCTGTACAGCCGTTTTGGTTTTCGTCATTGAGAATACCTGTTTTTACTATTGCGATGTCTGGATTTTGGCACAAAATTATTACCGTAGGGTCATCTTCCAAAACGCTGTTATCATCTGAAAGGTCCGTAACTACGGTAGCATCGGGAGCAATACCGATTGCAATGGCCTGGTTGGTAACCTGTCCAGTATCAATATCCGCCTGTGTAATATTATAGGTTCCTGTATATAGCCAAATTTCAGTAACATCCAGTTCGCCGTCGCCGTCGGTATCGCCAGTTGGACCCGTTATTGTTGCGATCAATGGATCGGAAACCGTGACATTGTTCAAGCTTACGCTTCCCTCATTGGTAACCGTAAATGTGTAATCTATAGTTTCACCAGCATCGGTACAACCGTTTTGGTTTTCGTCATTAAGAATACCTGACTTAACAATGGCAATACAATTTTGAGAAATTGTAACCAGAATAGATGTAGTACATCCATTTGCATCCAAAACTTCTATGGTGTAAGTACCCGGTGCTAAATTATCAAATTTTCCGGAAGCCTGTGTCGTACCGCCATCGAGGCTATATAAATAAGGAGCTGTGCCACCGGAAGCCTGAACCGTAACACTTCCGGTACCTGTACATAATGGGTTGGTTTGGGAAAGAATCTCAATATTTAAAGGGAAAGGTTGGGTTACAACAGCACTGGCTTTTGCAAAACATCCTGTGCCAGCATCAACAATTTGCAACAAATATTCCCCGGCAACAAGGCCTGTTATGGTTTGGGTGGTTTGGCTCACGGGACTCCAAATGTAGGAAAACGGACCTACCCCCCCAGTTACATGTGCAGTTGCTGTTCCGTCGCTGCCTCCGAAACAAGATACAGGAGTTGTAGTGATACTAGCTATTATATCATGGCAATCGCCTGGACTTACCGTGACTGTAGCTGTAGCGGTACAGCCATTGGCATCTGTGACGACCACTGTATAAGTACCATCACTTAATCCTGTTATTGTTTGCGTTGTCTCTCCTCCAGGACTCCATAAATATGTATAGGGAGACGTGCCACCACTTGGATGTGCAGTAGCCGTTCCATCATTGGTGTTTGGACCAATTTCATCAGTAGCGGTCGCGGTTACGGTTAAAGGAGTGGAAGGTTCGGTAATTGTAATTTCTTGGGTAACCGCTGGGCAAACTGATCCATCAATTGTTACGATAACGGTATATGTTCCCGCTGTAAGCCCATTTACTGTACTCGAAACAACCCCACTATCTACCTGCGGTGGCATTGTATTCCAACTAAATGTGAAGGTAGAGCCAGGGTTTGAAACAGAACTAGCACCTACGGTGGCACTTCCTGTGGCATCATTAGTACACAATACATTGGTAACATGGTCTATGGCTATAATGGCATCACAAGTAACTATACATTCTATAATTACATCTTCCTCAGAAATACACCCGTTGGTATCAGTAACAAATACGTGATGAGTTCCTACGGATAAGTTTGTAGCCGTCGCGGTTGTTTGATTATTGGCGCTAGCACTCCATTGATATGAATAAGGAGGTGTTCCCCCACTTGGAGATGCAGTGGCCTCTCCATTATTACATCCTTGAGAAGTTGTTGCGTCTATTTTTGAAATAGTAATAGTGATCGGTTGGGTTATCGTAACCAAGAAACTTTTCTCGTCCGAACAGTTGGGCGTGGTGCCCGTTTCAGCATATACATAGATGGTCTGCGTGGAGGCGATCGAACTGCCAACAGGCAACTGCATGCCTGTTCCGCCTGGGCCGGTGTAGTATTTTCCGATATTAAGTGCGGGAAGCGTATAGCTGTCGCAAGCAATAACATCTGCCGGATCGTCAACCACTGGTGTTTGAATAATTTTTAATGTTACCTTCGTGCGAACAGGAGATTTACAGCCGCTATTATTCACAACAGCTTCAGCATAATAATCTATTGTTCCAATTGTATTTAATGTAGGTGTTGATACAGGAGATCCTCCCACCGGCTGGGTATACCAAACAACAGTCTGGCCGGCAACTACCGTCGCGGTGGCTGTCAATGTTTGTATTGGGTCTAAAGCACATTCGGTCTGGTTGCCACCGCTTACGGGTGGGTTTACGGCCGCAGGCTGTGCTATTGTAATACTTTTTTGGGCTGTACAACTATTATTATCAGTTATAGTAACATTATAAGTTCCGGCAGTAAGACCTGATTGATCTTGAGCTGTTATATTTAATCCGCTTCCGTTGTTGGTAGTCCAAGCATAGGAATATGGCGTAGAACCTCCAGTAACACTTAAATCAATAGAGCCATCTGCCAACCCAAAGCAAGAAACGTTTACTTTGGTAAATGTTGAAGCAAGATCTGTAAGATTTAAAGTAAGTTTTCTCGCTGGAGAGGTACATCCCAAAGCTGGATTAAAATAAAATGCATACCAAACCCCTGGAGGTGTTACAGTTGGATTAAGAGGCAAATGGTCTGCTACAACAGTTGGATCAGGATTAGTTGTCCACTTTAATTGTGCACCCGGAGGAGTTGATGAAGTAACAAATGTATTAAGTTGCACAGGAGTTGCTGAACAATAAGTTTTTGTATCCGGGGATACAATTGGTGCATTCGCATAGCCCTCAACAGATAATCTTAAACCATCTACTAAAATAACTGATCTTCCTGGGTTTCCAGTTTTGTAGAAAACTTCAACACTATTAGCACTTGGGCCAGATTTAAAAGTTATACATCTATTTTCCCAAAGAGGGTCTATTTCAGTCCAACCTCCTGGATTTTGATTTCCTCCGTTTCCGTTTGTGGCGGTAGATAACCTTGTAGGAAAATCATTAGTAGTATGTGGAATTAAATTTGCGTGGGTATAAGTTAGTGGATCACCACCGGGCAATTGAACCGCACCATTTCTAACACCAAATTTTAAATCTGGAATATATTCGATAATTGATCCTCCTTGATTATTGCTATTTACGGTATTATAACGAGGTATTACAGCAATTTCAAAACATACGGTATAAACTGTATTTGGAATAACCGCTAGTGTTTGCCGAATTGCTTCATTTTGAAATGAAAATATGGCAAAACCTCCCCCATCATAGGCAGATGGCTCAATAATTCCTGGATAGACTACATTGGCATTTGTTGTAGAATAGGATATATATTGTCCTTCTGACCAGTCTACCGTTCCGTCATCTTCCCAACAAGTATATTTTGTATCCGCTTGGTATTCACCATTTGTGCCACCTATAGCTGTGCGGAATGTACCTCCAGCAACATCGGACTTTTCAAAAGATCCGCAAGTTATTAAATTACAAACACCCACAGAATTCGGGCCTTTATTTGCATTGTCGAAAGCTTCTGCTTTTGTCTTAGAACGAAACGTTCCATTATAAGCTGCAGCCTTTTTATCCAGAGCAGCATTATATTGATCCAAATACGCTTGCGTGTACGGCAATATTACTTCGCCCTCATCTGTCGAACTTTTTACTTGAGCATATCCGTGGCTACTCAAGCAACCTATTAAAATGAGACCTATTAGAAACCTCTTATCAGAAGCAAATAATTTAGTAATTATTTTAAACATAAGTTAGAATTTTATTAATATCGATATATTTTGATAATACAATAATTGAATATTTCGCCTCAATTAATGTCCAAATATACAGCGGAATAAGTGCTAAGGAATTACTAATAAACGAGTATTAGTTGAACTGTAAAAAATAGTCGCCAAACGACATAAATCGAATAGAAAATAGGTTTTATTTGTAGGAAAAATACATACGTGTAAGTACGTACATAGGCTGTTTATAAGGTTTTTAAAAACGCATTTAGTAAGAAAAAATGCAGAGTCACTAAAGGCTAACGAGATTTTTTTGCAAATTTTAGCCAGTTTTAACACGTACGAAATATCCCATATCAAAATAAGAAAAGTTTTCTCCCAAATATTCCAACCTTCCAAAAAGAACAATGCCTTACGCTTATTTACAGCAATATCCATTTTAGATGCAGCTTAGGTTTATTACTTAAATAACAAACTTTATCTTTGCACCTTCATATACAGAAAAAAATGTCCTTACTAAAAGAAATAAAACGCAGAAGAACTTTTGGGATCATCAGCCACCCAGATGCTGGAAAAACCACGCTAACAGAAAAACTACTTCTATTTGGAGGTGCTATTCAAGAAGCTGGCGCCGTAAAAAGCAACAAAATCAAGAAAGGCGCTACCAGCGACTTTATGGAAATAGAACGCCAGCGTGGAATATCTGTAGCTACATCGGTTCTAGCATTTGAATATGAAGGCATAAAAATCAATATTCTCGATACACCCGGACACAAGGATTTTGCTGAAGATACTTTCAGAACCCTAACCGCCGTAGATAGTGTAATAGTAGTGATTGACGTTGCAAAAGGTGTCGAGGAACAAACCGAGAAGTTAGTTGAAGTTTGCCGAATGCGAAATATCCCAATGATCATTTTCATTAATAAAATGGATCGTGAAGGTAAAGATGCTTTTGAATTACTCGATGAAATTGAACAAAAACTGAATTTGCGAGTAACGCCACTTAGTTTTCCAATCGGGATGGGGTATGATTTCAAGGGAATATATAATGTGTGGGAAAAGAACGTAAACCTTTTTAGTGGCGACAGCCGAAAAAATATTGAGGAAACCATTGAAATCGAAGACGTAAGCAGTCCCGAACTGGAAAAACTGATTGGTGATAAAGCTGCCAAAACCCTACGTGATGAATTGGAACTTGTTTACGAAGTTTATCCGGATTTTGACCGTGAGGAATATTTGGAAGGAAAACTTCAGCCTGTATTTTTTGGTTCAGCTTTGAATAATTTCGGCGTGCGCGAGTTGCTGGATTGTTTTGTTGAAATAGCCCCTACTCCACGCCCAAAGGAAAGCAGCACACGGTTGGTAAAGCCGGACGAAAAGGAATTTTCAGGTTTTGTTTTTAAGATTCACGCAAATATGGATCCTAAGCACCGCGACCGTTTGGCATTTGTAAAAATCGTTTCGGGAACCTTTGAAAGGAACTCTCCGTATTTACACGTTCGAAATGGAAAGAAATTGAAATTCAGCAGTCCCAACGCTTTCTTTGCCGAAAAGAAACAAATTGTAGACGTTTCCTATCCTGGCGACATCGTCGGTCTTCACGACACAGGAAATTTCAAAATTGGCGACACGCTTACCGAAGGTGAAGAAATGCAATACAAGGGGGTTCCAAGCTTTTCTCCGGAACATTTCAAATACATCAACAACGCAGACCCGATGAAAAGCAAACAGCTCGAAAAGGGTATTGATCAATTAATGGACGAAGGTGTGGCTCAGCTTTTCACTTTAGAACTCAACGGAAGAAAAGCAATCGGTACTGTGGGGGCGCTCCAGTTTGAAGTAATTCAATACCGACTGGAACACGAATACGGTGCAAAATGTAGCTATGAAAACCTGAATGTACACAAAGCCTGTTGGGTAGAACCGAAAGACCCAAAAAGCGAGGAATTTGCTGAATTCGAAAGAGTAAAGGCAAAGTTTTTGGCGAAGGACAAACGTGGCCAATTGGTGTTCTTTGCCGATTCAGCGTTTACCCTCCAAATGACGCAGTCAAAATATCCGAATGTAAAATTGCATTTTGTGAGTGAGTTTGAAAAGGCTGAAAGATAGAAGTGGGAAGTTTGAAGTTTGAAGGCCGAAGCTAGAAGAAGGAAACTAATAAAAACTTGCATCAAAAAACAATTTATAATTAAATAAAAAATCCAGCTTTTCAGCTGGATTTTTTATTTAATTATGCTTCGCCGGTTGGGCCAAAGTTTAAGGGAATGGGCGGTTGCTCATAATCCTTTATTTCGCCATGGGCGTTTTCAAATCTTTTTACATTGTCATTCAAAGCCTTTAGAAATCTTTTGGCGTGCTGTGGCGTCAAAATAATTCTCGACTTCACTTTGCTCTTCGGGATTCCGGGCATAATAGTTACAAAATCCACAACAAATTCAGAAACAGAATGATTGATAATGGCCAAATTGCTATAAATGCCTTGTGCCACAGCTTCATCCAATTCAATGTTTATCTGTCCTTGTTTGGGTTGTTCTTTTTTTTGATCTGCCATGTTTAAAATATAATTGTGGGCACGGTAGAGACGCACGGCCGTGCGTCTCTACCGCCACACAAATTAATTAAAATTTACTTCCTGCTTTACGCGGTTCATTTCCTCAAGCTCTTCTTTAGAACCTACAATTATAGTATCATATCTACGCATACCGGTTCCGGCTGGTATTTTATGTCCTACAATTACATTTTCTTTCAAGCCTTCCAAAGTATCAACTTTACCGGCAACTGCCGCCTCGTTCAATACTTTGGTGGTTTCCTGGAAGGAAGCCGCAGAGATGAACGATTTGGTCTGTAACGACGCTCTCGTTATACCCTGAAGTACCGGAGTTGCCGTTGCTGGAACCGCATCGCGCGCTTCTGCAAGTTCTTTGTCGTTTCTTCTCAATAAAGAGTTTTCGTCCCGAAGATCACGTGAAGTAAGGATTTGTCCTTCCTTCAAGTTTTCAGAATCGCCTGCGTTTGTAACAACCTTCATTCCGAAGATTTTATCGTTATCTTCGATGAAATCGTCTTTATGAGCCAATTGATCTTCAAGGAAAGTAGTGTCTCCCGGATCTTGAATCCTAACTTTACGCATCATTTGACGAACAACAACTTCAAAGTGCTTGTCATTGATCTTCACCCCTTGCAGACGGTAAACCTCCTGAACTTCGTTCACAAGATATTGCTGTACTGCAGATGGGCCTTTAATACGAAGGATATCTTCTGGCGTAATGGAACCATCAGAAAGTGGCATACCTGCACGAACGTAATCGTTTTCTTGAACTAGAATCTGGTTACTTAATTTTACCAAGTACTTCTTCAATTCGCCCAATTTGGACTCAACGATAATTTCGCGGTTACCACGTTTAATTTTTCCGAAGGAAACTACACCGTCAATCTCGCTAACTACTGCCGGGTTTGATGGATTACGCGCTTCAAAAAGTTCGGTAACACGTGGAAGACCTCCCGTAATATCTCCAGATTTCGCAGATTTACGTGGAATTTTCACAAGTACTTTACCAATCTTTATTTTGTCGCCATCGTCCACCATTATGTGTGCTCCAACAGGTAAGTTATAGCTACGGATCACTTCGTCTTTCTTCCCTAAAATTTGAAGGGTTGGGATTCGTTTTTTATCTCTAGATTCAGAAATTACTTTTTCCTGGAAACCAGTTTGCTCATCAATCTCAACCTGATAAGTCAAACCTTGAACAATGTTTTCGTACTTAATCTTTCCAGCAAATTCTGAAATAATTACACCGTTATATGGATCCCAAGAACAAACTATATCACCAGCGTTCAGGCTATCGCCATCTTTCACAAACAGTGTCGAACCGTAAGGAATGTTATTGGTGCTAAGTGTGATTCCGGTTTTCTTGTCAACAAGTTTAAGTTCAGAAGTACGTGAAATTACGATATCTACCGTTTTTCCTTGGTTATCTTCACCTTTAACGGTTTTAAGATCTTCGATCTCAGCTTTCCCATCAAATTTAACAACCAATTTATTTTCTTCGGAAATGTTCCCTGCAATACCTCCCACGTGGAACGTACGAAGTGTAAGCTGGGTTCCCGGTTCACCAATAGATTGTGCTGCAACAACACCAACAGCTTCCCCGCGCTGAACCATTTTATTGGTAGCAAGGTTACGACCATAGCACTGTGAGCAGATTCCTTTTTTGGCCTCGCAAGTAAGTGCGGAACGAACTTCTACGCTGTCCAATGGAGAAGCTGCAATAGCATCTGCAATCTCTTCGTATATATGTTCGCCAGAGGCAACAAGCAATTCTTTGGTCAATGGATTAACAACATCGTTAAGCGCAGTACGCCCAACAATTCTATCGCGAAGTGTTTCCACAATCTCTTCGTTTTTCTTTAAAGCCGAAACTTCAATTCCACGAAGTGTGTAGCAATCTTCAATATTGATAATAACATCCTGCGAAACATCCACCAAACGACGTGTCAAGTATCCAGCATCCGCCGTTTTAAGAGCGGTATCCGCAAGACCTTTACGTGCACCGTGAGTAGAGATAAAATACTCAAGAATTGAAAGACCTTCCTTAAAGTTGGAAAGAATTGGGTTCTCGATAATTTCACCGCCACCGGAGTTTGATTTTTTAGGTTTCGCCATCAATCCACGCATACCTGTAAGCTGACGGATTTGTTCCTTAGAACCCCTCGCACCAGAATCAAGCATCATATACACAGAGTTGAAACCTTGCTGATCTTCGCGAATACGCTTCATAGAAAGTTCGGTAAGTTCAGCGTTAGTTGCAGTCCAAATATCAATTACTTGGTTGTAACGTTCGTTGTTGGTAATAAGACCCATGTTGTAGCTATTGATAATACCATCCACTTGCGTGTTGGCATTGTCAATCATACTTTGTTTTTCAGCAGGGATAATAATATCACCAAGACTGAAAGACAATCCGCCTTCAAAAGAGTATTTATATCCAAGGGTTTTTATTTCATCAAGGAAAGCTGCAGTAACTGGAACTGAAGTTACTTTCAAAATTCCACCAATAATATCACGAAGTGATTTTTTGGTCAATACTTCGTTGATGTATCCAGCAGCTTCAGGAACTTTCTCGTTAAAGATTACCCTTCCTAAAGTAGTGGTGATGATTTGTTTTACTAATTCACGTTTCTCATTAAAGTCTGTAGTACGTATTCTTATTTCAGCATTCAAATCTACCATCCCCTCATTGTAGGCGATAATAGCTTCTTCAGCAGAATAAAAAGTTAGTCCTTCACCTTTCACTTTTACTTCATCAGTAGATTTTCTAAGTTTGGTCATATAGTAAAGACCCAAAACCATATCCTGAGAAGGAACCGCAACCGGCGAACCGTTTGCAGGGTTCAAAATGTTATGTGAAGCAAGCATCAAAAGCTGGCATTCCAAAATTGCCTCTGGCCCAAGTGGAAGGTGAACCGCCATCTGGTCACCATCGAAATCCGCATTAAATGCGGTACATACCAATGGGTGTAACTGGATCGCTTTTCCTTCAATCAATTTTGGCTGGAAAGCTTGAATACCAAGTCTGTGCAAAGTTGGGGCCCGGTTAAGCATAACTGGGTGACCTTTCAATACATTTTCAAGAATATCCCAAACTACAGGCTCTTTTTTATCTATAATTTTCTTTGCAGATTTTACAGTTTTTACAATACCTCTTTCAATCAATTTACGGATTACGAAAGGTTTGTAAAGTTCGGCAGCCATATCTTTTGGAATACCGCATTCGAACAATTTCAATTCCGGTCCAACAACGATCACCGAACGAGCCGAATAATCCACACGCTTACCAAGCAAGTTTTGACGGAAACGACCTTGTTTACCTTTTAATGAATCTGAAAGGGATTTCAACGGACGGTTGCTATCAGTTTTTACTGCGGAAGATTTACGTGTGTTATCAAACAATGAATCTACTGATTCCTGAAGCATACGTTTTTCGTTACGAAGAATAACTTCTGGAGCTTTAATCTCCATCAATCGCTTCAAACGGTTATTACGTATAATTACACGACGGTATAAATCGTTCAAATCTGAAGTTGCGAAACGGCCACCATCAAGCGGCACCAATGGACGTAATTCTGGTGGAATAACCGGAACTACTTTCATAATCATCCACTCGGCTTTGTTCTCGCGGTTTTTGTTTGAATCACGAAGTGCTTCCACAACTTGAAGACGTTTCAAGGCTTCTGTTTTACGTTGCTTTGAAGTTTCGTTGTTTGCTTTATGACGAAGGTTGTATGAAAGGGTGTCCAAATTGATTCTTTGTAAAAGATCAATTAAACACTCTGCACCCATCTTCGCGATGAATTTGTTTGGATCGCTTTCATCCAAATATTGGTTTTCCTGTGGAATTGAATCAAGAATTGCAAGATATTCCTCTTCAGTAAGGAAGTCCATTTTCTTAACGTTTTCACCACCTTCGTACTTTGCAATACCTGGCTGAATTACTACATAACGCTCGTAGTAAATTATCATATCCAATTTCTTGGAAGGCAACCCCAAAAGGTAACCAATCTTGTTTGGAAGACTACGGAAGTACCAAATGTGTGCCACAGGAACTACCAAATTGATATGCCCCACACGGTCACGACGTACTTTTTTCTCCGTTACTTCCACACCACAACGGTCACAAACAATACCTTTGTAGCGGATTCTTTTATATTTACCACAGGCACATTCGTAATCCTTTACCGGACCAAAAATGCGCTCACAGAAAAGACCGTCACGCTCTGGTTTGTGCGTACGGTAGTTTATTGTTTCGGGTTTTAAAACTTCACCACGTGATTCCGCCAAAATGGATTCAGGGGAAGCCAAACCAATAGAAATCTTGTCAAATTTCTGTACTGTGTTTTCTTTATTTCTGTTCATCATGTTGAAAAAAAATTAATTTTTTTTTGGGGTACGCAATGTACCCATTGTAGGCGCGCGATTAATCGCGCGCCTACCGGCACCGCCTTTCGGCTATTCTTCTAATCTAATGTCAAGACCCAATCCTTTCAATTCGTGCATAAGTACGTTGAAAGATTCCGGTAATCCTGGTTCTGGCATGGTTTCACCTTTTACGATTGCTTCGTAGGTTTTGGCCCTTCCAATAACATCATCAGATTTAACAGTCAATATTTCTCTAAGTGTGCTGGATGCACCGTATGCTTCCAAGGCCCAAACTTCCATCTCTCCAAAACGCTGACCACCAAATTGTGCTTTACCACCAAGAGGTTGTTGCGTAATAAGTGAGTACGGCCCGATGGAACGTGCGTGCATCTTATCATCTACCATGTGGCCCAGTTTCAGCATATAGATTATACCTACAGTTGCAGGTTGATCAAAACGCTTTCCGGTTCCACCATCAAATAGATAAGTATGTCCAAATCTTGGAATTCCAGCTTCATCAGTCAATTCATTGATCTGGTCTATGGTTGCACCGTCAAAAATTGGGGTTGCATATTTGCGACCTAATTTCTGTCCAGCCCATCCAAGAACCGTTTCATAAATCTGCCCAATGTTCATACGCGATGGCACCCCAAGTGGGTTCAACACGATGTCTACAGGAGTTCCGTCTTCTAGGAAAGGCATATCTTCCTCACGTACAATACGTGCAACAATACCTTTGTTTCCGTGACGTCCAGCCATCTTGTCTCCTACTTTCAGTTTACGCTTCTTAGCGATGTAAACTTTGGCAAGTTTCAAAATTCCGGAAGGAAGTTCATCTCCAACAGAGATTGTAAACTTCTCACGACGCAAGTTACCTTGAAGGTCGTTTTCCTTAATTTTATAGTTGTGCATTAGATCTGCTACCAAAACGTTGGTTTCATCATCAGTTGTCCAAACACCTCCAGTTAAGTGGGTGTAGTCGTCAACTGCGTGAAGCATTTTTAATGTGAACTTTTTACCTTTTGGGAATACTATTTCACCAAGGTCATTATTTACACCTTGAGCAGTTTTTCCACCTACAATGGTGAAAAGTTTTTCAACAAGAACGTCTTGAAGGTCTACAAATTTTGCTTCATATTTTGCCTCAAGTTCTGCTATGTCTTCTTTGTCTTTCGCACGCTTGCGCTTATCCTTTACGGCACGGGCAAACAATTTCTTGTCTATTACCACACCGTTCAAGGATGGCGAAGCTTTAAGCGAAGCATCCTTCACATCACCTGCTTTGTCACCAAAAATGGCGCGAAGCAGTTTTTCTTCTGGCGTTGGATCGCTTTCTCCTTTTGGAGTAATTTTCCCGATAAGGATATCGCCAGGTTTTACCTCGGCGCCTATTCTAATCATTCCATGTTCATCCAAATCTTTTGTAGCTTCTTCCGAAACGTTTGGAATATCATTGGTCAATTCTTCGTTACCCAATTTGGTATCTCGAACTTCCAAAGAATATTCGTCTATGTGGATAGAAGTGAAAATATCTTCGCGAACTACTTTTTCAGAAATAACGATTGCATCCTCAAAATTGTAACCTTTCCAAGGCATGAAGGCAACCTTCATGTTTCGTCCAAGAGCAAGTTCTCCTTTTTCGGTAGCATAACCCTGACATAGTACCTGTCCTTTTTTCACTCTGTCACCTTTGCGAACAATAGGCTTCAAGTTAATAGAAGTACTTTGGTTTGTCTTTCTGAATTTTACCAGTTGATATGTTTTATCATCAGAATCAAAACTAACCATACGTTGATCTTCAGTACGGTCGTATTTAATAGTGATTTCGTTTGCATCAACGTATTCAACCACACCATCACCTTCAGCATTAATCAATACACGGCTATCTGAAGCAACTTGTCTTTCAAGACCTGTTCCTACAATTGGTGAATCTGCAATTAATAAAGGTACGGCCTGGCGCATCATGTTTGAGCCCATCAGTGCACGGTTAGCATCATCGTGCTCCAAGAAAGGAATTAACGATGCCGAGATAGATGCAATCTGGTTTGGCGCAACGTCAGCGTAATTTACAACAGTTGGTTCTACAAGCGGGAAGTCACCTTCCATACGTGCAATTACCTTGTCGGTTTCAATCACACCTTTATCAGAAAGTGGAATGTTTGCTTGCGCAATGTGCATTTCTTCTTCTTCCTCAGCAGAAAGATAAACTGGCTCATGTTTAAAATCGATTTTTCCGTCAGTAACTTTACGGTACGGGGTCTCGATGAAACCAAGATTATTCACTTTTGCATATACTGCGAGTGAAGAAATAAGACCAATGTTCGGTCCCTCTGGTGTTTCAATCGGACAAAGACGGCCGTAGTGTGTATAGTGAACATCACGAACCTCAAATCCTGCTCTTTCACGGGAAAGACCTCCTGGCCCAAGTGCAGATAGACGACGCTTGTGCGTAATCTCTGCAAGTGGATTGGTCTGGTCCATAAACTGTGAAAGCTGATTGGTACCAAAGAATGAATTGATTACTGAAGAAAGTGTTTTCGCATTAATCAAATCTATAGGTGTAAACACTTCGTTGTCACGAACATTCATACGCTCGCGGATGGTGCGCGCCATACGGGCAAGACCAACACCAAACTGTTGTGACAATTGCTCACCCACAGTACGTACACGACGGTTGCTAAGGTGATCAATATCATCAATCTCAGCTTTAGAATTGATAAGCTCGATCAAATATTTAACGATGGTAATGATATCTTCCTTCGTAAGCACTTGCTTATCCATGGCGATATCAAGACCAAGTTTTTTGTTCATTCTGTAACGGCCCACTTCACCAAGATTATATCTTTGGTCGCTGAAGAAAAGCTTGTTGATGATACCACGAGCGGTTTCTTCATCAGGCGGTTCAGCGTTACGGAGTTGTCTATATATATGTTCTACCGCTTCTTTTTCTGAATTGGTAGGATCTTTTTGCAAAGTGTTGTGGATAATGGCGTAGTCTGCCAACAGGTTATCCTCTTTATGCAATAAGATAGTTTTTGAACCGGAATCAATTACTTCATCGATGTGTTCCTTTTCAAGAACTGTATCACGGTCTAAAATAATCTCGTTACGCTCTATGGAAACAACCTCGCCAGTATCTTCATCTACGAAATCCTCGTGCCAAGTTTTTAGCACACGTGCGGCAAGTTTACGGCCAATATATTTTTTAAGTCCTGTTTTTGAAGCTTTCACTTCTTCCGCAAGGTCAAATATTTCAAGAATATCCTTATCCCTTTCAAAACCAATGGCACGGAAAAGTGTAGTTACGGGTAACTTTTTCTTACGGTCAATGTATGCATACATTACGCTGTTTATGTCTGTGGCAAACTCAATCCATGAACCTTTAAAAGGAATAACACGGGCAGAGTAAAGTTTAGTTCCATTTGCGTGGAACGACTGGCCAAAGAAAACACCTGGTGAGCGGTGAAGCTGCGAAACAACTACACGCTCGGCCCCGTTAATGCAGAAAGTTCCGCTTGGGGTCATGTAAGGGATTGTACCTAGATAAACGTCCTGCACGATGGTTTCAAAATCTTCGTGTTCTGCGTCTGTACAGTACAGTTTCAATCGCGCTTTTAGAGGCACGCTATAAGTTAGACCGCGCTCAATACATTCCTGGATGGAATATCTTGGCGGATCTACGAAATAGTCTAAAAACTCTAAAACGAATTGGTTTCTGGTATCGGTAATCGGGAAATTTTCCAAAAAGGTTTTGTATAATCCTTCTTGGCCTCTTTCTTCTGATTTGGTTTCCAACTGGAAAAAATCCTGAAAGGATTTAATCTGAATGTCCAAAAAGTCGGGGTAAGCCGGCTTATTTTTTACAGAGGAAAAATTCAATCTTTCAGTTTGCGTTGCTGACATCTATGGACGGAATTTTAATTAAAATAATAATGAAAATCGTATAAAAAAGGTGTTAACCATTATATACGCAAAATGGTTTAGGTCTTTCCGTCGAAACGGAAGACCTAAACCTAAAGGTTTGGAACGTAAGGAGCTTACTTAAGCTCAACCTCAGCTCCAGCTTCTTCTAGTTGTGCTTTTAAAGCCTCAGCTTCATCTTTAGATACACCTTCTTTTATTGGAGAAGGAGCATTATCAACCATTTCTTTTGCTTCTTTAAGACCAGCACCAGTTAATTCCTTAACTAGTTTTACAACTGCAAGTTTAGATGCACCAGCAGCCTTCAACATTACTGTGAATTCTGATTGCTCTTCAACTTCTTCTGCACCAGCACCGCCACCAGCAGCAACAGCTACAGCTGCAGCAGCAGGCTCAATACCGTACTCGTCTTTTAATATTGTAGCTAACTCATTAACTTCTTTTACTGTTAGGTTAACCAATTTTTCTGCGAAATCTTTCAAATCTGCCATTTCTATCGTTTTTTAAAAATAATTGTGTTTATATAAATTAATTAGTGCAATGTTTATTTTATCCTTCTCTTTCGGATAAGGTTTTAACAAGTCCCGCGATTGTGTTACCACCACTCTTAAGAGCCGAGATAACGTTTTTAGCAGGTGATTGTAACAACCCGATAATTTCTCCAACAAGTTCGTCTTTAGATTTAAGGTCAACCAAGTTATCCAATTGATCGTCGCCAACGTAAATTGACTCTTGGATATAGGCTCCTTTCAAAAGAGGCTTATCAGATTTTTTTCTGAATTCTTTAATTACTTTGGCAGGTGCGTTACCTGTTTCAGAGAACATTAAGGAAGTGTTTCCTTTGAGTATTCCTGTTAATTCGCCAAAGTCTTTATCTGAACTCTCCATTGCTTTTTTAAGCAATGTGTTCTTAACAACTGCCAACTGAATTCCTGCTTTGAAACAAGCACGGCGAAGGTTGGTAGTGGTCCCTGCATTAAGGCCTGAAATGTCTGCCAAATAGATATTAGCATTATCAGACAACTGTGCAGTCAACGTTTCAATTACTTGTGATTTTTCTTCTCTTGTCATAATTTCCAGTTTTTACTGCTCAGTAAACCTTTTAGTGTCAATTTGAACACCAGGGCTCATTGTACTAGACATAAAGATGCTCTTAATGTAAATACCTTTTGCCGCCTGAGGCTTAAGTTTAACGAGGGTTGTTAATAATTCTCTTGCGTTTCCTGCAATTTTTTCGGCATCAAAAGATGCTTTCCCAATTGCTGCGTGTACAATACCGGTCTTATCAACTTTAAAGTCGATTTTACCAGCTTTTACATCTGAAACTGCTTTAGCAACGTCCATTGTTACTGTACCGGTTTTTGGGTTTGGCATAAGGCCACGAGGACCTAATATGCGTCCTAATGGACCTAATTTACCCATAACACTTGGCATAGTTACAATTACGTCAACATCTGTCCAACCCCCTTTAATTTTGTCGAGGTACTCATCAAGACCTACGTAGTCTGCTCCTGCCTCCTTAGCTTCGGCCTCCTTATCTGGAGTTACCAATGCCAATACTTTTACGTCTTTACCCGTTCCGTGTGGAAGGGTTACAACACCTCTAACCATTTGGTTCGCTTTACGTGGATCCACGTTAAGACGAATTGCAAGGTCAACGGAAGCATCAAACTTTACGCTGGTGATTTCTTTTATTAAAGCAGAAGCTTCAGCTACGGTATAGGTTCTATCCTCTACCTTAAGTTTAGCTTCCTTTTGCTTTTTAGTTAATTGTGCCATTTTATAGATTCTTTTTTAGATTAAAAAGGTGCATCACCTTTTAATTTAACTCCCATAGAACGTGCAGTACCAGCTACCATTTTCATAGCAGACTCAATGGTAAATGCGTTAAGATCGGGCATTTTATCTTCCGCGATTACCTTAACTTGATCCCAAGAGATTGTGGCTATTTTTTTTGCATGTGGTTCACCGGAGCCTTTTTTTACTTTCGCAGCTTCTAGTATTTGTACTGCAGCGGGTGGGGTTTTAATAACAAAATCGAAAGATTTGTCTTTAAAAACCGTGATCGCTACTGGCAATACTTTTCCTTGCTTATCTTGGGTTCTAGCATTAAACTGCTTACAGAACTCCATGATGTTTACACCGGCAGCACCAAGAGCAGGACCAACTGGTGGTGATGGATTAGCAGCACCTCCACGAACTTGCAACTTAACTACTTTACTGATTTCTTTTGCCATTTCTAATTTTTAATGTGGTATTTCAAAAGTGGAAGCCTCTGAAAAAACCTATTAAGCGTAACAATTAAACTTTTTCTACTTGCATATAGCTTAATTCCAAAGGTGTTTTTCTTCCGAAAATTTTCACCATTACCTCAAGCTTGCGTTTTTCTTCATTTATCTTTTCTACAGTACCGTTGAATCCATTGAACGGTCCGTCTATTACTTTTACAGTTTCACCGGTAATGAAAGGGATGTTTACATTATCGTCTTTCACAGAAAGCTCATCCACCTTTCCTAACATTCTGTTTACTTCAGATTGTCTAAGTGGTACTGGATCCCCTCCCTTAACTTCACCTAAAAAGCCGATTACTCCGTTTATCGATTTTATAATGTGTGGAATTTCACCACCTAAATTTGCTTGTATCATAATGTAGCCGGGAAAGTAAACGCGTTCTTTGTTCACTTTTTTACCGTTACGAATCTGTATTACTTTTTCAGTGGGTACTAACACCTGATCTACATAGTCTTCAAGGCCTAATCGTTTAATATCACTTTCGATATACGATTTGATCTTGTTTTCCTGTCCACTTACTGAACGGACTACATACCACTTTTTTGTACTTGTTGTTTCGGTCATTGTTTACGACTTGATCCAATCAAAATATAATCCTACTACTTTGCTAAAAACGGTATCTACACCCCAAACCGCTAAGGCCAATAAAACAGAAAAGACTGCTACTATAACAGTTAATCTCTGTGCTTCTGCCCACGTAGGCCAAGTAACGTGGTTTTTAAGTTCTTTGTACGATTCTGAAATATAGTTTGCCATTTTTGTCGCAGTTTAAAATTTTCTGGATATACACCCAAAGGTTTGTGTCTTTAGCACGGGTTGAGAGACTCGAACTCACGACACCTGGTTTTGGAGACCAGTGCTCTACCAACTGAGCTAAACCCGTTTATGAGGAATAGCACCCTTAAGGCGATACGCTAAACCCGCTATAAAAGCCAAGGTATCCCGAAGTTAATTCGGGACACCCAGCGCTTTAATTATATGATAATTAGTCTAAAATTTCAGTTACCTGACCCGCACCAACAGTACGTCCACCTTCACGGATCGCGAAACGAAGACCTACGTTCATTGCAATAGCTTGAAGCAATTCAACGTGAATAGTTAAGTTATCACCAGGCATAACCATCTCTACACCATCAGGAAGCATAATAGTTCCTGTTACATCAGTTGTACGTACGTAAAACTGTGGACGGTAGTTATTGTGGAATGGAGTGTGACGTCCACCTTCTTCTTTTTTAAGGATGTAAACCTCAGCTTTAAATTTAGCGTGTGGCGTTACCGATCCTTTTTTACAGATAACCATACCACGACTGATATCGTTCTTTTCAATACCTCTCAAAAGGATACCTACGTTATCTCCAGCTTCACCTCTATCAAGAATTTTACGGAACATCTCTACTCCAGTAACGGTAGAAGTTAGTTTTTCAGCACCCATACCAATAATGTCAACAACATCACCTGTATTAGCTACACCTGTCTCGATACGCCCTGTTGCAACAGTTCCACGACCAGTAATAGAAAACACATCTTCAATAGGCATTAGGAAAGGCTTGTCAACATCACGTGTTGGAAGTTCAATCCAAGTATCAACAGCTTCCATCAATTGCATTACTGTATCAACCCATTTTTGCTCACCGTTAAGTGCGCCAAGTGCAGAACCAGCGATTACCGGTCCGTTATCACCATCATACTCGTAGAAGTTAAGAAGGTCACGGATTTCCATTTCAACTAGTTCAAGCAACTCCTCATCATCAACCATATCCACTTTATTCATGAATACAACCATACGTGGAATACCTACCTGGCGACCAAGAAGGATGTGCTCACGAGTTTGTGGCATAGGTCCGTCTGTAGCAGCAACAACTAGAATAGCACCGTCCATTTGGGCAGCACCAGTAACCATGTTCTTCACATAATCCGCGTGACCAGGACAGTCAACGTGCGCGTAGTGACGGTTAGCTGTTTGGTACTCAACGTGTGAAGAGTTAATTGTTATACCTCTTTCTTTTTCTTCTGGAGCGTTATCAATTTGATCAAATGATCTGGCTTCTGAAAAACCAGCATCAGCCATCACTTTGGTAATAGCTGCGGTTAAAGTTGTTTTACCGTGATCTACGTGTCCAATTGTACCTACATTTAAGTGTGGTTTTGACCGATCGAATGTTTCTTTTGCCATTTTGTATTAATTTTAATCTTAGTTATATATTAGTGTTACTTGCATTCTAATTTTGAGCCAATGATGGGAATTGAACCCATGACCTCTTCCTTACCAAGGAAACGCTCTACCCCTGAGCTACACCGGCGTAAAGTATTTAATTTTTTCCCTTTTGCAGAAAGGAAGATAATCCCTGACTTCACAGGTTTTAGAGCGGGAGACCGGGTTCGAACCGGCGACATTCAGCTTGGAAGGCTGACGCTCTACCAACTGAGCTACTCCCGCATTTTGATTCTAAATTCAGAATCTTGGTTTTCAATATTTCAAGCCTACATTTTCGCCGCTGCGAAAACTAGTGTGGGGAGAGCAGGATTCGAACCTGCGAAGACGTAGTCAGCAGATTTACAGTCTGCCCTCGTTGGCCGCTTGAGTATCTCCCCTTTTTTTGGAATCCCAAAATAGAAATTCCAAATTCCAAAATTTCAAGAGCCGATAGAGGGACTCGAACCCACGACCTGCTGATTACAAATCAGCTGCTCTAGCCAGCTGAGCTACATCGGCTTTTTGAACTCTCTTTAAGGCTATTTTTCAGCCATAAAAAAGTCCGCTATTTCTAACGGACTGCAAATGTAGAAAAATTATTTTTTCTACAAAACTTTTTCTAAATAATTATACTATAAATATGCTTTTTCTTTCTGTTTTCTTTTCTTAAGCTGACGCTCCAGTATTTTAACAACTTCATCGGTAGCTTCCTCAAATGTTCTCGCCTCTTTTTTTACCATTACATCATCGCCGGGAATACTCAGTAATACTTCAACAATTTTATTTTCTTTTTCACTTGTTTTCTGAACTTTTAAGAAGACATCTGCAAAAACTATTTTGCTATAAAATTGCTCTAATTTGGACAGCTTTTTTTCAACGAATACCAATAATTCATCCTTGGCCGCAAAGTTGGGTGTTTGTACGTTTACTTTCATACTATAATGTTTTAAAGTTAATTAATATGTAGTTTTACGCCATAGGTCTCTTTTGGTCTTTTTAATTGCGCGGATGCGAGTTCTTGTATACTTCTTTCAACTCTGCGATGCTGTTTTGAGTGTAAACCTGTGTTGAAGCCAAGCTGGAATGCCCAAGCAACTCCTTCACCGAATTAATATCTGCTCCTTCATTCAATAGATGTGTTGCAAAAGAATGCCGCAGAATATGCGGGCTTTTCTTTACTTTTTCTGAAGCATTACTAAAGTATGAATTTATAATTCTATAGACAAGGGTTTCGTAAACTTTAACCCCTTTGGCGGTCAAAAAAAGCTTATCCGAATCTTTTATTTCATCCAATTGATCCCGAAATGGCAAATAGGCCTGAATACTTTTAATAACCGGCGACAACAATGGAATGATTCGCTCCTTGTTCCGTTTACCCAAAACCTTTATGGTTTTCTGCGCAAATGAAACGTCATTCAGTTTTATATTTATGAGTTCTGCCCTACGTATACCAGTAGAGTAAAAAAGCTCAACAATTAGCCGATCACGGCAGCCTTCAAAATTATTTTCGTTCTCAAGCATTTCCATAACATTTCCTATTTCCTTTTCCGAAAAAGGCACTTGGATTTTCTTAGCGGTTTTTAACGCTTTGTGCTTGGCCAAAGGGTTAATCTCGATCTGCCCTGTTTTCAGAAGAAATTTATAATAGGTTTTTAGTGAAGAAATCTTTCGGTTTACGGTTCGGTTTGAAATGCCCGAGTCTACAAGTGAAACTATCCAGCTTCGAACGATGGAATAGTTCACATCCAAAATTTCAGAATATTGATATTCTTCAGAAGCAAACTTCTGAAAACCTTCCAAATCTTTCAAATAAGCTGTCACCGTGTGTGGTGAATACTTTTTTTCGAGTTGAAGATAATCTGTAAAAGACTGAAAGGACATTTTTCGGTTATCGGTTATCGGTTATCGGGGGAAATTTACAAAATAACTCAATAACCCTTTAACGCAATAACTTTTACCAATAAAAAAATCCGTTGAAATATAATTCCAACGGATTTTTAGTTTTTATTATCAAAAAAGAAATTTTAGATTTCTTCCTGATCTCTTAAGTTCTGAATGTATTGAGCTTTTTGCATTTGTGCTCTTTTCTTAACAGAAGGCTTTGTAAAAGCTTGCCTAGAACGCAACTGGCGCATAGTTCCTGTACGATCAAATTTTCGTTTGAAACGCTTCAGTGCTCTGTCGATATTTTCTCCGTCTTTAACTGGTATAATTAACATAGTGTCATCACCTCCTCTCTTTAGGACGGCAAAAGTAGAAAAAAGTATTCAGTATTTAGTAATCAGTAATCAGTTTTTTTAAAAATAATTACTCTTTATATAAAGACGCGCGTTTGCTTAGGTCTTGGATGAGTTTCTCCTCCTCTTTGCTTTCCAGCAATACGTTGTAGTTTTTCCAAAACGACTCGTTGTAAGCCTTGCTCGAGAAAATATCTGCAGACCAATTATTTTGTTGCAATTCTTGGTTTATTAATTCTGGGTCCTGAATAATATCACTAAACAGGATTTCCTGAATAGTATAATAATACTGTTCGTCCTTATCAAAGCCTGGCTCTGCCTCGGTTTTTACCCTGTCTGAAGAGCGGTCTCCTGTGTTTACAAGCTTGGGGGTTTCGTAATAAATGTAATTTGGATACATCTTTCCATCATACTCAATATAGGTCATCACAAGCTTGTGAATAGTCTGGGTATCAAAAAGACTTTTGCTTCGCTTTTTCTGTACATCGGAAGCTGCGACCAATTCATATTCCACTTTTTTAATTGCGTAGTTATCGTAATAAATATAGATCCAACCTTTTGCTTCAAAACCTTCATTATAGATATTCGGTGTATTCAAGCCAACAAAATCTGCGCCTTTTGAAATTTTTATTTTATAGAGTTTCCTTCCGTTGTCCACCAAAATTGTATCGAGTTCAAACTGATGCTTTTCCAAAATATTCTTCCCTAGCAAAGCGCCAGTTACATTTGAATTCCGAACCAAGTTAAGCTTTCCTTTAAAAAGATTTTCCAAACCGTTTACGCGGCTGTCGTTCCATTTTATGGCATCAATTAAAGATGAAGTTTTTACAGAGCTTCTGCTTAGGCCACCACCTTTAGAGCCTATACTTTTAAGATAGGCCGAATACGTAAAAAGGCTGTCAATATCACGCAAATCATAACTTTTACGGGTTTCATCAACGTTTATTTTCAGATTGTTTTTCGCACCCGAGGCGTAACTGGAATCGTATAAAGTGATCGCACTTTCAATAAGCCATTTGTATTCCTTTTTGTTTCGTTCTTTGTGGCGCAGAAACCCTTTTTGGAGATAGGGTTGTTCGGGAAGATTTTTGGGTAGTTTTTCAATGGCTTTTTGCACAATACCATTACCGGTTGTAGGTCGTGGATCGGCTATTATTACTACTTCATCTAGAGAAGCTACGTCTTCCTCCAAAAATATATCTGTCGCATTTTCGAATTCATTAATAACAACCTTAAAACTTTTATACCCAATGGACGAAATAACCAGAGTATCACTCAAGTTTTGTTGCGGAACTTTTAATACAAAATTACCATCCGCATTGGTTATGGAACCGATGGTTGTATTTTTTATATAAACACTTGCGCTTTCAATGGGTTGAAAGGTTAAGAAATCTGCAACTTTTCCCTTTAGCTCTGTTTGAGCAAAAGTGGTGGCGCCAATAAAAAAAATGAATAATGTGAAAAAATACTTTTTGATGAAATACTTCATTATTTTTAAATAGGTTTATGAATAATTAAAAAGAATTTATGTCGCCGGCTTATACTCTTTTCCTTCAATAACCATTTTGGCAATAATCTCTCTCAAAATCTCTGAAGTACCTCCGCCAATTGGGCCCAATCTGCTATCGCGAAGCAATCGCGCTAATGGATATTCTTCCATATAACCGTAACCGCCTAAAAATTGAAGACATTCGGTCATAACTTCATCTGAAACCTTGGTAGAAATAAGTTTGCTCATTGTAGCTTCTTTAACCACATATTCTCCGTCGTTAAGACGCTTAGCCGTAACGTAATTAAATGTTTTGCAAACTTCTATATCTGTTGCAATCTGTGCAACACGATGACGCAAAGCCTGGAATTTTGAAATGCTTTTTCCGAAGGCAGTACGCTCTTTCATATATTGAATTGTGTATTCTAAAGCGAATTCACTGCGTGCGTGGGCGTTGATGCCCATAATAAGTCTTTCCAATGCAAAATGCTGCATTATGTATGGAAAGCCTAAATTTTCTTCACCCAATAAATTTTCGATTGGAATTTCTACATTATCAAAGGCTATTTCAGCCGTATCGCTGGCGCGCCAGCCCAATTTATCAAGCTTTGTTGCGGAAATACCTTTTGCTTCCCGGTCAACTACAAAAATGCTAATTCCTTTATTTCCTAATTCTGGTGACGTCTTTGCTGCAATAATAAGATAGTCGCTGTAAATTCCGTTCGTGATAAATGTTTTGGAACCGTTCAAAATATAATGGTCTCCTTTTTTTACAGCTGTGCTTCGCATTCCTGAAACATCGCTTCCACCAAAAGGTTCTGTAATACAAAGACACCCAATTTTTTCCCCTGTAATACTCGGTGTAAGATATTTTTCTTTTTGCGCGTGGTTTGCTTCTTTCTTAAGATGCGTCATTGCAAGGTAAGCGTGCGCCCACATTGCTGCGGCAAAACCACCACTATTCACTTTTTGAAGTTCTTCTAAGAAAATTATGGTGTAAAAAAGGTCCAAATCCAGTCCGCCATATTCCTCGGGCTGGTAGATTCCGAAGTAGCCCATCTCGCCAAATTTCTCCCAAATAAAGCGCTCAATATGACCGGTTTTTTCCCACTTATCAATATGCGGGACTACTTCCTTTTGAAGAAAATCCTGAAAACTTTTTCTGAAAAATTCGTGCTCCTCTGTAAAATACATCTTATTCATACTGGTCTAAAACTATTATTTATAAGCCTTTCGGCGGTTTATAAAATTTAATCAACGGACAAATATAACTGAATTAGCTGTAACTTTCTTTCCGTCATTCCTTCAATTTTTTCCAGTTCCTGGATGCTGCTTACTTTTTCTCGTAGCCTTCGGTATTCCCAAATTTTCTTTGCCATTTCAAAAGTGATGCTTGGAATGGTAGCAATATCAGACGCTGAAGCCTTGTTCACATTTATTTTTATTATTTCTTTCGGTATTTTTACGGTAAAAACATTTAGTGTTCGTTGCACAACTTCGGGGTTTAGACCATAAACTGCATTAAGTTCATTGTCGTTGCTAAAACCATTTACTTTCTCTCGATATGAAATTATTCTTTTGCTGAGTGCTTCGCCAATGCCGCTTATTTGTTGTAATTGTTCTTCGGTAGCTTTGTTGAGATCTGTTTTTTGGGCGAATGGTTTTTCATTAAAGCCACTTTCGCTTTTATAATTTTTGAAATCTGATTTTGGTTTCGGATTTGTTACCCAATCTGGAAATTTGAAAAAAGGACTTAATTCGTTCAGCAACGAATCTGAAACGCCTGTTACCTTTTTAAAATCTGCTGTGGAATTGATCCATTTATCTTCTTTTCTATACTGAAGTAATCGGTCAATTTCTTCATTACTCATTCCTAAAACGTAGCCTTTATAATCTGTAATGAAATTGGGATTGAAAGGGTATTTCTTCGGTTTTTTATTTTCAATTTCAACTAAACGGAGTGAATCCATTTCCTTTTGAAGCGAAACAATTTCTGCCGAAGAGGTATCGAAAGTATCTTCTTCAGAAAAATCTACAAACCAGTAAACGCACATTAATGAAATGATGAGCAGCAACAAAAGTAAAATCCCACTCCGTTGTTGTTTGCTGAACGTGAAGTGGGATTTTAATTCCATATAATTTAATTTTTACATATGCTTCTGCAAATCTTCAAAACCGTCATCAATTGCATCGTGTTTGGTTTTAATTGCTTTCATGTAGCGGTTCAGTTCTTTTTTTACAACTGGCGTTAATAATACAACACCGATGATGTTTGGAACCACCATTGCAAAAATCATTGCATCGGAGAAGTTGATAACAGAACCAAGACTAATTACCGATCCAACCCATATAAAGATACAAAATAACAGTTTATAAATAAGCTCGGTAACTTTTCCTCTTCCAAATAGGTAAATCCAACCTTGCATTCCATAGTAAGACCAAGAAATCATGGTTGAAAAAGCAAATAGAATCACAGCTACAGTAAGTACAATTGAGAAGTGTGGAATTACACTATCAAAAGCGGTTGCAGTTAGTTCAACTCCTTCTTTCACCTCTACACCGTATTGAATAATATTATTGTCGAAATTGGTTATTACAATTACCAAAGCAGTCATAGTACAAATAACCACGGTATCAATAAAAGGCTCCAAAAGCGCCACGATACCTTCGGAAGCAGGATACTTTGTGCGTACTGCCGAGTGGGCAATAGCTGCAGAACCAACTCCAGCTTCGTTAGAGAATGCGCCACGGCGAATACCTTGAATCATTACACCTACTAAACCACCTGCAATTCCAAGACCTGAGAAAGCACCTTCGTAAATAAGAGCAAAAGCGTCACCAATATGATTATAATTTGCAACCAAGATAATAAGGGCTGCCAGCACATAGATTCCCGCCATAAAGGGAACAATCTTTTCAGTAACCTTTGCAATACGTTTTATGCCTCCAATGATAACAAAGGCTACTATTATTGCCATAACAATACCAAACCAAGTTGCTGCGCTGGTACCCTGCAGTTCAAAAAGTTGTACAAATTGAGCTGCAGCTTGGTTTGCTTGGAACATATTGCCGCCGCCAAAAGAGCCCCCAATTACAAATATTGCGAAAATAACCGCGAGCACTTTACCTAAACCGCCCATTCCTTTTTGGGCTAAACCTTTTTTAAGATAATACATGGGTCCACCATAAACAGTGCCGTCTGGACCCACGTCTCGGTATTTTACACCAAGGGTACATTCGGCAAATTTGGATGCCATTCCCAACAAACCTGCAACTATCATCCAGAAAGTAGCACCGGGTCCACCAATGGAAAGCGCCACGGCAACTCCAGCTATATTTCCTAAACCTACTGTAGCCGAGAGTGCCGCAGTTAGGGCTTGAAAGTGTGAAACCTCGCCTTCTGCACTGTCATCGCGAATGGTTTCAATTAGGTTTTCCTGCTCATTTGGGGTTACATCACCATAAAGTGTGTCGGCGCCGTGCTTTTCAATATCTTCATATTTACCTCTCACAACACGAATGGCAGTTCCGAAACCTGTAAAATTTATAAGTCTAAAATATATTGTGAAATAAACTGCTCCTCCAATAAGGATTATTAAAACCCACGGTATTTGGAAATTCTCGGAGAAAGGAATTTCATAGAATATCAAGTCTACAAACCATCCTGTATATTTTTTAAAAATTATATCAACCTGTTCGGATGCAGTGGTATCCTGCGCAAAAGTGATAATTGGAATTAGAAATGTAATTAGCGAAAGCAGCTGTTTCTTCATAATGGATTTTTAAAATGAAATGTCTTGTGAAATAAAACAGAGCAAGATGCTTAAAAAAAATAACAATTTCAAAAAAATGCCATGAAATTTGTTAACGTTTTGCTAAACCCCGTATTCTCTTTTAAGGCTTTCTATTTGTTCAGGCCGCCCAATCAATATCAATTTTGAGTTTTTCTGAAGTACCAAAGATGGTTCCGGATTTACAATATATTCACCCGAAGGGGAGCGATACCCGATGATGGAACAGCCCGTTTTTTTACGAACATCTAAATCTCTTATTGCCTGTTCCCTGCCGTGGGGACACATTTTTTCAAAAGGTATTTGCTCTACATTTATACTGTCCTGCTGCCCAGAAACGGTCAAGTTATCCAAAAATTCTACAAGATCCGGCACAACTACAAGTGAGGCCATGTGGTCACCTCCTATTTTATCTGGCATTATAACATTGTCGGCTCCGCCAAGTTTTAATTTTTTATAACTGGTTTCCTCACTGGCGCGACTTATTATTTTAAGGTCTTTATTCATTTGCCGCGCTGAAAGGACTATGAATAAATTATCAGCGTCATTTGGCGTAGCACAGATTAAGGTAGAAGCTCTTTTTATCCCAGCTTTCAGCAAAATTTCGTCTTCAATGGCGTTTCCCAAGATGAATAAATAATCGTCGTCGGAAAAACGATCAATTATTTCCTCGTCTTTTTCAATAATAACAAAGGGACGATTGTACGCCAAAAGTTTCTGGGCCGCTTGTTTTCCATTTCTGCCAAAGCCGCAAACAACTACGTGGTTATGCATGGATTTCAATTTTTTCTGCACTTTTTTCTGTCTTAAAATACCTATGTTTTTGCTCAATATATATTCTGTGATTACTGAAATGGCGTAACCAACGATAAAGATACTGGAAATGATGAGAAGCGAGACAAAAAGTTTTTCATTCGGGCTTAGCGGCATTACTTCGCCATAACCCACCGTGGTTACTGTAATAACCGTCATATAAAAAGCATCTATCCAACTGTATTCTGAAAAAAAATGGAAACCAACAACTCCCGCCGTAAAAACCAAGATCAAGAGCAGAATGGCAACTGCTATTTTAGAGCTGAAGAATTGCTTCATAAATCAAAAACTGAGGTTCGTTTGGTATTTACCAAATCCTTGAGTCGTAAAACAAAGGCTAAAGTAAGGTAAATGGCAAAACCAGCACCCAATGTAGCAAAAGAGACGTAAATAAAAAAAAGACGAACGCTCTTGGCCCGCATACCCAACCTATCTGCTAAGCGCGAAGACACGTAAAAACCGCGTTTTTCGAGATAGTGTCTTAAGGAATATATGGTTTGTAACATAGTTGCAAAATACGCTTTTTCGTTCTAAATATGTAAATCGCAAAAAAAGATAAAGGTCAAATTAATTTCCTCATACTCGCTGTACCCTCAGAGCCAATTATTATATTGCCTATTGCACATTGCAAACATTTATTCTTATCGCAGTACTCACTTTTTAGTTGAAGTAACGCTTGACTCTGATATGCGTTTTTTGAAATATTTTTTAAAGAATTGAATTTCTTCACAATCGTATTTTCTTCGGAAGAAACTTCGGAGGCCAGTTTCAGTATTTCTTCGGAAACATCGCGGCCGTGCTGTGTGGCGTAACAAAACTTCAGCGGAATAACGGTATTGATAATCAAAAGATCTACAAAACTTTTGGTAACGCGCTTTTTGCGCTCCAAAGAACCAATGCCAAAGTTGTAATGCGTACTCCAGTATTCACTGCCATATACGTTGAAAAGTTCATGAAAACCGCTTACGCTTTTTATATCGATTACCTGTGAAAACAAGTTGTTACGCTGAAAATAAAGCATTGCAAACTGTGCTAAACGCACCGTGGGAAAGTTGGGAGGCCGTAGTCTGAAAAACTTTGGAACAATTACATTTTCATTCTGTAACTGAAATTTATGCTTCAAATATTCGTATTTTAATTTCAGCGTTTTAAAATACCAATCTTCCGTTTCGCCTTCCAACAATCCGGCCTGACCCATTAGCAGTGCTTCTAAATCCTGTCTTTCCTGACAACATTTTTTCACTACTGAAAAATCGATGGATTTTGCAATACTAAAGAAGGAATCTCCATTAACTTTTAGTCCAAAATTTTTGCAAAGCATTCTGAAAAGCAAGCTCTCCCAATGGTTTTGTGAATCTTTCAATTCCATTAAAAAAAATGTTTCCTTTTTTTGAAGCCTTTCAAAATATAGTCGTTCCAGCCAATTTTCAATACTAAAATCATCTACGTCTGCAAAATCACTTTCGCATTTAATCCACTTTTTTTCTTGGGAAAATAATTTCTGGTATTGTGCCACAGTAGTTTTTGGAATATGCTCCTTTATGACAAAAGTGGGTATCGCAGTGCCATCCTTTCTATAAATTTCGGCGTCGTGCTCCCAAACTACGTGCAGTATAACATTGTCATAAGCCGCATCGGTTTCGTGACCATGCGCATACCAGTCTGAGGATTTTAGATGAATCTCGACATTACCCGCCCAAAGTTGACCGTCCAGGTCAATCTGTGCATTAAAAAAATCGGGGCCCGAGTTTAAGTTATGGCTCCCTTGCTTTTGTATGTGTAGATTTTCATTAGTTGAAGTGTAAAATTCGCCCACATCAAACTTCTGAAATTTCCACACATAGTGCAGAAAATCTTCTTTCATTTGAAAAATAGTTTAGTGGGGAGTATTAAATGCGTGATAAATATAAGAAAAAATACTATGCTTCCGTCTCTTGCTTCTCCAATTTTTCTTGCTTATCAGCCTGTTTTTCAACTTTTTCCGAAATGGTATCCACATAAAGAATGCGGTTCCATTTGTAAAGTCTTCGAGACAGTAGAACATATCTAAAAATACCTATTGCCAAAAAAATGACACATACTACCAATGCTACATAGCCAAGCCATTTTATTCTCTCGAAGTCTTTTAGTTGCAGAATTCCAATTCCTCCCAATAATAAATAGAGTGAGGAGCGAATGTATGAAAGCAGCGTGCGCTCGTTGGCCAATTTAGTCCGCTCCAACGCCAATATTTCATTTGTATTTGCCGGCACGGGTTTAGTGCGTAGGAAACGGAAAAGTTTTTGGGCTTCGTTTTTCATATTAGGTTAAAAATACGGAAAATTTTTATGAAAATTTTGTCGCAAATTTACAAATGCATTTATAAAATATTCGCGAATTCGCGGCAAAAAACTACAGTGCACTAATTATATCGTGCTTTGTAATTATATTGAATTTACCTTCACCTAAATCTACTAAAACAGCATTGTTTTCTTTGTGAATCAATTTTGATATTTCTTCAATAGTGGTGTGTTTTTTCACAATAGGAAACGGTTTGTGCATTACATCTTTGATGGGAAGATCAGCCACGTTTTTGTTTTCCAGATATTTGCGAAGTAAATCTGTTTCGTCCAAAGCCCCCACAAAACCTGTTGTATCTTCCACAGGAATCTGCGAAATGTTGTATTTCTTCATCCGCTCTATGGCGTGACCAACCAGTTCTTCTGTTTTTACGGTTATTAATGGCTTGTCTTCATGCTCTTTTATCAAATCTGAAGCATTTTTGGCTTCATCCTCAACAAAACCGCGTTCGCGCATCCATTCGTCATTATACATTTTACCTACATAGCGACTGCCGTGGTCGTGAAAAAGAACAACTACCACATCGTCTTTTGTAAATTTATCTTTTAGTTGAAGTAATCCTTTTATCGCTGCTCCGGCTGAATTTCCAAGGAAAAAACCTTCCATTTTCGCAAGCTTTTGGGTGTAAATTGCTGCGTCTTTATCGGTCACTTTGGTGAAACCGTCAATTACACTAAAGTTAACATTCTTCGGAAGAATATCTTCACCAATCCCTTCGGTTATATAGGGATAGATTTCGTTTTCGTCAAAAATTCCAGTCTCATGATATTTTTTGAAAACACTTCCGTAGGTATCAATTCCCCAAATCTTTATGTTCGGGTTTTGTTCTTTTAAATATTTTCCAACGCCACTGATGGTGCCACCAGTACCAACACCAACGACAAAATGCGTTACTTTTCCGTCGGTCTGTTTCCAGATTTCTGGGCCCGTACTTTCGTAATGCGCTTTAGTGTTGCTTGGGTTGTCGTATTGATTTACGTACCAACTGTTGGGCGTTTCCTCTGCCAAACGTTTTGATGTGGAATAATAACTTCGGGGATCATCGGGAGCTACGTTTGTTGGGCAAACTATAACTTTGCTTCCCACAGCTTTCAGAATATCAATCTTTTCTTTGCTCTGTTTGTCGCTGATTACGCAGACCATTTTGTAGCCTTTTACGATTGCGGCAAGTGCCAAACCCATCCCGGTATTTCCGGAAGTTCCTTCAATGATTGTTCCGCCGGGTTTTAATCTTCCGTCGGCTTCTGCGTCTTCAATCATTGTTAAGGCCATTCGGTCTTTAACCGAATTGCCGGGATTGAAAGTTTCATATTTGGCAAGCACCAAAGCGGGAATGTCCCCAATTATTTTGTTGATTTTCACCATTGGTGTGTTCCCGATAGTTCCTAAGATGTTTTCTGCGTATTCCATAATAAATTTTAGAGGTGCAAAGGTAACATTCTGAATTCAGAATTCAGAATTACGGATTCAGAATTATTGATAATGAAAAGACCCCAAAGGTTTCAAAACCTTTGGGGTCTGGTTAATAATTTTTGCAGCGATACTTAAAACTTACCGTTGACTCGCTATCGAAGAACCGAAAGGAATTTTAAAGCATATAACATCTTCAAATTTATTGATAAATAATTGTTTCAGTATTTATTGCCTTATCATGAATTGTGAAACCGTTTAATACAAATAAGAATCCTGCAATCGGAAAAATCATTAAACTTAAAACTTTCAAGAAAGTTCTTAAAAATTTATTGTAGTTTGAATTCTTTTCAACATTTGAAATAACTCTAATCTTGGTTAACATTTTACCAAAAGTTATACCTTTATTAAAGACATCAAAGAGAAAAAAATAAATCCAATAGACGACAATTAAAAAACTATAACCATACAAAATATTTAGGTTAAAGATTTCTTTGGACCCTAATTCTACATTTAAATTTATAAAATTAGTCCCAAAGCTATATATAAAACCAATTACTATTAAATCAATTATTAATGCAAATATTCTTTTGGTCTTAATATTCATAATTATTAAATTTCTTCGTATTCAAAATTAACAGTGTTATCTCCATTGATGTAATATCTTTTTGATTTAATTCTAAGATTATGCCCATTAAATACCTCAACGGTACTGGATACAACATCAATATAATTATTTGGAGCAGTTTCCCCCATATCAGTATTACCGATATCTAAATTTGATAAATCAACATGAATTGTCAAATCCTCAGGATTGCGGTTTACCCCATTCTGTGCATAAGAACAAAGGGGCATAGGAGTAAAAATGTGACAACAAACTTCCACTTGTGTTTCTATATAAAATATTCCAACATTCACACCAATAGTAAAAGTACCACAACCGGGAGTTATATCGCTATTCTCTGAATTGGAAATTGTATTGAATTCAAGAATATTACTTGGGTGTGTAGATGAATTAGCTAAGTTACTGAACAGTAAAACACTAATTACTAAAAACATTTTTTTTAATCGTAAAAAATTTTTCATTATACAAAAATTTGTAGGTTAAATAATCAATTTTTGTATTGTAAAAAAGGTGCGCACCTATATCTACTAATACATTGCAAATTAAAAAAAAAACGAATTGTAGGAAATATATTTGTTAAATTTTTCAGATAATAGTTTCTTTTTTTAAAAGGCTATCAAGGTTTGAAATTGCTTTGTGCCTCGCAAGGTTACTCAAACCGAATTGCTTTAACAGGAGAAATTTTTGAAATAATAAAAGAAGGAATCAAAAGCATTAAAAGGCAGAGTAGAAAAGTTCCGCCATTCAAGATTAAAATATACTCCCAATTCAAATAAACAGGAGCTTCATTCACGTAATAAGTATCTGGATTCAATTTGAAAACCTTACCGTATTTCTGAACCAAAAGCAGTCCAATTCCAATAACATTTCCCCAGAAAAGACCGACGCCTATCAAGTACATTGCATTGTATAAAAAAACTTTGCGCACGCTCCAATCGCTACTTCCCAAAGCTTTCAAAATACCAATCATTTGGGTGCGTTCCAAAATCAAAACCAAAAGTGCAGTTATCATATTGATGCCAGCGACCAAAATCATAATCCCGATAATCATTATTATATTGAAGTCAAAAAGGTCGAGCCATTCAAAAATGGAGGCATATTTTTGGCGGATGGTCTGCGTGTCCAGTGTACTGCTTGTTTCGTTGTAAACTTCGTTTCCGATGGGAACAATTTGGTCAAAATCATTAACAAAAACCTCGAAAGCACCAATTTGATCATCTTCCCATTTGTTCAATCGCTGAATATGGCGAATGTCGGTTATTATAAATTGCTCGTCAAATTGCTGAAAACCGCTATTATATATTCCCACAATGTTGAAACCGCGGCTGCGTGGCGTTTTTGAAACTTCGTCGTTCAGAAAAAAAGTGGTCACTTTATCACCAAGTTTCAGATGAAGCCTATTTGCCAAATATTCTGAAATTAAGATGTCTTCGTTTAAATCACCTTTAAAATCGGGCAATTTTCCTTCCACCAAATAATCCTTGAAATATTCCCAATCGTAATCATTGCCCACGCCTTTTACCACCACACCTTCAAAATCGGTCTCGGTACGGATTACGCCGCCTTTGGAAGCGGTAACTTGCACGTGTTTTATTCCATCAATATTTTTAAAAGTGGGGTAAAAATCCTGATCTTTTGAAATAGGATTTTGGGAATCATTGGAAAAGTTGGTGTCGAAATTCGTAATGATTATATCGCCATTGAAGGCAGAAACCTTTTCGCGAATCTTTTTTTGAAGCCCAACGCCCGTTGCAATCGAGATTAGCATCATAATAATACCGAGCGCAATTGCGGTGATTGCAATTTTTATTATCGGCGCCGAAATACTACTTTTATAGTCCTTGGAAGCAATGATGCGCCGAGCGATGAAAAATTCGAAATTCACTGAAATTTTATGGGCTTAACTTTTTTCAAAAATACAGTTTTATTGGTTGTTTTGACCATTTTTTCCTGCGGAAGTTCCAATGAGAAAAGCCCCCTAACCCCCAAAGGGGGAAATGAGGACGGAAGACCAATGACGGATGACGGAACTTCGACTTCCCTAAGTGACCAAGATATTATTGTTGGTGCTGAGCAGTTTCAACTTTATTCTGAACTACTGAAAGGAAAAAATGTGGGAGTGGTTGCGAATCAGACTTCTTTTTTGGAAAATGAAAACCAGCATCTTGTAGATTTTTTGATTTCGAAAAATATTATTATTAAAAAGGTTTTCGCTCCAGAGCACGGTTTTAGAGGTACTGCCGATGCGGGTGAACATGTGAAAGATGGAGTAGATTCAAAAACGGGTGTTCCTTTAATCTCACTTTACGGAAATAACAAAAAACCATCCCAAGAACAATTGAAAGGAATTGACGTAGTAGTTTTTGACATACAAGATGTTGGCGCACGTTTTTACACCTACATTTCCACGCTTCATTATGTTATGGAAGCCTGCGCAGAGTTAGGTATTCCCGTCATAGTTTTAGACCGTCCAAATCCCAACGGACATTACATTGACGGGCCAATAATGGAACCTGAGAATGAAAGCTTTGTGGGAATGCATCCAATTCCAGTGGTTCACGGAATGACTATTGGCGAATACGCAGCTATGATAAATGGCGAAGGATGGCTGAATAACAAAGAAAAAGATTGGTCGCAAAAAAAAGATGTATGCGACCTTACCATTATCGGAATGAAAAACTACACTCATGAAACACAGTATTCACTTCCCATAAAACCATCCCCAAATTTACCTAACGATCAAGCCATAAACCTCTACCCTAGCCTCTGCTTTTTTGAAGGAACGTTTATAAACGCCGGCCGCGGCACGGATATGCAATTTCAGGTTTTTGGAGCACCGAGTTTGCCCGCTTCAAAATATACTTTTGAATATACGCCACAATCCAACGAAGGCTCAAAAGACCCAAAATTCAAAGGGCAACTTTGCCACGGAAAAGACCTCAGAAAAGAACCGCGATTGAGTAAAATAAATTTGGAATGGCTAATCGATGCCTACAACGCCAACGGGAAAAAGAAGGATTTTTTCAATTCATTTTTTGTGAAACTTGCTGGAACAAAGAAATTGCAACAACAAATTGAGCAAGGTTTATCTGCTGAAAAAATTCGGGATTCTTGGAAAGATGGGCTTGACAGTTTTCAGAAGGTTAGGGAGAAGTATTTGCTTTACCCTTAAAAAAGTTGCAGTTTTCTGTTGCAGTATTCAGTATGCCGAAACTTAATAAACAACCGAAGAATACACATCTAAAAAAAGAGATTTATATGAAAAAACGCTTTTTAATAATTTTCTATTTACTTCTCTCATTACAAATTTTTGGTCAAAAAAAAGTCGTACTTCGAAATCAAATTGAGCAAATCATCGCTGCAAAAAATGCAGCTGTTGGAGTTTCACTTTTTGGATTAGAAACCGGAGATACCCTAAGTATTAATGGAAACAAAAATTATCCAATGTTAAGCGTTTTCAAATTTCATATTGCATTAACAGTTTTGAATAAAGTTGACAAAGGAGAACTTTCTTTAAATCAAAAATTATTTATCAAAAAGAGTGAATTGCTTGAAAATACATGGAGTCCTTTTCGAGATAAATTCCCTGACGGTAACATTTCAATAACTCTAAAAGAAGCAATACAATGGACTGTTAAAAACAGTGATAATAATATATGTGATATATTGATAAGACTTATTGGTGGTGTAAAAACCATCGATAGTTTCATTAATAATCCAGATTTTATCATTGTAAATAATGAAGAAGATATGCACCAAAATTGGGAAGCACAATTTTTAAATACAACAACACCAAATAATGCCACTCATCTTTTAAAGAAACTCTTTCAAACGCAAATACTGACAAAAAGTTCAACCAAATTTCTATATAAAACTATGTTAGAAACCTCTGTTGGACAAAATAGAATAAAGGGAAAATTACCCAAAAACACAGAAGTTGCCCATAGAACGGGAAGTTCATTTACAAATGATGCAGGATTAACAGGCGCTATAAATGATATAGGAATCGTAAAATTACCTAACGGACAACATTTTGCAATATCTGTTTTTGTGCATAACACCACAGAAAAATTTAAAGACGGAGAAGAAATAATTGCAGATATAGCAAAAGCAACTTGGGATTATTATCAGAAAAATTAAAGAAACAGATTTTTATCAAGCAACTATTTCTCCAGACTGCGTAGTGCATACTGAAACTGCCCACTGCTACTTATTTAAAAGTCGTTTCATCTCCTCCACAATATTATAAGCCGCTGGGCAAACAGCAACATTTTTCATTGTAAGATTTGAAATCTGCTGAAATTTCTTTCTATCTGTATGTGGAAATTCGCGACAGGCTTTTGGGCGCACATCGTAAATGCTGCAATAATTATCTGCTCCCAAAAAAGTGCAGGGAACGCTTTGCAACACATAATCTTTGTCTTCATCTATCCGCAAATACGTTTCAATAAACTGTTGCGGTTTCATCCGGAAATGTTTTGAAATACGCTCTATGTCTTTATCCGTAAAAAGTGGGCCTGTGGTTTTGCAGCAATTGGCACAAGTTAAACAATCTGTTTTTCGGAATTCTTCGTCGTGCAATTCCTGCATCAAATTATCGAGATGTTTGGGCGGCTTTTTCTTCAGCTTTGCAAAAAACTTTTTGTTTTCGGCCTCGGCTTCCTTTGCTTTCTGCGGAAGTTGTTTCAGAATATTTTCCATCTCATTTCTTCTTTGCGACTTTGCGCCTTTGCGAGAAAATTTTTGCACGCAAAGGCGCAAAGTCACAAAGTGCTTTTATTCAGATTCATAAACCATTTCGCCATTGATGAAAGTTGCCAAAACCTTTGTGTTCGGAAGTTCTTTTTCATCAACCTTCATTATATCTTTATCGAGAACGGTAAAATCTGCAAATTTCCCAACCTCAATGCTTCCCTTTTCGTTTTCTTCAAAATTGGCGAAAGCTGCCCAAATGGTCATTCCGCGTAAAGCCTCTTCACGGGTCAATACATCCTTCATTTGAAAACCATTTTCAGGATAATTATTTAAATCCTTTCGGGCAACAGCGGAGTAGAAAGTGTACATCGGGTTTACTTTTTCCACAGGAAAATCAGTTCCCAAAGCAACCATTCCAGCTTTGTTGAGCAACTCTTTATATGCGTAAGCGCCTTTGATCCGTTCCGCTCCCACTCTATCCTCAGCCCAATACATATCACTTGTTGCATGGGTAGGTTGTACTGAGGGTAGAATGTTGTTATTGTCTGCAAAATAACTGAAATCCTGTGGCGAAATAATCTGCGCATGTTCTACTCTCCAACGTCTATCCGTTTTGCCTTCCAAAGCCTTTTTATAAGCGCGTAAGACTGCAATATTTGCAGAATCGCCAATGGCGTGCGTATTCATCTGAAACTCCGAAGCGGCAATCTTTTCAGCTAAATAATTCAAACTATCGGCTGTGGTAATCATTGCGCCAAAATGCCCGGGCATATCACTGTATGGTTCGCGCATGGCAGCACCGCGGGAGCCAAGTGCGCCATCGGAATAAACTTTAAAGGAACGCACGTTTAATCGATCGGTTTTATAAGTTCCATTTTGCAAATAATAGTCACGATTTTCGCGACTATTGCTAATCATAGTGTACATCCTCAATTTGAATTTTCCTTCTTTTTGAAGTGTATCAATCAATTCAATAATATTTCTGTTCAAACCAGCGTCATCAACAGTTGTCAATCCGTATTGAAGGCAGATTTTTTCTGCTTCCAAAAGTGCTTCGGTTGAAACTTCATCCGTGATTTCGGGGAAAGTTTTATCGATAAGATCCATCGGGCTGTCAATCAAAATTCCAGTTGGATCGCCGTTTTCTAAAACCACTTCGCCTCCTGGGATTTTAGTTTTTGATGTAATTCCGGCAAGTTGCAACGCTTTGGAATTCACTAAATATGCGTGGCCGTCAATTCTTTGCAAAGCCACAGGTGTATCTGGAAAAAGGGAATCCAATTCTTTTTTTGTGGGAAAACTTTTAGCATCCCAGTCGTTTTGATCCCAACCGCGACCTATTATATATTCAGTATTTCTTTCTTCCTGAAAAGCGACAACACGCCCTAAAACTTCCTCGAAACTTGTGGTTCCCACTAAATCTACATTCTGTAAACCTAAACCAAGACCATATAAATGTGCATGTGCATCAATTAAACCCGGAACTACAGTATTGCCTTTGGCATCATAGGTTTCCTTAATATCATATTTCAATTCAAGTTCAGGTTTTAAGCCTATCTCCAGAATTTTTCCATCTTTTACCACAAGTGCGTTTGCTGTGCTGAACTCCTTATCAACGGTATAGATTGTTGCGTTTTTTATCAATAAATCGGCTGCCAATTTATCTGGCGCGCAGGAGAATAGTGATATTGTGAATATTAAGAAAATTAGTTTTTTCATCATTTTTAATTTAGGCCGTAAAAGTAAAGAAAGCATTTTCATGATAGTAATTTATACGAAAAATAAACTAAATCCTCTTAGAGTATATACCAAAAAGATATACTTTTGAGTAAAACATTTGAGATGAAAACAGTATCATTAAAAATAGACGATTCCATTTTTGGAGAAACCGAAGAAATTTTAAAAAATCTTAAAAAGCCAAGAAACCGATATATCAACGAGGCACTTGAATTTTACAATAAATTTCAAAAAAGAAAAATGATTGAAAATCAGTTGAAAAAAGAATCAAAATTGGTTAGTGGCAACTCAATGGAAGTATTGGCAGAATTTGAAATTTTCGAAAATGAAAATTAAACAATTTGAAATATGGCTGGCAGATTTAAACCCTCAAATTGGTACCGAACCGGGAAAGACCCGTCCGGTGCTAATTCTCCAAACCAATTTTTTGAATGCAATCCCCCATCCTTCCACTATCGTGTGCCCGTTAACTACACATGTATTTAGAAAATCCGAAATATTACGGGTTTATATCGCAAAAGGCGTAACGGATTTAGATAGGGAAAGTGATATTTTGATCGATCAAGTTAGAGCCATCGACAACAAAAGATTAATCAAAAAAAATAGGGATTCTTCCTACTAATTTAGTGAATCAGGTGAAAGAAAACATTAAAATTGTGCTAGATCTTTAATCTACCAATCAAATTTATAAGTAACTCCAGCCAATCCCTGAATTCCCTGCACGGGATAATTCAGCCATTTTTCATAATTATCGCCAAATAGATTGCTTCCTTTTACAAAAGCCGAAAGCCTGTCGGTAAATCTATATCCAAAACTTAAATTGGCATCCACATAGCCATCAAGTGTAACTTCCTGTGTATTATATGGATCTACATGAAGGTCCTTTCTTTCACCTACATAGAACAACGAGGCACCTCCATACAATTTTTCTGTAATGTTGAAATTTGAAAATACCGAAGCCTTTAAATCTGGCAAGTTCCACGCTTCATTTTGCAAATCTGTACTGTAACTATTATAAGTTCCGTTTATTCCCAAAGAAAATTTATCTGAAACCTCAACTTTCAATTCAGCAAAAAACGCCAAAGTGTTTACGTCGTCATAAACTATATTGAAAGAGTTGCCGAACTGATACCCTTCAAGACCTGGTGCTAGCAAATTAATGAAATTGGCCTGAAACAATGCTTTATTCTCATCTTTCCCATAAGAAGCTCTAACGTTATAGGCTACTGAATTAGACAATTTTCCTTTGATTCCTCCAAAACCTTCATATAATTTTTTAGTGGGTGCAACATTTAAAGTAGGCGAAACAAATGGATTTTCTTCTTTGAAATTGTAATACGTGTTTTGCTGAAGACCGCCTTCTGCCCCACCATACAAAATTACTGTTTCATCCAGCAAACGGTAAGAAGCGTTCAATCTTGGGTATAACGAAAAGTCAGTATCGCTGTTTTCGGAATCCAAACTCACATATGCCGCAACCCCCAAAGAAACGCTGAGATCGTTATTTACAAAATTAATGGACGGCACCAATCCAACGTTTAAAAAACTGTATTTAATATCGGAAGTGTTTGTATAATTCCTGTCAAAACTTCCGCTCAAATAATCAATATCGCCATCAATTTTAAAAGTCAAATTTTCAAGTGGGAACGAGAACTCTGGCTTCAACGTTGCGTTAAATTCCGAAGAAGAAAACGCATCGCCCAAATAGCGAATATTCACTGCAGCCCTTTCAAAAAAAGAATCGTCCAACGCAATACTCCCGCCAGCATAGCCGCTAATATAAGTTTGCTGTGGGTCTATTTGCACATTTGGTTCCTGAATATAAACTATCTCTGGCACCCCATACCAATTGTAAAGTTGATGCTCCACACCCGCGTCAAGTCTGTAAGTTGCATCTTTTTGTCGACTTGTGTAATTTGCATCCAGACTTGTATCGTAATATTTATTATCCAATTTCACGCCTTCTATATCGCCCTGTGAAGAATTATGCCGAAAGAAAAACCCAGCATTATCGGTACGGCTGATTTCAAAATTGCTGTAGAACTCACCCAAAATTGAAGTGTAATTTCCAAAACCCAGCGTTGCGTAATTATCGTATAATTTTATAGGCTTTGTCTTTTCAACAGTTGTAGCCTTTCCTTTTGAAGGCGTAAAAGTGGAAGCCACAGGAACTGAAAAAATACTGTACTTCACCTCCTTTTTTGTGGTTGAAATGGAATCGTTCAACGTTGGAGTTTCCTTCACTTTAAAGGCGTCCGAAATTGTGGGGGTGTATGGTTTTACAATGTTTACCACTTCAGTATCCAATTCTTTTTCTTGGGAAAAAGCGGAAATACCACTTAGTACAACAATTATAAATGAAAATAAAAGTATGCGTTTCTTGGACATATTATTAGGTGATTATTTATCTTATTTTTAAGTTGCTTGTTTGCTCTGTGTCCTCTGTGCCTCTGTAGTATAATTTTTCACCACAGAGGCACAGAGAGCACAGAGGATATTTGTTAATTTCCTGTTTCTACAGAAGAATTGGTTTTCGCTTCTGCGTTTTTGATTACGGCGAGTTCGGCTTTTGCTTCCTCAACCACATCGGGATAATCGGTGAAATTTTTGGTTACACTTTCTAAAATGTATGTGGCTTGGTAAGCGTCTTTCAAAGCGTAAAAATTCTTCGCCATCAGCACCAAACCTTTGGCACCGTAAAGTTTGTAGCTAGAATAATCCTTCGCCAATTTTTGCACGGAAGTGTTTGAGCCTTCAAAATTTCCTTCTTTGTTTTTGAAATAAGCATCGAAATAAAGCGCTTCTGCAGCAAGTTGGCCGGTGGCGATTTTCTGTACTTCGGCGTAAGCGGTTTTCGCTTTTGCCTCGTTATTGGTTTTTATCGCCGAACGGGCGATAATTACTTGTGCGTCACTCTTTATTGAATTGTCAATTTTTGAATTTTGAAGCACTTTTTCTGCATAATTTACAGCTTCGGCATATTGCTTCAACTCATACGAAGCCTTCATACTGTTGGTCTGCGCAAAGATGACGTTCTGCGGAAAATCTGCTCCGGTTTCCAAACGCGTTAAATATTTTAAAGCATTTTGGTAATCCTTTTTGCCCAAATACAATTCCGAAACCCGCGCCAAAGCTTGTTCTGTAAATTCGCTTCGTTCGCGATTCACCACATATTCAAAATGTGGAATGGCTTGATCGCTTTTTCCATCGGTGAAATAAATCTGGCCCAAATAGAAATGTGCATTTTGTGCGTGTTGGCCATTTGGGAATTGCCTTAAATAATCCTCAAAACGACCCTTCGCCTGTGATTGATTGTTTTCTAAATAAGGTTGTTCGGCGGCCAAATATGCAGCATCGTCCATTTCGGTATCGCCCACTTTCACGTAATCCAAGGTTTTTACCCAACGTGCATATTCATCAACATTTCCTTGGTCTATGTAAATGATTTTTGCTGAAGAAACGGCTTGCAAAGCTTCGGGAGTTGAAGGAAAATCCTTAGCCACTCTTTTGAAAATAGCTAAAGCTTCATTGCTTTTTCCTGTGTTATCATAAATCAAAGCTTTTTTTAGCAATGCTTTTGAAACGAAACTGCTGTTTGGAATGTCGCGAACCAATTGGTCGTATGCCGAAATTGCCTCATTGGTTTTGTTTTGCGCCACGTAGGTATTTCCCAATTCATATAAAGCATCATCGCGATAAACGGATTTTGGATATTGTTTTATGAAAACAATCAATTCCTCAACTTTTTTATCGGGGCGATCCACAAAACCATAACTGATGGCTTTTTGAAAATCGGCATAATCATTATCGCCGCCCATTTCAGCAGCTGCGTTATAGTTTTCCATTGCTGGCCAATATTGACTGGTCACAAAATAGCTGTCGCCCAAGCGCAAATAAGCATCTTTTTTTCGTACAGTTTCAGCGGACGAAGAGCTGACGTAGCTTTTGAAATTTGAAATAGCTTCGGTATAATTTTTAAGTTTGAATTGGTTGTACGCCAAATTGTACTTCAAATTTTTATTTTCTGAAGTATTTTGCGAGCCGGGCATCTGTGCAAACTTCTTATATCCAGTCAACGATTTTTCAAAATTTGAAAGTTGGTAATCGCTTTCAGCTTTCCAATAAGTAGCGCGGGCAGCAAAACTTGGGTCTTGCGATTCTTTCATGCTTTTATCAAAAAACGAAATCGCTTCGTTGTAATTTGTTTCGTTGTAAAGTTCAATTCCTCTATAAAAAGCTACTTTTTGATAGGCTGCTTTGTCAGCAAAATTTTTGTTGTTCTCCAACAAATCCAATGCTTCTTTGTAGTTTTTTGAAGTAATGTAACTATCAATCAGCAATTTTTTCAGCTCGTCGTTGTTGGTGTTGTTAGGGTATTTTTCAATAAACGAAAGCAAAACCTGCGGTGTGCTTTTATAGCTGTTCCCTATTTCATAACTCAATTTTGCGTAATTCAAATAAGCATCTTCCTGAATTTCTGCGCTGAAATCCATTTCCGAAGCATTTTTAAAAGCATTCAATGCTTCCTGCTTTTTATTGAGCTTTAAATAACTTTCCGCCAAATGATAATAGGCGTTTTGGGCAACAGCGTTCTTTCCGTCAACAATTTTGTTGAACTCGCCAATTGCATTTTCGTAATTTTCTTGTTTGTAATAAGCGTAGCCTAATTGGTAATAATCGGTATTGGACCACTTTCCGCGCGTGCCTTTGTATTTCTTTAGATAGGGAATGGCTTCGTCATATTTTTCCAGATTAAAATAGCTTTCCCCAATAATTTTTGAAAGCTGGCTTTGTTCCTGCGGATTGCTTTTGCTAAACTGCTCCTTCCCCATATCAATGGCTTTTTGAAAATTGCCCAGCTTGAAATTCATATCGGCTTGGTAATAACTAAGATCTTCGGAGTAGCGCTCCTCACCTTTTACTTCCTCAAAATTTTTATTGGCTTCTTCGTAATCATCACCTTCGTAAGCGATAAAACCCAAATAATATTTCGCCTGAGAGCCATATTTGTGTGAAGTGGAAACTTTGTTGAAATAGCTTTTCGCATCATCATATCGCTTCGCTTTAAAATATGCGTACCCATTGTTGAAATTGAAACGTTCCTGCTCGCTTCGGCTTAAACTTCCCTCATCAACTTTATCATACCATTTTTGGGCGTAGGAATATTTTCCATTTTCGAAATAATAATTGGCAACATCTATAAATGCAGAATTCCTCTTCAAACTCGTTGGATATTTCTCCACAAATTCTTCCATCAACTGGTCAGCATTTTGCTGGTTTAACCTAACTGCCGCATTCGCAATGTAATAGGCGCAATCGCTTTGTACTGTTGCATCAGTATTACTGTTTTTTATTTTGTCGAAGAGACTTTGCGCAGCTAAATATTGCCCGTTATCGTAGAGTTCCAACGCTTGGTTGAACTCAGCGAGGTCGTTTGTGTATGCTGCAGTTTGCTGCGAGAATGATGAAAATGAGAGGAATAGAAAAAGCGAAAAGACAAGAAAATTCTTTATCATTATTTACAGTTTTTGTGGCGTAAAGGTATTTAACTTTAAATGTAGCTTTCGGCGATACTGTAAATTTTTAAGGTTTAATTAACGAATGATTTTTAATGAAAATTCTTAGCAATATAACGGCACAAAAGTGAAATAAGTATGTATTGTTAAAGAGATTTTAACATACCCCGAACATCTTAAAAAAAAAATGTAATTTTAAAAAATTAGAAATTCTAATCACATTGTTATGAACAGATTATTGATTATTGGATTTTTTTTATTTTCGATTTCCGCCACTTCGCAGCGCAATCCATTTAAAAATATTTCAGAAAAAGATGGCAAGATCGGCATCGGAACTAGTTTCCCCGACGAACTTTTGACTGTAAAAGGTAAAATACATACACAGGAAGTATTGGTAGATTTGGATGGTGCCGTGGCTCCAGATTATGTGTTTGAAAATTATTACTCAGGTTTTTCTGAAGCAATGCCTGAATACAAATTAATTTCCTTGGAAGAATTGGAAGCGTTTTTGAAGGAAAACCACCATTTACCGAATGTGCCTTCAGCTAAAGCGATGCAAAAAGAGGGAATTTCACTAAAAGAAATGAATTTGATTTTACTTCAAAAAATTGAGGAGTTGACGCTTTACACACTTCAGCAGCAAAAGGAAATTGATGCTTTAAAAGAAAAGTTTCAGAAAATAAAATAAGTAGCAGTATTCAGTTGCAGTTGGCAGTATTTCAAATTACTTTTGTTTCATGCTTTAAGCTTTTTCCATAATCGTAAATCTACAATCTCAAATCCAAATGGCCGATACCGTATTATTTTTAAAAGATGCTTCCATTTATCAAGGAGACAACTTAGTACTTTCTGATGTTTCCGTTTCTGTGGAAAAAGGTGAATTTGTTTACCTAATCGGAAAAACCGGAACCGGGAAAAGTAGTTTTATGAAAACGCTTTATGGCGATCTACCACTGCAAGAAGGCGAAGGCAATATTGTGGGTTATGATTTGGCTACTTTAAAAGAAAACGACATTCCTTTTTTGAGAAGAAAACTAGGTGTAGTATTTCAGGATTTTAAATTGCTGAACGACCGCACAGTGCATGATAATCTTAATTTTGTACTCACTGCTACGGGATGGAAAGATAAACCGGCAATGGAAAGTAAAATAAATAGCGTGTTGGACAAGGTTGATATGAAAACCAAAGCCTTTAAATATCCCTATCAGCTTTCTGGCGGCGAGCAACAACGTGTTGCAATTGCACGTGCGCTATTGAACGATCCAGAATTAATTCTTGCAGACGAGCCAACTGGAAACCTCGATCCGCAAACAAGCGTGGAAGTAATGGAAGTATTACGCGAAATAAATAAAAACGGCAATACTATTTTGATGGCAACACACGACTATGCCCTATTGCTAAAATATCCCTCCAAAACACTGAAGTGCGACGAAAACCAGATTTTTGAAGTGGTGCAGAAAACTGTTTAGTTGATGGTTGATGGAAATTAATCATTTAAAATACTTGGATCGCGAAGCTGCAACTCACATTCCTTTTTAAGTGACGGATTTATTTTTAAATGGATTTTGCCTAAAGTATTCGGTTTTAGAATAGTATTTTCAGAAATCACAATACTTTTTTTTGAAGTAAGATCCAAAGTTGCTTCTTCTGTAAATTCTTGGTTTTTCATTATTATTTCAGAAATAGAGCTAAGCTTAAAATCCCATCTACTGAAACGCTGATTTTCAATTTTAACTGGTTTCTCTTCAGCAAACATGTCAAAAACCATTTCTACTGCGCCACCTGTATTGAGTATTCCTGCCCCATACATTCCTGCGTAGGGTTTGTTAACTTCAATATCGTCAATATTTGTGGCTGTCATTTTTAAAATACTTTCCACTTCGTCCGCTGGCAAGCAAGGATAGAGCGAGAACATTAACGCTATGGTTCCTGTAACCAGAGGAGCAGATGGTGAGGTAGCCTCAAAAGGAATGTAAGCAATCTTATTGTTTTCCGCCGTGCGTGAAAATCTTAAGATACCTACAGATGGCGCCAGTAAATCCACATCTTTATTTAGGGTTGTTATGGATATCGGCCAAATTTTCGCCTTCTTTTTAGGATCATTGTCCTCAAAACCTACGGTTCTGCCCACATGTCCCATTATGTTTTCGGCATAATATTCACCAGACTCCAATAGTATTATATTATCTTCTATATTTTCATATTTATACATTCCAGAGGAAACTGAAATTACATGATCATAAGAAGCGGGATAATAGGATTTTTTTCCAAGTGTTGTGGTCCAAGGCCTGTTGCCTGCAGCTGCAACAATTATAGTTCCCTGTTTTAGCATTTCATTTATCTCTCCCTGTACTTTTTCGGTTGAATATGTGCCCAGCCAGCTGCAGTTAATTACTCTGGCCCCCGCATCTGACAGATCCTTTAGCATTTGCAAAGTCCGGAAATTGCCATATCCAGTGGTGTAAATGCTACAATCGTAACAAACCCCAGGCACACCATAACCGTTATCACCTTGGCCAGCAGCTATGGAAGCAACGCTCGATCCGTGACCTTTAGCTTCAAACGACTTTTTGAATTCCGTAGTTTTTCCTTTAAACTCAACATTTGTAGTATCTACGGTACCGTCAGAAATTCCTATAACTGTGTTTCTATCACCCGTCGTGTAGTACCAAGCTTTGGGTAGTCCCAGAAAATCCAGATAATCCAGGTTTACCTTAAAACCTTTACTATCACCAATGGTACTGGTAAGACCGTAATCATTAGGTTCGAAGATTTTTCTATCTTCTTTTGAAATTATTTCACCAGATTCAAAAATATCTGAAGCGTTTAGCAGCAAATCCTGAAGCAGACTTTCTTTATCTGCTATCACAAAAAAGGTTTTATAAATATCTTGCTTCTTTGAATTTTTCTGGGTTTTATTAAAAGTCTTGATTTGATAGTTTTTAAGCCCAGCCTTGAGTTTGGAATCTTCCCCAGTATAAATTATATATTCACCTTTTTTTTCAAAGGAAGGGGTAAAAGAAGTATCGCGGGCACGAATGTAAAACCAAGTTTCATCTTGCGCTTGGGCAGAAAAAGTGATTAAAATAAGAATGGAAAACAACAATAAATTGCGCACAGGCTTTTTTTTTAAAGGTACTTATTTTTTCAAAAGCGAAAGTAATTCGGAATAAATTGTACACCATTTGAAGTAGAAATTTATCTGCAACCTAAAAAGAATGCTGTATTTTAGCAACATGTACCAAGCCTTAAAAAAAGTAGCGCTTTTTGTGGTACCAAAAAGATTCCTTTTTGAAAATGAGGTTTTTTTTCGGTCAATTTTTGCTCTTCACCTTCGTGGGAAAAGCTTTGAATGCACAGTTTGTGGTTGTGGTTTAAAAAAATTTATAACAATTCCGGATGGAGATCTGCTGTGCCCGTTTTGCGGCAGCCGTTCGCGTACTCGCAGACTCTATTCTTTCTTAATAGAAAACGATTTTTTTCACGGAAAAGTTCTGCATTTTTCGCCTTCACGAAGTGTTTACAGGAATTTGAAGACAAATCCAAATATAAGCTATTTCAGTACCGATTATGAAGATGAGTTTATTGCTGAATACCGTTATAATATTACCCAAATTCCGTTGGAAAACGATTTTTTCGACCTTATTATTTGCTATCATATTTTGGAACATATTGAAAACGATAAAAAGGCAATGGAGGAATTGCACCGCGTTTTGAAACCTGGTGGAACTTGCATAATCCAAACTCCTTTTAAAGAGGGAAAAATTTACGAAGATTTTGCAAAAAAGACTCCCGAAGAAAGGCTTGATGCTTTTGGGCAGGAAGACCACGTGCGTATTTATTCAGTGGTAGGATTGCAGGCACGGCTCAAAGAAAATGGCTTTCAAAATGTTGAAATCGAAACTTTTTCGGCAAACGAGCGTTTCGGGTTTATGGAAGAAACTGTACTGATCGCTAAAAAATGATTTCCATCCTCATCCCAACATATAATTACAACGTTTTTTCATTAGTAAAAAACTTGCACGAACAATGCGAAAGTGCAACGATTGTTTATGAAATTTTGGTTTTGGACGATGCTTCCACCGATAAAAAAATTGTTGAAAAAAATTTAAAAATCAATTCGTTGGGGAATTGTAGTTTTCAGGTTTTGGACAAAAACATTGGCAGAAGTAAAATCCGTAATCTTTTAGCGGAAAAAGCAAAGTATGATTGGTTGCTTTTTTTGGATGCAGATACATTTCCTTCCAATACGGAATTTATAGCAAACTATGTAGCGTCATTTTCTGAAGAATCTTCCGTGATTTTTGGAGGAATTGAATATCCTAAAAACAACGCTGAAAATTTCAGTTTGAGGCATAAATACGGAACCGAGCGCGAAAGCCTTCCACTTTCTGTACGCCTTAAAAATCCGTACCGAAGTTTTATAACTATGGGTTTCGCCATTAAAAAGAAGGCATTTGAAAAAATAAAATTCAACGAAAACCTTGCGGGTTATGGCTATGAAGACTCCGTTTTTGGTTATGAACTTCAAAAAAACAACATTCCTCTTTTACATATTGACAATCCCGTGATCCATTTAAATTTGGAAACCAATGCCGAGTTTATAAAAAAGTCGCAGCTTGCACTTCAAAATTTGTTGAATTTTTATGAAACCGGCGCGATTGATGGTGAAACCGTTAAAATTCTAAAAACATATTTAAAACTTAAAAAACGTAACCTTCTTTTTGGTGTGCGTTGGTTTTTCAATATTTCGAAAAAAAAATTGCACAAAAATCTTAATTCTCCAAAACCCTCACTATTACTTTTTGATTTGTACCGCTTGGGTTACCTTAGTTCTTTAAAAGCAAAAGATGCCTAAGTTTTCGGTAGTCATATCAGTCTTTAACAAGGAAAATTATATTGCCGACACTTTAAAAAGTGTTTTGGCACAGACGTTTACTGATTTTGAAGTCGTGATTCTAAACGACGGTTCCACAGATAATAGCGAGGCCGAAATTTTAAAATTTAAGGATCCGCGTATTCGTTATTTTTCACAAGAAAACAGTGGCGCATCGGCTGCCCGAAATTTTACAATCCAGCAAGCTGAGGCAAATTATATTGCATTGATGGATGCTGATGATTATTGGTATCCTTTCTATTTGGAAGAACAAAATCGATTGGTAACTGAGTTCCCCAACGAATCCGTTTTTGCTACTGCTACCGAAATTAAGCGCAACAGAAAAACTTTTAAAAACAGTTATTCTATTAGAACCATTGGAAAAGATGTTGTTCTTGTGGATTATTTTGAAGCGAGTCAATTAGATTCAATCTTGTTGAGTATTTCCACAGTTTTAAAAAAAGATGTTTTTGAGAATATTGGATGGTATAATCCAAAAATTAAAAGTGGTGAGGATACTGATCTTTATGTGAGAATCGGCCTCAAATACAAAGTGGTTTTTAGTCCAAAAGTCTGTGCGACATATGTGGTTCGGAAAAACAGTTTATTTCAAAGTGTAAAAAAGTTTGAAGAAAAAGCAAATTTTGAAGCTTATGAAATTTATGAAAAAGAAAATTCCGCACTAAAAAAATTTCTGGATCTAAACAGATATTCGCTCTGCGTTTTGGCTAAAATAGAAGGAAACAAAACAGCTTTTCAGAAAAATTTTCAAAAAATAAATCAGGAAAACCTCAGTAAAAAACAACAATTTCTGCTCCGTCAAAACAAAACCATTTTGAAGTATCTCTCCAAAACAAAAGATAATTTGGAGAAGTTTGGCTTGCGCTTAGGCACCTTTAAATAATTTGAACTAATTTTTAAAAATCCTATTCCTTAATCAGAGTTTCATTATCTACAATATCTCCATCACAAATCAAAAATATTTCATATATACCGGTTTGATAATTTGAAACATCCACAGTGGTTTCTGATATAGAAGGATTAATTATATAATTGTTTGATACCCCAGTATTCTGATTAACAATCGAAATGTAAGCAGAAGTCACATTTAAAGTTTGATAATCAATTGTAAGAAGGTTTGAAACTGGATTTGGAGATATGCTTTCTATGTGATGTGGAGTGATAATAACTTCAATAGAATCATAATCCTTAAAACCATCAACATCTATTATTTCAAGCTTATAAGTTGTAGAGAAAGTAGGTGATACTGTAAAATCTTCGCCTGAATATATGAGATCTCCATTAGAATCGAACCAATTATATATTACTGACTCGCTGATATAATTTGCAGTTAATGTTACTGTTTCATTTTCCATAATTTCTTGGTCGTCACCAGCATCAGCATCAAAATTTTGTTTCTCAGATTTCCTTATAACAAAAGTCTCTCCGCCAATGATTTCATTAGTTATTGAATTTCTTTGTATTAAATGATATTTAAATTCATTTTTATTTGAAAGTTCATCTACTAAGAAATTAAAGGATAAATAAACTGTTCCGATTTCATTAGCATCAAGATTTATATTTTCAAGTTGAGCATTATTGTTTATAATAGCTTTTACTTTATCATCATGAGTATTATTAATATTACTTATAGCACTACCTCCTTGAACCCATCCATCATATATTATATCATCCATTTGTATTGAAACTTCAGCTTCTTGATAAACTGCATTTCCTGTTTCATTACTATCATTTACTAACTCTAAATTAAATGAACTTTCCGCATTATACGGATTACCAATTGCAACAGCAGCACCATAAGTGGAAATAGTATTAGGAATTATGTCTATAATTGTAGTGTTTTTCCAAGCAATATTATTATTATTTCTAACATTTTCAACAATTGAACTTCCTTCAACAGTTATCATAGGATCATCAGAAGATTCTATTCTTGCAAGTAAACAAAAATGCCAAGGGTTTGGATTAATAAAAATATAATCTTGAGGGTTAGGCACATTCCATTCTATCTGCAATGTTCTATCCTCACCTGGTCTTAAACGTGGTATTTGGACTTCTCCAATTATACCACCCATTACGACATCTTGATTATTCTGGTCGTCATGCATAAACAATGTCCCATCCCAATTTTGTGGCCAACTTAAAGAAGTGTTTGCTTTAGCCCAGTACAATTTTAAGGTGTCATTTCCTGAAGAAAAATCACAACTTTTATTATTAATTTTAATGTAAACATAATTTGGATTATTTGGGTCATATTCAGGATTTTGATGTTCTTCTATTCCATCTGGCTGATTTCGAACCCAAATATCATCACTATTCCATAAATATTCAGTATTATTATCTGGCTCCTCTCCAAAATCTTCTGTACTGTTTCTTATATGTAAATCTAAACCCGGCTTATCACAAAAGACAAAATCATCCCAAAATACATTTACAAATCCATTTTGGCTATTTACATAGTTGATTAATTCGGAAGATGTATATAATTTAAAAGGGCTTATAACAGAAATACCTTCTGGGTCTGGATCATAAGGATGTCGGGTCCAGTTATGGATATCAAATAAATTAATAGGTGAATCTCCATCTGGAGTTAAGATAATTTTAAAAATACCGGAATTTATATCTCCAACTTCGTAATATACTTGAAGGGTAAGCCATTTTCCAAGAGGAACCTCAAAATCATTATTTATATCATTCCACACCAACCACCATTGATTTGTATTAATATTAAGGCGTCTAGCTGTTACAGCAAATCTAAGTTTATCCGTATTAAGGTTCTTTTTAAGATTCATTGAAATACTAAATGGGTAAGGATCATTAGTTGGTACCCAAGAAGGATTATTCCAAAATTCCATTAAATTAAACCAACCAAAATCAAATGAATTATCTTTCAATGACTCAAGAGTATTAGGCAAAAATAGCCGTACAGAGTATGTGAATTTTTGAAAATAATTGGGATCCATTACTATATCCGACTGAACTCGTCCTTTTATTGCTCCGTCTTGAAGATAGGGTTCACTTATCCAAAACTGAATTGCATTGTTTGCAGGAAAGTTAAAATCAGGATCAGTCATAATCTCCGCTAGTCTCATATTATTATCTCCCCCGCCATAATTTAAATGAAACTCCTCAATTACAGAGGATTCTAAATCATCTTCCCAATTATTATTGAACAAATAACTCTCGTCTGTACCGATAAGATCGTCAAAGTAAGAAAACAAATGAGTTCTTTCAGTATTAGGCTCAAATCCTGATCGAAAAAACAGTTTCGGATTTTGAGCAAAGGAGAAACTAGTTATAAGTAGCAAAAAAATTAAATTTTTCATATTTGCATTAATTTAACATTTTGAATGTTAAATATAAATAAAATCTGATAAAAAAAATAATTTATGAAAACTCGGGCTTCGATTAGGCACCTTTAAATAGTTTAAAATCTTCATATTCCCTAATATAATCGCTTTCCAGAAATTTTCCCGAAGAAAGCACCAAACACACCGCCCCAGAGGAAAAATTCTCGAGCTCCCTCCATATTCCGGTAGGTATCAACAATCCTTTATTTGGTTTGTTGAGCGTTATTGCTTTTTTGTTCTCCCCATCATCCAGAATCACCTCAAAACTTCCGCTTAAGGCTATTAAAAATTCCTGCTGCTCCTTGTGCGAATGACCGCCGCGATAGGCGTCGCTTGGCACATCGTACAAATAATATACCCGCTGAACGGCATAGGGCAACAAATCGCCCTCAATTACCGAAAGATTACCTCTTGGATCGGTTATTTTTGGGATGTCCCTTAAATCTATGTCGTCTATTTTAGTGTAATCCATCTTGCAATAATGAGTTCCATTTTTCAGCTAGGTTTGCCATTGAAAACCGAGCCACGGAGGGTTTTGTATTGGGTTTAATTTCGCTATAAAACTTGTCTTCAAAACAAATTTTCCGCAAAGCATTGGCAAATAAAGATAGGTTTCTTTCGGGAATGAGCAAACCGTTTTTTTCGTGCTGCACAATTTCCGAAGGTCCAGAAACAATATCCAGAGAAACCACGGGCGTTCCCAAAGAAAGTGATTCTACGAGCACCATTGGGAAACCTTCATATTTGCTGGTGAGCGTCACACAACGTGCGTTTTTTATAATATTGAACGGATTTCTTTCAAAGGGAAGAAATAAAATTTGACGTGCACAATCTTTCGATGCAGCCAACTTTTGAAGTCTTTCTTTATCCGTTCCATCGCCCAAAATAACGAGTTGAAAACCCTTTTCCCAAACTTTTGATTGCGAAAAAGCTTCGATCAAAAACGAAAAATCCTTTATGGAATCGTCCAATCTTCCGTAAGAAAGTATGTACTTTTTATTTTGAAGTATTTCAGGAAGTGCTTCGTTTTCCTCTACCCAAGCAGGATCGAAGGCATTGTGGATTGTTATGGAATTGTTTACTCCTTCCTTTTTTAAAATTTCTTCTTCAATATATTTCGATACCGCGACGTTAAAAATGTTATTTTGACAGATTTTTGAAAATGCCGACGGATTTTCAGTAAGATATTCCGTCTTTTTGGAACTGTGCACCACATAAATCTTTTTCATTTCGCGGTAGATGTATTTCGAATAAAAAAGTTCGCGATCAAAGTTATTTTTGGGGCGGTGATCTATAATTACATCAAAGGCTTCCTTTTTTAGATAATTTCGAAATTTTCTGAAACGCAGCATTCGCTTCACCATAGAATCATTTCCACTTTTCAGTTTTCCCAGATTCAGCATTTTTCCACTGAAAGGGTAATCAATTTCATCGTTCAATATTACCAAATGCACTTCATGACTGTGCGCTTCAAGCATTTGTGAAAGCATAGCGCAAGACCGCTCCAAACCGCCTTTTGCAAGCGAAATGGAAACAAGGCATACTTTGAATTTCTTTTCAGCAGGCATCATTAATTATTGTGTATTTTTGGTTGCACAAGGCAAATATAGCTTTTATGAAAATACTTTTAGTGGGCGAATACAGCAGGTTGCACAACTCTTTAAAGGAAGGATTGCTGGCATTGGGTCACGAAGTAACGCTTGTTTCAACAGGTGACGGCTTTAAGAGTTTCCCTTCAGATGTTTTGCTGCAACCAAAATATGATTCTGGTTTTTCAAAAAAAGTGAAGGTTTTGTTTTTTAAACTTTTTGGAATTAATATTACTTCAAAAGCACTAAAAAATGAATTTTTTCAAAATAAAGAAAAATTTCAGGGTTTTGATGTTGTTCAATTAATCAATGAAAGTCCGCTGGGCATTTTGCCGAAACACGAAAAAGAAATCATTTCATTTTTAAAGAAAAGTAATAAAAAACTACTTCTACTTTCCTGTGGCACAGATTATCTAAGTGTGAAATATGCTTTTGAAAAGAAATTTCGCTATTCCATTTTCACTCCCTTTTTTGAAGGTAAAATTTCTGAAAAAGAATTTTTTCCGGTGCTGAAATATTTAAAACCTGAATACAAAGATTTGCACCAATTTGTTTTTGAAAAAGTTGACGGAATAATTGCTTCCGATCTGGATTATGACATTCCACTGCAGGGAAATGAAAAGTATTTAGGGTTGATTCCAAATCCTGTAAATACTGAAAAATTAAAATTTAAACCATTTGCTTCAGAAAAAAAAATAACCATCTTCCACGGTATCAATCGCGCTAATTATTTTAAGAAAGGAAACGATTATTTTGAAGCGGCACTTGAAAAACTTCAACAAAAATATCCATCAAAAGTTGAAGTTATTACTGTTGAAAACATTGCGTATTCTGAGTATATTGAAAAATACAATGCTGCGCATATTATTTTGGACCAAGTGTTTGCTTTTGACCAAGGTTATAATGCGCTGGAAGCAATGGCAAAAGGGAAGGTTGTTTTTACAGGTGCTGAAAAAGAGTTTTTGGATAATTACAATTTAAAGGAAGACGAAGTTTGCATAAACGCCATTCCGGATGTGGATTATTTATTCCGTAAAATGGAACTTTTAATTTTAAATCCTGAAAAAATATCTTTCATTTCAATCAATGCACGGAAATTTATTGAAAGGGAGCACAATTATATTTCTATCGCCAAAAAATATCTCGCTTTTTGGGAAACGTCTTAAAACGGCAAATCAATGGATTCCGGATTAATAAAATCCTTTGAATATGGATTTTCAAGAAAACTAAGCGGTGGTTTTTGGAATTTGAGAATATCTTCTCTTTCAATACCATAGACTTGCCAATAATTTGCAAGTAGTTGGGCAAATATATTCTCATCCCAAAACCCAAATAGGGGTTTGCTGCCAATAACTTTAGCCGGAAGCGCTTCTATTTTAATGCCATCATCTTGGTTTTCAATTTTGTATTCAGCCTTATATTGATATATATAATCTGAATAATGAAATCTAGCGTATAGCTCTTCAAACTGAATGGGATGTAGCGTGTGGCTTTTAATTTTATCGAGTATATCTTTTTGTTTCTCCCCAATTACACCATTGTCCTGCAAGCACGCTATGATTCCAAAACCATTTACGCCCATGGAGAACATTAAGTTTACGGTATCATCGCGATAGCTAAAAATATCTGATGAATATTTCAGCTGAAAAATGCTGATGCTCCAAGGTTTTTTTCCAACAAAAGAAACTGGTTCTATAAGTGATTGGAGCATTAAATGAAAATTACCAAAGCGTTCCTTTAGAACTGCAGAAAGCTGAAAATCCTCACCTTTTTTTAGAAGTCTGTCTCTTTCATAAACCATCTCGTAGTATAATAGGCCATAAACTATCCTACCGGTCCATTGGAAAATAAGCTCTTCGTCTAGAGATGCCATTCCTTCAAAACCTCCTTTGTAGGCCGCTTGAATTTTTAAATCCAACTCCTCGAAAGCCTCTTTTACTTCGAGAGAACAGGGCAATTCAAGATCGGAATAAGTGTAGGATTTGGTTTTGTCCATCATCTCAATCTTTTCTTCACCGAACTTAAAATGATCCATCAGCCATCCGGGGAAAACGCTCATAGTTTCCGTTGTCAATTTGCCCGAGAGGAAGCAAAAATGTTCGTCAAAAATTAAATCTTCAAATGGATTAAAAAGTGTTAGGGACATAAAACAATTTTGAAAAAATTTCCTGCAAAGGTAATGATAAAGCCTTGCTTGTTTTGCCCTATTCAGTAGAGACTATCTTAAGAGATGATTTTTTTTGCTTAATGTGGACAGGAAACACAAATCTATAAGAGATGTAATGTAATATTTAAAGATTTAGAAAAGCTAAAGATCCTTTAAGATTTTTGCCGGAACACCTCCAATAATCACATTTTCTGGAAAGCTCTTTGTAACAATAGATCCATTGGCAACGACCGTATTTGCGCCTATTACAACTCCTTTTAGAATTGTTACATTATTACCAATAAAGACATTTTCGCTAACAATTACTTCCTGCGGAAAAGGATCTGTTTGGAGCCTATTATTTTTATTTAAATCATGAAAGTCACTATCTGCTATTTGGCAATTATATCCGATCAAAACATTATTGGCAATGGTTATTTGCTTTTCAGATATTATTGAACAAGCGTTATTTATATGAACATTGTCACCAAAAGTTATAGTTGCATTTTGGGTTCTTGCCTCAATATAAGCATAGGAACTATAGAATTTAGGAGAGTTTATAACTCCAAAATTAACATTGGAGCCAAATACCAATCTGCCCAGACCATTGCTAAGTACAGGTTGATGGGCAGTATAATTTCCTTCTTTATTCCTATTATTTGAAAGGAAGGAATACTTGAATATTCTTAAAGAGCGATATATTTTTATTAAAAAATTCTTCACGTCTTTATTAATTGATCTTTAATTTATTTTCTTGTTTCCTAAAATAGCGTATTACCAAATATAATATTACACAGAAAGTAATTAAGCACCTAATAAAATGTGCTATTACCACACCTTCTACTTCATATTTCCCAACCAAAAAGTAAGCTAAGCCATAAAATACTGAAAGTGATAAAATTTCGGTGAATATAAAATTGAGAACCAACTTTTTAGCCAAAAACTGATGTGCCAACACCAGTGAAGCCAAGCGGACAAAATCGCCCATAAGCTGCCATTTAAAAAGAGAAGCCATTTCTATTTGGCCAGGATATATCAATTCTATGATTAGATTTCTGAATAGATATATTAGAACCATTCCCACTGCAAATAGCGGTAAAAGTGTTTTATAAATTGAAAATAATTCTGATTTAAATTTGTCAAAATCATAAATTCCAGCAAATTTAGGAATTACGTAAAGCGTAAATATGGAACTTGAAAAAACCATATAATTCTGAGAAATAAAGGTCATATTGGTCCAAATACCAGCATCTCTTCCAGATAATCGTTCATCGAGCATACTCCGAATATCTATCTCCACAATGGGCAGTAATATGGACGATACGAAGGACATTATTGTAAAGGCCAATAAACTTTTTGCAATTGGAGCGCGCAGTCTCAAGTTTTTGAAAGGTATATATTCGCGTAATACTTTATAAAAAAAGAAGAGCATAACCCCTACTTGAATAACCGGAGTTACGGCAATAGCCACCAAAACACCATCCAAGTTATATTGAAACAGAAAAATTACAGTGAGCGTTATACTTACAAGATAACCTATAAGATCAATCTTGGCGTATTTTTTATACTCAGATAAACCGTTGATAACTCCATTAAAAACCCTTTGAACCGCTATAAACGGAACAACAACGGCAGTTAATTTTATCAAATACTCAAATTCTGTAGTTGAGAATAAATAGCCACTTAACTCTTCAGAAAAAATAAAAAGTAGCAATCCAGTTGTAGAAGCGCCAATAATCACGAAAACAAAGATTGTGGAAAACAATTTGTGAAGTTGCCCACCATCATTTTTATATTCCGCAATATATTTTACAACCCCGTTGAAAGTTCCCAATGATGCCACAGACATTAAAAACTGTGATAAGCTTCTAAGCTGACCTATTTTGTATTGTCCAACGGGGCCAACATATTCCGTCAATAACCGCTGTACTAATGCTGAAATAAATAGCCGCACAATAATAACTCCCGCATTCAGCGATGTCATTTTCAAAAGTAAATTACCTCGTATAAAGGATGGTATTTTCACCTAATATTTGTTTAGTACTGAAATAATCGTATCAACCTCTGCCTCGGAAAGTATCGGACTTATAGGAATACTAATAACTTCCGCATGGATTTTTTCAGTAACCGGAAACTTCAAATGTGAATATTCTAAAAGTGCTTCTTGCTTATGTGGCGCAATTGGGTAATGAATTAAATGGCCAACTCCATTTCGGTCCAAATAATCTATAAAATCATTTCTCCTTTCCACCCGAACCACAAAAAGATGAAAAATATGATCTACATCTCCACTCCAAAAAGGCAGCTGTATCTTATCATTTTTTATTTCAGAAATATACTTTTTGGCAATTTTTCTTCGGTGTTCATTGTCGCTGTCCAAACTTGGTAATTTACAGTTCAAAAAAGCAGCTTGTATTTCATCAAGTCTTGAATTGAAACCCACCAACTCGTTTACATATTTTGTGGAAGCTCCATAATTTCGAAGTTTTTTTATTGTCTCTGCAAGTTCATCATCATTGGTCGTAACCGCTCCCCCATCACCCAAAGCACCTAAATTTTTGGTAGGGTAAAAACTGAACCCAGCCGCATCGCCAATATTACCGGCAAGTTTTCCTTCGCTATTTTTAGCACCGTGAGCCTGTGCCGCATCTTCAATTACTAGCAAATTATGCTCTTTTGAAATTTTCAAAATTTCGTTCATCGGTGCAAGTTCACCATAAAGATGTACTGGCATTATAGCTTTCGTTTCTTTTGAAATGGAATTTTTAAGTGACTTGATATAGAAATTATAAGTGCGTAATTCCGCCTCCACCAAAACAGGTATTAGGCCAGCTTGTTTTATTGCTAAAATTGTGGCAATATAAGTATTGGAAGCAACCAAAACCTCATCATTGTCTTTCAGTCTTCCGAGGATTTTGTAGCCCTCTAAAATCAACCGCAGTGCATCCAAGCCATTCCCAACGCCAATACAATGCGCCGTTCCGCAATAGTTTGCAAAATTCGCCTCGAAAAGTTTTACCTGAGATCCCAAAATATAATAGCCAGAATCAAGGAATTGCTTGAAACTATTTTGAAATTGCTCTTCAAAACGATGGTTTATGGCGTGTAAGTCTAGAAATGGAATCATATAAAAACGGATGCTAATTTTTTATAGTTTGCGGTTTTCACCTCGTAAAAAGGTAGTGCAATGCTTCTGGCTCCAAAACATTCTTTCCAGTATAACAAGCCTTCGTTCACATTTCTCCCCTGGTTTTCATTTGAAGTTCCAAAGTCAAAAAACCGCTTTTCATTAAAGCGTTTGGTTATCAAAAATTCAAAAAGAAAATCCAGTGTTCCCAACTGTTGTTTGTCTTCATTTGCCGAAATATATTGAACATGGGCTACCGTCTCAGTTTCAAAAATAGTTGCGCCTCCCACAATTTCATTTTCTTTATAAACGTTGAACTGGATTATATTTTTAGGGAAATTCTCTGCAAGCTTTACAATTTCGTTCAAAGAATGCAGGGGTTTCGCTTGGTGACGCAATGTTAAATTTGGAATCAATATATTTTCCCAGAAAACTTTAAATTCATTTTCTTCCACAATACGCAGTTTATTTTTTTCGGCCTTTTTTAAACCTTCCAATCGGTTAGCTGCTATTTTTAAAGGATTTTGGTTATCAATAACACTTAAAACATCGGTGCGAACTATTTTTGCGGAAGTTGTGAAAAGCAAATAGTCCATTTCATCTGAAGGGAGCAAATTATATATTTTCGGCAACATTTTTAAATGTAGTTTCTCGATTCCCGCTTCATTTAAAAATTGAAGAATACTACTAAAAATTAAAGCGGCTTCCTTCAATTTTGTTTTTTTGTGAAACACCACACCACCGTAAGTCAATCCTTGATGTGAAAAAACCGTCTTGCTAGAAATATTTGCGGGGAGCAGTGCAACAACTTTCTCTTTTTTCAAAACCAGCAAAGAATAATCCTCAAACCTATCAGAATGGTATTCCATAAATTCCCTTTGAAACAAAAAGGTGCCATTTTTGGAAACCTGCAGAAATGCCTGCCACAAAAATTTATCTTTCGGAGTATATTTTTTTACTGAAAATGTATTGCTTTCCAATTGATTTTCTTTTTTAAAAAAGGCTTTAGGTATAAGAATGTAAAGCTAAAATTTATTTTTAGTTTTACAGTCTCACAAATAATTAAATAAAACCATCAAATTGTTCAAATATTCTCCAAGAAAATTAAAATTTTCAGCTTTTGATGGCTTGCTTTTCGTAATCTATCTGGCCGTTTTCACCTATTTTGTAATTCAGCCAGCCATATATTCACCAGACACCAACACCTATTTTAGGGTGCATTTTTACAGGTTTCCAGGCTATGGTCTTTTTTTGAGAACTTTTGACCTACTCTTCGGAAACTTTTTTGATACGGCCGTGGTTGCATTTCAGTTACTTTTAGGTCTTATAGCAATTACAGTACTATCAAAAACCTGCCAACGCCTATTAAAATTAAACGTTTGGGGATATCTCATATTGCTGATTTTACTAATATTTCCCTACTTCCCACCACTTTTGGTAGGAAACAACTTAACCTCTGAAGGACTTTCCTATCCGCTTTACCTATTTGTGATAGCTTTCGCCATCGATTTTTTGTTTAACAATCAGTCAGTGAAATTGCTTCATCTTTCGGCGGCGTTCATCTTATTGTGCCTTACGCGCGGGCAGTTTATAATTGTGGCGCCAATACTGGCCGTTTTATATATTTTAAAAGAACGAAAAAACATACTTAGCAGGCCGAAACTGTTTTATTTAATCATCCTATTCCTACTACCCATTATTTCGCAAACACTAGACAGAGGCTATCATAAAGCAGTGCATGGTTTTTTTATAACCACGCCCTTTAGTTATGTAAACGCACTTACACTGCCCTTATTTGTTTCTGAAAAAAATGATGCAGAAATGTTTAAAAATGAAGATGAAAAAATACTTTTTCTAAGAACTTATAAAACAATCGATAGTCTAGGTCTTCTAAGTTCAAAAGTTTCTGGCGATGCTTCGGAAAAGTATATGGTATTTCACAATAATTTCCCAGTTATTTGTAACCGAACCTTCCACGGTCCGGGAATGGCTTATTTTGAAAATAAATCTGACAAACTGGGAGAAAAAGTAATTTTGATTGAAAAAGCAGCCAAGGAGATGCTCCCTGTTTTGGTGAAAAACAATTTTAAAGAGTACATATCCATTTACTTTGAAGGGATATTTCACGGTTTTAAAGGCATCTTGATTTCCGTTTTTATATTGCTACTACTTGTTTATAGCGCCATAATTACGTTCAAAAAATGGACACTTTATAATGGCCTGTTGTTGTTTGCAACATTGCTAATTGTTTCCAATGCAATGATTGTTGCTTTTGCTTCCCATTCCATTATGCGATATTTGTTTTATAATTACTTTTTTGCCGTTTTGATAGGCATTATTTTATTCAGAAAAATAACTTCAAAAACATGAATGTAGAACTATCTGTTGTAATGCCCTGCCTTAATGAAGCTGAAACGCTTGCTGTTTGCATTAAAAAGGCTCAAGGTTTTTTTGAACATGAAAATATTACTGGCGAAGTAATTATTGCCGACAACGGAAGTACAGATGGTTCACAACAAATCGCGAAAGATTTAAATGCCGCGGTCGTGAACGTTCCGCAGAAAGGCTACGGCAGCGCCCTACGCGGAGGAATAGAAGCCGCCAACGGAAAGTTCATAATTATGGGCGATGCTGATGACAGTTATGACTTTAATAATTTGATGCCGTATCTTTCAAAACTTCGCGAAGGAAACGATATGGTAATGGGCAACCGTTTTAAAGGCGGAATAAAAAAAGGAGCAATGCCTTTTCTGCATAAATATCTTGGAAATCCTGTACTTTCCTTTATTGGAAGATTGTTTTTTAAAAGTAAGATTGGCGATTTTCATTGCGGCTTGCGCGGTTTTAGTAAAGAAGCATATTTCAAAATGGAGCTAAAAACCACGGGAATGGAATTTGCCAGCGAAATGATAGTAAAGGCAAGCCTTAAAAACCTGAAAATAGCAGAAGTACCAACCGTTCTTTCTCCAGACGGTCGCTCCCGCCCACCCCATTTAAACACTTGGCGTGATGGCTGGAGGCATTTAAGGTTCTTGGTTCTCTACAGTCCCAACTGGCTTTTTTTAATTCCTGGGTTGCTATTGATGGTTTTCGGCCTAATAACCTCCACTTTTTTAGTTAGTGGTCCAGTTTCCATTGGTGCTGTAAATTTTGGCGTTCACACACTTCTCTATACTTGTGGTTTTGTGCTAATTGGATTTCAGTTTATTCTTTTTTATGGTCTTACAAAAGTCTTTACCGTAGAAAACGAATTGCTTCCAAAATCAAACAAATACGACCGTCTTTTCAAATTTATAAATTTGGAAAAAGGGCTGGTCGTAGGTTTATTACTTGTTATTGGGGGTATAGTTTTGAGTATTTTGGCCTATGCAGATTGGCAGGCCATAAGTTTTGGGAATATTGAAAACACTTCTGTTTTTAGAAGGGTTATTCCTGCAGTTACTCTAATGCTTTTGGGCGTTCAGGTTATATTGTTCAGTTTGTTTTTTAGCATTTTGGGGCTGAAGAAATAGTTGACTATTAATTCTGTCTTTCTACGCAAATAATGTTTGTGAAAGCATATTCCGGGGTTAACACTGTTGATTCTATACTATCCATTCTTTTCAATGTTTCCAATGTCCTGTTCTTAAACGAAGTTAAAATATAAACTTTTCCGCGTTCCTTCAGCTCTTCGGAAATATCGGTGATGGTATCAATTTCACGAAAAGGAATTTCGTATTTCCGAAGGTATAGATCTGTGGAAGGTTGATCCCGTTGATCATACTTCACAACAGGAAAATCATTGTAGATTTTGTCCAAATAATTCAAGGTACTGTCTTGTTTAAAAAAACTTCCCAAATAATAATTTCGGTATAAATCCTGTGATTCTATATTATTATCAACCATACTTTTTGAAATAACAGCATCATTTTTATCAATTTCATTTAAAAAAACAAAAACACAATAAACCGAAACCAAAGCTTGCAAAATCCGCGTTTGGTATAATGGCAGATTGTTATCTATAAATTTTATAATGGGAACGGTCAGCAACATACAAAATATGGGTGCCAAAGGAATAAAAACTCTTGGGAAAGGCGCTTTTTGGTGAAAGAATGAAAGCACAAAAGGCACAAAGAAGAGAGCCGCCAAGAATAAAAAATAGTATCGCTCTTTTGTCGAGCTCTTTTTATAAAAAATAAATAATCCTGGAAGCAGTAACAGCAATAGAAGGAATCTACTTGAAAAAAAATCAAAAACCGCAATTCTTAAAACATGAAAGGAATAAAGCAAACCAAACGGCCCGCGGTTGGAATATTTATTAAATATTACATCCTGCAAAACTGGCAAATACAATAGAAAAGCTACAACCGCTCCGATAAAAACGGCAACCATGGCATTAAAATAAAGCTTTGAAACCACGTCTTTTTTTCTGTAATAATGCAACCAACTAAAAAAGAGAAGAAGTCCAAAAGCCAACAAAGCATAAAGGTTGGAAGGTATAGTGTACAGAAGAAGCAAGCTTGAAATTAACACCACAAGAAGCGAAAAATTTCTTTTGGCTGCCATGTAACTCCACGAATAATATACCAACATTATAATAAAGAGTGCACTCATATTATAGCCTCTTAATTGTAACGAAAAATTCATATACGGAATGGTGGTAAAAAGAATGGCATACAGAAGAAAACTACTTTTATAACCAAAAAAATGCTTCAGAATACGAACCGAAAAAAAAACTGTAAACAGGGAAATAACTAACTGAAATCCTCGAAAAATATAAGTATGCGTCTCTACCGCAAAAATTTCGCGATAACCAAAAACCCTTGAAATTAGCTGAGTGGTGAAATTGTAAAAAATATGGTTGTTGGGTGCCGGATAATAAAAGAACGTAGTTGAAAAATCCTTCAAGGCAAATTCTTCCAGTGAGTAAACTTCGTCATACCAAAGGTCATAATCAATAAAATGATAGCACCAGATAGCTAGAGGAACAAAGCCCAATACCGTTAATAGATAAATTACAGTTTTCTTTTTCATCAGAATTTGTAGCCAAAAGTAGTTATTTTAATGCATTCGTTCCCTTTTTCTCAATAGGGTTCAATTATTAAAATTTAAAAGAATAGATGCATATATTTGCCGTCAAATCTTTTTCATGGAAAAAACGCTTTCTATAATTGTTCCAGCCTATAACGAAGAGAATACAATTCTTGAAATTTTAGGCATACTGTACAAACTTGAGCTACCTAACAACCTCAAAAAAGAAATTGTAGTTGTTGACGACTGTTCTAAAGACAATACCTTAAATCTTATAAAAAACTTTATTCAGGATCACACAGATCTTGACATACGCTTCTTCTCGTTTGAAAAAAACCAGGGTAAAGGTGCTGCATTAAATAAAGGCATACAAATGGCAAAAGGTGATTTTATAATTATCCAAGATGCAGATTTGGAATATGACCCGAATGAATATTCCCTTTTGCTGAAACCAATTCTGGAAAACAAGGCAGACGTGGTTTATGGCTCTCGTTTTATGGGTGGCAACCCACATAGAATTTTGTTTTTTTGGCATACTATAGGAAACAAATTTTTAACTTTTTTGAGCAACATGTTCACCAACCTGAACTTAACAGATATGGAAACCTGCTACAAGCTTTTTAGAGCAGATATTCTGAAAAGTTTGGATTTAAAAGAAAAAAGATTTGGCTTTGAGCCTGAGGTAACGGCAAAAATTTCGCGCGTAAAAAAAATACGCATCTACGAAGTTGGAATATCCTATTACGGCAGAACTTACGAAGAAGGAAAAAAAATAAACTGGAAAGACGGGCTGTGGGCGCTTTGGTGCATTCTTAAATACAATGTGTTTTCCAGATAAAGCTCCCAACCTTTAATTATCTTTCTTAGGTTCCATTTTTTCAAAAACATAATTCCCCGAACTGTCTATATATTTATAGACTCCAGGTTCTGTTCCTTCAGTTAAACAAATATAACTTTCATCCGCTTGCAGGTTTTTAAGATATTTTTTGTTTTCAGATAAATAAGAAAATAGTATTCTAAAAACATTCACTGGCGTTTTCAATTTAGTGTCATATTCAGGCACGTCATTATTGGGCCAGTGAATCGTAAGGTTGGTACTAAAAATAGAATTTATTATAGCTTTATCCTCTGTTTTGGCATCTCCTTCGCCCGTGTAATTAAGTCCAACGAAGCCACCATGGTCCGCCAGTATCATAATTAGAGCTTCTGGGTCTTTTTTTAATATTTCATCAATTAGTTTGCGCATCAGTTTGTTCGACTCCTTTAGTCTTTCAATCCACTGTCTGCGTTCTGCGGCAGCACCTTGTGAGCTTCCGGCAGTTGTATTTATGTGGGCGGGTTTTAATACTTGTATAAAAAAGAATTTGGGATTTCTTATGGTGTCCGAAAGATATTGCTTCAAAGGTTCTAAAACTGGCTCCTGTTCGCCCAAACCCTTATTTAGGAAAGGAATTATATTATAGGGAATACTGCTGTGATCATAGCCCAGTTTAGGTCTATTATTCAAAAAATAATAAGTTTCCGATAAAAAATAGGTTTCATATCCATTACTTTTGAAAGCATTGAGCACTGGGTTTTCAGATATTATCATTTTTCTGGCGTTCTCAACTTCCTGAACATCCAGATTAAAGTCATAATAATGGTGTTTCATCATAAAAGTACCACTGTTGGATGCTAAAGTGGACTTATAGTTAGTTCGAAAATCAGGATAGGTTTTAAAATTGTTCGCTTCTAAAAAACCTTCAAATTCACTATTTTCGACCTTGTAAAGTTCATCCTTCAAAGTAGAGAAACTTACATAACCATCGGGCTGTATAAAATACACATTGGGTTTCTTTTTAAACATAACATTTTCAATATCGTCTGGCTGCAGCTTCCAAGCATCGGAATATGTGAGTTTCTGAAATATTACTTGTGAAACAGCTAAAAAACCCATAACCGCCAAAAGTAATTCCAGCACAATTACCTTTTTTAAATGGCTGTGTAAAAACCTTGCGAATAAAAAGGAAATCACGAAAATCCCGACGATTATTTTTCGCTCGATAGGCACGAACAGAAAAGTTTTCAGAATAAATAAAAAGGTAAATAGGTTCAAAAAAGGCAAGACATATTTATTATACGGCCTTAATGCTGGTAATTTGAAAAGTCTGTGTAACATCAAAAAAACCAAAACGGGTAACATTATAAAAACACCTCCAAAATAAAGGAGGTGTTCCCAAGACCTTGCCATATCAAAATTTCTGGAATAATAAAATAATACGGGGTAGAGACCCGCGGCAACAGCTGCCAACGCTGGATACTCCTTATTGCTATTGAGAAATTTTTTCAACACCCTTTTTGGACCTTAATTTACTATTAACGCTTCTTAAAAACCACATTCCCTTCAGTATCCAAGTACTTATAAACACCTTGGGGTGCACCAGAGCTTATAACTATGTAACTCTCATCTGGCTGCAGATTTGCAAGATACAAATCATTCTCACTTAAATAAGAAGTCAAAATTCTGAACAAGTTTACCGATGTCTTCAGTTTATCATCAAATTCCGGCACCTCCCCATGGGGCCAATGAATGGAAAGAATTGTGCTGAAAATTGAGTTTACAAAGTCGCTGTCCGCATTTTTTGTGTAAGATTCGCCTGTGTTAGTCATTCCCACAAAGCCACCGTGATCTGCCATTATTATAATCAGCGCTTCCGGGTCGTTGGCAAGAATTGTTTTGGTGAGTTCAGTCAACTTTTTATTGGACTCTTGCAAGCTTTCAATATAGTGGTCTCGTTCACCTTCCACTCCTTTGGAATCGTCTATGGTATTAGTTATGTGTCCTGGATTGAAAATTTCCACAAAAAAGAAATTAGCGCCATCGGGATAAGTTGCCATATAATTTTTAACCGGCGCAATTACATCCCGTGGATCGTCTATTCCTGTTGTGATAAAACTGATTTCCTTGGTTGAAAAATTACAGAAATCATAGCCCAACTTCGGCTTGTTAGTCAAAAAATATGGCTGTTCAGTAATAAAAAATGTGCGATACCCGTTGTTTTTAAGAATGCGGAGCACACTGTTGTCTGAAACAACAACGTTACGAGCATCAATAGTTTCGGTAAAATCTGAACCATTGTTATAATAATGGTGCTTCATCATAAACAACGAACTGTTTGTGGGCAAAGTTGCCGCATAATTACTTCGGAAATTTGGATAACTTTTGAAGTCGTTTTCTGCCAAATATGTTTCAAATTCGGCATTTTCAATATTGTAGTTCCCTTTTTTCAGTTCCGAAAAATTCACATAACCATCTGGCTGGATATAATAGATATTCGGTTTCTTTTTGAAAACCGCTGTTTCAATATTATCGGGCTGGGTCATCCATTCCTTTGAATAGTTCAGTTGTTTAATAACCACGGGGGCTAAGGTGAAAACACCGATAACGGCCAATATAAACTGAAAGCCAATTATCATTTTAAAAAACTTACGAATCACCAAAGCGAGCAGCACAGCTATACCAAATATAATTAAAGTACGCAACCAACTAAAACCAGCATATAATGCTACATTAACGTAAGAAAAGAAGAAAAAAAAGTTTAAAAAAGGAAGTATGAAAGGTTGTAACTTTTTAGGAAATCTAATTTCAGAAATTCTATACGCAATAAAAAAAACAACTATTGGAACCAAAAGAAACAGCGTTACAAAATACCCCAGGTGGCCCCAAGAGTTTATCATTTTGTAGTTATTTGTAAAATAAAATAAAAGCGGATATAACCCTGCCGCAATCGCAGCAATTATTGGAAGCAAATTACCATTTTCAAAAAAAACCGAGAAAAATCCCTGCTTTTTTTTAGACCCCATAATTTTTGCTTTTCAAAAGATACAGCAAGCGTTTGGTGCCTTTTACGGTTTCCTTTTTTTCAAGGGTGAAATAATGTAGATATCCTTTTTCGAATTCCGTTTCATTATAAAAATCGAAATGATCTATAAATTCCCGCTTTCGGACCAACAATGATTGCGCCCAAGAATCTTCCCGAGTTGGGAATTCGATGATAAGATTTTTAGAAAATGAAGCGAAGAATTCAGCGGACTTTTCAAAAGGAACATTTCCAGAAAGTGTAATGTGATGGATCAATGCCAAAGCCATGGTTACATCCGGTGCATATTCCGCCAAACGTTCTATTAAGGAGTTGCGTTCCGTATTGTTGAAACCGATGCCCGGTGCGGGTTGCAGCACATCGCACACAAAAGGTAGCATATTGGTCTCTTTATTCTGCTGAAGTTGCTTGTAGTTATAATCTACAGCGTTACTATCAATATCAGTAACTATTATATGTGGCACACTGTCAATAACGGTACGCGCAAAAGTGCCGTCATTGCCACCTACGTCAATCAACTTTTGTGGAGACAATGGTTTTATCCATTGTTTTATTAGTTCTTTTTTCGCTTCAAAAGCGGCCTCGTCATAATTGGTTTTGCTGTAGTAATCGCCCCATTCGCTGGCTTCTTTTAACGTCAATCCTTTTATAAAGTCATAAAGACTTTCTATAATATTTTCTTGCGATTTTTTAGAAAGAGTTGCGATTTTGGTTTCGGCTTTATAATCTTCGCTATGCTTGCTCTCCATTTTTGCGAGCAAGTGAATGTTCGGGTAAATTACCGAGCTCAATTTGGTGCGCGAGGGCAGCAGGGAGGAAATCAATTTCACCGGAATTCCATCAATGTGCGTTTGCATCATTTTGAAAATTTCGGTTCCGTGATATTTTGCTAGCACCAAAGGCCCAAAAAAGTGCGTGATAAATTGTTTGTAAGCGCGCCACGGCGTTCCTTCTTCATAAAAGTCGAAAGAAAGCGTGTCTATAAAAATAGGTTTTCCCTTATGAAAAGTAATGTTGTAGGCAGATGCGTCCTTTAAAATAAACCCTTTTGAAAGTGCGTATTTCTGAATTTTTAGGGTGTGGAGCGCGGCGTGTTTATATTGCTCAAAACTCCATTCGTAAGGATTTGTAATAAACGGAATTTCTTCCGGAGTGATGATTATTTCTTCCGAAGAAACCGAAGTTTCCTCATGCGGAATCAGCAAACCATTCGAAATTAGGTTTTTGAAAAAACCGCTGTCCTTCAGTTTATTATATTGCGGAAAATAGATAGGCTTGATGGCTCTTCGTAGAATTTTTCCATCGTAAAACATATAACCCGAAGGGTCGCGAAATGAGGCTTGGTGTGCGTCAGTTTTTTTTGTCATCTGTATCGGTGTCTTGCTCTTCAACGTCAATTGAATCGTAAGTATCTTCCTCTTCTTTTACCAATCCGAAAAAAGATTTCACCTTATACATAATTGCTTTTGAGAAAAGCAAAACTGCTGCTACCCCCGCCACTAAGACCTGTGCCAACATTGCTCCAATCCCTGGATCGAAATAAAGAAAATTCATACCTATTATATTATACTGCGTTTGCTTTTAAGCGACAACAAATAAACTAAAAAACGCCGAGTTTATTGAATTGCTCGGCGATTTTCTTTTTCTACAATTTATTTCGTTTGCGATCAGTTTCTTTTAAATATATTTTTCGAAGTCGTAAATGGTGTGGTGTAACCTCAACATATTCGTCTTTTTGAATGTATTCCAAAGCTTCTTCCAAAGAAAATTTGACAGCCGGAATAATGCGCGCCTTATCGTCAGCGCCCGAAGAACGTACGTTTGAAAGTTTTTTGGTTTTAGTGATGTTCACAGCCATATCATCTTGGCGAGTGTTTTCACCTATAACTTGACCTTCATAAATTTCTTCATTAGGATTCACGAAGAAACGACCTCTATCTTGTAATTTATCGATTGAATATGGAATTGCGGAACCTAGTTCCATAGAAACCAAACTTCCGTTTTGTCTTTCAGGAATACCACCTTTTAATGGTTGGTACTCAAGAAAACGGTGAGTCATAATGGCTTCCCCAGCAGTTGCAGTAAGCAATTGGTTACGCATACCAATAATTCCACGAGATGGTATAAGGAATTTACAAATCATTCTGTCTCCTTTTCCTTCCATGCTAAGCATTTCACCTTTACGGATTGTAACCATATTGATGGCTGTTCCGCTCACGGTTTCTGGTAAGTCGATGGTCATTTCCTCAACTGGCTCACATTTAACGCCGTCAATTTCCTTGATGATTACTTGTGGCTGCCCAATCTGTAGTTCATAACCCTCGCGGCGCATCGTTTCAATTAAAACTGAAAGGTGCAAAACCCCACGGCCGAAAACCATAAATTTATCGGCACTATCAGTCGGCTCCATTCGCAAAGCAAGGTTTTTCTCTAATTCTTTTTCAAGTCTTTCTCTAATATGGCGAGAAGTAACAAACTTTCCGTCCTTTCCAAAGAAAGGTGAATCGTTGATTGTGAAAAGCATACTCATTGTAGGCTCATCAATTGCAATGGTTTTCAAGGCTTCTGGGTTTTCAGCATCGGCAACAGTATCACCAATTTCAAAACCTTCTAATCCTACCAATGCACAAATATCACCTGCCTTTACTTCAGTAACTTTTTTACGGCCCAAGCCTTCAAAAATGTGAAGTTCCTTTATTTTCGATTTTACTTTAGTGCCATCGCGCTTCACCAAAGCAATTTGCATTCCTTCTTTCAAAGTTCCTCTTTGCAAACGACCTATAGCGATACGCCCAGTAAAAGATGAAAAATCTAAAGAAGTAATCAACATTTGTACGGTTCCTTCTTCAATTTTTGGCGATGGAATGTGTTCCAAAACCATATCAAGCAAAGGCTCAATATTGTCAGTTTGGTTTTTCCAGTCATCGCTCATCCAGTTGTGTTTGGCAGATCCATACACAGTTGGAAAATCAAGCTGCCATTCTTCGGCACCCAATTCAAACATCAAATCAAAAACAGATTCGTGAACTTCCTCTGGGGTACAGTTTTCTTTATCTACTTTATTGATGACAACGCAAGGTTTCAAGCCGAGGTCGAGTGCTTTTTGCAGCACAAATCGTGTTTGTGGCATTGGGCCTTCAAATGCATCAACTAACAATAGAACACCATCAGCCATGTTTAATACACGTTCTACTTCTCCACCAAAATCGGCGTGACCAGGGGTATCTATAATATTTATTTTTGTGTCCTTATATATAACGGAAACATTTTTTGAGGTAATGGTAATACCGCGTTCGCGCTCCAAATCGTTATTATCCAGTATAAGATCTCCGGTATTCTCGTTTTCACGAAATATACTACAGTGGTGCATAATTTTATCAACCAGCGTGGTTTTACCGTGGTCAACGTGGGCAATAATGGCGATGTTTTTGACTTTCATAAACTTACTCCTTTTTTTAAGAGGGTGCAAAAGTAGTGTTTCTAAGTGGATTAGAAATAAAAGTTGTGATTTTATTTCGACAGAATAATATCAGACCATAAAACATAAATGAGGTATATTTATGTTAAATTTTTAAGATATGAAAACAAAGCTACTACTCACCTTATCAATATTCTGGGCTATTTCAGGGTTTGCCCAATTTGGCTCGCAGCAAATAATTTCTACAGCTACGTTGAAACCATATCTATCTATTCCTTTTGATATAGACAACGATGGGTTTATTGATGTTCTAACTGCTTCTGGCGAAACCTATAAAATGAGTTGGTATAAAAATCTGGATGGACAGGGTAATTTTGGACCTGAAATTATTATCAACGAAACTCCAGTTTATTATCTTTCAGTTAAAATTGTTGATATTGATAGTGATGGCGATAATGATATTTTATATCTCAGCAATAATGCAAGCTATATTGCTTGGTTGGAAAACCTTGATGGAGCGGGAAATTTTGGGCTTGAGCAAATTATAAATCAACAGGATTTCATGATGACAGTTACACCCACAGATATAGACAACGATGGGGATCAGGATTTGGTTGCGATAGTTAGCAATACCTTTACCAGCAAGATTGTTTGGTATGAAAATGAGGACGGACAAGGTACTTTCAGTGAAGAAAATTTATTGATTCAAAATACAAATGAATTTACAAAAATATTGCTGGAAGATATTGACAATGATGGCTTGCTGGATATTTTAGCAACCGATAACGTTCTACATAGCGGCTCAATTTTCTGGTACAAAAATTTGGGCAATGAAATCTTTGGCACACAGCAAATTATTTATCAATTCCTATATGTTCAATCCGGAGGAACAAATATTATTGAATTTCAATACGTAGATTTGAATACCGATGGGAAGATGGATATTGTTATGACCTCAGTAGATGAAAATTCATTTATAGATACATATTGGCTTGAAAACTTAGATAATCAAGGAAACTTTGGAGAGCTTCAATTCTTGATCGATACTGGCGACCAATACCTTTTTTATGATCTTGACAATGATAGCGACAATGACATGTTATTATGGAATAGATTTTCAGATAAGATATCTTGGAAAGAAAATGAAAACGGACAAGGAACATTCGGAGCGCCTAATATTATAAATGCAGCAGCTGATTTTGCAAGTGACGCGAAAGCGGCTGATTTTAACGGCGACGGTTGGCTCGATATTGCTTCGGCATCTGCAGGTAATAACAAATTATCTTGGTATAAAAACAACACTTTGGGCATTTCAGAATACGAATTTGGCAATCACCAGATTTATCCAAATCCAACAGATGGAATTCTTTATTTAGAATCAAAGCAACCCATTTGGCAAATTTCTCTTTTTAATATTTTGGGACAACGGATTGAAACAGATCAAAACACCAATCAAATTGACCTTTCAAAAGCAGAAGCGGGTGTTTATCTTTTAAAGATTGAAGGTGAAAATGGAAACTTCCAAACCCATAAAATATTAAAAGAATAATTTTTGGTAAACTTCCATTGATGTTTCAAAGTTGGGCGAAAGAAGCTTTTAACTACCTTTGTTTTAAAATAAGGACACAAAATGCAACTGAATAAAATCCCAAAAATAAAACATACAAACTCAAACAATTTTTTCCTGCTTGCAGGCCCCTGCGCCATTGAAAGCGAAGAAATGGCAATGCAGATTGCAGAAAAGATTGTGAAAATTACCGACACCCTTGAAATCCCTTTCATTTTCAAAGGAAGTTTCAAAAAAGCAAACCGAAGCCGGATTGATAGTTTTACAGGAATTGGTGATGAAAAAGCCTTAAAAATACTTCGAAAAGTTTCCGAAACTTTTGATGTTGCCACCGTTACCGATATTCACGAAGTGAGCGATGCCGCAACGGCTGCGGAATATGTAGATGTGTTACAAATACCAGCTTTTTTAGTGCGTCAAACCGATTTAGTAGTTGCCGCAGCAGAAACAGGGAAAGTGGTGAACTTGAAAAAGGGACAATTTATGAGTCCCGAAAGTATGAAACACGCTGTTACCAAAGTAACAGATTGCAACAACGAGCAAGTACTAATTACAGATCGCGGAACCATGTTTGGCTATCAGGATATGATAGTAGATTTTAGAGGAATTCCAACAATGAAACAATATGCTCCCGTGGTTTTAGACGTAACACACAGTTTGCAACAGCCCAACCAAAGCGCAGGAGTTACCGGCGGCAGACCAGAAATGATTTCTACAATTGCACGCGCAGGAATTGCCACAGGAGCGGACGGAATTTTTATAGAGACCCACTTCGATCCCGCAAATGCAAAAAGCGATGGCGCCAATATGCTGAATTTAAACCTGCTTGAAAAACTGCTGACCGATCTGGTAGCTATCCGAAAAACTATTAATCATTTATAAGCTAAAAATAGCATTTAAAAAAAGAGCCCTGCCAGCGTTTGCTGGCAGGGCTCTTCGGCTAAAAACAAGTCTTTATAAAAAAAAGAAATGTTGATTTTTAACTAAAAAAGGCTGTTGCTTTTTGAGGAACAGCCTTAGGAAACAAAACCTAAAAAACTCCCCAGTTAAATAAGTATTCAAATATCGGGTAAAAAATACATACCAATCAAGAGGGAAACCCCCCATTTTTGTACAGGGTTTTCCCTGTTTCAAATGTTAAATCTTGATACAAAAAAGCAAAAGCTGCTTCTAAAAAGAAACAGCTTTTATCCTCATAACTAAATTAACTCCCCAATTAATTTGATGTTGTAAAGATGCGAAGAACACCAATACCAGTCAAGAGGAAAAACCCTGAATTTGTAGGGGGATTTCCCCCTTTTTTCCTGTAAGTATTTTCTTATATATAAGAATTTAAATAAATAGCATTCAGAAAAATATTATGATTTAATTTGGCTGTGAAACATTTTTATATTTACTTTGTTTTTCAAAGTACTTTATTATGAGCGAAAATGATTATCTAAAAGACATCAGCGAGATTAAAAATTTAATGAACCGCTCTTCCCGTTTTATATCGCTTAGTGGGCTTTCGGGGATTTTTGCGGGAATCTATGCCATTATTGGTGCAGTGATTGCATATCTGTATCTTTTTCCGAAACCGGGCGAATTTCTAACCCTTCACAGTTTGAATTTCAAACTATTGTTGGCCCTATTGGCTTCAGTGGCAGTTCTAAGTGTAGTTACTGCCTATCTTTTGACTACCCAAAGAGCAAAAAGAAACAACGAAAAAATCTGGGACACCACTACCCGTCGTTTACTCATAAACTTTTTAGTGCCGCTGGTTACCGGTGGTATATACATCCTCATAAAACTGAACAGTCAGCATTATGGGCTAAGCGCTTCTTTAATGCTGATCTTTTATGGACTGGCGCTGGTGAATGCTTCTAAATATACCATTGGCAACGTAAAATATTTGGGCTATGCTGAAATTATTGTAGGACTTATCTGCGCTGCACTGCCCGGCTACGGCCTCTGGTTTTGGCTCTTGGGCTTTGGCCTTTTCCATATAATTTACGGAAGTATTATGTATTTAAAAGAGCGAAAAAGCTAAACGTGGGCATTATAGACAACATAAACAAACTTTTTGATCATCGTATTCGCCTGGGAATTATGAGCATTCTTGTGGTGAACGAGGATGCCGATTTCAACCGCCTTAAAGAACTGCTTGAAGTTACCGATGGCAATCTTGCCAGCCATATAAAAGCTTTGGAACAAGCTGAATATATTTTGGTAGCAAAAAGCTTTGTGGGAAGAAAACCAAACACTAATTACACAGCAACAAAACTTGGAAAAGCCGAATTCAAAAAGCACATTGACGCACTTGAAAAATTAATTCAAAAACCAAAATAGTAACAAATATATTTTTTTATTAATTCACTTTGAAAAACAAAGTACTTTATAATAACAATTAACTATAAACCTTTAACAACAAACAATAAACACACAAATTATGGAACAGAAAAAAAGTAAATTCAGCAACTGGATGCGTAACTCCATCACCGCAAGAATGCTTGTGGTCGGGTTTTTATTATTGGTATTGCTGATTCCTTTGGAATTTGTAAAATCATTAATAAACGAAAGAGCATACAGGCAAGAGGAAGTTGTTCGGGAAATTAACGAGAAATGGGGAAACGAGGTGCTTCTCTCCGGGCCAATTGTGAAAATTCCCTACAAAGTTATTTCCGAAGAAAAGATTTTCAACGAGAAAAGCAATTCCTATTACACAAAAGCAAAGGAAACTGTGGAAAACGCCTATTTCTTTCCAGACAAATTAAATATTACCTCCCAAGTTGACACAAAACCGTTGAACCGCAGCATCTACGAATCTGTTGTTTATTCCGCAGCCATCGATATAAAGGGAAATTTCCCGAAAATTGATTTTACAAATACCGATATTGCCGAGGAAAACATAATTTGGGAAAAGGCAACTGTTCTTTTAAAAACATCGAATTTAAAGGGAATAAAAACCACCCCTATTGTGAACTTAGCTTCGGAAGCACTTTCGATGACACCACAATATTCCAAGGAATATCTTAACACCATTCAAAGCAATTACATTGCAAATGCCAAGGAAATTTTTACTGAGTCACTTACCTTTTCTTTCAATCTAAAAATTAACGGCAGCGAAAGTCTGAAGTTTTTGCCCATAGGAAAAGAAACCGACGCCACGATGAAGTCAAACTGGCACTCCCCTAGTTTTGACGGCAACTTTTTACCGGAAGACACCAACAAAGAAATCAGCAAAGATGGTTTCACTGCCAATTGGCGCATACTGCAAATAAACCGACAGTTTGAGCAATCGTTTTTTGGGTATCTTCCGGATCTTTCGGCATCTGCTTTTGGAACCAAACTTATTATTCCCGTGGACGAATACCAAAAGAGCGAACGCACAGCCAAATATGGTTTTATGGTTATCGGGCTAACGCTGTTGGTTTTTTTGTTGATTCAATTGGTAAGCAAAATCTATATCCATCCGTTTCAATATGTAATGATCGGCCTGGCACTTGTAATGTTTTATACGCTGCTCATTTCAATTTCAGAGCACAGCAACTTCTTTAAGGCATACTCTATTGCCGCTTTTGCTGTACTCGCGCTAATAACGGTTTATTCCCGTGCAATTTTGAAAGGTTTCAAATTTCCATTGCTCATTTGCGCTTCACTGGCCTCGCTGTATGGTTTTATTTATGTAATTATCCAATTGGAAAATTATGCGCTTTTAGTGGGCAGTATTGGGCTGTTCGTGATTTTAGCGATTATTATGTTTGCTTCAAGACGAATTGATTGGAACAATGAATAGGTAATATTCCGATTGGGCGCAGTTAGAAAACTATGGCTACTAAGCACAAGTTCTCGACTGCGCTCGAACGGACATAAAAGCATTTTTAATTTTATCTAAAAAATGAATAACTATTTAATTTCATTTATAATCCTCTTTGTCATAGAATGTGCAATTGCATATTTCCATTTCAATCCCTTTATTAGAGGATTTTTAGGAGACGTCCTCGTAATATTGCTGCTGTATTCTTTCCTAAAAATTATTATAAAAAACAACGTTTTAAAAACTGCCGTTTCCGTCTTGGTATTTGCCTGTGTCGTTGAACTATTGCAGTTTTTTAACCTCGCGGAAAAAATCAATATCCAGTCAGAATTACTGTTGACCATTCTAGGTTCGGTATTCGACTTATGGGACTTGTTTGCATATTTTCTCGGCTTTCTACTTATTCTATTAATCGAAAAAATTCTCATAAAAAATGAAGACCTTAAAAACATTTCTCTTTAATCGTTTCCATATACTGTTTCCACTTTTTTCACTTACAGTTTTAAGCATTTTACTGCTTTCAGTTCGCTTAAAAATAACACATTCCTTTTTCTATCTTTTTTTGGTGTGGAATTTATTCTTGGCGATGATTCCCTTTTTCATTTCCACTTTAATGAAAACCATCAAACAGCTTAAGAAACCTATGCTTACTTTCTTATTGCTCGCTTGGTTGTTGTTTCTTCCCAACGCGCCCTATTTATTGACAGATTTTATACACCTGCGCTTAAGCCCTTTGGAATGGCTTGGCTTTGACAGTTTTATGATTGCAATTTTTGCAATTACAGGCCTTGCATTTTATGTGATTTCAGTTAAAGATGTGAAGCCAGTGCTTCTTAAGCATTTTAACCAAAGAATAGTTTTAAAATGCATGGCAATCCTTCCCTTTTTAGTGAGCTTTGGAATGTATCTTGGGCGTATTTTACGCTGGAACACGTGGGATATTCTTCATAAACCTTTCGGTCTTTTTACTGACGTTTTCGCAATAATTACAAATCCCATTGAAAACAGTGAAGCTTGGTTTTTTACGCTTTTTTTCGGACTGTTTTTAAAATTGGCATATTGGTGTTTTGAAAAATATCTTTTCGGCTATCTGAAAGCTTGATCATTTTGTAATTGCAATATTTATTCTATTTTGCGGCTATAATTAAGTTTCATCTCCAAAATATGCTTTTTAAAAAAATTGCGTTCCTACTTTTAGTCTCAACTTTCTATTTATCCTATTCTCAGTCGGAACGTATTGACGAATTTGGAAAACCCACCCAAAACGAGTTTGAACTTAAAAGTTACGAATCTGAACCGGACGCTACTGGTATAATACTCTATGAATCTGGAAATTATTATGCGGTTTCAATTGTTAAAAGAACGGCGGTAAGGCTTGTTAAGGAAATACATAGAAAAATAAAAGTTATTGATGCCAAAAAATTTGATTATACAACTGTAGAAATCCCCTATTATGAAGGATACGGATATTATGCAGAGGAAATATTGGACTACAAAGCCATAACCCACAACGGATCTGTGCAAAATTTTGTGCCGGAGAATGCGTTTTATAAAACCAAAAAATCCGGGGCAAGAAACGTACTAACTTTTACTTTCCCAAATGTACAGGACGGCAGTATTTTAGAATATAGATATACTATTGTGAGCCCTTATTTCTATGATTTGGAAGGTTGGGAGTTTCAGCATGAGCTTCCGACTATTTATAGCTTATTTCAAACCGTTCTGCCTCCAAACTTTAAGTATAACAGAATTCTATACGGCAACAAAAAATTGACCGCGCAAAAGACTGCGATTAAAAAAAATGACTTTTTAGTACCTTCAAATTCTGGGCGTATAGATACTGAAGTAAGTTTGTACGCAATGAAGAACGTTCCCTCTTTTACTGAAGAAAAATATATGCTTTCAAAGAAAAATTATATTTCTCGTATTGTCTATGAACCATTGGCTTTCAAAGCATTTTATGGCTTTGACCAAGTTTTTACTCGCTCTTGGGAAGATGTGGACAAACGTTTTGAAAATGATGAAGACTTTGGTGAACAATTGACCAAAAAAAATTATTTCAGAAGAAAACTTCCAAATGAAATCCTAAAAATTCCAGATGACTTGGAACGTGCAAAAGCAGTTTATGGATTTATCCAAGACCGCTACACCTGGAATGGTCGCTATTTTAATTATGAATTTAAGGTGAAAGATGCCTTTGACGAAAAACTAGGAAGCGTTTCTGCCATTAACCTTTCTTTGATCAATGCACTAAAAGCTGCTGGGTTGTACGCCAAACCAATGCTATTATCTACCCGTCAAAATGGTTTGCCCACAGAATTATATCCTGTACTTTCTAATTTTAATTATGTTCTGGCAGTGCTAATGATTAATAATGAAAGAATCATACTCGACGCCACCAACAAACAAGCCCCTTTCGGAGTAATCCCTTTTCCGGCGCTAAATATACAGGGCCGTGTCATGGATTTTAAAAATGGAAGTTATTGGATGCCTATTGAACCTTTTGACAAAAACATACGCTATGTAAATGCACAAATAGCTGCAGAAGCGGATGGTAATTTTTCAGGAAAACTTAGTCAAGCAAGTTATGGCTACATAGGTTTGGAAAAAAGAAATACTATTGCAGAAGAGACCCCTGAAGAATATATAAAAACCCAAGGAAACGATAAAGCGGGAATAGAAATTGACGACTATCAAATAGAAGCATTAAGCGACATCGAAAATCCGCTGAAAGAAAACTATAACATTTCCGTAGCGCCAGAAACGGTGGGCGATAAAGTTATTCTCTATCCGTTCTTCAATAAAACTTATATTTCTGAAAACCCTTTCAAGATGAAGGAGCGCAGCTACCCAATGAATTTCGGCTTTCCTTTTACAAATACCTATTTAATATCCATAGATTTGGGCGATGTATATGAAGTTGAACAACTGCCCAAAAGTAGAACAATCAAACTTCCGAATGATGATGGTGAATGTTTGGTAACCTATATTGCCGAGGGAAGCAAAATAAACATCCGTTTCAATATGAAACTTAATGCATACCGTTTTCCACCCGATGCCTATGAGTCTTTAAAGGAATTTTTCGGTACAATGGTTACGATGCTAAAAGACGAGCCCATTACTCTAAAAAAGATATAAAATGCAATTAAAAAACCTACTCCTCCCTAGCTGCCTTATTTTTGTTACTTCACTATTTTCCCAAATTAGTAATATCCAAACATTTGGCGAGCCACTTACAGAGGAAATTGCAATGACGAAATTTCCCGCAGATCCCGAAGCAAATGGAGTAGTGCTCTATAAGCGCGGAAATTATTCCGTAGATGAAGTGGGCGGCTACATTATGCTCATAAAGGAAATTCACGGAAAGATAAAAGTGATTGACGCTAAAAACTTTAAACATAGCACGATTGAAATTCCGTACTATCGTGAAAAAAATGTAAGGGAAAAAGTAACCAATTTAAAGGGTATTACCCACAATGGCGCTGTAAAAGAATACGTGGGTGAAAATGCAATCTTTGATACGGATGAAACTGTAAACTGGTCCAATATAAAATTCACTTTTCCCAATGTGCAAAATGGAAGTATTCTGGAATATACCTACCGAATAGAAACTCCTTATTTCTTCAATTTTGGAAGTTGGGAGTTTCAAGATGAACTGCCAGTGCTGTATTCAGAACTTCATACCGAAATACCTGGAAACTTCAGCTATAACCGAACGCTCTTTGGAAATTTCCCGCTAGCCGTAAATTATGCCGAAATTAAAAAGGCCTGCTTTGTATTAAATGGTTTTGACGTACCCGGAGACTGTGAATCTGCAACCTATGTAATGCAAAACCTTCCAGCTTTTAAAGAAGAAGAATACATGCTCTCCAAAAAAAACTACATCCCCAGAATGAAGTATGAAGTTATTGAAATTGTTGATCTAACCGGAAGCAAAAGCACCTATACCAATACTTGGGAAGATGTAGATAAAAAGTTTAGATATGATAAAGATTTGGGTCGCCAACTTAAATATTCCGATTTCTTCAAAGAGCAACTTCCCGCTGCTATCTTTACAATTCCAGATGCTTTGGAACGGGCAAAGGCCATTTACTATTATTTTCAAGAAACTATGTTCTGGAATAAGGAATATCGTATCCTTTCAGACATACGCGTAAAAGATGCTTTTGAAAGTAAAACGGGAAATAGTTCCGAAATAAATCTTGGTCTCATCAACGCATTGGAAGCGGCAGGTTTAGATGCAAAAATAATGCTCATAGCTTCCAGAAGTCAACCGCTGCCAACCAAACAATATCCTGTACTTACAGATTTCAACTATGCCCTTGTTTATCTAAATATCAATAACACAGAATATTTATTGGATGCTACAGATAAATACAATCCTTTTGGAGTATTGCCGTTGCGCGATTTAAATATGGAAGGACGCGTTATGGATTTTAAAAATGGGAGCTATTGGCTGCCAATAGAGCCTTTCAAAAAAAATATGCACTATGTAAATATGCAGCTCACGGCAGATGAGTCCGGCCAATTCTCAGGAAAGGTCAATGAAGTTTCTACCGGTTACATTTCTGTTGAAAAGCGCAAAAAATACAATCAATACAACCTAGAAGAAATCATTAAAACGAAGCAGGGGAAAAACGAAAGCCTAAACATAACAAATCTAGAAATCCAAAACGAAAAAGACCTAGAGCAGCCCTATACGGAAAACTTTGACATTTCACTGCATGAACAGCCTGTAGGCGACAACCTTTTTATATACCCATTTTTAATGCAGCCCTATTTTTCTGAAAATCCGTTTAAAAAAGAAACACGGCAATACCCAATCGATTTTGGATTTCCGGTTACGAATAACTATTTAATCTCCTTCAATCTGGGCAATCAGTACAAAATGGTACAAATGCCCTCCAGCCGCATTTTAAAACTTCCCCATAACGATGGCGAAGTATCAATAGTTTACAATCAAACAGCTAATAAAATAAATATTAGACTCAGTGTAAAACTATCTAATCACGTATTTGCTCCCGAAGCATATAAAAGCCTGCGCGAGTTTTTTACAGAGTTAATAAAAATACAATCGGAAGAGCCAATTCAGTTAAAGAAGATTTAAGGAAAAACGTGTCAAGCGTCCCTATTTTTCTCCTGTATTCTACGTATCACAGCAGTTGCCGTGCGTCTGGAAACAAACCGTGGAAGCTTGGAGAGTAGCTTATTTATATTTCCGGGAATAGCGACAATTTTTCCTTTTTGCATGGCTTCATAACCATATTTTGCAACTGCTTTGGGACAAGCAACGTTGAAATTAATTTTATTTTCAGAAGAAGTTTTTCCAACACCATTAGAAACCACTTCCTGAAAACAAGTTTTGGTTTGCCCAGGACAAAGAACAGTAACCGTAACTCCCGTGCCTTTAAGCTCATTCGCAATTGCTTCGGAAAAGGAAAGAATGTAAGCCTTTGAAGCATAATACAATGACATTAATGGTCCTGGCTGAAAAGCAGCAAGCGAAGACATATTGAGTATTCTTCCATGGCCGCGCGCTACCATTCCTTTCAATACGAGTTTGGTTAAGTGCGTAGTTGTAATAACATGTAGATTTAGCATTTCTGCCTCGCGTTTCCAGTCGGTATCGTTAAAGCTTCCAAAAACACCAAAACCTGCGTTATTGATAAGCACATCTATAGATCTACCTTCAACAGCTTCAAAAATCTCTCTGGCTACATTGCAAGTGCTTAGATCCTTATTAATTAATTGAATTTTGCAGCTCTTGTTTTTTAAAATCTCTTCTTTCGCCTTCGCTAGTTTTTCAGCATCAACATCTACCATGATTAGGTCGTGATCATCTTTCGCTAATAGCAACGCCAGCTCAAACCCGAGACCCGAAGCAGCTCCCGTAATTAGTGCTGTTTTACTTTTTTGTTCCTTTTTCACAAATTGCAAGCTTGTTAACAAAAAGTTAAATTGTTAATCGGCAATTAACACATAATCCTGTAGATATGCAAATCTGAGAGTTAGTTTTCCTGAGGCTGTAGTCATTTTGGCACGTTCTAAAACACCATCTCTGTCGCCATTAAAGAAGGCGGGAATTACATTTTCCAAAAACATGTCACCAAAACCTTCACTGGCATCCTTAGGCAACTCGCAAGGCAAATTGTCTACCGCCATTACTGTTATTGAATCTTTAGCGTCAAAGGCAGTTTCACTTTCCGTCTTTGGATTGTATCCGTAAAAAGGATCGGCAATAGTGGAGGCCCGCAGTGTACAGGCAATAGGTCCATCTACATCGCAGGAAACATCGGCCACTAAGTTTATTTTAAAGTCGGATCTTTTAGCATCCTCGCGAGTGAATAAATAAGGTGCGCCGTTTCCGAAGAAATGGCCTGTAATAAACATATCGCTCACTTTGGCATACTTCATAAAATCACTCTCGTAATTGGAAGGATCTGCGTAAAACTCTTGCTTATTAAATTCGCCTCCATCCTTGCGCGTGTTATATTCTGAAACATCTATAAGGCAGTAAACGGGTTGGTTATAATCTTTGGAAAGATAATCGGCGTCAGTGACTTCACGAATCTTTAAATGATCTAATATCTCCTTTGATCCTCTTGTAACTTTGCCCGTTCCAGATAGAATGATTTTTATATTTGGGATGGTTATTTTGTCGAGTGCTGCCTTTAAAGCTTGCAAATCATGGAGGTGTTCTACTTTCGGCAATTCAAACAACTTGTCGCGCAAGCCTAGGCCTCTAAAACCATTATAAGCTCCAACCAAGCCAGCGTAATACCCAAAACCAATTAATCTTTGGTTATCAGGATTCACGATAGTTTCGTGGTCAAACATTTCAATATTCTTATTGAGCATCGCCTTTAGCAGTTTGCGGTTGTAAGGTTGCTTTTTGATGGTGTGACTAAAGTAAAAGTATTTTTTATTCGGAATTAGTGCCGCTACAGGAACTTCTTTTACGCCCAGCAATACATCTGCCGCTGAAATATCATCCATCACTTCAAAACCTGCATTGCGATAAGCTTCATCAGGAAAGATGCGAACGTTAGACGTTTCTACGATTATCTTGGCATCGGGAAACTGTTTTATGACTTCTTGGCACTTTTCTGGCGATAGAACTACCCGACGGTCTGGCGGGTTTTTGCGTTCTTTGATGATGGCAAAGGTTATTGACATTTGGTATGTTTTTTGAATAAACTAAAGCGGTGGCAAAGATAGGGATTTTCATGTATCTTTGCGGACTTTAGACGTGAGACGTGAGACGTGAGACGTGAGACGTGAGACGTGAGACGTGAGACGTGAGACTGAATACTGATCACTGAATACTAAAAAAGAGGGGCCGACTGGTTTTGACAGCGGGTCTAATTGTATTGTAAGCATGCCGAGCGCTGGGATATAGCTCGTTAATATCATATTTCACACTTTTTAAACGGCGAGAATAACTACGCCCTAGCTGCATAATCCGAATTACAGTAGGATGTGCCTCGGCCCACAAGGTGGGCAAGCAGGAAGTCACTCAACGGCCTTGGTTTGCGGCGGTTGATTTAGTGGCTTCGTAAAAGTAAACCTAGCGATGCTAGTGCTTTGATGGCATCGTGAAGCTCAAGTAAAGATAAGGGGTGCGTTGGTAGTTTTCGACCGGCAATCCCACGAAAACCTAAATGAAAACTAAGCATGTAGAAGGCATTATAATTGCGCGTTTGGACGAGGGTTCGAATCCCTCCGGCTCCACCTTCGCCCTCCGAAGTTCCGTTTTTTCTACGGAGCGAAGGAGGGCTTTTTAATGCAGTTACTTTTTATTAAAATCAGGATAGGGCTATGGTGGATGCCGATCCACTTAGTATTGAGATAAATTAATATTGACCTTCGCCCTCCGAAGCTTGTTTTTTCTAAGGAGCGATGGAGGTCTTTTTAATGCAGTTTTTTTTGTAAAAAACAGGAGGGCTTCGGTGGATGCCGATCCAATTAGTATTGAAATAAATTAATATTGGGCCTTCGCCCTCCGAAGCTTCGAGTTTACGAGAAGCGAAGGAGGGCTTTTCCTTCGCTCTCCATAGCTTCAGCGTAGGAGAGTTTTATTTATCAATAATAATTTCTTAACTTTATACAGCTCCCCATAATTATAAAACCATTAATTATGGAATTACCTTACGCTGTGTATATTCTTAAATGCGCCAATGGTAAATATTATACAGGATATACCACCAATATAAATAATAGACTTATTGCACACAGTAAAGGAGAAGTTTCGTTTACAAAAGATAAACTTCCCGTAACTCTTGTACATCTCTCTCTTTTTAGCAACAAACTAAAGGCTTACGATTTTGAAAGGTATTTAAAATCTGGTTCTGGAATTGCTTTTAAAAATAAAAGATTGTTCTAAAACACACGCGTCCTCCTACCTAGTATCCCATAGCTTCAGCGAAGGGATAAGCTCCGAATTTATGAAGATAGAAGGAGGGCACATTTCAACAAAGCGAAAAAAAAATATTTCAAACCCACTCAATCTTCATTGCCTCAACCATCCACGGCAACTTTATAACCGATAGATTCCACGGAATGCTCTCCATCAATACATCCACCCCTCTCTTTTCTACAACTAGAAGGTTGTATTCTGGATGTACTGTTATCAATCCATCTCTCTGCAAAAACGTTTCTTGAATGGCTTCTGGAGAAGAATCTTGCACTTTTGACCAATTGTGGATAAGCCCTCCCAGAAGGCTCTTAGACAATTCTTCCTCGTACGGGGTGATTTCTTCAATTTCTTCCACAGAATGATCTATTGGCATTCCGACCAATATTTTATTAAACGGCAAATACTCTTCAGGAAAATTAATGGCGTTATACGCTAAGTAATGTAATAGATACAACGCTCTATTCCTGCTCTCATCATTTACAAACTGCCCGTCATTCACAAAACCCAAATGCTCAAAATATTTCGGCAAGAATGGCCATAGAATACTAATACCAGCATTGGAAATAAGTATTTGATTTTCTTCTTCCATATTATTTATTACGCTTAATTTCTTCTCAAAATAGATTTAAAAAAACCTACTCTGTATATAACTTTACAAAGGCTCTTTTTTAAAGCTGCTGTACTTTAGTACAAGGGCCTCAATAGCCAACTCGTTTGAAGCTCTATCTAATACTGCTAATTCCCACGATACGGGATATGCTCCTTTAATATTCCAAGAGGCAAGGGTTACTCCATCTGCTCCCATTAGTGATAAATGGATATCCTTTGGATCAAATACAAAGTTTTCAAAAGCATTTTTACACCACTTATTCAGATTTTGATTAGGCAGTAAAGAGCGTTTTAAAATTAAATCTGAAAAGGTTGGTGGTTTTGGTACATAGTGTATAAATTGATTATCGCCACCTTCACGACTCTCGGTGCCTAAGGCTACTTTTAGACCAGACACTTCTTGGAAACTGCTGTCCATATCTGGTGTATCCAGAAATTTGACAGCAAAATAAAAAGCGCTAGGTGGCAAAAAGTTAGGGTTAATAGAATTAGAATCTTGCATCTATTTTATGCGTTTGCTATTGTTAAACCTTCGTGAGAGATTTCAATACTTTCTATTGCTACTTCGCTTCCGTCTGCCCCCAAGTCTGTACTCGATATTTTTGTAGGCCACGCATTACTCAGTGTCCAAGTCATTGCAGGATTACCATCTTGGTCCATAAGTTTTATCACTACATTCTGCCGTTCAATGGTATTCATCTTTACCTTTGTATACCAGTCCCAAAAATTATTGTCTTTTGCAAAAACAGCTTTTTTCATTGTTACATTACTGTTTTTTGCTAATCCAGGCATACTGATTTCAGAAAACACAGGACTATTGCCGCGTCTATATTCTATGGGTTGGGCTTCAATATCCAGACCGCTTACTTCCTGAAAAGGAATATCTTTTGTTTCGCCCCAGTCTACCATAAAGTAAAATTTAGGCACTGGCCAGCTTTCATTGTTGTTTGCTTCTGTTTCCATAAGGGAAATTTAATGATAAAATAAAAACTAACTCCCAAATAGCTGATTTTTATACGATTATTCTATGTTTTTTTGCAATTCGAAGGCGTGCCAGAGGGTCTGCAATAAAGTGAGCCACGATGCCCACCATTCCAAAAGTGCCAAAGGCTATTGGCATGGGTGCACTGCAATTGTGTGAAGTTCGTTTATCAAGTTATCGTTTTCCATAATAAAAGTTATTGGCTATAAAGTTACATTGAGAGAATTTTGAAATGTGAGCAATAAAAAAAGCCCGTAGCCTCACATCTACGAGCTTTTTAAGCTGCATGAACCTAAAGAATTTTAGGGTTCCAGCGCGAACGCCACTGTCCTGCCATAATCTTTGGCAACGCGCGATATACCGTCTGTAGCCGTAGAAATTACGTGCAATGATTCAGCGAAGGCCGCTTTTCCAGTCCCGTTTTCATAGCATTCACCCAACAATTCGGAAGGATTAAAACTCTTGCTATATATACCGGTACTGGTGTTTAGGGTATAACCAGAAGCACTGTCTATAACCATTCCTCTTGCATTGGCTATAGGCACTCCCCCACAGGTTCCTTTAACCACACCAAAGCTAAACTCAGCAAAATTGGTGGGATGGACTGCTCTAAAGGTGAGTTCAAGTTCTGCTTCTTCTCCATCGGGTTTGTACTTCACAAAGCCACAGCAGTTGGAGGATGCAGGCTCGCCATTCACGTTTACGGTGTAAATATCGCCTTCGCACTGCCCGTTGTCTATTCGCATAATAATATTGAAAGCATCCGCATTGGAGAAATTTGGATTTTCCAATAGAATATCGGGTGCGTTTTCGCTAAAACTCGCGTTGTCGTGTGTCGGCGTTTTGAAGGTCGCCCTGGGAAGATTTTGTAGAAGACTGCCCGCTTTGTCGAACAGTTCCAACTTAAACTGGTATAAACCGTCTCCCTCAAGCTCCGTAGAATTAAACGTCATGGTATTCATATTATATGTTTGCTGATGCCAATGTGGGTGGGAATCCTCAGCTATATTAAATGGCTCCGTCTCGGGCAGTTCCGGTGGTATGATATATAAGTTGTCATTCGGGCCCTCGGTAAAAGGACCAAGTTTCACACTGTCTGCACCCCATTGTTCATCGCCGTTGGAATCCACATAGATATAGTCATATCCCTTACTAAACGAAGCACCCAAAGGCTCCAAAGGCTCATAGGAAGTTAGGGGAGACAAATCGGTAATTGCTATTTTCCTATAACTCCAACGGTAATAATACATATTGGAGTTTGGCAAATCATTACCGAAGCCCATTCTGAAAGTGGGGCTTCCGCCGAAGGGTCTCTTATAATCATTTACTGTGGTAAGTAAGAAACTATCTCCAGCTGCACCTGCATCCGTTAAGCCAACCCGATCATAAACTACAGATTGCCCTGGTGGTGGCAGCAATTGATGCGCCTGTTGAATATGGGAAACGCTGGCATAGCCAACAGATCTCAACCAAACATTTTGCCCCGGTAAATGGCAATCGCAGCAGCAATTGCCCGCAACCATTTCGTGGGTAAGGTGGATGTTAATATCTGTGCCACAGGCGTAGTTCCAATGGGTGTTACAAGGGATGGGTGGTTTGTAAACTGTGGTCCATACCCCATTGATCATATATTCCACCCAAATATAAATATCGGGCTTATCGCCAAAGCAATTATAGTAAACGCTCTTTTCAAACCTGCCGCTGGCATTGGTTTCTACCACTGCCAATTCCTTGCAACGGTAAAAATAAGGCCACCACCAAGGCCAAAAGCAGAACCACGGATGCAACAACATATAGTTTTTCGCTATGGCTTCCCGAATAACATTCAGGTTGCCAGAGGTAAATTGCTGTTTTATTTCAGAACCCAATTCGGGTAATTTGGAAATTGTTTCTCTATGAATTTCTTTAAGCGATTGGGTCTTGAAAATATTTTCTTGATTTCCCCCTGCCATCATAGGAAAGCGTTCAATCCGTTGAAAAGGTTCAGGGTCTGGAATCGGAATCGGGAATTTAAATACGGGTTTCAATATGGCATCCGGCACCTTGGCGATAATGTGGTCCGGTATTCTATTGATCCAATACAGAATAGGGTCAATCTCACAAATGTGGACGCGCGCTCTACAAACAGCGCGATCTTCCCAACTGTTGCCCGCGTGGAACCATTTTGAAACTTTTCCGCTTACGCGGCATTTGCACCAAAGCCAATAGCGGGATAGCACTTCAGGAATGGGCAAAATAGTTAAGCCTTGGTTGGCATCCATTGTTATTATAGGCTCGTACGCCTTATAGCTTTGCAACTGTTCGGTAGTGTTTATGCGGGTGATTTTTTTGTCGGAAGCAGGAGCGATAAATAGTCTGAGCTGCTCAGGGTCTATTTTCCGCTGCCTGTTTTCAGAAGGCATTTTGTCTAGATTGAATTCCAGGATATTGTCTTTCACATATTGCCACTGCAGCAATTTTCCCCTGCAATGAAAAAGAAAACCGATAAGCGGGAAATCTCTTTCTGGGGGTTGTTCAAAATCTACATTGACCTTGAAATTTCTGTTAAAGTCTTCAGGATTTTGTACCATGATTACTTGGTTTAGGTTAGTGCCTACTCTCTTTCAATTTGGATTTTGGGCATACTCCATTATTTAACGCTGCTATCAATACAGCTGATAAGCATCACATTCATTAAATGGGATGTCTTTTTAGGCTTATATACAACACTACAAACGAAGTAATCCGTTTAGAAGAGAGAGATTGTTGCTTTTCAAATACCTAAAAATGAGCAAATTAAATTACGAAGCTTTTCTTATTCACAATAGTACAAAAGCGACATCTTATTTTAGGAAATTTACAGGACGTAGATAAAACCGTTATTGAGATTTTATATTTAAGAAGCAATTTTCAATGCTTGCCAACCGGATAGTTTTAGTTAAATTCTCTTTTTATATTTTCAAGATGAAGGATGGGCAGAGCGCTATTTTCAAAGAGCTGGGTGGGGCTGCTGCCTGCAAATTTCTTAAAATCCCTTATCATGTGCATTTGGTCATAATAATCACACTCTAGCGCGATGCTGGTCCAGCATTTGTCTGGGATTGTTAGCTTGTTGTGTATTGCGCGGTTGAAGCGTAACAAACGACAGAATATTTTAGGGGAAGTACCTACCTGCTGCCTAAATTTTCGTTCAAAATTGCGTAGGCTCATATTTGCCAAAGATGCGTGTTGCTCTATTGGCACCGAGCCATTGGCATCCAGCATAGTATGGGAAGCTTTGGCTATTGCGTTATTGGCAGCAGTTGCTTTTTTTGGAATTAGATAAGTTGTTAAAAATTCATCGGTAAGGGCCGCCATATTAGCAATAGTCTGTGCTTGTTGCAAATCTTCGGCATAGCACGATATTTCATTGCCAAAAACGGTTTGTGCAGCTACTATCTTATTTGTGAACTCCCTTAATGAAAGCTGGAAGAGACTGTGGAAGCCAGTGGGGGTAAAATGTATTCTGAAGATAGTATATTCCCCCTTAAATTTCCAATTTCCGCAGAAGTCAGTAAAGAGCCCTTTCAGCCAGATGCGTTGTAATTTATGTTCGTAGAACGCAGCTTGAGGAAAGGGCATACCCGTAGGCAGCGCCTTGATAAAACAGAGCAAGCACATCTCCGGGCCCGAATAACAGGGCCAAGAGCGCTCTAATTGGTTTGTATTGAAACTTAAGATACTGTAGTTTAGCACAAACGGTTTTAGGGCATTACAGGGCGCTATGTTTGCGTAAATCGCTTTCAAATTACTATAAACCATCAAGTTACGAAAAATTTATAGTCAATCTATTTGCAGCCGTAGCTATTTATTCAAAAGAATGTAAATCGCATTGTTTCCTTTTAGTTGCAGCTAACTGAAAGCTCCTATATTCCTAAGAATACAACTTTGATATATTTTAATTCAAGAATAAAGACAATCTTTAATCTGCATTTTCCCTCGCCCATTGTTGGTACTGTTCAAATTGCTGATCATTTAGAAGATCCCTGAAAATTCTATCCTGTAGTTCGGTACGCTCAAAGGTGTTCATGGTTTTGTTGCGGTTGTTCCTTTTCCAAGTAATCTCAGAACTATTCCATTCGCTTTCAAAACGGTTTATTTGGTCGTCGTCCATATTCAGATCTGTGTACATTTTCTGCATCTTGGCTTTATTTGCAACCTCTGCATTTGCTGCTGCAGTAGCAGTTGCTGTATTTTGTCTTGTTGTTTGGCGGGCACCTGTTGTTGAGTTGGTGGTAGAATTAGTGGTGGCATTAATTTCAGTATTAGACCTGCCTCTATTATTGGTTGTCTGGGTGTCTGCAGTTGCAGTGGGTTTTGTGGTGCCACAAGCGGTTAGCAGTGTTAAAAAGCCTACTGCCAGTAATGTTTTTAGATTTTTCATAGTGTTTGTTTTTTGTTGTTAGCACTAATTTACACATCCATTTATTTATGGCTAGTGGCTTTAAGAAAAGATTGTATGTCTAGGGATTAGGCATGAGGAATTAGGAATTCGGGATTCGGGATTCGGGATTCGGGATTCGGGATTCGGGATTCGGGATTCGTAAATAATATTTCTCAATACTCAATTCACAATACTCAATACTCAATTCATTCAAATCCATTACATTTATAATTAAATTAATCCCTAAACCTTTCAGTATGAAAAAGAAACTACTCCTCATCACATCCCTTTTTTCAATAGGCCTGTGCTTTTCCCAAACCTATGGCAGCTATGAAATTGATACAAATGGCAAGATTTTCTATCAGCTTCCAAACGCTATTCCTTCGGTTCCGCAGGAAAATAATATAGGCCCAATGGCGCTTGCGCTGGACTGGAGCAATCCGGATTTTGATGTTTCAAACAACCCTACCAAAGATTCGTGGGATTCTCGCATGGCGGTTGGCAACACGGGCAATGTTTATGTTGTTTATAGCGATAACTATACTAACGGACTGCAAAAAATTATGTTTCGTAAAAAAGTGGTAGGCGAAAATTGGTCCACTCCTATTTTTGTGGATAAGGGCGGTGAGATTGGCGGAAAGAACAATCACTTCGGCGCCATTACAAGCTCCCCTAATGGCGATCTTCATGTAATCTACAACGTTTGGGCCAATGAAAACGTGCGTAACTATATAGGTTATTCCTATTACAATGCAGCCACTGATATTTGGAGCGATGGTCTAAAGATTTCCGATCTGGGCGGCACTGTTAACCATTCCATCAGCCACCACGACCTTTACAGTACTGAAGATAACCTGCCTGTAGTGGTGTGGGGTTACGACAATCGTGAAAATCAAGTGGACGAGGAAGTCTATATGAAATATTTTGACGGCACCAATTGGAGCAGCGATATTGCGGTTTCTGATCTTACCGATAATCTGGGAGCTGGTTTTCCCTATATAAAAAGCATAGGCAACAACAAGGCTATGCTGGTTTATGCCGAAGGCACGGGCGGAAGTATGGAAATACATTATAAAATTTACGATGAAACAACCCATACGCTTAGTGCGGCAAAGGTTGTTACTACAGCGAATGTTTTAAGCAGTAGCTATGTGCTAACCACCAGTCCCACTGGCGAGGTAATGGTGCTTACCATCCGAAAAGCTGTAGGCCCAAGCCGCGATGTGCTGAATGTTTATGATTACGACAGCGGTTCTGATTCTTTTAGCCTTTCTTCAAACGTTTTTGAGGTAGCCGCCAATGCAGGTGGCTTGTTGAAAAGGATTGATTGGGACTGTAATGCTGAAGGCGATTGTGCAGTAATCTACACCGATTTTCTGGCGCAGACCAATTCCTTTTTGGAATACAATCCAACAACCGGATTTGGCAGCCCGCTTGTAATAAATGAGGAAAACCCCGGGCTTGATGCGCCGAATGCAAGATTTGACCCCAATGGCAATTTACATGTAGTGTGGAGCGATTTCCGCTTTAACGACGGCCAAGGTTTTGACGAAAGAGAGATAATCTACGAAAAAGGCGTCAATACAAACCTTGGCATAAATGCGCCTTCCCCCACAAGCATTTCAGTGTTTCCTAACCCATCCAATGGCACTTTTACTATTGATACAAATGAAACTTTCACACTGGAAATATTTGATGTGTTGGGTAAAAAGCTGGACACAAAAATCATAACTAGCACCACGCAAATAAATAGCAACCTCGCATCAGGCACTTATTTTTTGCGGTTTACAAATGCACAGGCTACACAGGTTAGGAAATTATTGGTGGAGTAGTAATTAAAATCCTATTGATAAAACAAGAGGCTGAATAAAAAGCACCATGATGCCAGTTTGAGCGGAGTAAAGAACTATTGCGCGGTCAAGAACTATATTGTTCTTACTATAAAGCAGGTCTCCACTTCGCTCAACCGCACAAACCAATGTGTTGTGACTTTTTTAAACAGCCTCTTGATATTTAATATATAAAAATGGTAGATTTTATACTTTGCTATTGCAAATTGGTCCTCATTTCCAAAAACAATAGAGCGCAACCTGCCATTCTTTTAAGCCAACCATTTTTAGCTAGCTACTATTTAGACCAAATACCTTCGTAATTTGCCTTGTTGCCATCTTCATAGCCCACTACACAGCGGGTGAGGTAGCCTTTGGAAAGCATACTGGTATATTCAGTCTGGTATTGCGTACCTGAGAGATGGTGCTTTTCCCACCACGAATTATAATCGGGTGCATTTTTGTACCATATTCCACTCAATCTGGGCTTGCCACCTTTTAGATAGGCATCCAAGTAAACGAGTTTAAACTTTTTCTTATCAGTGTAATCCTTGAACGCATCTTTAAAAGCTTGCAGATCCATATCTGGGCGTAGGTAAAAACCGCCTGTATTTTTCTTTTCCCAAAGGGCGGCAACATAGGTTTTAGAACCCACATTTACACAAGAAACGTTGGTTGGCACCCATCCAGCCTTATGATGCTTTTCAAAATTAGCCTCGTGCCAAGCAAGGGTCTGGCCATGATAGGCCATCCACTTTACCGAACTGTCCTTTTTCCAAACCGCTGTGTAGCGCAACTTGCCACTTAAAAGATAGGAATTTATATTGATGAGCCTATAGCCAGCCTTGTGCCAAGTATCAAATTCAGCTTGATACTTTTTGCCGTCCATATTATGACGGGCTACCCAAGCCACATTTTTTGAGGGGCGGAAAATAACGTTGAAATAGGTCTTTCCATTTACATCAAAACCGTCCACCCAAACAGGGTAATAGCCACAGGTCCATATCTTGTTGAATTCGTCCTGATAGTTTGCCTGATCTATTCCGTGTCTTGCTATTTCCCCCCTATTGGTTGGATTTTCACAGTACGGGTGTTCCATAGCTACAAAGCAAGCTTTGTCTTTCTTCCCCGGAATGCCTTGGGCATGTAATGGGGACCAATTAATATTCGACTTAGGGGTTTTATAGTGCTCCTTCCCTATTACATAACCTGTATTGAACAGTAGCGGTCTAAAAACGCCTTTGTCGGGTTCGCTATCGTTCTCATATGTTTTTATGTGTATATGCAAGTGCGGCGCTGTTGAGTTGCCAGCGTTGCCTGCCTTCCCAAGAATGGTGCCTTTCTTAACGGTTGCTCCCTTTTTCATCAATGAATTAGTAAGTGAACCTTTCTGCAGATGTGCATAAAGGGCAACTACGTTCCCATGCCGAATATAGAAATGGTTTCCGGAACCCCCAAAATCGAATGAGCCCCAAAGTTCATCTTTTTGTTTCTTCATTCCCTCGTCAGAGCCATCTGGTTTCCAGTTGTTGGGAATGTTATTTTCAAAATGCAGCACGATCCCGTCTGCCATCGCCCTCACAGGTTTACCCCAAATGCGATAGTTTTCATTTTTGCTGTTGTCCTTGTTGGGTAACAAACCCCTCCATGCTTTGTCTTCATAAGCTTCCACTCCCAAATCGTAGGCAAACACCTGGCTTCCGCCACCGTGCATAGAGTAGCCGGACACATACTCATCCTTTTCAAAATCGGTCTTATCAAAAGGAAGGGCTAGCGCATGCGTATAGGGTTTGAGATTTTTTGTAACGGAAAGGGAACCCCCGTAATTCTTGAAGTGGAAACTCAGTTTTACCTTGGTAGGGTATGGCGTATCCAGAAAAATCACATCGCCGTTTTCGTGATAGTCTCGACTGTTCTGCCAGTTTGCGGAAAAGCCAGGTTTAATTACCAATTTATTTGATGGTAAAAACACATCTTTTTTTACGGTAGTATTACCATTTTTATATTCCAGCACCACCTCATCAAGATCCACCGCTTCGGTGCCCTTGTTATAAATAGTTGCCCTAATGGAAAGTTGTGCCAGTGAAGTCTCTTCACTCGTAAAGCCCGGGGTGGGGTGAAAAACCACATAGTCGCCATCGGTGGGCTGCATCACAAACTCAATGTTTGAAGGTGCATTCGCTCCCCTTTGGAACACTTCGGCGTCCACCTGTCTGGGGTCGAACTTAACTGGAGCAGTTTCCGCAAATTTAAAGTGCCGCACTTGGGCAATGGTTCCTACCTTTTTGAGAGTGGTGGCCGAAACTTTTCCAGGTTTCATTGCTGAGGTTCTTTTAATTCGTGTTCCCAAGCCAGAGACGGTCTTGGTTTTTGTAGCGACCTTTCTAGAGGCTACAGGCTTTGTAGTGGGCTCCTTTTTTATAGGGGCCTTGGGTCTAAGGATTTTTTTTGCAGTCATTTTACTTAAATTTTGAAGTTGGACAATCAGTAAGAAAACAATCAGAAAATTATTTGCTAGAAAACGCAAACTGCTTAAAAATGAGGAGAGTTTTTGGTTTATATACCACAATGGATATCAACCAATGTAAATGTAGTAAATTATTGAATGCCAGATACTTTTGAAGAAATATATTTTTTAAATGAAAGCATCCTTTTCTCAAATGCTTTTTAATATGGTTAAATTCTAAAACCTCTTTTTTTGAGTAGAAGGAAGTTTTATAAAGTTAATTGTCTTCAAAGTTTCTAAGGATCTGTAGGTGGTATTGATCGATTATTAGATATCAAGATAAATCGGTAATTAAAATCGGCTTTTGAATATTTCGGCATTACCTTCATTTAATGTTTGGTGAATAAAGACATCTACATTTCTTCATACAAATAGAAGACTATTTTTTTCTGAATCATTTAACACCAAGTTGTTAAATATAGTTATAACACTGTATAATGATCTTCTATAGATATAAATTTATGGGGTTCGATTATTGGATTATTGGATTATTGGATTGTTGGATTGTTGGATTGTTGGATTGTTGGATGATCAGATGATTAGATGATTAGATGATTAGATGATTGGACGATTGGACGATTAGGAGTAAGAACATAATTTAAAACACTATGAGCAAAGAAGATAACAACAAAGGGAAAAGCAGAACTATTCCAAATTCGAGTACTAAGACCGCACGCGGAAGTAGAAGCGTACATAGCGAAAAGGATCAGTCAAAAGAGGACGGGTTTAAACCAAACTATCCAGATAAAGAAAAAGAAGAGGAATAGATTTTATCTTTTTTAAGCTTTGGAAAACAGCGTATTTTTTCGGATAGAAACATTTCAAAAGAAAGATTAATATATAAAACATTTTATTATAAAAAAGAATCCAAATTACGAAAATACGTAGGTAAACACCCAATTCCAAGCGCAAAAGGAATCGCAAAAGACGAGGACAGGGATCTGGACAAGTCAAAGAGAGGTAATGCAACCAAAGCGAACAAAGAAGAAGAATAACTCACTTTCTACAAATGCAGTTGTACCCATTTCAATTTTATGGATTTTTAATTCCATATTATTGAGATGGGTTTTTTATTTGGGGGCTGTAGGCTTTAGGCTTTAGGCTGTAAGCTTTAGGCTGTAAGCTTTAGGGTTTTTGAGTTGTGAGATAATCCTTTTCAGATTACTTATGTTTTACGTGCTTAGAATATTAAAATAGGTATTTATATTTTCGTTATGTTTGTACATCAACACCTTATGTGTACCAACATTGCTGTTGTGCTCATTATTGCATTTGTAAGGAACTAACACAAATAGACAAGTTGCTAGCTGTCTTATACTAATAAACAGCAGCTTTTTAGTGATTGCTGATAGTGAATTATAAATAAAACAAATTAAAAACTAAAAACAGATGAAAAATCAATTCCCTTTTTTAATTCTTTTAGTGTGCACGATAACCTTGGTTTCTTGTAAAGAAGGTGCAGAAAAAAATACCGAGTCCGTTGAGGAAAAAGTTGAACAGTTTGAGGAAAAAGACAAAGACCTAGGCACTTGGCTTCAAGATTTGGCGGGTACAACCCCCAATACCGGTGAAGAACTAATAGCCAAATTGCCCAAGGAGCTGATTGGAATGTCTTTGAGAAGCACAGGCAACCCTAGTTCGCAAACCATAGCAGGCACATACAGTTTAGATGAAGACCCAAATAATAAAAGTACGTCAATATCAATAACCGTTGTAGATGGAGCCGGCACTAATGGTTTTCAGCATGTGAATGCGGTTTATAAATTAATTAATCAAAAAGTAGATTTCAAGAGCGAAGAAGGTTGGTCCAAAACCTATGAATATAAAGGAAACCAACTGCTCATTAAAGAACAAGTTAATAAGGATATACAGCGTTCTGAATTGGAATACATCAAAGATAATCGCTACCACATCACGCTTTCTGGGCTCAGATTAAAGAGCGATACATTACTTGAGGCTATGGATGATTTAGAGAAGACAAAGTTTTAATTAAAATAAAAATTAAACTGCAATGAAAGTTAATTTTTAAAAAGCATTCTTTCGGTTTCGGTTTTCGGTTAAAGCTCTATCAACGTCCAAGCACATTCAACTTCAGAAACCCACAAAATGTTCTAAAAATTCAAATTATTGATGACCTATTCTTTCCTGCTTTTCACCAGAGGAACGTAAATCTAACCAATGCTCAAGTCACTTTATTAGAACGCTCCACGTAAACGGTGAAAGACCTTTCTAATCTAATTGACACCTACAGCGATTTTTCTGAGAAAAGCTGATCAAAGAACTTTGTTTTTTCAAGTTCAATAGGACCTAAAAAGTCCTTTTTCTCCTTTTTTATAAAGCCCATAAAATAAAAGTAGCGATCGAAGGTGCGAGTTGCATAACACCTAAAATCCACATTATCTTCTGATTTAAGTTGAGGAAAGGCGTTGAAATATTTTTCTGCATAGAAATTTACGGATCTTTTATCGACCCCATATTTTTTGAGTAAGAAAAGGCTGAACGCAGGATTTATCTGCCCTATAGTTTCAGATTCGTAGCCGTCATAATACGCCCAATTGAATTTAGTGAACAACACGGTTAAGATTTCTTTCAAAATAACATTTCCGTCAGCCGCATACTTTTCTCCTTTTTTGGTCAGGCTTAATGTGCCATTTTTTTTCTTCGCCAAATTTGATATTTGCAGTAAGATGCGGGTTATACTTATCTCTTGGGCATCATCTTCTTTATACAGTTTACCAATCCCCTTTTCTATCATTTCGTTTTTTAGATACCCAAGATCATAAATTTCTTTAACCAATTTGGTAGGCAAAGCTCCGGTTTTTGTGAGTTTTAATTCCTTCCCTCCTTTCATCTTATCGATGAGGAAGCGCAACTGCATAAGCAACGGGCAGTCTTTAAGTTGCTCTTCCGAAAGTTTGTTTATAACTAGCGGACTTTCGCCTGTTGGGAAGTGATAGTGCAATTGCTGCATCTCCGTGGGCGAAAGACCTTCAAAATAATCCACCCCATTCTCATTATAAATGTTTGCTCTTCTTTGCAATTCCTTATTGAGGTCGTTCAAATTGTCAAAATTTTCTAAGTTGTCTAGATTAATCATTTATCGTTATTTTAATTAAGTTTATCAAAACTCATTTTTAATGATGAAATAAAACTTGCTTCCTAAAAAGCGGTTATAAGCTTCTCGCCTATTCTTTTATCTAAACCTCCGCCATCATCTAAAACATTCATATTTAAAATTCTACAAGATTGCATTTATGTTCCGGCTGCACAAGCGGGTTCGACTGCGCTCACCCTGACATTTGGACTTGCATTTATTAAGGGGTTCGACTTCAGTTTATCCTGAGCCTGCCGAAGGGCTCACCCTGACATTTTTGATTTCGGTTTCGATTTCGTTTTCAAAAGGGGTTCGACTTCAGTTTATCCTGTGCCTGTCGAAGGGTCCAAGCTGACATTTGGACTTGCGTTTATATTTCGGCTGCACAAGGGGTTCGACTGCGCTCACCCTGACATCCTGCTTTTCAAATTGACATCCTACTGTCACACTGAGCATTTCGACAGGCTCAATATGAACTCCGTCGAAGTGCTTTAACTAGCTGCTTTCAAAAGTGATTGACACACTCAAATTTAGCTTTTATTAATTGAAGTATGAAAGCTTGGTGGGTTTGGGTTTTTGTTTCTTTGGGTGTTAAATGAGCTAAGGGGCAGACAGATTGCCATAAAAAAAACCGCAAGCAATATTATAAATGCTTTACGGTTTTTATTTGTGGGAAACATATAACAATTAGTTTTTCCTCTTGGATTTGGTGAAAAGAAAAAGCCTGAACTGTTTTAGGATTGCGAGGAGCTTCTTTAATATAAGTGTCATCACAAAACTTACCGTAGCACCCACTAAGGCCAAAATGCAGGTGGTAATTAGATGCTCGGTGCCTATATTGGGCAATGTGGAGGCCAGCGTACCGCCAGCCGTACCTGCCAAGATGGGAGCTTCTTTAAAGTTCATTGTCTTCTTTTTTTAACGGTCCTTCTAAATGGCCTGTGTCCGCTACTACTGCCTGACTTATGGATGAAATTACCGTACCAATAACGGTAATGTAGGTGGCAATAGTAACCAGAATCCCTGGCATTACCACTGGCGCTGCCAGTATTGCCCCACCTGAAGCAACTAGGGCCAAGCCAATATTTCGCAAGATTCTAAAGAACTTAGGAGTGGGTTTCTTGTACCTGTCTAAGATATTCATACCGGTTTGAGTTAATAGTTAATACTAGTTTTTCATTTCTTTCCTTGGCTTGGTGAAAAATGGAAAGAAATTTTTCCATAGCCAATCTGGAATAGATCCCCTTCCCTATGCCCGTGAGTTGTTTTACTGGGGCTATACATCCGTGGAGTTCGGTAAGGGCATTATTTGCAGGATGGATAAGAATAAGATTCCTGCCATACACATCCGGTACTTCCAGATGATTTTGAAACTTTGGCGAGTAGCGTGCCTTTAGCTCGTATGTGCCTTCCGGGATACAGGAAATATTTCTTTGGTTTTCCTTCCACGGAAGCTCTATGGTAAAACAGACGAAGTGTCCGTTTAAGGTGAGGGTACCATTGGTACCCCCACTCTTATAAACCCTTGTTAATACAAGTTCCATTGCTAGACGCCGTCTACGTTTACGATACCCAAGGCATTGAAGGCACCATTCTTCAAGGAGTAGAACTGGCCATTCACCTCTTGGTAGAATTCGATCCCTAGCACGGTTAATACCGGATAAGGTGAATTGGGATTTACCGATGCGGTAAGGGTGGAAGCCAATACCTGCGTATTGTTATAAGGTAGGACACCCATATCCATTTCGCTGTAAACAAAGGTTTTGTTTACAAAGTCCAATTCAGTCGTTCCCATCGCCAATTTGTAATGGGTGGTTCCCGATGGGGCTGCAATACGCTCGGTGGCGCTAAAGGCATCAACCGCGATTGTAGCGTCGCCGCTCACACGGTCGAAGGCCGGGGTAAAAAGCCCAAAGAAGGTAGTACCCAACTTGCCATTGATGTTGAAATCAAAGCCTTCCAACAGGTCAATGTTACCCTCATCAATGGTACGCTTTCCTCGACTATTTACCGGGTCGGTTTTGATAATTGCCAGCAATAGGGTTGTTAGCCTACTTACTACCCGTCTGTCCTTTGCATTCTGCATTAGGGATCGCAACGCACTCCGGATGAGCTTCCCTCCCTGGCCGGCGCGGCCAAATTCGGAGTTGTTTTCACGCGTTCTTGCGAAGGCAGCACTGTGAAGGATCTTGTCTCGGTCTATCCCTCCTTTTGCGCGAGCAAGGTGACCGTCTGCGGTTTTGTAAAAGGAAATATCCTCGATAGTTCCCTTTAACTTGATAATTCCAGCTTGTTTAGCCATAATAAAAAGATTTAAAGTGAGCTGCAAAGATGGGATGTGGGAAAGACCATTGTTCACAAGTTGGGTGCATCTTGGGTACGATTATTTTATAGGAAATAATACAAAGGCAGTAAGGGCGAAGGATACCCAGTTTGATTTTCTAAAGGATTTAAAATGATATGAGGAGCTCTTTCAAATTTGGATGGTAAAAGCAGCGTTTTTGTAAAGGTAATTTTGAAGTTATTGGGTTTTGATAGGGATTGGGTTTTAGTACTAGCCCCGTAAAACAAGATGATGCAAGTATAATTATTGACTGAAAGTGTCGCCTTTTTTATACAAGATGGACACAAGTTGTGAAAGGGCTGAAATAATTTTGTAGGAAAAAAGGGGTGTTTTCTTACATTCTAATGACTTATCTATGGCTTATCCGTGGCTTATCTATGGAGTATCCGTGGATGGGTTTTTTAGGACAAGACAAGTTGATATGATAAAGGGGGTAATGGAAAAAAATTAAAACATTAGGCTTATAATCGTTCCTTCCCCCTCACGGCTTTTTATTTGTATTCTACCTTTGTGAAGTAGCATAATCTGTTTACTCAAACTCAACCCAATACCACTTCCGGTTTTTTTGGTGCTGAAAAATGGCACAAAAACGCTATCCTTAATTTCTTCAGGGATGCCTTTGCCATTGTCTGATACCCTTATAATAACATTGCCGTTCGTCTTTTTGTGGGCCGCTAATTGAATTTTTGCATTTTCAACTTGGTGGCAGGCCTCAATTGAATTAAGCAACAGATTGATTAAAACCTGTTCAATTAAATAACTGTCGATGTTTATCTGCAAATCCGGATTTTCAAGGAGAAACTCAATCTTAATATTGTTATTTTCTATGGAAGGCTGCATCAAGGTCTGGATGTTATTGAAGAGCTCCTCAATCCTAACATTAGCAAGATTCAGTTGGGTTACTTTATTAAGGCTTCTGTATGTTTTGGCAAATTTCAACAAGCCTTCACTTCGTCTTTTTATTGATTTAATACCCGAATTAAGGTCTTCAATATTCAGCAAATTCGCTTCGGGATCATTCAAGTTATTTTGGATTTCATTTTCCAAAGTTTCTGCGAGGGAAGAAATGGGCGCTATGCTGTTCATAATTTCGTGGGTCATCACGCTTAGCAGTTTTTTCCAGGCTTCCGATTCGTTTTGGCTCAGGGTTTCCTCAATGTTCTGAAGGACGATTAGTTTGAAGGAATTGGTTTCCATTTCAAATACTGTGTCAGAGATCAACACATTCAGTGTTTCCTGTTTCATTTCGAGGGGCACAGAGGCTGTTGTGGAATGGTAGGTTTCAAAAAGTTCGTCGTAAAGTTGTGGATGTCTTTTTTCTACAAAACTGATGTTTTTGAAGGAGGGGAAATCCAATGTTTTTAAAATTGAATCGTTCGCCCAAAGCACTTCCCCACTTTCCACATTATAAGCGATGATGCCGATATTGACCATTTCAAGTATTTTCTGAAGGTATAAAAACTGTGCTTCCCGTTCGTTATCGATGCTCTTAATGGTCCTGTTTACCAAATTAAATCCTTTGTGCAATTCCGTCATATCAGTAGGTCCGTGCTCTTCAGAAAACCATCTGGAAAAATCACGGTATTTTACCGATTCAAAAAAATCGTCCATCGCCACAAAACGTTTTATTGCAAAATTGTACAAGTGGTAAACCGCAAATATTGAAAGAAAAATGCCTGTAATTATCGCATAGGTATTAGGCAAAACTATTCCAAAGGCAAGAACGGTAAGGGAGATGAGCAATCCCAATACGCGAAGTGATAGCGAGAACCTGTAGCCTTTATAGTTCATATTTGTTGAGCCTGCGGTAGAGTGCGGCACGGGTGATGCCTAGTTCCTTCGCAGATTTAGAGATATTCCCTTTATTTTTTTCTATTACCGCAAGTATTGCGCTTTTCTCGATTGCATCAAGATTTGTTTCTTTCTGTACGGCAAGTATTTGCGGACTTTCGATAGCCGAAAAAATTAAATCAGCTGCCGTCAAAGTTTGATTTTCGGCCATAATTACGGTGCGTTCCAAAGTATATTGTAGTTCGCGTACGTTTCCAGAAAAGTGATGTTTCTTTAATTTCTGAATAAAATCAGGGTCTAAACTAAAGCTTCCTTTGCTATATTTTTCTGAATAAAAGTTTATGAAATAGTGCGCAAGCAATGTAATATCTGTACTTCTATCGCGTAAAGGCGGGATTGTTATATCAACTGTGTTAATACGATAGATAAGGTCTTTTCTGAATTTCTCCTCATCGGCTAGATCGCCGATGAATAAATTTGTGGCGCAAACTAAGCGGATGTCAATGGAGATTGGCTGGTTGGAACCTAATGGGGTTACCTGTCTATTTTGTAAAACCGTAAGCAATCTGGCTTGCTGGCGTAGGGAAATATTTCCTATTTCGTCTAAAAAAAGTGTCCCACCATTTGCGGCTTCAAAACGTCCTTTTCGGTCTTCCCTAGCATCAGTAAAAGCACCCTTTTTATAACCAAAAAGTTCACTTTCAAAAAGTGTTTCGGTGAGTGCACCCACATCTACTTTTACAAAAGGCATGTTTTTGCGAAGAGAATGCTCATGAATGGCTTTGGCAATCAAATCCTTCCCCGTTCCATTTTCACCCAAGACTAATATGTTGGCATCTGTGGGCGCTACTTTTTTGAGTTTTACAAACACATCTTGCATGGGTTCGCTCTCCCCTAATATCTTGGTTTCTGAATTTAAATTCAGTTTCTGAGTTTGAGGGTTTTTCTTTTTTTCTACCAGCTCACGAACGGTTTCAAGAATTTTTTCGTTTTTCCAGGGTTTTACAATAAAATCTGAAGCGCCTTGCTTTAAAGAACGAATCGCAAGATCGATATCGCCGTAGGCGGTTATCAAAATAACATCCACAGTTGGATTTTGCTTTTTAATTTTATTCAGCCAAAATATCCCTTCATTGCCCGTATTTACGAGGCCATTAAAATTCATATCCAATATTACCAAATCAAATTGATGGCTTTGCATCAGGTTTTGGATGGTATTGGGATTTTTATTGACCACTACTTGTTTCACTTTAGATTTAAGCAAAAGCCGAAGTGCAACGAGAACATCCTCATCGTCGTCTATAACCAAGATGTTGGCATTGTGGAGTAACATATCTACATATTAGTATTATCCAAAAAAAGAAACAAGACCGCTTTGTTCTTGGAATCAAGAGCCAAGAATCAAGAATCAAGACTTAACCTTAATGAAAAGTTAATTTTACAAGGGAACCTAATTTTTTAATTGGACAATTATCATTTACAATATTAACAAATTTGCTTCTTTTAATTCATAATTCTGAATTCATTATTCTGAATTAAGGAAAGTGTCTCGGCAGCGAACAGGGAATGTATCAAAAGCGGACACTCATTATTTTAAAAAATAGGTTAAAACTCTGTTATCCAATAGATTAATATTTTGGCATCATATTGACAGACTATACTATGAAAACTAATCACAATATGGATATTCCTTTAGAAAAGAAACGATTCACCACCAAAAAAATCCTGCTCCTTGCGGGCATAGGTCTTTTAATTACTTTAATCGTTTTTGTAATGATTTCTTCCATGGGCGGCTCTAAGCTGAACGTTGAAAAGGAACGCATCAGCATAAGCGTTGTGGAAAAAGGTGTATTTCAGGAAAATATTCCAGTAAATGGCATTGTGCTTCCCATCACCACAATTTATTTGGACGCCCTTGAAGGTGGCCGGGTGGAGGAAAAATTTGTGGAAGACGGATCTATTCTAAAAAAGGGCGATCCCATTTTAAGACTTTCGAATACCGATCTTGAATTGAGTCTTGTAAACCAGGAAACACAGGTTTATAATTTGTTGACCCAGATGCAAATTTCACAAAACGCGGCGCGACAAAATACCATCAATAAATTAAACCAATACACCGATGTGGAAAGCGGGTTGATAGAATCTAAACGGATGTATGACCTCAATAAAAAATTGTATGATAAAGACGCTATTGGCCGTCAGGATTTGGTAAAGGCAGAAAACGAATACAATTATCAAAAGGAGCGTATGAAATTATCCAAACAAATTCTAAAACAGGATTCCTCGGCTGTGAAACAGGAAAAGGGGCAAGTGCAAAGTAGCTATGCACGTACGCAAAACGCATTAGAACTTATGCGCAGAAAAGTTGCAGATCTTGTTGTAAAAGCTCCCGTTGATGGGCAGCTAACTTCCTTAGATGCGGAAATAGGACAATCCAAAAACAAAGGAGAGCGATTGGGACAGATTGATGTTTTGAGCGGGTTTAAAGTGCGGGCAGATATTGACGAACATTATATTTCCAGAATATACAATGGGCAAACGGGAAGTTTCAGTTTTAATGGCAAAAGCTATAAACTAACCATCAAAAAAGTATACACTCAAGTTGCAAACGGACGTTTTCAGGTTGATATGCAATTTGAGGAAGCAGTGCCGGAAGGAATTCGAAGGGGACAGACTTTACAAATACGGTTGGCTTTGAGTGATGAAAAACAAGCTGTAATGATTCCGAAAGGAGGTTTCTTTCAGCAAACCGGCGGCAACTGGATTTTTAAAGTTAGCGAGGATGGCAATACCGCCTATAAAACCGAAATAACCTTAGGCAGCCAGAATACTGAAAACTATGAAGTTTTGAGCGGCTTGGAACCTGGCGATAAAGTGATAACCAGCAGTTACGACAATTATGGCGATGTACAGGAATTGGTTTTGAAAAATTAAAATTAGCATGTCATCTTGGGCGTTTGGAAAATTAAAAAACCTTCCCATTGCTATCGGGAACGCCCATTGTGACATTTATAAAAGGATAGGATAGGATGTCCCCCTCAATCCCCAAAGGGGGACCATTTGCGGAGAGATTACTTCAATTCGATAGGAATAACAATAAACAATAGCAATAAATACTAACAGATGATAACAATTACAGACTTAGAAAAATACTACGCCACAGAAGAAGTGCGAACCATTGCATTAAATAAATTATCCTTTAAAGTAAACGAGGGCGAATTTGTAGCGATTATGGGACCCTCAGGTTGCGGTAAATCTACCTTATTAAATATTCTTGGACTTTTGGACGACCCAGATGGCGGCAGTTTTGTATTCAACGGGATAGAAGTGGCCGGTTTTAATGAACGCAAACGCGCCGATCTTCGAAAGCATAATATTGGGTTTGTATTCCAAAGCTTTAATCTTATTGACGAGCTTACCGTTCTTGAAAACGTGGAGCTGCCGTTGATATACACAGGAGTTAAACCTGCGGAGCGTAAAGCAAGGGTAGATGCAGTACTTGAAAAAATGCAGATTATGCACCGCAGGAAACACTTTCCACAACAATTGTCTGGAGGGCAGCAACAGCGTGTTGCAGTTGCTCGTGCTGTGGTAAACAATCCAAAACTTATACTAGCCGATGAGCCTACGGGAAATTTGGATAGTAGTAATGGAAACGAGGTTATGGATTTATTGACAGAATTGAATGAAGCTGGTACAACTATCATTATGGTAACACACAGCGAGCACGACGCCAAATATAGTCACCGAATTATACGGATGCTTGATGGGCAGAAGGTTACGGAGAATGTGCTTTCTGAGTATGTGAGTAGTAAGTAGTGTGTAGTGTGTAGTGTGTAGTGTGTAGTGTGTAGTGTGTAGTGTGTACAAATAACATTTAACTATTAACCTTTTCAAGATGTTTAGGAATTATTTTAAAATTGCTTGGCGGAATTTGCTTAAAAATAAATTCTATGCAACCATCAGCATTATTGGATTAACAATAGGTTTTACTGTGGGAGTTCTTATCCTGATTTGGATTCAGGATGAGTTGAGTTATGATAACTTTATTGAGGATTCCGGTCAGATCTACAGAGTGAATATTAACGGAAAAATGGGTGATAACACCTTTTACGCGGGATATACGCCACCACCTGCCGGAGCAGCTTTGGTAGATAATTTTCCAGAAGTGGAAAGCTACACCCGCATCTACCGTCCCAATGCTGGCGTAATTGAATCAAAAACGGCCGAAGGACAGCATCTTTTTAACGAAACCGATATTTACGCTGTTGACCCCAATTTTTTAGAACTTCTCACCTATCCCCTGGCAAAAGGCGATCCAAAAACCTGCTTGCAAAGCGCAAATAGTATTGTAATCACACCTCAAATTGCAAAAAAATATTTCGGCAATACGGATCCTATGGGGCAAATACTCTATTACGGAAAAGACAAACAACCGCTTAAAGTGACTGGTTTATTAAAAGACCTTACCAATCTGCCAGCCACAGTAAAATTCGATATGCTTATGCCGGTTCAAAACTTTGGTGATGTAACTTATTTTAACTGGAGTTGGGTGTGGCTTAATATGGCTACGTATGTAAAACTGACTTCTCAGACAACAGAAGACCCGAAGACACTTACCAATTTGGAATCCAAATTTCCAGATATGCTCAAAACTCAAGCCGCCAGTGCATTTGAGCGTATCGGACAACCTTATAAACAGTTTCTTAAAAATGGTAATTATTGGAATATCCATTTACAGCCGTTGACTGATATACATTTGCACTCTGGGGAAATTGTATCGGCAATTTCAGACCAGGGTGATATACAGAACATTTATATTTTTGGATTGATCGCCTTTTCCATAATTGTTTTGGCGTGTGTTAATTTTACCAATTTGGCCACAGCCCAAGCCAGTAGAAGGAGTAAAGAAATCGGAATCCGGAAAGTTTTGGGTTCACCTAGGAGCCAGCTTATCAAACAGTTTTTGACTGAAGCTTTTTTATACACCATCATTTCTGCTGTTTTTGCCGTTTTGTTGGTGGCTTTGATTCTTCCATTATTTAATTCCCTTTCTGGGAAAACAATCCCTTTCCATTCTATTTTCAGCAACGGAATTTGGTTAATCCTTCTCGGCCTAACACTACTTACCGCTTTCTTGGCCGGTATTTACCCTGCATTTTATCTTACCTCATTTAAGCCTGTTAATATTCTTAAAAATTCCATTACCTCTAAAAAAAATGGGTTGTTGCGAAATGGGCTAGTCGTCTTTCAATTTGTCATCGCTATTGTATTGGTCATTTCCACAATTATTGTATTTACCCAATTAAGGTACACCCAACAGCGAGATTTGGGTTATGACAAAGAAAACATTCTGGTTATAAATAATGGCGAAAAGTTGGATGCAGGAGTCGAAAGTTTCAGAGAAGAAATTGCAGCAATTCCTCAGGTAGAAGATGCCACCAGCTCTACGGGGATATTCACGAAGGGTTCTTTTGGTGATTTTTATGTGCCACAGACCACCGAAACAGATAATATGGTTGCCAAGGACATAAGTTTAGGCTCCTATTTGGTTGATGACCATTTTATTTCCACACTAAACTTGAAAATAGAACAAGGCCGTGAATTTGATGCTCGTTTTAACGATTCACTTTCGGTAATAATCAATGAAGCTGCGGCCAAACAGATAGGGTGGGAAAATCCTATTGGTCAAAAAATACGCTATCCAGGTGGAAATATGGAATATTACACAGTAATAGGTGTTGTAAAGGATTTTAATTTGGAATCCTTGCACAGTTCCATATTACCCTTTGCTTTATTTTCAAAAAGTTCGCAGAGCTATGATACTGGAGTTTCCTTTATCACGCTCAAGTATAAGACCGACAATCCGAAAGAACTTATCGCCACCATTGAAAAGGAATGGAAAAATTATCAACAAGACGTTCCTTTTGAATACTCCTTTCTGGACGACGACCTCAACGCCGCATATAAAACAGACCTACAACAGGCATCGTTATTTGGCATTTTCACAGCATTATCCATTTTTGTGGCGTGTCTTGGGCTTTTTGGTCTCGTGGCTTTTACCGCTCAACAGCGCACCAAGGAAATTGGTATTCGGAAAATACTGGGAGCAAGAGTGACCGAAATTATAAAACTGCTTTCCATGGATTTTCTACGCTTGGTCATCTTAGCCATGTTGGTTGCATCACCCATCGCTTGGCTTGCAATGAACCAGTGGTTACAAGATTTTGCATATAGAATTAATATCCCTTGGTGGGCCTTTTTGGTTGCCGGAATTGCTGCGTTAGGTATCGCATTGATAACAGTGAGCTTTCAGGCCATTAAAGCGGCAATCGCAAACCCAGTAAAAAGTTTACGAACGGAGTGAAAAAAATAAACTGTATTCAATTGGCAATTAGAACACATATAACAATTAACTCTTTATAAAATGATAAGGAACTACATCAAAATAGCCTGGAGAAGCCTTCAGAAGAATAAGTTGCAGACCGTTATAAATCTGTTGGGATTAACGGTGGGTACGGTTTGCTGTTTGAGCATCCTGATCCACGTGATTGCACAGTTTGGGTATGACAAACAGTTTGCAGACTCCTCTTCAATATACAGATTAAACACGATTATAAATGAGAACGAAGACGGCGCACCCTCTGCTGGAGTTTCACCACCAATTGCTTTTGCAATGAAGGAAGATTTTCCAGAAGTTAAGGAAGTCTGCCGTGTTGTTTATTTTGGGGAAGGAAATGACGGACTATTAAGAAATCCGGAGAGTGATGAAGCGTATTATGAAACCCGAGGATATTTAGCGGATTCCACCTTTTTCAAAATGTTCAATTATCCATTTGTCGAAGGAAATCCTGAAGGTTCTTTAAGCGCACCCAATTCTATCGTGCTTTCAGAAACACTGGCTAAGAAACTCTTCGGAAGTAAAAAAGCGCTAAACAAAACATTGGTGCTAGGCAGTGGGGCAGAGGAACAGACCCTTACTATTAAAGGTGTTTTTAAGGAAGATTTTGGGAAGTCGCACTTAAACCCAAATTATATTTTGACTATGGATTCGGGTGGATTCGGCCGCCGTGTGATGGAAATCCAGAATTTTGCCACACAGAATTTTACGATGAGCTACCTAAGATTAAAATCCGGCGCAAATACAAGCCATTTAGAAGCCAAGTTTCCAGAATTTTTACAAAGGCACGGTGCCAAGGATTTGGCAGCGGTAGGATTTAGTAAATCGCTATCATTGCAAAAAGTGACCGACATTCATCTCTTTTCAAAAGGCATCCGAAACCAGATAGGTACCGTTTCAGACATCAACTACCTTTATATGTTGCTTATTTTGGCACTTTTTATTCAATTGGTGGCTTGTATTAATTTTATAAACTTGAGTACGGCGAGAGCCAATAAACGTGCAAAGGAAATTGGTGTGCGTAAAGCAATAGGCGCAGAAAAGGGCGATTTGGTTCGTCAATTTTTAGGAGAATCTATTTTGCTTTCGCTATTCGCTTCTATTTTAAGCATTCCGTTTACTGCAATTGCATTACCCTTTGTCAATACTTTAACGCAAGGTGATATTGGGTATTCTAATCTATTGGACTGGCGAATTTTAGTTGCGCTTTTGATTTTAGGAATCTTAACCGGACTCATAGCAGGACTATATCCCGCGCTGATACTGTCATCTATCAAGCCCGTTAAAGTTTTGAAAAGTTCAGTAAACTTGAATTTAGGCAACGGCTATTTGCGAAAAGCCCTAGTAGTATTTCAGTTCGTGGTTTCCATTGGTTTGATTTCCGTAGTAATCATCATCACCCAACAGGTGAAATTTTCACAGAAAATGGATATGGGTTTTGATAAGGAAAACCTGATTGCGGTACGATTGGGAACACAAAACGTTTCAGAGAAATTCAGCACGATACAATCAAACTTCCGAACAATCAAAGGCATAAAACAAGTTGCGGGCACCAACTATTATCCCTCTGAAAAGATTCTGGGAGATATGGGAATGACGCTACCCGGGGGAAATCCGGCAGACCAAACCTTGGTAATTTACAATGGCGTTAGTCCTAATTACCTTGAAACGGTTGGTACTTCCCTTTTGGCAGGCCGCACGTTAAGAGATAATGATGAAAATCAAATTTTGGTAAATAAGGCAGCTTTGGATGCTTTTCAAATTCCGCTGGACAAAGCTGTTGGATTAAAAATTATACAAACCTATGAAGGTGAAGTTGATGAGTTTGAAATTGTAGGTGTAACCGCTGATTATAATTTTGCCTCTTTAAAAGAAGAAGTCAAACCTATTTTGCTTTACAATGAAAATACACCAGATTGGATAATCCTAAAGGCTGAAACACAAAATTATGAAGCCCTTCTCAATACTTTGGAAAGCTCTTGGAAAACTATAAATCCCAATACGCCTTTTGTTTTCAATTTTGTGGATAAGGAAGTGGAAAAGTTATATGCAGAAGAGAAGCGATTGGGTAAAATTTCCGTCTTATTTACATCCTTGGCAATTTTAATCAGCTGTTTAGGGCTTTTCGGCCTGGTTTCATTCGTGGCGGAACAAAAGAAAAAGGAAATAGGAATCCGTAAAGTTTTGGGTGCAAGCGTTCAAAATATGGTACGGCTTTTAACTAAGGATTTTGTACGATTGGTAGGCATTGCATTTATAATCGCGGCACCACTCGCCTATTTCATAATGCAAAATTGGTTGCAGGATTTCCCATATCGAATCAATATCGAGTGGTGGGTTTTTCTGATTGCTGGAGGAGCTGCGCTTATTATAACGCTTTTAACAGTGAGTTTTCAAGCGATTAAAGCGGCGATTGCTAATCCCGTTAAGAGTCTGAGGACGGAATAATCCCCCTAACCCCCAAAGGGGGGAATGGTTACTCAGAAATAGCTCCCTCCCCTTCGGGGAGGGTTGGGGAGGGAATAAAAAATATAAATGATGATTAGAAATTATTTTAAAATCGCGTGGCGGAATCTTTGGAAAAACAAAGGCTATTCATTCATCAATATTTTTGGTCTGGCTATTGGGATTACCTGTGCCAGCCTAATTCTTCTCTGGGTTGAAGATGAGGTGAATTTTGACCAAGCAATACCCGATAAGGAATTGGTTTTTGCAGTTCCTACAAATCAAAAATACGATGGCGAATGGCGCACTTTCTTTCAAGCTACTCCTGGACCTTTAGCTGCTGTTTTAAAAGCTGAAATACCTGAAATTACGAAATCGGCACGAAAGCGCGATATTGGCTATTTATTTAATGTTGGTGAAAAATCTGTAAATAGCGCTGGTAGCTTTGCAGATAAAGATTTAATAGACATTTTCGGACTCAATTTTATTGCGGGAAATCCTAAAGATGCTTTTAAGGAGAAAAAATCGGTTATCATAACGCAAAAAATAGCATCTATTTTTTTCGATAAAAGTGACGATGCAATTGGCAAAAATATTCAGTTTGATAAGAAAGAAACGTTTGTTATAACTGCAGTTGTTAAAGATTTTCCAGAAAATACAAGCTTTACTTTTGATTGGTTGGCACCCTTTGAAAACTTTACCGATGGTAAAGAATGGACACAGGGTTACGGCGCTAATTTTACAGATACCTTCGTTAAATTGGCCGCAGGTTCCGATGTTGAAAAAGTTAATGAGAAAGTAAAAGCAATTTTACCTGCAAAAACGGGTGATGCAGAAACCGAAGCAATTTTATTTTCGGCAAACGATTGGCACTTACGAAGCAAATTTGAGAATGGTAAAATTGATGGCGGTCGGATTGAATATGTTCGATTATTCAGCTTTATAGCACTGATTATTCTAATAATCGCTTGCATCAATTTTATGAATCTTTCTACCGCGCGAAGTGAAAAACGTGCCAATGAGGTTGGAATGCGCAAAGCGTTGGGTTCGGGCAGAAAACAGTTGATTTTTCAGTTTTTAACTGAAGCCGTACTTACAGCTTTCATCAGCGGAATTGTTAGTTTATTGCTTTTAATAGCCTTAATTCCGCAGTTTAATTTGCTAATAGACAAAAATCTAAGCTTGGCAATTACAGCCCCGATACATTTTCTACCGATAGTAATTATCACGCTGTTCTGTGGAATTATTTCTGGACTATATCCCGCATTTTATCTTTCATCCTTCAAACCAATTGAAGTATTAAAAGGAAGCCGGAGACAATCTGGAAGTGCCTCTTTTACCAGAAAGACATTGGTGGTAATCCAATTTTCGATATCTATAATTTTTATCATTAGCACCCTATTGGTGTATCAACAAGTGCAGCATATTAAAAACCGCAATTTGGGGATGGTAAAGGAAAACCTAATTGAAATGCCCGCCGCAAATGGCGATATTATTAAAAACTTTAAATCTATAGAACAAGAATTAACGTCTTCTGGCTTGGTTGAAAGTGTGGCTTTGATGAATTCACAGATTTTGTCTGGTGGAAATAATACCTCAGGCATTGATTGGCAAGGAAAAACAACCGATGCAGATATCTTGATTTCCATTAGAACGGTGACGCCTCAATTTTTCAATACTGCCGGAATGGTACTAAAGGAAGGCAAAGGTTTTACATCTTCCGAAGCTGTAGATAGTACGAAGGTTTTAATATCCGAATCTTTCGCAAAGCTTATGGCTACTGATAATGTTGTTGGAAATACGATAGATTATAACGGCCAACTATTAACAATTAACGGCGTTGTCAAAGATTTTTTATATGGCGATATGTATGGCACAAGCGATCCTGTTATGTTTTATCACCAAGCTGAAGAAGCAGATTATATGTATATAAAACCTGCAGTTGGAGTTGAAATAAATAAAACGCTTGCAGCAATAGAAAGTGTGCTAAAAACGCAGAATCCAGGATTTCCATTTGAATATAGATTTGTAGATGAAGCCTTTAACGAGCGTTTTAAAAGCGAACAACTGGTGGAGAATCTTTCTCAGATTTTTGCCGTGTTGGCAATCATAATCTCCTGTTTGGGACTTTTTGGATTATCGGCCTTTACAGCAGAACAGCGCCGCAAGGAAATTGGGGTACGGAAAGTTTTAGGTTCTAGCGTACTAGGGATTGTAAAACTTTTATCAAAGGACTTTTTGGTGTTGGTGTTATTGTCAATACTAATATCCGTTCCCATTTCGTGGTATGTTATGCAAAATTGGTTGCAGGGATTTGCTTACCGGATTGATATAAAACTATGGGTTTTTGCAATTGCCGGGTTCTCAGCGGTTTTGATTGCTTTAATAACCGTAAGCTTTCAAGCAATAAAAGCAGCCATTGCAAATCCTGTAAAAAGTTTACGAACGGAATGAAATAAAGTATAAACCAGCAGTATTGAATTGAGTCCTGAAATAAATTTTTTAAAACTAACACATTCTAATGATACAGAACCATATAAAAATATCTCTTCGCAATTTGTGGAAAAACAAACTGCTATCAACACTTAACCTTTTGGGGTTGAGTATCGGGATTGGGAGCGTATTGACTTTGGCTTTTTCAGTTTATGCCTATTACAATGCGGATTCCAATATTGAGGGTCAAGAAAACATCTTCTACTTAAAAACGGTAACCACTGGCGGCGACACCTATAAGTCAACCCCATATCCACTTCTAAATGAAATCGTTAAAGCATCACCAGAAGTTATTGCCGCAACACATATGCAAGGTTGGGGCCAACCGTGGCTAAAATATGGCGAAACTGAGTTTCAAGAAAGTTCAAATTATGTAGATCCCGATTTTTTTAAAATTTTCTCCCTACCGTTTAAGTATGGCAATCCTGAAACGGCATTGGAAAAAAAGTATTCCATTGTACTTTTTCACAAAATCAGCCAAAAAATATTTGGTGAAAAAAATCCTTTGGGAGAAACCATTAAGCTTAATGACAGTATAAATCTTACAGTAACAGGAGTTATAGGTGATTTAAGCCCCTATTCTGCATTTCGTTTAGGTGTTTTGATGCCCACCAAACTCTTAGAGGATTATCCCACTTTTATAGCCCGTGCCGATTGGAGTGATAGTTTTACCGTTAATTTTTTCAAATTAAAACCAACAACAGATATTGCACGGTTTGAAAGCCAGGTTACTGCATTGGCCAAAAAAAATTATTCAGATCCTTCAACACTTTCAGAAATAAAGCTAATGCCTTTTTCAGGTATGAGATCAGACAGTCTTCCAGTAATTGATACTATTATCAGTGGCTCTATTGCAGCATCGGTATTTGTATTGCTCATTGTGCTTATTAATTTACTCAATTTAAATACCTCCACAATGTATCGCCGCACGAAAGATATCGCAGTGCGAAAAATATTAGGGGGCAATAAAAAAAGTATCATTATTCAGTTTTGTATCGAGAATGGTATTTTGGTATTTGCGTCAATCTCAATTTCCGCACTACTTTTTCTTGGATTTTTATTGCCCAAATTAAATGGTATTTACGGTGCCGATTTTGGTAGTATCTCTTTTACGGTAACAAATGATTATCCCGTTATTTTATTTGCAATTGGTTTGGGATTATTTGTTACGCTGGTGGTTGGAATACTGCCTACACTTCGGTTTATCTCGGCACCCATTTCAACAGGAATAAAGGGAAGGATAGATACTATAAAAAGCAATTTCTTGGTTCGCAATTCATTTATCGTCCTACAGTTTACCATCGCGATTCTATTTATCTGTGTGGCAATTATTTTGAATAGCCAAATTGGTTATATGAAAAATGCCCCATTGGGTTTCAACAAAGAGAATGTTATAGTTGGGAATATCGATTTGGAGTATAAAAATAAAGAAACAGCAACCTTAAAATTTAACGATTTATTGAATAAACTCAATGCAGATCCATACGTAAAAGATTTTGCTGTTAGTGATGCGATTCCGTCTAATTATGATTTTAATTATAATCAGGTTTATGATCCTGAAACAGATAGGGAAGTTCGCACCCGCTTTGCAAATACGGATGAAGGCTACCTAAAAACACTTAGAATTCCATTGGTGATGGGAAGGGATTTTGATGAGAAGCTGGATTCAGCCGACGATCATCCAGTTATAATCAATAGAACAACTATGAAAGCGCTTGGATGGAATTCCATCGAGGGTAAACGATTAAAGGGGAAAGGGAGTGTTACTTCTGGAAATCCTGTGGTTGGCGTAATGGAAGATTTTCATTATCAAGATATGCAAAACGCTGTGGAACCTTTAGTCCACTTTTATAGTAACAAAAATTCCTTAGCATCTAATCGATTTCTTTCGGTTCGGTTCGCAGAGGGTCATCAAAAGAGTATAGAAAAACTTATTGCCAATGGATTTAGCAATATTGATTCCAGAAGAAAATATCGACAAGAAAATTTAACAGATAAAGTAAGTGCCCAATACAGGTTGATTGAAGGAATGCTAAAAACGGTAAATGTGGTAGCGCTATTGACTATTTTCATTTCGTGTTTGGGCATGTTTGGGCTAATATCTTTTATGGCCAAAAGACGGGTAAAGGAAATAGGCATCCGGAAAGTTTTGGGTGCTGGGGTTCTAAAATTGATCGTGATGCTTTCTAAAGATTATATCATCCTCGTGGGAATTGCTGCGCTTATAGCTTTCCCGATCGCTTGGTATATAATGGACGCTTGGTTGAGAGATTTTGCATATCGAATCTCCCTTCAATGGTGGATGTTTGTTCTTAGTGGATTTTTCGCATTACTCATAACGGCCTTCACGGTGGGAATTCAGGCCGTAAAATCTGCGAGGGCAAATCCAGTGAAGAGCTTAAAAACTGAGTAAAAAAAATTTTCAGTATTTGCCATAGGCATATCTTCGGGGCGGTTGCAGTTGGCAGAAAAAAAATGATAAATAACAATTAATGTTTTCAAGATGATTAGGAATTATTTTAAAATAGCATTGCGGAATCTTTCGAAGAACAAAGGTTTTAGCTTCATCAATATATTCGGTCTAGCCGTTGGAATTACTTGTGCAAGCATGATCTTTCTTTGGGTAGAGGATGAGATACGTTTTGATGATTATTTCGCCAATAAAGATAGTTTGTATAAGGTAAAAACATTCCTTCCCAATGATAGTGGCACAAAGACGTATGATGCAACACCTGGTCTTTTAGCTGCCAGTATGCAGACAGATATACCGGGTGTGGTAAATACTGCACGTTCTTCCGTGAGTAATCAAGAGCTTTTTTCGGTTAATGAAAAAAACTTTTATGTAAAGGGAAACTTTGTTGATCCCTCTTTTTTAGATATGTTTCAATTGAATTTTTTGGAAGGTTCGGCTTCTTCCGCTTTTAATCAATTGAACTCCGTAGTTCTTACTCAAAAATTAGCTTATAAAATTTTTGGATCTACAAAAAATATTATCGGCAAAACAATACAAGTAGATACTGATCGGCAATATGTTGTTCAAGGAATTATAGAAGATTTACCCGATAATACATCTTTCGACTTTGAATGGGTAGCGCCGTTTAAACTATATGAAAACGACAATGAATGGCTAAAATACTGGGCAAGTCTCGGAGTGAATACTTTTGTGCAAATTAAAGCCAACACCGATGTTTCTGTCATCAACAAAAAACTCTATGATTACATAAGCACAAAACAGGATGGTGCCATAGCAAAAATAGAGCTCTACCCTATGACCCGTTGGAGACTTTACGACACTTTTGAAAACGGCAAGGAAATTCCGGGCAGAATTAAATACGTAAAACTCTTCAGTCTTATTGCTTGGATTATTTTGATTATCGCCTGCATCAACTTTATGAACCTTAGCACTGCTCGTTCTCAAAAAAGGGCTGGAGAGGTTGGCGTTCGCAAGGTATTAGGTGCTGGTAAAAGTGGATTAATTTTTCAATTTATAGGAGAATCCCTAATTACCGCCTTGCTATCTGCGTTATTGGCTGTTGGGTTATTGTTTCTCTTGTTACCATTTTTTAACCTTCTAATTGAAAAAGAACTTTCCGTTAATATTTTTGATCCTCTCCATTTGGGCATATTACTGGGTATTACACTTCTCTGCGGACTTATCTCGGGAATATTTCCAGCCTTTTATCTTTCTTCATTTAAACCAGTCAAAGTTTTAAAAGGATTGAAAATAAAAGAGGGAAGTGCCGTATGGGTTAGAAAGGGATTAGTAGTTGCCCAATTTTCAATTTCGGTAATTTTGATTATCAGTACTATATTGATTTATCAACAGATACAGCATGTAAAGGACAGAAATCTGGGCTTTGACAAGCAGCATTTGGTTTATATAGATGTTAATGAAAATATTCAAAAAAATGTTGAACCTATAAAAAATAGTCTTTTACAGAGTGGTTTTGTGGAAAATGTTTCCTTAAGTACAAATACACCACTGTTCAAAGGCAGTACCACAAGTAATTTTAATTGGCAAGGTAAAGACCCTGAAAAACAAGTTTTGATAACCTTTGAAGGTGTTTCTCCAGATTACATAAAATCAATGGGAATCAAACTCAAAGAGGGTCGCGATTTTTATCCCAATATAGAAACCGACAGTAGCAGCATTCTCATTAATAAATCATTTGCAAAACTTACTGGCCTGAACGATGTTGTAGGTTCCACTATTCAATTTCAGGATCAGCCGCTTACCGTTATTGGGGTTGTCGACGACTTTGTTTACAATAATCTCTATGAGAAAAGTACGCCCTTAATGTTCTACGCAAGTGAGTATGGAAATTATCTCAACATACGCTTTAAAAGAAATGCCGACCTGTCAAAAGCTTTACCCGCACTAAAAAATATTATGGAGGAGAACAATCCCAGCTATCCATTTGAATACAAATTTGTGGACGAACAATTTGAAAAATCGTTTAAAACAGAAACGCTAATTGGAGAGCTGGCAGGTATTTTTGCCGCAATAGCCATTCTTATATCCTGTCTTGGACTATTTGGCCTTGCAGCCTATACAGCCGAGCAACGAAAAAAAGAGATTGGCGTACGAAAAGTGCTTGGAGCAAGTGTACGGAATCTTGTGGGCTTATTATCTAAGGATTTTCTAAAACTGGTAGTCATTTCCTGTATAATCTCGTTTCCATTGGCATGGTGGATAATGAAAGATTGGCTTCAGGATTATGAATATAGAATAGACATTGGGTGGTGGGTATTTGCTGTGGCTGGAATATTAGCCGTATTGATTGCCTTAATTACGGTTAGTTTTCAGGCAATAAAAGCTGCAATCGCAAATCCAGTTAAGAGTTTACGGACGGAGTGAAAAAAAAGTGTTCAGTGTTCAGTTATCAGTCTTGGCTCTTTAATCTTGAATCTTTATTCAACAATTAATCTTTTAAAATATGTTTAGAAACTATATAAAAATAGCATTGCGTAATCTTTGGAAGGATAGAACCTTCACAGCGCTAAATATTATTGGATTGACGGCTGCCTTTGGGGTCGCATTTTTATTGAGCATGTATGCTTTATTTGAATTGTCTGTTGATAAATTTCATGAAAACGTTGGTTCGATCTATCAAGTGTATACAACTTCACAAATACCTGAAGGTTCAGAATCCAGTGATGCAAATCCAATTCCCTTTGCTCCAACATTAAAATCAGAGATTCCAGGCGTTGAAAAAATAACACGTTATGCTACAGGAGGCCCGCTTATTACCTATAAAGAAAAAACCTTGAGCATTGGTTCAGCGTGGGCAGATCCTGATTTTTTTGACATTTTTACTTTTCCAGTTTTGGAAGGAAATAAAATCAATCCTATTGAACGATCTACCGTCGCACTTACCGAGGAAACCGCCAAGATTATATTTGGTTCTGAAAATGCTTTTGGAAAAACAATTACCCTTCAACGAAATAATGAAGCCGCACCTTATACAGTCTCTGCCATTTTAAAAGATTTTCCCGAGGCAAGCTCTTTGCGGTTTGGCGCAATTTTCAATTTTCAAGATTTGCCAGATTCGTTTTATAAAGATAACAAAGATCGTTGGGATGCTCATAATCATCCAGTTTACCTTAAACTGGCTGCCAACATAACTCCTGAAAAATTCGAAAAATCAACTCGTCCGTTTTCAAATCTGCACTTTGCCGATGATATTACAACTGCCAAACGCGACGGCGCCAAACCAAATGCCGATGGGCAATTTCAGCAAATTCATCTTTTGCCTTTTACAGATGTGAGTTTTGCAGACTTACAGGTTGCCAATGTAAAAGTTAGCAAAACGCTGCAATATCTTATACTATCTATTGCGCTGCTTATTTTGTTCATTGCAAGCGTTAATTTTATAAATATGAGTATCGCTAAAGGTGCACAACGCCTTCGCGAAATTGGGATGCGCAAAACGCTCGGAGCTAGCAAAAGTCAACTCTTTTTTCAGTTTTGGGGCGAAAGTATTCTTGTCTTCATTGTTTCAGTAATGTTCGCTACGCTACTTTCCTTTTTATTGCTTGATACTTTTCAAACTTTGTTCCGTACAAAAGCATCTTTTAATTTAATTGCAACTCCGACTATAATTTTTGGGTTTATTATTTCACTATTAATGATTACGCTTATTGCCGGTGGTTATCCTGCCTACTTAATGAGCAAGCTCGGCACACTTCAATCCTTAAAAGGCAAGTTGGAAGTTACTGGTAGAAATAGGGTGCGCAATGCACTAATTGTTGTGCAATTTGGTATCGCCATTTTGCTAATAAGTGGTACGCTAGTATTGCAAGAACAACTTGATTATATGCGGAACAAAGATCTGGGTTTTAATAAAGAACAGGTAATCGCATTTCCTTTAAAAACTAAAAAAGATCGTAAACAACTAATGCAATTAATTCGTGATGAACTTTCAGATAAGCCAAATATTGTAAGTGTAACTGCAGCAGACAATATTTTGGGGCTTGGTAAAGATGGAACTAATTCCACAAGTGCCATGGGATTTGAATATAAAGGGCGTGAGGTAGAAACCAACCTCCTTTTTGTGGATTATGATTATCCGCAGACGCTGGATATTCCGATTATAAAGGGACGTTCGTTTAATAGAGAATATGCTACAGACAGTCTTTCAGTGGTTATAAACGAATCTATGGTTAAAGAATTTGGCGAAAAAGATCCATTAAACATCAAGTTTGTATTAGACGATTCTATTCAATATTCCGTGATTGGGGTGGTTAAGGATTTCAATTTTCAGGGAATGGATAAATCTATACAGCCGCTAAGCTTTTTTATGAATTCAAAAAAGCCACTATATCAAGCTTATGTTAAGGTTGCGCCAGTCAATTTGGTAAAATCGTACGATGTAGTAAAAGCAGCTTGGAATAAGTTAGAACCCGACACCGAATTTTTAGGATCATTTCTAGATGCAAATATAGACCGCACATTACAAAAAGAACGAATGATGACAACTATGATTTCCAGTGCTTCCATACTTGCAATACTTTTAAGTTGTATCGGTCTTTTTGCTATTTCATTATTGGTGGTATCGCAACGTAAAAAGGAAATTGGTATCCGAAAAGTGGTTGGAGCTAGTGTATCTACAATCACCGTTTTGTTGACGAAAAATTTTTTGAAATTGGTAGGAATCGCTTTTTTAATTGCAACTCCCATTGCTTGGTATGCAACCTCGCAATGGCTTCAAAATTACGTGTATCGCATAGATTTGAATATTTGGATTTTTTTGGCTGCAGGCGCCATAGCCTTGGTAATTGCTGTATTGACCATAAGTTTCCGCACCATACAGGCGGCCTTGAAAAATCCGGTGGAGAGTTTGAAGACGGAATAAAAAAAGTGTTCGGATGATAGTTGATGGTTGATGGTTGATGGTTGATAGTTGATAGTTGATAGTTGATAGTTGATAGTTGATAGTTGATAGAAAAAAAATAACAATTGACAATTAACCTTTTCGAGATGATTGGGAGTTATTTAAAATCGCTTTGCGCAGCTTAAACATAATAGAAATAAAAATACTAATAGAAAATAAACAATATGTTACTAGAACTTAACAACATTTTTAAATGGGTAACCCAAGGGGGAAGTAGAATTTTTCTTCTGAAAGACATTAACCTACAAGTGGAAGAAGGCGAGTTTATTTCGATAATGGGCCCATCCGGTTCGGGGAAATCCACTTTGCTCAACGTAATAGGAATGCTTGACAACTTTCAGGAAGGCGAATATAAATTTCTGGATGAGTCCGTCCATTCCATGAAGGAAAAAAACCGTTCCAAGCTATACAAGGAATACATTGGTTTTGTATTTCAGGCTTATCATTTAATAGATGAGTTGACGGTTTATGAAAATATAGAAACGCCCTTACTTTACAAAAATGTAAAGTCCTCTGAACGCAAAGCTTTGGTTGCCGATATGCTTGACCGCTTTAATATTGTGGGCAAAAAAGATCTTTTCCCAAGCCAGTTGAGTGGTGGCCAACAGCAATTAGTGGGTGTTGCGCGTGCATTAATAGCAAAGCCAAAACTAATTCTTGCAGACGAGCCAACAGGCAACCTCAATTCCAAACAAAGTGAGGAAATTATGCAACTTTTTAAGGAACTTAACCAAGCAGGTGTAACCATAATTCAGGCAACTCATTCAGAAACAAACGCAGCTTATGGCTCACGCACTTTGCATCTTCTGGATGGCGGCCGCAATCATATTTAAGTCAATTCATCAAACAAAAATCATGAAATATAAAATCATTTGTTTTTTCCTATTAAGTCTTCCCCTAACAATTTTTGCGCAAACAGAAGAAAGAACTGTGCGAACCCTTGAGGAGTGTATTGATTTAGCGCTGAAAAATAACCTGGATTTAAAGCAATCACATTTAAACGAAAAAACGAGTGATATAAATTTTAGGCAAAACAAAAATGCGCTGTTACCCACAATAAATGGCAATTATAATTTGGGTATTTCAAATGGGCGGAGCATTGACCCTTTTACAAATTCTTTTGTAAACGAGCAGCTCACCTTCTCGAATGCTGGGTTGGGACTAGATGCCACGGTTTTTAATGGTTTTAGACTTATCAATAGTTGGAAGCAAGCGAAACTGAACCTGAAAGCCGCCGAGATGGAGACGGAAGCCGCCAAACAAGCATTGATACTAAACGTTACCTTAACTTATTTACAAGTACTCAATGCCCAGGATTTGGTTAAACTAGCCAAAGCCAGAGTAGGTACAATACAAGGACAGCTAGACCGGCTTAGAAGTTTGTATGAAGAAGAAACAGGAAATCCCGCTGAATATAGAGATCTTCAAGGTCAGATAGCAGCGGATGCTTCCAATTTAGTGGAAAGTGAGAACACTCTTGAAACTGAAATTATCAATCTCAACACATTGATAAATGCAAATGAAGAAATTACGGTAGCCGCTTTGGATCAAAAGTTAGAGATTGAAAAATATACATATACTCCTAACGAAGTCTATACGCAGGCTTTGGATGTATTTCCATCAGTTAAGGCAAGCGATTTAAGCTTAGAAGCGGCAAGCAAGGGAGTTGCTGTAGCAAGATCACAGTACACTCCTGAAATAAGTTTTTTCGCCAATTTGAATACAAACTATTCAAGTGCGGCGCGTCTTTTTACTGAATCTGGAACCAGTATCATTGAAAATGGCGATTTTGTGACTATAAACAACCAAAATTTTGCGGTGTTAACTGAGCAATCGAATTTTAAGAGTGAGGAAATTCCTTATAATGACCAGTTTGCCAATAATTTGAATTCCTCGGTAGGTTTTGCGGTTACAGTACCTTTATTCAACGGGTTTCGAGCCAAAAATAATGTAGCCCTTGAAAAAATTAAAAAAGAAGAAGCACAAACAACTCTAGAAATGACGAAGCTCAATCTTCAGCAATCCGTTAAGCAGTCCTACAATACAATGCAGGCTGCTTTTGAACGCTATAGTTTATTACAGGATCAAGTGGAAGCCTATAAAGAATCCTTTCGTATTAATGAGATTCGTTTTAATAATGGTGTATCCAATAGTGTGGACTATATTATTAGTAAAAATAATCTTGATAATGCGCAAATCAATTTGGCGAATGTTGGTTATGAATATTTGTTACGAGTTAGGGTTTTGGAATATTATAGAGTAGGATTGTGAGACAGGACGCGTGAGACTTGGGAGTTGTCGGGACTCAGTTGTCTGTTGTGGTGAGGCGGGTTAGTGTTTTAGGCGTCAATTTCGATTATTCTTTGGAGCAAGCTTCTTTTTAATAAGTCTAATAATTTTGATTGATTGCTTTTTCGATTCCTGATTTCGAGGAAGACTCTGTAGAAATCGGTCATATCTTTTTGAAAGAGGGTTTCAAAGGCTGTTGCCAAATCGGCTAGGTTGGCCTGTCCGTTGTTTATCATGCCGCTAGCCTGGAGGGCATACACCAATTCTACAAGGTCCACCTTGGTGCCGGTCCATTTTAATGGGGACTTTTTTTGCTTAATGACAAAGGGTTTCCTTTTCTTTCGGGATACTTTCTTTTTTAGGTAATTAATGGTTAGTGTATTGCCTATTATTTGGGCGAATATCATGTCCTTCGCAGTAGAGAATGTGATATCAATCATTGAAACCTACAGAGGCAGCAGAACCATAAAAACCACTATAATAATAGCTTGAATATAGAGCATTTGTTCGCTCCACATCTTCCCAATAATTAAGCTTAACAGTATTATCTATATAAGAAGATTTTCTCCAATCTATATAAATGGGCGTATCCAGCTTATTGTAAATTTCAAATTGCATTAAGCCTCTTTCTCTCCAAAGATTATAGGTTATTTTAAGAGAATCGTTTTCAAATAAATAGGTTTCATCAACAATTTTTACGTTGTTGGCTTTGGTTTCAAAAACCTGAACGTAAGTTGTGGTTTTGCATCCAAATAGAGAAAGTGTAAAGAAAAATAGAAGTAAGTTTTTTATCATAAGTTGTGGTTTATTAAATAATAAAAGTTGTTTTTTCAAATTTAAATCAAACACAATTCATCCCATTACGGAATCCCGCAATTGGAATAAATAAAAATACAGTTCCAAATATAGCATTTATATTAAGAGTATTTTAACAGAATAGCAATGCTGTGCGAACGAGAAGCTGGCTCTTTTAGAAAAATAAGGTGATAAAATCTTTTTAATCTTCGCTCAAATTTTTGTGTACTTCTTAAACAAACTGTTAAACAATGTTAGCGGGTGTTTACGCAATTTTAATTTTAAGTAATTTTCCTATTCAAATAAATAAAACAGTTATGAAAGACGCTAAAAAGAAAACCCCGATGCTGGACCCAAAAAAGAAGAACGAGCAAAAGATTGAAGAGCAAGATTATCCTGGAGAACCAAATTCAAAACCAGATATTACTGAAAAGCCTTCAAAGGAAGATCCAGAAAAAATACCAGAATCTAATGATCCGGCTGGCTATGGGGAGGTAGGGAATGTTAAGAAGTCGCCTTATGAGAAGAAGGATTGATTAGTGATTAGTGTTCAGTGAGCAGCTTTCAGTTCTCAGTTCTCAGTTCACAGTTCGCAGTTCGCAGTTCGCAGTTGAAAATAATTTTATGTTAAATACTGTTAGCGACTTTGCCATTGGAAATTATTTTTAATAGCTTGTTGAAAAATTGTAAACAAAGTATAATAAACTTAAAAAAAGAAAAATTATGAAAACACCAAACTTCGAGGACAAACAAGGAAAACATCCAATCCCCCACGCAAAGGGAATTGCAAAAGACGATAACCTAAATCCGAAATCTCAGACGGATGGGAAAAACATAAAAAAAGCAAAGAACGAAGAAGAGTAATATTCTTTTGAATTCATAAAAAGCTTTCAAATCGTAGCATTGGTTCTACGGGTTTGAAGGCTTTTTTTCTGTAAATTTTTTTGAGGATTTTAATCGGGAGCCTGCAGAGGGTAGCATTCAGCCAACAAAAAATCTTTTCAAACTTCGTAAATACAAAGGCAATAGCAGCAATTAAAATTATGAAAGACACCGCAGAACCAAAAGCTTTGGTATGGTTTAAGAATGATCTACGCCTTCACGATAATGAGGTGCTTTGCCACGCAATCGCTTCGGGCTTACCAGTAATCTATTTGTTTTGTGTGGACGAAAGATTATTTGAAACGTTGCCACTCGGGTTTAGAAAAGCTGATGCAAATCGTGTTATTTTCTTAAAGCAAACAGTTTTGGATCTTCAAAAACGACTGGAAAATATAGGAGGCCATCTACATATTGAATTAGGGCTGCCGGAAGAGATCGTTGATGCCTATGTAAACAAATATTCCATTTCTAAAATATACGCTGAAAAAGAATACGCTTGGGAGGAATTGCAAATGATGGCCGAAGTAAAAAAACGTATCGCAGAAAAAGCAGCATTAATTACTTTTTGGGGCAAGACCTTGTATCATATTGATGATATTCCTTTTACTATTTCGAAAATTCCACTCACCAGCAAAGCCTACCGAATTCCCACAGGAAAAGAAACTGAAGTCCGTGAACCATATAACGAACCTATCCAAGCGAATGCTGCAAGTGCTATTAAATCTACAGCCTTCCCGTCTTTCGAAAAACTTGGTTTTTCTGAAGAGGAGATTGCTGCAGTAGAACCTTTTATAGCTGGTGGCGAAACAGCTGCACTCAATAGATTGCATAACTACACCTTTGAAACCAAACTTTTAACTGGGTATCGCTGGTCCAGAAATAAATCGTTGGGGATGGACTACAGCTCTAAATTTTCGCCCTATTTGGCTTTGGGAAGTCTGAGTGTGCGCACTATTTATCAGAAAGTAAAACAATATGAGCAATTAGTCAAAAAAAATCAGAGTACTTGGTGGTTGATTTTTGAGCTAGTATGGCGTGATTACTTTACGTTTAAAGGAATGCGAATGGGCAATGCTATCTTTAAGACTGAGGGATTTAGAAATAAAAGAATCGATTTTGAAAATAACACAGCTCTTTTCAAAAGATGGTGCGATGGAAAAACAGGCTTACCCTTTGTTGATGCGCATATGCGACAGCTTAATAAAAGTGGATATATGAGCAATCGCGGTCGTGTTAATTGCTCTAGCTTTCTAGTTCACGATTATAGAATAGATTGGACTTGGGGCGCGGCTTATTTTGAAAGTAGGCTTATTGATTATGATGTAAGCGCCAACTGGATGAACTGGCATATGCAAGCCTATGAAATTTGGTATACCAACCCTATTCATCAAAGTTTAAAATATAAAGCCAAAGACTATATCCAACAATGGATTCCCGAGCTTGCCAAAATAAACGATGCGCATATTTACATTCCATGGCACGAAAAAAGCGCCCATCTTGGCATTCAAGATTATCCAAAACCAGTGGAGATTTTTTCGAAATGGGGACGGTCTATTCAGAAGATATTGACGGAGATTGGGGGTTGAGTTTTTAGTTTTCAGTTGTTGGTTTTCAGGTGTCGGTTGTCAGTTTTCAGTTGAAGTTGAATTGAAACCCCTTCCGTCCGCCTGATGTGGATGTTAACAATTAATGGAGATTTAGGCGGCGGCTTCTTCTTCGCTGTAAAGCTATGAAGGACAAAGCACCTTGCCCTTGATTGACAATCATTTATTTGATTTATGAGTATTTCAAGGGGAAGGAGCGTTTTTTAATATAAAGTTGAATTTTGAGATACTCTATTTCCGTTTGCTGAGTGGGAATATGAGTTAGACAATTGATAATTTGTTTCTATTTTTGAGGAATGATTAATGATAATATATTTTATTACCAACAACTAAACGACGTCTACTTTTTGACCGATAAAGCACTGGTTAAACCGTTATATTATTTGAACTAATAATCTTTATGAAAGTAAAATTTCTACTACTATTCTTTTTTATCCCTGCTGCGCTCTTTAGTCAAGATTACATCCGTCAAGGGAAAGGCGATTACAATGAGGTGCTATATACTTGGGATGGAAACTATTTAAGGCAAGGAAAAGGAAGTTACAATACGGTACTTTATACCATAGATGAAGAATACATCCGCTTGGGAAAGGGAGATTACAATACAGTTTTATATTCGTGGGATGGGCAATATCTTCGCCAGGGAAAAGGATCTTATAATACGGTTCTTCTTACTTGGGATGGAAAATATATTCGAGAAGGAAAAGGAGATTATAATACCGTTCTATACACTTGGGATGGCACTTATTTAAGACAGGGCAAGGGGGATTACAATACGGTTATATATACTATTACAGAATCGGTTCCTATTGTTGTTTTGATGTTGTTGGGTATTTAATTGAAGTTAGAATTAAATATATTGTGCAATGATTCCTACATTGATGGCTCTAAATATTCTTGCTATCTTTTTATGATAGTACAGCACTCAGGCAGCTACTCAAAAACCTCATCTCCAATGCCGTAAAATTTTTGGCACAAGAAAATAATCACATCGTCCAAATTGCAAACACTTGGGGAATGGGTCTTACTTTGTCCCAATTGGTTGCAGAGGTCGATGATGGCCGTATCAAGCTAAAAAGCAACGAGTAAACCGACATTATTTACCGAAACTTCCTTAAACATTTCAACAAACTGGGCAAAAGACATCCGAAACTGACTATTGCCAAAGTGAATAATGAAAACTAAATTACAGTATAGGAAAAAAAGCTGTAGAAAACCGTACACCACTAAAAAGTACTAATTTCGTTGTTTAAAAATTATATTTAATTTTATACACGATGCAACTATCAGAACAGGTTACCTATCTTTTTTTACTGGCATTGCCCATAGCTTGCATTGCCTGGACAGTAACGCATGAAGAATTATTTAAGGAACCCAGGGATTTCTGTTTGCAAAAATCTAAATCCTGTAAAACATTATTCCAACGCAAATTCTATTATGTGTTTACCTGCGAATATTGTTTCAGCCATTATGTTACCCTCGCCTTTTTAATTATTACTCGGTACCATTTGTTGTATGCAGACTGGCGCGGCTACCTAATTGGAGGTTTTGCGCTGGTATGGATCGCGAATGTTTATATGAGTATATTTGACTTTATAAGGGTTGGAAAAAAGAAAGAAAAAATAGAGGCAGATATTGAGGAATTGAAGTTGAAGAAAGTAAAGAAAAAGGTGGACTGAAAATTTAAGAAGACACCAACTTTGTAAACAGAGTAGCTCGGATGCAAAGCGCCTACCGGTGAAACACTTAGGAACCTTTTTGAAGTATGAATTACGAGCGACGAGCGAAGTGCGAAATACGAAATACAAACGACGAGCGACGAAATGTGAAATGTGAATTACGAGCGACGAGCGAAGTGCGAAGTGCGAAGAAAAATCTATTAGGGCATAAAATGAAGGTGTCCGAGTGAATTTTAGCAAGCGAAGCGCAGCTAAAATTTGTATCGAGGTCACCGGGTGGAGCAGCAGGAGCCGTTAAAGTGTGAATGCGTTAATTCGTTAATTCGTTAATTCGTTAATTCGTTAATTCGTTAATTCGGGAATATGAAAATTCTTAATTATTCAAAGTCAAACAAACAACAGACAACAGATAACTGATAACTGATAACAGACAACAGACACCGCAATCATAAACAAAAAAAGACACACCATAACTTCAAAAATTTGTTCCTATTTTTGAGTTATGAAAAAGCCCCAATTTTCACTCCTCATTTTTTATCGTTTTAGGAATTTTGCAAAAAAAAAATGATTGGCCAGTACCAAATTGATAGCACTAACTATCATTACAATCACATTTTGAATCCGCAGTACAGCTCAGATATTCCCTTGGCTATTAATTATTATACCCGTTCAAAGGAAAACCACCTTAAGGCCAAGAATACTTATGGGGCTATCAAAGATTTGCGCATGATTGCCATTGGGCAATTTGAGATTGGCAACAGCTTTGACAGTGAAACCGCTACGGTTGAAGCATTGCGATTAATAGACAATGCCTCGCATACCGATACGTTGGTAGAGGCCAGAAAAGGACTTTATAATCAACTGGGTAGAATTTATAGGGCTACCCAAAGATATGATGAGGCTATTAAGGCCTATGGCAATGCCCTGCAATTCTCCGCAAACCAAAACGACAGCCTCACTATACTAAACAATATTGGCAACCTGTATAAAGATATGGGACGTTATGAAAAAGCTTTGGAACGCTTTGAGCTTGCTTTGGCGAAAAAGGATGTTCAAAAAAACCCCATTTCCTACGCCAGGTTATTGGACAATAAGGGTGATATACAAGCTAAACTTGACCATCCCGAAGCATTGCCAAATCTGGAGCTTGCTTTGAAGTTAAGGGAGCGGGAAAACGATATGCCGGGCAAGTATTCCAGTTACCGCAGTTTGGCGCTATATTACTTTGATAAAAACGATACCACAATGGCCTTGGATTTTGCGAACCAAGCCTATGAAGTAGCCAAGACCATGAATAGCCTAACTTATTTAGAAAATGCCTTGTGGCTTTTTGTAAGTATGAGTCCCGACCCCAAAATTGTGCGCTTTGAAAAAATAAGCGATAGCATTGAAAAGGAGAAGCAACTTGCAGAAAATAAAAATGCATTTATGAAGTACAATGTGGAAAAAGAGCGCAAAAATACTGTCGCTGCACAATTGGAGAAGGAAAGGCAGAAAACCTGGACGATATTTATTTTGGCGATTGCTTTATTGGGGCTTGTATTAACAATACTTTTCTATTTCATTATAAGAGCCAAACACAAGCAAGAGAACATTACGCAAGTATATACTACCGAAAAACGAATTTCAAAAAAGGTACACGATGAAGTTGCCAATGACGTATATAAGTTGATGGCAAAACTACAAAGTAAACCCGCAGGGAAAGATGAGATTCTGGACGATCTGGAGTCTATTTACAATAAGAGCCGCGATATTTCTAAGGAGAACAGCGCCGTTGACGTTGAAAACTTTAATGAGGTTTTGTCTGATTTGCTGATGGGGTACCAAAATGAAGATGTATCTGTAATTCGCCGTAATGCCGCAACTATTGATTGGGATGTAGTGCCAGATATTAAAAAGACCAATATCTATAGGGTAATACAGGAATTGATGACGAATATGGCAAAGCACAGTAACGCCACTGCGGTAGTGTTAAACTTTGACCAAAAAGGCAAGGCTATTACTATTAAATATGCCGATAATGGCAAGGGATGTGTGTTAAAAAATAAAAATGGACTCCAAAATGCGGAATCCCGCATAGCAGCAATAAAAGGAACTATTACTTTTGAATCTGAACCAAATAAAGGTTTTAAAGCAACTATAATTATTTGAGTATGTTTAAAAAAGCTCTTATTTCAGATGATCTTGATTGTATTAACCAAGGGGTAGTATCCATACTGCAAGCTTTAGCAATTGAAGATATTACGGAAGTAGCCTATTGTGATGATGCTTTCCTAAAAGTAGAAAAAGCTTCTATGGACAACACGCCCTTTTGATTTGGTTATAACAGATCTTTCTTATGTTCCCGACCATAGGGAACAGAAATTTTCCTCTGGCGAGCAGCTTATAGCGGCGCTAAAAATTAAACATCCGCAGCTTCCCATAATTGCCTATTCTGTGGAAGACAGATTGCAACGGGTGCGCTCCCTCGTTCTTGACCACAATCTAAACGCTTATGTTTGCAAGGGCAGAAAGGGGCTTGATCAACTAAACACTGCCATTTTAAAAGTTTATGAGGGGGAAATCTATCTTTCACCTCAGGTTGAAAATGCCCTCTCCGGAAAGACTACACCTGTATTAGAAGATTACGATATTATTTTAATGGAGCAGCTGGCAAATGGGCTGTCGCAAAAAGAAATTAGCGATTATTTTCGGGATCATTCCATACAACCCTATAGCTTGAGTTCCATTGAAAAGAAAGTTGGTAAACTCTGCACCCACTTTAGAGCCAAGAATGCGATTCATTTGGTGGCATTGGCAAAAGATTTGGCATTAATTTAAACTGCTATCTCCCATAAAGTGATGAAGATAGCAATGCGAAATAAAAAATTAAAGTTGCTTTACGGAATCCCGCAAAGAAATGTTTGCTGCTAGTCTTTTCTTTGTAATGGGATTAAACAATTCATTCTGGGGAGAATTGTTTTGTATTTTCCTATTGCCGTCTTATCGTTAAGGTAGGACGGTTTTTTTGCTTAGTAAAAAGCACGATGGATCGTGATTAGTGATTAGTGATTAGCAATGTGCTATGTGCAATGAATAATTATTAATGAATAATGTGTAATAAGAATTTGGGTTGAGAGACTAGGTTCAGATAATTAAATTTTTATTAAAGACGGGTAAAAGGTGACCGAGTGAATTTGAAAGAACGACGAGGGACGAACTACGAGGGATTGGTGATTAGTGATTAGTGATTAGCAATGTGCAATGTGCAATGAATAATTATTAATGAATAATGTGTAATAAGGATTTGGGTTGAGAGATTAGTTGCCAATATCAAGTTTCCATAAAGACGGGTAAAAGGTGACCGAGTGAATTTGAAAAAGCGAATGCGACTTCAAATTTGTATCGAGGCCACCGTTCTATTAATGAATAACGAGCGACGAGTGATTAGTGATTAGTGATTAGCAATGTGCTATGTGCAATGAATAATTATTAATGAATAATGTGTAATAAGAATTTGGGTTGAGAGACTAGGTTCAGATAATTAAATTTTTATTAAAAACGGGTAAAAGGTGACCGAGTGAATTTGAAAGAGCGACAGCGAATTCAAATTTATATTTAGCCCACAGGAAAAACCCTGTACAAATTTGGGGGATTTAACCCTAACTTTTTCATTATTAATTATTTACATTTGTTATTTATAACTAAAAACTTAATTATGAAAAACCTAATTGTTCAAAAAATGAAACTGGCTGGTTTGGTTTTAGGAATGGGAATGGCATTCATTTCCTGCGAAAAAAATCCAATTACCTTAGTTTTGCACAGCCCAATTTATCCTTCGGGAAGCCAAGCTGTTACCTACACTGCCGAAAGGGTAACGGACGGCAGTATTAACACAGCAAAACTATATGAAACGGTGAATACTATAAACAGTAGTGGCACCATTACTTCCGCTGGAACGGAAACCTTATTACAGACTTGGAACAACCCCGGTGGCGATTTAAGTTTTGTCAAACCCAATGGTCACGGAGACAATAAATTGGTAACATACCGATGGGTTTTTACCACACCGGACCAAACCAAGTCTTTTAAAGTTACTTATGCTACTAGACCATATGCTGTTTCGGGTATGCCTGCACCTGTTTATGCCCAGGGAGACCCCGATGATGTTTTTGACCTAGTACTTATCCCAGATACCGATATAACAAACCTCAATACTTTTTACAATCATTGTAGCGGTGTTATTAGGGAATCTTTCTTTGATGAACCCCATACACGGTATTGGAGGCGCCAATATAACTTTTACATAAATACGGAACGGGGCCATGCCACAGATTATGACTCTAGGGATGTTGATGGACCACATCAACTGCCTTCAAATAATGCTAATTTAAGTTTTGCTGAGGGAAGGGCGCTGATGCACCAAAACGACTTGCGCGACTGGGCAAGCGGAGGTGTTTTTTCTAGCGAAATGCAAAATAGAGGGACCGTTATGCACGAAGCTGGCCACGCGCTTTATGACCTAGCAGATGAATATGGTTCCGGAAGCCATTGGCAAGAAGATGAAGTTCCAAACAATTGGTCTAGTCTAGCAAATGCCCAAGCAGCGGCCTCGGGTTACGGAAATTGCAAAGAAACTTCAGATGCCGTGGAAATGGGCAGCAGTGGTTGGTATCATTTATGTGTATCAAATTGCCAAATGGTAACCACAGGTCTCAACCATACGGAATATGATTGCCCCTGCAAAAGCAGAATAACCTATGTAGTTTTTGATAACGCTTCAAATTAAGAAAATCATGAAAACATTAAATAAAGTATTATTTATCGTGGCTTGCCTGTTGTTGACAATAACTGCAAATGCCCAAGAAGAAAATGACGAACAAAAGCGCGATCGTGTTGAAAAGAGCACCAAGCCTTTTAACCCAAGCTATTTTTCACTCTCTGAAAATTCCTTTTATGTTTTGGAAGCAATGGTAGTGGACAATAAAATAGTAATTGACAGTTCTGCTACCATTGCATTAGTGCCCGGAAAAATGCCCTATCCCAGTGGCAATTTTAAAGTATCGATTATGGACAAACAAGGAAAACAAATTTCGGAATACTTCATGCAGGATCCATTGATTGCCCGCTCCTGTGAAGGGGAAAATAACAATCTTACCCCCTTGGAAAAAGGACGTGTTTACATATCCCTTCCAAAAAATAACAACATTGGCACACTTATTTTTAGCCGAGGAAAAGAACGGGTGGGCACTGTAGATGTAGGCGATCTAATTATAAGAACGCAACGCGATCCCAATAAAGGAGGTCAGTAAATAACAATACTTCTTGCTTAATAATAAAGGAGGTGTGTATAAAAGGTTAGAAAGAAAATCGTTCACTTAATATAGGTTGACCACTTTAAAAAATTAAAACTACGAAAGCAATATCAAAGGTGACCCAGTGAATTTGAAAAAGCGACGAGGGACGAGCTACGAGGGACGAGCGATTTGTGATTTGTGATTTGTGATTTGTGATTTGTGATTTGTGATTTGTGATTTGTGATTTGTGATTTGTAATTAATGAAGAAAAAATAATATAAGTCCCTGATATAGGTTGACCACTTTAAAAAATTAAAACTACGAAAGCAATCTCAAAGGTGACCGAATGAATTCAAAAGCGTGCAGCGATTTGGAATTTGTATCGAGGCCACGGTCATCCCCGATGAAAAATAACCTTTCTTTAACGGCATAGCAAATAAGAACTTTTTAATTTTATGGGTAAAAGATAAATAATAGTTCAAAAGGCTTTAGCCTAAAACCTTAAATTCTAATACTGTAAAAACACTATCTAATTAATCTTTTATTTGCTGTGTAGCCAACAATATGATTTCTAGTTATTCTTTTGATAAATAGATAAAGAAGCACCATTATGAGTAGAGGGTTTGTAAAAGAAGGAGACCAAGAGGAAACACCTATAATCCCACCACGGGCAGCACTGCCTGCCGGAGCGACAAATTATGTTACCCCTACAGGAATGAAACTGCTGAGAAAAGAACGGGAGCAATTGGAAAACGAACGCGCTAATCTCGCCACTACCCACGAACAGCAGCGGCGCATAGAACTGGCCGTATTAAATGGTAAATTAGATTTGCTAAACGAACGCATAGTCTTAGCTAGAATATTAGATCCTACCACACAACCGAAAGACGAAGTGCGTTTTGGCGCTACAGTTACCTATAAAATTTCTACCGCCCCCACTCCCCAAAAATTTCAAATTGTAGGTGTTGATGAAGCCGATGTAGCCAAACGGAAAATTGCCTTTGTAGCTCCCATCGCCGTAGCACTCACAGGGCACAAAGTAGGCGATGTGGCGCCATTTAATATGGGTGGAAAAGCTACGGTACTGAAAGTTATAAGTATAGAATATTAATGATTGTCCCAAAGACTCTTGTAAGCTTTCAATATTCGAAAAATTCACTGTAAGGTATATGGTTGGTCACAGTTTCTTTAACGTTCCCTTATTAAACATCTTTTCTGCAAAACGGTATCTTCCCACAAAAAACAAAATGCGCTTCATCATTACCCTTCTGCTCAGCTTTCTCACAATTCTCCTATCAGGCTGCGCCGCAAAAAAATATAAGGATATTTCCTATATTGAAAAAGCCAATCCGAAAATAGCAGTAACTCCCAAACTAAATATTTTCACCCCAAGAAATGCTTCGGAAGAAAAACTGCCCGTTTTAATTTTTGTACACGGCGGTAATTGGAATAGTGGCAGTAAGAACACTTATGGTTTCTTCGGAAGAAATTTCGCTAAAAAAGGTGTTATAACCGTTATTCCAGGTTATACTCTAAGCCCAGAGGCGAGCTATGATGAAATGACCGAGCAAACCGCCCAAGCAATAAAATGGACCCAAGAGCACATTGCCGAATATAACGGAGATCCAGAGCTTATTTACTTAACGGGCCATTCCGCTGGTGGTCATTTGGTGGCCTTGGCAACAATGAATCCAACATACGGCATAGACCCCAATGATATTTCAGGTATTATTTTGAATGATGCCGCAGGCTTGGATATGTATAATTATCTACAAAAAAAGCCGCCCGAAGCTGAAAATAATTATTTAAGCACGTGGACGAACAATCCGCAAACTTGGAAAGAGGCTTCGCCAATAAATTATATCAACCAAAAAACACCTCCCATAATGATGTATTTGGGGAGTAAAACCTATGCTTCCATAAAAGAAGGAAGCCGCAGGTTTATAGATGCACTGAAACCATACCAACCAACGGTGGAACCCATCGTGCTTCCAAAAAAACACATTCCGATGATCCTTCAATATTTTTGGCCTTGGAACAAGCGTTTTGATGAGATTAAAAAATTTATGGAGTTCCATACTCGAAATTAATATTCGCAAAATTCCCCCTATATTGTTATCTTGCAAGCATTATTTTAAAAAAAACTATGAAATTACTACGCCTTCTCTTTATCTTTTTATCAGTCCCACTTTTCGCCCAACAAGGGGGCATGTGGATTCCTTCACTTTTGGAAGGAATGAATGAATCTGAAATGACCAACCTCGGCATGAAAATGACCGCGAAGGACATTTATGACGTTAACAATGCCAGCCTTAAGGATGCCGTGCCCCACTTTAACGGTGGCTGTACCAGTGAAGTAATAAGCAACCAAGGGTTGTTGCTTACCAATCACCACTGTGGTTATTCGCAAATACAAAGTCATTCCTCTTTGGAAAATGATTATTTGCAGGACGGCTTTTGGGCGATGAGCCTAAAGGAAGAACTGCCCAATCCTGGAGTTACCGCCAGCTTTATGGTGCGCATAGAAGATGTAACAACGCAAGTAATGAACGGCCTGACTGCAGCAATGAGCGAAACCGAAAAACAAAAAAAGATTGAAGAAAATATTGCTAAAGTAGTGCAAACCTCTCCCAAAGAAGCATGGCAAGAAAATAGGGTGCGTACTTTTTACGAAGGCAATCAGTATATGCTTTTTGTGGTGGAAACCTATAAAGACGTTCGCTTAGTGGGTGCGCCACCTTCTTCCATAGGAAAGTTCGGTAGCGATACCGACAACTGGATCTGGCCAAGACATACTGGCGATTTCTCCCTTTTCAGAATCTATGCCGATAAAAATAATCGTCCCGCGGAATATTCCGAAGACAACGTGCCTTATACTCCTAAACACTTTCTTCCTATCTCTTTGGATGGTGTGGCAGAGAATGATTTCACTTTGGTATTTGGCTATCCTGGAGCTACAGATGAGTATTTACCTTCAATTGCGATTGAGCAAGTAATAAACACTGTAAACCCTGCCCGAATTGCTATTCGCGATGCTGCATTGGCTATTCAGGATAAGTATATGCGTGCAGACCCTCAGATAAAAATTCAATATGCTTCCAAGTTTGCGCGTATCGCTAATTACTGGAAAAAGTGGAAAGGTGAAACACTTGGCTTAACAAAATCAAACGCCATAGGTATTAAAAAGCAACAGGAAAAAGAGCTAATTTCACAGATAAATAAAAAAGGAAAGCAGCAGGAATACGGACAACTTCTACCAAAATTTGAACAATACTATACCGAAATAGAGCCATATATATTAGCTCGAGAATATTACCTGGAAACTGTAATGCGAAATGTAGAATTGCTGCGCACTGCTTACCAAGCCTATCAATTGAAACAAGTTTATGAAAACCGCGGCGCACAATCTTTTCAGGATAGAAGAAACAATATGGTAGAAAGACTTGAAGGTCAATACAAAGATTACAGCAGCCAGGTTGATAAAGAAGTTTTTGAGGCACTGATTGCGCTTTATGCAGAAGGAGTTCCGGAACAGTTTTTACCTGCTTCCTTTAAAAGTTTCAATCCCCAACAGTTAACTAACGATGTTTATAATAACTCTGCTTTTGTAGATTATGCCTCCGTAAAGAATTTATTGGAAGGCGATGCTGAAACTGTGATAGCAAAATTAAACAATGATCCAGGTTTTAAGGTTGTACAGCAAATGGCCGATACTTATTTTGATAAAGTAGCGCCAAAATATGAAGAACTGGAACTGAATATTTCAGGCTTGCAGCGCGACTATATGAAAGCCTTATTGGAATTGAGCCCCAAGGACGCTCGTATTTTTCCAAATGCCAATAGCACCCTTCGTGTAACCTACGGAAAAGTAGCTGGCTACTCACCTGCAGATGCAATTTATTACGAACCAGTAACCCATCTTGAAGGCGTAATGCAGAAATACGTTCCGGGTGATTATGAATTTGACGTACCACAAAAATTAATAGACCTTTACGAAGCGAAAGATTATGGCCAATACGGCGAAAACGGTAAGATGCCAATCAACTTTATCGGTACTAACCACACCACGGGCGGAAACTCTGGCAGCCCTGCAATTGACGCCCACGGAAATTTAATAGGCTTAAACTTCGACCGCGTTTGGGAAGGCACGATGAGCGATTACTATTACGACCCTGCTCTATCGCGCAATATTATGGTAGATATCCGTTACGTGCTTTTTATAATGGACAAATATGCAGGTGCGAAAAACTTGATTGACGAGTTGAAATTGGTACACCCGAAAAAGGAAAAGGTGAAATCTAAAAAGAAGAAGTAAAGAAAGTAATAAGCCACGAATTCACGAATGATTATTTAAAATTATTCGTGAATTCGTGGCTTTTAATAGGTACGCTTTTTGAATAAACTAAGAATACCTATTGAAATTCCTAGTGTCACCCTGAGCTTGTCGAAGGGTTGAAAGATTTAAACCACTAAACATTTAAACACCTCAACTCATCGACTTCTAAACTCTAAACTTAAAGTCCAACTACCCTTCGTATCTTTGCACAATGAATAAAAAAGTACTATTAATGATTCTCGATGGTTGGGGAGTTACGCAAGATCCAGCCGTTTCCGCCGTCGCCCAAGCAAATACACCTTTTATAGATTCACTTTATAAAGATTATCCACACGCGCAATTGCTTACGCACGGTATGAATGTTGGTCTGCCAGAGGGACAAATGGGCAACAGCGAAGTGGGCCACATGAATTTGGGAGCAGGTAGAATCGTTTATCAAGATCTAGCCAAAATAAATATGGCAGTGAAAAACGGAACTTTAAGTGATGAACCCGAACTTCAAAAGGCATTTAATCACGCAATTTTTCATAATAAAAAGGTTCACCTTTTGGGTCTTGTTTCCAACGGTGGTGTGCATTCACACATTGATCATTTAAAAGGATTGCTAACCGCTGCGAATAATAGTGGTTTAAAAAATGTGTTTGTTCACGCTTTTACTGACGGTCGCGATGTAGATCCACATTCCGGAAAAGGATTTATTGCAGATTTACAAAATCACTTGGAAAAAACGGGCGGAAAACTCGCTTCAATTATTGGCCGCTATTACGCCATGGATCGTGACAAACGTTGGGAACGTGTAAAAAAAGCATACGATTTATTGGTCTTCGGAAAAGGGAAACCATCACACAATGCGGTAAAAAGCATCGGGGAAAGTTATGCCGATGGAATTTCCGATGAATTCATAGAACCAATTGTGATGACCACTGCTGACGGAAAACCAGTTGCCAACATTGAAAAAGATGACGTAGTTATTTTCTTCAACTTTAGAACGGATCGCGGCAGACAAATCACTGAGGTTTTGACACAAAAGGATCACGAAATTTTTGGGATGAAAACGCTTCCGCTTTATTTCGTAACGCTTACCAATTATGATGCTTCCTTCGGAAATATCCACGTTGTTTACAATAAAGAAAATCTTCACGATACCTTGGGCGAAGTGTTGGAAAAAAACGGAAATAAACAAATTCGCATCGCAGAAACAGAGAAATATCCACACGTTACGTTCTTCTTCTCCGGTGGAAGGGAAATTGCTTTCGAGGGTGAAAAACGAATTCTTTGCCCATCACCCACAGTCGCCACTTACGATTTAAAACCCGAAATGAGCGCTTACGAACTTCGGGATATGATACTACCAGAAATTGAAAATGAAACTGCAGATTTTATTTGCTTGAATTTTGCAAACGCTGATATGGTAGGTCACACCGGTGTATTTGAAGCTGCCATAAAAGCTTGCGAAACTGTAGATAATTGTGCACGGGCAATTGTGGAGCAAGCCATGGAAAGCCATTATGTAACAATAATAATTGCAGACCACGGGAACAGTGAAACAATGCGCAACCCAGATGGCTCGCCAAACACCGCACATACTATCAATCCTGTTCCAATTATAATTGTGGACAACGAAATAAAAGCTGTTAAAAACGGAGTTTTGGGTGATATTGCGCCAACAATTCTAGCTGTAATGGGGATTGAGAAACCAGAAATAATGACACAACATTCCTTAATTTAAAAGCTCTATGAAAAAACTATTTATCATTTTCGCCGCAATACTTTTTGTTGCTTGCAATTCTTCAAAAGAAAAAACTAAAATGGATGAAAATACTTCCACCGAAATGATTTCAGAAAAATCAAAAGAAAAAATAAACGACACCGTTCCCTACGAAGATTCTGTGATGCTTTTGGGAAAGGCCAACCGTAAAGGTTTTGAAATGGAAGCGTTTAAAGATTGGTTCAATACAGGCTACGAAACTTACACTGTAGATTCTGAAATATTGGATAAACTAAAACCGCTTTTAAAAGAGGTAACCATCACTCTTTTTATGGGAACTTGGTGTGAAGATAGCCAGCGTGAAACTCCCCATTTCTATAAAATTTTGGATGAAACAAATTTTGACGAATCCAAACTCACATTAATTACCGTTTCCGAAGAAAAAACGACGCCACAAGGCTTGGAAGAAGGTAAAAATATCACCAATGTGCCGACACTTATTTTTTACAAAGATGGCAAAGAGTTGGGCAGAATCGTGGAATATCCTATTGAAAGTCTTGAAAAAGATATGCTCGCAATTTTAAGCGGAAAAGAATACAAACATGCTTACGCTGAATAAAACTTTAGCAACGGCATAATTCTTTGTAAATTTGCGGCTTGAAAAATGACGATGATTAGAGAAACAAAGACCATAGCCGTAGATTTTGACGGAACCATTGTTGAAGATGAATATCCGCGCATTGGCCGCCCGATTATTTTTGCTTTTGATACACTTAAAAAATTGCAAGATGAGGGACATAGGCTTATCCTTTGGACCTATAGAAAAGGACGTCCTTTGGAAGAAGCGGTAAAATTCTGTGAAGAAAACGGCATTGTTTTTTACGCCGTAAACCAAAGTTTCCCCGAAGAAGAATTCGATAGTTCCTTCAGCAGAAAAATTCATGCCGACGTTTTTATAGACGATCGCAATATTGGAGGACTTAAAAGTTGGGGCGAGATATACCAGCAACTTATTGGCGAACCCGCACCTGCAAAACCTAAAACCAAAAAGAAAGGATTGTTCTCCTTTTTAAAATAGCACTATGATCATTCCGAAGACAACAGAAGAGATTGAATTGATGCGCGAAAGCGCTCTGGTAGTATCACGCACTTTGGGTATGCTCGCAAGAGAAGTAAAACCTGGCGTCACCACTAATAAACTCAATAAAATGGCGGAAGATTACATTCGCAGTCAGGACGCTATTCCAGGATTTTTGGGATTGTATGATTGCCCTTCCACGCTACTTACCAGCGTGAATGAAGCGGTGGTTCACGGATTGCCGACAGATATTCCGCTAAAAGAAGGCGATATTGTTGCTATAGATTGCGGCGCTATAAAGAGCGGATTTTATGGAGATCACGCCTATACTTTTGAAGTGGGCGAAGTTGCTCCAGAAATAAAACAACTACTGAAAATAACTAAAGAATCACTCTACATCGGTATCCGCGAATTTAAAGCTGGCAACCGCGTAGGCGATGTTGGGTTTGCAATTCAGGAATATTGTGAAGCTCATGGCTATGGTGTAGTTCGTGAGTTAGTAGGCCATGGTCTGGGAAGAAAAATGCACGAAGACCCCGAAATGCCGAACTACGGCCGCCGTGGTCGCGGAAAGAAATTTATTGAAGGAATGACCATTGCATTGGAGCCAATGATAAATATTGGGACGCACAAAGTAAAACAACTGAAAGATGGTTGGACGATTGTAACGCAAGATGGCCAGCCAAGCGCGCATTTTGAGCACAACATTGCGTTGGTAAACGGAAAACCGGAACTGCTTTCTACTTTTGCTTACGTTTACGAAGCTTTGGGGATTGTTAGTGATGAAGAAAAGGAGTTTAGGCAAAAAGAATTCGTTTTATAGCTATCTTCCAACTTTGTTCAAAAAAATCCTAAATACCATCCCTCGGCCATTGCTCATTAAACTTAGTTTAATTGGTCGCCCGATTCTTGCTTTTTTTCTGAAGGGAAATAAATATACAGACCCAATTGGTGGCAACTCTTACAGAAAGTTTCTTCCGTATGGGTATGAAATTGTGCGTGAAAATGTACTTTCGCCCGGAACGCTCTCTTTGGAAAGGCACAGATTGTTTTGGCTTTATCTTCAAAATAAAACAGGTTTTTTTACTGAAAATTTGAAGGTGCTTCACTTCGCGCCAGAGCAGGCGTTTTATAAAAAATTTCGGAAAATGAAAAATCTGGATTATACTACAACAGATCTCAATTCGCCCATTGCAGATGTAAAAGCAGATATTTGCGATTTACCATTTAAGAATAATGAATTCGACTTTATAATCTGCAACCACGTTTTGGAACATATTCCAAATGACACTAAAGCGATGCAGGAAATTTACCGTGTTTTAGCACCCGGTGGAACTGCAATTCTGCAAGTTCCATATAAAGCTAATTTGGAAAAAACTTTTGAAGACAATAGCATTACCGACCCAAAGGAGCGCGCAAAAATATTTGGACAATACGATCACGTTCGCGTTTATGGAATGGATTATTTCAGCAAACTTGAAGATGTTGGTTTCAAAGTAGAAGCTGTGGATTATACAAATACAATTTCTTCTTCTGAAATTGAAAAATATAGACTTCCGTTGGGCGAATTAATTCCCGTATGTAAGAAATAATACGTTCTTTTGTTCGAAACTTCACCTAAATGAAATTGAAATTACTATTCCTATTTCTTGGATTAACCCTTAGTGCCATAGCTCAAAATCCGAACGATTGCGTGAACGCAATAATTATTTGTGGCGATTCCAGTTTAGGTATTGATCCCAGCGGAATAGGTTTTGATGAGTTTTCACTACCTGACAATGAAGTTCCGCCCTGTTATTATTTCGATCAACATAATATTTGGTTTAAATTTATCATCATTGGATCGGGCACATTCACCTTCGATCTTATTCCCGACAATGGTGAAGATGATTATGATTTTGCTATTTATGGTCCGGTAGTAACTTGTACTACTTTAGGTAGTTCTATTAGATGTTCCAGTACCAACCCGCTGGCTGCGGGCGTTCCGGTTGCAACGGGTCTAAACATGGACGAACTTGATGTAAATGAAGGCCCAGGAGAAGATGGCAATGGCTACTTAAAATATATAGATGCCACAGCGGGCGATGTATATTATCTTTTGGTGGATCGTGCCGTGGGTTCGGGACCTCTAAGCTTGTATTACACAGGAACTGCAAAACTTCCAGACAGTGTTGTTGCCTATCAACCCGAGAATCTTACAAATTGTGATACTGATGGTATTCCAGATGGTTTAACAGACTTCGATCTCGAGTTACAAACTAGCGAAATAATTGGTTCACAAACAGATGTTATTGTAACGTATCACGAAACTCTAAACGATGCCAGTATTGGCGTAAACCCATTGGCAAGCCCATATCGCAGTACCTCAAACCCTCAGGTTATTCATGCCCGTATAAAAAGAACAAATGGTTGCACAGATTTAACCACATTTACAATTGAAGTGGGTAGCCCAGAATTAATGAATCCCGAAGATGTTGTTTTTTGCGATTATAATTCAAGTGCGCCCTATTTTTTGGATGCTATAATTCCAGAGGTGATTATGGATCCGCAAGGCTACGAGTTTAGTTATCACGAAACTGAAGATGACGCTAATAATAATGTAAACCCATTAGGCCGCACTGTAAATTTTACTGAAACGCCTACAACTGTATTTGTTCGAGTTACTGATGAAAGCGATCCTTTATGCTATGCTGTAACTTCCTTTCAAGGATATATAAATAGAATTTCACGCGCAACACAACCCGAAGGTTTTATTGTATGTGATGAAGATTTTGATGGTCTGATTACAGTAAATCTTTCCGAAAAGGATGCGGAAATCCTGAATGGTCTTCCCCCTAGTGATTTTCAGGTATTTTATTACATCTCTCTGGATGACCGATTAAATGGTACAAATCCTATTTCTGGAAGTTTTCAAAATACCGAAAATCCTCAGACTATTTATGTGACTCTACTGGAAATTGCTACTGGATGTTTTGATTATACCCAATTCAATATTGTTGTAAATCCCATGCCTGAGCCCTTATTCGATGAGGAGTTATATTACTACTGCTTAAACGCTACAGAACCCTTAAAAATTTCTGTACAAGCAGGATTTCAATATTATGTGTGGAATACAGGTGAAGAAGGCGCTAATCTGAATAAAATTTTTATTGATGCTCCTGGAACTTATACTGTTACCGTTACAAATTATTTTGGTTGTGAAGATAGCGTAAGCGTCGAGGTTTTTCCTTCAGACGTTGCTACAATAACCGATATCAAAATTATTGATTTCAACGGTTCAAACAACTCGATAGAAATAATTGTAGAAGGACCGGGGCTCTATGATTATGCGCTGGATACTAATCTTATTTACCAACAAAGCAACATTTTCTCTGGGCTGCTAAATGGTTATTATACCGTATTTGTTCGCGATAGACGCGGTTGTGGTATCGTTTCACAACAGGTTTTAATATTGGACTATCCGCGCTATTTTACGCCCAACAATGATGGCATTCACGATTACTGGCAAATTATAGGAATGGATGAATTTCCGCAGGCGAAAATCTATATTTTCAATCGTTATGGAAAGTTTTTAAAGGCAATTCCACCACGTTCCAAAGGTTGGGATGGTGCCAATGAAAAAGGAACTCCACTACCACCGAGTGATTATTGGTTTACAATTGAAATGGAAAATAGACCCAAGTACCGCGGCCATTTCACATTAAAGAGATAATTTATTGTGGCATTCTTCTTTTAAACCCATCCGTCATAAAGACTTGATGATTATTTAGAGAATCATTAAAGGTTAAATATGCATCGATGTTTGGAAGATTCCTTAGCAATTCTTTTGATTTCTCCATTCCTAAAGCCATAAAGGAAGTTGCGTAAGCATCGGCCACACCACAAGTAGGTGCTATTACGGTTGAGCTGGTTACATCGCTTTTTTCCGCAGAACCTGTTAATGGATTTAAGGTGTGAACATATTTTTTTCCGGTAGCAGAATCTAGCCTGAATTTACGGTAGTTGCCTGACGAAGCCATTCCTTCATTTTTAAGTTTTACAGCTGCCTCAAAAGTGCGGTCGTCCAATTTAGAATCTACAGCTTCAATACCCACTACCCAATCCTGATTTTTTTCAAGGTTTTCACCTTTAGTAAGAATTTCGCCGCCCAATTCAATTAAATAATCCGTTACGCCCTTGGATTCAAGATAACGTCCTAGACAATCAATACCGAAGCCCTTTGCCACAGCATTAAAATCGAAATAGATTTGAGGATATTCTTTTGAAATGGTTCCATCGCTATTGATTTTAACTTTATGAAATCCCACATATTTCATCAAAGAATCTAATGTTTTGCTGTTAATATTCTTCAATGGCTTAACGTCACCAAAGCCGTAAGCATTTCGCAAAACGCCTATGGTTGGGTCAAAATAACCATTGGTTTTTTTGTTTACTTCTTCTGAAATTTCAAAGACTTCCCTAAAAATTGAATCTACTACAATCGTAGTATCACCTTGGTTTACTTTGGAAATATCGCTTTTGGGAATATAGGTACTCACCGAATGATTTACAGCATCTATTACTGAGTCCAACCCTTCCTTAAAATCCACTTCTTTCTCGGAATAAAACTGAATATTATAAATAGTTCCAAATGCATCGCCTTGTAAAAAAAGGATTTCTGATTCATTCTTTTCACAGAAAACAAAAAGCAAGAATAAGGGTATAAATAGTAGCTTCTTCATAGTATTTCTTGTAATCCTTTATAAACCAGAGTGTAATCTTCGTCTGCAATAACTGGTTTGCCATAATCGCTTCCGTGGCCCAAACCAACCCCTGCGTAATAGGTTTTTGCTTCAAATTTTTCGGCGTGCTCTTTTATGGTTTGCATTAAAAGCGGATCGTATGCATTTGCGTCTTGTGGATATGAAATGGCGCGAACAATTACAAAATGAAGCACTTTATCCTTTAATGCCACAAACTGTGGGTCTCGTTTCAATTTTGAATTGACACCCAAAAATTCATATCCATCTTCTTCAAGCTGTTTCCCTACAATATTCATCGCGAGATTGTGGAGTTCTTGTTTGCTTAGTTTTTCGCCCATATGTAACTTCAAAATTACAAATAAATGGCTTCATTATATCTACTTTCAAAACATAAAAAAACCGCTTCAACGAAAATTGAAGCGGTTTTTTTATAATTTGAAACTTATGTTATCCCCCGAAATCATCAAAACGAATATTTTCGTCCGGGATTCCAAAATCTTCACCCATCTTTTGAACGGCTTGGTTCATCAACGGTGGGCCACAGAAATAAAGTTCTATATCTTCAGGTGTATCGTGATGATTTAAATAATTATCAATTACCACTTGGTGAATGAAGCCAACAAAGCCATCACCAGCTTCATCGTGAATGTCTTTTTTCACTTTCCAGTTGTCTTCTTCTGCAGGTTCACTTAAGGCCAAGTAGAACTTAAAGTTTGGAAATTCGTTTTCCAATTCCTTAAAGTGATCTAAGTAGAAGAGTTCTCTCTTAGAACGCCCACCGTACCAATAGGTTACTTTTCTTCCGGTTTTTAGTGTTTTGAAAAGATGGTACAAGTGCGAACGCATAGGCGCCATTCCAGCTCCACCACCTACGTAAAGCATTTCTGAATCTGACGGGTTGATGAAGAATTCGCCATAAGGGCCTGAAATTACTACTTTATCTCCTTTTTTACAGTTGAAGATATAAGACGAAGCTATACCTGGATTAACTTCCATCCATCCGCCTTTTGCACGGTCAAAGGGTGGCGTTGCAATACGTACGTTGAGCATTATTTCACGTCCTTCTGCTGGGTATGAAGCCATAGAATAGGCTCTCTCAACGGTTTCATTGTTTTTCATTACCAATGGCCATAGTTTAAACTTGTCCCACTCGTCCTGAAACTTGTCTGGTCTATCGTGCTCTTCAGGGTGTGCAGTGATATCCATATCTTCGAACTTAACCTCGCATTGTGGAATTTCAATCTGTATATAACCACCAGCCTTATAGTTCATATCCTCAGGAATTTCAACCACAAACTCTTTGATAAAGGAAGCGACGTTATAGTTTCTTACAACTGTAGCATCCCATTTTTTTATTCCGAAGACTTCCTCAGGAATATGGATATTCATATCCTGCTTTACCTTTACCTGGCAAGAGAGACGTGCACCTTCTTTTAACTCTTTTCTGCTGAAGTGAGGCGTTTCGGTAGGCAAGGCTTCTCCTCCGCCTTCCAATACGTGGCACTCACACTGAATACACGTTCCACCACCACCACAGGCAGATGGCAAGAAAATCTTGTTACTACTTAAGGTTGAAAGTAGGGTTCCGCCACTTTCCACTTCTATTTTCTTCTCGTCGTTAATGGTAATGGTTACCGGTCCTGACGGAGAAAGTTTCTGCTTTGTGAATAACAAAAGCGCCACCAATAAAAGCGTCAATATCAAAAAGGCAATGACGGTGGCTGCTACAACTCCAATTATACTTGCTAAAAACATATTACTGCTGTGTTAGTTCAGAAACTTCAATAAGAGCGGTTTCGTTGTCAATATTTTTTATAGTGTTCTTTTCTACTTGAATTCCTATGTTCGCTGGATTTCCATCCAATGAAGGTGTTTCCTCGTCACCGCCTGTAAGCATACCTCCAAAGCTCATAAAACCAATAGCCATTAAACCTGTAATTATAAACGTAATTCCTAATCCTCTTAACGGAGCTGGAACGTTGCTGTATCTAATTTTTTCACGAATTGCTGCAATAGCAATAATTGCAAGGAACCATCCAATTCCGGAACTGAAACCGTAATTTAATGCTAAATCCAACGAGGCGATATCTCGAGACTGCATAAAAAGTGATCCCCCTAAAATAGCACAGTTTACTGCTATTAATGGTAGAAATATTCCAAGTGAATTATATAGCGATGGTGAAAACTTTTCAACAATAATTTCTACCAACTGAACCATGGTTGCAATGGTAGCGATGAATAGAATGAATGATAAAAAGCTTAGATCATAATCTGCAAACTCTTCTCCTAGCCAAACCAAGGCTCCTTCTCTTAGAATATACTGATCTAAAAGCCAGTTTAAGGGAACTGTTACAGTCAATACAAAAATTACAGCCGCACCCAAGCCCACTGCAGTACTCACTTTCTTAGATACCGCCAAGTATGAACACATACCCAAGAAGTATGCAAACACCATGTTATCTACGAAAATCGATTTGAAAAATAATTCTATGTGTTCCATGTTTCAGTAATTCAGTAATTCAGTACGCAGTATTCAGTTATATATTTACAACTCCAAATTTTTGTGGGTTGTGAATCATATAGTTTAATAACTTACCTACTTCTTCACTATTTTCTTTTAATTCAATTTCTAATTCTTTCGTTATATATTCACAGGCTTGGGCAAATTAAATCCAAGTTTGTGTTTCAAGGTTTTCTGAATCAGCATCTGTCAATTTATTTTGAAAGTGCTTCGGATATTTCCTTTTCCCATATGCTTCAGCAATTGCAGCAGATACTGCTCTTGATGATCTTCTGACTTGGCTGGTTAACGAAAACTGTTCCTCTATCGGAAATCCTTTAGAAATTTCGAATATATTCATAACCAAACTAAATGATTTCTTGTAGGCAAGCAATTCTTGAAATTTCATAATCAATATGTCAAAATATTTATGCAATCATTTACTGATTACTGCGTACTGCAAACTGCGCACTTAACTTAGTTTTCTTCTATTAATGCTTTATTTCGGCTACGTTGTACCCAAATTATTAATCCTACAACAATCAATGCCATAGGTGGAAGTACCATAAATCCGTTATTTTCGTAACCCATTGCATACAAGCCTGTTTTTGTAACAGGATCTCCCAATACTTTAAAACCGAACAAGGTTCCGCTACCCAATAACTCTCGGAAGAAACCTACAATAATTAAAATAAGTCCGTATCCTGCGGCATTTCCAATACCATCCAAAAACGATCTCCAAGGTCCATTAGCTAAAGCGAATGCTTCAAAACGTCCCATAATAATACAGTTTGTAATAATAAGACCAATGAAAACTGAAAGCTCCTTGCTTAACTCATACGCAAAGGCCTTCAGCACTTGATCTACAATAATTACGAGGGCAGCAACAACGATTAATTGAACGATAATCCTAATTTTGGACGGAATGATGTTTCGCATCAAAGAGATAACAACGTTGCCTGCTCCCAATACAAAAATAACCGATACGGCCATTACGATGGAAGGTTTTAATTGTGCGGTAATTGCCAATGCAGAACAAATACCCAGAACCTGAATAGTAATAGGGTTGTTGTCTGCCAGCGGATCTAAGATTAGCTTGCTATCTTTTTTTGAAAGTAATCCCATAATATTTATATTTAAAATGCTTGTGCACTTTTATTTTAGTTTTTTCTTAAAGCTTTAAAATAGGGTACGTATAACTTAATGTCCTTCCTCAACATTGCTGAAACACCATCACCTGTAATTGTGGCACCGGCAAGTGCATCTACTTCATTGTCTTCAGTGTCTTTGTTCAATGGATCGTTGTTTCCTTTTGCTACTTTGATGCCTTCAAAAACTTCTCCGTGTAAAAACTTTTCGCCCGTAAAGTCATCCATAAAATAGCGTTGTTTTATTTCGGCTCCTAAACCAGGAGTTTCACCCTTATGGTCATAATAAACACCTACAACAGTCATTGTTTTATCAACAGCTACGAAGCCCCAAATTGCATCCCACAGTCCTTTTCCTCTTACGGGAATAACGTAAAGTTCTTTTCCATCTTTTTCACCTACAAATAATGGTAGTTTTCGCTTGTAAGAAGCATCTTTCGCCTTGGTTTCCTCTTTCTTCAAATCTATTAAATAAGCTTCATCATTTTCAGTTACATCATCGCCTTGTATAACCAACTGCTTTTTAATGTATTTATTGAATTCTGCCTCAACCTCATCTGTGGGAATAAAGACTACATCGCCTTCTCCTTCATTATCGTTTACGTTCATCGCATACAGAATGTTCTGTTGCTTCTCGTACTTTTCATTCGCCTTTATCATTGGTTTTAGGCCGCTGGCAAAACCAGCCAATAACGAACCTACCACCACTACCATGATTACGGAAAAAATGACGGTATAACTATTTTTATCTGTGTTAATTGCCATGTTTAAGCTGTTTTAACTTTTAAACGTTTTGCTCTTTTCTTGATGTTCCCTTGTATTACGTAATGATCAATGGTTGGTGCAAATACGTTCATTAATAAGATTGCCAAGAAAACTCCTTCTGGATAGGCTGGGTTGAATACACGTATCAATATAGAAATAAGACCTATTAAAAATCCGTAGATCCATTTACCTTTATTGGTCTGGCTGGCTGAAACTGGATCTGTAGCCATATACACAGCGCCAAACAAAATACTACCAATAATTAGGTGTTGCCAGAAAGGCACATTCATAAGACCATAAAATTTTGAACTCTCACCAATCCATCCCGCATCTACTATTCCGTTGAAAATAAGCCCCATTGTTAGAGCGCCTATCAGGGTACTGAAAATAATACGCCAACTTCCTATTTTGGTGAAGATTAATATGAAAGCCCCCACAAGAATCAACAGTTTTGACGTTTCCCCGACGGAGCCAGGTATAAAGCCCCAGAACATGTCCCAATAATCGTAAACCACATTATGGTTTTGTGCATAACTACCCAGTATTGTTTCTCCAGATATAGCGTCTATATTGGCACCCGCCATAATTTCTTTTTGTCTTTCTACAGCTCCGTGTACCCAAACCTTATCACCACTCATCCAGGTAGGATAAGCGAAAAATAAGAAGGCACGAATGGTTAGGGCTGGGTTTAAGATATTCATTCCGGTACCTCCAAATACTTCTTTACCAATTATAACTCCAAAGATTACAGCAACGGCAAGCATCCATAATGGAATATCGATGGGCACAATTAGAGGCACTAACATTCCTGTTACCAAATAGCCTTCTTCTACTTCGTGACCTTTTATAATAGCAAATAAGAACTCTATACCAAGGCCTACACCGTAAGATACCAATACCAACGGCAGCACTGTCCAGCAGCCCATAATAAAGTTATCCATTGTAAGGAAGTTTGCCAATGGCGCTAAGCGTAAGGTTTCGTCCAAAGCTGCATAATGTTGATAGCCAGCATTAAAAATTCCGAAGAGCAAACACGGCACCAATGCCAAAATCACAGTATTCATAGTACGCTTCAAATCGTCTGCAGCTTTAATATGCGTGCCGCCGTGAGTGGTTTCGTTAGGCAAATACAAGAAAGTGTGCAATGCATTAAATGCAGGCGCCATCTTTGTACCCTTGTACTTTTCCTTAAGCGTATGTAATTTTAATTTCAATCCCATAGCGATTATCCTATTTCTTTATACATTAAATCAAGACCGTTCCTGATGATCTGTTGATGCGGCTGCTTGCTAACGCAAACAAATTCAGTAAGTGCAAAATCTTCTGGAGCCACCTCATACATTCCCAAGGCTTCCATTTCATCCAAATCCTGCACCATACAGGCTTTTAGCATTTGCAACGGATACATATCCAAAGGAAAAACCTCTTCGTAAATTCCGGTTACCACAAAAGCTCGGTGCTCACCATTGGTATTGGTATCTAAATCGAATTTTTTATTTGGCGTTAACCAAGAAAAGGTAAGCGCTCTGGAAGTTGATATTTTATTGAAAACGGGTTTGTTCCACCCAAAGAATTCGTAATCGTCACCTTCCGGGATTACGCTAACGGTATTGCTATAGTAGCCTAAATGCCCTTTAGGGGATATCTGTTTCCCTGTAAGTACGTCGCCACTAACAACGCGAACGTTTTCTTCTTTCAATCCAGAATCGTACAAAAAGGTAGATGCCTCTGCTCCAATTCTAGTTCTGTAATATTTTGGTGTTTTTACCTCAGAACCTGCAAGCGCAATTATCCTTTCGGCATTAAACTTACCGGTAAGTAACAATTCGCCAATAATAACAAGGTCTTGTGGCGCAATAGTCCAAACAATTTCACCTTTATTAACAGGGCTAAGCTTGTTTATTTGCGTACCTACATTTCCTGAAGGGTGCGGTCCTGAAACATTGTGAAGTGTAATATCTTTCAAGCCTTTAAAAGGAGAACTTCCGCTTTTACCCACACCAACGTGTACTTGTCCTGTGGTCAATTTGCTAAGTGCTGTTAAAGCTGCCTGTAGTTCCTTTTCCTTTCCGTGAAGTGAAAAATCATAGTCGTTTGCTAATGGGGCTGTGCTATGTGCTGAAATAAATATATCTCTCGGTTCTTGTTCTGTGCCAGCAATTACAGCATAGGGACGCTGTAAAATAAAAGGCCAACAACCAGATTGTAGCAAGCGTGTTTTAATTTCTTCAGCGCTCGAAGCTTCTGGACTTAAAACACCAAAATCTTTATACGAATCCTGCGGATCTGCCTCAATAGTAATTTCTTTAATTACACGTTTGGCGCCGCGCTCTATTTTGGTAAGCGTTCCACTCACCGGCGAGGCGAACTTAATAAGCTCATTGCTTTTTGAGTAGAAAATTGTTTCACCAGCCTGAACTTTTCCACCCTCCCTAACAACCAGTTTTGGAGTAATAAGATGAAAGTCGGAAGGTCTTAATACGAAAGTTCTTGATCTTGGGGCGCTTGAAAGTGTCTTTTCGGCTTCGCCCTTTAAATTGATAGTCAGACCTTTTTTAATCTTAATGTCTTTGGACATAAATTATAGATATTAATAATGCCTTTTTAATACCCTATCGCTCCTCAAAACAAAGTGCGGGGAATAAGGGCGTGCAAATTTATAAATTAAATATACCATTGCACAATAAAAGGGTATAATTTTCTGTGTTAAAAAGCGATGGATTGCTTCTTTAAAACGTTTTTAAATGAAGGTATGATTATTCGTAAATAATTTTAAAACAATTCGGATAAATATTATTATTGATATATTTAGTTATTAATTCAGGATAAGTCCAAGGATCATCCAAATTTACGGATACACGACGAGCACTTTAAAAGTGACTTATTAATGCTCTATTTTTATTTCAGATAAAATCATCTATTCTATAGATTATAGCTAAAAGGGGAATCATCACTGCATTCCCAAATCCATTAACACAAGAGGCACAAAATTTGTTATCTTAGCATTTTAAACTACTGATATGTCAAAAACACTTGCTACCTCCCTTCTTTTATTTCTTACGGTTCTCCCTACTTTCTCCCAAATCGTGGAAAAAGTAGAACCCCCATACATCAGCACAATTCAGTTTCGTGGTGCCACAAACCAGAGCCAACTACCCATTATCCGTCTTGGCGATCGGCTCCTGCTTTCCTTCGATGCCCTCAATGGCGAGGAAGAAGATTACTACTATACCATTACCCATTATAATTTTGACTGGACGCCCAGCGATCTTGCTAAAAGTGAATACTTGGACGGTTTTGACGATGTACGCATCCAGAATTACCAAAACTCGCTAAATACGCTTCAAATATTTTCTCACTACGAACTCACCATCCCCAACCGCGACACCCGCGCAATTGAAAAAAGCGGCAACTATCTGCTCAGCATCTTCAATGGAGATGGCGAACTTGTATTTACCAGAAAGTTTTTGGTAATGGAAAACATTGTAAACGTTAATGTAGAAATAAAGCGAGCCCGCGACCTGAAAGTTATTGAAAAGAAACAAGTGGTTCAGTTCAGTATAAACTCCCCGGATCTGTTATTGATAAACCCAAAGCAAACTGTAAAAGTACTTGTGCTTCAAAACAGCAACCTGAAAACCGCAATTACAGATTTGGTGCCACAGTACACAATAGGTAGCGAGCTGATTTATAAATACGACAAGGAAGCTTCTTTTGGCGGGGGCAATGAATTTTTTTCTTTCGATAATAAAGACGAACGCTCTGCCACCAACGGCGTGCGCTCCATAGAACTTACCGATGTTTACGAAAATTATCTTTACACAAACATCCCGAGATATGACAGGCTCTACACTTACAACCCAGATATAAATGGAAATTTTGTAGTGCGCAATGTAGACGCCCGCAATCAAGACCTTGAGGCGGAATATGTGCGGATGCACTTCAACCTACAGTATTACGACGATTTGGGCGATAAGGAACTTCACATATATGGCAATTTCAACAATTGGACAATTGACGGTAGCACCTATATGAAATACGATCCAAAAACCGACAGCTATAGGAACGACCGTCTTTTTAAACAAGGATATTACGACTATAAATATGTAGTTGTGAACCGTGACGGAAGCATTGATGAAGGTGCCGTAAGCGGCAATTTTTGGCAGACTGAAAACGACTATACCGTTATTGTTTATTTCCGCGATTTGGGTGCGAGGTATGATCGAATCATCGGCACAGGATATGCAAATTCCACAAATATCAATAACAATTGATTTTCTAAAATTTAATTGAAGTAACAATTTCTTTTTTCAGAAGGCAATGAAACGCAAAAAAGATAGAAATTCCGGCAGTAGAAAATCGTTCCAATACCGCGGAACAAAATGCCTAAACTGTCAACAACCACTTGATATAAGTGATGTTTATTGCCCGTATTGCTCCCAATTGAACAGCAATAAGCAACTTTCAGCAAAAGATTTTTTTGGTGAATTTCTGAATAGCATTGTTGTTTTCGACTCCCGATTACGAAACACGCTAAAAGATCTTCTTTTCAGGCCTGGCATCATTACTCGCAATTATGTGAAGGGGCAGCGCTTAAAGTATGCAAACCCGTTTCGGTTCTTTTTGAGCGTATCCATTATTTACTTTCTATTGAATAGTTTGATTCAAGTTTTCCAACCAAATACAGAGATTGACCAGTTGAATTTAAATGGCTCGAGTTCTGACATAATCACCTTGGATTCCTTGAGACAGAATTTTCCAGCAAATCCTTCAAAAAACATAATAGTTGCTGATTCCTTAAAAAATGAAGAATCCAAAAAAAACTTTGAATCTATTTCCGAAGAGGCATTAGATACCATGTCATTTACTGAAAGCTACATTGAAAGATTTTCACTCTACAATAAATATTACGAAAAAACTAAAATCAAATCTCCTGCTGTGGCCTTCGACAGCCTACATCACCAAAATACCGCCTTTAACAGATGGGTTTATTCAAAAAACGCTACCCTTGAGAAGATACAGGAAAAGCCTTCGGAGTTTATAAATTATGTCATTTCCAAAATACCTTTCTTCCTATTTTTCTTCACTCCCTTTTTTGCGTTGTTTTTCTGGCTCATTTATTCCCGTAAAAAATATACCTATATCGAGCATACGATTTTCATATTCCATATATTCAGTTTTATCTTTTTAGCGATGCTTCTTTTCTTAATTCCCGACCTCATAATTGGAAAAAATTTTTTGGTTGGATGTCTATTCATTTTTATTGGCCCAATTTATTTTTACAAAGCATTGCGAAATTTTTACGGGCAGAGTAGGCCGCTAACTTTAATAAAATTTGTATTTTTAAACACTGTGTTTGTAATAGGATTAACTTTAGCAGCAACAATTTTTGTAGTCGCCAGCGCAGCAATCTATTAAAAATGGTACAACAGGTAACACAAGGGATTAAGATTTCGGTAAAAACCGAATTTGACGGCACGTTTTACAAAAACCGTAAAATGCAATATGCCTTTGCCTATACCGTAACCATTGAAAACCAAAGTAAAGATACCGTGCAGCTAACTGCCCGTTGCTGGAAAATAAAAGATTCACTGAACAACACCGAAATGGTGGAAGGCGAAGGGGTTATAGGCCAAAAACCTATTCTAAAGCCGGGCGAAAAACACGCCTATACCAGCGGATGCCTGCTCCTTTCTCCTTTTGGCGCTATGCAGGGACATTATAATATGGTGAATTTTGCAACCACGCGAAAATTTAGGGTTTCAATTCCACTTTTCAATTTGAGCGCGCCTTTTTCCATGAATTGATACTATTTTTTGTGAAAAGTAAATACCGATTCATATATTTCTTCTCGCTGTAAATCTTCATAACGCATTTCAAGAGTCTCTTCCTTTTTAGAAATTTGGGTAATGCTTTTTGTTTTTATGAAACCGCGATCCATTATCAGATTACTATTAAAATCACCTTCGCCCGCTGTTTTATGAAATTGGAGAATTTCTTCTTCGGAAGGATTTACCGTTTTCATTAAAAAACCTGAAAACCAATTTTCGCGCTTATGCTTTAAATTTTTAGGATATAATGGCGAAGAAGACCAAATTTGTGGCGCAAGCGTTTCTTCTGAAAAATGATGATTTATTCCGTCCCAAACCAATTGAAACAATTGCAATACTCTTTGCCATTCAACCAAAACAGCTGTGAAAGGTTCTATTCCATTGAAATCATAATTTTCTATTTCACTTTTTAAATTTTCACATTTCAATAAATCCTTCACCACCAAACCCCTGCTCTTTCTGTAAAAAGGCTTTCGCTGATGGGCAATAAAACCGCCGTTCATCAAACAGACCAAACGCTTTTTTTCGCTAATGCCAATCCATGTTCCGCCCGCAACAGCATCCTTTGGGTAAAGTAATTGCACGCCTTGTTCCTCATAAATTTTCGGCGGAAAAGTTTCTCGTCCGGGAGCTTCATCGCGGTTTGATGTTACTATAAAATCATAATTGGATTTCGGAATAAAAGTAATTGTACACATATCTGGATGTTATTAATCGAAACTACAAAAGGAAAATTAAAAATTCCAAATAACAAATGCTAAATTCCAAATTAAAAAAAAATGTATTACACTATTTGGAATTTGGAATTTCAAGGTTTGGTGCTTTCATTTTTGTACCTTTGCAATCTTCATAAACAGAAAAAACAAAACAGTTATGGGAAATGGATTTTTTGAAGTGCCAATCGCCGTAAATGAGCCTATAAAAAGCTACGCGCCAGGTTCTGCAGAACGCGAAGAAGTACTTGAAACTTACAGAAAAATGTACAAGGCAAAAATAGAAGTGCCTTTATTTATTAACGGCGAAGAGGTAAAGACCAAAGAAACCGCTACTATGTCTCCACCGCATGACCACAAGCACGTGCTGGGAACTTACTATAAAGCTACCAAGAAAAATGTAGAGGATGCAATTTCCACTTCATTGGAGGCTAGAAAAAAATGGGCCGTAATGCCTTGGGAACAACGTGCCGGAATTTTTCTTCGCGCTGCAGAATTGATTGCAGGCCCATACAGAGCAAAGATTAATGCCGCAACAATGCTTGCTCAATCTAAAAATATATATCAGGCTGAGATTGATGCCGCTTGTGAGCTTATAGATTTTCTACGTTACAATGTTCAATACATGACTGAAATCTACGCTGAGCAACCAGAATCTACTTCCGCAGCTTGGAACCGAATTGAATACCGTCCTTTAGAAGGTTTTGTGTATGCAATAACTCCTTTTAACTTTACTGCTATTGCGGGAAATCTTCCAGCAAGTGCCGCTTTAATGGGAAATGTAGTGCTATGGAAGCCTAGCGACAGCCAAGTTTATTCTGCAAAAGTAGTTTTGGACGTATTTAGAGAAGCTGGCGTTCCTGCTGGTGTAATAAATATGGTAATGGGCGATCCTGTTATGATTACTGATACCGTACTTGCAAGTCCAGATTTCAGCGGAATTCACTTTACTGGTTCAACAGATGTTTTCAAGGATATTTGGCAAAAAGTTGGAACCAATATCCACAACTACAAAACCTATCCACGAATCGTGGGTGAGACAGGTGGAAAAGATTTTATAGTGGCTCACAAAACTTCAGACCCTAAACAAGTTGCAACGGCTATGGCCCGAGGTGCTTTTGAATTCCAAGGTCAAAAATGTAGCGCCGCCAGCCGATGCTATATTTCAAAGACTATTTGGGAGGACGTTAAAAAGTATTTGATTGACGATATCCGTTCTTTTAAAATGGGAACACCGGAAGATATGGGCAATTTCATTACGGCAGTAATCCACGAAGGTTCTTTTGATAAGCTTGCAAAATATATTGATGCTGCCAAAAAAGACAAAAACGCTGAAATAATTGCTGGTGGAAATTATGACAAAAGCAAAGGTTACTTTATTGAACCTACCGTAATTGTGGTAAAAGACCCAAAATACACTACAATGTGTACTGAGCTTTTTGGACCTGTACTTACAGTATATGTCTATGACGATAAGAAATGGGAAGAAACACTTCACTTGGTTGATGAAACCAGTGAATACGCTTTAACCGGAGCTGTTTTCAGCGAAGACAGATATGCTTTGGAAGAAGCCGTAAAAATTCTTGAAAATGCTGCTGGTAATTTTTACATAAACGACAAACCTACGGGAGCCGTTGTTGGCCAGCAGCCTTTTGGTGGCGCGCGCGCCAGTGGAACGAACGATAAAGCAGGAAGTAAGCAGAATCTTTACAGATGGATTTCACCACGAATGGTGAAGGAAACCTTTGTTTCACCTACCGATTACAGATATCCTTTTTTAGGATAAAAACTAGATTGAGCTCATTAAAAAACCCATCCTGAAATATTCGGGATGGGTTTTTTGATTTTATAAAAAATGGTTTGTTCTTACTCGTAATTTTTGTTTTCGTTGATTTTAGAGAACTGTGAGTTCTTGGCACTATTATCTGCTCTAACAACCATAACCACGAAACTTAAATTGTCGCCAACATAGTTAGATGGCACTACAAAGGAATAACTCTTTTTAAATTCTTGAAAAGCGGGTGTTTGGGGAATAGCATCGCCAAAAAGATCTGAAAGTGAATTTCGTAAACCGTGATTGTGAACATAGTCTACTATTGGGTTGCCAAGTCCTTCATATGGATGCCCAGGAGTCTCATTGAAATAGTTGGCTTGAGGTGCAACTACACCATTTTCCAATAAATAAACAACTAATTTATCCCCTGCTTCAGAGCCATTTTCATAAATAACTTTTACTTGAACGGTTAGATTCGCACCCGTTAATTGAGAGTTAATGGCCATTGATAAATCTGTGTCGTTTCCAGCCATTGCCGTTACTTCGCCAATATTGTAAGGCTCTGCCCAAGAAACAGTCCTATTAAGTTGTGCTTTAGGAAATCCATTGCTTACTCCAAACATTTGCTGCAAATCTTCAATTCTATCAAAATCTAATGGATCTGGGTAGCTAGAGGCAGTTTTATGAATAGCCACAACCGACACATGTTCAGTAACAGCTTCAACATTTTCAATTGCCAATGCAACTGCAGGACAAAATCCACACCACGTGCCTGTATAATCTTCTATTACAACTTTGCGCTTCGGAATAAATACTTCAAAAGGTTTTGTGACAGAAGTTTGTTGTTCGTTATTTACTTCATACTTCGCATAAACATCAAAATTACCAGGTGTTGCGGAAGAATAGGTAAAGCCAGAAATTTCATCGTTGTTTACATAAAAAATTGCTTCAGAAGCCGTATTGTTTCCATCGGAATCTAAAAGACCGAAAGTGATTGTCTGGTCACGTAATGCTTTTGTAACATCTATTGTTAATGCACGCTCTGTTGGTGCCAGCACTTCAAAGTTTAGAATATTACTGTTTACATCATTATAGACTGCCTTTACTGCATAAGTACCTGTTTGCCGAAAAAAGTAAGCCCTTGCAGATATTGCCGTTTCATTCACATAATATGTAGCTATGTCTGAGTAATCTTCTCCATTGTTCCCATTCACCGTAAAGTAAACAGAATCGTTTACAGATAGAACCTCAAGTTCTCCGGTTCCGGCACTACTTTTAAGCTCCAAAGTTAACATAGGGTCTGCCTCCACGAATGGATCTTCTTTTTTACTACAGGACACGATGGCAACAAAGGCGAATAGAAATAGAAGTTGGAAATAGGGATGGGTTTTCATAACATTATATTTTAAAAAAATAATAAGTGTGCTAATATAGCCTAAATCTTAAAAATGTTTTGGATTTATTTGTTAAATGAAGATTTTTCAAACAAACTGATACAGTTTTTATTAAAAAAACTTAATATTGCTAGTCTAAAATTAATTACAAATCTTTTTACCTATGAAAAAAATTCTCTCCCTTCTTCTTTTATTCGTTTCAACTGTAGGATTTTCCCAAAGTGAAATGCCAAGAATTGATTTAACCACAGTAGACGGAAACACAATTAACTCTAAAAATCTTTCTAAAGAAGATAAGGTAATTGTAGTTTCACTATGGGCCACATGGTGCGTTCCTTGTTTAAAAGAACTTGATGCAATTAGTGAAATTTACGCAGATTGGCAAGAGGAAACCGGAGTGGAACTATTCGCAGTTTCTGTAGACGACAGCCGTACTGTAAACAGAGTAAAACCTTTAATAAACGGAAAAGGCTGGGATTATACCGTTCTTTTGGATACTAATAACGATTTTCAACGTGCTTTGGGAGCTGCCACCGTACCTTTGACGCTTTTGGTAAAAAACAATGAAATTGTTTACCGCCATTCTGGTTATAGCCCAGGTGCAGAATATGAACTTTATGAAAAAATAAAGGAATATTCCAACTAACCCCAATACCAATCAACCAAAAACTTACAATGAAAAAACTTATACTCGGCACCTTTATGCTTATGGGCGCCATCGGCTATTCGCAAGACAACGGCTACTTTTTCGGTGGTCTCGAGTCTAACTCCCAATGGCTTCTGGATGATGAAGATTTTAATTTTATTGCCCCAGAAGATCAGTTTAGGGCAAATAATTATTTACAGATGAACTACACGCTCGGAAAATTCACTGCAGGCGTCCAATATGAATCCTATTTGCCTTCTGCCCTCTTGGGTTATTCTGACACTTGGAATGGCCAAAATGGAATTGGGACCTATTATCTTAATTTTAGGAATGAAACCCTAGATATAACTGGAGGTTATTTTTATGAGCAATTTGGAAGTGGTTTAATTCTTCGTACTTGGGAGAATAGACAATTGGGTATCAACAATGCTTTAAAAGGTGTTCGTGTTAAATTCAGTCCATCTGCTACTTTCGATCTTACCGGTGTTTATGGACAAACTCGAAATGGATTTGATGTTTCAGAAGGAGTGATACAAGGCCTTGATGCCAATTTAAACTTAAGTGATTTAATGAAAATAGACGCAGTAGATTTAAAATTGGGCGCCAGCTACGTCGGCCGTTATCAGGATAACGGTGCAAATGATACCATTCCTGCAAATATAAACGCTTACGGAGGAAGACTCGATTTTGTAGTTTCAAATTTCTATGGCGGAATTGAAGCAATTGCTAAAGACCCGGACGTACTTATTAATGAGGAAGTGGTAACTTCTCCACAGCTCTTTGATGGCACGGCACTACAGCTTAATTTAGGATATGCCCAAAAAGGTTTGGGAATAAATTCTACATTTAGAAGGCTGGAAAATTTCACTTTTTATTCAGATAGGTATGCCGAAGGAAATCAGTTTAATGAGCAATTAGTAAACTATGTTCCCGCCATTACCAAACAACACGATTATTTGCTATCAAACATATACGTTTACAATGCACAGCCAAGACTTCTTTTTAGTGAAAACGAAAAAAGAGCTGGGGAAGTAGGCACACAGCTAGATGTTTATTTTTCGTTTGACAAAGAATCTGCACTTGGTAAGGTTGGAACAAAATTGGCCGGAAACTTTTCTTATTGGGCGGGCTTGGAAACAACTTTTAATGCGGGCGATTTAACCTATGACGCTAAATTTATTGGAGATGGAGATCGCTATTTCCGCGATTTGAACATAGAGATAAAAAATCGTTGGACCTCAAAATGGAGCACGGTTGTATCATACCAAGATGTTATTATTGACAAAGCCGTTTCCAAAGGCGGTATTCTTGGATCTGAAGGCGATATTAGAGCACAAATAGCAGTTATAGAAGGCACGCGCCGTTTTGAAAAAGGAAAAGCTTTGCGAATGGAGCTACAGCATTTATGGACTCCCGATGATGATAAAAACTGGGCTGCAGGAGTTTTAGAATATAATTTTAACTCAACAATTACAATATATGCTGCTGATTCTTGGAATTATGGTGGTGAAAAAGAATTTCACTATTACAGTGTTGGAGGTAGTTATACTAAAGGTAGAGCACGTTTTGCAATGAACTATGGCCGACAAAGAGGAGGCTTGATTTGTGTAGGTGGTGTTTGTCGGGAAGTACCGCCAAGCAATGGAGTAACTGCAAATTTGGTAGTTACATTCTAGTCTGAAAAATTAAAAAAAAGAGGCTGTCTAAAAAGGGCAGCCTTTTTTATGTTTTATAATTTTGACAACAGCGTGAAATTTTGTACTTTCATGCTATGAAAAGCAACGTAGTTTGGAAGACCAATAGCCAGAACCAACTGAGTCTTCTCCCTCCAAGTTATGATGATCTTGTTCCAGAGAATCATCCGGTTCGCAT
>NZ_VORU01000006.1 GCF_007997135.1 Aequorivita lipolytica | reverse complement strand
CGATGTAAGAATCGCTTTGCTTAATTTGATCTACTGACTAATCACCTAATTAAACAATCAGCTTCAGAATAAAATCAAAAAGACCAAAAAATAAAAGGTCGCCTAAATAGTTTTTAGACGACCTCTTCTTTTTTAGATTTCTAGCTTTAAATTTACATTTATACTTCTTCCAATATTGAATATGCCATCTGGCTTAAATCTTGACAGATGCGCTGTGTATTGTTTGTCAGTAAGATTGGTTCCGTTTAAGCCAATTTTCAGCAAAACTTTTTGAAGCTGAAAACTGCTTTCCACACCCGCACTTAATAACGAATAACCGCCCGTTCTTGTTTCAAAATCACTTACGTTTTTTTGGTCAAAAGTATTTTCAAGCGTTATAAATGCCGAACTGGATTTTCTTGTTTTTCCATCGTGCATTTCTACACGAAATGTATTACGCAACGAATTGGCAGGAATAAGAGGCAAATAACTGTCATTGCTCAACATACCCGTAACGGTTTCAAAACTGCTTTCCAAATGAAGCCAATCCAGCGGATGCGGGTGAAGGTGAAAACCGAATTCACCACCATAGAGCGAGGCATCGTCCTGTAGATAGTCATATACTTGAGAATCATCGATTACTTCATTATTGGGTGAAAGGAAAATATAATTGTTCACAGCATTATAAAAACCATTTGCGAAAAATTCAACATGTTCATTTCTGTATTCCAAAGCAACATCCGCTTGAAAATTCTGTTCGTTTGTTAAATCTGCATTGCCGCGTTCATATCTGTTTGTGCCTTCGTGTACACCATTTGAAGTAAGTTCTGCCAAGTTTGGTGCTCTGAAACCACTAGCCAAATTAACGCGTGCCGAAAAATTTTCAACTAAATCCACTTTAGCTCCTAAAGCTCCAGTAAAGCTGTTGAATGTTCTATCCAACCCAGGAATAAAATCTTCATCTGCGGGATTTCGTGCAGCTTCACTTTCAATTTTTCGTGAATCAAAACGAATCCCGGCTTGAAAATCAACTTTTTCCAAATGATAATGTGAAGTGGCCAAAAATCCAATATCTGTAGTATTTGCATCCGGAATCAAAATCTCTTCACCTTCATTTTTGTTATTTTGAAACATTCCCTGTAAACCAACAATAGTTTCATAATTCCCAAATTGCGGAAGGTGATATTTCACATCATAATTGAGCGTATTCAGTTTCAGCCGAAGTGCCGCTAAGTCTGCTTCGTCCTCAAATTCTCGTCTATCATTGAACAGATAACCCGCTTTCACATCTAAACTTGAATTGTTGAAAAACAAAGTATTGTCAAAACTCAAAATATGGTTGTCGATTTCCTGAAAGGGAAGTTCTAAATCCTTTGATTGCGTTTGTTCGCTAACTACTTCTGGAATTCCAATGTTGGAGCGATTGTAATTATAACGAAGCGTCGATTTAAATTTTGTACCAGAATATTGAAGGCCAGTTTTAAAATCCTTTTCGTTAAAGCGTGAATTGGTTACACGGTAACCGGCTCCCGTTTCATAATCGCTAAAAGAAGAGTAAGAGCCACGCACTAAAAATTTTAGCTTTTCACTAGAGGTTTTAACGCCAAGATTTGTTGAAGTTCCCAAAGTATTTGAGAAATAAGTGCTGCTTACATCGCTGTGGGTTTCACCAGTGAGCGCAAATTTTTCGGGATTCAAGTAAAGTACGCCACCTAAAGCATCACTTCCATAGAGCAGTGATGCTGGGCCTTTTATAACTTCTACGCTTTCTATACCGGCTTCGTTAATGCCCAGTCCGTGCTCGTCTCCAAACTGCTGATTTTCCAATCGCACACCCTGAGTATAAGTTAAAATTCGATTCGAACTTAAGCCTCGAATAACGGGTTTTCCAATGCCTGTACCTGTTGAAATTATATCTACGCCAGCAATGTTTTTAATGCCGTCAGCGAGTGTTAAAGCACCTGAAGTGTTTAGATCTTCCGTAGAAACGCGCTCTACTTTCATTACATTATCGCTCTGTAATTTATGAAATGGGGTAGAAACTATTACTTCTTCCATTTCCACAGCGCTTTCCTGCATTTCAAGATTTTCCATCACACTTTTAGCGTTGGAAAAATTTATTTTTTTTGAAACGGTCGCAAAGCCCAAAGAAGAAAAGATTACGTTGTAGTTTCCGTCTGGAATATTATTTAAGCTGTAGTTGCCGTCAAAGTCTGCAACCGTCCCTTTTTCAAGTTGGGGAATGTAGATTGTTGCGGGAACGGCCTCGTTTGTATTTTCTGAAGTTATGGTTCCTGTCAAGGAATTTTGTGAGCTCGCTGCGGTATAAACTAAGAACACCGCAAGCAAGCATAGAATATTTTTCATGCTTTCTTGATTTAAAAGTAATTGTTTGATTGAAATAAAATGCTAAAAATCAAGAAAATAGCGGCGGACCTCTTAGAAAATAATGAGTAGTATTTAATTTGAATTCTGGTAAAACATAGACAGTTTCAATATTTTGATAACTGTGGAATACCGTAAATTCAGGAAGTTCCTGTGGGCTAAAATTAAATATTGAAAATTGAAAATCACAAATGGAACAGTCCAATTGCTTTTCGTGAAGATGTGTTGAAGTTTCTGTACAGGCCTTGTGTTCGTGGCCCTCAAAAGTATGTGCAAATTGCACGGCAGTAGGATATAACAATGCCAACGAAAAAATAGACGCAACAAAAAGTCGTATTATTTCCTTTTTAAAGATGGTCATTTTTTAAATATAAATCCTAAACCCATACTGCGGAGCATTTTCTTTTCAAATTTCCAAAAAAAATCATATTCACCAAACACCCAACCGTAAAAAACAAGAAGCACTTGATAAATTGGCAGAATAATTAATATTCTAAAAGGCCAATAAACATACCATCCCAATTCTTTCTTAATTTCAAAAAAATCAGTGATTGGTGACCCTAATTTTGCTGCGGAACTTCCGGTAATTGCAAAAACCAGAAATACTATAAAAAGTTGGCCGTTGGTTTCAATATTCCAACGTTCTTTAAGCTTTTTCAATTGCGTCCTCCAATAAATTTTTGATTGTACTTATCCTGAAAGTACACAAAGTAATTGTACAAAAGGTAATTTACCTCATAGCCATAATCTATTGAGGGATCGTAATTAATTCGCTCGGTATATAAGTTGCGGGAGTATTTGTTTGGATTTAATACGCGGTTATTATAATCGGCAACAAACTGCATATTTTTTCCCTCTAGTTTTGCTTGGCCATAAAAACCGCGTGGCGGCTGCGAAATTAGCCAAGAATTAAAACCCGGTTCTATAATTAAAATTTCGTATTCTAAGCTATCATTAGCAATGCGAATGGTATCGTTCTTCGTAATTTCAGAAGAAGTGGAATTATTCAGGGTTTTGTTTCCAGTTCCACAACTATAGATCAAAATTGAAAGTACCGCAATCAGGAAATAATTTTTCATAATAATGATTTTCGCAAAGTTAACAAATGAAAAACGATGCAGGCTGAATTTAACTTTCATTTAAAAAAACCGTCCAACTTGAATAATGAACGGTATTTGCGTATTTCGAAATTATTTCCCGAAAAAGCCGCCGAGCATTCCAGCAATACCGCCTTTTTTCTTATTTCCGCCTAAAAACATTCCGGCTATATCATCTATAACGCTGCCATCATTATTGCCGTCCAGGAGTGATTCAATAAGAGATTGCTGCTGCGGCTGCTTTTTATTGCTACCGCCCATTAAACTTCCGAGCAAATCACCGATTCCGGATTCTGAACTAACGTTCCTTTCTTGCTTCTGTTTTCCTAAATAACCCAATAGGATAGGTGCTGCGACCTGTAAAATTTGCATTACTGAATTGGTGTCTAATCCAGATTTTTGGGATAGTGCGTGTACGGCATTATCTTGCGAACCGCCTAAAACGTGCCCTAAAATACCAAGACCGTCTTGTTTTACATCTTCATTTACACCGCCCCCAAAAAGTCCTGTTAGATTGTCTAAGATGCTACCGTCGTGCTTATTGTTTAAAGCGTTCATTAAATTTGCTGCACCACTATCGCTACTTGCATTGCGTTTCATTGCTCCCAGAAGTATAGGCATTGCCATTGCAACAACCGAAGCAGTTTTGTCTACTGGTTGATGTGTTTCTTGGCTAATACCTCCAATAATCTTTTTTCCGAGATCACTGTTTAATAAATCTACAATTCCTGACATTTTTTGAATGATATAATTAAAGGGTTAAGTTAATAAAAATGAACAGTATTGCTATCAAAAAAGTTAAGGCTTACGGTTATTTACACAAAAGAGAAATAATCTGGCTAGCCAGTTCCGTACCAATTCTGTCCTGTGCTTCGTTGGTTGCAGCACCAATATGGGGCGTTAATGATATTCTATCATTCATAAGTACTTTTACAGACGGAGTGGGTTCTTCTTCGAAAACATCGAGGGCGGCGAAGGAAATTTTACCATCTTCCAGACCTTCCAACAGCGCTTTTTCATTAAGTACACCGCCACGTGCTGCGTTTACGATGCCTACGCCATCTTTCATCTGTGCAATTTCATCTTTGCCGATTAGGTATCCATTTTGGGATGGAACGTGTAGCGATATAAAATCGCTGTGTTTTATTAATTCTGAAACGGGGGCGGTTTTAATCTGTAGTGTTATTTTCTGACCGTCGTAAAAATCGAGTGTGATATCAGCTTCGCCCACTTCATGGTCGCTGGCAACAACTTTCATTCCGCAACCTAAAGCTATTTTTGCAACTTCGCGACCTATTCTTCCAAAACCAACAATTCCCAGTGTTTTTCCTCTTAATTCTCTACCGCCGCCATAATTTTTCTTTAACTCCTTAAATTTTGTATCGCCATCCAAAGGCATATTGCGGTTGGAGTCGTGTAGAAAACGTACGCCTCCAAAGAGATGTGCAAAAACCAATTCCGCTACGGAAGCTGAAGAAGCTGCTGGCGTATTAATTACTTCCAAACCGTTCTCACGGGCATAATTAACATCAATATTATCCATGCCGACGCCACCACGACCTATAATTTTTAAAGAAGGGCAATTGTCAATTATATCTTTTCGCACTTGTGTGGCGCTGCGCACTAAAAGCACTTCTACTTTATGTGTGTTAATGTAATTCTGAAGCTGCTCCTGCGCTACATGTACAGTTGATACTTCAAAACCTGCTTTTTCTAAATCAGATATTCCGCTTTTTGAAATTCCGTCGTTTGCTAATACTTTCATCTAAAATTATTACTGAGTTATTAAATATTGAATTATGCGCCTTTTTCCAAAGCTTGCATTATAGAGACCAAAACCTGAACGCTTTCCAGCGTAAGCGCGTTGTACATAGACGCGCGATAGCCGCCAACACTGCGATGGCCATTTAAACCGTTAATGCCTGCTTGTTTTAAAAGATCATCAAAGGTTGCTTTCAGTTTATCATTTCGCAAATTAAAAGTAGCGTTCATTTTTGAACGATCTTCTTTGTTGGTTACGAAACCCTCAAACAATGGATTTTTATCAATTTCGGAATAAAGAATCTCCGCTTTTTGATTGTTTACTTTTTCTATTGCCGAAACACCGCCCATATCTTTTAGCCATTGCAAGGTTAACATAGAAACGTAAACGGGGAAAACCGCCGGAGTATTGAACATGCTTTCTTTGTCAATGTGTACCTTGTAATTTAACATTGAAGGAATAACGCGTGAAACTTTACCAAGAATTTCTTCTTTTATAACAATCAAAGTTGTTCCGGCTGGTCCCATATTTTTTTGGGCTCCAGCATAAATTAAACTGAATTTTGAAAAGTCAAGCTGACGCGAAAAAATATCGCTGCTCATATCACAGACCATTGGAATATTTATTTCTGGAAAGCTTTGCATCTGCGTCCCAAAAATTGTGTTGTTACTTGTGCAGTGAAAATAATCTGCATCTGAAGGCACCTTGTAATTTTTAGGAATAAAGTTGAAGTTATCACTTTTTGAAGTGGCTACTTCCACAACTTCACCAAATAGTTTGGCTTCTTTTATAGCCTTGTCACTCCAAGTTCCTGTATTTAAATAGGCTGCTTTTTTCTCTAAAAGATTATAGGCCACCATTAAAAATTCAAGACTTGCGCCTCCCTGCAGAAATAGGGCTTGATACCCTTTATTTTGAAGTCCCAAATGCTCTAGAGCTAAATTCCGGGCGTTATCCATTACCTCTACAAAGTCTTTGCTTCGGTGTGAAATTTCTAATAACGAAAGGTTTGAATTATTGAAATTTAAAACTGCCTCCGCCGATTTTTGCAATACTGATTGCGGCAGAACGCAGGGACCTGCACTAAAATTATGTTTTTTCATTTTGATGAAAATTTATAATACAAAGATGTAAATTATGTGACTAACTATGTGGGAATTATGAATATTTTATCAAGTAAGTTTTAACAGGAATTCAACCGTGTCCACACCGTCGGCATAATCCCATAACTCAGGATTTTGCGCTTTTCCGAAGGCAACTTCATTTTGTAGGCCAGTTTTGGAAACCGTACATTGTATTTTTTCCGATTGAATTTTCAATTCTACTTCGAGCCTTTCCAGCGATGTGTATTTTTCATAAAAAACCACGGAAATAGGAGAGGAGAAGCCTGAATCTTCCTTAAGCAGCATAAACTCATTATCCAGCAACGGAAAGCTGTCCATTAAGTAAACTGCTTTGTTATAATCGTAATTATTAATGTATTTATGGTTGTGTATTATATCTTTCCAGCTGTACATTGCTTTGAAAAATGGTTCAAAATCGTAATCTTCTGGGATATATATTTTTGAAACATTGCGGCAACCGAGACCGAAATATCTAAAAATATCATCGGCTAGTTTTGTTAAATCTTCTTCGGTTTCATTTCCTGCTAAAACGGCTATTGAGTTTCGGTTTTTACGTATTATGTTTGGGTATTTACCAAAATAATAATCAAAATAACGCGATGTATTGTTGCTTCCAGTAGCGATTACAGCGTCAAAATCTTTTAACCTTCCTTCCGTAAATTCTATGTAACCTTTAAATTTTGGCTCTATGGAAATTAAATGTTCCGCAATAAAGGGCAACAACGTTTTATCATTGGACGAAAGCTTCGCCAAGACTTTATTTCCAGAAATTAAAACGGATAGAAAATCGTGGAAACCAACCAACGGAATATTTCCGGCCATTATAATTGCAATAGTTTTGGGTTCGGTTTCTTCAATTTTATAATTTGAAACCCATTGTTGAAGATTTTCTTCTGAGAGAGCTTCGCCCCAACTGTTTAAGGAGAATTTTATATTTTCAAGTGTAAACCAACCGCTTTCAGCTTCTGCTTTTCGGAAGACTGTTTCCGCTTCAAATTTATTGTTTTCCGAAGTAATTTGTTTCAGAAATTTTCCCAAGGAGACAAAAGCGTTAATTCTTTGTTTTAATTGCATACTTAGTTTGGTGTTGCGATTGATAGGCATTAAATTTGCGCAAAGTTAGAAAAAGAATATCCCATGGCAATTATTATAACCGACGAATGTATAAACTGCGGCGCATGTGAGCCCGAATGCCCAAACACTGCAATCTACGAAGGAGCTGATGATTGGCGTTATGCGGATGGCACTGATTTGGAAGGCAAAGTTGTGCTCCCTAATGGAAAAGCGGTAGATGCAAATGACGCGCAGGAGCCAGTGAGCGACGAAATATATTTTATAGTGCCCGATAAATGTACCGAGTGTAAAGGGTTTCACGATGAGCCGCAATGTGCAGCCGTTTGCCCCGTGGATTGTTGCGTTCCCGACGAGGATCACGTTGAGACTGAGGAAGAGTTACTAGGGAAACAGGCGTTTATGCACAAGAAGTAAAAAGCCAATTTATCTCATAAAAAAAGCAACCTTTTCGGGTTGCTTTTTTGTTAAATTAAAGAATTTTAATTTTTCACAAACCTGGTCATTGTGTTTGTACCGTACTTCAGTAAATATGTTCCTACAGCGAGACGGCTAATGTCTATTTGATTGTTTGTCGTGCCCAACTCATTTTCTATTAACTTTTTCCCTGTTAGATCGTAGATTTCAAACGTTGTATTTTCCTTTAGGTTCCCGATCACGATAAAATCGGATGCCGGATTTGGCGAAATGGAAACGTTATTTTCTTCGAATTCATTTACGGACAATGGCCCACAACTTATTACTGCGAAGTACAGAAAGTCTTGCCCAGTATAGGTCTGAAATCCCGATGCATTAGGGGGTATTGCATTGCCAAAAGGCAAATTGTCGAAATAAACCATACTGCTCGCCGCAGAAAGATTTACGTCGCTGTGGCTGGTGCTTGAGCCGTTGTTGTCATAAACGGCCATAATCCAATAATCTCCAGCCGCCAATTCAACAGGAGTAACAGGGAGGCTATTAATGCCTGTTCCCACTGTTGAAATAGCGGTCTGGGCCACGAGATTATTCGGCACTCCTCCATTATCATTATAAAAGGCCATTTGAAAATTAGCCCCTGTCCCATTCCCAATCATATTCAGGGATTGCAGAACACCCACTTGCGAAAGCGTGAAATTTACTCCCAACAAATAATTGGGCAAAATATTTCCACCCTCATAATTTGGATCGGTGTCATCGGAATTGCCAATATTACAATCCTGTGAAAATGCTGAGAATGCTATAGAAAGCATTACGATTAAAGTAGAAATTTTTTTCATAATTTTTTGTTTTTAATTAATAATCAGTTAGTTATAGCTAATGTAGTGAATATTTTGCATTGTATGTTTACTATTCATTTATAATCGAAAATATTTGAAAATATCATCATTAAAACTTAAATGAAATAAAAAATTGCCACTCAAACCTCAGTTTGAAGGATGATTTGCTTGTGGGGATAGTTTATTATTTAATATCACATTTTATCCTTTTCATTGAATCACTAAAGACCGTTTATTTAATAAAGAGAAAAAGGTATAAATGGGGTAGTTTATTTAAATTGAAAAACCCTATCAAAAATATGATAGGGCTTAAAATATTGTTAAAACTAATTTTTCTAAAAATTATAATTTATACGAGCATAATAAAACGCACCACCAAAGCCCATTTGCACAGAATCCCAATATCCTCCGCCTTCTGTCCAATCGTCTTGCTGGTCAGGGTAGACGTTAAAAAGATTGTTTGAGCCTACATTTAATTTTATGTTTTTTGAAACCTCAAAACCGAGGTTTAGGTCTGTTACAAATTTAGCGGTATAAGTATCTGTTGCAGCTACAATTTGGTTTTCGAACCCACCGTAATCTGCTGGATCTTCAAACATTTGGAAATCCAAGAGTTCAACTTCACTAAAGCGCGATGTCGTTAATGCAGCACTAAACCAATTTCTTTCATAGGTAAGTATTCCAACCAATTTGCTTTCTGGAGCGGATGCTAATAAAAAGGCTTTATCCCTTTCACCGAAAAATGTCTGTTCGTCCAAATTTCCGTTTTTCACATCTTTTATTACCATATTATTGAAGTTCGCCAAAACTGAAACTCCAAGAATATTATCATTTAAATTTTCTTTATACGTTAAAACAAGGTCAAGTCCTGTGGTTTCTGTATCCACGCCATTTGCAAAAAATTGTGCAGAATCCACATTTTCAATTTGTGGGGCTGGAAAATTACCTGTCAAAACAATCCTGTCACGAACATCTATATAATAAAGATCTGCCGTTGCGGTGAATTTTGAAAAATTTGCAGTAAAACCCAAACCAGCGTTGGTAGATTTTTCTTCTTTTAAAGGACCGATTCCAAAGGATGCGGTAACAGGACTGTTATTTGGCGATAATAATTGATCACTCGCCACGCCACCAATAAAATTGGTAAAACGTAAATTGTAATAAATCTGCGCCAACGAGGGAGCTCTGAAACCAGTGCTTGCAGAACCTCTAACATTTATGTTTTCAGTGGCTTTAAATCGCATTGCAAGTTTTCCATTGATGGTACTTCCGAAGTCGCTATAGTTTTCAAAACGTCCGGCGGCGCTGATTAAGAATGCTTCGCTTAAATCAAATTCACCGTCTGCATATACTGAAATGTTTGATCTGCTTCGGTCCACTTCATTTACGGGACCATAACCAGGAAAACCTTGTGAGCCGCCCGGTCTTAAAATAGTATTGCCATCATCATCCAAAATTGGATTGCCGTCGCCATCTCTATAAATTACAATATCTTCTTCCGGAGTATTTGCATTTACGGGCACTCCATTAACGTCATATGTTGCGTAAGAGCCTTCTTCTCCTGCAAAAATTTTGAAATTCTCAGTTCTATATTCAGCGCCAAAAGCTAGGTTCATCCCGCTTAAAACATCATCGTAATATTTTGAAAAGTCCAAATTCACTGTGTTTTGTGACAAAGAGTGACCACCCGCGTCAAATTCTGTGGGAGAAAGATCTACCAAGGAAGCATTCAATGTACCTTTTATATAATAATGAAAATTGTTGATTCCATAAGCGTTGCTAATATCCACTTTCCATCCAGAATCGGCTTCAGTTTTAACACCGGCAACTACTGAATTATCAGTAATTATTGAAGTAATTCTCGGGGTGTAACCGTTAGGAAAAATTGACTCAACAACACGGTTTCCGCCATTTCTGGTGAAAGCGTACGCATCGGTATCTCTGTAGTTTCTACCGCCGAAAGCATAAACTTCAGTTTTATCGGAAACTGGAATTCCAACATTACCCATTAAATTGAAACCTTCAATAGCAGCTTCTCCAAAACCTTTTCTGAAATCGAAAGTAGGTCGTAACGTTTTATTTTTATTGATATACTCAGTTGTAAAATTTGCAAAACCACCTTTTTCGCCAATAGCAAATCCGTAATTAGCTCCAAATTTTACAGAGCCTCCGTCAAAATTTTTATCCTTGCCAATAGCATTTCCATCCTTTTCTGTATCAAGACGGTAGCCATCCGTATTCCAAAGGCCATAAGCCCCATCAGTAAAAGCGCTTGTATCAACGTCTGCGTTGTTGCTATAAGCGCCATAAGAAACACTTCCTGATAGCTCATCAACGTTGTCTTTTAGCACAATGTTTATAACACCTGCAATGGCGTCGCTACCGTATTGTGCGGAAGCACCATCACGCAATATCTCAATTCTTTTTATAGATGTAACGGGAATTGCATTTAAGTCGGTACCAGTGTTTCCACGTCCGCGAGTTCCAAAAACGTTTATCAGTGAAGATTGGTGTCTTCTTTTGCCATTTATCAAAACCAAGGTTTGGTCTGGGCCTAAACCGCGCAATGAAGCGGGATCAATATGATCTGCTCCGTCAGAACCCGATTGCTTACTCGCGTTAAAAGAGGGTGCTGCATACTGCAACAGTTCGTTTATCTCTACTTTTCCTACTTGCAGTGTTGTGCTCTCCACATCAATAATATCAATGGGTACTGCTGTATTTATAGCAGTTCTTTTTGGACTACGCGAGCCAACAAGCATTACATCTTCCAGCGACTCACCTTCGGAAAGTGTAACTTGAATATTTATTTGTCCATTCACTTCAATTTCTTGGGTGTTAAACCCAATATAGCTAAAGCTTAAAGTGGCATTTTCTTTCACCTCAATTGAAAAAACACCGTCTATGGATGTTGTTGTTCCGTTCGTGGTTCCTTTTTCAACTACGTTCACAAAGGAAAGTGGGATTCCGGAATTATCCGTCACCGTTCCTGAAACGTTTGTTTGCGAAAATGTGATTCCGCAAATAAGTAATACTAAAAATGTAATTTTCTTCATTGGTTGTTGTTTTTTGTGTTAGTTATTTGTTAAAGTTAGACTTTTAATTCATTCGTTAGGCGATTTGGTTTTCAATTTATAAACAAGCTTTTGCGCATAACTTTCTAAATTCTAAAAAGCGTGAGAGTATTTTTGTACATTTATTAGAAAGTAAAACTTATGCCACTCTGGACTCATATATTAATTATTATTCTAGTGGCCTATACTGTCCTTAGCCTACTGTTGTATTATTTACAGGATTACTTTTTATTTAAGCCTGAAAAACTGCCGAAGGATTTCAACTTCTATTATGAGAACCAAAAGGTTTCAGAATACAATCTGGAAACGCGTGATGGCGCTATTATTAATGGTCTTCACTTTGCTGTGGAAGAACCACTTGGCGTAGTTTTATATTTAAAAGGAAACTCAAAAAGTATAAAGGGCTGGGGCAAGTTTGCGGTAGATTTCACTCGAAATAACTACGATGTGATTATGGTTGATTACCGGGGTTTCGGCAAGAGTACCGGAAAGCGTTCCCAAAAAGCAATAAAACACGATTTACAATTTATTTATTATAAAATTCGTGAAAAGGTAAGTGAAAAATATATTGTTCTTTACGGACGTTCGCTTGGCTCAGGATTTGCCACCAAACTGGCATCTATGAACAATCCAAAAATGCTTATTCTTGACGCCCCTTATTATAGTCTCACTAAAGTAACCGGCCGTTATATGCCTTTCATGCCGCTTTCCATTATTCTGAAATACCCAATGCCAACCTACAGATGGCTTAAATACGTTAAGTGCCCAATACACATTATCCACGGAACAAATGATAAGTTGATACCGTTTAGCAGCAGTGTAAAACTCTCTCAAATAAACGCAAAACTTACTCGGTTGCACCCAATAATAGAAGGTGGTCATAAAAATTTGAATAACTTCGAATCCTACCATAAAATTCTAACAGAAATTATCAAATCAAAGCAAAAAAATATTGATTTTTCAACCACTAGTATTGGTGTAAAACACGCTTCAAGATGATGATGCGCAGACTAAAAAAATTTTTAATTGTAATAGCATCCCTATATGTTGTCATTTTTGCAGCGCTTTATTTTTTGCAGGAGAAAATGATCTTTATTCCCGAATCACTTCCGCAGGATTATACCTATACTTTCAAAAACAATTTTGAGGAAATCTTTTTAAATACTACAGATGGCGCAAAACTAAACGCACTTCATTTTAAAGTAGAAAACCCAAAAGGTGTAGTGCTTTATTTTCACGGAAATGCAGGCGAACTTTCCCGATGGGGAATTGTAGTTCAAAAATTTGTCGATTTGCAATACGATGTGGTGGTGATGGATTACCGAAGCTATGGGAAAAGTGTTGGAAACCTCAATGAAAAAGCGCTTTATAGTGATGCTCAGTTGTTTTACAATTATTTACTTGTAAGATATCCAGAAGATAAAATTGTAGTTTATGGAAGATCTTTGGGGACTACATTTGCTACTTATGTTGCTTCAAAAAACAATCCACAGCGGTTATTTTTAGAAGCTCCATTTTATAACCTTTCGGAAGTTGCAGGCGCGCGTTTCCCAATCTTTCCAGTAAGTTGGTTTCTGAAATATAATTTTCCCACAAATGAGTATTTGAGGGAAGTAAAATGTCCGATAATAATTTTTCATGGCACCGATGATTATGTGGTAGATTACGAAAACAGCCAAAGGCTTTCAAAGGTTCAAACAAAAGGAAACCTCACATTTGTTACCGTACCAGGGGGATCACATAACGAATTAGTAGATAGCGAGGTGTATAAAGAAATTTTATACAAAACGCTTTAAATAATAAATCCGCCCATAGTATGAGCGGATTTATATTAATTGGGAAAGCAAATTCTCTTAGTCTTTTTTCAATTTTGCCATTCCATCAGGGCGATTTGTCAATTCAGCTCTTCTGGCTTCAAGTTCCTTTTGCTGTTGCATCATTTTTTCCTGGCGCACATATTTTGCTTCTGCTGCAGCCTTTTCTTTTTGCTCAGCAATGTTTTTGGCCAACTCCGCTTCTTGTCTTTGCTTAATTGCTATTTGCCCTTGTTGGTTCGCAGCATCTATTGAAACATCGTCAGTAACCATTTTTGAATCAAGATCTTTATTCTTGATAACTTTCGTTGCTTGATCCTGTTTTTCAGTACCTTCAACTTGGATGATTTCGCTGTCCGTTTCAGTTTCCTTCATCACTTTTGTTTTCACATCAGTTCCTTTTTGCGTCACTTTTTTAACGGTTGTGGTAGATTGAACATCTTTGTTATCCTGGGCGTTTATTCCCGTTATAGTTAAAATTGCAACTGCAAGGCTTAAAATCGCTTTTTTCATAATTATTGGTTATTTAAGGTTTATCGGGTAAAACTAAATCTATTATAGTTAAATTCTTGTCAATTTTTAGTGAAATAAAACCCAATCTTTTTCTAAAAAGCATTTTAAACCAATCATTGAAAGTATTCTTCTAAAATGTATATTTGCACCTTCGTAAATCGAGGCTAAATTAATAACTCGTTTACCTATAAAACTTATTTTAGATGAAAGCAGGTATCGTAGGATTGCCAAATGTTGGAAAATCCACTCTATTTAATTGTTTGTCCAATGCAAAAGCACAGAGTGCAAATTTTCCTTTTTGTACCATTGAACCTAACATTGGGGTGGTCAATGTGCCCGACAAACGTTTGTTGAAACTTGAAGAATTGGTGAAACCAGAACGCGTTCTTCCCGCAACTGTAGAAATTGTTGATATTGCTGGTCTTGTGAAAGGCGCCAGCAAAGGCGAAGGTCTTGGCAACCAGTTTTTGAGCAACATTCGGGAAACAGATGCCATTCTGCACGTTTTGCGCTGTTTCGACAATGATAACATTATTCACGTTGATGGCAATATAAACCCAATTCGCGATAAGGAAACAATTGACATTGAACTTCAATTAAAGGATTTGGAAACGGTAGATAAAAAACTTGAAAAAGTGAAACGCGCCTCCCGTACCGGAAATAAAGAAGCTCAAAAAGAAGAAGCTGCTTTGTTGAAAGTAAAAAGCGGATTGGAAGCAGGTATCTCTGTTCGTGCAATTGTTCTAACAAATGAAGAAAGAGAAGAATATATTGTGAATGCACAATTTATTACAGACAAACCTGTAATGTATGTTTGCAATGTAGATGAAGACTCTGCAGCAAGTGGAAATGCTTATGTTGAGAAAGTAAAAGAAGCAGTTGCCGGCGAAAACGCGGAAGTATTGGTTCTGGCCGTGGGCACTGAAGCAGACATCACTGAGTTGGAAACTTTTGAAGAACGCCAAATGTTTTTGGAAGATTTAGGACTTGACGAAGCCGGCTCTGCAAAATTGATTCGCAGTGCTTATAAATTATTGAATCTTCAAACATATTTTACCGCGGGTGTAAAGGAAGTGCGGGCTTGGACTATTCCTGTTGGCGCTACTGCTCCACAAGCCGCTGGCGTTATCCATACAGATTTTGAAAAAGGTTTCATTCGTGCCGAGGTTATAAAGTATGACGATTACGTAACCTTTGGAAGTGAGGCCAAAGTAAAAGAAGCTGGTAAAATGGGGGTAGAAGGGAAGGAGTATATCGTCAAGGATGGCGATGTAATGCACTTCCGCTTCAATGTATAAATTAAAAAATCCCGCTTATGGCGGGATTTTTTAATTAAAGTTTCTTTCTAAAGATATAAAGATCGAAGAATCTAAAAAGTATACTTAAAAGCCATTCCATTATAAGTGTCACCATTAAAACTGGTTCCTGAGCTCGGGTAGATATCTATGTCTTCCATTTTCTTTTTATGCAACTCTGGCACTAAAATACCTGTTCCAGCTCCTAAAACATAACCAATAAGAACATCGGTTAAAAAGTGCTGTCCTGCTTCCATTCTTAAAATCCCAACAGCAGCTGGCAATGTGGCGGCACCAGCCCAGACGTAAATCTTTCCGTTGGAATCTGGGTTAAAATCGCTATATGCCTTTGCGGCAAAAAAGGTTGCAGTGGCAGTAGCGGCAACGTGTCCAGAATAAAAAGAGCGCTGGCCATTGTTTCTAAAGCGTCTATCTTCAGATGTAACGCCACTGTTGTCATAAACATAAGGTCTGCTTCTATCAACCAAACCAGCGGTTATTGTATATAGAGCTGCGGTTGTAGCCAAACTTTCAAGATAAAGGCCAATGTATTGACCTGTGTGATCGTTAATTTCATCGTCAAAAAGCAGCGCAAAAGGTGCGACAAAAGAAAGTGCAAAAGGAATGTCGCTCATTGCATTTGCATCTTCATTGTGTTTTCCAGCCACCCATTGGTCCAAAAAATTTATATTATCAATTTTTTCCCGAAGACTCTCGGGGTCAGTGAAACTGAATTCTTCACTTTCAGGCAAATCATTTTTTTCTTTAATAAGAAGGAGGCCATAAGCGCTCGCTCCAAGTGCGGCACCTGTCCAGATTCCATCGCGGACCCATTTCCATTCATAGGGAGAGTTGCTTTTTTGGGTTTCAAAAACGGTTTTATCTTTTGGGTTAAAATTTGTTTGGGAAGAGGTCTGGTCTGAATTTTGATTGTCGGCAATAAAATCAGCAGAATCATTCATTCCGTACTTAAAGGAAACTGTTTCGTTACTATTGGATAGGTTATTTGAATTTTGAAAAGATTGCTGTGCGTAAAAGTTTGCACAAAAAGTTAATGCGGAAAGTAAGATGGTTTTTTTCATAAGCCGGTAAAGATATAGGATTGCCAAATTGTGTAAATTCCATTTAACATTTCATAAAGAGAATTTACCGTTCCATTTAGAAATGGCTATTCATACAAACGCAATCTTTTTTGAAGCAAATCCATTTCTTTTTCCATTTTCTGGAGACGTTTCAGCATTTGTTTGATGGCATCCAATCCCTCAAAATTTATTCCCAAATCATTGTGAAGGCGAAACATGCGTTCAATTTCTGAAATATCTTTTTCGTCAATAAAAATATCATTTTCCTTTTCCTCAAAAGTCACCAAACCATATTCGCGAAGATTTTCAACAAATGAAACCTCAATATGTGTATGATTGCAAAAATGACTTATCAGTATATATTTTTCACGTTCCATTATCTAAGTTTTGAAAGTTCAGTAAATAATTCTTTTTCTTTTTCTGAAAGGTTTTTGGGCAGTACAATTTTATAAGTAATGTAAAGATCACCGTGCTGTTCTTCCTTTTTGTACTTCGGAAGCCCTTTTCCTTTTAGCTTTACTTTGGTATCGTTTTGGGTTTCGGGTTTTACATTCAGCTTTACCTTACCAGTTAAGGTTTCAACGGTTATCTCGCCACCCAAAAGCGCAGTGTATAGTGAAATTTCTTCTGTTGAATAAATATCATTTTCCAATCGCTTGAAGCGTGTGTTGTTTAAAATTTCAAAAGTAATTAGCAAATCTCCTTTTGGGCCCCCATTCATTCCTTCGCCACCGTAGCCTTTTATTTTGAGGGTCTGTCCGTCTTCAACTCCCGCTGGAATTGTAAGCCGGATTTTTTTGTTGCCAATACTGATAGTTTGCTTTTGGCTTTCCAAAATATCGGTCAAATTCAACCGAAGCGTTGCACTCAAATCCTGACCTTTAAATTGCGAAGTTTGTCTTCTGTTTCCGCCACCGCGATTAAAGCCGCCCCCGCCGCCAAACATAGATTCAAAAAAGTCTGAAAACTGGCTGTCGTCAAAACCTTGCCCACCGCCCGAATAAGTCCGCTGGCCTCCAAATCCTTGGGAGCCTTGATTACGTTTTGCTTCTTCAAAAGCATCTGCATGCTGCCAATCCTTTCCGTATTGGTCATATTTTTTACGCTTTTCAACATCGCTCAACACTTCGTTTGCCTCATTTACTTGCTGAAATTTCTGTTGCGCTGTTTTATCGTTTGGGTTTAAATCTGGGTGTAACTTTCGCGCGAGTTTGCGATAAGCTTTTTTAATATCTGCGGCAGTAGCACTTTTGTCAAGTCCCAAAACTTTGTAGTAATCTATAAATTCCATTCAGGTTTTTTGTTTGTGGTATGAAATTATGAAAAGTATTGCAATTCATTCTTCCAATCTAATTTTCTTCACAAAAGTTTAGCAGTCCCCTTAATTTCCCAAAGCGGAAATGTCCCCTCCCAGCCTCCCCAAAGGGGAGGAGTTTACGTAAGAGTTTCCCCTTTGGGGGTTAGAGGGACTTTTTACTAACAATAACGCTCATTTTATTGTTAATTACTTTCCCAAGTATTGGTTTCACAAGTGCTCACGTATATTTATATTAGCCACCCTACACCAAATCTTATGACCGAAACGCAATATACCGAAGACAACATACGCTCGCTGGACTGGAAGGAACACATCCGTATGCGTCCTGGGATGTATATTGGGAAACTTGGTGACGGATCTTCGCCCGATGACGGTATCTATATCCTTCTAAAAGAGGTTATTGACAACTGTATTGATGAGTTTGTAATGGGCGCGGGAAAAACCATCGAAGTACGCATTAAAGATAAAGAAGTGAAAGTGCGCGATTACGGCCGAGGCATTCCGTTAGGAAAAGTGATAGATGTTGTCTCCAAAATGAACACCGGAGGAAAGTACGACAGTCGTGCGTTTAAGAAATCGGTTGGTTTGAATGGCGTTGGAACGAAAGCTGTAAATGCACTTTCTTCGTTTTTTAAAGTAGAATCGGTTCGCGACAACCAGCTGAAAGCGGCTGAGTTTTCTTTGGGCGAACTCACAAATGACCTTGCCATTGAAGAATCTACAAAGCGAAAGGGAACAAAAGTGATTTTCATTCCGGATGAGGCTATCTTCAAAAACTTCAAATACAGGAACGAGTACGTAGAAAAAATGCTGAAAAACTACGTCTATCTCAATCCGGGACTGACGATAGATTTTAATGGCGAGAAATTCTATTCTGAAAATGGATTGAAAGATCTTTTGATGGAGACCATTTCTGAAGAAGACAGCGCATACCCGATAATTCATTTGAAAGGTGAAGATATTGAAATTGCGATGACGCATAGCAAAACCCAGTATAGCGAGGAATATCACAGTTTTGTGAATGGACAGAATACAACTCAGGGCGGAACGCATTTGGCCGCTTTTCGCGAAGCTTTGGTAAAAACCATTCGCGAATTTTATAATAAAAATTACGAAGCCAGCGATGTTCGAAAATCCATTGTTTCGGCAATTAGTATAAAAGTTACCGAACCTGTTTTTGAAAGCCAGACCAAGACCAAATTGGGTTCCACCGATATGGGTGGCGGACTTCCCACGGTGCGAACGTTTATAAATGATTTCGTAAAAACCCAGTTCGACAATTATCTTCATAAAAACCCTGAGGCGGCAGATGGAATCCAGCGTAAAATAGTTCAAGCCGAAAGAGAACGAAAGGAATTAAGTGGAATTCGAAAACTTGCAAAGGACCGAGCAAAAAAAGCCAATCTTCACAATAAAAAATTGCGCGATTGCCGCGTGCATTTGGCAGATATTAAAAACGAACGAAATTTAGAATCAACCCTTTTCATAACCGAGGGAGATTCTGCAAGTGGAAGTATTACCAAAAGCCGTGACGTAAATACACAGGCTGTTTTTTCATTGCGCGGAAAACCGTTGAATACTTACGGAATGACCAAAAAGATCGTTTACGAAAACGAAGAATTTAACCTCTTGCAAGCCGCGCTGAATATTGAGGATTCGATGGAAGATTTGCGCTATAACAACATTGTAATAGCAACGGATGCCGATGTGGATGGAATGCACATTCGGTTATTGTTGATTACTTTTTTCCTTCAGTTTTTTCCCGAATTGATAAAGGAAGGGCATTTGTACATTCTGCAAACGCCGCTTTTCCGTGTTCGAAATAAAAAGGAAACCATTTATTGCTATTCTGAAGAGGAACGAGTAAACGCCATAGAAAAATTAAAGCCAAAACCCGAAATCACCCGCTTTAAAGGTTTGGGTGAAATTTCACCGGATGAGTTTGTGCATTTTATTGGGAACGACATTCGTTTGGACCCTGTAATGCTGGATAAGTCTATGAGTATTGAGGAATTGCTTTCATTCTATATGGGCAAAAATACGCCGGATAGGCAGGAGTTTATTATTGGTAATTTGAAGGTTGAACTGGATAGGGTGGAAGAGTGAAAAAAGTGTTCGGTATTCAGTAACAGTTTGCAGTAGGCTCGCGATTCATCGCGTGCATCTATTAAATTATTTTTTATGGAAAAGACATTTTTAATTATTTTGAGTATAGTAATTTTTGCCTCTTGCGATAGAAAAGATGAATGCGAAAGTGTTTTTCCAGCACCACCAACAATCGCCATTTCAATTGTAGATAATGAAGGAAAGTCTTTAATTGGAGAAGAAAACACTTACAAACCTTCTGAAATAATGCTTTCTAGAAATGGACAAGAAATTGAATTAGAGTTTATTGAATTTCAAGGAAATACATCAATTGGATTGAATTATGGATCAATGCAGTCTATGGCAGATTACGACTTCAGGCTTAGAGCTAATGAAACAGATATTTTAAACTTAACCATAAATGAGTATGATGGGGATTGTTTTAATTATAAAAGAGTAGATTCATTTAAATTAAATGGAGAAGAAATATCTTCTGAAACAACCTCATATATAATTCAGAAATAAGCCCTTTGTGAAACTCCGCGAAACCTCCGCGCAACTCTGCGTAATAGCTAAAACACAGAGCGCACAGAGAATAAAAAATAAAAATAAAGAATAGAGAATAAATAATGAGTGACGAACTCGACAATAACGAAGAACAAGCAATTACAGGCCCAGACTATTTGGGCGTAAACGAAGATACCTCCGGCGATACTATTAAAAAGGTACCAGGGATGTTTCGCGACTGGTTTTTGGACTACGCCAGCTACGTAATTCTGGAACGTGCCGTGCCCGCAATTGAGGACGGTTTTAAACCAGTGCAGCGCCGTATTATGCAGTCCATGAAAGATTTGGACGATGGGCGGTACAATAAAGTTGCGAATATTGTTGGGCATACCATGCAATATCACCCACACGGTGATGCTAGTATTGCTGATGCCATGGTGCAGATCGGTCAAAAAGATCTACTGATTGATACTCAAGGAAACTGGGGAAACATTTTAACAGGCGACAGTGCTGCGGCTTCACGATATATTGAGGCGCGACTTTCAAAGTTTGCGCTGGATGTGGTTTATCATCCAAAAGTGACTAGGTGGCAGGCTTCTTATGATGGGCGAAGAAAAGAGCCAATCAATCTTCCGGTTAAGTTTCCGTTGCTGCTAAATCAAGGTGGGGAAGGTATTGCGGTTGGACTTTCCACCAAAATACTTCCGCATAACTTTCTTGAACTTATTGATGCTTCTATTAAGCATTTGCAGGGCAAGAAATTTCAGATTTACCCAGATTTCCCAACCGGTGGAATTATGGATGTTGCCAATTATAACGATGGTTTGCGCGGAGGAAAAATTCGAAGTCGTGCGCGAATCAACCAACTTGATAAAAACACACTTGTAATTACCGAAATTCCTTTTGGAACCAATACTTCATCGCTAATTGATACTATTCTGAAAGCGAATGAAAAGGGGAAAATAAAGATTAAAAAAATAGAGGATAATACGGCTGCTGCAGTAGAGATTCAAATCCATTTGCCTAGCGGTATTTCACCCGATAAAACTATTGATGCATTGTATGCTTTCACGGCTTGTGAAACATCCATTTCACCTTTGGGATGTGTAATTGAAGATAACAGACCATTATTTGTAGGTGTTTCAGAAATGCTTCGCGTAAGCACTGATCGCACGGTGGAATTGCTAAAAAGTGAACTAGAGATTCAATTGGATGAATTGGAAGAGCAATGGCATTTCGCTTCATTGGAGAGAATTTTCATAGAAAAGAGAATCTATCGCGACATAGAAGAAGAAGAAACTTGGGAAGGCGTAATTGCCGCAATTGATAAAGGGTTACAACCACATATCCAACATTTGAAACGCGCCGTTACCGAAGAAGATATTGTGCGATTGACAGAAATTCGCATTAAAAGAATTTCTAAGTTTGACATTGATAAAGCGCAGCAAAAGATTGATGCACTGGAAGATAGTATCGCTCAAATAAAGCATCACTTAGCAAATTTGATTGAATATGCTATTGATTATTTCAAAAGATTAAAGAAGGATTACGGCGCCGGAAAGGAGCGTAATACCGAAATCAGGACCTTTGATGATATTGAGGCGACGAAGGTTGTGATCAGAAATACAAAACTCTACGTAAATCGCGAAGAAGGTTTTGTTGGCACTAGTCTGAAACGCGACGAATACGTAACCGATTGTAGTGATATTGACGACATCATCGTTTTCACCGAAGACGGAAAAATGATGGTAACAAAAGTGGATCAAAAGACGTTTGTGGGAAAAGGCATTATTCATGTTGCTGTTTTTAAGAAGAAAGACAAGCGAACCATTTATAATATGATTTACCGCGACGGTGCACGCGGTGCGAATTATGTAAAGCGTTTTGCCGTAACTTCTACTACTCGGGATAAAGAGTATGATATGACAAATGCAGCCAAAGGTTCTAAGGCGCTTTATTTTACAGCCAATCCCAATGGGGAAGCAGAAGTGGTAACCATTTATTTACGCCAAAGTGGAAGCATCAAAAAGCTAAAATTTGATCTCGATTTTGCCGATCAATTAGTGAAAGGTCGAAATTCAAAAGGAAATATCGTCACTAAGTATTCCATAAAAAAAATTGAGCTCAAAGAAAAAGGACTTTCCACGCTAAAACCTCGCAAGATATGGTTTGACGATTCAGTTCAACGTTTAAATGTAGATGATAGGGGCGAGCTTTTGGGAGAATTCAAAAAAGAAGACCGATTGCTAATAGTAAATCAAAAAGGAGTAGTGAAAACGGTCGTTCCCGATCTTCAACTTCGTTTTGATGACGATATGATCATTCTGGAAAAGTGGGATCCTAAAAAACCGCTGAGCGCCATTTATTGGGAAGGCGAAAAGGAACTTTTTTATGTGAAACGATTTTTTATCGAACACCCCGATCGCGAAGAGACTATTATTACCGAGCATCCCAATTCTTATCTAGAAAAAATATTTACTGATTATCGCCCAATGGCAGAAGTTATTTTCGCCAAAAAAAGAGGGCAGGAGCGGGAAGAAAATTTAGAGTTGAATTTGGAAGATTTTATTTCTGTGAAAGGAATTACTGCAATGGGGAACCAATTGACCAAAGATAAAGTTCTGGAAATAACTGCGATGCAATCCTTGCCTTACGAGCCGCCAGCCCAAGTAGAACCGGAAGAGATAGACGTTGTGGATGAAGAGGATATGACCTCAGAAAAGGAAAATCAACAAACTGAAAACAATTCAGATAAAGAAGACGATTCAAAAACTGAGGAAGGCGGGCAAGGGTTGTTGTTTTAACGCTTCGCGCAAAAACACTGAAAATTCACATTTTCCAGTTCCAAACCTTTTGATTTTCAAAAGAAATACCTTATTTTTGCGCCCCTCTTAGCGACGAGTCAAGAATAAGAGATATTAAACAAACAAAAATAAACCCTTCTGTGGGATAGTCGCATAAAATTCTTGTAACAGCGCAGAATACAAAACATTGATTTTAAAAGGTTTTCCCGAAACTTCGGAACCTAAGAAATCAATTCTACAAACAAATGGCTGATAAAGCAAACAAAGAAGTAGCTGAAGAAAAAGCTGCAACAAAACAAGAGGAAACTGCAGTTGCAGAAATGCAAACTGAAGAAAACAACACTGATGAAGTACAAGCAGAAGAAAACAAAAAGCCGAAGGCTGAGGTTTCTTTGAAAGAAAGCAATCCTGAAAAATTTCTTGCAGATTTTAACTGGCACAATTACGAAGAAGGCATAGACCCAATCGATGACGGCAAGTTGGAAGAATTCGAAAAATTGGTAAAGGCAAATTTCGTTGATACCCTTGATGACGAGGTTGTTGACGGAAAAGTGGTTTTTATTACAGATCGTGATGCAATCATTGACATCAACGCTAAGAGTGAAGGTGTTGTTTCCTTGAACGAATTCCGTTACAATCCAGATTTAAAAGTTGGTGACACGGTAGAAGTATTGATCGACGTTCGTGAGGACAGCACCGGTCAACTTATTCTTAGCCACCGTAAAGCTAGAACCATTAAGGCTTGGGATCGCGTAAACGCTGCCCACGACGAAGCTACAATCGTAAATGGATACGTAAAATGCCGCACAAAAGGTGGTATGATCGTGGATGTTTTCGGTATCGAAGCTTTCTTGCCAGGTTCGCAAATTGATGTTAAGCCAATTCGTGATTACGATATTTACGTTGGTAAAACAATGGAGTTCAAGGTTGTTAAGATCAACCACGAATTCAAGAACGTTGTTGTTTCGCACAAAGCGCTTATTGAAGCGGATATTGAGGAGCAGAAAAAAGAAATCATTGGGCAGCTTGAAAAAGGACAAGTACTTGAAGGTGTTGTTAAAAACATCACTTCATACGGAGTATTTGTTGATCTTGGCGGCGTTGATGGACTTGTTCACATTACTGACCTTTCTTGGTCACGTATCAACCATCCAAATGAGATCGTTGAACTTGACCAGAAATTGAACGTTGTAATTCTTGATTTCGATGAAGATAAAACACGTATCCAATTAGGTCTTAAGCAATTGAATCCTCACCCATGGGAAGCTCTTGGTGAAGAGTTGAAAGTTGGTGACAAAGTAAAAGGTAAAGTAGTTGTTATTGCAGACTACGGTGCATTTATTGAAGTTGCTGAAGGTGTTGAAGGCCTTATCCACGTTAGCGAAATGTCTTGGAGCACGCACTTGCGCAGCGCACAGGATTTCGTAAATGTTGGTGATATAGTTGAAGCGGTAATCCTTACAATGGATAAGGAAGAGCGCAAAATGAGCCTTGGTATAAAACAAATGACGCCAGACCCATGGACAGATATTACTACAAAATACCCAGTTGGTTCGCGCCACAAAGGTATTGTTCGCAACTTTACCAATTTTGGTGTTTTTGTTGAACTTGAAGAAGGTATTGATGGTCTTATCTATATTAGCGATCTTTCTTGGACCAAGAAAATCAAGCACCCAAGTGAATTTACCAATATTGGTGACACACTTGAAGTGGTTGTATTGGAATTGGATGTTGAAGGCCGTAAACTTAGTTTAGGTCACAAACAAACTGAGGAAAATCCTTGGGACAAATACGAAGGTGAATTTGCTGTTGGAACCAAGCACACTGCTTCAATTGACGAAGTAGTTGACAAAGGAGCAACTATAAAATTCAACGATGATATCGTAGCATTCGTACCAAGCCGTCACCTTGAAAAAGAAGATGGCTCTATGTTGAAGAAAGGTGATGAAGCAGAATTCCAAATTATTGAGTTCAACAAAGAATTCAAGAAAGTGGTTGCTTCGCATATGGCTATTCACAAAGAAGAAGAAGCGAAAATTGTAAAAGAGGCTGTGAAAAAACAAGCGGCTTCTCAGGACGAGGCAAAAACCACTTTAGGTGATGCCAACTCTGCGCTTCAAGCACTTAAAGACAAAATGGACGGTAAAAAATAATTTTATTCCTGCGCAGGCAGGGACACCATCCATTTAATAAAGAAAAGCCTTTCGGAAACGGAAGGCTTTTTTTGTGCGATAGATTTAATCAATTTTAAATACATCACTTTAAAAAGCCAAAAAAAATGTATTTTTGCTTCCCAAATACAATTCAGAACTTCCTATGAGCCAAAAAGTGTTACTGAACGCAACCGAGATACACATTGCGCTTAACCGTTTGGCTTGCCAATTGATCGAAAAACATGACGACTTTTCCAAAACCGTACTTATAGGAATCCAACCGCGAGGGGTATTTTTAGCTGAAAGGCTGAAAACATTGCTCGAAACTGAATATAAAATCAAGAACATCAAACTTGGTTATTTGGACATTACCTTTTTCCGTGATGACTTTAGGAGAAGCGACAAACCACTGGAAGCCAATAAAACCCAGATAAATTTTATTGTTGAAGACAAAAACATAGTATTTATTGACGATGTGCTTTTCACTGGACGAAGCATTCGCTCAGCATTGACTGCGGTTCAATCCTTCGGACGACCGTTGGAAATAGAATTACTCACTTTAATAGATCGTCGTTTTAGCCGCCATTTGCCAATTCAGCCAGATTATCGAGGAAGACAGGTAGATGCGATCAATGGTGAAAAAGTAAAGGTTTGTTGGAAAGAAAATGATGGGGAAGATGCTGTGTACTTAGTTAAAAGTTAAAATTTTTGCCATAAGCTTTAGGCAATATGCAATAGGCGGCCTAAAGCGTAAAGCATATAGCCTATAGCGTTTTTAATAAAAAAACAATGAGCGAACTAAGTGTAAACCACTTATTGGGAATTAAATACATTACCGAAGCCGATATCCAACTCATCTTCGAAACGGCAGATCATTTTAAAGAGGTTATCAATCGGCCCATTAAAAAAGTCCCATCGCTTCGTGATATTACTATTGCCAATCTTTTTTTTGAAAACAGCACCCGAACCAAGCTTTCATTTGAACTTGCAGAGAAAAGGCTTTCTGCAGATGTTATTAATTTCGCTTCTTCAAGTTCTTCGGTAACCAAAGGCGAAACGCTTATTGATACCGTAAACAACATTCTATCAATGAAAGTGGATATAGTGGTGATGCGCCACCCAAATCCCGGAGCTGGAGTATTTCTTTCAAAGCACGTTGACGCCAGTATAATCAATGCAGGAGACGGTGCACACGAACATCCAACACAAGCATTACTTGATACCTATTCCATTCGTGAAAAATTGGGGGATGTAGCCGGAAAAAAAGTTGTAATCGTTGGCGATATTCTGCATTCGCGGGTTGCCCTATCAAATATTTTCGCACTTCAAAAGCTGGGAGCGACAGTTAAAGTATGTGGTCCTAAAACTCTTATTCCTAAATATATAGAAAAATTAAATGTGGAGATTGAAACCAATCTTCGTAAAGCGTTAGAATGGTGCGATGTGGCCAATATGCTTCGTGTACAAAATGAACGGATGGATATTAGTTATTTCCCCACAACGCGGGAATACACACAGCAATTTGGATTGAACAAAGCAATTCTTGATTCTTTGAATAAAGAAATCGTAGTAATGCACCCAGGCCCAATTAATCGTGGTGTAGAAATTACCAGCGATGTGGCGGACAGCAAACAGTCCATCATTTTGGAACAAGTACAAAACGGCGTTGCCATACGTATGGCGGTAATCTATTTATTGGCTTCAAAAATTAAACATCATGAAGATTGATAATCACCCAAATTTTGTGGTCCTGGAAGATGAAAAGGACGATATTATAGACTTTGCCTCGTTCATCGAAAATCAGGTCCCTTCAAAATATAAAGGTCAAAATGTGGTTTTGAATCTCTTGAAATACACTTCAATGGAGCTTCCGCATTTATTGCAATTCATTAAAACTTCCAGCCTTCACCGAAAGACCAAGCAATCCTTCGTTATTGTGAACGATGCATTAGATATTGATGAAGTGCCTTTTGAAATGATTGTTGTTCCGACCCTACAGGAGGCGGAAGATATTATTGAAATGGAGGAAATTGAAAGGGACTTGGGGTTTTAAAAAAGTTTGCAGTAGCAGTTGGCGGTAGCAGTTTTAATTTTCAATACTGCCAACTGCAAACTGCCACTGCCCACTGTATACTTATTTATGAATTTAACTATCCTAGGATGTCATTCTGCAACACCAAAGGCCTCAGCGCACCCAACGGCGCAGGTTTTGGAGATGAAGGGACATTTATTTTTGATTGATTGTGGCGAAGGAACGCAAATGCAATTGCGAAAATACAGGGTTAAATTCTCTAGAATCAGACATATTTTTATTTCCCATTTACACGGCGATCACTTTTTCGGTTTGCCGGGCCTAATTTCTACTTTTTTACTTTTGGGAAGGGAAGCCGAATTGCACGTTTATGGTCCAAAAGGAATCAAAGAGGCTATTCTGCTTCTTCTCAAACTTGGAAAAACATACACTAATTACCCACTATATTTTCACGAGTTGGAAGAAACGACGCCCCAAATTATTTTTGAGGATGACAAGGTTTCTGTAGAAACAATACCGCTGGATCACAGGGTTTATACCAACGGATTTCTTTTTAAAGAAAAACCCGATGATAGAAAGTTGGACGTTGAAACAGCCCGGAAGCTCAATATAGATTTGAGCTATTACAACAAAATAAAACAAGGTTTTGATGTTGAAAACAGAGATGGAAAACTGATTCTAAATAAAAAAATCACTTTTGATCCACCGCCCCCAAAAAGCTATGCTTATTGCAGTGATACGGCTTATAATCCTGTAATGGTTTCGCAAATCGAAAATGCGAACGTCTTATATCACGAATCTACTTTTTTAGAAGAGCACCATCATCTTTGCGATAAAACCAAGCACAGTACTGCTAAAGAAGCTGGGGTTATTGCCAGAAAGGCTAAAGTTGGAACTTTGATACTTGGGCATTATTCTGGTCGTTATGGAAATTTGGATCTATTTAGAAAAGAAGCACAGGAGGTTTTTGAGAATGTGGAATTGGCTGAGGATGGAAAAACGTTTTCGTTTTGAAATCGATTTCGAAAGCTATAGTGACGAAATTGAAAATTCAATATCCACAGTATTCACAGCAACCAAAATTTAATAGATATTTAATAAGCCACTGTTTTATAGCTTATCCAAAACCCTTAACTTGCGTTAAAACTTGAACTATGGCTGAAAAGCTTCACGACTACCGAAAATCCTACGATAAGGGCGAACTTTCTGAAACATCGGTTGATGAAAACCCGATGCAGCAATTCCGAACTTGGTTTTATGAAGTGAAGGATAACGGAGGCGTGGATGAAGTAAATGCAATGACCATTTCCACAATTGGCACCGACGGTTTTCCGAAAGGTAGAGTTGTGCTGCTGAAAAAATACGATGAATACGGCTTCTATTTTTATACCAATTATAATAGCGAAAAAGGCGAATCCATAGCCAATTGCAAAAAAGTTTCACTTTCGTTCTTTTGGCCAAATATGGAGCGTCAAATTATTATTAAAGGAACTGCTGAAAAAACATCAGTGGCAGATTCAACCAATTATTTTCATTCTAGACCAAAAGGGAGCCAACTGGGAGCTGCGGTTTCGCACCAAAGCAGTGTTGTGGAGTCGCGTGAGGTTTTAGAAAAGAATCTGGCCGAGCTCGAAAAAAAGTACGAAAACGATGAAGTGCCAAAGCCAAACGATTGGGGTGGTTTTTTGGTGAAACCTATTTCAATTGAATTTTGGCAGGGAAGACCCAATAGGCTTCATGACAGGATTCGTTATACTTTTAAATATGATGATTGGGTTATTGAACGTTTGGCTCCTTAAAGAATATTCAATGTTCAAAACTTTAAACTCCAAAACCTGAAACTTGGAACCTGAAACCTGAAACAATTTTATGAAAACACTTTACTTAGTTAGACATGCAAAATCATCTTGGAAACATGATGTTGACGACCATAAACGACCTTTAAAAGGAAGGGGAGAGCGTGATGGAAAATTGGTTTCAAATAAGGTTTCAAAAACAATTGAGCCTCCTCAAAAAATAATAAGCAGTGATGCTACGCGCGCACTATCCACCGCGCATTTCTTTAAAGACGCGCTAGATATCGACGATGCAGATTTTGAAACTAATCACGATCTCTACGATTTTAGTGGCCAGAATGTAATGCGAATCATAAAATCTTTGCCTGATGAGCTGGACAAAGTAATGATTGTGGGTCATAACCACGCCTTTACTTCCGTTGCAAATATGCTGGGAAACCACTATATTGACAATGTTCCTACTTGTGGTTTTGTGATGTTGCAGTTTGAAGAAAACAAGTGGAGTGAAATAACTACGGGTGAAACCGTCAAAACAATTTTCCCAAGGGATCTTAAATAATGACCGAAAAAGTTGATACAAATACACAGGTTCGCAATCAATACAATAACAGAGAGCTAAGCTGGCTGCAGTTTAATGCGCGTGTCTTGCAGGAGGCAAACGACAAAAAACTTCCTTTGATTGAAAGGCTTCGATTTTTAGGAATTTTTTCGAATAATCTGGATGAATTCTTCAAGGTGCGCTATGCCACTATCAAGCGTATCGTGGAAGCCGGAAAGATGGGGCGCAACTTTCTGGGCGGTATTTCAGCAAAAGATCTTTTGGAAGAAATTACTCAAACCGTAATTGCGCAACAAGCCCACAGTTTGAATATTCTGAGTGATATTCAAAAGGAACTTCGTAAGGAAAATATTTTTATAATTGATGAAACAGAGATAACTCCGGAACAGAGTAAATTTATTTCGGAATATTTCATTAGAAACGTAAGTCCGGCCATGATGACCATTATGATTGGGGAGTTGGAAGAATTTCCAAGCTTACGGGATAGTGCTGCCTACCTTGCCGTAACGATGGTTATGAGTAAGGATGATGATACTTTTGAGGCAAAGCACAACTATGCACTTATAGAAATTCCGCGTACTATTGATAGGTTTGTAGTGCTTCCGCCAAAAGGGGAGAAGCAGTACGTAATTATTCTGGACGACCTTATTCGCCATTGTCTTCACAACATTTTCAGCATTTTTAAATATGAAACCATTTCGGCACATATGATAAAGATTACCCGCGATGCCGAACTGGATATAGACAGTGATTTAAGCCGAAGTTTTATAGATAAAATTTCAAAAAGTGTAAAAAATAGAAGTGTGGGTGATCCAGTTCGGTTTGTGTACGACAAAAGTATTGACAAAAGAACTTTGCAATTTTTGCTGGAAAAAATGGGTATTGATAAAACAGATAGTATCATTCCCGGTGGTCGTTACCACAACAGACGTGATTATATGAATTTTCCGCGTCTGGGACGGCCCGATCTTCAGTATGAGCATCAAGAACCATTGCCTATTCCTGGTTTGAGCCTTCAGGGCAGTCTGTTTGATAAAATTGCTGAGAAAGATTATTTGCTGCACGCACCCTATCAAACGTTCATGTACGTAATTAAGTTTCTGCGTGAGGCGGCGCTGGACCCTAAAGTGAAATCCATCAAGATTACTATTTATCGTCTTGCGGAAGTTTCACACATTGCCAGTTCACTGATAAATGCAAAGAAAAATGGAAAAGACGTTACTGTGCAGATCGAACTTCAGGCCCGTTTTGACGAAGAAGCAAACATTGAATATGCCGAATTGTTACAAAGTGAAGACATCCGTTTAATTTTTGGCGTAAAAGGATTGAAGGTTCACAGTAAAGCCTGCTTGGTTGAAAGGATTGAAAACAATAAAAAAGTGCGCTACGGAATTTTGAGCACAGGTAATTTCAACGAATCTACGGCGAGACTTTATACAGATTACACACTTTTTACGGCAAACCAGAAAATCTGTAAAGAGATAAATAAAGTGTTCGAGTTTTTTGAAGTGAATTATCAAGTGCGTAAATACCAACATCTCATAGTTTCTCCGCATTACACACGAAAGGCAATCTATTCATTGATTGATGCCGAAATAAAAAACAAAAAAGCTGGACTTCCCAGCGGTATTAAGCTTAAGCTCAACAGTCTTTCAGATTTTAAGATGATAGATAAACTTTACGAAGCAAGTCGGGCCGGAGTAAAAATAAAGATGATTATACGTGGCATTTGCTGTTTAATTCCCGGTGTAAAAGGGATGAGCGAGAATATTGAGGCAATAAGTATTGTGGGAAAATATTTGGAACATCCACGGTTGTTTATATTTGAAAATGCTGGCAATATCAAAATGTATATTTCTTCGGCAGATTTTATGGGTAGAAATCTTGACAATAGGGTAGAAATTTCCTGCCCAATCTATGATGACGATATAAAAAAAGAAATACTCGAAAATTTCGAAATAGGTTGGAGCGACAATGTTAAAGCACGCGTAATAAGTATTAAAAATGATAATGCGTATCTTAAGAACAACAAACCGCTGGTTCGTTCCCAATTTAAAATGTATGATTATTATTTAAAAAAACTAGAAGTATACTGATTTGTTAAATATTGAAAAATACGGTGCCGTGGATATAGGTAGTAATGCCATCAGGTTATTGGTGGTTTCTGTTATTGAGCAGGAGGGAAAGGATACTATATTCAAAAAAACTTCTTTGGTACGCGTGCCGATACGTTTGGGAGCGGAAGTTTTTCTAAAGGGAAAAATTTCTGAGAATAGTGCCAATAGAATGATTGATGCCATGCAAGCCTTCAAACTATTAATGAAAACCCACAATATAAAACGTTTTAGAGCGTGTGCTACTTCGGCTATGAGAGAAGCTGCAAATGGGCGGGAGGTAGCTGAAATGATTGAAAATAAAAGCGGCCTGCACATAAATATTATTGATGGTAACGATGAGGCAGCTATTATTGCTTCTACAGATTTAAAAAGCCTAATAGAGAACGATAAAGTATTTCTCTATGTAGATGTGGGCGGTGGAAGCACAGAACTTACCCTTTTTGCCAATGGCACTAATGTAATCTCCAAAAGTTTTAAATTGGGAACTGTTAGGCTACTGGAAGGTCTGGTTCACGATTGTATTTGGGACGATATGGAAACTTGGATTAAAAAGGAAACCAAAGGTTTTAAAAGAGTCTCAGTCATTGGTAGCGGTGGAAATATTAATACCATTTTCAAAAAGAGCGGTAAAAAAATAGGAAAGCCTCTCAGCTACTTTTACCTTTCTTCTTACTACGAACTTATTAAATCGCTCACCTTTGAGGAGCGAATCACAGAACTGGATATGAACCCAGACCGTGCCGATGTGGTTATTCCTGCCACGCGCATCTATCTTTCTGCTATGAAATGGAGTAAGTCTAAGAATGTATATGTGCCCAAAATTGGGCTTAGTGATGGAATCGTGCGGAGTCTTTACAATGAAAAGATTGCGGAGGAGATGGAGGTTAATTAATTAGTAATGAATAATTACTAATGAATAATTCCTAAGAACTTTTTTGCTGCGAAAACACTAATTATTTTTGAAAAGTGATTAGCTCTTTTTATTGTTTTGTCTGGACATTCTTTCTGCATCTTTTCAAAATATTCAATAAAACCTTCCATCCCATTTTTAACAGCTGGATTGTGCTGAATGTATTCTGATTCTAAATATAGTTCGATTGCTTTTCAGAGGATACCTCCGTATGCCATTTTATAAAAATCTATTGCTGTTTGTTTCATTTTTTCGTTCATTACGATCGGTCTTAAGCTTTAGATTGTTTTCTCTTTGTTTTTTTCCGTTCCCTATCCTCCATTTGGGCTTCAATAAATGGAATCCGAGGTGCGAGGAAATAGCCTGTTAAACTAGCAAAAAGGATTGGAATAAAATAAGTAAAACCCGTGAGCGTTGCCAAAAGAATGGTAGTACTCATCGGCGTGCGCGTAACGCAAGCATTAATGGCGGCCATGCAGCTTACAATAGTAAGTGAGAGGCTAACAGAAGGGAAGATAGTATGTAATAAAAGTCCTAAAGCAGTACCGCTGAAAAATAATGGAATGATAAATCCGCCACGCCAACCAGAGGTTACTGTTATGGCGATGGCAATAATTTTGAAAACAAGTACGGCAAGCAGAAAATTTACAGTAAGATCGCCAGTTATTAAATTGTTTATTTGGTGGTGGCCAAAGTAACGCGTAAGCGGAAGGTAATAAGCAATGGTTCCAAGAATAATACCGCCTATAAGCGTTTTTATATAAATAGGCGTTTTTATTTTTTCGAAAGCCGCTTTAAAAAATTTGGTGCAAAAGATAAATCCCCAACCAAGTACCGTGGCTATGACAGCAAAGAAGAAAGCCCATGCAAAATCGAAAACGCTTGCCATTTCATAAGCGGGTAAATTCCAGATGGGCCCTAGACCAAGATGAACGATTAAAGCAAAAATTATATAACTGAAACAACTGGCTACCAAAGCCGGAATAATAGCTTTGTAGTATTCTACAGCGTGTTTGTGGTGTAATATTTCCAAAGCGAAAAGACTTCCGCCCAATGGAGCGCCAAATAATGCTGTAAAGCCCGAAGCCATTCCGGCAATGCTTAAAGACCGCAGTTCTTCACCTTTCAACCTAAATAACTTACCCAACCACGTTCCCGTGGAACCCGTTACTTGAACCAACGGCGCCTCAGGCCCCAAACTTCCACCAGATGCTACGCATAACAGGGAAGATAGAATCATGGAAGGGTTATTCTTGGGGTCTAGCTTTCCGTGGTTGAAACGGATATTGTTCACTATTAAGTGAATTTCTCCAGGATCGCCAATAAGATGAATTACTATTCCTGCCAATAAACCGCAGACGGCCATTGTAGGTATTACGTACCAACCTTCAAATGTTGAGAGAAATTCAGTAAAATGTTCCAATACTATCCAATAACCACCTGAAATGATGCCTCCCAGCAAGCCCAAAACCGCCCAAAGGATAAACATTCTACTAAAAACGAAAGGATTGAATCTAATTGGCTGATCTAAGAGACTTAAATAATTAACTAACTTTCTTCTTCTTTTTAGCTTCATGACAGAAATTTTAAGAAAGTTTTATCCGTGAATAGATTGATGCTTACTAAGGTCTTTCATTACCTCAGCTTCAAAAGAAAGAAGGTCGTTCCATTTTTGGTCTACTTCTTTTCTGTCGCCGTATTGACGCGCAAAACCGAGAAACATAGTGTAGTGATTTGCTTCGCTGACCATCAGTTTTCTATAGAATTCTGCAAGTTCTTTGTCTTCCAATTCTTCGCTGAGTAAACGGAAACGCTCACAACTGCGGGCTTCAATTAATGCAGCATAAAGCAATCTGTGTACAAGCTGTGTGGTTCTGCTTCCGCCTTTTGGGAAGAATGAAATAATTTGCATTACATATTCATCTTTACGGTCGCGTCCTAAAACCCAGCCGCGCTCCACGATTTTATCGTGCACCATCTTAAAATGACTAATTTCTTCTTTCACCAAAGCAATCATTTCCTGAATTAGCTCTGTGTATTCGGGAAAGCCAACTATTAAAGAAATGGCTGTTGAAGATGCTTTCTGTTCACACCAAGCGTGATCTGTAAGAATGTCTTCTATATTTTTTTCAACAATGTTTACCCATCGTGGATCTGTGGGAAGTTTTAAGCCAAGCATAATTTTAGTTTCAGGTTCAAGGTTTCAAGTTTCAAATTGCTTTATAGAAAAACTGGTCGTTGAGCGGAGCCGAAACGATTTTTTTTAGATATCCAAATCAAATTCCTGTCTAAGTTTTTCGATCAACGGGTTCATTTCTTTCATTTTTTCAAATTTTTCCCTCGTTGTATATGCGTATCTTTTTGTGATAGTTTCATTAACTATTATGTCCAGGTCAATTTCATAATTCTGAAGTTTTTCACGCAGAAAGCTGAGCAGTTCATATTTAGCGCGTTCTACTTCGGTCTTTATTGTATGATTAGGGAATTCGAGATGAATGATGGATCCGTCCAGTTTTGGAACGCCCATCGTTAAATGTGAAAGCAAATTAAATTTTCCTTCACTTTCTACATTTGCGGTATATTCCGTCCATGCTGCTTGCATTTCTTCTTCAGAAAAATTATTAACAGGAAGGTTTTCTGCATCGGGTTGGTTCGCAACCATTTCCTGCTTTATTTCCTGCTTTTTTTGAATGCTTTTTAGCGAAAGCGCCGAGACTTTTTTAGCATTGCGCTCTGCTAAAATTTGTGGACGCTCAATTACTTTTTGAGACTCTCGGTTGTCAGTTGTCTGTTCTTGGTTTTCTCCACCTACGCTAGAAAAGCTTCGGTGGACAGGTGTTTTCGGTTGAGTGTTTTCAGTGCCAAGCTCTTCGGAAGGTTCACTTGCTTTGCTTTCTTCGATTTCCATTTCGATTTCTGTTTCAATCTTTTTTGGAGATTGGGGTACAACATTTCCTGCAGAAGTTATCTTTTCCGAAGTAAATTTTTCACTCTTAAAATGGGAGGGAGGTATTACGAAACGATTGGTACTATTGTTCATGAGGTCCCCGTCTACGCGGGGATCAAGCTTTTTTTTTTCGCCCTGAAAAGTCAGGGAAGCAAGCTGCAGTAGGCAAAGTTCAACAAGTAGCCGTTGGTTCTGGCTGTTTTTATACTTTAAATCGCAAGTGTTTGCAATGTCAATACCGTCAATTAAAAACTGTGTGTCCGTTTTTTGCGATTGTTCAAAATACATTGTTTTTACTTGTTCGCCAACTTCCAAAAGCTCGATTGTTACCTGGTTTTTGCAAACCAACAAGTCGCGGAAGTGCGAAGCGAGGCCCATAATAAAATGGTGACCGTCAAAACCTTTTGAAAGAATATCGTTATAAGTAACTAAAACTTGCGGAATGTTGTTTTCCAAAAGCAAATCGGTAATCTGAAAATACCACGTATAGTCCAGCACGTTCAGGTTTTCGGTGACGGCTTCGCGAGTAAGGTTTTTTCCGGAGAAACTTACTACTCGGTCAAAAATTGAAAGGGCATCGCGTAGCGCACCATCTGCTTTTTGGGCGATTATGTGTAGGGCGTCGTCTTCGGCATCAATGTTTTCGGCTTTCGCAACGTCCGCCAAATGATTTTTTATATCACGAACGCCAATTCTCCTGAAATCAAAAATCTGGCAACGGGAAAGGATGGTCGGTATTATTTTGTGTTTTTCGGTAGTTGCCAAAATGAAAATGGCGTGTTTTGGTGGTTCTTCCAAGGTTTTTAGAAAAGCATTGAAAGCCGCTGAGGACAGCATATGTACTTCATCAATAATATAAACCTTGTATTTTCCAACTTGTGGCGGAATCCGAACTTGATCGATAAGATTTCGAATATCGTCTACCGAATTATTTGAAGCCGCATCGAGTTCAAAAATATTAAAAGCGAAATCCTCGTCTTCCTTTTCGGTGCCATCCTGGTTAATTTTCTTTGCGAGAATTCGTGCACAAGTAGTTTTCCCAACGCCTCGGGGGCCCGTAAAAAGCAATGCTTGGGCAAGGTGATTGTTTTCTATGGCGTTTTCCAAAGTGTTGGTTATGGCCTGTTGCCCAACAACGTCTTTAAAAACGGCGGGGCGGTACTTTCGGGCAGATACAATGAAGTGTTCCATATTTTCAGTAGTCAGTATTCAGTGATCAGTAGTCAGTGACCGAGTTATGAATTTTGACGTGAAAGCAAATATAAAGATGTGTAACGGGTTTTAAAAAAATAGCTGTTCGTATTTTCCCATATTTATTAACATTGGAGTACTTTTGCGCAGCAGGCCACCTTATCGCCCCGAACTAGCTTCGGGGAGGAAAGTCCGGACACCATAGGGAAGCATAGCGGCTAACGGCCGTCGTCCTCCATAGCTCTAGCGAAGGAGGAAAGGACAAGTGCAGCAGAAAGTATGTACAGGTAATGCTGTAGTGAAACCAGGTAAACTCTATGCGGTGAAATGCCACGTAAACCTGTGCCCCGATAGCTATCGGGAGAGGGTTCCCGCCCGATGCAGGAGGGTAGGCAGATTGAGCGTTTCGGTAACGGAACGCCTAGATAAATGATAAGGATTCGTCTTTTTGATGAATACAGAACCCGGCTTATAGGCCTGCTTTTTTTACAAATAAGTTTTAATCCACTTTATGGCTTGATCATAATCCTTGAATGCATCAAACGGTTTGTGTTTGTAGAATGCCTTTTCAAACATAGCATTTTTATAAGAGATTTCTGAATAGCAAAGAGCTGCAACTGCTGTCAGGTTTTTATGAAAGGATTGATAAAGTGCAGGGCTTAAATCAATCGAGTAATCGTTTAAGCGATTTGAGATATATCCAAAGTTTTCATCTGGAAAGTGGGTGTCAAAAAGATTAAATAGCTCCTTTAAGCTTCCCTGATGAAATACAGTACCTTCATCTATAATTATCTCCACGATATTTCCGTAAATTCTAGCAGTTCCAAAACTTAATTTTATATTGTTAGGTTCCATTTTTTATATTGCTAAAAAAACTAAAAACATTGCCACCATATTTTCGGGCCTCTACGAAATATTTATTGTCTGAAAGACTATTCATTTTAGAATGCTCAATAATAAGCAACCCTTCTTCAGCTAAAAAACTTTTATCAAAAACTGTATTAACTATGGTATCTAATTGAGACACGTCAAAGTCATAGGGCGGATCTGCAAAAATTACATCGTATTTCCCAGAGGAGGTATCCAAATATTTGGATACTTCAGATTTTACAGTGGTAATAGGAAACGAAAACTCTTCCGAAATTTTATTTATGTATTGAATACAGCCTTGATGTGCGTCAACTGAAGTAATATTAGGAACGCCACGCGAAGCAAATTCAAAACTGATGTTTCCAGTACCGCTAAAAAGATCCAGAACAGTAAGTTCGTCAAAATAATACCGAACCCTAAGAATGTTGAAAAGAGCTTCCTTCGCAAAATCGGTAGTTGGACGCACGGGCAGATTTTTTGGTGCCGTTAGTCTTCTTCCTTTATATGTTCCAGAAATAATTCGCATTTAAAGCACGTTTTTTAAGATGAAATGATTGTGGGGCATATCTTCTTCCAAAGTCTTTATATTGGAAGCATTTGAATCAAAAAATTCTAAGTTTCTGATATAGGTATACGCAATTTTGAAATTTTCATCATCTTTTTCAATTTCGCCACAAAGTACAACTGGTAGGTTTTCAGGGTTCAGGTTTAACTGTTCCATACAGAAAAGGGTGTAATAGATAAAGTCTTCGGGAGTTTTATAGGTGTAGCTATTGCAGAGTTGCAGTTCCCCATTTTTAAGAACAATACAATCAAAATTGTTTTTCTGAAAGTGCAAATACATTTTTGGAAGTGTATATTTTTCTTTTTCCAGAATTGTTTTCAGTATAACGGTAACAGAATGATAATAGCTAAAGGAACCATATTTCTCAAAGAAAAAATTGTTGATGTTCATAAAAGGAACGTACACCACCACAATTTCCTGATTCTCCAAAACATCGTGCGCCATATAATCATTGGCCAATATTTTTGAATTGAACTTTAAATATTCGCTAGCCTTTGTTTCATCAAAAAGTGAATGGGGCACCAAACTGTAAACAGGTGTTGCATAAACAACTGATACTTCAGCGAAGGTTGAATTAAGAATATCATTTTTGAACATTATTGATTCTATGTCCATCAATAGTTCCTCTGGTGTAGTGCTGTGGTCCAGCTTTTTTTCAGCAAAGAATAGAACTCCTTCACTTTCAGGATTTGTCACCAAAAAAGAAAGCCCGTTCAAAGAAACTTGAACGGACAGTCTGTTTTTTAATTTATCAATTATGTTATCAGTCTTTTGCAGAATCATAAATTTTTGGCCAGTTTCCGGTTGTATTTACCTCTTCTAAGGAACCTACCTTAATATCAGGACCGTTAACGCCGTCTACAGATTGTACTTGAATTTCTTGAGCCAAAAGATCTTTATTAAGATCTGCCAATATAATCTTCTTTGCAATTTTTGCTTCAAATACGGAATATGTAGCATCGTTTTTCTCGATTTTTCCAGCTTTTAATTCAAACTTAGCATCAACTCCTTCTATAGGAACGTTCATCATAGTTTTATACCTGTCAGTTGCTCCGAATAACGAATCCTTAACGGGAGTAAAGCCTAGCGTATCAATTAATGATTCTTCTATAAAGTAACCTTCATCAATTCCGAAAGCTTTGTTCTTGGCAACGTCGGCGTAACTTGTGTCACGTCTCTGCGTTCTGGCAAATTGGGCGGTGTCAATAAAACGAACCAAACTGTCCCAGTCACCAGTAAATTTACCTGTGATTTCTTTATGTGCAAGCTCTGCAGCTTGTACGTCCTTTAAATTCTTAATTACTTTGGCATAACGTGCCTCCTTAACTTTATTGAATTCAACCGGGCCCATAACCGAGGTATATAGCTTCCAGCCCAAAAAAATGATGACAATCCAAAGAACAATCTGAATTACTAATTTCATTATTGATATTATTTAAGTGTTGATTTTACTAAAAGGTCTATCGCAAATCTACAATTTTTTTTTGTTCGCAAAAGTATATTCTGAAAAAATCATACCTATCTTTAAACCCTCATTGATAGCAGCGAATGATGAATGTATCAGAATTTTACAGTTTTTTAAAAAATGATTTTCCACATAACACAACCTTAAAACAGGATATTGCACTTCAATTATTAGCAAAATTTGTGCTGAGCCCAAACAAAAATGAAACCTTCTTGCTCAAGGGTTACGCCGGAACCGGAAAAACAACAATTGTAGGCTCTTTGGTAAAAAATCTATCCAAAGTTAAAAAACGCTCTGTGCTTTTGGCGCCAACGGGTAGGGCGGCGAAGGTCATCAGTAACTATTCAAGCCAGCAGGCTTTTACCATTCATAAGAAAATATATTTTCCAAAGAGTGATAAAGGTTCTGTTTCCTTCACGCTTCAACAAAACAAACACAGGGATACTATATTTATAGTAGATGAGGCATCGATGATTCCCGATATAAACCAAGACTCAAAACTATTTGAAAACGGTTCGCTACTCGATGATTTAATGCAGTACGTGTACAGTGGCAATAATTGCAGATTACTTTTAATTGGAGATTCAGCTCAGTTGCCGCCTGTTCATTTAGACATTAGTCCCGCGCTGGATGCAACATTACTAGAAAACCAGTATAATCGAGAAGTGATATTTCTTGAGTTGGATGAAGTAGTACGTCAGCAAAAGGACAGTGGTATTTTGTTGAACGCAACGCGGATTCGGGAACGGCTGGACGACGAATTATACGAAGCCTTTAAATTTTCTGGAGCAAATTTTCCGGATGTTATTCGCCCTGTTGATGGTCAGGAAATAATGGACGCCATAAATGACAGTTATTCAGCTTTGGGCAATGAAGACACAGTAATAATAGTGCGTTCCAATAAAAGAGCGAACCTATACAATCAAAGCATTCGCGAACGCATACTTTTTCAGGAATCGGAGCTATCGGCGGGCGATTATTTGATGGTGGTGAAGAACAATTATTTTTGGGTAGACAATACAAGCGAAGCTGGATTTGTTGCCAATGGCGATATTGTAGAGGTATTGGAAATATTCGCCTTTAAGGAGCTATATGGTTTTCGTTTTGCTGAAGTGAAAATAAGAATGGTAGATTACCCAAATATGAAACCTTTGGAAACAGTGCTGCTTTTAGATACACTTACTTCTGAAAGCCCTTCTCTTACTTATGATGAATCAAACAAGCTTTATCAAGAAGTGATGAAAGATTATGCAACCGAGAAATCCAAATACAAAAAATTTCTGGCCGTTAAGAATAATAAATATTTTAATGCGCTTCAAGTAAAATTCAGTTACGCTATTACCTGTCATAAATCGCAAGGAGGACAGTGGAATACTGTTTTTGTTGAGCAGCCATATCTTCCCAACGGAATTGATAAAGAGTATCTTCGCTGGCTTTATACCGCTGTAACCCGAGCCCGTGAAAAATTGTATTTAATAGGTTTTAAGGACGAATTTTTTGTAGATTAGTACTTAATGGAAAACATCGAAATCATAATCAGCATTTTTCTGGGCATTGGGCTTGCTGCTGCTGTTGGTTTCCGAATTTTTTTACCCTTATTAATTTTAAGCCTTGCAAGCTTTTGCGAAGTTATTCCCATAAATGAAAACTGGCAATGGATAGGGAGTACAACAGCTGTAATAACAATGGCGGTCGCCACTTTTGTTGAGATTGTAGGCTATTATATTCCATGGTTGGATAATTTGCTAGACACAATTGCATTGCCTTTGGCAACAGTTGCTGGAACAGCTGTTATGGTTGCAACGGTCATAGATTTGAATCCGGTTGTAACTTGGACCTTGGCTATTATTGCAGGAGGTGGTACGGCTGCTGTAATAAAGGGAAATGCTTCAGCGGCCAGGCTAACATCAACTACAACTACAGCAGGGGTTGCAAATCCAATAATTGCAACAGTAGAAACGGCTCTTGCTGTATTAATGGCCTTCGCTTCCATATTTATTCCAGTTTTGGCATTCATATTTGTATTAATTTTGCTTTATATACTTTTTAAGTTTTATAAAAAGCTTCGCAAAAAGAGATTGCCACAAACTTAAACTTCTTATTTTTGAAATCATTTTAAAAACTTCAACTTGAAAATAATCGCAATGATTCCCGCGCGCTATGGTGCGTCTCGTTTTCCCGGAAAATTAATGCAGGATTTGGCTGGAAAGCCCGTAATTGTTAGAACTTATGAAGCTGCAAAGGCCACCAATCTTTTTGATGAAGTTTATGTAGTAACAGATAGCGAGATTATTTTTCAAGAGATTGAAGCAAATGGCGGAAAAGCTATTATGAGCCAAAAAGAACACGACTGCGGCAGCGATCGCATTGCCGAAGCTGTAGAAAACATGGACGTAGATATTGTTGTAAATGTTCAAGGCGATGAACCGTTTACGAGCAGAGAAGGACTGGAAAAAGTTTTGGCGGTTTTTAATGAGCCAGATGCAGATAAAATAGATTTAGCTTCGCTAATGACCGAAATACACGATTGGAAAGAAATTAGCGACCCAAACTGTGTGAAGGTAATTGTTGATAAAGATAATTTCGCACTTTATTTTTCTCGCTCACCAATTCCATATCCACGCGATAAGAATGTGGAAATGCAATACTACAAGCACAAAGGTATTTACGCTTTCAGGAAGCAGGCAATAATGGATTTTTACCGACTGCCTATGCGCTCTTTGGAAGCAGTAGAAAAAATAGAATGTATTCGTTACTTAGAATACGGGAAAAATATAAAAATGGCAGTTTCAAATACAACTGGAGTTGAAATAGATACTCCTGAAGATCTTATAAGGGCGAATAAACTTCTGAAAGAAAAGAAACCGAACGCCGTAAATAACAAATTTAGAAATTTCCCGATGGTGCCCAAGGTGGTTTTTGGAGAAGGTTGTTTTGACCAGCTTACCTCAATCCTTTCAGCACAGAAGCAGGAAAAGGCTCCGTTTATATTTTTAGTAGATGATGTTTTTGAGCGAAATAAGGAATTTTTGGATCGAATTAACCTTCGTTTCAATGACAAATTAATCTTTGTTTCTACTGAAGAAGAACCGAAAACATCTCAAGTTGATGATTTGGTAAAAAAAATTAAAGCCGAATTCACCAATACACCTTCGGGAATAATTGGTATTGGTGGGGGAACAGTGATGGATCTTGCAAAAGCCGTTTCCATTATGCTTATAAATAAAGGAAGTGCTGCCGATTATCAAGGATGGGATTTGGTAAAACAGAAAGCCGTTTACCACGTTGGTATTCCAACCATTTCGGGAACGGGAGCTGAAGTTTCTCGAACTACAGTTTTAACCGGACCCGTGCGCAAATTAGGAATCAATAGTGACTTTACACCTTTTGATCAAGTAATTCTAGACCCAGAACTTACAAAAGGGGTTCCAAAAAATCAATGGTTTTACACAGGAATGGATTGTTTTATTCACTGTGTGGAATCTTTGAACGGTACATTTCTAAACGCTTTTAGCCAAAGCTATGGCGAAAAAGCATACGATTTATGTAAGGAAATATTCTTGGACGATTCCCTCTCCGAAGAAGAATCACGGGCAAAATTGATGATGGCCTCCTGGCATGGTGGAATGAGCATCGCTTATTCGCAAGTAGGCGTGGCGCATGCAATGAGTTATGGGCTGGGTTACGTTTTGGGAACAAAGCACGGGGTTGGCAATTGTATCGTTTTTCAGTATTTAGAAGAATTTTATTCTAAAGATGTTGCGCTATTCAAAAAAATGGTAAAGAAACACGGAGTTGAAATTCCCCAAGAAATCTGCAAAAATCTTACCGAAGAACAATTGAACTCAATGATAACCGTAGCTTTGGGAATGGTGCCTCTTTGGGAAAATGCATTGGGAAGCAATTGGGAGGAAGTAATTACCTATGAAAAATTAAGAGAATTATATTTAAAGATGTAAAACACATCAGCTCTCTATGGGAATTACAAAATTTATTTTTGAAAAATTAATGGGCTGGCGCATTGAAGGTACCTTTGCTCCAGCGGTTAAAAAAGCAGTTATAATAGTCGTTCCGCATACAAGCTGGCATGATTTTTATCTCGGGTTATTCACACGAAGATTAACAAAGACCCAGATAAACTATATCGCAAAAAAAGAACTCTTTAGCTGGCCATTTGGATGGTATTTCCGTTGGACGGGTGGCGTAAAATTAGACCGAACCCCTGGGCAAAATAAGGTTGAGGCAATTGCTGAAATTTTTAAGAAAAAAGATGAATTTCGTTTAGCTCTGTCACCTGAAGGTACTCGAAAAAAAGTTTTAACTTGGAAAACGGGTTTCTATTATATTGCGTTAGCTGCAAAAGTTCCAATAATCTGTGTGGGTTTTGACTACAAAAAAAAATCCATCATTATAAACCCTGCTTTTTATCCATCAGGTAATATTGAATTGGATAGCGTGAAGCTAAGAACATATTTTGATGGTGTAACAGGAAAAAATCGATGAACTTCTAATTGAAAATGTTAAAACCAACATTCAGTGCCATATCATAAGTACTTAGTATTCAGCGGTGTGTTGTTAAAAACAAGTTAACCTCTTCAGAAATTTCAATTATTTAAATTCTAAATATTATTTATGTACAAAATTTAAAAATAATTATGAAAAGAATAAAATTAATATTTCCAGTTTTAGTGTCCGGGCTGTTGTTTGCATCCTGCAGTAATGATGATCCTCAAGGAGGTGGTGGTGGGCCGCTACCAATACCTGTTTTTGCCAATCTTTACGCAACCAGTAATTTGAATAATTCTATACTTTCGTATGATTTTACTTCAAATGGAGTAGTGCTACGTTCTTTCTCTACAAGCTCTGCTGATAATGAAGGTATTTATTATGACGATGCTGCAGATGAACTTGTGGTTAATTCAAGAGAGCAATCGGTAATTAACACATATTCAAATATTGAAAATACTGAGAGCGGTACTGTGCTGAGCCCTTTTCTGTCAAGTAACTCTGTATTGGAAAGTCCGAGGGATATTGCAGTTAAGGATGATATTTATGTAGTATCAGACAATGCCGATGTAGATGGCGATCTAAATACTGAAGATGGCAGATTTTTTATTTTCACAAGAGATGCTAGTGGATACACACTTCGAAATACTGTTACTGTAAATTACGCTGTTTGGGGTATTCAGTTTATAGGAGACGATTTATACACAGTGGTTGATAAAACTTCTGATGTTGCCGTTTTAAAGAATTTCATAACCAACTATACAACAGATGTTATTGCTACTCCAGATAAGCAAATTTCAATTGAAGGTATCACACGTACACACGGAATTACAGAGGATGAAGGTTCTGTGATTCTTACGGACATTGGTGATGCATCAAACGAAAGTGATGGTGGTTTTCAATTTATAGGTGATTTTGTCACAAAATTTAATGCTATACCCAATGGAGGAACGCTTAGCTTTGTAGGAAACCAAATTAGAGTTTCGGGGGCATTGACCGGCCTTGGAAACCCTGTTGCTGTTGAATACGAACATTCAGATAATACTGTTTTTATAGCTGAGCGAGCCAATGATGGAGGTAAAATTCTATTCTTTTACAATATAGAGGCAGGAGGTAATTTGGTTCCAGATCTTAGCTCTGAGTTCCCTGGAGCTTCATCATTGTTTTACATTGATAAATAATAGTTAATTAAAATTAGGAAAAGCCACCGTTTAGGTGGCTTTTTAATTTTCAAGAAGTATTTTAATTATTCCTCTGAAGACTCTTCCATAGTGTGATATACGTTTTGAACATCATCATCTTCCTCAATTTTTTCTAAAAGCTTTTCAACATCTGCAACTTCTTCCTCTGTCAATTTTTTGGTTACCTGGGGAATTTGCTCAAAACCGGAAGAAAGGATTTCAATATTATTTTCTTCAAGATAAGACTGAATAGCGCCAAAACTCTCAAAAGGACCGTAGATCATAATTCCGTCTTCGTCTTCAAAAATTTCATCAACGCCGTGGTCAATTAGCTCAAGTTCCAGTTCTTCGATATCCATCCCTTCTGGATTTATGCGAAAGTTGCACGTATGATCGAACATAAATGAAACAGAGCCGGAAGTTCCCAAACTACCATCACATTTATTGAAATAGCTGCGAATATTAGCAACCGTTCGGGTATTATTATCTGTTGCAGTTTCTATTAAAATAGCAATTCCGTGTGGTGCGTAACCTTCAAAAAGCACTTCTTTAAAATCGCCCAAACTTTTATCGCTGGCCCGTTTTATGGCGCGTTCCACATTGTCTTTGGGCATATTCACCGCCTTCGCGTTTTGAATGACAGCGCGTAGTCTAGAGTTAGCATCAGGATCTGGACCGCCTTCTTTCACGGCCATTACTATATCTTTCCCAATACGTGTAAAAGCCTTGGACATGGCAGACCAACGCTTCATTTTTCTTGCTTTTCTAAATTCAAAAGCTCTTCCCATACAATTATTATCTATTGTTATTTGCTATTGTCTATTCTTGAAATGAAAGTTCAAATATAAAAAAATACAAATTCCAAAACCCAAATAAATTACAAATCACAAAATTCAATTTTAAAACTGTTTGTGTTTTAGAACTTGTTTTTTGTGGTTTGTTTGGAATTTGGTATTTGTAAATTGTCGCTTTTTAGCAATTTCTATCCAATTAATTCATCAATAATTGCGGCAAGCTCAAAATCTTTTTCTGTAACGCCATCGGCATCGTGAGTGGAAAGGTAAATCTCCAATGAGTTATAAACGTTACTCCATTCGGGATGGTGGTTTAGGTTTTCACATTCAAAAGCTATTCGCGTCATTGCAGAGAATGCTTCCTTAAAATCTTCGAATTCAAAAATTGTATGTAGCGCTCCTTCTTGGTACTCCCATCCTTCAAATTCTTTTAATCTTTCGTTTATTTGTTTTTCTGATATTGCTTTCATAGTTAAATATTTATTTTATTGATATAATCTCTTCATTTAGACTACACTCTTCAATAACCTGTGAAACAGTTATTTGATGTGAGTCAGGTAATTTATTTTTCTTCGGGATAATTGCATTGTATTTATCTTCATTACTGGTAAATACACTTTTAAAGATAGGCATTTTATCTCCCATTTTTGAAGTAATTTCCCTAAAAAGATCTTCGTGGTGAACCATATCATTGCTTGCCAAATGGAAAATTCCGCGAAGGGATTGATTGATTATATAATGAATTTGCTGACAAACTTTGTTGATTGTTGTAGTGGTTATCACCAAGTTTGGAAAAACTTCAAATGCGGCTTTGTGCCGAATGCACTGTCGAAGATGAAGTATTTCTGGCGAATTAATGCCAAGTACTATCGGTAATCTCAAGATTGCGGTTTGCTGCGGAATAGTTTCTAACAATAATTTTTCCACAGAAATTTTAAATTTTCCAGTAGCCTTTTCCGAAAACGTTGTATCATTTTCATAAGAAGGATGGGAGGATTTCCCATTAAAAACTTCGACAGAAGAAATGTATAAAACAGCGCAACCATCATTCAGTAAGGCATAATTCACAATTTCTTTGTGCGTCTCAAACTGACTTTTAAATTCACCGTTTATGGCTGAAATAATTACGGTAGGCTTAATTTCATTCAATAATAAGAACATGGAATCCTCTTCAACACAAAATTTGTGAAAGATTTGATTCTCTGAAAATGCGCCGTGCTGTTGGCAGTACGTGCAATGCACATCAAAATAGGAGTGGAGTTCTTTGTAGAGGCCATTGCCAATGAAACCACTGCCGCCTAAAATAAGAATCCGATTTTTTTCTTCTCTTTTCTTCATTAAAATCTATCGTCACTTCTTAAAAAATGGACAATTTGGTTTTCGTGGTAAATTGTTCCAAGGCTTGCATTCCCAAATACGAATTTCCTTTTGGGTTTAGTGCTGGCGCCCACGTAGCAATTGTGTAGCAATGTGGCAAAAGCGCTACAATACCACCGCCCACGCCACTCTTTCCGGGGAGTCCAACCTCAAAAGCGAATTCTCCAGCTTCGTCATAAAAACCGCAAGTGAGCATAATTGCATTTATACGTTTTACTTGACTTGGAGTTAAATGTTGAACTTCCTTTATACATTTTCCCTTATTAGCGAAAACGAAAAAAGCATTGGTAAGTTGTCTGCAATCCATCATAATCGAACATTGATGGAAATAAAAATCCAATACGTCCTCAACTTTGTTGTTTAGGTTTCCGTAAGCTTTTAAAAGATTTGCAGCGGCGTAATTATTAAAACCCGTTACTCTTTCAGATTCAGCTATTTTTTCGTTGTAGTGAATGCTTTCGTCGTGTGTTAATTCTCGAACAAAATTTAAGAAATCTTCTTTAGGATTTTTTAAATGTGAAAGCAGAACATCAGCAATTACAATGGCTCCGGAGTTTATCAAAGGGTTTCGGGGAATTCCATTTTCAAGTTCCAAAAGCGAAAGATGGTTAAACGGGTTGCCCGATGGTTCCACATCAACACGCTCCCACAAATCATTCCCGATAAGTTGAAATGCCTTGACAAGTGAGAGAACTTTTGAAATACTTTGGATGGAAAATTTTTCAGAAGCATCGCCAACCGCAAAATTTTCACCTGTAATTAGTTGAAGATGAATCCCGAATTTGTCTTTTGAAACATTCGCCAATTCGGGAATATAACTCGCAACTTCGCCTGTATTTTCAACATTCTTAAGTGACTCGTGAATTTCTTCTAATATAGTTTGGTATTCTACCATTAACCTTTGTAAAATGGGGTTTTCACAACAGTTGCTGCAATTGGTCTATTTCTTATCTGAATAAAAATTTCTGTTCCCGGTGCACTGTTTTCCACGGTTACATAGCCCAGCCCAATAGCTTTATTAAGTGATGGCGCCATCGTTCCGCTGGTTACAATTCCTATGGTTTTACCGTCTTTGTTAGCGATTTCGTAATCGTGTCTTGGAATTCCACGTTCGTTAAGTTCGAAGCCCACAAGTTTTCGTTTTACGCCATCTTCCTTTTGTTTTTTTAAGTTTTCTGAATTAATAAAATCTTTTGTAAATTTTGTAATCCAGCCCAGACCTGCTTCCAAAGGTGAAGTTGTGTCGCTAATATCGTTTCCGTAAAGACAGAAGCCCATCTCCAACCTAAGCGTATCGCGCGCAGCTAATCCAATAGGTTTAATGCCAAACTCTTTTCCGGCTTCCATTACTTTATTCCAAACTTGTTCTACTTCGTTATTTTTGCAGTAAATTTCAAAACCGCCACTTCCGGTATAACCTGTTGCGCTGATTATTACGTGCTCTATCCCAGCGAAATCGGACACTTTGAAGGTGTAAAATTTTATAGCGCTCAAATCTTCGGAAGTTAATGACTGCATAGCCTCAATTGCCTTTGGACCTTGTATTGCCAACAGTGAATAATCTTCAGAAAGATTGCGCATTTCTGCGCCCATGGTGTTGTGTTTTGAGATCCAAGCCCAATCTTTTTCGATGTTTGAAGCGTTTACGACCAATAAATATTTTTCATCTTTTAGCTTATAAACAATTAAATCGTCAACAATTCCGCCCGTTTCGTTTGGCAAACAGTTGTATTGCGCTTGGCCATCAACAATTTTTGAAACATCATTACTGCATACTTTTTGGATCAAATCCAACGCTTTTGGGCCGGTAATTAAAAATTCGCCCATATGCGAAACATCAAAAACACCAACGCTATTGCGTACGGTTTCGTGTTCGGCATTCACGCCTTCGTAAGAAACTGGCATGTTATAACCTGCAAATGGAACTATTTTAGCGCCCAATTGTTCGTGTATGTGTGTAAGTGCTGTGTTTTTCATCAGTAAAAAAGTTTTCGCAAATGTATTACAATAGGTAGAAGTTAGCGAGTATTTACAAGGATAATTTTCAACAATCTTCACGTTAAAATCATCATAATCGGCTGCTTCGTTCCCAATGTTTTCAATACTTTTAAAAGAAAAATCATGGCCACAACCCTCTCGATAAATCCGTACACGGATGAAGAATTGCAATCCTATAAAAATCACACAAAAAAAGAAGTTTCAGAAATAATTGACAAAGCCGATAAACGTTTTTACAATTGGCGTGAAACCTCATTTTCTGAACGAAAAAAATTAATGCTTGCCGCTGCTTCTGAATTGAAAAAGAACAAACAGGAATATGCTAAAACGATGACTTTGGAAATGGGCAAGCCTATTACACAAGCTATCGCCGAGGTAGAAAAGTGTGCGTGGGTCTGTGAATATTATGCTGAAAATGCTGAAAAGCATCTTGAAAATGAACGAGTAAAAACCGATGCCCATAAAAGCTATGTAAGCTATGAACCGTTGGGTGTAGTATTGGCTATAATGCCTTGGAATTATCCTTTTTGGCAAGTTTTTCGTTTTGCTGCACCAGCTTTGATGGCTGGAAACATTGGAATTTTAAAACATGCTTCAAACGTTTTTGGAAGTGCTTTGAATATTGAAAAGGTTTTTAAAAGAGCAGGTTTTCCTGAGAATTGTTTTACTACTTTATTGGTGGGAAGCGATGCAGTGGAAGAAATTATTGAAAACGAAAAAGTTAAAGCAGTGACTCTTACCGGCAGCGGTCCAGCGGGCTCTTCAGTGGCTTCTATTGCTGGGAAAAATATAAAGAAATCTGTTTTGGAATTGGGTGGAAATAACGCTTTGGTCATTATGAAAGATTGCGAGATGGATAAAACTATCGAAACCTGCGTGCAAGCGCGCTTTCAGAATACCGGACAAAGTTGCATTGCAGGAAAAAGATTGATTATAGATGCATCTATTTCCGAAGAATTTGTTGAAAAAATGCTTGTGAAAGTTAGAGAGCTTAAAAGTGGCGATCCAATGGATGAAGAAACCTATGTTGGCACAATGGCGCGTGCAGATTTAGCGAAAGATTTGGAAAAACAAGTAAATGATTCTATCAAGGCAGGAGCGAAATTAGAAATAGGAGGAAAGCGGCAAGGTGCTTATTTTGAACCTACTATTTTAACAAATGTAAATGAGGGAATGTCTGTATTTAAAGAAGAAACCTTTGGCCCGGTACTTTCGGTTACCACTTTTAAAACTGTGGAAGAGGCGGTAGCACTTTCAAATAATTCAAAATTTGGATTGGGTGTTTCTATATTCACAAAGAATATTGAAGAGGCCGAAAAGTTGGCGTTTCAGTTTGATGAAGGTGCCGTTTTTATAAATGAATTAGTGAAAAGTGATCCACGGCTGCCTTTTGGTGGAATTAAACAGAGTGGCTATGGGCGTGAGCTTAGCGACGACGGAATAAAAGAATTCGTAAATCGCAAAACTGTTTATATAAATACATAAAAAATAAAAAGCCACGAATTCACGAATATTTTTAATAATTTTTCGTGAATTCGTGGCTAAATAATAAATTATCCTTTCTTCAAAAACTCTTCTTTGCTTTCAAGTTCTGGTTTCGGAATATTGTTTTTTTCCAAAAATGAATTGAATTTCTTTCCTTCCTTTTCCATTAAAGTTTCATAGCGCTTTTTCGCTTTTGAAAAATCTTCAGAAATTAATTCCAAATTTGCTTTCGAAGCTCCGGAAACTTTATTGAAGTTTGTAGCAACATTGCTGTAAAGATCCGCCATTTTTTCACGCAATTCTGGGTCTGCGGAAGCTACGTAATTGTCGCCAGTGGTAATTACTAAATCTTTCCGAAGGTTTTCAAGCGCATCATAAAATTTTTGAGCATCCTTTTTTCCTTTTGGATTGTTTTCAACTACCTCGGTGGCTTTTGCTTGGGTTTCGGTTATTTCATACACCATATATGCCAGATCTTCAACCATATTATAAAGTTTTTTGGTGAGTGTTTCCTGCTCTTTCCGCTGTTCCAAAGTGGTTATGGATTTTTCATCATACTTTACATCAATTTCGTAACTGTATGTTTCTTTTCCCTTAGTCATTACGGCTTTATACTTTCCAGCCGGAACCCTTGGGGCGGCAAAACCTCCATATGCAAGTGTTTTGGCTTGGGCTACTTTTGGATTTGTACCAGTGAAGTTCCAAGAAACAACATTAATACCCTTTGACTTTCCTGGAGCAATTGTTGTAATTTTATTCCCCTGCATATCTTGAATTTCCATCTCCATCTTTCCAAAAGTGTGGCGCTTTTTAAGGTAGTAAACTATTTGAGCACTCGTGTTTTTGTTCTCTCCAACAAATTGCGTTTCTGCCCCAAAACTTCCACTAAAGCCGCTATCTTCAGTCATTGTAAATGGTTCGGTTTTGAAAAAATGAAGGTCTTTGTTTAAAATTTCGGGAGTCAATTCTCGCAACGGGCTTATATTGTCAATAATTATAACACCACGGCCGTGAGTGCCCATCACCAAATCATTAGTCCTTTTTTGAAGTTCTATAAAATGAACTGCTGCAGGAGGCATATTATTTGTGAACTGCGACCAGTTTTTTCCGCCATCAATAGTAACGTAAAGTCCGAATTCGGTTCCGAGGAAAAGTAAATCTTCATTCACATAATCTTCCTGAATATTTCTGACAAAAGCTTTATCATCTATATCTTCTGAAATAATTGATTTCCAAGTTTTTCCATAATCGGTAGTTTTCAAGGTATATGGTTTCATATCGCCAGTTGTGTGACCTTCAAAAACAGCGTAAGCTGTTCCTTTTCCGTGAACACTCGCTTCAATATGATAAACCCAAGTGTTTTTTGGGATTCCCACAAGATTTTCGGTAAGATTTGTCCAAGTCTTTCCACCGTCGGTAGTAAGTTGTACGTTTCCGTCATCGGTTCCCACCCAAATAATATTTTGATCGAGTGGTGATTCAGCGATTGTGAATATTGTTGTATGGTTTTCAGCACCACTGTTATCTACCGAAAGTCCTCCGGAACTGGATTGGTCTTGCTTTGTTTTGTCGTTAGTGGTTAAGTCTGGTGAAATGATGGTCCAGCTATCGCCCATATCGTCTGAACGATGGAGAAATTGGCTTCCCATATAAAATCTATCTGGAACAAAAGCACTTACTGCCATTGGCGCATTCCAGTTGAAACGCAATTCAGGATCGCCTTTTTTTGGTTGTGGCTGTACGGTTGTCGTTCTATTTCTGTCCACATCATAACGCCAAACATTTGCTGCGCCCTGCATTTCAGAATATATGATATTTTTTGTAGGATGCTTTAAAACTCTAAAACCGTCACCGTAGCCAACGCTGTTCCAATCTCGAGCGGTAACTCCGCCAGGAGCAGAGGAGGGGCCGTACCACGAACCATTGTCCTGCAGACCACCGTAAACATTATACGGTTCGGCATCGTCAACGCTTACGTGATAAAACTGGGAAAGGGGAAGATTTTCAACTATTTCAAAAGTAGAACCTCCATTCCAAGAACGATAAACGCCACCATCTGTGCCTGAATACATAATATCGCTATTATTTATATCGAAAACAACATCGTGAATGTCGCTGTGCATATTTCCGAGATTTTTAAATGTCTTTCCGCCGTCTCTACTAATGGAGCCAGTTAGACCACCTTTCACCACAATATCTGGATTTTTTGGATCAACTGTTATTCTTGAAAAGTAAAAAGGCCGCACGGTAAGTCCGAAATCATTGTTTAAATGTTCCCAAGAATTGCCACCATCGTTGGATCTCCATAGACCGTTTGTTTCTTTTACACCGGTTTCAATCACTGCGTAAATTATTTTACTATCGCTTGGAGCCATTGCAATACCTATTCTTCCCAGCTTTCCGGTTGGAAGGTCTTTACTTAGCTTATTCCAAGTTTTTCCACTATCGGTAGATTTGTAGATAGCACTGTTTTCACCTCCGGAATTAAATCCCCAAGCGGTTCTTCTAAATTCCCACATAGAAGCAATTAAAATGTTTGGGTTTTTTGGATCCATCAAAATATCGGAAACACCCGTAGCTGGATTTACATAGAGAATTTTATTCCAATTTTTTCCGCCATCAGTTGTTTTATAAATCCCGCGATCTTCACTATCGCTCCACAATGCGCCCAAAACGCCTACATAAACTTCATCTGTATTATTTGGATTTATAACAACGGAAGTAATTCTTTCAGAATCTTCAAAGCCAGGGATTTCCTTCCAGTTATTACCACCATCGGTAGATTTGTAGAGGCCATCGCCCACAGAAACAGAGTTACGCGTCCAGGTTTCACCGGTTCCCACCCAGATTACTTCATCAGGATTTTTTGGATCTAGGGTAACTACACCAATGGATTGTGCGTGTTCATCGAAAATCGGTGCGAATGTTGCACCGCCATCGCCAGATTTCCAAACACCGCCACCAGCTGTTCCTGCATAGATAATACGTGCGTTTGTGGGATGATTTTCAAGGTCATTGATACGTCCGCTCATTAATGCTGGACCAATGTGGCGCGCATTCATATTGCCGAAAAGTTCTTTGCCTTTTAAAGAGGTTTCTTGAGCTTGAATAAACGTGAAGCTTGAAAAAATAGCTATGAACGTTAAGATGAAATTTTTCATAATGATGGTTTTTTGGTTATTCTGCAACAATAAAGATTTAATTATTATTTAAAAAAAATCCCTGAACGAGCAGGGATTTTCTTTTAGGATCTATTTGGTTATTTTTTCTCTGAATCGGCTGCTGTAGCGGGAAATGTGAACATAGCCACATCAATTTCGGGATTTAGAACTACTTCTTTCAGTTGAATTCCCTGTCCTGCCATTGAAAGTGCAAAAGGAAAATAAAGTCCATCAACTTCCTGATAATCGCTCATTGTGCTAACATTCATTTGACCTTTCATTGGACCTTGGGCAATTTCACTTTCTGTAACGATAGGTACAAAAGTTTCAGTGTCAAAATAGTGATAAGAAACATTGGGCTGCTCCACACCATCAACCATAACCGGTGATTGCGTAAGTTTAATTTTGTACGTATCAGTTCCTTCTTTGGTTTCTTTACCCATCAGTTCAACGGTAAAGCCTTTATCTTTATAATTCAAAAAAGGAGTTGGAAAATCTTTTGTCTGCTTCATCATATTTGCGGTAGATTCTGCATCGCTCTTTTCAGGTTGCATTGTCATAAAATTGGTGGACCACATGATTTCACCATCAAAGGCCAATTGGGTAATTTCTTGGCCTTGAAAATTGATTTTAATCAATTGTTTTCCGTCTTTGGTTTGAAAAATTTCTACAGGAATTTCCATTCCTTGTGCATTTGCAGTTGCAGTCATTTTTACGCTTTTTAAGTTTTCCCAAGCCGTTTTTCCGCCGGTATTCTCAAAATAATTATTAATAATTTCATCTGCAGTCTGCGCAGAAACTGGCGCAATTGCAGTTAGTAAAAAAGCGATGGTAAGTGTTTTAATGATTTTCATTTTGTATGGAATATTTGTTTTTAATGGAAGATGGAATGCCCTAGTCCAACTTCGTTTATCTTGAATCCGCGGTGGCGGAGGACATTTATAAATAACATTTTAAGTTTCAGTAAATATAAGACTAACAGTTTTATAAAAAGTTACAGCCTATTATTTTTTTGATTTTTTTTTAAGGTTTATCTTTACGGAAACAACACTATTATGAAGTTCGGTAAAGTTGATGACCCTGAAAATATAGACTTTACACTTCCGCCGGATCATCCGCGAACAAAGGAAATTCTTTCAAAATATAAAAAAGCTACTCCTCCAAAATTGTATGTTGGCTGTGCAAAATGGAACAAGGCCGACTTAAAAGGATTCTATCCGAGGGGCACAAAAGACGAGCTGGCTTATTATTCAACGCAATTTAACAGTATTGAATTGAACGCTACCTTTTACAGAATTTTTTCTGCGGACGTATTTGCGAGTTGGTATGAAAAAACGCCGGCTGATTTCAGGTTTTTCCCGAAATTTTTTCAAGGAATTTCACATTGGAAACGACTTCAGGATTGTGAAGAAAATTTGAATGAATACATCTTAAATTCTTCAAATTTGAAGGAAAAACTGGAAATGCCGTTTGTGCAATTGCCTGAAAATTTTGGACCTAAAAACAGTGATAGATTGGAACCGTTTTTTAAAATGCTTCCAAAGGATATTAAGCCTGCTATAGAATTTAGACACACAGATTGGTTCAATAATAAAGAAGCAGCTGAAGAACTTTATGGAATTCTTGAAAAATACAATATTACAAACACAATTGTAGATTCCGCCGGAAGGCGAGATTTGCTGCATATGAGGCTGACTACACCTACAGCTTTTATACGTTATAATGGCGCAAACCACCAGAGCGATTATACGCGATTGGACGAATGGATAGACCGCTTGGAAACATGGATTGATCAAGGTTTACAGAATATTTACTTTTTTGTTCACCAAAATCTCGAAAAAGCATCGCCACTGCTTTCGGCACATTTTATTAAAAAAGCGAATGAAAGATTTGGAACAAATCTCCACATTCCGCGAATGGATAACCCTGATACTTTATTTTAGATGAACTTTCACACAAGAAAATGGATTAAACCTGAGGATTTAAATCCTAACGAAACACTTTTCGGCGGAAGACTGCTGGAATGGATAGACGAGGAAGCCGCGCTTTATTCAATAATTCAACTTGAAAACCCCCGAACTGTTACCAAGTTTATGAGTGAAATCAATTTCAGAAGCTCTGCGAAAAAGGGTGATATAATTGAAATAGGGCTAGAGGTGACAAAATTTGGAAGAACATCCATAACGCTCGCCTGCGAGGTACGCAACAAAATGACGCGAGAGGTCATCATCAGTATCGATAAAATTATTATGGTTAGCTTGGATGATGACGGAAACTCCTCCCCGCACGGAAAGACTGAAACAGAATACGTAAAAGACCGTCTGGCAAAATAAAATTATGCCAAGGCTTGAAGGTCTCTTCCTGTGGGTAATTCAAAAACTTCCAAATCGAAATAGGAGATAGAGGCCAGCAAATGGTCAAAAATATCTGCTTGAATGTGTTCGTAATTTTCCCACTTTTTATCGTGGCTAAAGCAAAAAATTTCAATAGGAATACCCTTGTCAGTTGGCGCCAAATGACGAACCATCAAAAAAAGATCTTTATTTATGGCAGAATTTTCGTTTAAAAAAGCATCAGCGTAATGACGAAAAACTCCGAGATTTGTTTGGTTTCGCCCGTTTATGAGTAATTCTTTATCTGCCTCATTCATTCGGTTAAATTTGTCAACATCTCTTTGGCGATGCTCTAAATAGGGTTTTATCAACTGAATGTTTTTAAGCCTTTCAATATCTTCCGAAGAAAGAAATTTAATGGAGGATTGCTTGATGAAAATAGAACGCTTAATTCTTCGGCCCTTGCTTTCCTGCATTCCGCGCCAGTTTTGGAAAGAATCTGCAATTAAACTATATGTGGGAATGGTGGTAAAAGTATTGTCAAAATTCTGAACCCGGACAGTTGCTAGGTTTATTTCGGTAACGTAACCATCAGCGCCAAATTTGCTAAAAGTAATCCAGTCGCCAATACGCACAATATCATTCACTGAAACTTGAATACTTGCCACAAAGCCGAGAATTGTATCCTTAAAAATAAGCAGAATTACTGCAGAAGCAGCTCCAAGAGTAGTTAAGCTAACTACCGAAAAACCGGTTAGCAATTGTATAATCCAGAAAACGCCAATTCCCCAGGCAAAAATCATCATTACCTGCACGTAGCTTTCCATTGGCTTGTCGCGATAACTTTCGCTTTCTTCAAGAAAATTACGTGTGGTTCGCAGAATACTTCTGAAAATATAAACACAAAGAATAATCAAATAAACCTGAGCAGCAATTTGCAATAAGTTGGTCATAAACGCCGACTCAACAAAAATGATTGGAATGAGATACCACACAAGGCCCAAAGGAAGACAGTGGGCAATAAATCGCGGAAAATTACTCTTCACAAGATAGTCATCAAATGTCGTTTTTGTTTTGTCGCTGAAAGCTTTGAAGGTTTCAACGATCAATTTTCTGAAAACTACATCCAATATTAAAACTGCTGCAAAGACGATAACACAGTTTACGAGGACATTCAAAAAAATAGCCCATTCGATGGTCATCCCTTCGTTAACGAGATAGTCCTGAAAAAGGCAACTGTATTTTTGAATGGTTTCTCTATTCATTATAAATATTTACGTTCTACATAAAACGGCCCAAACGGAAGGACGGAGCACATTACTACAATAAATAAATCTGTAATAGACCAATTTAATTTTTTATACATATAAAGTGCTCCGCCCACATAAAGTACAAATAAAACACCGTGTGCCATCCCGACAATTTGAACCATTTGCGGCATGTTCCAAATATATTTTAAAGGCATTGCTATTCCCAAAAGCACAAGAAATGAGATGGCTTCTAGCGTGCTAATTAGTCGAAAAGATTTTACTGAAAGTTCCACAGCTTTATTTTTTGGCAAAGATACATCTTGGAAATTTCCCCACTAAACTTTAAGGCTAATTTATGGGAAGAAATCTTTTGCGAAGAATTACTATCTTTAAAAGAAAAAATAGATGCTTCCATTACTACAATCGCCAACTGAGACAATCCAAATTTCGCTCGAAAAATATTATGATGAATTCCTAAAGGTTCTTCCACGTGTTGCTTTGGCGATTTTGGTGATAATTTTGGGTGTTTTACTAGCCCAATTGATTACCAATTTTTATAAAAAACGATTTCAGAAAAAATCTGAAGATCCGTTAATGTCAAGATTTTTGGCACAAGCGGTAAAAATTATACTCATTATAATTGCAATTATGCTGGCATTGAGAGTTGCTGGCTTAGATGGAATAGCCACAGGATTATTAACAGCCGTTGGAGGTGGGGCAATTATATTGGGATTTGCATTTCAGGATATTGGCAAGAACTTCTTGGCGGGAGTTATACTTGCCTTCAACAGACCTTTTAATATTAACGATACCATTAAAGTGGACGATATCTTCGGAAAGGTGAAAGCGTTAAGTTTTAGATATTCTCACATAAAAACCTTTGATGGCCGTGATATTTATATTCCAAATAGCGATGTGCTCACCAAGCCAGTTGAAAATTATACAGCCGATGGTTTTTATAGAGTAGAATTTACGGTGGGGATTGGTTATGAAGATGATATTGTAGCAGCGAAAAAGGTGATTCAGGATATTTTGGATGCCAATACGGAAATAATGCGAGATTTAGATCACGAAAATTTTGTCATTGAAGACGAACTCGCCGCAAGCACGGTAAATTTAAAGGTGTATTTTTGGGTAGATACGTTTGACTATCGTCGCGCATCGCGTGTATTACGAGGAATGGTTATTAGACAAGTCAAGGAAGAATTGTTTAAAAAAGGCTTTAATCTTCCTGCAGATATTAAGGAACTTAAAATTTATGGAACTGAGGATGCTATTCCAATTAAATTTAGAAACAGTCCGGAATTTCCAAAAAAAGATAATAATTAAAAACCCTGCGATCTTTTCGTGTTTGCGTTTAAAAACCACAGAGTTAATAATAATTATTGTGCGGTATAACCACCATCTACGAGATGGTAAGATCCGGTTACAAAGCTAGCCTCATCACTACACAACCAATAAACCAAGTTCGCAACTTCTTCGGGCTTTCCTAATCTGCCTATTGGGTGAGCCTGTATTAATTGTTCTTTCTGTTCGTCATCAAGTTGATCCAATAGTGGTGTTTTAATATATCCCGGTCCAACGGAATTTACACGAACGTTGTCCTTTGCATATTCAATAGCAGCGGTTTTTGTTAGACCGACAACTCCATGTTTTGCCGCAACATAAGCAACGGAATATGCCGAACCGACGCTACCCAAAATAGATGCCATATTAACGATAGCGCCGCCGCCGGCCTTTATCATTTCAGGAATTTGATAGCGCGTACCGTAAAACACGCCACTCAAATTAATTCCTATTACTTTCTCCCAACTGTCTAATGGATAATCGCCAGTTTTTGCCATTTCGCCTCCTATGCCAGCATTGTTAACAGCATAATGAAGCTTGCCGAATTTATCGATAGTTTGTTTTACCAATTGCTCACATTCCTTTGCTTTTGAAGTGTCTGCCTTTATAAAAAAAGCTTTTCCGCTTTCATCAGTTATTTCTTTAACTACTTTATTTCCAGAATCTACGTCAATATCTGAGACAATTACGTTCGCCCCATTTTTTGCAAATTTATGTGCAATCGCCCTTCCTAAACCAGAACCAGCTCCGGTTACTATTACTGTTTTATTTTTCATAATATTTGTTTTTTATAAAGTTACAATGAAGCAAACGGAAAGTGTGCTAATGAAATATTAAATCAGTCGCAGGGCAGGGGAATGTTCAGGGTTTTGTAGCTCCAATTTCTTTTGTAGCTAAAATGCCACCATTCCGTTCTAATAGTACTAAAACCAAATTTACGCATACCCTCAAATAGCAACTTGCGATGGGCGAGTATTTCTTCTGAAAAATTATAGTTGTCAATATGCGCCTCCCTTCCGAAATAATCGTAATCGCTACCCATTTCAATGTAACAACCTTCTAAAGTTTCCAACGTAATATCTACAGCCGCACCTTTATTATGGATAGAACCATTGCCATAGGGATTGCCTACATAAGTTGGTCGCGGTACTTTGGCCCACATCTTTTTCTGCACATCTAAGGGACGGTAGCAATCGTATATTTTTATACGGTAGCCTTTTTCGCAAAAGTATTGGTTGGCTTCTAGCAGTGCTTCGGCCACTTCAGGGCGGAGCAAGCATTTTGCACAATCGTAAAGTGTTTCACCAATAAAGTTATACGGTGTGGCGTAACGAATTTGATAGCTGAATTCGGTTGAAAGCGACTCGAGATCTACTAAAGGTTGTTGAGAATTCTCTTCCGAAGAAAAACTAAAAAATAGAAACGTATAAAATAAAATTGGCAGCAACTTCATATTTCAAATTTAAGTAGAATTTAATAACATTCGGAATCACTATTTGTAACTTTGGGAAAAACGAAAAAATATGAATGATTTAGGAAACAAATCCGCACTTATTACAGGCGGTACAAAAGGAATAGGATATGGAATTGCGGAAGCATTGCTGAAAGAAGGTATTAACGTTGCCATAACTGGAAGAACAAAGGAAACAGCCGTAGAAGCAGCCAAAAAACTAAACGCTCACGGAAACGATAGGGCACAGGCAATAGGGTTAGAGGCTGATGTGCGAAATTATGAAAGCCAACAAAAAGCGGTTTCTGAAGCAACAGATAAATTTGGAAAGCTAGACATTGTAATTGCAAATGCCGGTCTTGGTCATTTCGGCTCTGTGGAAGACATTACTATTGAGCAATGGAAAGAAACTATAGACACTAACCTTTCAGGGCCTTTTTATTCTTTGAAAGCGAGTGTTGACCAATTGAAAAAAAATGAAGGTTATTTTATAAGTATTTCCAGTTTGGCTGGCACCAATTTCTTTAAAGGTGGAAGCGCTTATAACGCGAGTAAGTTTGGATTGACTGGCTTTACGCAAGCTGCTATGTTAGATTTAAGAGATCACGGTGTAAAAGTAAGTACGATAATGCCAGGTTCAGTTTCTACACATTTTGCGGGTAACGAACCTGATGATAGTGACGCCTGGAAAATTCAAATAGAAGATATAGGTGAGCTAGTGGTAGATTTATTAAAAATGAATCCTCGCACGTTACCGAGCAAAATTGAGGTTCGACCTTCAATGCCCAAATAACCTGCAAATTGCAAACAAAAAAAAGGCGATTCATTTCTGAATCGCCTTCACAATTTTAAATACTTTCTATTTTAATTTGCAGAAAGCAAAGCCAAAAACTTATCAAGGTTTGGCAGTATTACAATACGCGTTCTTCTATTAGTAGCGCGACCATCTTTGGTTTCATTTTCCGTAAGAGGGTGAAAACTGCTACGTCCAGCTGCTATCAGCTTTTCAGGAGCAACACCATAATCATCCTGTAATTTGCGGATAACTGCCGTGGAGCGGTCTACGCTCAATTCCCAATTATCTTTAATGTAAGCACCTGGCTTTACAGTTTGGCTATCTGTGTGGCCTTCAACCATTACTTCAAGAGCTGGCTCGCTGTTTATTACATTTGCAAGACGCTCCAAAAGTGGATTTGCCTTATTGTTAACGCGCGCACTTCCTGAGTTGAACAATAATTTATCAGAAATTGTAATCATTACCACAGTTTCATTAATGTCAATCTTAATATCATCTTCTTCACCTTCGCCAACCAAATTGTTGTCTAGGTTCTTTTTAAGATTGTGGGAAACGATAAGGTTCATAGAATCCTTCAACGTTTTTGCCTGCGCCAATTCTTGGGGATCTACATTGGCAAGGGCTTTACGCATCTTTTCTTTATCGTTTTCCGAAACTACAACGCCTTCAATTTGCTGTAAGCGACTGTTGTTGGAATCTGTTAAAGATTGGATTTTTGAGTTGTAGCTAGCAACCCGTTCTTCAATCTTGGCATATTTAGCCTCGATTTCTTCTTTTTCAAGTTGGGTTTTAGCTAGCGTAGACCGGGTATCATTGTACTGAGTTTCCAGTTCTACATACTTCTTTTTTGACACACAGGACGTCGCAATAAGCGCTCCTGCTAGCATGGTTAATGCAATAGCTTTTTTCATAATACTAAGTTTTTAAGGGTTTGTGAGGCAAATATAACCGCACAATGCACCAAAAAATTAGTTAACGGATGCTATTGTTTTGTTAAAAGAAACCTATCAAAATATTTTGAAAACATAACCTAATAGCCAATACAGTATGATGAATACAACAATAGTACCTATGCAGCCGCATTTTCCACCGCCAATTTTTTTGGCGCCCCAACCGGCAAGTAAAATTCTGAGCAATTTTTTCATAATTATTTTTTTGAAAGATATATATCGAAGTTATTCGGTTTTGTTGGGAGCCATCTGTAATTTATTCTTTCCAAAATCCAACGTACGAATAGGGAAAGGGATATTGATTCCAGCTTCGTTGAAATTTTTCTTAATAAGTTTTATTGCCGTGTGCTGGGCCTCAAGCTTTGGTTTTGGTTTTTGACTTGTAATCCAAAATCGGGTAACAAAGTTAATTGAGCTATCTCCAAATTCAGTATAAAAGAACTCTACGCCTTCATTGATGCGTTGTTCAAAATTTTCAGAAATAATCTTCACGACCAAATCTTCCACTTTTTGCAGATCACTTTCATAACCTACGCCGCAACTTACCGAGATTCTGCCTCGCTCTGTCCACGAATAGTTGGTAAAGGGATTTTCGGCAAAAATCTTATTCGGAATGATAACGTAATCATTATCCGGTTGACGAATTGTAACATTTCTCAAATTGATTTCTTCTACGTATCCAGTATTTCCCTGCGCTTCAATATAATCGCCGATACGAACTTTGGGTTGGAAGGACAGCATAAAGCCAGACACTGTATTGCTTAAAGTACCTTGCAGTGCGAAACCAATTGCTAAACCCATTACTCCTGCACCGGCCAAAACCGAGGTAAGTACTTTATCTAATTGCATCACCCCGAGGGCGATAAAGAAGCCTACCAATAGGACAATTGCATAAATTAATTTGGAAAGAACCTGTTTAATAGACTCGTCGCTTATTTTTTTAAAGAGTACTTTATGCGAAAGTTTTTTCAGGCCTTTTGCGATAAAGTAAAAAACAACCATTACGAGCACGGCTACTGCAAAATTAGGAAGCTTCAAAATTATTGCATCCAGCCAACCGTCCAGTTTGTCCCATAGACCAGTAATTGAATCGTGAACTGAAAATTTTTCTTTTAGCATATTAGATTATGTTTAAAATAAAGTAGAAAGCATAAAAGTACCCAAAATCCATAGGATTAAGGAAAGTGTCCCTCCAATAATAAAAAAATGTTTGAACTTATAAAAGCCCATTCCGTAAATTAATGTATTTGTTTGGTAACCCATAGGCGTGAAAAAGCTAAAGTTTGCGCCAAAAAGTACTGCAAGTATAAAAGGTTTCATAGTTAGATCTAGCCCAACTGCAACCGCTATAGCAATGGGTGTCATAATTATTGCCGTTGCATTGTTGCTCACCACGCTACTCATTAGCATCGTTATCAAAAAAATGAGTCCAATTACAATAATATTTGACTGCCCGCTTAAAATATCCAGCAAGTGGTCTGAAATCCATCTATCTGCGCCAGTGTTGTTCATTGCAATTCCTAGCGGAATCATTCCCGCCAACAGAAAAATTACTTGCCAGTTGATGCGGTGGTATACATCATTTAAGTCTAAGCAGCGCGTGAGCAATAAAAGGCTAACACCTGTAATGGCGCTAATTAAAATACTTAAAACTCCACTGGCAGCTAAACCTACCACCACTAATAGTATTGCAAATGAAAGAGCTCTTTTGGTAGTATTAACAGAAGGCTTAACATCGTGTTCCATAAGAACAGCAACATTTTCAATATCGTCAAGCCGATGAATTTGGTCTTTTGGAGTTTCTACGAGTAGCCTATCTCCTGGTTTTAAGGTAATTTGCTCAATATTCCTTCGCACCAGACGCTCCTTTGTATTTCTGATATTTCTTCTCTTTTTGATAGCTATGGGCAGTGCGTTTTGAAATGTTTGCTTTCTAAGCTGTTTCAATGTTTTACCAACTAATATAGAGCCTGGAAGGATTAGTAGTTCTACAAATCCTAAATCTTCTTGTTTCTTTATATCTTCTTCTTCACTTTCTTTCTTCTTTGTATTCTCTTTTGTCTTGTGAACACTTAAATCTTTGGCTTCGTTAAGTCTTGTAAGGTTTTCCAAATCGCACATCAGAACGAGTTTATCCTTTGCTTTTAAAGTAATGTAGCGGCCGGGCGCATTTGTAATTTGCTTATTTCGAGTTAATTTTAATATAGAAATTTCTGAATTTGTAAATAGATAAGTGTCTTCAATCTTTTTATCAATTAGATCCGAGTCGTTATTGATCACAACGGTGGTTATATAATTTTCTAAATCGTAAGCATCCCTTAAATTTTCCTTAGAATCCTTTGGAAGCCACCTTGAAGCAATTGTTACTACGACCATTCCAATAACCAAAAAAATTGCACCAAAAAAAGAAAATTCAAAAAAGCTGAACCGCTCTGCACCCAAATCTAGTGCAATGGAATTTACTATCAAGTTTGTAGAAGTTCCCATCAAAGTACAACTGCCACCTAAAATACCTGCGAACGAAATAGGCAAGAGTAGTTTTGCTTGCGACAGATTAAAACGTTTTGATAATTCTGAAATGATTTTAATGAATACAATTACTACTGCGGTTGTATTTATAAATGCTGAAATTCCTCCTGTAATAAGCATGAGAACGGGTAATAGTAAAAATAATGGCAGAATATGCAAGTTCTTAAGAAGTCTTGCCAAGGAAGCAATAACTCCATTATCCTCTAGAGCAAGCGCAATTATCATTAAAGAAAGAACGGTGATCGTTGCAATGTTTGAGAATCCGGAAATTGCTTCCTCGGGATTTACCAATCCAGTTAATGCCAAAGAAGCAATAATGAGCATTGCAATTTTATCAACTGTAAAAATTTCAAATGCAAATAGGATAATGGTAACAAACAGAATAGAAAAAACGAGTATTATTTCTGTGGTCATTTGGTTTGATGGTTGAACCCATAAAGATAACCGCAGAAATAAAACCCGTTCCTAAGAAAGTCATAAAATATTGTGAGCACAATATTTTTAACATTTATTGATTAGCCCAAATATTTCTTCAATATGTGGCTTTTTGAAGTTTGACGAAGTCTACGAATTGCTTTTTCGCGAATCTGGCGTACACGTTCGCGGCTCAAATCAAAAGTATCTCCAATTTCCTGAAGCGTCATTGGTGGTTGACCACAAAGACCAAAATTCAGCTTTACAACGTCTGCTTCACGTGGTGCTAAGGTGTCCAACGCACGATTTATTTCAATTCGAAGTGATTCATGCAATAAGTTTTTATCTGGATTTGGACTTTCGCCAGAACTGAGAACGTCATAAAGATTGTTGTCGTTTTCACCTTCTTGGAAAGGTGCGTCCATTGAAAGACTACGTGTAGAATTCTTAAGTGAACTTTTCACTTTAGCTTCACTGAAATCGAGCTCTTGGGCAATTTCTGCCGCTGTAGGTACACGTTGAAATTTTTGTTCAAGGTGAATGGAGGCTTTCTTTATTTTGTTTATATCGCCAATTTTGTTCAGAGGCAAACGCACTACACGGGATTGTTCAGCGATAGCCTGCAAAATTGCTTGACGTATCCACCAAACCGCATAAGATATAAATTTGAAACCTCGAGTTTCATCAAATCGCTTAGCTGCTTTCACTAAGCCCACATTTCCTTCGTTAATAAGATCGGGAAGGCTCAATCCCTGATTTTGGTATTGTTTCGCCACGGAAATCACAAATCGTAAATTTGCTCTGCTCAATTTGTTCAGAGCAGCCTGATCTCCTTCACGAATGCGCTGCGCCAACTCAACTTCCTCTTCGGCAGTTATCAAATCTATTTTGCTAACATCCTGTAAATAACTGTTTAAAGATTTGGTTTCGCGGTTGGTTACTTGCTTCGTGATTTTAAGTTGTCTCATATATTCTCTTAGTTTTTAATAATAACACGGCATAGTAAGACAATTTGAGGTAATTTCCAAATAGTTAACAGAAGTTGTTAAAATTTCACGGTCTAACTTTTTTCCTTATTTTAGAAGAAAATTCTATGATAATGGATAAAAGAATAATTCTCTCATGCCTTACAATGTTTTCAGGAGCAATAAGTGCACAACAACCCACTGGAGTTCCTGGGCCTAGTTCAGAACCGATAGACCTTTCTAATCCTGCAGATATAATAATATATATTGTACTTCCTTTGTGTGCGGTGTTGTTATACTTCGTTTGGAGAAAAAAGCGAAGAAATAAAGGAAATAATAAAAAATAATTTCAGCCTTTAGAAATTAATTTATACCAAATTGAATACTATTTTTGGTGCAATTGTTGTTATCAACATTGAAAAATTTACCGTTATGCTTAAAAATTTATTTCTCATTAGTTTTATATTAACCGGTTGGGCAACTTTTTCGCAAATAGATTTGCGTAATAATTCGGTGCGTTTTGATGCTTCCGAATCCAATTTGAACAGTCCAACAGGTTTTGAAATTCCTGCAATTAAAACTCCGACACTTTCAAACACCAAGAATCCAAATACTCCGAACAATTCCAATTTAGGAAAAGAAAAAGAGAAACAAATCGATATGCAAAACGGAGATGGTTTGATTGAATATACTGGCACAAACAAAACTCCGAAATATTTCACAAAAGACAAAGAGGAAAAGCCCGAATACGGTAAAGATCAATATCTTGGCGACTTTAAAACTACAGCCAAAAAAGCAACATTTATGTATCGCGACCACGAATTTGTGGATGGTGATATGATTCGCGTTTATGTAAATGGTGAAATTGAAATACCCAATGCCAGACTTGAGGGCAGTTTTAGAGGTTTTGATTTACCGCTGAAAGATGGCTTCAACAAAATAGATTTTGAAGCGTTAAACCAAGGTTCCTCTGGCCCAAATACCGCACAATTGAATATATATGATGAAATTGGAAATTTGCTCGCTTCCTATGAATGGAATCTTCTAACTGGCAATAAGGCCACGGCCATTTTGGTGAAACAGTAATTGACTAATCTATTTAAAGGCATCAAAAAAGGTGTCGTTATCTTTACTTAATAAAATTCGAGGTTGAAAAGTTATTTACTCCTTTGTTTTTTTTCAGGAATTTTTATGTTTTTCATGAATCGTAGTTTAACTTTACATTAAACATCCTAATTATGAAAAAAGTACTGATTGCTCTCGACTATAACCCAAACTCGGAAAAAGTGGTAAATATGGGCTATGAGCTTGCCAAGCTGATGCAAGCTGAAATTTGTTTATTCCATGTACTTGCCGAAGTACGCTATTACGGTATGCAGTATGAACCTTTTATGGGCTATGAAGGTTATGCCTTCCCTGTAGATTTCAGAATTCAGGAAGAATTTGTTAAAGTGGCAAAAGATTATCTTGAAAAAACCGCTGCTCATTTGGGTGGAGAAAATATTACAACCCATTTAGCAGAAGGAGATACCGCTCAAAGTATTACGCTATACGCGGAAGAGTGGAAAGCAGATTTAATAGTTTTGGGTACACACAGTCACGGGACCTTAGAAAGAATATTTTTGGGAACTGTAGCTTCCAGCGTTTTGGAACACACAAAAATCCCTGTTTACATGGTGCCAACAGGGAAGTGATAGTACATAAATGTTTATAACTGTTTATCTTGTTCTAAACTTTCATTGTCTTCCCCGCCTTGGCTGAATAGCTTGTTTTCTTCATCTCGGAGACCATTTCCATTAGACTTTTTAGCTTGACTTCTACCAGGAACATCTAAATCTTTTCCTTCAAAATCTACTTTTTGTTTGCGGTCGCGTAGTTGTTGATCATCCCCGCCATCACCATGAATATTTTTCTGTGAAAGTATGTCTTTGTCGTGTTCAGTAATATTTGGGTTATAAGGGAGATTTTCGTTTTCACCTTTTATTTCTGATTGCTTTTTTGGACTTGAATGTTTTTCTGAATTTTTCATATTATTTTTCTTTAAAGGTATTCAAAATCGCTAAAACCAAAACTCAATTTAACAATCATTAAATAAAATATAACAGCGGTTTAAGGTTTTGTTGTTTAATTATTACCTTCGCCTAAAGATCATTTCATTTAAAAATAAATTATGGCACTTACGAATAATGATATAATGAAAAAACTACGCGTAGCTCACAAACTGCGCGACGAGGACATTGTAAAAATATGTTCGCTAGTTGATTTTGCAGTGACCAAGAGTGAGTTGGGTGCTATCTTTAGAAATGAAAACCATGAAAAATACATGGAATGTGGCGACCAGTTTCTTCGTAATTTTTTAAATGGTTTGGTCATTCATTTGAGGGGTCCAATGCCGGAAAAGAAGGTGACTAAAGCTCAAGATAAACCAAAACCTGTTCGTAAATATAGTCCCAATCCTAAAAAATAAAAAAGCTGGATTAAATTTCTTATATCCAGCTTTAGTCATTTCTCGGTTTCTTATGTTTCAATACACGTATCTGCATATTATTCTTATTGTAGGATCTTCAAACAGATGATGACTTCCGTTTAAGTAGCTCAATGTGTGCTCTTTTTGCGATCCGCATTTTATCCTCTTTTGAATATTTCGTAAAGTTTTCATAGTTAGTTGCTTTTAGTTTTTCAGTAGTGGACGTTATTTAAAACGCCGTTTCATATTCCAATTATACGCTTTGGAATTTTGTGGTCTGTGTTGTTTTTCGTTACTGTTCAATGTTCTCATAATTGTAAGTTTTAATTGTTTTCTGTTTAAGTTTATTAGCGAAATCTTCTTTTCATATTCCAAGAATACGATTTTGAAGTTTTCATTTTTCCTGTTAACTGGTCGCTGTCTAAAGTTCTCATAATAAATTGTTTTATTGGGTTATATCTAAAAGACGCAGGGAAGGGTATATTGTTACAGTACTATGTAATACAAAGTAATGATTTAACTAAACATTAACCTTTGAGCAAGCTGCGGTCATACTTTTAAGAATTTAGTAGTTGTTTAACATACCATTAACCACCAAAGTATTGCCAAATAATTGCACTATGGTGGGTATAACTATATATTTGCAACCTGGTAAAAACGAATAATGACGAATTAATTTATCACTGAAATATTAGAAATATTAGTATCTATAATCACAATGAATACCATTAAAAAATCTGAAACAAATAAACTCAAGCGAACCCATTTGTATTATAAATACACTGGGTTTTATTCCTTTGTAGGACAGAGCCTTAAAAAAGCAATCATACCAATAATTTTGATGATTGTTGCTCTGATCGTGGTAGATCTTTACGTAATAGATTTCAGCAATCTTTTTACGTACATAACAGAAACCTATGCACCACTAAATATTTTGTTGGTTTTCCTTGCATCCGAATCGTTTTTGGGGCTAGTTCCTCCTGAAATATTTATTGCTTGGAGCGATAAAATGCCGCAGCCCATACTATATTTAACATTATTGGCAACGCTTTCGTACGTTGGTGGTATTATTTCCTATTTCATCGGAAAATGGATTTTTACAATTCCCCGCGTTTTTGAGTATATGGAAGGGAAGATGAAAAAGCATTTAAAACACATTCGCAAATGGGGCGGGTTCTTAATTATTGTAGGTGCCTTGCTGCCTATCCCTTACTCAATGACGAGTATGGCTGCGGGGATGATTCACTATAAATTTAGAAATTACCTTATGTTTGGCTTGCTTCGTTTTGTTCGGTTTTATCTTTATGCAATTGCCATATTCAATTTGGTATAGTACATTTGGAGTATCGAAATATTTTTTTTCGAAAAAAACCTTTTTATTCTTGAAATAACCGCTTCTTTAAATGAAGAAAAACGATCCCTACGCTGCATTACGATTTCGGGAGTTCAACATTTTTCTTTTAGTTCGTTTCGCAATGGTGTTTGCTTGGAGCATGCAGTTTGTAATAATTGAATGGGAGGTTTACAGTATTACTAAAAACCCACTTTCTTTAGGAATTATAGGTTTGATGGAAGTAATTCCGGCTGTGTCTATGGCACTTTTTGCAGGACATATTGTAGATCAAAAAGAAAAGCGCGGACTTTTAATTAAATGTATTCTTGGGTTTTCCGTTGTAAGTTTAGGTTTATTTCTTATAACTTGGCCATATATAATCGCCGATCTTTCTACAGATATGGTACTTTACACAGTTTACTTCTTAGTTTTTCTCGGCGGTATTGTACGGGCTTTTCTTGGGCCTACAATATTTTCACTTTTCTCTTTATTGGTTCCAAAAAAAATATATCCCAATGCTGCTACTTGGAGTAGTTCAGTTTGGCAAATGGGTGCCGTTGTAGGTCCCGCATTCGGTGGATTTTTTATTCATTGGATAGGTGTGCATTGGTCCATGTGCTTCGTTTTCGCCTTTTCATTAATGGCTTTGTTGCTATTGCTCCAAATTCCAAAGAAACCGATACTGAACCCAAATATTGGCGAACCGATTATGAAAAGCCTGAAAGAGGGTATTAGATTTGTTAGGAACACGAGGGTGATTCTCGGGGCGCTTACTTTAGATATGTTTGCGGTTCTTTTCGGGGGGGCAGTTGCACTGTTACCAATTTATGCGCAGGATATTTTAAAAGTGGGCCCTGAAGGTTTTGGAATTTTACGAGCCGCACCTGCTGTAGGCGCATTATTAATTATGTTTACTTCAGCACATTTTCCACTTAACAAAAACGCTGGTATGAAATTACTTGCAGCCATCTTTGGCTTTGGTATTTGCATTATTATATTTGGGGTTTCCACGTGGTTTTGGATTTCAGTAATTGCGCTTTTTTTGAGTGGGGTAACAGATGGAATTTCAATGATTATAAGGCAGACTATTCTACAATTAAGAACGCCAGATGCAATGCGTGGTCGTGTAGCTTCAGTAAATTCTATGTTTGTAGGTTCATCAAACGAGTTGGGTGCTTTTGAAAGCGGACTTACTGCAAAATTAATGGGGACTGTAACAGCTGTTGTTTTCGGCGGTGGGATGACAATACTTACTGTGCTAGGCACGGGATTCTTTTTTCCAAAACTTAGAAAGCTTGATTTGAGGAAGGATATAGAGGAACACGAGCGTGAATAGCTTTGCGATTCGTTAATTAGGGATTCGTTGATTCGTGATTTGTAACTAAATTACTAAACCCGCAACGCACCTCTGAAACCTCTTCCACTATAATAAGATTCAACCCCATTATGATAAACGAATACCGTATTGAACCGGAAATCACCAAAAATAGCACCGCCCAGTTTTCGTATATCGGCAGGTGTTTTCAACCAACTTGAAGTTTTAGTATCGAACTCGCCGAGTTGTTGTAATTCATGGTACTGTTCTTCGCTTAGAAGCTCGATTCTCATTTCTTCAGCCATACCTGCAGCACTATTTTTTGGTTTGTGTTCTTTTCTGGCTTCTAAAGCCTCATTGTCATAACAAAAGCTTCTTCGTCCTTTTGGACTTTCCTTGGAACAGTCATAAAAAATATATTCATTTGTTTTACTATCATAGCCCACAATATCCGGTTCGCCATTGGTTTCTTCCATTTGGTATAGCGACCAAAGTTTTTCGGGACTTGCTTCCAGCTTCATTTGTACTTTGGCCCATTCAACGTCTTCATGACGATTCTTGTTTTGTTCAAAACGGGCTTTTAATTTGCTGAGAATTTCTTCGCTTAGTTTCGGAGTTAATTCCTTTTTGCTCGCTTTTGTCATAATTAAATATAAACACTTTTCAGCAAATATCTTCGGTTGGGCCTTTTCTTCCTATAGAAAGATAGAAATTAGCCTTCAGAATTGTAAAACCATTCCTCGGCTCTAACAATTGCTTGTTGGATGGCTCTTTCTTCTGAAATGCCACCTTGCTCCATTAGCTTATGGGCTATTTTCACTGCTTTTTCACGAACCTGTGGCGTCAGATTATCGAGAGCAGGTTTGAAGTTTTCGAATGTCCAGTTCATTTTTTTTCTATGAATATTTCCTTAAAAATAATACTAAATTAATTGTCCCAAAAGAAGAAATGATTTTATTGAGAAGATTAAAAATTTAAAAACCTGTGGGAGCTGGAACCGTTTTGGTTTCTTGATTATTCATATTTACATATACATTTTCCAAGGGCTTAGCAATAAAACCATTTCTGAAAATGATCAAATTTATATAAAGATCGATTGCTGTATCCGCATTTGCATCATTTCTAAACGTGCTATCATTTACAAACCCTTTGATATGCCACGTTTGGGTAGAATTATCTGTATAGGCATAGATTTGATATCCTTCAATATTATCTTCGGCAATATTGCTGTGTATTGTAATGTTGGTACTGTTTGTTCCGTTTACCAAGAAATAAAACCCTTGTACGGTAACTAAATAATCATTTGCTGAAATTTTGGTATCATAATTTTGAAGTCCAATTGTATTAGTATTTCTAAAGACGAACTGTACATAATTTATGGGGCCATATTTACTCTGGTCAATATCATATTTAACAACCTGTTCATCCGTTTTTTTAATCAATAATTGAGACCCTCTAATTTCGGGAAACTCTCCAGGATTTTCCAAATACAAATTCTTTCCTACTAACACGCTTCCCGTTACATCCAGCGTAGCAGTAGGATTTGGATTATTAATTCCTACTTGAGCCATTATAAAAACACTGTTTAGTAGAAAAAAAATTAAATGAAAGTTGTTAATTTTAAACATCAGTTTTAATTATAAATTAGGTACTGAGGATGCTACACCTATCTGTGATCCATTTAGGTTTGTTGTTATTGCGGGCAGATTTTTGAAATAGGATTTATCATAAATAATAAAAGTTACGTAGTATTGTATTCCTTCGGTACCGTCAGTAATATCTAGAAATCTGTTTCGGATCTCTAAGTGCCAAGTTCCATTTTGTATAAAAGTCCTAACTACAAAAGCTCCTATTGAGTTGGTGCCACCCGTTGCAATTTTCTTTATTGCATCGCCAACATATCTAAAATTTGCTACACCAACAATATATTTATTGGCGTCATATTGTAAATCTACATCGGTAAGGTTGTCTAAATATATGTTGTCGAATCTGTAATTAACTACATTAATGGGTGCTACGGTAAGTGAATCCACATTTAGCACCCTAATTTCTCCGACGGGAGATGAGTTTGTAAGGCGCGTTAATAATTTAAAGTTTTCGTCTGTGATTTTTACCGTAGGTAAAGACCCAGTCACAAATTCTTGCTGCACTAGCAAGGATCCATTAATATCTAATTCCGCTTGTGGATTTAGCGTACCAACTCCTACTTGGGCAAAGCCAATGTTCATAATAAAAAGCAGTAGAAACGTAACTTTATTCATAGTCTTCAATTTATAATTGGGGTAGTTGCACTTCCGTTAGAACCATTGTTCATTGGTATGTTTACGGTTCCAAATTGTTTGGAAAGATCTTTTGAATAAATGAGAGTGGTTATTGTCCAAGTACCAATTTCGGATGAATTTTTATTAGCTGCAGAAGGATAATCAGCAATAATATGCCAAGTTCCATTTCTTACAAAAGCCGATGTATAGGGTACGCTTGAATTGCGACCATCACTTGTATTCATAACTAGTTCTCGATTAAAATGGGCAGAAATGGTGTTTAATACATAATCGTTAGCGTTAACTTTGGTGTCAAAATCCAGTACCCAATCTAGGTTTGGGTTTTCAATTAAATATACTTGGATATATCCCAAAGCCTCACCAATAGGATTACTTACATCCAGTGTTTTTACAAATTGTTGATTATCCTGAATTAGAAATGTAGAAGTATCTATGTCTTTTAGCGCATTTATTTGACTAATTTCAATGGAATCAGAAATTTTCATACTCCCTGCAACCTCTAGTGCTTTGCGTGGAGTAGTTGTATTAATACCTACTTGGGAATGAACTTGAGACAAAGCGCACATCAAAAATAGCCCCATAAAAAGATATAAGTTTTTGTAGGTCATTTCATTCAATTTTGAGTTGCAAATTTATGCACTAGCTTGATGAAAGGCTAATGATAATTGTTAAATTTTGTTTTTAATCGGACTTATATCGCTTTTTGTCGTAAAAATAGACGTAAAAGTTAAAATATTCGCTTTTAAATTTATCGTGAGAAGAAAATCAAAGATAATCTATTTTTTTAAAAGAAATAAAAGATAAATGGTAATTTTAAGCTTTTAAATAATTAATAAATGATAAAGCCTGAGAGCCATACGACCCCAGAAGATTTCACGTCCTATTTGATCAAAGCCGTTGGTTTATCTGAAACCGAGGCGCAGCAGTTATCCTTTCCGTTAAAGCGAATGAATTATGAAAAAGGATCAATTCTTTTAAAAAAAGGAGATGTATGCAAACATTCATTTTTTGTTGAAAAAGGGCTATTGCGATCCTATATGCTTGATGAGGATGGAAAGGAGCATGTAATTCAGTTTGCTCCCGAAAATTGGTTTATTGTAGATAGAAGTAGTGTTTATTTTAATGATGCCTCTGAAAGTTATATTGAAGCCATCGAGGATACCATTGTGGTTTTTATAGAGGAAGATTTTATTTGTAAAGCAAGTGAAACTAGCCTTGCTTTCAGCAAATTCAACGATAGGTTATTGCACAACCACATATTGCATATGCAAAAACGAATCAACCTTTTACTCGGCGCAACCGCGGAAACACGTTACTTAAGTTTTATAAAAACATATCCAGACTTACTGCTTCGTGTTCCACAATGGATGATTGCTTCCTATTTGGGAATAACACCAGAAAGCCTTAGCCGCGTTCGGAAAGAGTTAGCGCATAAAAATTTTAAACCGAGTTGAAATGATTAAAAAGAAAGTAATTAATTATTATTCCAAATACCCAAATTTGCCCATATTAAAATCACTAATCGCCTGTATAATCTCAGCTTTTGTGTTCATTACAAATGGACCTTGCGCCGCAATTGGTTCATTAATTGGTTCTCCGCTAAGAATTAAAACTACAGCATTATCCGTTGCTTGAATTGTGAATTCTTCTCCATCATTGGCAAACAATCCCAGACCATCGGTTTTTATTTCTTCGGAACTGTTCACTAAAATATTTCCTTCAACTACTAAAATTACGGTATTGTAATTTTCGGGAAAACTGAAAGTCGCTTTTCCACCGTTATTTAGTTTTGCGTTGAGCATATTTACAGGAGTAAAAGTGGAAGCTGTTCCTTTTTCTTCATTGTATTCACCTGCAATAACTTCAACTGTACCAGCATTATCGGGAAGTTTCACTTTTGTCATTTCAGCATTTTTGATACCCTGATATTTTGGTGCATTCATTTTGTCTTTGGCGGGAAGATTTACCCACAATTGTACCATCTGGAAATCGCCACCAGCCTTGCTGAATTCTTCCTCGTGATATTCTTTATGAAGAATTCCCGAAGCGGCCGTCATCCATTGCACATCGCCTTCGCCAATTACACCACTATTGCCAGCACTGTCGTGATGGGCCACACTTCCTCTATACGCAATTGTCACCGTTTCAAAACCTCTGTGTGGATGCACCCCAACCCCACGAGGCTGGTCTGTGGGAGGAAAATAGAATTTGCTGTTGTAATCCATCATAATAAATGGATCCATTCTCTCAAAACCTTGGCCCAAACCTCCAGGAATATATTGATGTACTCTAAACCCATCGCCAACCATATGCGGTCGGGGCGGGGTTAGGACTCTTTCTATTGTTCGTGTTTTCATATTTAAGTTATTTTTTTATTATTCTGTCTGGTCGAGCCCTTCGGCTCCGTTCAGGATAAATTAAAGTCAAGAACTTTTTGAAAGAGCCAGTAGTTCTCGACTTTGTTAGAACGGACATAGAATAATTATTGTTTTATGAATTGTAGCGAAGCAATCAACTTCACTTTATCGCTTACTACAACACTTCCCGCCTCGGTAATTGCATTCCAAGTAAGACCGAAATCTTTACGGTTTATTTCGCCTTCAATCTCAAAACCTGCTTTTGTTTGTCCGTAAGGGTCAACTGCCGTTCCGTTGTATTCTGTGTTTAATATTACTTCTTTTGTAACGTCTTTTATTGTTAAATCACCCACCATTTTTTCACCGTCAAATGATTTTGATTTGAATCTTAATTCTGGATTTTTTTCCGCCCCAAAAAATTCATCACTTTTTAAATGATCATCGCGATCTTTATTATTGGTGTTTACTGAATCAATTTCTGCAGCAAATGAAAAATCTGCATTTTTGAAATCCTCTTTTGAAGTTTCAACCTTTCCATCAAATTTTTCGAAACTACCTGTTACAGTAGAAATCATCAAGTGTTTTACTTTGAAATTGATTTCTGAATGTGTGGGATCAATATTCCAAGTGGTTTTTGTGTTTTCCATATTTTTAAATTTTAAGTTATTAATTATATCTGAAACAAATTTAGGGTTCGCCATAAACTCTCGCATTGATGTATGATAAGAAATGAAAAGTGCTCTATTTCAGTAATTTAAGTTTCAATGTAAAATTCGACTTAAAATATTCGAAATCATTATTTTGACTTTTAATTTTTAACAGAAGTTTATGGCAAATGAGCAATTACTTAAACGTATCGCCGAATATAGTATAAAGGAATTTTCATACTTTTGAAACCTACCAAAAATAGCTTTGGAAAAGAAAAAAGAAAAAAAGACAAAAAGCAGTAAGTACAGGTTTTTAAGAATCATTGCGTGGATATTTGCAGTTCTTTTAATCCTGTTCATTTTACTTATACTCTTCATCCGCAGTCCTTGGGGGCAGGACATCATTGTTCAAAAAGCCGTAAATTATGTTTCAGATAAAACCAATACCAAAGTTGAAATAGAGAAACTATTTATCACTTTTGACGGAAATATTATGCTGAAAGGCCTTTATCTGGAAGACAAAAAGGGTGATACTTTAATTTACTCAAAATCGTTGGAAGCCGATGTGCCCTTGCTTCCCATCATTCGCGGAAACGGTATTGGAGTCAACTATTTGGACTGGGAAGGTGTACACGCAAATATTATTCGAAAAGATTCTATAAACGGTTACAACTTTCAGTTTTTGATGGATGCCTTTGCCGCTACAGATACTACCACTGTTAAAACCGATACTACTTCCGCGCCCATGAATATTATTTTGGGTGATATAAATCTGAAAGATTTCAATGTCGTCTTCAATGATGCGGTGCTTGGTATAGATAGCCAGTTTAAGATAGGCTCACTCGCGCTTCAAATGAAGAAAACCGATTTGGAAAATATGGATTTCCGTGCTTCCGAGGGTTCGCTTTCCAATGCGCGCATAAAATATATACAGACGCCAGTACTGCCCACGCCGCAGGAGGACTTGCCATTGCCATATCTGGTTTTGGATGAAGTTACCCTTAAAAATGTGTTTGTTGATTATCAGTCGTACACGGATAGAATTGCAGCAAATGTGGAGATTGCAGATTTGCTGTTAGAATTGAAAAAAGCAGATTTAGCGAATAACAATTATCAAATTGGTGATTTCAGTTTAAAAAATTCAATCGTTACTATTAATACGGAAACCGAAACCAATGGCTTAACTCAAAAAGCCCAAGAAGTGAAGGATGACTTAAAAAAAGATATTCAAAAGTTTGAGTGGCCAGATTTAAAAATAGCTATTGCAGCAATTGATTTGGAAGGAAATAACGTTAACTATTTTGTAGGTGAAAACGAAGTGAAACAAAATGTGTTTAATCCAAATGCAATTGCGCTGAAAAACTTAAATCTAAAAGCAAACGATATATTTCTGAAGGATAAAAGAGCAGGTCTGCAGTTGGACGCATTAACTTTTGAAGAAGGCTCTGGGATAAACCTAAAGGAACTGGCTCTAAATCTGGAAGCTACAGATAATTTTCTAGAAATTAATGATTTAAAATTAGCGTTAAATAATAATACGCTAAAGGGAAAATTACGACTGGAATATCCATCGTTGCCAGCTTTAATTGAGGCGCCAGACCAATCAAAAATTGCTTTGGACGTACCTTCTTTTCAGCTAGATTTAAAGGAAGTTTTCAAGTTTCAGCCAGCGCTTAAAAAGAACGAATATTTAGCGACACTCAGCAAGAAATATCTTTCAGGAAATGTTGAAGCATCGGGTTTTATTTCAGCAATACAAATTCCAGATTTGAATGTTCGTTGGGGAAACACAACCCGTATTGCCGCGAATGGATTTATTCAAAATGCTACAAATCCCAACGACTTAAAATTTGATATCCCCCGTTTTTCAGTGCAAACCAAACGCAGCGATCTTCTTCAGTTTGTTAACGAAGAAGACCTCGGGGTGAGTTTACCGCAGGATATTTCACTAAAAGGAAACGCAAAAGGAGATTTGGAAGATATCTACGCAAAGGCAAACTTGACCACTTCGCAAGGTATTGCAATCATTGATGGACATTTCAAAAACGACTCGCAAATTGCTTTTGATTTGAACCTTGAAATAAAGGAATACGAACTCAACGAACTACTGAAAAACGACCAATTGGGAACGTTGAGTTTAAATGTTAAAACACAGGGCTCGGGTACAGATATCAACAGTCTGGACGCTACTTTGGAAGCTAATATTTCTAGTTTTGAATTTAATGGTTACGCAATAGAAAACTTGCCCATAACTGGAAAAATTAAAAACGGAAAGGGAGAGGTAGTGTCATCTTACAAAGACAAGAATATAAATCTCGATTTTAAGGCAGATGTGGTTTTGGATTCCGTTGCGCCACAGGCAAGTGCGCATTTAAATATTATTGGCGCTAATCTGCAGTCGCTTGGGTTAATGGGGCGTGACGTGCGTACATCGTTTAAACTTGATGCAGATTTTGAAGGAAACAAAGACGGTTTCAATGTAATTACAACCATTGGCGATGGGGTAGTGGTCTATGACGATAAATCGTACTTACTTGGTGATGTTCTTGCAACAGCCCACGTTCGCAGTGATACAACCTCTATCTGGCTGGATAATAAAATGATTAAACTAAGTTTGGAAAGTAATACAGATCCAGCAACTTTCAGCACTTCAGTTCAGCGCCATATAGCCAGCTATTTTTCAAAAAACGTGAAATTCTCAGATACAATTCAAGACCCCGTAAAGCTTGAAATTAAAGGGCAAATTGTGGAAGCTCCCGTTTTAAACGAAGTGTTTTTGGTAAATGTAAAAGAGCTGGATACCATAAAAATTGACGTAGCTTTTGATGAAGCAGCCAGAAAACTGAAAGCAGATATTACTGCACCACATATTAATTATGGCGGAAATGAATTAGATAGCCTTGCTTTCACAATGGATACCGATAAAGAAAAGTTTGTTTTCGCTCTCGGTTTCAAGAATATAAAAGGCGGTCCTTTCGATATTCCGAAAACTAAAATTGCCGGTAATCAACAAAATGGAGAGTTGAACTTGACATTTAATTCAGTTTATAAAGATAGTACGTTAATAAATATTCAATCGCAGATTACGGGAACTTCAGAGAAACTTAGGTTTCACATAGTTCCGGAAGATTTAATTTTGGATAGAAACCCTTGGTCAACTCCTGAAAACAATGAAATCCTTTTCTCTAAAAACAATCTAGAATTTAATAATTTTCGTTTTACGAGAAACGATGAGGTTGTGGAATTAACCAACAGTCTTTCAGGAGTTTCACAACAACACGCTGCTATTACCTTTGAAAATTTCAAATTAAGTGAAATTCTGAACTACTTAAATCCTTCCGAAGAGCTTGCACAAGGAAGTTTAAACGGGAACTTAGCAATTGTAGAACCCTTTGGAAACGCTGGTCTTTTAGCAGATATTTCCGTAGAAGAATTTAATTTGCTCGATGTAGATTTAGGAAAACTAACTGTTGATGCAAAATCTAAAGGCGGTAATAGTTATGATTTTGATTTGGCTTTAAAGGATGGCGAAGTAGATTTAGACTTAACAGGAGATTATGTGGCTACACGAACTGAAGCAAAATTGAATTTAGATTTGAACATCAATGAATTTAAAATGCGCGCTTTAGAAGGATTTTCTTTAGGCGAAATTAAAAATACGGATGGTAGTTTTTCTGGAAATTTCAGCGTTACCGGAACCACAACTGCTCCCAAATATGAAGGAAGCCTAAATTTTAACGAAGCAGATTTTACAATTACAAAACTGAATGCACCTTTCACTTTATCCAATGAAGTGCTGCGTATAGATAATCAAGGCCTTTATATGGATGGTTTTACGGTTCGCGATGAAAACCAAAATACGCTTGTAATGAACGGAAAGATTGGAACGGAGAGTTTCATCAACCCAACTTTCAATCTAAAGCTGAGGGCGCAGAACTTCCAAGTTCTTGATGCTAACGAGGGTGATAATGATTTTATATATGGAAAAGCTTCCTTTGATGCAGATGCCAAGTTAACGGGCGATCTTCAAATTCCAAAATTGAATGCCCGGCTAACTGTAAATGATGGGACGGACGTAACCTACATACTTCCATCCTCCAGTGTTGCCATTGAAGAGCGGGATGGTATTGTTATTTTTGTGAATCGAGAGAATCCTGATGCTATTTTAACGAAAAATACAGAAACGACAGCTACATTTTCTGGACTGGACGTAGATGCGCTTTTGAAAATAGGACAAGCCGCCAAAATAACTATTATAATCGATCAGGAAACAGGTGATAATTTTGAGGTTTATGGCGATGGCGAATTCAATTTTAATATGAACCCTAACGGCAGAATGACCTTGAGCGGCGTGTACGATATTGTTGGCGGTCATTATGAAATGAATTTATACAATCTTGTTAATAGAAGGTTTGAACTTTCTCCAGAAAGCCGCGTTTCGTGGTCTGGCGATCCATTTGATGCTAAGTTGGATGTGAAAGCAATTTATACAGTAAAAGCGTCTGCATCGCCTTTGATGGCGCCTATAATTTCTGGTTCAGACCCTGCGGTTAAGAATAAATACAAGCAGGTTTTACCTTTTAATGTCTATTTAAATATTGACGGACAATTAACACAGCCGGTCATCAGTTTTGACATCAATATGCCAGAAGACGAACAAGGCGCTATCGGCGGACAGGTTTACGGCAGATTGCAGCAGGTAAATACGCAGCAAGACGAACTTAATAGACAGGTTTTTTCACTTTTAGTGTTGGGCCGTTTTTATCCTGAGCCAGGCAGCGATGGCAGTGGTGGTGGGTTTGCAACCGTTGCGCGCGACAATTTAAATGATGCTGTTTCAGACCAATTAAATACTTTCTCTAATAAACTCTTGGGCAACAGCGGCGTTCAGCTTGATTTTGGTTTGGATAGTTATACAGATTACCAAGGAGAGACCGCTCAGGAAAGAACCCAGCTGGATATTGCCGCACAAAAAGAATTGTTTAATGACAGGTTGATAGTGCGCGTGGGGAGCGAAGTAGATTTGCAGGGAAGCAGTTCCACAAACGAACCAGCACCTATAATTGGCAACGTTAGTTTGGAATATTTGCTCACAGAAAACGGCCGTTATCGACTTAAAGGTTTCAGAAAAAATCAATTTGAAAATATCGTAGATGGGCAGACTATCGTTAGCGGTATCGCTTTAATTTTCACACAGGAATTCAATAAGTTTGATGAATTGTGGCAAGCCTTGCTACGTGGCGAGACAGAAAAGGAAAAAGCTGAAAAAAAGGCAGCGGAAACAAGGACGAAAGAGGCGGAAGAGGAAGCGAAAGCGAAAAAGGAGAAGGAAAACGATAAAAAGAATAAAACTGAAAATGGCGTTGATGCAATACAGGAGGAAAATGAAGAGGGATAAGTTATGATTTTAAAGAAATAAAACACAGGTGAAACTTACATTCAAAATAGTAATAGTTTTTGCAGCAATTTTAATGTTGCTGCAATCTTGTGCAGTAAATAAATATATTCCCGAGGGCAAAAGGCTTTATACTGGCGCGACAGTAGCGGTAAAATCTGATTCAGTTATTGAGAACAAGGACAATCTTGAAGCTGTACTTGAGGAGGCTTTGCGTCCCGAGCCTAATTCAAAATTCTTGGGAATGCGCGCGGGACTTCATTATTACTACAAAGTGCAAAAGGAGAACCCAGGATTTATAAATCGGTTTTTGTATAAAAAGTTCGGTGAGGAACCTGTTTATCAGAGTGATGTAAAACCATATGAGGTTGAGGAAATACTACTAAATAGAATGGAAAACAGAGGTTTCTTCTACAGTGACGTAAATTCAGAATTTGAAGAAACAGAAAAAACAGCTTCATTACAATATACCGTAAGAGCTTCCAGCCCATATAGAATTGCCAGTTATAAGTTAGACTCATTGCCACAACCCATTTATTCCGAAATAAAGAAAATTGTAGCAGAGGCAAAACTTTCCAAAGGAATGCGTTTCGACCTTTCAAATATGAAACAGGAACGTGAAAGAATAGACCGTAATTTAAAAGAAAAAGGCTATTATAATTTTAATAACAGCTTCCTTATTTTTGAAGCAGACACCAATCAATACGACAAAAAACGATTCGATCTTTTCCTTCGGTTGAAAAAAGAAGTACCAGAAAAAGCTATTGTTCCCTATAAAATTTCAAAAATAAACGTCTATGGAAGATATGATGCGCAGGACTCTACAGTAGCAGATGTGACGCGTTTTAACGAAAAAAACTATATAAATAGTTCAGATTTTTTCAAACCAAAGTACCTCGACCAATTTATAACAATGGAAGAGGGACAGTTATACAGTCCCGAAGACTCAAGAAACACTGCAAGACGGCTTTCTACTATTGGCGCCTATAAATTTGTTAACATTCAGTATAAGGAGAAAGATTCGTTACTTTCTGACAGTTTGGGAATTTTGGAAGCCAATATATTTCTTTCACCGTTAAACAAACGTGCCATAAGAGCCGAATTGCAAGCGGTTTCAAAATCAAATAATTTTGCCGGTCCAGGATTGGCACTTACGTACAGTAATAGAAATCTTTTTAAAGGCGGTGAAACTTTAAACACAACGGCCAGTTTTGGGTATGAGGTGCAGGTAGGCGGCGGTGGAAATAGCGGTAATACCAGTATTGATTTAGGTCTAAAATCTGAACTTATCTTTCCTCGCGTTATTTTCCCAATAAAGATAAATACTGACTTTTTTAAATATTCCATTCCTAAAACCAAAACCGGCGTAAGCATTAATTATCTGAGCAGGACCCAACTATATACGTTATTGTCGGGCACCGCTCAATTTGGGTACATTTGGCAAGCGAATAAATTTGTGACCCACGAAATTATTCCTATTTCAATTAATTACACAAAACCTTCAAATACAACTCCTGAGTTTGATGCAATTTTAGATGAAAACCCATTCTTAAAGCGCAGTTTTGACCAACAGTTTATTTCTGGGCTCAACTATTCTTTTACATATAACGGAATGGTGGACGCTACAAAAACAAACCAATTTTTTGTGAATGCCACACTGGACGTTGCGGGAAACTCCGTGAGTTTATTTGGAAAAGAGAACGGTACCGGCAAGAAGGAAGTTTTGGGATTGGAATATGCACAATACGCCAAGGTTGACGTGGATTTTAGGTACCATTTTAAACTTGGGAAAGAGCAACTTATTGCAACAAGATTATTTGGTGGTTATGGCTATGCTTATGGAAATTCTGATGTTATACCTTACGTAAAACAGTATTATTCCGGAGGACCTTACAGTGTTCGTGCTTTTAGGATTCGCTCTTTAGGACCGGGAACTTACAGTGATGAAAATAATCCGGAAAACAATTATTTTGACCAAACAGGAAACATACGCTTAGAGGCCAATATTGAATATCGCTTTCCTATTATTTCGTTTCTAAAAGGTGCCGTTTTTGCCGATGCGGGAAATATTTGGAACTCAAAGGCGAATCCCACTTATGATGGAAAGGATAAATTTACTTCCAATTTTATTAATGAATTGGGAATGGGCGCTGGTGTTGGATTAAGGGTTGATGTGCAAGGATTTGTAATTCGTTTTGATTTTGCCGCTCCATTTCACGATCCATCCCTGTCCGAAGGAAACCGTCTTGATTTTAATGTGAAAGAGACCGTTTTCAACTTTGGAATTGGGTATCCTTTTTAAAATATGATTATTTGTTTAATTCTTCGAGAAGCTGATCGTAATCATCAATTTTTACGTGAAGTACACCGCCCAAACTTATTATAGGAGTGGTAACTAAATCTATTTTTACTGAAGAATTTATAAATGCCGGAGCCAGTTGGTCCTTTAATTCAGGTTTTTCAGAAAAACTGTAAGCTGAATAAATATAACGGCTTTTGTTAAGGCTTGCGATGAGAGTATCACAATTCATACATTTTTCAGGTATGTAAACGATTACCTTTTTTTTGGGATCAATTTTTATGGGATCGAATTCCCTGCGTAAAGCTCGGTGGGATAGGCTATCGCTCACTTTTAGTTCATAGGTATAGTTTGCGTTTTTTCCTCTTTCAACAATCAGATTGGTAAGCAATGCCTTAGAAGCAGCCGGCACTCGTACTGGTCTTGGAACGCTTTTACTTTGACGAAAGTTAGTTCCTTCCACAGTAATTAAAACGTCTAGGTCCTGTTCATTTTTGTTTAGCGCATAAAGAAAAAGGCGATTGGCCTTTACTTCTTCAACAATTTCAATTGGTCTTTCCTGTGAAAATAGTGGAGTGCAACTTGTTAAAATAAATAATGCTAGGAGTAGTTTTTTAATCATGGACGGTTATTTTTTATAATTCTTTGAAAGATATAAATTTCAGAGCAAATTAAGGAAATATTAGCAGCGAAAACGCAAAGCAGGTTTAACAGTACTTTAGGGTTCAAAAAATGTATACTGACTATCTTTGAATTTGAATTCAAAAAAGAGAAATGGAAAATAATAACTCAGTAAAATTGACCGTTGGCGGAGGATGCTTCTGGTGTACCGAAGCGGTTTTTGATCAGGTGAAAGGTGTAGAAAAAGTAGTTTCGGGATATTCAGGCGGTACCGTTCCCGGCACACCAACCTATCGCGAGGTATGCAGCGGATTGACTGGCCACGCCGAAGTAATTCAAGTAACTTTTGATCCATCAATTGTGTCGTTTGAAGATCTGCTTATAATATTTATGACCAGCCACGATCCTACAACTTTAAATAGGCAAGGAGCGGACCGAGGTACGCAATATCGCTCTGTGATTTTTTATCATGATGAAAAGCAACGAGCAATTGCTGAAACGGTTTTAAAGGAAATGGCAAGCTATTATGAAAACGATATCGTTACAGAAGTGAGCCCATTGGAAAAGTTCCATCCAGCTGAAGATGAGCATCAAGACTATTATTCAAACAACAAATCACAAGGCTACTGTACCGCAGTTATTTCACCAAAACTAGCAAAACTCAGGCAAATGCATGCCGATAAATTGATATCTCACTAATAATGAGCTCCAATTATTTAAGGTGATACGTCTAAAGATTTTTATGGATATTGATTCCTTATCTTTAAATACTTTAACCCTTTTTATGAATTTAACGGTATAATTTACTGTACATTTGCAGCATTCGGATGATTAATTTTTAAAATCCAGATAGGTAAACCAATAAAACAAGCAATAACATATAATTAATTATAAAGTCATCTGCCTATCGCGGATGGCTTTTTTTATTTCAAAAACACAAATGGCAAAATCGCAACAAACGTACAGTAAGAAAGAGAAGGAAAAGGCAAAGCTGAAAAAGCGGGAAGATAAGCAGAAGAAGAAAGAGGCCCGTAAAGCTGACAAAACTCCTGGAATAGAATTCGTATACGTTGACTATAATGGTAACTTGGTAGATACTCCGCCAGATCCTTCTATGAAAGTAGAGATTGAGGCTGAAGACATTGTTTTGGGTATTCCACCAAAAGAGGAGGGTGACCGTGAAGCTTTTAATCCCGTACGAAAAGGAAAGGTTTCATTTTATGATTCGTCAAAAGGTTTTGGCTTTATCATTGACAATGAAAATAATGAGAAATATTTTACCCACGTTAGCGGTATTATTGATGAAATTACAGAAAATGATAACGTTTCGTTCGAACTAGAAAAAGGTCAACGGGGAATGAATGCGGTAAAGGTTACAAAAATTTAATTTTTACCTTCATTATTAAGACACAAAAAAAATCCCGCAAATTGCGGGATTTCTTATTAACTGGCTATATTAATCACTAATTAGCCAAATCGTTTGCTTCTCTTTTAAGATCATTCGTCTCTTTTTTTGCAGAATTTTTAAGCTGATCATACTTTTCTGAAATGGTATCCTGTACCTCTCCAGCTCTTTCCTTTATTTTACTGCCTGTTTCGTTGGCTTTATCCTTAAGTTTTTGCTTCTCGTCAGGTGTCATGTTTTTGTATTTCCAAAATGCAAATGCACCCCCCGCTAAACCAAGTAGCGCTAATAATCCTTTTCCTTTATTGTTCATGTTGTTTATTTTTTTGTTTATGTGAAGATACGCTTTTAGTGCTGTTTTAGATTATTCCAAAATGACTTTAATATTTATTTAATACAATGCCCATTAATTTTAAGAAGTATTTACAGATTGGCAGCCTTTTACTAGTTTTATGCCAAAGCAATGATTTTCAATAAAATGTTTTACAAGTTCAAACTGTGACTATATTTGCCGAAAATTAATTTATGTCGCAGCAGGTTTCTGAAAAGGAAACTTCCACAAAGGAAGCAATGGAAAATATGGATAGTACCATTTCAGGTATAGAGGCCGAAACGGAAATCAGTTCTGATGAAATAGCAAAGTGTATTGCTATTCTTGAGCATTTAAACAGCAATACAGACAAGATATTCGAAATCCCAAAGGAACAGCGCACTGCGCTTATAAAAGCTTCCGGAAAGTTTTCACGCCCCAACCGTGACGAGTTTTCTCGTAGAAAAAAAGACGCAAAGAAGGCCGAGAAGCGCAAACAGGCTAATAAAGACAGAACCGCACGAAAAGAAACAGGTATTAGAAGCGCCCGCGAAAATGTAGTATTTGTAGCTCCAAAATTATTACAGGCTGCTGATTTATCTTTAAAGAAGGGGTTGGAGTTGGAAACACCAAGAAACTGTTACGTCTGCAAAATCCTTTATACAAAATTGCATCACTTTTACGATACTATGTGTACGGAGTGTGGCGATTTCAATTATGCAAAACGCTTTCAAACCGCCGATCTAACTGGGCAAGTTGCAGTTATGACGGGTTCCCGTTTAAAGATTGGGTATCATATTTCTTTAATGCTGCTTAGAGCCGGAGCAACGGTTGTGGCCACTACTAGATTTCCGGCTGATTCTGCTTATCGCTTTGCGCAAGAGGAAGATTTTTATCAATGGGCGGACCGTTTAAAGATTCACGGTTTAGACCTTCGCCATATTCCGAGTGTAGAAATTTTCTGTAATTATATTGAACAGAAATATGAAAACCTAGATATTCTAATAAATAACGCAGCCCAGACCGTTCGCAGGCCGGCAGGTTTCTACCAGCATTTAATGGCGAAAGAGGAAATGCCTTTTGAAGAGCATCCGCAGTTTGTAAAAGATTTACTGCACGACCATATGAATTGCTTGCAAGAGCTAAAATCCCTTACGGCAGATATCGGTAAAAACCCAAATAAAAACTTGCCAGTTACTTGGCACGGTTCAGAGCCGGGAATTGGTATTCGCGCTTCAGCAAAACTTTCGCAGATTCCGTATAGTTTTGATAATTCCTTAAGCGCAAAAGAAGTGTTTCCCGAAGGAAAACTGGATGCAGATTTACAACAAATAGATTTGAGAGAAACAAATAGTTGGCGTTTAAGGCTTGGTGAAATTGAAACCACCGAAATGATTGAGGTTCAGTTAGTAAACTCCATTGCTCCATTTGTTCTTTGCAACCGTTTGGGAGAGATAATGAAGAAAAAAAACACTGGGAAAAAGCACATTATAAACGTTTCGGCAATGGAAGGGAAATTCCATAGATTTTTTAAGGAAGACCGCCATCCGCATACCAATATGGCAAAAGCCGCACTCAATATGTTAACCCATACGGCGGCGGGAAGTCTTGCAAAAGAAGGAATATTTATTAATGCTGTAGATACTGGTTGGGTAACCGATGAGGACCCAGCAGAACTTGCAAAACGCAAAATGGAGCTGCACGATTTTCAACCACCATTGGATATTGTTGACGGAGCGGCCCGAGTAATGGATCCATTGATTGATGGGATAAATACTGGAAAACACTGGAGTGGGAAGTTTTTGAAGGATTATAGGCCTATTGAATGGTAGTTTTCAGAGAGTAAAGATGAAAGAATAAAGAGAAAAGACTTTAAAAAAGCAGTTATGAATAGCGAACAACCGAATAACCCTTTACACGGTTTAAAACTTGCAGATATACTTGAATCTCTTGTAGATTATTACGGCTGGGATATTTTGGGTGAAAAGATAAAAATCAACTCTTTCAATAGCAATCCGTCAATCAAATCTAGCCTAACTTTTCTTCGGAAAACTCCTTGGGCACGTGAAAAGGTGGAGCAACTTTATCTTAAAACTAAATTTCCGAAAGCTTAATAAAATTCTTTCGAAATTAAATTCTCAATTCTTCTTTTAAAAGCTACAAAAGGACGTATTTTTGCAATCCTGCACAAATAGGGATTTTATGACAGATATTCAAGACGCAATTCAAGAGAAAAAGACTGATAAAGAGCTATATAGCTACCAGAAAGGAGCGATAGACAGAATATTTGACAAATTTGAAACTGCGCCAGAAGATTATCATTTGCTCTACCAATTACCTACGGGTGGAGGAAAAACAGTAATCTTTTCTGAAATAGTTCGCCAATACTTAAAGAATCACAACAAAAAGGTACTGGTAATGACCCACCGGGTGGAACTTTGTAAGCAGACTTCAGAAATGCTAACCAGTTTTGGCGTAGTGAATAAAGTGGTAAATAGCACCGCAGACCTTTCCGATCAAGCCAAATACAGTTGCTTCGTGGCAATGGTTGAAACCTTGAACAACCGTTTGAACGACAATAAATTGGATATTTCAGACATCGGTTTGGTAATCATTGACGAAGCCCATTATAATTCTTTCACCAAACTATTTAAATTTTTTGAAAAGTCGTTTATTCTCGGAGTTACCGCTACACCTTTAAGTTCCAACAGAAATCTTCCAATGAAGGACAATTATCAGGAACTGATTGTTGGGGAAAGCATTGAATCTTTGATTGAAAATGAATTTTTGGCTGAGGTTGAAGTTTTTCAATACAATATGGGCTTGACCTCTCTGGAGATTGGCTCCAATGGCGATTACACAGTAAAATCTTCAGATGATCTGTATTCGGCAGTGGGAATGCTTGATCAATTGTATCAAGCTTATTTGAACCATTCCAAAGGAAAGAAAACCCTGATTTTCAACAATGGGATAAACACGTCCATTCAAGTATATTACCATTTGAAGGCGGAAGGTTTGCCCATTATGCATTTAGATAATACTGCAACCAAGAAACAGCGAAAGCAAATCTTAAGATGGTTTAAGGAAACTCCAGATGCTATATTGACCTCCGTAAGTATTTTGACCACAGGTTTTGATGAACCAACTATAGACACTATTATTCTAAACAGGGCAACGCGTTCGTTAACGCTGTATTTTCAGATGATTGGGCGTGGTTCGCGTATTTTGAACAACAAGTCCAAATTTTCCATGATCGATTTGGGGAACAATTACCAGCGTTTTGGCCCTTGGGAAGCACCTTTGGATTGGCAGGCAATTTTCAGATCGCCAGATTATTATATGGATCGTCTTAGCAGCGATGAGGAGCTTGAGAGCCATTTTAGATATGAAATGCCAGAAGAGCTTCGCGCAGAGTTTGCGAATAGCAAGGAGGTTTATTTCAACATCAAGGAAACTTATATTGAGGCAACGTATAAAGGCGAATCCTCCAAGGTAGTTTTGGAACGTTCCATTGCGCAGCACGCATATATTTGTATAGAAAACAGCGAAGATGTTTACGACGCTTTGGGCTTGGCAAAAATGCTGGGTGACGATATTGACCACCGTATTGAGAGGTACTCGCAGTGCATTAGCAAAAGCACACATAACTTTTTAAGTTGGTTGAGAGACGACTACCGCCTAAAACTGCGAAGTTATCTTCGGGATAATTTTGATACCGTCTTTGAAGAAATTCACGGGCATCCACCGCAGGATTAGTTGAAGGTTTCAAGTTCTACGCTGCAGGTTTCCAAATTCACGAATCCTGAATCCTGAATTAACAAAACACTATATTTGTACCAAACAATCACCAATGGAATCATTCAACGAGCTTAATATTTCCAATCAACTGCAGTATGCCATTGCCGATCTGGGTTTCGAAAAGCCCACGCCCATTCAGGCACAGTCGTTTTCGGTAATTATGTCGGGCACAGATATGATTGGAATTGCGCAAACGGGAACGGGTAAAACTTTTGCCTATATGCTTCCCATTCTGCAGGATCTCAAATTTTCAAAAGAAATTAATCCGCGGGTTTTGGTGATGGTTCCCACTCGAGAATTGGTTTTGCAGGTTGTAGAAGAGATAGAAAAGTTTGGAAAATATTCTTCCATTCGCGTAATAGGTGTTTTTGGAGGTACGAATATAAATCGCCAAAAAGAAGCTGTTGCCGAAGGTGCCGATATTATTGTAGCAACGCCGGGACGTTTGTACGATTTGGTTGTGAGCCGCGCGCTTCAGCTAAAGGCCATTAAAAAAGTGGTTATTGATGAAGTAGATGTAATGCTCGATCTTGGTTTCCGTTTTCAGCTTACCAATATATTGGAACTGCTTCCTAATAAACGCCAGAATATTATGTTTTCGGCAACTATGACCGAAGATGTGAATGTGTTTATCCACGATTTCTTTATTGTGCCAACTACGGTATCTGTCGCGGTTAGCGGTACGCCTTTGGAAAATATTTCGCAATTTGCGTATGCTGTTCCTAATTTTTATACCAAAGCTAATCTACTGAAACATTTGCTTCAGAATGAGAGCGATTTTACAAAAGTGCTCATTTTTGTTCCGAATAAAAAAAGTGCCGATATGCTTTTTGATATATTGGATGAATTCTTCGGAAGTGAAGTAGCCGTTATCCATTCAAATAAAACCCAGAATTACAGAATTCGTTCCATAGAAGATTTTAATGCTGAAAAAACCCGCATTCTTGTCACTACGGATGTTATGGCGCGTGGTCTGGATTTAGATAAGATAAGCCACGTTATCAATTTTGACGTTCCGAACTTCCCTGAAAACTATATGCACCGCATAGGTAGAACTGGACGGGCAGAGCAGGAGGGAACCGCTATTTTGCTCTATACTGCTAAAGAGGAAGATGCTAAAGCTGCCATCGAAAAATTGATGAATTTAAAGATTGAAGAACTTGATTTTCCAAAAGAAGTTGAAATCTCAAAACAACTCACTTACGACGAACAACCGCAAATTGTAGAGATAAACAACCCCAATAATGTAGATGAAGTTGGCCCGGCTTTCCATGAGAAGAAAGAAAAAAACCAAAAGGAAAACCAAGGAGGTTCCTACAAGCGTATTATTAAGCAGAAATACAAGAAGCCCAAAACGCGGGGGGACAAGAATTACAACAAGAGAAAAAAAGGAAAATAATTTTTTAATTTAAGGTTCAAGATTCAAAAATTGAAATTTGCAAAGCTACTAACCTTGAACTTCTAATTTTAAACTTTTATTAACCAACAGAAACTTGAAACCAGAAACAAAAAACCCTTTACTGATAATCCTTGCATTTTTTTCCATTTACGTTATTTGGGGATCTACCTATATGCTTAATAAAGTTGCGGTTTCGGAATTGCCGCCATTCTTTTTGGCATCCATTCGGTTTACAACAGCAGGTTTACTCATATTTATCATTTCCAAAGCAATGGGTAAAAGTCTCGCCATTACTCGAAAACAGTTTAAAAATGCTTTCATAGTAGGCATTCTCTTTCTTTCCTTTGGCAATGGCTTGATTGTATGGGCGCTAAAATATGTTGACAGCGGTTTTGCTGCTTTGGAAATTTCCGCGCAGCCCTTGGTAGTTTTATTGCTGATGTGGCTTTTGCAGGGCAAACGCATAAAACCTATGTCGTTGGTGGGCGTTGGTTTTGGAATTGTGGGTATTTTTCTTCTCGTTGCCCAGAAACAGCTAATTACCAAAGAGGGCACTGTGCTGGGAATGGTAATGATCTTTGCCTGTATGCTAAGTTGGGCGTACGGTAGCCTTTTTGTGGGCAAGGCAGATCTGCCAAAGAATTTCTTCGTAAACACCGGCTACCAAATGTTTACCGCCGGAATAACACTTGCCCTTGCCAGTTTGCTTTTTGGGGAAAAATGGGTAGCGCCCAGTGAGTGGGGACAACCTGTACAACTTAGTATGATATTGCTTATTGTTTTTGGAAGCATTGTAGCCTTTACCTCTTTTAATTATTTACTTAAAACCGTTTCGCCAGACAAGGTTGCTACTTCTACTTACGTAAATCCAATCATAGCACTTATTCTAGGTTGGTATATTTTGGATGAGCAAATAACCCTTCAGTCTATAATTGCAGCTGCGGTTTTACTTACAGGGGTTTATTTTATAAACACTACTAAGACTACCCTTACTATTCCTAGGTTTTCTGGAAAGATGAAAAATCGCGATAAGGATTAAATTTGCGTGAAGTTTTATGGGATTTTTATTTTGTAGGAAAATAGAAGTGTTTTCTTACATTCTAATGACTTATCTATGGCTTATCTATGGAGTATCTATTTAAATGGCCCCTCCTTGACCCGTCCTAAAATAACTATACAGTTTAAGTGAAATAATATCTAATGAAGTAGGAGGTTACAATAAAAAAGACTTCCAAAAATTAATCTAGAAGCCTTTTTTAAAAATAAGAAGGTTAAGTATTAAACTTTTCTTCCGGTCAGTAATTGATAAACTATCATAATCACTGCTATTACCAGTAAGATGTGAATGATTCCGCCAATGGCAGGAAATACTAAAAATCCGAGTAGCCAACCTATTACCAGTAAGACTACAATAATCCATAAAATGTTACCCATAGTTTTGTTATTTAAATGTTAGTGAAGTTAAATTAATACTTTATTTACAATATCTAGAGCGCAAAAATGTTTTTTATGATTTTTTTAGTATTAAACATAGAATGAATCAAAATTTATTAACAAAGCCTTAACCCGATTTGGAAACTTGCTATAATATCTTTATGAAATTCAAAAAAACTTTCAATTAGATTTCTTTCCTGCACATTTATTCAATAAAAAAACAATAAATTTAATGACTACAAATACAAAAGCATACGGCGTACAAAACGAAAATGACAATCTAAAACCAATGGACATAAAGCGTCGGGAGGTGGGTGAAGACGATGTAAAAATAGACATCTCCTATTGTGGCGTTTGCCATAGCGATATACATACTGCGCGCAACGAGTGGGGAGGTTCTACTTATCCAGTGGTTCCCGGACATGAAATAATTGGTCGCGTTACCGCGGTTGGAAAAAACGTGAAAGATCATAAAGAGGGAGATTTAGTGGGGGTAGGCTGTATGGTAGATTCCTGCCAGGAATGTGCACAATGTAAAAATGATTTGGAACAGTTCTGTGAAAAAGGCGCAACTTTTACCTATAACAGTGAAGACAAACACTTAAAAGGGCAACAAACCTACGGTGGCTATTCTAGGAGTGTAGTGGTGAACAAAGAGTTTATCCTTCGCATTCCTGAAAATTTAGACGAAGCAGGCGCTGCACCGTTATTGTGTGCGGGCATTACCACTTGGTCGCCACTTACGCATTGGAAAGTAAAAAAAGGTGACAAGGTAGGCGTAATTGGTCTTGGAGGCTTGGGCCACATGGGCGTAAAGTTTGCGCATGCTTTGGGCGCGCAGGTAGTTATGATTACTACTTCGCCTTCAAAAGCTGAAGATGCTAAAAAGTTGGGAGCCCACGAAGTGCTTATCAGCAAAGACGATGACGAAATGGCGAAACATCAAGGTAGCTTTGACTTTATCTTAAATACAATCCCCGTAGGGCACGAAATGGATCCTTACATTGCTCTTTTGAAAATAGATGCCACAATGGTATTGGTAGGCGCTGTAGAACCTCTTAAGCCATTCAATGGTGGAAGTATCATTATGGGCCGCAAACGAATAGCTGGGTCTTTGATTGGAGGAATTAAAGAAACCCAGGAAATGCTAGATTTCTGTGGCAAACATAATATTATTTCAGATATTGAACTTATAGATATTAAAAACATCAATGAAGCCTATGAGCGTGTGGTAAAAGCCGACGTAAAATATCGTTTTGTGATTGATATGGCTTCGCTTAGCGATTAGTAATTAGTAATTAGTAATTAGTAAAATTATTAATTAAAATGCGATTCCTAAAGGGTCGCATTTTTTTTAAAATAGTTGAACACTTCAGGGAAACTAAACACTGGCACTTCCTAAAATTATATATTCAAATAAATTTCATCTTTTTAATAATGGCTATTTACCTTAAAAAGAGAGGAGTAGGTTCTCTTTTTAAAGCGTGCGATTTTCTATTCTTCCATAGGCTTTGGTTAGTTTAATGATTTCTATATATTTATGTTCTTAAAATAGTTATGATTCCTCAATAATTTATTTAAAAACCTTCAACTAACTGTGCTATTTATCCAAACCAGCTCCTTAATTAACAGTTCCAATTTTTTCGCTAAACTTCTAAAAAAACTAACCCTACCAATTGCGTGTTTCGTGCTAACTGTTAGCGTGGGGCAGAATAAAATTGATAGTCTTTCACGGCTGATAGCGAAAGAAACGATCCCTTCAGAAAAAGCCCAACTACAATTAAAACGTGGGGTTTTGTTCGGCAAGAACGAACGTGAAAAAGGTTTTGATGACCTTGAGTCTGCGCTATCATTTTTTACTGAAAAGAAGTATAATGAAGGGGAAACGGACAGTTACATTGCCTATGGCAACCTTCACTTTATATATGGAGAACCCAAGCAGGCCGCTCACTATGATTCCCTCGCAATACAGTTGGCCGAAAAAATTTCATACAAAAAAGGCAGGGCAGTAGCTATCGGGAATCTGGGAAGGGAGTTTATAAACTTTGGAAACTTCAACAAAGCCGAAGAACTCATAAAACAAGCCATAGAGCTGGAAGAGAATTCCCGAAATCAGGACGCAGCCCGCTTAGCAGAATTGTATAGCAGATATAATATTATAGCAGGTTCGCAGGGAAACTACTTAAAAAGCCTGTCACTTATAGAAAAAGCAATGGAGTTTGCAGCGGAAATAAATGATGATAAACAGCTCGCACTTCTTTATACTAATTACGCAATTACCCTTTCCCGCCTTTCAAAATTTGATGAGGCCGTTGAATTTCATTTTAAGGTTATCAGAATTTGTGAAAAGATGAAGGACACCACAGGACTCTTGCGCGTTTACAACAACCTGGGAATTGCTTTCCGAAACGGTGATGAGTTTGACAAGGCTATTACCTATTACAAAAAAAGTATTGCCTTGAGCAAACAGGCCGCTAACCATAAATCGCTGGGCTTGAGCCTTGTTAATCTGGCCACGGTTTACATTGCCAAGGAGCGATATGATGGAGTAGACACGCTTTACACTCAAGGCATTCGCTATTTTGAAATGGCTTCAGATACGGGCGGAATTGCCTTTGCAAACCATAATTATGGAAATTTTCTTGTAATCACTAAAAATTATACTGAAGCAGACAAGCGTTTACAGAAAGCCTATGAACTTCGGAAACAAATAGGAGCAGAGCTGGCTGCAGCAAGCTCACTTTCAGTGCTGGGGAAATCAGCCATGGAACAAAAAAAGTGGAAAGAAGCAGAGGAATATCTCTTGGCCGCCGAACCCATATATAAGGGTAAGAGTCGTTCCAATAGAAATTTGAAGGAACTTTACGGCTACCTAAAAGAGTTATATACCCAAGAAGGAAATTTTGAAAAAGCGCTCTATTATCAAACCCAAGAGCTTGATTTGGAAAGAACTCTTTTCACTGAAAATGAAAAGGTAAACGCCCTGAAAACAGAGACTGCCTATGAAATGGAAAAGCGCGATATGCAAATGGCGCTTCAAAAGGAAAAACAGGAACTTGCTAGGCAGCAGTTTTTGATAATAGGTGGGGGCGTTGCGCTTATACTTTTATTGCTATCCCTGTCGCTATGGCTACGCCGAAAGCAATTGAAGGAGCGCCACCAAGCCCAAATTGTAAACTTGGATCAAGAACACCGTTTAAACCTTTCCAAATCCCTAAAGAGTGCAGAACAAGAGGAACGCAAGAAAATAGCACACAAACTTCATGACGAAGCTGGTTCCATGCTTTCCATAGCTATATTAAACTTAAAGCAATTGCAGGGCGACGTTTTCAAAACTGAAAGCAATGCTGAAAAAAAGCTGGATACCACACAAAAGATTTTAGTGGACATCAGTGATAGTGTTCGCAACATTAGCCATACGCTTATGCCGGTAGCCCTTGAAAAATATGGATTAAAAGCAGCCATTCACGATTTGGTCAATGCGGTAAACACTTCACAAAAACTAAAAGTAGAAGAAATATTGGAAGGACTTGATGATACAAGTAGTTGGGGTGAAGATTTTTGCCTAACAGTTTATCGAATCTTACAAGAAGCGATGAACAATATTATTAAGCACGCACAGGCAAGCCACGTAGTAGTGCAGATAGTAGAATTGGAAGATTCCGTAACTATTTATATAGAGGACAATGGAAGGGGAATGAATACTGATGCAGGGCAGGAGGGCATTGGCTTAAAAATACTAAAAAGCAATGTGGAATACCTGAATGGAACCATAGAAATAAATGGCGATGCTAACAAAGGCACTTTCATTCTGGCAGAACTTCCCATTGAGAAAAAAAAACATAAAAAGAAAACCGTATAAAAGCAAACTACCTAAGCTATAAATAGAAAAACAATACATGTTAACCCACGAAGGCCCCAATTCTCCCAAAGCTAAAATAAAGGTAATAATAGCAGACGATCACCCACTTATTATTACGGGAATTACCGAGATACTGGAAAAGAATAAACGCTTCAGCGTCCTGGAAACCCATAAGGACGGTAACTCTCTAATGCAGTCCACCGTCTTACCAGACGTAGATGTATTGCTGTTAGATTTGAATATGCCGGGCAAAGATGGGTTACAAGTATTGGAAGCTATAAAGTTCATGGGGCTTAAACTGCAGGTTTTGGTTCTTACTTCCTATTTTTCAAAAGAACTGGCAGCGCAGTGCGAGATGGCAGGGGCAAACGGTTATATTTTGAAATCGGACAATCTCGATAGCTTAGCAGCTATTATTTTGGAAGTGATGGATGGCAAAAAAGTTTTTCCAGACTTTTCAAAAAAAACCGAAGAAGACCTAAACGAATTTACCTTTTTAGATCAGTTTTTAAAGAAATACAATCTCACCAAACGAGAAGCCGAAGTAATACAGATGGTCTGCAAAGGCCATAACTCTAAAGAAATAGCAGACCTACTTTTTCTTTCCAGCTTTACGGTACAAACCCACCGTCGCAATATATTTAAAAAATTGAACATAGAAGGGAATGCCATCTCGCATTATAAATTTGCTTCGGAACACGGGCTGCTTTGATCTTGCCAACCTCAAGAGTAGACACTTTAAATTTGGCGGCGGCGAAGAGCAAAAACGGTCAACGTTAATAGGTAAGTCTAATCAGATATTACCTATGTCAGGACCTCAAAAGGGTTTGCTACCTAGCGCTCATAACAGATATGTATTCCAAGAAAAAAGTCAGTAATGTCTTAAGTGATAGCACGGAACTTAATGGATACGTAAGAGCTCTTAATAGGGCAAATTATCAAACTAATAACATTAAAGGACTCATATACCATTCTGGCAGAGGAATACAGTATTTCAGCAGTCTCTACACTCAAATATTCAAAAGAAAAAAGATAGGTATCGGTATAATCGAGGAGAACCACTGATAATGAAATGCAATGGCAGAATGTGTAAATGGTATCCTTAAAGATGAATTCTCTTTAGACTTCAAAACACCGAATATGGGTAAAAAATTAACAGCGTAAAATCAATTTTAGCCTGTAGCCGTATTTCTGGACGGGACACCTTTGCCAATATTATTTTCAATATAAAAGGTCATAAAATATCTATCAAAAATAAGTGGAAGATGTTCTCGCTAAATTCCTTTTCCCGCATCCCTAATAATAAGGGATACCATTTTTTTGTGCTGAGATACTTGTATGGAGATAGTAATTTCACCTTTTTTGGGTGTAAATTTAATTGGCAATTAGGCATTAAGAATTTAACCCACGTTTATTCCTATGTAATTATTAAAATAATTCCGCAATAATTCTATATTTTTGCGTTTTCGATATAACAGAAAACAATGGATTTTAAAAAACAGCTTGGCAAAAATATAGCCGCATTATTGCTCTTTGTAGCTTTAATGTTGCCCACTGCCATTCAGTTTTTTCATATTTTTGAGGGGCACGAACATATTGCTTGCACCGAAGTTAGCACACACATTCATCAAGATGTACCTGATTGCCATATTTGTCATTTTCACTTGGCATCTTTCAACTACGATATAGCCGAATACCCTAATTTATTACTACCTAAAATTCCTGTAAAGATTAAAGCAAACTTTGCTTCCTTACAGTTCCATTCCTTTAAAATAACCAATACACAGCTACGCGCACCGCCTATTTTTTCTTAATAAACTAACAATTATTTTTTATGTTAATTAAGAATTTTTATGCGCAAGTATGCACTATTGATGCTGCTATTGAGCAGTATTCCATCTATATCACAAAATTGTGACAACACACTTTCCGGTACTGTAACAGACCTTCACGATGGGTCTTTACTTGTAGGCGCAACCCTTATTGTTGCAGGTACTGAGAAAGCTGTGCAGACAGACATGGATGGGAAATATACAATTTCAAATCTTTGTAATGACACTTATTCCATACAGGTATCGCACCCAAACTGCTTGACCAAAGGTTTCACTGTTCAAATTAAAGGCAATACCAGCAAAGTTTTTAAACTGGAACACCATTTGGAAGAACTTAACCAAATTACCGTTGAGGGAAAAGCCTATAGTAACAAGTCCAAAACAATATTTGAAAACACCATCTCAAAAGAAGAATTGGAACGCTTTAGCAGTGGTACGCTCGGCGACGCTCTCAACAGTTTGAGCGGAGTTTCTTCACTCAATACTGGAAATACCGTTGTAAAACCATTGATTAATGGCCTTCACAGCAGTCGTGTTGTCATTATAAATAATGGCGTTCGGATGGAAGACCAAGAATGGGGAGCAGAGCACGCACCAAACGTTGATGTCAATTCCGTAGGCAACCTTACCCTAATAAAAGGAGCAGGTGCATTGCAATATAGTGGCGATGCAGTGGGAGGAGTGATTGTAGCAGAAGCTTCAAAAGTGCCTGTAAAAGATAGCCTCTACGGAAAGACGTTGTATACGGCAGCATCAAATGGGCGCGGTTCTTCAATGACTTCCCAATTTACAAAGAGTTATCAAAGCGGATGGTATTCAACCCTGCAAGGAACATTGAAACGTTTTGGCGATTTTGAAGCACCGGATTATGTGTTGAGCAATACTGGGATTTTTGAACGAAACGCTTCTTTGCTCGTGGGCATTAATCGGTTCAATTATGGCGTAGAGGCTTATTATTCACTCTTTAAAAATGAAATCGGCATTTTAAGGGCATCACACTTGGGAGGTGCACAGGACCAAATTAGAGCCATAAATAGCAATAGACCTTTAGTCATCAATGATTTTACATATCAAATAAACGAACCAAAGCAAGATGTAACGCACCATTTAGCCCGAATAAAAGGCTTCAAAAAGTTTGATAGCTTCGGAAAATTGAGCCTACAATATGATTTTCAACACAACAACCGCTTGGAATTTGATATCAGGCGTGGTGCAGATAGGGATAAGGCATCGTTGGATTTACAACTGGTTACCCATACACTGATGCTGGATTTGGATTCTCACTTAACCGATGCAATAAACCTAAAAACTGGTATAATGGCCCGATATCAAAACAACTTTGCAGACCCAAATACCGGAGTGCGCAGATTGATACCAGATTATGATAAATACGATTTGGGAATATATGCCATAGCAGATTACCGCTTGAATGACAATCTGCTTATGGAAGCAGGTGGACGATTTGATTATACGTATATGGACGTTTTTAAATTCTATCGAACCTCTTTTTGGGAATCCCGAAATTATGACGAACTATTCCCTGAATTAGTAGTAGAAGAATTGGACAATCAAATTTTGACCAATCCCCAACTCAATTTTTATAACCCTTCGGCAACATTGGGAGCTACATACAAATTCAACGTAGAGTATAAACTGTTTTTCAATTATTCAATAGCATCCCGTGCACCCAATCCTTCCGAACTTTTTAGCGAGGGCTTACACCATTCCGCTTCCCGTATTGAGTTGGGAGATTTGCGTTTCAATTCAGAAGTGGGACATAAAGTATCATTGACCCTTCAGCGTGAAAATGAAAAGTTCAGCTTTTCAGTAAATCCCTTTATAAACACCATTAATGATTTTATCGTTATTGAACCCACAGAAATCCAGCAAACAGTAAGAGGTAATTTTCAAGTATGGGAGTACAGACAGACCGATGCGCAACTGTTGGGAGTGGATTTTGAAGCCTCTTATGCCTTTGCTGAAAATTTCCGTTTCAACCACCAGTTCTCATTGGTAAAAGGGTACGACCGTTCTCGCGATGAACCCTTGATAAATATACCGCCCGCAAATACCAAAAACGAAATTGTCTATCAAAATCCAGCGTTCAAAAATCTACGCTTGGCATTGCAGAATGAGTATGTATTCCACCAGAACGAATATCCCGATAACAATTTTGAAGTGTTTATTCCAGAGACTGAAACTATGGAAACTGTGGACTTAAGTACACCGCCCGATGCATACAACTTGTTCAACTTTAATACGAGCATCGATTTTAAAACCACCCAAACATCAACACTTACGGTAGGTTTTGGAATTACCAATGTATTAAACACCTCTTACAGAAATTACCTAAACCGCTTGCGCTATTATGCAGACGATTTGGGCAGAAACTTTTTATTAAACCTTAAACTCAATTATTAATTATTTAAAACAAAAACAAATGAAAAAAGTAAAATTTTTAGCAACTGCAATTTTTGCAACACTATTATTTGTATCGTGCTCAAGTGATGATGATACCCCCGTGGAAGTAAACGAAGAAGAAGTAATTACTACTTTCACGGTAACCCTTGCCCCCAATGGCGGCGGAACGGCCATTATTTTACAGACCCGCGATTTGGACGGCGATGGTCCCAACGCACCCGTTGTTACCGTTTCAGGAAACTTGGCAACTGGAGTTACTTACAATGGCGCCATTGTACTGCTTAACGAAACCGTGAACCCACCTGAAAATATTACCGTAGAAGTGGAGGAAGAAGCAGGGGAGCACCAATTTTTCTATACGCTCGGTGGCGGATTGGACGTAACTACTGCCTATAGCAATTTTGATACTGATGGAAACCCATTGGGAACACAATTCACGCTTACAGCAGGTGCAGCAAGTTCAGGAACATTAACGTTTACGCTGCGTCACGAACCTACAAAACCAAATACGGGTCTTGGCGATGCTGGGGGAGAAACAGATATTGCAGCAACCTTTAACGTGACGGTACAATAGATTTGAATTAGTAACACTTTTCTTTGTTCCAAAGCAAATGCCCTCTGCATATATTTTTGTAGTGGGCATTTTATTTATTATTAATGTAACATAACAAAGTAAAATATTTTATATTTTGAACCTTGTTCAGCTTTTAAGCATGACAGTTATTATAACCGAATAAATATGTCAAACAATAAAGAACTGATAGAAATAGCAAAATTGTTTTTTAAACTCGGAAGTATTGCTTTTGGTGGACCAGCTGCTCACATCGCAATGATGGAAGACGAAGTGGTAAAAAAAAGAAAGTGGATGACACAAGAACACTTTCTGGACCTAGTGGGTGCAACCAATTTAATTCCGGGTCCGAATTCGACTGAAATGACAATGCATTGCGGACACGAACGTGCAGGTTGGAAAGGGCTGTTTGTGGCAGGGTTTTGTTTTATTTTTCCGGCAGTTGTTATCACTTCCGTTTTTGCTTGGCTTTATCTAGAATATGGACAGTTACCAAAAGTTGAGCCTTTCATTTACGGAATTAAACCAGCAGTTATTGCAATAATCATAATGGCGGCGTTCCGACTTGGAAAAAAGGCGGTAAAAAACATAGAACTCGCGATTTTAGGCATCATAACTTTAGTAGTCTGCTTACTCGGAGTAAACGAAATAATCGCTCTTTTTGGCTGTGGTTTACTTGGTTTGGCACTGTATTTCTTCAAAAAGAATACGGGTAATTTAAAGATTTTTATTCCACTTTTACTTTTTCAACTTGCCGATCCTTCAAAAATTGATGTTTTCAAAATATTCTTGATTTTCTTAAAAGTTGGAGCAATACTTTATGGAAGCGGTTATGTTTTGTTTGCATTTCTCGACACAGAATTAGTCGCAAACGGATGGCTAACAAGACAAGCGTTAATTGACGCAGTTGCTATTGGACAAATAACGCCTGGACCCGTTTTGTCTACCGCAACTTTTATAGGTTGGCAAATGAACGGAATAACGGGTGCAATTGTAGCAACTGTTGGAATTTTCCTTCCGTCGTTTTTATTTGTTTTAATATTAAACCCGTTAATACCTAAAATGCGGAAGTCAAAGATTATCGGAGCGATTTTGGACGCAGTAAATGTTGCGGCAGTTGCATTGATAATTGCAGTTTGCGTGGAAATGGCAAAGGATACACTTACAGATTGGCGTACAATTTTAATTGCGGTTGCAAGTTTGATTTTGGTCTTTGTTTTTAAAAAGTTGAATAGTGCATTTATAGTATTAGGAGGAGCAATAGTAGGATATTTATTGACCTTGATTTAAAAATATAGCTGAAAAAGCCAGCGCATACTAGCGTATCCTGCGAAAAGAGCCTGACAATTATCCGTAATGGGTGACATTAGAATTGTCTTATATATGACTATCTTCTAATCCAATAAAAGAATGGAATTGAAATGACGAAATTTTTACTTCTATGGATGGTTAATGGCGGTTTTGTACTGGAATAAAACATTTTAGCTTTAATCAAACCAAGTGCTAAACCGAAAGTTAATTGCTTCGAAATCCGTCACTAACAATATACAATCCCGTTATTTAAGTGAAATTTCTTCTATAAATCTTCTTTATCAGTGGACTCCAAAGCAATTCTGGTTTTTGACAATCCCAAGCCTTCTTCTAATTCACAGATGTAATCTATAAGTTTTTCCCTTAACTCGCACTGTAAATCCCAGGCAGTAAAAGGATCACTGGCACTGCACAAGGCTCTAATCTTAATAGCTTTTTCAGTAGATTCTACAACTTGAACGGATGGTGAAACTTGTTTATCCCAAGCTGGGGATTCTCTAAGGAGTTCTTCATATTTTTCCCGAACTTTTTGGATATTAATTCTATAATCGGTGTAAATATCAATAGAACGAATTTGCTTTGAGCCCCGCATGGACCAATTTTCGAATGAATTTGAAATAACACTCTTAAGCGGTGTAACTATTCTCCTTTCATCCCAAGTTTTAACGATCATATATACAAAGCCAATGTCTTCCACATGGCCCCATTGTCCATCGAATAGTACCAGATCGCCAATCTGGGCTGGTTTGGTAATTGCTATTTGAATTCCAGCAATAATATTACCCAAAGTACCTTGGGCAGCAATACCAATAATTATGGTAGCAACTCCGGCAGAGGCAAAGAGTGATGTCCCCAAGTTTTTGAAACTTTCAAATTGAGAAAGAATGATGCCAGCCCCTATCAAAAAAATTATGAATGACACTACCCTTCTAGCTACCGATAGTTGGGTTAGGACTTGACGACTTTTCAAGTTTTCTTCAGCATAGATATCATCTGTTTTATTTTCTGCCACATAAAAGATAAAGGCATTTAAAATACGCATAATAAACCAAGTACCACAAACTACTGTTGCAATCAAAAGCATTGTATAAAACCAATTTGCTAAATCGCCGCTAAATACTATTAAGTTGTTTAAAAGCAAATATAGCGCAAACATCCCAACGAAATAACCAGCAGGTAGCGCTAGGCGCGACGAGAAAGAAGATATCCATTCCCACTTTGACCTACCAAATATGCGTTTTAAAAGAAACATCGTGAGCCAGCCTAAGCCATAGGCTATGCCCACTGAAATAAATAATCCAATAATTTTCCAAATAGGGATTTTTAAAAATTCACCTTTCAATCCCCAACCATCTGGGATGAGTTGAACTATTTTAGTCGGTCCGTAGGCTGTATAAAGCGCGTCAATATGTTCTACTGTATTGGCCGATATCACCCAATATGGTGGCTCAGATTTGTATTTTATCCGTTGGAGTCTCAGGGTTACATCTCTTTCATTGAGACTTAATTTCCCAAAAGCGATACTCTTTCGTGGTTCTCTGGAAACCGCTTTATTATTAGTGAATATTTCATCGCTCTGCCCATCAGGTCTCTCAGACAATTTGTCCCAATCAATAGTGACATTTTTATTGATGATAATGTAGAGTTTTTGGGCTAATTGCTCTATTTGTTCATTAGAAACATCATCAGAAATTAAATTTAAATTGAAGGAATGGGCAGCCTTGAGATAATCAGCATTTCTTGCGCTCAAAATAAAATTTTCAAGAGAAGCTTGGGGAGTTTCTCTGTTCACATTTATTTCCGAGCGATCAAAAAATTGATTTCTATGCTGAACTACATAATAGTTCTCTTCATACCCCTGAATTGAACTTGTATTAATATTAGCCTCTACTATGGTACTATCTTTTGAAGGAACATTGGTGCTGGTTGAGTCTTGAGCTTTTGCAGTGTAAACGCCTATTCCTACCATATTGCTCAAAAGCGTAAATAGGAGAACATTCACCATGGTTTTTATGGAGATTAGCTTGTTACACTTTACAGATAAAATTATTGTTTTCAAACGATATATTTTTTAAGAATAATGTCCAATGATGGTCCATTTTTTCTGTTATTTCTAGGAATGGGAGAGATGGTATCTATTAATTTCCAATCTTATATTGCAATACTTTTCGGTGAGATTACCCTACCGAAGTTTTTTAGGTAATAATCCAAATTTAATTATACAGAATTCTCAAAAAGAGCGAATTAGTGCGTTTTTCAGAAAAAAATCTGTTGAATAAGATATTACTATATTTCAAGCTATCCTAATGCAAATGGCATAATTTAAAATATGGATGAATTGCCAGAATCAGAAAATATACTCTATGATGTGCGAGAGGGAAAAAAGATTTAGTAGGTAGATAAAATTCATAAATGAGATTAACGTATCATAAGGGTGAAAGGGAGGTATGGTTTCTGAAATAGCTGAAATAATTCCCAAACGATTAGTTTCTATTCCATCCTATGGCCTTTTAAAGTCTGAAAAAAAAATTACGGAAGATTATATCTTATTGGGATTTAATATGTTTTAAAATTTTGAAAAGATTATTAAATAAATAATGTCGCATATTTGTAAGATAGCCGCAATAGGTACTAAGCAAATCCGCTTCTTGCCATACATTTAATAAAACCAATCCCGTATGAAAATAACAAAAAAGGAAATTGTTCTCGCATCACCATTTTTGATTATTGCAATCAGCTTTGGAATCGCCTTTCTATTCGGAAACATTATCGGAAAATGGGCTTTTATACCAATCATTTTGATTCAATGGTGTCTTTTTATATTCTTTATTTTTAAATATACTGATAAGGAAACAAGAAAGAAATTTTTACAAAAACCCAAAGGTTCATTCGGTTGGAACATCTTGGCTTTAATCGTTGGATTACTTCCACTTCCATTGTTTCTAATGCATTACGAAACATTACAAATTTGGCAAGTTTGGTTACCTTGGATTTTGTTAGCGCTATTCAATCCATGGATTGAAGAATTTTATTGGCGCGGATTACTTCTTAATTACACAAAAAACTGGTCAAATTGGACCGCAATACTATTCACAAGTTTAGTATTTGCTTTTAGTCACGCTGTCTTCGGAGTGAATTCAGATTTAAATAGCGGTTTAACCGTAATAATTTCTACATTCATTATGGGAATAGTTTGGGGACTCGTCTATAAGAAAACAGCTAGTTTGAGATGGATTATACTGGCTCACTTTTTAGTCGACTTTTTAAACCTGTCGGCAGCTTCATTTTTAGACCTATATGAAAAAGGAAATTGGTAGAACAATAATAACCCCCGCCGGCGCAGAGCTTTTCGCCACTGAAATCAAAAAACACAACAATAAATTAACATATTTATAGAACAACATAATCATTAACTTTACGCCATGGCAATACTGATTATATTTCTATTGATATTGATGAATGGAATTTTTGCCATGTCAGAAATTGCTATGGTTTCATCGCGTAAATCACGCCTGGAAACCGCAGCTAAAAGAGGTGATAAAACCGCAAAAAAGGCTCTTGAACTTTCTCAAAACCCAGGAAAATTTCTTTCCACCGTTCAAATTGGCATTACGCTTATAGGGATACTTACGGGTATTTATAGCGGCGAAAAAATTGAAGATGATTTAGTTAACTACCTAAACAACTTTGGACTGCTTAGGCAATACAGCGAGACCATTGCAGTAACAATTATTGTGGTAACACTTACCTTCTTTTCATTGGTGCTGGGCGAACTTGTTCCCAAACGAATAGGGCTGACAATGCCCGAAAAGATTTCAAAACTATTGTCATTCCCAATGTATTACATTTCTGTAATCGCTGCGCCTTTCATCTGGTTGCTCACTTTTACTTCAGACGCAATTATTAAACTGTTTCAAATCAAGCCCACTTTAGAAGGCAGAGTAACTGAAGAAGAAATAAAAGCAATTATTCAGGAAGGGATGGAAGGAGGCGCCATTCACGAAATAGAGCAGGACATTATGGAGCGGGTTATCAGCATGGGCGACCGTAAAGTAGCGTCGCTAATGACACATAGGTTCGACACTATTTTTTTAAGAACAACCTTTAACGTAAAAACTATCAACAGCACCGTAAATAGTGAAATGCACTCTGTTTACCCAGTGCTGAATAAGGAAAGTGGTGTTGAGGGTATAATTTTACTCAAAGACCTTTTCAAACACATTAATAAACCTAAATTTAAAATTACAGATCACTTAAGGCAGCCGCAATACTTTTCAGAAAACTTATCTGCTTATGAAGCGTTGAAATTATTCAAAACCGGAAACACACATCAAGCTATTGTTATAGATGAGTTTGGCCAAATGCAAGGTATAGTAACAATGAACGATTTATTGGAAGCCTTGGTGGGCGATGTGTCTGATTTTTACAGCAGCGAGTTTGATTTTATTCATCGCGAAGACGGCAGTTGGCTTATAGACGCACAATACCCACTTACAGAGTTTTTAAGAAAAATAGACTTAGACGATTTGGCAGAAGATTATCCATTTAATACCATAAGCGGTTTAATACTGAATCAATTAAGCCGAATACCAGCTACAGGCGACACCCTTTTATGGCTCAATTTTGAAATTGAAATAGTAGATATGGACGGCGCCAGAATAGACAAAGTGCTACTTACAGACAAAAATCAATAGTCCGCTGCCGTGCCTTTCCAAAGCGTACCCAATTAAACAAAGCATTTGCAATATAACCCCCGCTAATCCCTTGCTAGTTCAAACTCGAACATATAATTTCTGCTTTTTGCCTTATTATTTCAAGTGCAATCCCCCAAAAAATCACTAATTTCCCCCATCAACACCAATTACCAAATGCAATGCTGCCAAAACCCCTAAAACCACGAAAGGCAATAAACAAAGCTTTTCTAAAAATAAAACCTAACCGCACAGAGATTGAAGCTTTCAAGGCAAACTTGATTGAACTGCTGGACCGAACCAACGATACCGAGAGCGAGGAGTTTCATAAAAACCTGGTTTCAGATTTCCTAAAAAGAACCTATTACGAACCCAACCATTTTATAAACACCAAAGGGCGGAACGATCTGGTTATCCACAACGGCAACAAGGCAAAAAGCACCGTAGGCGTAATTATTGAAGCCAAAAAACCTACCAATAGGACCGAGATGGTTACTGCGGCAAAGCTTAACGTAAAAGCATTTCAGGAATTGGTGCTTTATTATTTGCGGGAGCGCATTACCCATAAAAACCTGGAGGTAAAACAGCTGGTGGTTACCAACATTAACGAATGGTTCATTTTTGACGCCAACAGCTTCGAAAAACTCTTCGCCCAAAACAAAGCACTGGTAAAACAGTTCAATGACTTTGAGGGCGGCAGGCTGGCAGGAAAGAATACCGATTTCTTCTACAAAGAAATAGCCGAGCCTTTTATCAATACAATAACACAGGAAATTGAATTCACCTTCTTTGACATCCGCGAGTACGAAAATCCACTGCGCAACGATAACCCAAAAGACGATAACAAACTCATTGCCCTTTTTAAGCTCCTTTCGCCAGAGCATTTGCTGAAACTTCCTTTCGCCAATGACAGCAATAGTCTGGACAAACGCTTTTATGGGGAACTGCTCCACATAATAGGCCTTTCCGAAACAAAGGAAGGCAGCAAAAAACTGATAGAACGCAACAAAGCAGGAGAACGCAATACAGGCAGTTTTTTGGAAAACGCTATCATTCAATTAGATAGTTTAGATAAAATAAACCGTTTGGATAATCCACTCCACTTTGGCGCTACCCAAGAGGAACGTCTTTTCAACGTAGGCTTAGAGTTAGCCATTACTTGGATAAACCGTATTCTTTTCCTAAAACTGTTGGAGGCGCAGCTACTCACATATCATAAAAGCGATAAGAGTTACGAGTTCCTAAGCATAGACAAGATAAAAAACTATGACGACCTCAACAGCCTCTTCTTCCAAGTGCTGGCCCGCAAACACGAGCAGCGCAATGAGGATGTAAAGGACACTTTCGCAAAAGTGCCCTACCTAAACAGTTCGCTCTTTGAACCTACGGGCATTGAGCACGGCACGCTGTTTATAAGCAACCTGCGCGACGATAAACCCCTGCCTATCTATCAAGCCACCGTGCTAAAGACCGATAACGGTAAAAAACGCACGGGCAGTTTAAGCACTTTGGAATATCTGTTTGAATTCCTAAACGCTTACGACTTTAGCAGCGAGGGCAAAGAAGAAATACAGGAAGACAACAAAACCCTCATCAACGCCTCGGTACTCGGGCTTATCTTTGAAAAGATAAACGGCTATAAAGACGGCTCTTTCTTTACCCCCGGCTTTATCACAATGTATATGTGCCGCGAAACCATCCGCAAGGCGGTGGTGCAAAAGTTTAACGAAACCAAAGGCTGGGATTGTAAAGATATTGATGCGCTGTATGATAAAATAGGAACAGAAGATAGGGCAGAAGCCAACCAAATTGTAAACAGCCTAAAAATATGTGATCCCGCAGTGGGCTCCGGGCATTTCCTAGTTTCTGCCTTAAATGAAATGATTGCCATCAAGAACGACCTAAAAATATTGCAGGACCGCGACGGCAAGCGTTTAAAGGAATATCAGTTTGAAGTAGTAAATGACGAATTGATAGTAACCGACGAAGACGGCGAACTCTTTGAATACAATCCTTCAAAACGGTCACTGAGCGGAGCCGAAGTGCCCGTTGTTTCAGAAAGCCAGCGCATACAGCAAACCCTCTTTCACGAAAAGCAGACCATTATTGAAAACTGCCTGTTTGGGGTAGACATAAACCCAAACTCAGTAAAAATCTGCCGCCTGCGGCTTTGGATAGAGCTGCTTAAAAACGCCTATTATAAAAACGAAACCGAACTAGAAACCCTCCCAAACATAGACATAAACATAAAGTGCGGCAACTCCCTCATTAGCAGGTTTGCGCTTGATGCAGACCTAACAAAAGCCCTAAAAAGCAGCAAATGGACCATAGACAGCTACCGTGTGGCGGTAGATACCTACCGCAACGCCCAAAACAAGGAGCAGAAGCACGCCATGGAAAAGCTGATAGACGCCATAAAGAGCGATTTTAGAAGTGAAATTTCCAGCAACGACCCAAAGGTGAAACGGTTGACCAAACTAAAGGGCGAACTCTTTGGCATGACCAACCAAACTCAAATGTTTGCGATGACCCAAAAGGAAAAAGCCGTTTGGAACAAAAAGCTAAAGCAACTGGCGGAAGCCACCACCAAGCTGGAAACCGAAATAGAAGAAATAAAAAACAACAAGATTTACGAAGATGCCTTTGAATGGCGCTTTGAGTTTCCCGAGGTGCTGGATGATAGTGGGGATTTTGTGGGCTTTGATGTGGTTATTGGGAATCCGCCTTATGTTAATTTCAGAGACATTAAAGATGTTCATGAAAAGAATTATATGCTAAATAATTATTCTGTTGCAGAATATCAATCCGATCTATTCATATTATTCATAGAAAAGGCTTTTCAAGTCCTTCATAAGAAAGGCAATTTTGGATTTATAATACCAAATTCAATCTCTAATAATCTAAATAATTCGAAGATTAGAAAATTCATTTTAGATGAAAGTTCTGTGAACAATATAATAAACACTCCTATTGGGGTATTTCCAGACGCAACTGTTGATACAGTGGTAATTACTTGTCAATTACCGAAAAAAAATGATAGCTCATTAAATGCTTTTGAAATCAATAAAACTGATTTTGTTTTCTTTGAAAAATTCAAGCAGTCTACTTTTGAAAACAATGAAAATTATTATTTCGATTTTCTTACAAGTTCTGTTAACAAAGAATTATTGTCAAAGATTGAGACAGAAACTGTTCTCTTAAATGAAATTACCGATTCTTCCAGTGGAATAAAAGAATACGAAACAGGAAAGGGTACACCGCCTCAAACAATTTCCGACCGGAAGGAGAAAGTTTTCAATTCTAAGGAAAAGCTGAGTGAAGACTTTAGAAAACATGTAACTGGTTCAGATGTGGAAAAATATTCTATAAATTGGAAAGGTAATTACCTAAAATACGGTAAACATCTTGGGGCAGCTCGCGATTCAAAATATTTCGAAGGCGAAAGATTTATTATTCGTGAAATACCTAGTAAAAGTGGTTTACTTGTTAGTTACACAAAAGAAGATTATACTGTCAAAAATACAGCGCACGTATTCATACCAAACCCTGAATACAATTGTAAATATTTGGTCGGGATATTAAATTCAAAACTTATGGGTTTCTATTTCGTGAACAAATTTTCAGAAAGGGATGGAGTTTTTCCGAAAGCGAAAATTGGTCAGTGCAGAATGCTTCCCATTAAAATTGTAGATGAAGAAATAGAATCTAAAATTGTTGATTTAGTGGAAAACATTTTCGCTCTTAAACAAACAGATGTAAAAGCAGACACCACCGCCCTCGAAGCCCAAATAGACCAGCTAGTCTATCAACTCTACAACCTAACGGAAGATGAGGTTGCTATTATTGAGGAGGCAACTGTTTAAAAGTTCAATGTTGAAAAGTTTGTTAAGAACAACCTATGAAAAACGAGACTGTAAATAGTTAAATAGAGTAACTTGTTTAAGAATAATTTTATAACAAAATGCGATGTTGACAATTAAAGCAATTAAACCTGGACCGAAGCCAAATAAGCCTGATGATACGCCAGATAGAAGAAGAAGGGTTGCTCCTCCAAGCAAACCGAATCACCCAGGTCTAAAACCTCATAGGCATAATCCTGGGGATTAATAACTGCTATATGTAAATAATTAAGATAGGCGCAAATATAATGACTACCAAAAAACAAAACATTGTACTACGAACAATCTTAATTATCGCTATAGGCTGCATTTTAGTCATAAAATTCATTTTTGTTTCTGTGCCTGAAATATGGGACATAGGTAGTGAGATTGGTGAAGTCACCTATGATTTAAGTCTAGCTTATATTGTAACCTATTTATTCTATGAGGTGGTGGTGGCTCTACCCAAAAAAAGAGATTTAAAAAATATTTACGCAACTGCAAAATGGTTATCTTTTGATATTGCATATACCGGAAGTACAATTATAAAACCTAATTTAGGAATACAACCCCCGTCTGACATACCTACTGTAAAAAGGGGACTGACCAAAGCGGATTTTGAAACATTTTGTCTTCTTAATAAAATTACAGATACGTATGATTTCTTATGGATTAGAGGTACTATTTCTCCAATTAGTTATTTAGAACATTTTAAAAATATCCAAAAAAAGACCAATGACCACATAGAAGAGCTATTTAGATTCATGTCTCACTTGGAAACTGACCATATTAGACTATTGAATGATATTCGGAAATGCGCATTTATGAGAATAGGTTATATCTATTTAGATCAAAAAGGTATGATTGAAGAAAAAGAAAACCTGTCTTTTCTATGTCCAATGCTTTATGAATTCTATCAATGTACAATAAATTTAGATACATATATCGAACGATTAGATGTATAAACCCCACGTTAACTTACCTTTGTTACGCGTGTTCTCCATGTAAATTGTACCTATATATATCATTTTTAACTGTAAAACCATCCCGATAATACCATCCATGTCGGTAACAAAAACAATAAACTTTAAATGCATCTAACACACACAAAATTAAAACCAACAACAAATATTGATATTGACTTTAATCCTTCTGAAGTAATAAAAGACATTGTAATACCAGAGGAAAGTCAAAAAATAATAACTGAAGTTGAAAACTCAAAAAAAACTTCTGATCAATATGGTTATGATTTAATGATATTATTTGATGATAATATAGTTTTTGGTTTTGATGTATTTCATTTTGGGAAAAAAATAGTTTTGCCAGAGTTAAATCCTGTCACTATTTTTTACTCAAACGCAGTAATGAGTCATAAAAATTTGGTTGCAAGCCAAAATACATTGATAGAAGATTCTCCTACACTGAAAAATCATCGAAAGCTAGTTGACCCAAAGAAATTTGGATTTTTTTTTCAGCTAGCAACTAATTGTATTATAAATCTTCAGGCAACAATTGAAACTTATGCTAATAGCATAATTACAGATGATTATCAACCCATTGATAAAAACGGAGAACCAATGAAAAAATTAACCCTTGACTACAAAATCAACACGGCAATTCCGGAAATAAAAAAAGATAAGTTTAAAAGAGTTAATAGAAAAGATGACAATATTATTCGGCGAATCATTTGTTTAAGAAATGATATAATTCATTTAAAACCTTCACCTGAAAAAACGAATACAAAGTATAAAGATCTTTACCAAAGGCTAATAAAATTTGACTATACGACGGCTATTTTTGCTGTAAGGAATTTTGTTAATTTCTATGATTCTGGCTTAATAGAAGAGTGCTCTTGCGGTAAAGAATATTATTATGATTTGAATATAATAGATAAAAAGTAAAATAAATACCTCACGCTGGCGCGGGCGTCCCGCCCGTGTCTCTAAGTTAAATTGAAATCACTCAAAAAACTATGACCAAAAAAGACTTCTTCCGAATCATAATCAAACTATTTGGCCTTTATTCCTTAATATTAGCGGTATTCTATTACATCCCCTCAAATATTAGTTATATAATTTATGATTTTGAACCCTTTTCTTTTCTCTGGATTTTAGGGATTTTAGTATTCGTATTTCTAGTTTACATATTTCTAATTTTAAAAACCGACAAAATCATCGACCTACTTAAAATAGATAAAGGCTTTGACGATGACCGTATTGTGTTTAGCAATTTTAACAGCCGAACCATTGTGCAATTAGCATTAATAGTAATCGGTGGCTTTCTAATAATAGATTATCTACCAGACTTTCTCCACTCGTGTTATCTGGCTTTTAAAAAACAGGTTGCCACAAATGGTTTAAACGCTATGGAAGATTTAGCTTTCGGGAAACCATTTGATTATTTTAATTGGGCTATTGCGGGAATGAATATAATTCTTGGTTATATACTATTAACAAACTATGTACACATTGCAAAATGGTTAAACAGAAAAGATAAAAACGATGAGCCGCATATAGAATAATTAGATGAGCTATTACTTAATGAGCAGTTTGTTTATATTTGAAATAACCATCAAATCTTTACCCCCTGCTGGCGCGGGCGTCCCGCCCGTGTCCTTCGTCTCAGTGAGTAACCCAGCATTTCCGGCACGAGCGAGACGCTCGCACTAGCAAAAGAATAAGAAGACAAACAATAAACAATAAACAATAAACAATTCCCCCGTGTCTTTCGGCTCAGTGAGTAACCCAGCATTTCTGGCACGAGCGAGACGCTCGCGCTAGCAAAAAAATAAGAAGACAAACAATAAACAATAAACAATTCCCCCGTATCCTTCGGCTCAGTGAGTAACCCAGCATTTGCGCCACGAGCGAGACGCTCGCGCTAGCGAAAACTAAACGAAGGCAATTTTGATCTTCCTTTAAGATATACGGTAACTGATTTTATGAATCTATAATCCTAAGCTGGTGTGTGTTTGCAACGCGTGTTCTTCAAAGATGGCTTTTTCAACTTCAGTTTCAACTTCAACTTCAACTTCACCTTCATCCTGCGGATGCAAGCATTTGAATACCTTCAAATATTTTTTTTACTGTATTTAAAATAACATGAGCAAGATGGCGTATATACGCAAGGCGCCCACGATTTGATAAAAATTTTGCCAAAATACCAATTTTTGGTATATTTGAGTAAAATTGTAATCAAATGAACAAAAACACATCAATATCACTCGGAAATTATTTTGATCAATTCGTTCAAAGTAGTATAAGTGAAGGAAGGTTCAAAAATGTTAGCGAAGTAATACGCGCAGGATTAAGACTTTTAGAAGAGGAAGAAAGCAAAGTGATTGCTCTGAAAAGCGCAATTCAAGAAGGAATTGACAGTGGAATAGCTCACGACTTTGACCCAAAGAAACACCTTGAATCTCTAAAAGCGAAAAAACACTCGAATGGCTGAATATAAGTTGACGAACAAAGCTGTTGCGGATTTATCAAAGATTTGGAATTATACTTTTGAGGTTTGGTCAGAACAACAAGCTGACAAATATTACGATTCACTAATTTCTAATTGCCAAGAAATTGCAGAAAATCCAGATTTAGGAAAAAACTATGAAGGAATATCAAAGCAACTTCTGGGAATGAAAGCAAATCGACATATTATATTCTACAGACCTTTAAGCGAAAGCTATGTTGAAATAACAAGAATTTTACACGAAAGAATGGATTTGAGGAAAAGAGGCGTGGAATAAAAACTGTACTCGCCCGTGTACTTCGGCTCAGTGAGTAACCCAGCATTTCTGGTACGAGCGCGAATGAAGACCACTAAAAATAAAAGCCCATCAGAAAATCTGTCAAAAGACTAGTTCAAGACAATGGATGACCAAATATTAATTTACCAAAACCAAGACGGCAACATTAAAATAGATGTTCGCTTAGAAGAAGAAACGGTGTGGCTTACGCAAGACCAAATGGCTACCTTGTTTGGGAAAGGTAGAAGTACTGTTACAGAGCATATTCAAAACGTGTTTTCAGAAAACGAGTTGGAGGCAGAAGCAACTAGTCGGAAATTCCGACAAGTTCGGACCGAAGGCTCTCGAACAGTTGAAAGAGATATAGAACATTATAATCTAGACGTTATTATATCAGTAGGTTATAGAGTAAAATCGGTGCAAGGTACACAGTTTCGTATTTGGGCTACCCAACGTTTAAAAGAATACATTATTAAAGGTTTTGCCTTGAATGATGACCGTTTTAAGTCGGGCACTGCAATGAATTACTTTAATGAGCTGCAAGACCGTATTCGTGAAATACGATTATCAGAAAAATTCTTCTATCAAAAAATAAAAGACATTTACGCTACCAGTATAGATTATGATCCAAAAGATAAAAATACCATTCAGTTTTTCAAGATGGTTCAAAACAAACTGCTTTGGGCAATAAGCCAGCAAACCGCAGCAGAATTAGTTTTTAGGCGTGCAGACTCCTCGTTACCGCTTATGGGTATGCTTTCCTATCATAAAAAGAGAAAAATAGCTATTAAAAAAACCGAAGTAAGTATTGCTAAAAATTATTTAGATGAGGATGAAATAAAACTATTAGGGCTTTTGGTAGAACAATATTTAGCATTTGCTCAAACTATGGCACAACAACAAACGCCAATGTATATGAAAGATTGGGCAAATAGACTAGACAGTATTTTGCAACTAAATGGCAGAGAACTTTTAACTCACGCAGGAAAAATAAGTCATAATAAAGCTGTGGAGAAAGCAGGTGAAGAATATGAGAAATTCAAACAACAGCAAAAAGTAATAGAAAAAGAACAAAGCTTAAAGGAAATAGAAGAAGACATAAAGCGACTAAAGCCTCCAAAAAAATGAATCTTTTAGCTATCGCGAACCTCCAGTCTGTATTTTTCCAAAAACCCTCGCTGTAGCGGGCGTCCCGCCCGTGTCCTTCGGCTCAATGAGTAACCCAGCATTTCCGGCACGAGCGAGACGGTTATGTTAGCGGTGCATAAAAAGAAAATCCTGCTTTACAAGGTAATGCAACCTAAAAAATTCAACAACCATACTAATAAATGAACCATCCTAAAAGAACGCTCGAAGAACAACGAATTGAGTTCGCAAATAGAAAATTCCTAGCAACACCTTTAGCTGGTTTAATAGCGTGGTTAATAGTTGGCATTGCAGGACTTACACTACCAATTCAAGCAACTGTTTGGGTATTATTCATTGCCACTGGCTGCATTGTGTATTTGGGAATGTTTATTTCAAAATTTACGGGCGAGAATTTTCTGGACAAAACAAAACCTAAAAATGAATTTGACAAACTGTTCTTTTTTACTGTAGGGCAAGCAATTTTGGTATATTCAATTGCAATTCCGTTTTTTATTATAGACTATTCGTCATTACCTTTAACAGTAGGAATTTTAACAGGACTAATGTGGCTACCATTTTCATGGATTATTAATCATTGGGTTGGTATTTTCCATGCGCTTACAAGAACAGTTTTGGTTCTTGTACTTTGGTACCTGCTACCAGAATACAGATTTGTTGTAATACCTTTTGGCATAGTATTAATTTATATCATTACCCTATTAATTTTGAAAAACAGAAAGAAAACGGAATAAAAACGCACTACAACAATGAAAAAAATTGCATTTAGACAGATCTTTTTTTGGTTTGGGGTTATAACTATTATAATAACCTTTTTGCCATTATTGCCCGCAGATTATTGGTGGGTACGCATGTGGGGCTTTCCACATCTTCAAGTAACTGCACTTACATTTTTTGCCATATTATTATATAGCATCATTTTTAGTTTTCAGAAAAAGAAAGATGTTGTATTGCTTTCCGTCCTAATAGGATGTTTTGTGTATCAATTTTCAGTTATAGTATCTTTTACCCCACTTTATAAAAAAGATGTGCTTTCAGCTACTAATTCCCAAAAAGATCGCAGGGTAAAAATACTTACTGCAAATGTTCTGCAGAAAAATGAAAATAACCATAAACTAGTCGCCCTAATAAAGAATTTGAATGCAGATATTATGGTTTTTACTGAGGCAGATAGCTTGTGGCAAAAAGCTATAAATAAAGGCTTGGGTAAAAAGTATGCTTACAGTGTAGAACTGCCACTTTCCAACACCTATGGTATGTTATTATATTCAAAGTATGAACTTATAGATCCCGAAATAAAATTTATGGTTACCGATACCATACCGTCAATACATACAAAATTTAAAATGCCTACTGGAGAATTGATACAACTTTACGCCATTCATCCCACCCCACCAATGCCACAGGAAAACCCACTTTCAACAGATAGGGATGCTGAAATGATGCTTACCGCAAGATTAGCAAGGGAATCGGAAATACCCGTAATTGTAATTGGGGACTTAAACGATATCCCCTGGTCTGATACTTCAAAGCTCTTTAAAAACACTGCGGAACTACTGGATATAAGAATAGGTCGAGGATTTTACAGTACTTACAATGCTGAGAAAACATTGTTAAGATGGCCTTTGGACCATATTTATGTGACGCCAGAATTTAGAGTATCAGATATTAGAGTGGAGGAGGCTATAGATTCTGATCATTTTCCATATTACGCATCTTTAGACTTTGAACCGGAAGGTGCCCAAGAACAATTGCCCGACCCTGCCACAGAAAAAGAATTAAAGAGAGCCCAAGAACAGATTGACAAGCTCAAGGAAAAAAAGAAGAAGTAGGAATAAATTATTTTGCTCCACGCTGGCGCTGGGGTTCCCACTCGTGTCCTTTGGCTCAGTGAGTAACCCAGCATTTCCGGCACGAGCCAGACACTCGCTAGCACAAAAATATACGAAGGCAATTTTTAACTAATCTTTCTTTACGTTATTCAATAACTATTTTATGAATCAATAATCCTAAGCAGTTGTGTGTTTGAAACGCGTATTCTCTACTGCTTAATTTTTCAACTTCATCTTCAACTTCAACTTAATTTTTAATTGCTAATATTGAGGAGGCTACGAGTTAGAGGGCTTAGTTAATTGTTTGATATATTTTAATAAGCATGTGTATAATGAAGTATATTAGCTTGTTATAATTCATATTATAAAAAACTCAAATCATGAAAAAATCACATCTTTTATTGCTGTTTTTTTTGATATTAATCAGTTGTTCTTCTGATGATGCTATAAATGCCACTATCAATGGTACAGTCCAACGTGCACTAGATGGAAACGGAATTGCTGACCAATCGGTAATTGTAATGACAAGAAAACACACTGGTTCTGGTTTGTTCTCAACTATTAAAGAGTTAGACCGCACAGAAGTTATCACAGACGTAAATGGAAATTTTTCAGCAGCCTTAATAAATGAAGTAGGTGCATTTATTACAATTGTTCATCAAGGAGATGACGATTACTCTGGAACAGGAATATATACAGACTATCCAATTAATGAACCTATTATTATAGAAGTCGATAAATTTATTAAGTTTAAAATATCTGTCAATAACACCAATCCAATTGACGGAAATGATTTTATTAACATTGATTTCTTTGCAGGACTAATAAATGTGAAAAGAACCGATATTGAAAACTTTGGGATAGAAAACACCTACCATCCAGAAGAACAGCTTCCAGGTGGCGGTACCATTGGACCTTGGGAAGAAACCTCTTGGACCGGAATTGATGTAAAGTCCATAATTTATTACAGCGTACCCGAAACCGCTGAACACTTTAAAATTCGATGGATTATGAAAAAAAATGGTATCGAAACCGATGGCTTTACAGATGAAATTCCTCATACTATTGACCAAGTAAATCCGTTCGCATTTCAATATTAGAAAAAATTATTTTCAATAATAAATACTCCACGCTGGCTCATACGTTCCGCCCGTGCTCTTCGATGAGTGAAGAAATCAAAAAATGCTGCTTATATTTATAGCAATATTTTGTTTACCAGTCAATAAGCATAAACACAACGTTGAACTTAAAAAAATAAAACTATGAAAACTTCAAAGCTATTATTTCTCTTATTTTTGGCACCTTTCTTAACAATATCCTGCTCCAAAGACAGCTTACCGGAGGAAGAAAATTTGCAGGAAGAAAACAAATATTTTAAATATACCATAGGTGATGGGCCCTTCGTGCATTTTGAAGATATGGTCCTTAAAGAAATAATATTGAACAATTTTGATATTAATACAAACAAAGACAATGAAATTAGTTTTGAAGAAGCCACGGCATATAAAGGCGCTATAGATGTTTCCTTTAATACTATTGAAAGCTTAACCGGAATCGAGAAATTTGTAAATATAATAGCATTGAATTGCGCAAATAATAAGTTAAACACGCTCGATATGAGTAACAATCTTAGTTTAGAAAGTCTTAACTGCGGAAACAATCCCTTTTATGAAATAGATCTTAGCCCAAATACCAAATTGACACATCTAGATATAAGAACCACAAAAATTGCTACACTAGACCTTTCCAAAAACACAAATCTTGTGGTAATTAAAGGCGTGTGCAATTATAATTTGAAAACAGTTAATGTTAGAAATAACAGTAATGATAAAATATTGATATTCTTTTTTGGGCTTAACAATACTACTTTGGAGTGTGTTCAGGTGGACGATATTGATTATTCAAATACCATTACTAACTGGATAATACCGGAAAATGCAATATATTCATTGAATTGTTTTGACAATATACTTTAATAAAAATTACTCCCGCTGGTACGGGTGTCTCGCCCGTGTCCTTCGGCTCAGTGAGTAACCTAGCATTTCCGGCACGAGCGAGACGTTCGCGCTAGTAAAAAATAAACGAGAGCAATTTTTATTAATCTTCCTTTACGTTATTCAGTCACTGATTTTATGAATTTATAATACCAAGCTGGTATGCATTTGAAACGCGTGTCCTCCACAGATGGATTTTTCAACTTCAACTTCAATTTCAATTGCTATTATAGAGGACGCAACGAGTTCGAATACATAGTTAATTTTTTTAATACATTTGAAATAGACAAGTGTGGTGTGAAGTATATATGTATGTTAGTAGGGATATAATAAGACCACGACGAAAGCCAGTGAAACTATAAATGAAGGAAATAAAACTATATAAAACGACGGCCAAAGGATTGAAAATTATTGGATTGACTATTCCGTTTGTAGTGATTGGAATATGGATGATAACGCAAGATTCTCCAGGAACAATTAATTACATAATGGGTTGGTTTGGTGTTTGTTTCTTCGGCCTTGGTATTCCAGTAGGACTTTTTCAAATTTTTGATAAAAGGCCTCAAATTATAATTAATGAAAATGGCATTTGGGACAGAACCACAAACCAGGACGAGATTAAATGGGAACAAATAATTGTAGCATATCCAATTGACATCTTTGGACAAAAGTTTGTTTCAATAGTAGCAGACAACACATTTATTTTCAAAAAAAAACAATACAAGTGGGCAGCGAAAATTAATAAACAAATTGGAGCACAGCAGCTCAATTTAAATTTAGGGCAAATAAACATTAATGTAAATACTCTGAATGATCTAATAAACAAGTTAAGCAAATCGGAAAAAGAAGAAAGAAGAAATATCATCCAGTCATTTAAGGTTAACAAGGTAGGTTCCTCGCTCTTAGGTTTTCAGAAGGCAATTCTTTACATTTTAAGTTCCATTGGTTTACTCATGTTGACCTTAACAGGTCTTGCCGCATTTTGGACAATTATGATAGCAATGGGTGTAGCAGCTTTGATAGCTCGTTGGTATTGGGGGAGCAATAAGGACTCGAAAGTTCGGACATATGCAGAAACCATTGCTTGGTTTGGATTTATAAATATGGTTCTGTATTTATTTACAATTAAGACCTATGACCACATAACAGAAAGTGTTGGACAGAAAATTTCAACCGAAGCTGAAAATTATAAAAACCGTTACTCTAAATATCCAAGCGGTTTAGAAACAATAAATATTGATGGTGATTTGAACTTATTAGAGAAATACTTTGCGAATAAGATTGAATATAGTTTGACTGATACGGATTACGAGTTAAAACTTTTCGACCTATTCAATAAGGAGAGAATATATGACCCAAAATTACAAGAGTGGAGATGAATATTATGAGAGGGAGTGCCTTTGCAGCGATTAACTTTCACAACCCAAATAGGCAAGCCAGTATATCAACGCCATAACCTAACCGAAGAGCAAATCGCCATTGTTGAAGCGTCATAATTAGCTAAATTATAATTGGCAATTCACTAACACAATATATAATATTAAAAGCGTGAGTAAATTGTTATTATAGAGAAGGCTCGAGTTAGAGTACATAGTTAATTTTTGATATATTTGGAATAGACAGGGGTGGATGGAAGTATGTACCTGTTAGCGCAAATAGAACTAAACCAATTAATTAGTTCCAATTAACCTGCATTAATTAACGTTAAAAAAGACTTAAATTGTAACTTGTACTATCATTTTTTAAACCAAAAATATGTTCATATGAAAACGCTACTATATCTTTTCACTTTTATCGTTATTTCAAACCTTTCTTATGGACAGGATTTCCCAAGTCCAACAAACTTCGATATTCAATTTTGTTATGCATGGCCAGACACTTGTGGCCCAGGTTACGACCCAGGAGATACGGTATATTACTATTCATTCGATGCGCCAGACGTGTCAGGTATTGAATCTGAATTAGTGGGTTACAATCTGTATTTTGAGGAAGATTTTATGGTGTTTTTCACCACTACAACTTATGAAGATGTAACCTATGGGGAAGGTGATTATTATGTAACGGCAGTCTACATAAATCCATCGGGCGAATCGCTCCCATCAAATGTTGTACACGGTGATGGTGCTGCACTCTCCATTGGTGATTACAATAAATTGAACAATATTATAATATATCCCAATCCGTTACCTGTAAATGAGCAATTAACAATCGAATCTAATTCTGAAATAATAAATATTTCAGCCTATGATATTTTGGGAAATAAGATTTTTAACACGACAAAAAATAAAACCAAGTTTTCAGCAAATAAAAGAGGGATCTATTTTTTAAAAATTGAAACCGAAAATGGAATTTCAATAAAGAAGATTATTCTAGAATAGAAAACTCTAAGTTGGCTCGGGCTTACCTCTGTGTCCTTTGCTACAGTGAGTAACCCAACATCTGGAAACACTCCCCTTAGCGATTAAAAATTAGAAATTCAGTGTTTTAACTTTATCTTCGATTTCAATTTTAAAACACATCCCTCGAAAACCTACGTCTCTATTGCCCATTTAAAGAGGGAACCAAAGTTTTGTCCGAACTTTTTTTGCACCGCTTGCCGCCCAAAAATTATAACGGAAGTTATGGGATAAGTTCTTTGGCTTTAAATATATTGGGTTTGTGTTGCGATAAAAAGGATTGAATTTTTGGTATATTTGAAAGAAACATGATTGGTATTAAGTTTATTTCCAGGCTGCATGCCTTCTAAGGAACCTTGCTAATATAAAACTGACTAGGGCACTTTTTTTATCGTCTCATTCGTTTGCAAATCAATGGCAGCATTCTTAATGATTATAAAAAAATTTAAAAAATGAAAACACCTAAATTTATTATTGTTGTTGGCACTTCGGCTGGCGGTATGAATGCCTTGATAGAATTGGTTTCGCAATTGAAAGAAAATATGGATGCGGCTTTTTTTATCGTGATGCACTTATCACGCACAAGTATCAGCGATTTTTTAGTGCATCGACTTCAACCACATACCTCTTTAAAATGTGAAGTAGCAGAAGATGCTTCAATAGAAAAAGGTCATATTTACGTTGCCGCACCCAATCAACATTTACTCGTTAAGAAAAATAAAATTATTCTTGGTCGCGGCCCTGAGGAAAATCGTTGGCGCCCTTCCATTGATGTATTGTTCCGTTCAGCCGCTGCCGCATACAGTACACGAGTTATTGGGATTGTATTAACAGGCTCGCTTGATGACGGAACTACAGGCATGTTAGCAATTAAAAGAAGTGGAGGAACCTGCATGGTACAAGACCCTAACGAAGCAGAATATCCAGACATGCCCTTGTCAGTTCTCAATAACATGGAAGTTGATTACTGCATGCCACTCCACCAAATGGGTGAGACAATTTTTGAAATTACCCAAACCAACCCCGAGGAAATTGCTGCCCCACAAGATGTAATTATAGAATCTGAAATTGCTGAAAGAGTAGTAGTGGATTATGAACATGTAAAACAAATCGGCGAAAAAAGTATTTATGCCTGTCCTGATTGTGGCGGCGGATTGTGGGACATCCCCCAAACAAAATGGAAAATCAGACCGGTACCGTTGCCATATTGGGCATTCGTATTCTGAAAAAGATTTGGTAGTGAAGCAGGGTGAAATATTAGAATCTACACTATGGATAGCCTTGCGCATTATGGAGGAGCGCAGTAATCTTTTGAAGAAAATGGAAGACGATAATAATAAAAAAGGCTTATCTAGAATGGCAGCAAGCTATCGGGAAAAAGGAGAAGATATACAATTTCATGTTGACAAGATGAAAGATATTTTATTCGCCACTCAAAACACGTTATAAATCGCTTTGTCAATTTTTATTGCTTATCACTAATTGGCGTGAGAAAACTCTGTTATCCAAATTCAGGACGAATGCATTTTAAACAAAATTGAAAGCTATCTCAAGTATTTGTTTTGATCTTTCGGCACATGGATTTACGGTGCCCGTAAATGCCATGACCTATTATGTAGGGAAAGCTGGCCCTGGGCCAAGTTATATTGAAGCTGGTGTAGATAAACATGAATTTACCAATAATATGATGCTTTTAATGGTGCATGATCTGGTTCACGCGGCTAAAATTTTAAAACAAAATCCTTATCCTACCAATGTGAAAGGGCTAAAAGAAAGAGCTGGAAAAATGAGTAAATAATTTAAAATATCTATCAGCGCTTTTTTTACATCCAAGCTCGCGCGCGTTTGCAACGCAGTGTCCCTCGAAAACCCAAATACACCAATTAAGCTTTGAAAAAAAATGTTCTTCGTTTTAGTGATATAATAGATCCCCCTCTGGCTTGAGCTTTTCGCTCGTGACTTAAGCTAAGCAACATTCCTCTAAAAACTTTATACCGGTTTATTTAACGAAGTTTTGTACTTTTAATAATAGGAATCGAGATCTAAACAAATTAATTTAAAAAATTATGAAAACGCTTCACTTACTTTTTTTTGCGCTTTTTACTGTATTGCTAAGTTGTAATTCAGATTCAAAAGAAAACTTGGTAGTCTTTGTAAAATATAAAACCCAACCCAACAAGAACATTGATGCGGTTGTTGCTTTGAAAACACTTATTGGGGAAGTGGAGAAAGAAGAACACTTCAAACAAATTAAAATGTACATTGATCCCAATGATAACTCAAACATCTTACTCTACGAAGAATGGGAAGATGAAAGCTATTATAAAAATGAGCATATGAAGACGGAACATTTGCAAAAATTTATAGGTGAATCTTCTACTTTCCTTGCTGGGCCTCCTGAGATAAGTTTTTGGAAATTAAATACCGTCTACGAATAATTTCTACTTGCCATCATGATTGAAACTGCGATAGGGCAGGTTGCTTCAATTTTATCCTTCATCAACAGGCAAGTGTAGGTCAGGCAAGCAGATTATGGGCAGTCACGTATGCTACCAATTAAGTTGTGTGCAAATTTTTGGCTTTTACTTCCTTCATTCAGTATGAATCCCACACGATTTGCTACCTTTCGACTATTAGAAACTTTTAGTAAAAGTTTTCATATATACCGTTGTGCGGTAATTGTTTAATGGAAATTTCAGTAAAAAAAAGTATAAAATGTGGTGGCAATATCTATTAGTTTTTTTAGGCGCGTTATTGTTTGATATAGTTCCTTTTCCTTTTCCGCCTGCATTTACCATAATGATGTTTTTTCAGATCATTTTTGGGTTGAATGTGTGGGCAGTAATTATAATAGGCGTAGCTGGCTCGGTTTTGGGCAGATATATTCTGCTTTTATATGCTCCATTATTAGCAACTAAATATTTGAACGAATCGAAGAATAATGATATTCAGTTTCTTGGTGCGAAAATGAAAGAGAATAAATGGAAGGGCCAAGCGATCGTACTTGCATATTCGTTATTACCACTTCCCACTACACCTCTTTTTTTAGGGGCGGGCATTTCCAAATTAAGACCCCTTTATATTATACCAGCATTTATTATTGGCAAATTTACTAGTGACACAATTGCATTACATCTGGGAAAATACGCATCAGAAAATATTGGAAGTATTATCGAGAATCTATTCTCTTGGCAGTCAATTGCAAGCTTAATATTGAGCTTATTACTTCTTTTCTGTCTTTTCTTTATTGACTGGCGAAAACTGATTCAAACAAAAAAGTTGGTTATAAATTATAAAATCTGGAAGTAGATACGACGGACTGAGAATAGGTTTTTTACAATTTTAAAAATTTTCTTATAATTCGGGTGCCATCAATTATAGTCTCAAAAAAATAAATGCCTGATTCTAATACAGAAACATCTATAGTTTCAGAGATGGAATCCTCAATTAAAAGGGTACCAGTAATAGTGTAAATCTTAAAATCCTGAAGTGATAACTTTGATTTGACTTTTAAGATATCCCGAGTTGGAATTGGGTATAGCGTAAATGGTTCCATTGTATTCTCATAATTTGATAAGTTTTTATCTACAATCGCATTTACAATAAAATTGGCATTAGGTCTTGGAGGGTTTAAATTGGCAGTAGTTTTATAGGTAAAATTTTGTCCACAGCCTTTGTAATACGAATAGTCATTCTCGAATTCACTTCCTGCCGCATAGGCTAATGGGGAGAAGAAACTATTGGGATCGTCACCTTTTTGTACTTCTACCAAAATTCTTTCCACATTTGGTGGGATTTCTACTGGGGTTTCAAAATTCAATATCATGGTTTCTGGACCGTTATACCACGGAATGGGTTCAATCTGGCTGCTGCCCAAAAGTATTGCTGAAGGGAAACTTTGGGGAAAATTTTCGTCTATGGCATATATATTAAATTTTGCCGTTGCACCCGCATAAGATCTATAAAATGCAATTTCTCCTTTAAGGACATATGATTCACTATCAATAGCGACACCAAAATCTTCCAAAATATAGGTTCTGGCCCAATACTCGTCTTCAACACAAGTGAACATAATTGTTTCCAAGGGGCCAGCACCTGCATTATGTGTAAGTTTAATTTGGGAGTTTACGCTGTTACCACACAAAAAAATAAGAATTATAAAGCTTAGGTTTTTCAAGTTATCGCTGTTAATGTTGAGAAAGCCAAATTAAGAAATATCAATGTAATAATACAAATGGTATTTAATAATGACAGCGATTCATACAAAAGAAAAACCCGAACCTAGCTAATAAGTTCGGGTTCTAAATTATAATAAAGCAAATTATTTTTTGAAATTAATCATCCAATTAATCCCGTATTTATCCGTACATCTGCCATATTTAGCACCCCAAGAAGTTTCTTGAAAATTAGTGTGTACTTGTCCGCTTTTAGATAATTTATCAAAGGCAGCTTTGGCAGCATCTTCAGTGTCCATATCTACCCCAAGATGCATATTCGTTCCATCTGTTAGGGGAGTATCGGGAGCTGCATCATAACCCAGAATTGTAAAATTCTTTCCTCGTAATTCTGCGTGTTGCCATTTGGAGCGATAGTTCTCTGGAATATCTATTTCCTTGTCCTTATAAGTTTCTGTGTTTTTGATTTCGCCGCCGAAAATTTCTTGGTAGAAATTAAATGCCTCTTGGCAGTTGCCTCGGTAAGCTAAGTATGCTTCAATTCTCATAGTTGTTTTTTTAGTTGTTAGAAATGTAATTTAAGTGTAAGGATTATCTTATAAACAATCGGGATAATAGTCCAAGTACCAATAAAACCAAGAAAATGTAAAAAATAATTTGGGCAATATCGGTTGCTCCTTCAGCAATACCACCAAATCCGAAGATAGCGGCAATAATGGCAATAACAAGGAAAATAATAATTCAACGTATCATATTTTTAGTTTTTTGTGTTAGTATTCCACTAATTTACAGATTGTAGCCAAGAAACTAGAAAATTTAAATGATGTTTAACAAAAGATGTTAAGAGTTTATGAATTTGGGTTTTTCAATTAATTATTGGAAAAAATAACAATAGAGATAATTGCCAATATCAAAGAAAACGACATTAGGGCAACATAAATATAAACTATAAGCTTGCTAATAAGCAAACCATTATCAATGCCTTTTTTATCCGGCATAATTTTTAGGTTATCGGTTTCGCAGGTTGGGTTTTAATTGAAATGGGAATACAAATCTAAAACGAAAAAGGTGATCATTTTGATTCAAAACATTTGTTTAATGTCTTATTTGAATGAACAATTGGCTAAAACGATAGATTCAGTAATAGCGTTATTGCCCTTCGGAAATGTTTATTGTATTAGAATTTAATGACAAAATAAACAGGGCAACCATTATATCTGAAGACCCGTTAACAAATTTCAAAGGAATTAAACCCCGCCGAGGTGAAATTTAAGTGTTGAAAATGGTAGGCATAAATTGGGTATTATAAATTTGTGGACTCGATATAAATATTTACTGCGCTTAATGCTATGATTCGTCATCAATTTCATCTTCAATATCTTCATCAATCTTTCCTTCGCGTTTATCTTTTCTGTATTCTTTTTCCTGATTTGCGTTATTTTTGTCAGGATCAATAGGGCGCTGCTCTGGGCGATTATTATCTTTTTTGTCTTCCATGATTGATTTTATTAAGGTAAAATATTTTGTTTTAGTTATATGAATAATTAATTAAGTCTACTTATCAAAAGCAGCTAGTTTTGATTTCATTTTTGTTTAGAAAGTATTCTGACAGATGCCTCACGGCATAAAATTTACCTAACTCTCTTTTAAGGGACTGTTGGTAATAGTTCCAATCTGAGTTAGGACTCAATGAAGAATTATTTTTCTTCGGCCGTTATTTCTTAGATTTATCTACGGTATCCGTTTTGATATCGTATTGTCTTTTTTGATATTCTTGACATTTTTCTGCTAATTTCTCGGGAAAAACAGTGCGAAAATCATGAGATTCCATCGGAATTATTTCTACCATTTTATCAATCATTTCTTGCGGATCCAATTGATTGTTGGCCATTCCCTTGGCAGCTTTTTCGATATCTTTTAAGGGAGTAAAGTGTAGATCTTCATCAAACCATTGCTGGTAGGTATCGTACATTCTATCGTTAAAGCCGGTTTCAAAAGGACCTGGGTTTATGGTGGCAACGGTTACCCCTAAAGGTTTTAATTCATCGCGCAAGCATTGAACTATAGCTTCCAAAGCGTGTTTGGAGGCATTGTATGGGCCTAGATAAGCATTGGTCACTAAACCTGCCACGGAAGATAGGAATACCACTTTCCCATTTCCTCTTTCCACCATTTTCCTTATTATGGGTTGAGAGAATTCCAAGGTTGAAAACGCATTGGTTTCCATTACTTCGCGAATAAGATCTACAGGAATTTCCGCCATCGGACCTGTTTGCCCAATACCGGCATTATTGACCAAAATATCAATCTCAAAATCCCAAGCCTTTTCACAATCCATCATATCGCGGATATCAAGCTTTATCAATTCAATATTTTTTTTATAATCTGTATTCTCCAGATCGGTAATAAAACGAGACATCTGTTCCCAAGTATGCACTGCGGCAATTACTTGATGGCCTTTCTTTGCTAGACCTACGGCGGTTCCTTTACCAAGACCTGAACCTGCACCAGTGATTAAAATTGTTTTCTTTTTCATAGTTTTTTTTTTAAATCTAATAATTTCTTTTCAGTAACGGATAGGCTTTAAGATTAATTTATATAGGTAATTGCTTTAACTTTAAATATTTATTTGATCATAATTATTTTCGAAAAACCCGGTTTTCCGCATTTAGTGGTGATTGGATCGAGTGCTTTTGAAGGGTAGTTGATTGGGTGGAATTAAAGCACATTTACAATGGTTTTAAATCACAAAGGAAATAATATTCTGACTTTTTTTGAGGAGAAACTTAACCCACTATAAAATTGAAATTACAATTTTCAGCTTTTTTTATTGGTAGTAGACGCTTTTCAATTAACTTTATAAAGTAATGGAAGGTAAGAGATTAGTTAAGGGTCTATACGTTTAGGTGAACTTAGAAATATTCCTACAGATGACTGTTTGAATAAAAAACTAGCATTCGAAATTCCGAGTCAAATTATTGTGGGTTAAGTTTCTTCGAAGAAAATATAGCTGAAAAGCCATAATTTTTAACTTAATAGCAAGATTATTTAAAATAAACAATTGAACTATTTCAATAGAATTGATTTATTTATAATTTCATAGTAAATTTTACATCCAAATAAATAAATTTCTAAGAGGACAAGAAATAATTTGTTCCGGGAAAGGAGGCACTTAAGGGATCACCAATGTAAAATACACGATGTGGAATTTGTTTTGATAAAGAAAAATTTGGATTAAGCATCATACTCAATCCATCGAATAAATTATAGAATTAAAACTTGCAATATGAAAAACAAAAATTCGAAAAAGGAAAATATTTCTCAAAAAGTTGAGCAATTAAAGGACGATACTTGGAAAGTAGAGGGATCTACTATGAAAACAAATCAAGGATTGAAAATCAATGACACCAATACCTCCCTAAAATCTGGCGAGCGTGGCGCAACATTATTGGAGGATTTTTTACTTCGTGAAAAGATAACCCATTTTGATCATGAGCGTATTCCAGAGCGCATAGTACATGCCCGCGGAAGTGGAGCGCACGGTTATTTTGAACTATTTGAGGCCATACCACAATATACCAAGGCAGGCATTTTTAACGATACCTCTAGAAAGACCCCAGTTTTTGTGCGATTTTCTACAGTAGGAGGGTCTAAAGGTTCCACGGATTTGGCGAGAGATGTTAGGGGATTTGCAACCAAATTTTACACCGAAGAGGGAACTTGGGATTTGGTGGGCAATAATATGCCAATATTTTTTATTCAGGATGCCATGAAATTTCCAGATTTGGTGCATTCAGTAAAACCGGAACCTAACAATGAAATACCTCAGGCAGCGTCTGCCCATGACACTTTTTATGATTTTGTATCGCACGCCACTGAAACTTTGCACAACCAAATATGGCTTATGAGCGATAGGGCAATTCCGCGAAGTTTTAGGATGATGGAGGGCTTCGGAATCCATACTTTTCGATTTATAAACGAAGAAGGAGAATCCCATTTTGTAAGATTTCACTGGAAACCTGTCTTGGGGGTTCATTCAGTAACTTGGGATGAGGCTGTAAAAATAAGCGGAGCAGATTCTGATTTTCATAGGAGGGATTTATGGGAAGCGATAGACGCAGGTTACTTTCCGGAATGGGAGTTTGGAGTCCAAATAATACCTGAAGCCGATGAGCACAAATATGAATTTGATTTGCTCGATCCCACCAAACTTATACCCGAAGAAATGGTACCCGTAAAAGTTATAGGAAAAATGACCCTTAATAAAAACCCTGATAATTTCTTTGCTGAAACCGAACAGGTAGCTTTTTTACCTGGCCATATTGTACCTGGAATTGATTTTACGAATGATCCATTGTTACAGGGACGTTTGTTCTCCTATCGCGACACTCAGCTTTCGCGATTAGGCAGTCCAAACTTTCATCAAATACCCATTAATAGACCTGTGGTTAAAGGGCATAATAACCAGAGGGATGGCCATATGCAGATGGAAATTCCCCAAGGGCAAACGGCCTATTTTCCGAATTCTATAAGTGGTGGTTGTCCACACTTGTCTAAAATGGCAGAAGGTGCTTTTGGAAGTTATGAAGAGCGTATTGATGCCAAAAAGGTGCGTACACGTAGTGAGAGTTTTAGCGACCACTTCTCGCAGCCCGCTTTGTTTTACAGAAGTCTATCCGAGTGGGAACAGGAACATGTTGTAGCTGCCTATACCTTCGAGCTGGGCAAGTGCAAGTTGGACCATATAAAAGAAAGAATGCTTTATATGATTAATCAAATAGACAACGACTTAGCATTAAAGGTTTCTAAAGGATTGGGAATAAAAGTACCCAAGAAAATTAAGGAGCCGGTGAACCAAGCTATAGGAGCAGATGCAGATGTGTCAAAACATCAGCCTATTGCCAAGAAAAACTACTTGGATAAATCGCCAGCCTTAAGTCAGGCAAATACCAAATTTGTTAGCATCGCCACGCGCCAGATTGCAGTATTGGCCGCAGATGGGTTTAGTATGAAAGATCTGAGTAAAATAAAATCAGCATTGGAAAAGGAGGGAGCTATGATTAAAATAGTTGCACCTCACGGCGGTACTATCACTTGTGATGAAAAAATGAAGCATAAAGTAGATGCTGCAATAATGACAACAGAAAGTGTTCTTTTTGATGCAGTTTATATTCCCGGAGGTAAGAAATCTGTAAAGACATTAGCCGAGAATGTTAAGTATATAAAATTTGTAAACGAAGCGTTTAAGCACTGTAAGGCGATTGCTGCCGATAATGAAGGAGAGGAATTTTTAAACAAGACTTTCGTTTCGGGACATATGGATGATAAGGCAGTAATTGTAAACGGAAAAGCAAGTGAGTTTAAAAAAGCAATTCAACAGCACAGAAATTGGGATAGGAGAGAAGTTGCGGAGCGGGTTCCAGCTTAAAATTGTTTAATTGAAAACGTTTATAGCTGTAAATAGAGTGAGCAGTGCCCATAAAATTTTAGACAGTCAGAGAGAATAGAATAATCACTGAACATCTTCTAAGACTTAATGGATTAGTGGGGTTGTATTCATTTGAATCTATAAAAGCCAGATAATTGAAGTTAAGCAAAATGCTTCGCTTATTAACCCTTTTCACCAAAACCCTGACTATCTTTGCCGAAAACAGCCTTATGCCCAATACCTTTTCAGCTTTAGGAATCAATCCTGCACTACAAAAGAGTTTAGCCGAGTTAAACATCGCTGAGCCCACAGACATCCAACAAAAAACAATTCCGCTCATTCTTACCCAAACAAAGGATGTTGTGGCCTTAGCGAAGACGGGAACAGGAAAAACGGCAGCCTTTGGAATACCATTACTGCAACTTATAGATACTAAAAGCACCCATATACAAACTGTGATTCTAGCGCCTACCCGAGAGCTGGGGCAGCAAATAAATACTAATTTGGTATCCTTTGCAATCAACAGTCCTGAAATTAGTATTGCCTCACTTTGTGGCGGCATTCCTATTAAGCCACAGATTGAACGTTTAAAGAGCACCACTCATATTGTAATAGCAACCCCAGGACGCTTGGTAGATTTATTAAATCGGAAAGCTATTGATCTTAAAAACGTTAAATATTTAGTTCTCGATGAAGCCGATGAAATGGTCAGCGCCTTAAAAACAGATTTGGACAGCATTATTGTAGAAATCCCAAAAAGTAGAAGAACGCTTTTGTTTACCGCTACCATGCCGGGCACCATAAAACAATTGGTTCAAAACTATATGAGCAAACAAGTGCTGCATATAGAAGCCGATATGGAAACTATGGGGCATCAGGGCATAGACCATCAATTTATGGTGGTGGAACCTATTGAGAAGTTGGAGGTGTTGATGCACTTTTTAAGTAGTAAGGAAGGAGAACGGGGCATTATTTTTTGTAAAACAAAAGCCGCAGTAAATAAACTTGCGAAGAATCTTGCTATTAATAAATTTTCTTCAGGCGCCATCCACGGTAGTCTAACCCAAGCCATTCGCGATCGTGTTATGGGGCAGTTTCGGGAAGGACATATTGCTATTTTGGTAGCCACTGACCTTGCAGCACGTGGACTGGACGTTAAGGAAATTAGTTATGTGATTAATTATCACTTGCCAGATACTTATGAAACCTACGTACACCGAAGCGGCCGGACGGCTAGGGCAGGGGCAACGGGGCTTTCGGTAACCATACTGCAGCAAGAGGAAGTTTTTGAAATTCCAGAGTTTGAAGAAGAATTGGGTATTGTTTTTACTGAAATGAAAAAACCAGATGCCCAAAGCACAGAGGAAAACAATACGCTGTTATGGGCAAAGAAAATTTTTAAAACAAAACCCAACCGGACCATTTCAGCAGATTTTAAAGAAAAGATAAGCACCGTATTCCACCACTTAACCAAGGAAGAGTTGATAGATAAAATACTTGCACATCAATTGGCGCAAACCGCTGTAACTGCTCCAAAAGAAGAAGCAACTTCAAAGAAAAAGAAGAAAAAGAAATAATGGCAAACGAAACAAAAGACCAAAAGGATATACTTGCAAAGCTAAACATAGCGGCCTTAAACCCTATGCAAGAGGAAGCTATTGCCATAATTGAAAAAACAGCAAATACCATTTTGTTATCTCCCACGGGAACAGGGAAAACGCTAGCGTTTTTATTGCCTATTCTTAAAAATTTGGATGCTGCTAACCCAGAAGTTCAAGCATTGATAGTTGTTCCTACTCGAGAGCTTGCCATACAGATAGAACAAGTAATTCGTAATATGGGTTCGGGCTTTAAGGTGAATGCCGTATATGGCGGTAGGGCAAAGAGCAAGGACAAAATAGAATTAAAACATACGCCAGCTATTCTAGTGGGTACACCGGGAAGAATTCTGGATCATTTTGACGATGATCGATTTTCAAAAGCGAGTATCCATACCTTGATTCTGGATGAATATGATAAGTCGCTAGAAATTGGTTTTGAAAGTGAAATGAGTGAAATACTTAATTCATTACCTGCTGTAAGTAAGCGTATATTAACTTCTGCCACACAGGGAGTTGGAATTCCAAAGTTTGTGAAATTGGATAAGCCAACAGTGCTAGATTATTTATCTGAAAAAATAGATTATAAACTAGCTATAAAAACAGTTATTTCCCCTGATAAAGACAAACTGACAACCTTGTTGAAGCTTGTGCTTTACCTAGGCAACCAACCCGGAATCATCTTTTGCAACTTTAGGGATAGTATTGAAATGGTCAGCGATTTTCTAAATAAAAACAACCTAAGCCATACCTGTTTTTCTGGCGGAATGGAGCAAAAGGACAGGGAGCGTGCGCTTATAAAATTTAGAAATGGCACTAGCCAGATTTTGGTGGCCACAGACCTTGCCGCCAGAGGGATTGATATTCCTGAATTAAAATTTATAATTCATTATGAGCTGCCACATTCTGCAGTAGAATTTACACATAGAAACGGCAGAACGGCAAGAGTTAATGAAAAAGGCACCGCCTATGTGCTGAAATGGAAAAACCAGCTTTTACCCGAGTTTATTGAAAAAACTGAACCCATAGAAATTCCACAAGTAGCAATGCAAGAAGCGGAGTTATGGGAAACCCTTTTTATTTCGGGCGGAAGGAAAGACAAAATCTCCAAAGGTGATATTGCAGGACTATTTATAAAACAGGGAAACATACGGCAAGAACAATTGGGTGCTATAGAGTTAAAGCAGGATTGTGCTTTTGTTGCAGTACCCTTAGCGCTTGCAAGCCAATTGGTGGGTAAATTGAACAACAGTCGCCTCAAAAAGAAGAAAGTGCGGATTTATATTCTTTAATTATAAATGTTATTTCGAGCGAAACGCGTTAATCTCACGGGCCTACCTGTTCTCTTGGTTATGCCAGGGCAGATTGCTTCAGTCATTCATTCGGTCGCTCTTTAGCGATAATTATGTTGATTATTTATATGAGAATCAATTCTTTAACATATATAAAGTAAGCGCTGGGTTTATTTCACCTACATTTACCGCATAGACGATTTAGTCAGCTTATCTTTTTTTAATCTCCACCGAATTTTAATCAATCCTACGCTTTCTTTTTTACCTTAACATATAAAGGCTATTGGCCGTTATAGCAATAACAATAAATTTTCTATAACAGGCTCTGCAAGAGTTTGGTAAAAACTAAATCAACTTAGTCCAAGATTGGCAAACAGCAAATTATAATTTAAAGAATACTAAAAATGTTAAAAGGATTTATAAATAAATTAATAAATATTAAAAAAGTAAATGTAATGAAAGAAGGTACAGTAAAATTTTTCAATGAGGCTAAAGGTTTTGGTTTCATTAAAGTAAAAGACACAGATCAAGACATTTTTGTTCATTCAACCAATCTAATTGACAACATTCGTGAGGATGATAAAGTTCAATTTGATGTGGAGCAAGGGGACAAAGGTCTTAGCGCTGTAAAAGTAAGATTGCTATAACACGCTTAAGTAAAACTATTAAAAAACCATCTTAACGGATGGTTTTTTGTTTTGAAACAACTTATGAAAACTTCGTTAGGGGTGTAACACGGTAGTCACTTTAATTTTCTTGTTATTAATATTATACAAATCAACCATTTCTAAAATATTAACTGTACTTTCGCGGCCGCAAAACAATAAGCTTATGAAACGCATCAATGAATACAAAAAACTCTTTGGAGTTGAAAAGGAGATAGAGCTAAAAGCAATAAAAACCAGTTACCGAAACTTGGTAAAGGAATGGCACCCAGACAAGTTTCAAGATGGTGATGCGCTGCGTGAGGAAGCCGAAGTGAATAGCCGAAAAATTATAGATGGCTACCATTTTCTGGTAAGCATTGCCCCAGAAACGAAAGCAGCTAATCTTGAAGAATACACAGAAACTATCACGAACTCAGGCATTGCCGATTTTCAGCACAAAGGAATGCTGTTAGAGATTACTTATTTAGATGGCAATACCTATGAATACTTTGGTGTAACCAGACAAATTTATATAAAAATGGTAAATAGCGATAAACTGAACCGTTTTGCAAAACGGACTATTTATCCAAATTATATTTATAGAAAATCAAAGCGCACATTGGAACCTGCTTAAGGCATTATAAATATAACTCAAAAGAGTCAAAAAAACGTTTTGGATGTTCACAGAAGTGTTCCTTCAAAACGTTTTTTTGTTTATGAAATATAAGACTATACTATCCACCCATTCTGTGCAGCACCTTTACTATAGAAATATTCAAAAATAGCGATTGCTATGACAATGAGGGGCATAATTAGCGACTGAGGGCCCATAATGGCTGCCATATCCATAGCAAAAATCCAGTAACCCTGCAGAAGCAAAATAGCGAATAAGGAGAGTCCAAAAATAACAACTGCCATTTTCTTGCGCGCTAATAGTAGAATACTTGCCAATAGACCACCAAAAACAGCAATTGCATAAACATAGATTCCCCATGATGGGGCACTGTTAATTAATTCAAGTTCTTCGGGTGGATAGGCGGCTTTCATTTCTTCCGTCATAAAGAAGTATTCCATTGCCCAGAAATAGACGCCAATCAGATTCCATAAAAGTGCAAGCACGGCGATTATCCAAAATGCCTTGTTTGGTTTTGTTGTTGCATTCATAATATATTGGTTTTACAGTTGTTGCTATAAATATAGATAATTTATAAATATACAATATAGTCCACATTTAAATTCACTCTCGACTGACTTCCACCACGCTCAGTATTTCAGCTTTAATCTAAAATCAATTCTTCGCAATCCATCATGAGCAAAGCTGTAAGACTGAATCGGGAAAGAAAGTTAATTTAGAGCCTCCCTTTTTTCCCTTCGAACATTAACCTTTATATTTACTAAAAAAAGATGAATCCTACCATTCCCAAATCTGCTTTCGAGTTTCTGCTAAAACTTAAAAATAACAATAACCGCGAGTGGATGCAGGAGCACAAAAAGGATTACTTGGCAAATGAAAAGGCTTTAAAGGAATTTTATGCAGCTGTTGAGAAAGATCTAAACGTTACAGATGAAATAGCCAAGACAAAAATATTCCGCATAAACCGAGACATTCGCTTTAGTAATGACAAAACTCCGTACAATGTTCACCGTAGTGTTAGTTTCAGTAGGGCAGGAGCACAGCGTCGCGGTGGTTATTACCTGCGTTTGGAGTCAGGAAATAGTTATATGGCCGGAGGTTTCTTTGATCCGAGCCCAGCAGATTTACTTCGCATTCGCAAGGAATTTGAAATGGACAGTTCTGAAATACGGGAGATTTTAGCACAAAAAGATTTTAAAAAATCCTTCGGAAATTTCAATCAGCAATACGCTGTTAAGACAGCTCCAAAAGGTTTCAGTAAAGAAGATGAAAATATAGATTTAATTAGGCTTAAGAACTTTTTCGTAAATCATCCGTTTACCGATAAAGAAGTATTTGCTGCAGATTTTAAGGATAACTTAATTTATCACTATCAATTACTTCGTCCATTTTTCAATTATACGAGCGATGTTTTGACAACAGACTTGAATGGGGTTTCACTTCTTGAATAATTAGGTTGAACATATATAAAAAAAGAGCCTTCCATTGGAAGGCTCTTTAAATTAATTATATAAGTTTTTATTTCAACCTGAAGGTAACTCTTCGCACCAACTGTCTTGCCGGGGAAGAAGATTTATCTACGGTCGTATCTTCACCACCACCGCTATAGGTCAACCTGTTTTCAGCAATTCCAGAGGCAATCAAGATATCGTAAACTCTTTTCGCTCGTTTCTCTGAAAGCTTTTGGTTGTATTCCGGATTGCCCAGTTCGTCTGCATAACCAATCAATTCAGCATTTGAACCTGGGTGGTCTTTCATATATTTCATCAAATAATTGATTGCTTCCAAAGAATAGGTTTCTGGCCTGTCGCTGTTAAACTGGAAGTAAACATTTACGTACCCTTTGTTCAGTAACTCTGCAACGTTGTCGTCACCACCACCTTTTACATAATCTGATTTTTTCAAGTAGCGATCGTCAAGGGAAGTTTCAATTTCATCAGGAATACCATTGTTATTTTTATCAACGGCAATACCTTTAGTATCTACTGCAACACCACTCATAGTGTTAGGTTCTCTATCCAGATAATCTGGCACACCATCCTGATCCGTATCTATTAAGTCAGTTTCCAATTTGGCCACACGTTCCTCGAGCAACATTACTTGTTCTTGATAATCCTTTTCTTCGGAATACCAATCGGCGTGTTTATCTGCACCGCCTAAGTATATATTAAGACCTATGGATGCATTCACCATAAAACCGTCCACATCTCTTTTAATATTGCGCTGTGTTCCATCTAAAGTTAAGGTCTGCCTAATATTGCCAACAGCGGAAATATCGCCAAAAAGGGCAACACTTTTTCCCAGCTTGATCATTGGTGTTATACCACCCATAATGTTTAGCATGTTGTCATTTCCATCAATGGCCACTGGGCTTTTATGCTCCATAAAGGAATATCCTGCACCACCGTGTATCAAAAGACCCACGGAATTTGTCCAATCGCTAAAATTTAGAACGCTGGTAAGATTCACAACACCCTCAAGCGTACTTCGGTAGTAGCTGGATTCAAAAGGGAGACTATCCTCATCGCCTTCAATATTATTGTAGCCCAAGCCAAGGCGAAGACCAAATTTGTCATTAAACATGTAACGAACACCGAGACCAACTTGACCTATATCTGGGGTTTTAGTATAATAGCCAGGGGCGAAGGGTCTACTTGGCTTGTGTAAACCACCGGAAATTTCGACGGACCATCGGTTGTAATCATTGTTTTTTTCATCCTGCATAGTAGAAGCGGTTTCTTGGGCAGAAATTGCGCCAACGGCTAGCAGTAATAAAGGAAGTACTAATCTTTTCATATTTGTAGGTTTTAATATGCGAAATTACCTACAATTATGTGGAGACGAAAGTTTATTACTCTAATTAGATTAAATTTAACAAGTGCTTGTAAGAAGTCTTTTTATATAGGTTTGTTATTGAGCCATTAACATCGTTACCCTTTCAAAATACAGCAAATTATCTTTTAGGCGTTCTTTAACAATATCCATCATCCGCTTGTTAAGCGCAGATGAATTCTGAATGTAAATTTCAAATTCATCGAGTGTAAATTGGCCAATGATTATTCCCTTTAGCGAATTTCTAAACTTCATGTCCTTATGGATGGCGTTTTCTATGTAATCCAGTTTCTTTTCAACGCTGAGGCTATAAAAAACATTTTTATGTTTATTAATGTAGTTTTTAAACGCAGCGAGCAATAATTGGTGCTGAAGTTTTATTACAGGCCGTAAGGTCTTGTTTTGAAAACTTTCATTGGCAGACATATTGGGGGTTATTCTGGCAGAAGGAATCTCTGGGCGCATATTGAGCAGTAAGCTATCTCTAGTTTCCATGATATGTTTTTTTTAAAATTATAAATAATCAAGCGTTTTTTGGGTGGATGGGCAATTAGTTATAAACGCTCTTTTCAACAATACGAGGGAATGTTGCTATCTTTGGAAATGGACAGACAATAAACCTGCCATTTTAAAATTTTATAGTGAATTATTAAAATAAGCTTATAGATGAAAATATTTTCCGCAGAACAATTATACGAAGCAGATAAAATTACGGTTGAAAAACAAGAAATTACCACGGAGGCCCTAATGGAGCGCGCCGGGATACAAATATTTCAATGGCTCAATAGACGGTTGAATGGAGCGCCCGTGCCTATTCGCATTTTCTGCGGGATCGGTAATAATGGTGGTGATGGCCTAGTACTCGGTCGTTTAATGATTGAGCACGGCTATAATGTGATAGTATATGTGGTAAACTGTAGCGACAAGCGCTCCAAGAATTTTCTACTGAATTATGACAGGATAAAAAATGTAACCAAAAAATGGCCCACTTTAATGAAGGGCGAGGCTGATTTCCCCGAAATAGGTTCTGAAGATATTATTGTGGACGCTATTTTTGGCATCGGGCTTAACCGTTGTCCGGGAGGTTGGGTAAAAAAGCTGATTCAATATTTAAATGAAAGCAAAGCCTTTAAACTTGCAATTGATATTCCTAGTGGGCTATATGCCAATTTACCCTTAGAAGACAAGGAAGCGGTGCTTAAAGCGAACCATACGCTCACTTTCCAAACACCAAAGCTTTCATTCTTTTTGCCCGAAACAGCTCCGTTTGTATCAAATTTTGACGCCTTGGAAATTGGTTTAGACATAGAGTTCCTTCAAACTACGGAGCCTTTGGCGCAATTAATTTCGAAACCAGAGGCTCAACGATTTTACAAACCCCGTGAAAAGTTTGACCATAAAGGAACTTACGGGCACGCACTTATAATTGCAGGGAGTTATGGAAAGATTGGCGCTGCGGTACTTTCAACTACTTCCGCCTTTAGAATTGGCGCTGGAATGGTGACAGCTTTTGTGCCTAAATGTGGCTATAATATTCTACAGACCACTGTGCCCGAAGCAATGGTAATTACCGATAAAGAGGAAGAGTTTATTAGTGAAATAGCCTTTGATATTGAACCTTCAGCAATTGGAGTAGGAATGGGGCTAGGAAAAAATAAAGCAACGGTAGCAGCTTTGAAAGTTCTATTTCAGAAAAAAGATATTCCATTAGTTATTGATGCCGATGCATTGAATAATATTTCCGAAAACAAAGATTTGCTGAAACTGCTTCCGAAAAATTCAGTTTTAACACCACATCCTGGCGAATTGAAACGATTGATAGGCGAATGGAAAAACGATTACGACAAGCTTGAAAAGGCGAAAAAGTTTTCAGAAAAACACGAAGTTGTCCTGGTTATTAAAGGTGCTTATACAATTACGGTCTTCAGTAATAAACTCTACATAAATACTACGGGAAATCCAGGAATGGGAACGGCCGGGAGCGGTGATGCCCTAAGTGGAGTGATTACCGGTTTGCTTTCGCAGGGATACGACCAATTATTGGCTTCGGTATTTGGTGTTTATATGCATGGAAGGGCTGGCGATATTGCTGCGGGACAGATGGGGTATGAAGCGATTATGGCTGGCGATGTAATTGATAATCTTTCGGAAGCATATATAGATTTATTCGCGAGAGAGGAAGAGACTACAAATAACTCAGCTGAAAAAAGTTAGCCACGAATACACGAATCTTTTCTATTTTTTTGTGGACAATCATCTATGCGGATTAGATTGGGAGTAATGGTTGCAATAAGTAAACTGAAAAAAAAGACCACCAATACACGAATGTTTTTTTATTTTATTCGTGTATTCGTGGCTGAAATATTAAATGCTAATTATAGCAACTCGTCGAGCATCTTTCTCAACTTAGGGTCGGATGGTCGTGGCGCATCTGCAGAAATGATGTTGCCTTGTGGATCAATCAATATAAATCTTGGAATTCCCAATATGGCGTAGTCCGCTACAAATTTTGATTTCCAGTTATTATCGGACATCAGTTGGATTCCGCCAAGTTCCTTTTCAAAAACCATTGCTTTCCATTTGTCGTAATCTTTTGGTTCATCTATAGAAATGCTCACAAACTTTACGTTTTTGTTTTGATAGTCTTTCTCAACCTCTTTCAGCGCAGGAATTTCGCGCAAGCACGGCCCGCACCAAGTAGCCCAAACGTCTATGTAAACATACTTTCCCTTTAAGCTTTCTAAGGAAGTGGTTCCGCCTTTGTGATTTTCATAATCAAACGTAGGGGAGGGATTACCTTCAGTAATTGTTCTTAATTTGTTGTAGCGCTCGGTAAGTGTTGCAAGATTTTCTGCATCAGGATTGCTGTTTATGTAAATATTAAAAGTTTCATCTAAAGTAGCGTTAGGCTTAAGGCCGAATTGTAAATATGAACTCATAATTCTATCTTTTGCAAAACCATCTGGCAAGTTTTCATCTACTTTTTTCATATAGCGAATAGTTTGACTGATGCTGTCGCTTCCATTTGCTTCTTCGCTAATTAATCGGTTGAAATGTGCATCAAGCAGCGTTTGGTAACCCACTGAATTTCTATAAGTGAGCGTATCCGTGTAATTTATATTTTTCAATTCGTCATAAAAGCCGTCTGAAACATTATAATCTTCTTTGCCTGAATAATAGATGTGTGCTTCTTTATAATTCTCCAGCATAATGGCTCTCGAATAGCTATCTTCCTCAGCAAGTTTTTTCTTGAAATTATCGTTGGAAATTTTATTGGCCGCATACAAACTATCAAAGCTTTTTTGATTGTTCTCCAGTTTTTTTAGGAAGTTCTCTTCATCCATTGAAAATACTTTCTTGAAATCTGAATTTTGTTCGTTCCAAAGATATTTAGCAGCCAAAAAGTTATTGATGTTTCCCAGATCGCCTGCGTATTTCAGAGATTCATCAAATTCATTTGCGTTTAGGGTAACAGAAAGATTCTTTCCCTTTTCCAAATAAATCCCAGTGCGCTCACGGCCCACATACATTTCATAAAAACCATCAGTCTTTATGAGAAGTGTGTCAGAAAAAGTTCCGTCTCCATTAATTGGGGTTCTATATTCGAAATCATTACCGCGAACAAATACAGTTTCCGAATTATTATTTTCAACGGTTCCAGTTATTACTGAATATTGAGGTTTTTCCTCTTGTTTGCAGGAAACAATGATCAGTACCAAAAGAAATAAACTTAGTTTTTTCATTTATCTATTTTTAATTTGCTTGTAAAATTACATATTGAATTAAGATATCACTCTATTGCGCACTGTTATTTTTATGGGGCATCTCCTAAAAATTGAGATGTGATTGGTAATCACTTTTTGAAACGAAGAATGGTAGCACAGCAATTAAAAATCAGTATTTTTGCGGAAACCCAACCCAATGCAAGAAACACATTATATAAGTTCCGAAATTTTGGACCTCTCCATAATCAGGGACATTACAGAAAACCATAAAACTCTTGCTCTTTCTGAAGAAGCACAGCTTAATATAAAAAAGGCGCGAGAGTATCTTATACACAAAATGAAAGATAATGAAACGCCTGTTTATGGTATAAACACTGGGTTCGGATCATTATGTAACGTCAAGATTTCTTCAGAAAATCTTTCGCAATTACAGGAAAACCTCGTAATGTCCCACGCTTGTGGTACGGGTGAATTTGTTCCAAAACCAATCATAAAATTGATGCTTTTGCTGAAGATACAATCGCTGAGTTATGGCTACAGCGGGGTGCAGATTGAAACTGTGGAAAGATTGATTGATTTTTATAATAATGATATTTTACCCGTAATCTATTCGCAGGGAAGTTTGGGTGCTTCGGGAGATTTGGCGCCACTAGCCCATCTCTCTTTACCGTTATTGGGTAAAGGTGAAGTATATTATGGCGGCGAGCGTATTGCTGCAGAAAAAGTGTTGAAAAAATTTAATTGGGAACCTATTACCCTGCAAGCCAAAGAAGGACTGGCCCTGCTTAATGGAACCCAGTTTATGAGTGCCTATGGCGTTTATTGTCTTTTAAAGTGTTATAAAATATCCTATTTGGCAGATTTAATTGGTTCAGTTTCCGTAGATGCTTTTGATTGCAATATGAGCCCGTTCAATGCTTTAGTCCATTTGGTGCGGCCACACCGCGGACAGGTAAAAACCGCTGAACAGATTCTGGAATTTTTGGAAGGAAGTGAATTGGGTCTTTCCGAAAAGAAAAGTGTGCAGGATCCTTATTCTTTTAGATGTATTCCGCAGGTTCACGGAGCAACAAAAGATACTTTGCATTTTGTGCACAAAACATTTAAGACTGAAATTAATTCGGTGACAGATAACCCTAATATTTTTGTTAAGGAAGATCTTATAATTTCAGGCGGCAATTTTCATGGGCAACCCTTGGCACTAGCATTCGATTATTTAGCAATCGCATTGGCGGAGCTCGGTAATATTTCAGAAAGAAGAACCTATCAATTGGTTTCTGGCCTGCGCGAATTACCTGCGTTTTTGGTAAGTAACCCAGGACTTAATAGCGGGTTTATGATTCCGCAATATACTGCCGCGAGTATTGTGAGCCAAAACAAACAGTTGGCAACGCCGGCTTCGGTTGACTCAATTGTATCTTCAAACGGGCAGGAAGACCACGTAAGTATGGGGGCTAACGGCGCAACAAAATGTTTGCGGGTACTTGAAAATCTTGAAACCATATTGGCTATAGAATTGATGAATGCTTCGCAAGCATTAAAATTTAGAGAACCGAAAAAATCCTCTTCTTTTATAGAGTCATTTCTGAAACCTTATCGATCTATAGTTCCTTTTGTTGAAAACGACAGAGTGCTATCAGAAGATATTCATGCCAGTGTTGCATTTTTACAATCGTTAGACATTGATTCAGAGATACTGTTTGGATAAAAATAAATATCTTAGTGATTCAATTTTAACTAGAAGCTTTATGAGGTCTATTTATATAATTTTTATACTTTTATTTTGCACTCAGTCAATCCGTGCTCAAGATTATACGCCAATATTAGATTATAGTAACGAATGGCATTTCACCACCTGCAATTTTGGCTGTTACAGCGATATCTATTACACAGATGGTGACACGCTGGTAAATGGAAAAATGTATAAAATACTTGATGGCTATCATTATATCTCCAGAACTTTTTTACTGAGGGAAGAGGTAGCTGAAAAGGAGTTGTATTTTGCGCAAATTATTCCTGGTGGTGGAATTCAAGAATATTTGCTTTACGATTTTTCGCTTCAAGTGGGAGATACCATTCAAATGCAAAACCCCATATCGCCATTTCCTAAAAACGGTGGTTTTTTTAAGTTAGATTCTATTATTCCTAAGCCGTTGGTAAATGGTCAGGATTATGATCATTTGTATTTTTCTCCTACACCTTCAAACCCTTTTAGCACGGGTAATGCGGTATGGGTAGAAGGAGTGGGCTCACTTTCACTTATCAATGCGCCGGGAGGAAAGCCAGATATTAACGGTGTTGGTCAATTAAGCTGTTATTTCAAAAATGCTACAGGTTTTTATGCTAACCTGGACTCTATAGATGACTGTATCCCGACTGTTTTAGATATCCCAAGTAATACGTTGGAAAAAGTAGTAGTTTCCAGCATATACGGTAGCGGAGTTTGTTTGTTGACCAATACTGGAAAAATAACAGAGGCAACTCTTTACAACTTAACAGGAAAGAAAATTGAAACCATTATCAATAATTTTGAAAAAAGCATTTCCATAGATCTTTCTAGTTACAGCAGTGGGGTATATTTAATTGTAGTAAATGGAATAGGAGGCACTAAGAAAACTTTCAGAGTAATAAAATGAGTTTTTATCTCAGGAATCGCGTTTAGAAACTAGGCCGTTTACCCAATTTTTAGCATTATCTAAATCGCTAAAGTGTTCAAAGGGGATAGTTATAAATCTTTTTTCGAGCTGTAGATTACTTACTTTTAGACCCTCTGCCGAAACAACGGCAAAAGCTACCAAGTTTTCAATTTTTGAAGTCTCAATATAAACCATAGGATTCACAGCGTAACTATTTATACGATAGGTTATGTAACCAAAACATCTCTCGCTAAAATATTCTTTTGAAATATTTACTAAATGCTGGTTGTCTTCAGGTTTGACTGTAATTCCTTCTTTCATTATCACAACTACAAAATTTTTGAAAACCCGAATTTCCCCAAAATCAAAATGTAATGTTTTAATCATAAAATGATGAATTTAATATATGTAAGTTAATATTTTCTAAGGAATACCTTTAAAATACTTAAAATATTATTGATATATAAATAAAAAAAATTCCCAAATCAATTGATTTGGGAATTTTTGATTTATTGATATCTAATCAATTACGACTCAGTCGTGTTTTTCTGCTTCTTGATTTTTATAGTAAGTTCATTCGTTTTCTCATCAAGATCCATGGTTATTGTGTCGCCTTCCTGCAAGCTACTGTTTATTATTTCTTCAGCCAGTGCATCTTCAATGTATTTCTGAATGGCCCGGTTCAGTGGGCGAGCTCCATATTGTTTATCAAAGCCTTTGTCTGCAATAAAATCTTTGGCCTTTTCAGTCAATTTAAGCTCGTAGCCCAAATCTGATATACGGGCAAAAAGTTTATCAAGCTCAATATCGATAATCTTATGAATATCTTCTCTTTCCAAGGCATTGAATACCATAACGTCATCAATTCTGTTTAAGAATTCTGGGGCGAAGGTTTTCTTTAATGCATTTTCAATTACGCTTTTTGTGTGTGATTCTTCCTGGTTCTTCTTGGCGGAAGTTCCAAAACCAACACCTTGTCCGAAATCTTTGATTTGGCGGGCACCAATATTGGAAGTCATAATTATTATAGTATTTCTGAAGTCTATCTTTCTTCCAAGACTGTCAGTTAAATAACCATCATCCAAAACTTGAAGCAACATATTGAAAACATCTGGGTGTGCTTTTTCAATTTCGTCCAAAAGAAGCACGGCATAAGGTTTCCTCCTTATTTTTTCAGTTAACTGACCACCTTCTTCGTAACCCACATATCCTGGAGGCGCACCCACTAAACGGGAAATGGAAAATTTCTCCATATACTCGCTCATGTCAATACGAATTAGAGCATTTTCTGAATCAAATAATTCACGAGCCAACACTTTTGCGAGTTGTGTTTTACCAACACCGGTTTGTCCTAAAAATATAAAGGAACCAATAGGCTTGTTTGGGTCTTTTAATCCAGCGCGGTTTCTTTGGATTGCCTTTACCACTTTTGCAACTGCCTCATCTTGGCCTATTACCTTTCCTTTAATTCGGTCGGGGAGGGCGGCAAGTTTTTTACTTTCGGTTTGCGCTATTCTGTTTACGGGCACTCCAGTCATCATGGAGACAACTTCTGCAACATTTTCTTCCGAAACCGTTTCCTTGTGAAGTTTTGAATCTGCTTCCCACTTTTCCTGCTGAACAGCGAGTTCCTTTTCAAGATTTTTCTCATCGTCACGAAGTTTTGCAGCTTCCTCGTATTTCTGCTTTTTTACTACCGTATTTTTAAGTTCGCGTACTTCTTCCAACTGCTTTTCAATTTCCAAAATTTTATCGGGAACGTGAATATTGGTGATGTGAACGCGAGAGCCTGCTTCATCCAAAGCATCAATAGCTTTGTCCGGAAGGAAGCGTTCGCTCATATACCTATTTGTAAGTGTAACGCAAGCTTTTATAGCTTCATCAGTATAAATTACATTGTGGTGTGCTTCGTATTTATCTTTAATATTGGTAAGAATTTCAATGGTTTCTTCAACCGTAGTAGGCTCGACCAATACTTTTTGAAAACGTCTTTCCAGCGCGCCGTCTTTTTCTATGTACTGACGGTATTCATCTAATGTTGTTGCGCCAATGCATTGAATTTCACCTCTTGCCAAAGCAGGTTTAAACATATTGGAGGCGTCCAAAGAACCCGTAGCGCCACCGGCACCAACAATTGTATGGATTTCATCAATAAAAAGTATAATATCGTCATTCTTTTCAAGCTCGTTCATTACGGCTTTCATTCGTTCCTCAAACTGGCCACGATATTTGGTTCCAGCCACAAGGCTTGCCAAATCCAAAGTCACCACTCTTTTATCATAAAGTATTCTTGAAACTTTACGTTGAATTATTCGGAGTGCCAAACCTTCGGCGATTGCAGATTTACCTACACCCGGTTCACCAATTAGTAATGGATTGTTTTTCTTTCTTCGGCTTAAAATCTGTGAAACACGTTGAATTTCGCTTTCGCGACCTACAACGGGATCAAGTTTTCCTTCTTCTGCCATTGCAGTAAGGTCTCTTCCGAAGTTATCCAAAACAGGGGTTTTGGATTTTTTATTTGTTTTTGCCGCTGTACCAGAAAAGAGATTTTCCTTTCCAGCATCCTCCGCAGAAGTATCGTCATCATTCGGGAATTCTGCACTTGGGGTGTCTATATAATCATCGTCGTTTGTTATCATAAGTTTAAATTGATCTTTTACCACGTCATAATCAACCTTCATTTTGTTCAACAATTTTGTAGTAGGGTCGTTTTCATTCCTAAGAATACACAATAGTAAATGCGCAGTGTTTATGGAATTGCTCTGAAACAACTTCGCTTCCAAAAACGTAGTTTTAAGCGCTCTTTCAGCTTGACGGGTAAGGTGAAGATTCTTTTTGTCGTTTGTACTTGTTGTAACGCCCGGATTTGCAGGGCTCAAAATCTCTACTTTTCTTCTTAGGTGGTTTAAATCTATTGCTAGTGCATTTAGAATAGTTACCGCTTTGCCTTGACCGTCTCTTAAAAGACCAAGCATTAAATGCTCAGTGCCAATAAAATCGTGGCCTAAACGAAGCGCTTCTTCTTTGCTAAAGGCAATTACATCTTTTACTCTGGGGGAAAAATTATCATCCATATTTTAAATATCGGCTCTTCTGTTTGGTACTAAATTAACCAAAATAGGACAAAAACTGTTCCTCTTTGATATCATTTTAGTAAAAGGACAAAATTTATGGTGGAATTCAAAGGATATTCAAGGATACTTATTAACGATTTTACCCCTCAAATTTGTTAATAAATTCGTGAATAACGAATGGCAAAAACCCCTGTTAAACCTACGAAAAAGTGTATCTTGCTCCATTAGATTAACAACGATAAATAAACCTATTTTTTTATGGCTGAAGGTGATAAAATAATCCCTATTAACATTGAAGATGAAATGAAATCTGCCTACATCGATTATTCGATGTCGGTCATAGTGTCACGTGCGCTGCCAGATGTTCGCGATGGAATGAAACCCGTTCACAGAAGGGTTTTGTTCGGGATGCACGAACTGGGCATTAGAGCCACGGGCGCACATAAAAAATCTGCGAGAATTGTAGGAGAGGTTCTCGGTAAATATCACCCACACGGTGATACTTCAGTTTACGATGCCATGGTGCGTATGGCACAATCATGGAGCTTGCGTTATTTGCTGGTTGACGGTCAGGGAAACTTCGGTTCCGTTGATGGCGATAGCCCCGCGGCAATGCGTTATACCGAGGCAAGGATGCATAAGATTTCCGAAGATATGCTTGCCGATATTGATAAAGAAACCGTTGACCACAAACTGAATTTTGACGATACCCTGAAAGAACCTACCGTTCTTCCAACTCGTGTTCCAGGACTTCTTATAAATGGAGCTTCAGGTATTGCAGTGGGGATGGCAACCAATATGCCGCCACACAACCTTACGGAAGTTATAAACGGAACCATTGCCTATATTGAAGATAACGATATCGATATCGACGGGTTAATGCAGCACATCAAAGCACCCGATTTTCCAACAGGTGGAACAATTTACGGTTACGAAGGTGTTCGCGAAGCTTTCCATACAGGTCGAGGTCGTGTAGTGATGCGTGCCAAAGCGAGCTTTGAGGAAGTGCAAGGGCGGGAATGTATCATTGTTACTGAAATTCCATATCAAGTTAACAAAGCGGACATGATCAAAAAGACCGCTGATATGGTGAACGATAAGAAAATTGAAGGCATTTCCAATATTCGCGATGAAAGTGATAGAAACGGAATGCGCATAGTTTATATTCTGAAGCGCGACGCCATTCCGAATATCGTACTTAATACCTTATATAAATACACAGCATTGCAATCCAGTTTCAGCGTAAATAATATTGCGTTGGTAAAGGGAAGACCACAAATGCTGAACTTGAAGGAATTGATCCACTATTTTGTGGAGCACCGTCATGAAGTTGTGGTTCGCCGGACTGAGTATTTGCTTCGTAAAGCGGAGGAGCGCGCACATATTTTAGAAGGATTGATTATTGCTTCCGATAATATTGATGAAGTAATTAGATTAATTCGTGCTTCTTCCAATGCCGATGAGGCAAGGGAGAAGTTGATGGAAACCTTCAAGCTCACGGAAATCCAAGCCAAGGCCATTGTTGAAATGCGACTTCGCCAGTTGACCGGTTTGGAGCAGGATAAACTTCGATCTGAGTATGAAGAATTGATGAAAACAATTCAGGACTACAGAGACATTCTTGCAAGCAAAGAGCGCAGAATGCAGATTATAACTGAAGAACTTGAGGAGATCCGCACTAAATATGGCGACGAGCGCCGCTCAACAATTGAATATGCAGGTGGCGACGTAAGCATTACAGATTTAATTGCAGATGAGCAAGTGGTTTTAACCATTTCACACGCAGGTTATATTAAACGTACTTCACTTTCGGAATATAAAACACAGAATAGGGGCGGGGTAGGTCAAAAAGCTTCGGCAACAAGGAATGAGGATTTCTTGGAACATCTATTTGTGGGAACCAATCACCAATATATGTTGTTCTTCACCCAAAAAGGAAAATGTTTCTGGATGCGCGTTTTCGAAATTCCAGAAGGAACAAGAACTTCTAAGGGAAGAGCTATTCAGAATTTGATAAATATTGAACCGGATGATAAAGTGAAAGCTTTTATCTGTACACAAGATTTAAAGGACGAAGATTACATAAACAGTCATTACGTAATTATGGCCACCAAAAAAGGGCAGGTTAAGAAGACGCCTTTGGAGCAATATTCCCGACCGCGATCCAATGGTATCAACGCTATAACCATTCGTGAAGATGATGAATTACTTGAAGCAAAATTGACAACTGGCACTAGCCAAGTTATGTTGGCTGTGCGCTCTGGAAAAGCCATTCGCTTTGAAGAGGAAAAGACGAGATCTATGGGCAGAAATGCTTCTGGTGTTCGCGGAATAAGGCTCGGAGATAAAAATGATGAAGTTATAGGAATGATTGCCGTAAATGAAAATGATTCCGACATTCTTGTTGTTTCTGAAAACGGTTACGGAAAAAGATCGTCTATTGACGACTACAGAATCACCAACCGTGGTGGAAAAGGTGTAAAAACTATTAATATTACGGAAAAAACAGGTAAATTAGTAGCAATCAAGAATGTAACCGATGACGACGATTTAATGATCATCAATAAATCGGGTATTGCAATAAGAATGGCCGTCGCTAACCTCAGGGTTATGGGCCGCGCCACTCAAGGAGTACGCTTAATTAAAGTCAGGGAAGATGACGCCATCGCTGCAGTTGCAAAAGCAATGAAGGATGACGATGAAGACGTTACTGATATAACTGATGAAAATAATGATGGCACTACTCTTGATAATAACGAAACTCAAACCGAAAATAACGAATAAACCTTAACACATGAAAACACGAATTTTAATAACAGGACTGGCTTTTGTATCTGCTATTTCCTTTGGGCAAAAAAAGGAAATAAAAAAAGCTGAAAAAGCGTTAAAATCGAATGAATACAGTGAAGCCCTATCCTATTTAAACGAAGCGGAACCTATGTTAGGGGCTGCCGATGATGAAATGAAGGCGCAGTTTTATGCTGCAAGGGGAGAAGCATTATTAGGATCTGGTGGAACAGATTACACCAAACTAAAAGGTGCCGCCGAAGCATTTAGCGAAGCACTGAAACTAGATCCAAAAATGGAAGCCCAATTGTCTGCTCCACTGCAGAACCTACGTGCGGGATTAATAAATGGTGCAATAAAAGACCAAAACGCTGGCCAATATAAAATGGCAACAGATAAGTTATACACTAGCTATATGGTAAGTAAAGATCCATCAGATCTTTATTTTGCTGCGGGAAATGCCGTAAACGGTAAGGATTACGACACTTCCTTAGAATATTATCAAATGCTTTTGGACACAGGTTATACAGGTGAAACACAAGAATTTGTTGCTACACGCAAGGAAACTGGAGAAGTAGAACCTTTTGATACCGAAAACCTAAGGAATATCGCCGTAAAATCTGGTGAATTCATTAAACCGGAAATACGCGTTACCGAATCCAGAAAAGGTGAGATACTAAGAAATATGACCCTCATTTATATTGAACAGGGCAATAATGAAAAAGCAACCTCACTTATGAAAGCAGCTCGTGCAGAAAACCCAGATGACATTTACTTAATGCGTGCTGATGCAGATATGAGTTATAAAATGGACGATGTAGAAAGATACAATGAATTGATGGAAAAAATTGTGGCCTCAGACCCAGAAAACCCGGAAATCTATTTCAACCTTGGTGTTGGTAGTGCTGAAATTGGTAATACCGATAAAGCAATTGGATATTACAAAAAAGCTTTAGAGCTTGACCCTAATTATGAAGCGGCACTGATTAACGTAGCGGTTTTGAAACTTTCCAAAGAAGATAAATTAGTTGAGCAAATGAACAGTTTGGGCAATTCTAGGGCAGACAATCAAAAATATGATGAATTGAAGCAGCAGCGAAATGATGTCTACAAAGAAACGATGCCTTACTTGGAAAAAGCATTGCAGCTCAATCCTAACAATCCTGAAGTGATGAGGACTTTGATGAACATCTACGGTCAATTGGCGGAAGATGCAAAATTTAAGGAAATGAAAGCCAAACTAGATGCTTTAGAAACGAAAGGATAGTTTAAAATATCAATTATACTAAAAACCCCTGCAATATCAGGGGTTTTTCTTTTTAGATAATTCGTTTTATTACACGGAGTTTGTGTGTGTGGTTGCGGACATCATAATTAAATATACCGCTATGGTCAAGCCTATCAATACGAACCTTCCCATGCGCGTGGATAATGTAGTTATCTTTCATAATTATGCCAACGTGCGTAATTTTTCCTTCGTCATTGTCAAAAAACGCCAAATCTCCCGGCTCACTTTCTTCAATAAAACTCAACGCTTCCCCTTGGGTAGCTTGCTGGCTAGCGTCGCGTAATAACCTATGGCCGTTCAATTTATAAACCATTTGCGTAAAGCCGCTACAATCAATGCCAAATGGTGTTTTACCTCCCCAAAGATATGGACTGGTTAAGTACAGTAAGGCAGTTTCTATTAAGTGTTCCTTCGGAAGTTTTTCGGAAATAGATTTTCCTTCAAATTTATGCTTCAAATATGGCGCTGCGGAAACATTGCTTCCCAGACAAATTGAAAATAACTGGTTATCTGCAGCAGTAACAAAATCCACCAAATCTGAGGATAGCTTCAGTTCCTTTTTTTCAAAATCTGAATAGTCCTCTTCAGCTATATTTATAAATTGTTTATTGTCTATCCACCCTTCATATTTATCAAAAGCCAAACGGATTCGGCTCCATTTTTTTCGGGTTTCAACTATTTTGAAATGTTCGCCATAGAGTAGTTGCGTAACCATTTCGCTCGCATCGGAAGCTTCAGCTCTAAGTGGAACAATACTTAAATTACAGATACCGTAATCCATTCAACAATTATTGAAAATATAGGGTTCTAGAATCGTTCAATTACCATTGCAGAAGCACCACCTCCACCATTACAGATTGCTGCAGCTCCAATTTTGGCATCGTTTTGTTTCAAAACATTTAGAAGCGTTATCAAAATACGCACTCCGCTACAACCAAGTGGATGGCCTAAAGATACGGCGCCACCATTTACATTTACATTACTATCGTTTAGTCCAAGAATTTTCATATTTGCAAGACCCACAACTGCGAATGCTTCATTGAATTCAAAATAATCTACATCTTTAATATCGATTCCAGCTTTTGCAATAGCCTTTGGAAGCGCTTTTGACGGTGCGGTTGTAAACCATTTTGGCTCTTGCGCGGCATCGGCATAACTTTTTATGTAAGCCAGTGGAGTTAGTCCCAATTCTTTTGCTTTTGCTTCGCTCATTAAAACCATTGCACCAGCGCCATCATTTATGGTTGAAGCGTTTGCTGCAGTTACTGTTCCATCTTTTGAAAAGGCAGGACGTAATGAAGAAATCTTGTCCATTTTTACATTTTTGAATTCTTCGTCTTCAGAAATTACAATTGGCTCACCACGGCGCTGTGGCACTTCAACTGAAATTACTTCGTCGTTAAATTTACCATCAGCCCAAGCTTTTGCGGAGCGTTCATAAGATTTTACTGCGAAAGCATCCTGATCTTCGCGTGAAAAGTTGTATTCCGCAGCACAAAGATCTGCGCAAGTTCCCATTGCGTTGTGATCGTAAGCATCTACCAAACCGTCTTTTTGCATTCCGTCAATAAGGGTAGCTGGACCAAATTTAGTTCCGCTTCGCATATATACATAGTGTGGAATATTGCTCATACTCTCCATTCCGCCGGCAACAATTACATCGGCATCGCCCAAAGCAATGGCTTGTGCGGCGTTTATTACAGCTTTCATTCCAGAGGCACAAACTTTATTTACTGTTGTAGCAGGAACGGTATCTGGAATTCCAGCACCTAAAGCTGCTTGTCTTGCCGGAGCCTGGCCTACGCCAGCTTGAACAACGTTACCCATATAAACTTCCTGAACCAAAGCTGGATCGAGGTTTATTTTTTCCATTGCGCCTTTTATGGTCGCAGAACCCAATTGGGTTGCTGTTAGTGATGAAAGGCTTCCCATAAAACTTCCTATGGGTGTTCTGGCTGCGGATACTATAACTACTTTGTTGCTCATGCTACGGTTTTAATAATTAAAATAAGGACTGCGAAATTACATATTTCTAACTTAAATATCAATCTTTGCAGGTATTGGTTTTGGGATAACTCGTTCCTTATTTATACCTTTACTCTAAGTTATAATTTTATGAAGAACCTTATTTCTTTGTTCGCAAAAAACCAATCCCTTATTTATAAGGTTTTTCTTTTCATAATCTCCACGCTTTTAGTTATTTATTTTCTTCCGAAGGGCGGACAGTTTAAATATAATTTCCAAAAAGGGAAGCCTTGGCAGTATGAAAATCTTTACGCTCCCTTCAGCTTTACCATCAAAAAGAACGAAGAAACTTTAAAGAAAGAGCGTGAGGAAATAAGGGCGAATGCCATTCCGTATTTTGAGTATAATACTAATGTGGAGGAAGATGTTTTAGAAAATTTTGAAAGCCAGCTTAAAACCAAATATGTGGATAGTCTTTACCAAACGCCACAAAAAAACTTAGAGACATTAGGGCAAAGGTTTATCTCCGAAGCGTATAAAAATGGGGTTACTGATGAAATTCACGTATACGATGGCGACCGGCTTATTTATTTAAAAAACGGAAACGAGATAGAAGAGCGTAATTATTCACAATTTTTCAAAAAGGAAATTCTTAACAAAAAAGTTAGGGAACTGGTTGAAAAGAACAGAACCGAAGATGCACAAGTATTGCTCTACAATATTTTTAACGAGGTTTTTCAGCCCAATGTATCCCTAAATATCAAATTAACAGAATCTGCCATTGATGCAGAAATACAGGCCTTAAATCCAAATCGTGGAATCATTGAAAAAGGTGGACGAGTAATCGCAAAAGGCGAAGTGGTGGAAGGTGATAAATTCCAGATTTTAAATTCGCTGAAAGCCGAATTTGATAGCCAAATATGGAGCAAAAACAACTACCTGTGGCTCTTGGTTGGCTATTCTATGTTGGTTTCACTAGTGTTTTTGATGCTTTTTCTATTTCTGAAAAATTATCGTCCTTACATATATAATAATAATACCAAGGTAACTTTTATATTCTTCAACATTTTTTTGATGGTTTTCTTAACCACGCTGGTATTAAAGGTTCACGCCGATTATGTTTATATTGTACCCATATGTATTCTGCCGCTTATTCTAAAGGCATTTTTCGATCCACGCGTTGGTTTGTTTGTTCACGTTTTGACAATTTTATTGCTCGGATTTATTGTACCCAATAGTTTTGAGTATATGTTTCTGCAATTTATTGCGGGAATTGTAACGATTCTTACCGTTTCAGAATTGTACAAAAGAGCCAACCTATTTATTTCCGTAGGGCAGATAACGTTGATATATATTCTTGGATATTTCGCCTTTTTCGTAATTCAGGAAGGAAATATACAAACCATGGAATGGCAGAATTTCCAATATTTTATTCTTTGTGGTTTGGCAACGCTATTTGCGCATCCACTTATATATTTTTACGAAAAAATCTTCGGATTGGTTTCAGATGTTTCATTATTGGAACTGAGCGATACCAATTCAAAACTGTTGAAAGAACTTTCTAATAAAGCGCCGGGAACATTTCACCATTCTTTGAACGTTGCAAATTTGGCAGAAGCTTCCGCAAACGAGATTGGCGCAAACAGTATGCTGGTGCGGGTAGGAGCGCTTTACCACGATGTTGGCAAAATGTTGAATCCAACAATGTTTACCGAAAACCAAGCGAATTCAATCAATTCGCACAACGAACTGGACCCGAAAGAAAGCTCCCAAATAATAATAGATCACGTAATAAAGGGCATAGAAATAGCCCGAAAACATAACCTCCCGGACCGGGTGATTGATTTTATAAGAACCCATCACGGAACGAGCCTGGTATATTACTTCTACAAAAAAGAGAAGGAACTTCAAGGAGAGGCCAATAAAGACGACTTTACGTATCCGGGTCCAATTCCTTTTTCAAAAGAAACTGCGATTTTAATGATGGCGGACAGCGTGGAGGCCGCCAGCAAAAGTTTAAAGGAACCATCTTCTACAATTATTGATGAGTTTGTTGAAAAAATAATCAACAACCAAATGGCGCAGGGCCAATTTTTAAATGCGGATATTACTTTCAAGGAAATTGAAATGATTAAGAAAGTACTCAAAAAGAAACTCAACAATATTTACCATCTTAGAGTTGAATATCCAGAATAGGAAATAAATAATTTCTACCGACTCTTCTTCTGATCGGTTTCCTTATTCTTCGAGATCCGCTTATGTTTAGTTGATTGGCTAGAGTTTTCCGATACTTATTGCATTAAAATTATTTATGCTAATGATATAAAATATAAATAAAAATTAATGAAAAGGTTTTTGGACATTTGTCCCGTTGATAAATTGGTTATCAGCTTAAAAATTCAAATTTTTAAAAAACCTTGAAAATTATGCAGGCCATCCTGAAACAACCAGATTTAAACCAATCCCATCCAAACCAAAAATTACTTCAACAATCTAAAATTTACACACTCGTTCCCGTCATTCACTGGGTTCTTTTTCTAGCGACTCTTTTTGCCATAATTTATTATCTACCAAATACGCCTTTGTGGCAATGGGAAAACATTTTCAGAATAAACGGTTTTACTATTTTAATCTGGACAACGGTAACATTTTTTAGCGCCATAGTAAGTACCTATGCGAGCAATTATTTAAAAGGGTTCGCCCATCACTTAAGTTTTACGCTAAACAGTCTGGGGTTCCTATTCTCAGTAATGCTTCTAGTTATGTCCAACCATATAATTCCCTTTGTGGGTTCTTGGTTGCTAATGGGCATATTTATGGCACAACTTATTGGTATCAACAAATCTTGGGCAGAGGCTCGGGAGGCTTCAGAGTACGCACAAAAGTTTTTTTTATTGGGTACTTTCTTTCTTGGAGCGGGATTACTTCTTTTGGCAACCCAAACCAATACATACGCTATTGATGGAATAATTCAGAATCTGTCATTCCTGCCAACATACATTACCGTTATTGCAGCGCTTTGTACAATAATGGCGGCAATAATACAATCTGCTATTTTTCCTTTTCAGCGATGGTTGCTATCGGCGATGACTTCACCTACGCCGGCTTCTGCACTTATGCACGCTGGCTTTGTAAATGGTGCCGGAATTCTACTCGCATTCTTTTCAACATTGTTTTTTGAATCACATACCTTGACGCTTCTTTTCATAATAGGAGGAATTACGGCCGTAACAGCGCAGTTCACAAAACTATTACAAGTAAACGTAAAGCAAAAACTGGCCTGCTCCACAATTGCCCAAATGGGGTTTATGATTATGCAGTGCGGGTTAGGCTTTTTTAACGCGGCCATTGCACACCTTATTTTGCACGGGTTTTATAAGGCCTATTTGTTCCTTTCGGCGGGAGAGGAAATTAAAAATACAAAACCTACCAAACCATACAAAATAGTAATCACGCCGGTTCAAGCTTTGGTGGTATTAATTTTCGGAGCTATGGGTGCGGTGCTGTTTTCCTATCTCACCGGAAAAGGAACGGCTATGGACAGTGGGATTATTCTAACCCTAATTGTTGCAATAACGGTAGGACAGGTAACTTACAATATTGTGAAACAGGAAATTTTCAATTCATTTCAAAAGATTTTCTTCCCCATACTACTTTTCACAGTGGGTATCGTGCTCTATGCAATGCTCTACAACGCGGTAACCTTCTTAATGGGCGATATGCCGATGGTGGATGCCGCCGTACCAATTTCCGCGGTGCACATTATTTTCGGAATCATTTTCCTAATCGGTTTCTTTATTATGAAATTAGGAATCTTCCGCAAAGTACCGTGGCTTTATGTAAAACTGATGAACGATTCACAACCTTATAAAAAATCCATTCTAACTTCAAATAAGAAATCATTATGATGAATTCAAAATTGCAGCAAAGTTTAAATGAAGCTTCCGAAATTGTTGGAACCACCTGGCCGCTGTATACCTTTGTAACTTCCAATCCGCTGGTTGGGTTTGAAAAGAAACACTTTTCCGAAGCCGTGAACCAAGCCGAAACTCTTTTTGGAGCAAGATCATTTCCAGAAGTTGCTGTTTATCGTCAAGCTTGGCAGCGCAATGAAATTCTGGAAAGTGAAGTGGCTAATTTGCTGAAAGAAAACGGATTTAAAACTACACCTTCAGAATCCCTGAAGCAGATGGAAATTGAAACAGTTACCATTGAAAGAAACCACAATGCAAATCTAGACAGGCTTGTTTCAAAATGGCTCGCCGCCTTTATGGACGAAGGATTGGCAGAATGGGAAATGCCGAACAAAAATGAAGGTTTTTATAACTCTTGGAGAAAATTGGCTAAATATGATTCTGAAATCAAAGTTCGAAATACGAACGATATTCCATCCACAGCTCTTGAAACCTTAGATATATTGTTGAAGGATTATTCACAGAAAGAGCATTTAGAAATCTTCAAACACCATTTGGCCGCACTTCCAGGTTGGACCGGCTACATAAAGCATAGAAATGAAAACGATACAGCTTGGCAAAGAGAATATCCAATTACATTGCTGGATTACTTGGCCGTGCGACTTTTTATTGCGAAACAACTAAAAGCGGAGTTTCTTCCGAAGAACGCTTCTCCGAAAAAACATTTGGAAACCTTAACGCTTCGCCATCTTTGGTTAAAGGCATGGGAAGGGAGTTGGCAAAAACAAATTTCTACAACGCTAGAAAACAATAAAAATGAATTGAAATCTAAAACTTCACAACCACAAATTCCCGATGCACAATTTGCATTGTGCATTGACACCCGTTCTGAAATGATGCGCAGGCATATTGAAAATGCGGGTAACTACGAAACCTTCGGCTACGCAGGTTTCTTCGGAATTGCGATGGATTATAAAAATGAAAATGACGGTATTGTTCGTAAATCTTGTCCGCCAATTTTAGGTTCTGCCTATGTTGTTTCAGAAACACCGCAGGAAAATAAGACGGATAAAGCTGAAAAATTCGCCAAGAAAATTCAGCTGAAAAATTTCAGCGAATACTTTTTGAGAAGATTGAAAAATATGCTCCCGTCAGCCTTTGGTTATGTGGAAGGTTCTGGTATTTTTTATGGCTTTTCACTGGTTGGCAGAACATTATTTCCAGGATATAACTATAGAAAAAGTACCCTGCAAGCAACCGATTATGAAAAAATATACCAACCAAAAATTAATAAGTGTTCAGGGGAAAACCACGAACAACTTGACATTCCATTGGATGAAAAAGTTGCAATTGTAAAAGGAGCGTTTGATCTCACGGGTTGGAAAAACTTTGCGCCGCTGGTTCTTTTTGTAGGCCACGGGAGCCATACTGCAAACAATCCCTTTGGTTCCAGTTTAGATTGTGGTGCCTGTGCCGCAAGCCCTGGAAGACACAACGCGCGGATGCTTGCCAAAATGGCCAATTTGAAAGATGTACGTAACACTTTAATGGAGAAGTACGCTATTGAAATTCCAAAGGATACGGTTTTTATAGGAGCCGAACACAACACAACAACAGATGAAATTGTAATCTTTGACGCCGATGTTCCACCTGTTCAGACTTCCGCAATTCAAAATTTGAAAGTTAATCTCGCCAAAGCACAAGATAATGCCACTGCAGAACGCTTAAATAAAAAGAATAAGAATAAGAGCGTTTCGCAAGCCCAGAGCAACGCCAATAATTGGTCTGAAACGCGACCAGAATGGGGACTTGCAAAAAATGCGAGTTTTATAATCGCACCGCGGAAATTGACCAAAAATCTAAATCTTGACGGACGTTGCTTTCTACATTCTTACGATTGGGAGCGAGATTTAGAAGGCGCCGCATTGGAAGGAATAATGCAGGGGCCGATGGTGGTTACACAGTGGATCAACAACCATTATTATTTTTCGACCGTTGATAATGAAACCTTTGGGGGCGGTTCAAAAATAACTCATAATATTACTGGAAAATTTGGTGTAGTGCAGGGCAATGGTGGCGATTTAAAAATGGGACTTCCTTTAGAATCGGTAAACCAGAGCGATAATGAAATGTACCATCAACCGCTGCGACTTTCAGTAATTATTCAGGCACCGATTGAGAATATTGAGAGTATTTTAAATAAAAACGAAAATCTAAAAGGTCTTTTGGACAACGAATGGATTTATCTAATGGCAATGGATCCAAATGATAATTATCGTATCAAGAAATATTCAAAAGGAATGAATTGGAACGCCGTTATATCTTCTGAAGCGAATACGAAAAGCACCAAAACAGCAAGTAAAGTAGAAATAGCCACTGCGGTTTAGATCAATTTTTTTTCGAAATGAACAAATATACGGGTGTCAAAATTTTTAAAAATAGGCGAGTGGTAATAGCCACGATGCACGCAAAGGAAAAGGTAATTGCACCCTTGCTGGAAGATGAATTTAATATGAAATGTTTAGTGCCGAAGGGATTTAATACAGATCAATTCGGCACTTTTAGTGGAGAAATTGAACGAAAGAGCAATCCATTGGAAACCGTTCGAGCAAAAGCTTTAGCGGCACTTTCAGATTGTAATGAAACTTTGGTAATAGCAAGTGAGGGCTCTTTCGGACCGCATCCCGAAAGTCCATTTGTAACGGGAAGTGAAGAATTGGTAATACTTATAGATATAGAAAACAATTTCGAAATAATAGGTCGTTTTTTTACTGAAAAAACAAATTTCAACCATCAAAAAATAGAAGCACTATTTGATTTGAAGGAGTTTACGGAGCGAATAGGTTTTCCTGAACACGGAATAATTGTGAAGGTTAGAAATAAAGCTAATTCAGAAATCATACACAAAGACTTTAAAGATTTCATTTCATTACAAAGCCAAGTTTTAGAATTTTTGACAGGTGGAAATACCATCAGTGCAGAAACAGATATGCGGGCGATGAATAATCCCACCAGAATGCTGGCAATAGGATTGGCCACGAAAAACTTACTGATTAACATCAATTCACTTTGTCCCGAATGTAATGCTCCCGGCTTTTCTATTATTGAAGCTATGCGTGGCTTACGCTGCCAGCTATGCAATTTGCCTACAAAGGGAGTGAAGGCATATATCTTTTCGTGCCAAAAATGTGCTTTCACTTGTGAGCGGAAAAAAGAAGGTATACCGTTTCAAGATCCCACATTTTGTGATTATTGCAATCCTTAAATAGTGGCTTTTTGAATTAGTAGTTTTCCAACCACTTGTAATTAGTATTTATAACCGCTTCAATATTACTTTTCAAAAATTCAAGATAAGCGAGGGCAGCGGGGGAGAATTTTTTGCCCTTTAACCAAATTAAATTCCAAGACGTTTTTATGGGAAGGCCTTTAACGGGAATAATGGCTATTTCGCGGTCATTCAATTCATTTTTTAAGCCAATCAACGGCATAATGCTAAATCCCAAACCCGCTAGGACTGCTTGTTTTACAGCTTCGTTGGAGGTTAACTGTATTTTTTTGTTTACCTGTATTTTCTTGTTCGCTATAAACCGTTCCATAGATTGACGGGTAGCGGAGCCTTCTTCGCGATAAATCCAGGATAAATTCTCAAACAATTCGTTTTCTTCTTTTGAAATGGTCTTCGCTAATTCAGGATTTCCTACAAGGAATAATTTATTTTCCATTAGGCTTATTTTCTCCACTTTTAGATTGTCCGGCAATACGGAAACCAAGGCAAAGTCTATTTCGTTTTTTTCGAGAGATTCTAATACCTGATAACGATTGGTAACGTCCATCACCAAATCTATCCCGCTGTGCTGTTTTAGAAAAGTAGAGAGAAAATACGGCATAACATATTTTCCCGTAGAAACAATGGCAATGTTTAAACGACCTGTAAGTTGCCCTTTAAAGGCGAGGCCTTTATGCTTCATCATTTCCACTTCGGCTAAAATTCTTTTGGTCGCCTCGGCAATTTCTTGACCGAATGGGGTAACATAGAGCTGCCTTCCAATCACTTCCGTTAAGGGAATTTCAAACTGATCCTGAAAATTTTTAAGTTGAATGGATACTGCAGGCTGCGTTAAATAAAGCGCTTCTGCTGCCTTGGTGATACTTTTAAGCTCCGTTATTTTCAAAAAAATATTAAGTTGATTCAGTGTATAATTCATTAATATATTTTATGTAATAGATAGTAAATATAAATAAAAATATATGATAAAACATCGTCATATTTGTATCTAGAACGAAAAAAAATGATTTATGAATAAAGAGGAAACAGTAGATTTAATTAAGGGTGAGTTTACGCCTGAGGAAGCGAAAGAAATATTATTTTCGATAATCGGTGATAAAATAAAATTTAATAACCGTCAAATATTTAGTAGCGAAGAACGTAATCTTGGTAACTCAGAAAGATATAAAAAGCGTCTTGAAGAATTAAAATGTGCGCAAACCACAGTTTCAAATCTTATAGAGACAGCCAAGGCAGGAAACAAAACCATTGAAATTAATGCTGAAATAAACATTGTGGTTTATTAAGGCAGCTTGTTAAAACAAAAAATCCCCTGAATAGGGGATTGTCTGTGATCGCAGAAGGATTCGAACCTTCGACCGTCCCGATTGGAAATCGGGATGCGCTATTCAGCTGAGTTGATAAGATTTTGGATAAATTTTTTGGATTTTTTTCTTTTGATAGCCAGTTCACGAGCGTAGGCTTCTTTTTTGGACAAATATTCTTCGGAATATTTTAAAATCCAATCTTTCGCTGTTGC
>NZ_VORU01000039.1 GCF_007997135.1 Aequorivita lipolytica | reverse complement strand
GGGAGTGTTCAATTAAGTGTGTCATCGGTTAAAAATCTGTTGTCAAAATAATCTACTAGGTCTCTTCGCACCGATGCCCATGCAAACATACTACCATTCCATCTTGTCTGCGCATTTATGGTTGCCAAATATATCTGTTTTACGATTGCATTCTCCGATGTAAAGGCTCCTTTTGTCTTGGTCACCTTACGTACCATTCTATGGTAGCTTTCGATTGGGTTATTGGTATATATGACTCTGCGCAGTGCTGGTGGATATTTGTAAAAGTTCGTCAGCCTCGTCCAGTTATTGTTCCAGCTCCTGAAGACAACTTTGTACTTTGACCCCCATTTTTCTTCCGCTTGGTCCAAATATTGTCTGGCCGCATTCTCGTTTAACGCTGTATATACCTTTTTTAGATCACGCACCAATGGCTTTACATCGGTATGGGTGGCATATTTTATGCTGTTGCGCATTTGGTGCACAAGGCACAGCTGTACGTCCGTTTTGGGGAAGATATCCTCTATGGCATCGGCAAAACCGCTCAGGTTGTCGATACACGCAACGAATATATCTTTGACACCGCGCTGTTGCAGCTCGTGCAGGACGTTGCGCCAAAAACTACTGGATTCGTTATCGCCAAAATAGATGCCCAGTACCTGTTTGTCCCCATCGCGATTTACACCAAGTATGTTGTAGACCGCCTTTGATACGACCTTGCCATGTTCGCGTACCTTAAAGTGCATCGCGTCAAGCCACATCACGGGATACACACTCTCCAGGGGACGTTGCTGCCATTCCAGAATATCGGGCAGTATCCTATCGGTTATCGAGGTGAGGGTACCTACCGATAGTTCAACATCATACATTTCCTTTAGTTGGTCCTGTATATCCTGATAGCTCATCCCACGCCCGTAGAGGGAAAGGATCTTCTTGTCGATATCCATCTCCAGGCGACGCTGGCGCTTTTTGATGGTCTGGGGCTGGAAACTGCCATCGCGGTCACGTGGCGAAAAAATTTCCAGCCCACCCGAAGAGCTAAGGACATTTTTTCGCCCACGCCCATTGCGACGGTTCTTTGATGATTTGCCCTCTTGTTCCAAATGGGCATCCATCTCGCCCTCAAGACTGGATTCGATCACTTTCTTTATTAAAGGTGTGAAAATTCCACCTGCTCCAGTAAGTGGTTTACCAGAACGAAGCTCATCACCCATTTGTTTAATGAGGGCTTCCATGTTCAAAGTAATTTCTGTATTTTTCATATGTCTAATTTATTAAATTATAAATTGACACACTTAATTGAATAGACTC
>NZ_VORU01000047.1 GCF_007997135.1 Aequorivita lipolytica | reverse complement strand
TAACGTGTTGTGTATGGGCAGTAGCGGGATTTCCCCCAAAACTTTCGCCCTTAAACAGACTTTAAATTTATAAAATTATTTTCGGATCCAGCACGTAGCCGCTATTGCTTATACACAGTGTTAATGGCAGGTTTTCCATTTCTGCGGAACTTTGCTGATAAAAAACGAACTTGATGCCTGCCGAAAACACGGTTTTTGATCGTCCGCAAATAAACACCTGCCAAAAAATCTTCATCCAGCCATTCATTCTACTACCGTTGGCAAATAAGCGACTGCCATCGACGGAAGCCCAAAATCCCCGGCGACATTTTCGCAAATAAACACCTGCCAAAAAAATATCCGTCCAGTTGCTCATTCTACTATCGTCGGGAAACAAACAACTGCTTTTGTGGGGATTTTGGGATTCCCCGCCCAAAAACCGTGTTTTCATTTTCGCTGAAAAGCACGAGCCCCATTTTTCAAAGGTCCTTTTGGGTTCTGCTGCGCCAACATTTACTTAAGCCAACTTGCCGTTAACG
>NZ_VORU01000038.1 GCF_007997135.1 Aequorivita lipolytica | reverse complement strand
GGTACGGTAAAGGGACATCCTTTACAAAGTTAAAGGGACATAGTTTACACTTTTAAGATTCATAAATTACATGAAAAAGTAATTTATCATGGTCTGGAAAGCAAAAACTAAAATGGAACAAAAAGTAGAATTTATTCACGAATGGTTAACTCAAAAGTACACCATCACAGAACTTTGTAGGTCATTTAATATATCCCGACCTACCGCTTACAAGTTGATTTCTAGGTATGAAAAAATGGGACTATCGGGATTAATTGAGCAAGAAAGAGCTCCAATTAATCACCCCAACAGAACCAATCATAAAGTTGAAGATTCAATCTTAAAATTAAAAAATAAACACATGCTTTGGGGAGCGAAGAAAATTCGCATTTTGTTGTTTAAACAGTATACTGAAGAACTTATTCCAAGTGTGGTTACTGTTCACAACATCCTTTCTAAAAATGGCCTAGTTAAACCTCAAAAGCGAAGCAGAAGAGTCAAGCCTGTATTTCCCATTTTCGACCCTAAGAAATGTAATGAAGTTTGGAGCGCAGACTATAAGGGAAAGTTTTTAATGGGAAATAAAATATACTGCCATCCGCTCACTATTGCCGATTCAAAGAGTAGGTTTTTGTTTACAGCAAAAGGGCATTATAAAGAAAACTTTCTCTCTGTTAAGCAAGAGTTTACAAAGGTTTTTAGAAAGTATGGCATTCCTAAACAGATACATACCGACAACGGAAGTCCCTTTGGATCTGTAGCTGCTATTCAAAGATATACCAGGCTATCCTATTGGTTTATTGAATTGGGAATAGACCCGGTTTATTCCGACCCAGCACGACCAGACCAAAACGGAAGACACGAACGTATGCACCGTGATTTAAAGGCAGCTTGTGCCAAACCCTCATCATTTGATTTGAAGGCACAACAATGTAGCTTAAATCGGTTTGTAAAAGAATATAATCACATTAGACCTCATGAAGCTTTAGGAATGAAAACCCCCGCAGATTGCCATGATTTTTCTAATAGCCCATACCCTGAGAAAATCTCAAAATATGATTACCCATCAAAAATGAAAGTGATGAAGGTATGCCAAAATGGAGCCATGCGGTGGAAGTCGTATTATTGGGTATATTTAACTGCTGGACTAAAGGGGAAATATGTAGGTGCCGAAGATCAAGGAAACGGAATTTGGAGAGTATTTTATAGAGACGTATTTTTAGGCTACTTTAATGAAAATAAAATAAGAGAAAAACAAGTATCAATTAGACTAAGTCAAAATCTAGTGTAAAGCATGTGACTTTAACTTTGTAAACTATGTGCCTTAACGAACATT
>NZ_VORU01000046.1 GCF_007997135.1 Aequorivita lipolytica | reverse complement strand
GCCCCAGTAATTACCTGCCCAGCAGATCAAACTGTTGATCCGGGAGCTGGTAACCTGTTCTATATCTTACCAGACTATTTTGCAACTGGCGAAGCCACTGCAGAGGACAACTGTACAGACCCAGTAACCATTACCAGCCAGGATCCTGCAGTAGGAACTCCGTTGTCTGATGGTACTTATACCATTAACCTAACGGCTACCGATGAGTACGGAAATACTTCCACTTGTAGCTTTGAGCTAACGGTAGACACGGTTGCCGGTTTAAACGAGAATTCACTGGATGCTGGCCTGGCTTTATATCCAAACCCAGCGAGCACTGTTGTGAACCTTGTGAACAAGACCAACATTTCTCTTGAGAAAATGATGATCTATGACATAAACGGAAAATTGGTAAACCAGACAAACCTTCGCACAATGCAGGGTGAGAAAGCAGTGGATGTATCGTCCCTTGCCGCTGGAGTTTATGTAGTTCAGATTATTGGTGAAAACGCAAGCACTGTAAAGCGCTTGATTAAAGAGTAATC
>NZ_VORU01000045.1 GCF_007997135.1 Aequorivita lipolytica | reverse complement strand
GCATCGTCATTGGCAATATCGGTTCCTGATTGATCTTCTACATCATCTCCTGTTGGAGGTGTTCCTACTGCAGTTGCTTGGTTGGTCACGCTGCCCGTGTCTATATCATCCTGTGTGATGGTATAGGATGTAGCGGTGTAGATCCAAGTTTCAGTTACATCAAGTTCACCATCGCCATCTGTATCACCACTCTGGAACACTATGTTCACTACTGGGTTTGGTGCAGATAATAATGGGTCAGTTACTAGTATGTTTGATAGGCTCACGTTTCCTTCGTTGGTCACTGTGAACGTATAGGTAATGGTATCGATTCCTGCATCGGCACACTGGTTACCGTCAACATCGTTGAAGACTCCAGTTTTTACGATTGCGATGTCTGGGTTCTGGCAAAGCTCGATTACCGTAGCATCGTCATTGGCAATATCGGTTCCTGATTGATCTTCTACATCATCTCCTGTTGGAGGTGTTCCTACTGCAGTTGCTTGGTTGGTCACGCTGCCCGTGTCTATATCATCCTGTGTGATGG
>NZ_VORU01000037.1 GCF_007997135.1 Aequorivita lipolytica | reverse complement strand
GACACTATCCCGCTAAGTGTGTAAGTTAAAAATAACAGGGGTTGGACTTTTTTAAAGTCTGACCCTTTTTTCATAGATCGTTAGGAACTGATTTAAAATGATGCCCCAGTTCCTTATAGGCATGGTCCATTTCTTGGTTGCTTCTCGCACTGACAAATATACTGATTTCATCACGGCATCGTCCGTTGGGAAAGAAAGTTTGTTCTTTGTGTACTTTCTTATCTTCCCGTTCAGGTTCTCGATAAGGTTTGTGGTATAGATGATCTTCCTGATCTCCAGGGGAAACTCATAGAAAACCGTGAGCTCTTCCCAGTTGTCCCGCCAGCTCTTGACGGCATAGGAATACTTATCGTTCCATTTTTGGGCAAAATCCTCTAAGGCCACCTTGGCCGCTTCTTGATTGGGCGCGTTATAAATATGCTTCATGTCTGCTGTAAAGGCTTTCTTGTCCTTCCATACAACGTACCTGCAAGCATTGCGTATCTGGTGAACCACACAGATCTGGGTCTTGGACTCAGGGAACACATTCTTGATGGTATCGGTAAAACCGTTCAGGTTGTCGGTGGCCGTGATAAGTATATCTTCGGTTCCACGCGCTCTGATATCGGTGAGAACACTCATCCAGAAAGCGGCCGACTCATTTTTGCCGAGCCATAGCCCCAGTACTTCCTTTTTTCCATCACGGCGCAGGCCAACAGCGATATAGACAGTCTTGTTGATGACCTTGGAGTTCTCGCGTACCTTGAACACGATGCCGTCCATCCAGACGATCAGATAGACAGGTTCCAGGGGACGGTTCTGCCAAGCGATTATATCGCCGGATACTTTCTCGGTGATCCTTGATATGGTCGAGGTGGATACGTCAAAGTCATAGACCTCACGTATCTGCTCCTCGATATCGCTGTTGCTCATTCCCTTGGCGTAGAGCGATACGATGACGTTCTCGATGCCATCAACCATATTGCCCCGTTTTGGGACGATCATCGGATTGAACGAGGCCTCCCTGTCCCTGGGAACAGAAATCTCGGATTCGCCAAAGGAAGTTTTTATTTTCTTCTTGGAGTGTCCGTTGCGCACGTTGCCACCACCGGACTTTTGGTGCTTGTCATAATCAAGGTGGCCGTCGAGCTCGCCTTCCAACATCTTTTCGATCCCACGTTTCTGGATCTGCTTCAAAAAGCCTGTGAGCTCTTCGTGGGTCTTGAACTGCTTCAGAAAATCATCTGAAATTAAATCATCTTTCTTCATAAGGTGTAAATATTTAAAATTAAACAAAAAATTAGCGGGGGCATGCCCCCGCTAATTTTTAACTTACACACTTTATGAGATAGTCCC
>NZ_VORU01000005.1 GCF_007997135.1 Aequorivita lipolytica | reverse complement strand
CGATGTAAGAATCGCTTTGCTTAATTTGATCTACTGACTAATCACCTAATTAAACAATCAGCTTCAGAATAAAATCAAAAAGACCAAAAAATAAAAGGTCGCCTAAATAGTTTTTAGACGACCTCTTTTTAATTTTTAAATGGTAAAACTATATTTAGTAATTTGAGTTTTTCTTTTTCCATTCTTGATACTTATCATACTGTGCAGTTTTTAAAATATCATATAAAATTCCATCTCGCTGTTTCAATAAGTCTTTTTGGTCTATTGTCAGTCTCTTATTCTTGTTTTGCATACTGTCAATATAGTCAACATATCCGCGTTGATATTTCAGGATTTGGTCTTGGCTCATGTTAACATATTCATACATAGACTTCATATCTTTTTTCTTGAGCCCTATCCAATAAACCTCGACTTCATTATCATTCATTTTTTTACTGCTCATGCTATTGTCTTCCACCTTGCCGATGGTTGCATTAGTATCTGGCGCGTTATTTACACTGCTCGTAGTTGCTTGTTGCGAATTTCCGCAAGCAAACAATATGGTTGCAAGAGATGCGATTAAAAGTGTTCTTAGTGGTTTCATAGTTCTTTTTTTAAGTTTTTAATAATTATACTACAAACTACTGATTTCATTCATTGTAAGCGGTTAATATTTAACCAATTAACTTTATTTTATAAAAAATCTAACAGTTTTTTGATTGGTGAAAACAAATTATTTCCCCTCGAAGAAAGCTGTAAATGTGATTGATTATGATTTTTCTATTTCTGAAAAAGGCATAAAGACTCTTGAAAAGGCCAATGTGAAGATTAAGAAAGGTAAAATGGAAAATATTATCTTCCGAAAGGTGGATTATACTTTGAAAATAAATTTATTTTCAAAGTATAAAAATTTTATAATAACAGTCAAATAAATCACTACATTTACTTCATAACAACTAAACATTTTATATGATGAAAAAACTACAATTATTGGTATTTGCCCTAGCAATAGGAACGATTACCGCGCACGCACAAAAGGTAGACGAAGCACCAAATGGCTCTACCTATGTTAGTAATCAAGCTCAATCTGCACTTTTTGATGTGTTAATCAACTTTGATGCTGGGGCTGCTATAGGAGCACAAGGAAATGCAGGTGTTATTTTCTTTAACAATCAGTATTGGGTTTCTGCTTGGGCTTCAGATTTAATCCATGTGTTAGACAACACAGGGGCTTTTATTGAAACTTTTAGCATTCCTGGAGTTACCGGAACACGTTCTATGACTACAGATGGAACTAGTATTTTTATAGGTACGGCCACAACAGTGATTTATGATATAGATCCTCCGAGCCGAACTATAAACAATACCATCAATATTATTGCCCCTTCGGGCGCAGAAGCTAGAATGTGTACTTACGATCCTACCTTAGATGGTGGCGCAGGTGGTTTCTGGATTGGCGATTTTGGTTCAGACATCGCATCAGTAGATATGGATGGAGCTCAATTATCCGTTATTCCAGCGGCAGTCCACGGACAAGCTGTTTATGGTGGAGCTGTAGATAATGTTTCTACAGGTGGTCCATTTTTGTGGACCCATAGTCAAGATGGTGCTACTGGTGATGTGGATAGGGATGTAATTGTTCAATTGGCACTTCCTTCCGGGGTTCCAACAGGAGTAACATACCGTTACCTTAACGATGCCATTCCTGGCACTACTGAAGTATTATCAGGAGGTCTTTTTATCTCTGACGATGTTGTTCCTGGAGGCGTAACAATGATAGGTCTTAGCCAGTCTACTCCTTCTAATGCAATATTCGGTCTTGAATTGATTCCTTCTTTGGGTGTTAATGACAATGCTATTTCAAGCTTTAGCCTTTATCCAAACCCTGCAAACGGGAAAGTTAACATCAACACAACTGTTGCTGGTGACAAACAAGTTGTTGTTTACGATATTTTAGGTAAGCAGGTTATCAATACAACTATTGCTGGTGGAGAGTTGAATATTTCTTCTCTAAAAGCTGGTGTTTATATGGTAAGCGTTACTCAAAACAAAGCCACTGCTACTAAGAAGTTGGTAGTTCAGTAAGTAACATTTTTAAATAATATGAAAGCCATTCACTGCTAGTGAATGGCTTTTTTGATATAACAAATCTAAATAAGATACTAATAGAGGTATTTTCTTGGCATTCAATTTTGGGTGACGTACTTTTGTAGGTAATTATTCTCGAAATAAAACCATAATGGCAATATTATCCTCTTCAATTGCGCGAAAAGTTGCGATGGCACTTTCCGGCTTGTTTCTCGTGTTGTTTTTAGGACAGCATTTCACAATAAATATCACCTCGGTCATAGACCCTGATACTTTTAATAGTTGGTCCCACTTTATGGGGCACAATATTTTGGTTCAGTTCATTCTACAACCTGTTTTGATTTTTGGAGTGGTTTTCCACTTCGTGATGGGATTGATTCTTGAAATAAGAAATAACAATGCAAGACAGATAAGTTACAAATCTTTTAAAGGAAACAAAAACTCTACTTGGGCTTCGCGAAATATGATAATTAGCGGTGCCGTTATTTTGGCGTTTTTAGGACTTCACTTTTACGATTTCTGGTTCCCAGAGATAATTCACAAATACGTTGAAAGCAATCCGCTGGACGCTACTCGTTATTACCCAGAGTTGCTTCACAAATTTGAAAGCCCTGTGCGCACAGGTTTATACTGCTTGGCCTTTGTGCTTTTAATGCTTCACCTTTGGCACGGCTTTTCTTCGTCTTTCCAAAGCATGGGCTGGAACAACAAATACTCAAAAGGTTTACGGGCATTCACGCAGTTTTACGCAATATTTATTCCTTTAGGGTTTATCTTCATTGCGCTTTACCTTCACTTTATTCAATAACCACGAAACGCAACGCTATGTCAATATTAGATTCAAAAATCCCAAAAGGACCCTTAGCAGATAAGTGGACAAATCATAAAAATGATATAAATCTGGTTAATCCTGCCAATAAACGTAATATAGATATTATTGTAGTAGGAACAGGGCTTGCCGGCGGAAGTGCCGCCGCAACGCTTGCAGAACTTGGCTATAACGTAAAAACATTTTGCTATCAAGATTCTCCGCGTCGTGCACACTCTATTGCTGCACAGGGAGGTATCAACGCCGCCAAAAACTATCAAGGTGACGGCGATTCAAACTACAGATTATTCTATGACACGGTAAAAGGTGGCGATTACCGTTCTCGCGAAGCTAACGTTTACCGTCTTGCTGAGGTTTCTGCAAATATTATTGACCAGTGCGTAGCACAGGGTGTTCCCTTTGCTCGTGAATACGGAGGGTATTTGGACAACCGCTCTTTTGGTGGAGTTTTGGTTTCTCGTACTTTTTATGCGAAAGGACAAACGGGACAGCAATTGCTTTTAGGTGCTTACTCCGCAATGAACCGCCAAATAAACCGTGGAAAAATTACGCCTTACAACCGTCATGAAATGCTAGATTTAGTAATCGTAGATGGCAAGGCAAGAGGAATCATTGCCCGCGATTTGGTTTCAGGTGAAATAGAAAGACATTCCGCACACGCCGTGGTTATTGCTTCTGGTGGCTACGGAAATGTATTTTATCTTTCAACCAATGCAATGGGTAGCAACGTTACAGCATCCTGGAAAATTCATAAAAGAGGTGCATATTTCGCAAATCCTTGCTATACACAGATTCACCCAACTTGTATTCCCGTTTCCGGCGACCATCAAAGTAAATTGACTTTAATGTCTGAATCTTTAAGAAACGATGGTAGAATATGGGTTCCTAAGAAAAAAGAAGATGCTGAGGCTATCCGCCAAGGAAAGAAAAGGCCTATAGAACTTTCAGCGGAAGAGCGCGATTATTACTTGGAAAGAAGATATCCTTCTTTCGGAAACCTAGTGCCGCGTGATGTTGCATCCCGTGCAGCAAAAGAACGTTGTGATGCTGGTTTCGGCGTAAACAAAACCGGAGAAGCAGTATTTTTAGATTTCGCTTCTGCAATTGAGCGCTACGGCAAAGAGCAGGCCGCAATGCACGGAAATCACAATCCAAGTGAAGTAGAGGTAAGTAAGCTTGGAAAAGAAGTTATCGAAAACAAATACGGTAACCTATTCCAGATGTATGAGAAGATCGTTGACGAGAATCCATACGAAACCCCAATGATGATTTATCCTGCTGTACATTACACAATGGGCGGCGTTTGGGTGGATTACAACTTGCAGTCTACAATTCCTGGGTGCTATGTAACTGGTGAGGCCAACTTTAGTGATCACGGTGCAAACCGTTTGGGAGCTTCGGCCCTAATGCAAGGTTTGGCAGATGGCTATTTTGTATTGCCTTATACCATTGGCGATTATCTGGCAAACGATATTAAAACTGGAAAAATACCGACAGATACTAAGGAATTTGACGAAGCTGAAAAGAACGTTCGCGATTTGTTGGACAAATTGATAAATAATAAAGGAACACATTCCGTAGATCATTTCCATAAAAAGCTTGGAAAGATTATGTGGGACAAATGTGGAATGGCGCGTAATGCCGAAAGCCTAAAAGAAGCAATGTCTGAAATTAGAGCATTGCGCGAAGAATTCTGGAGAGATGTAAAAATTCCAGGTGAATTAAGTGAGTTGAACAGCGAACTTGAAAAAGCGACCCGAGTTGCAGATTTCTTGGAGTTGGGAGAACTTTTTGCAAAAGATGCCTTGGACAGAAATGAATCTGCAGGTGGTCATTTTCGCGAAGAATATCAAACCGAAGAAGGAGAAGCCCTCCGTGATGACGAAAACTTTATGTACGTTGCCGCTTGGGAATACACTGGAGAACCCGGAAATGCAATACTTCATAAAGAAGAATTGGAGTATGAGAATATTGAAGTTAAATCAAGATCATATAAATAGACTATGAAATGCCCATTAGCATATTTCAAAATAACTGGAGATGAATAATTTGGGCATTTCATCTTCCACTTTATCAAATATTATATAAAGATGAAACTTATTTTAAAAATCTGGAGACAGAAAAATAACCAAGCAAAAGGCGAATTAAAAACCTATCCGCTTGATGGTATTGAGGGAGATATGTCGTTTCTTGAAATGCTTGACATACTTAACGAAGGCCTTATAAACAAAGGTGAAGAACCCGTAGAGTTTGATCACGATTGCCGTGAGGGAATCTGCGGAAGTTGTTCACTACAAATTAACGGCGAACCCCACGGACCAGATAGATTGGTAACCACTTGCCAATTGCATATGCGAATGTTCAACGATGGTGATACAATTATTATTGAACCCTTCCGCGCTAAAGCATTTCCCGTAATAAAGGATTTGGTAGTAGATAGAAGTTCTTTTGATAGAATTCAACAAGCTGGAGGTTATATTTCAGTGAATACCTCTGGAAACACTATTGATGCCAACACCATTCCCATCAACAAACACGATGCTGATGAATCATTCAACGCAGCTACTTGTATAGGTTGTGGCGCTTGTGTGGCAGCCTGTAAAAATGCCAGTGCGATGCTTTTCACCTCTGCAAAAGTGAGCCAGTTTGCTTTGCTTCCGCAGGGGAGGATTGAAGCAACCGAACGCGTATTGAATATGGTTGCGCAAATGGACAAAGAAGGCTTCGGAAACTGTAGTAATACCGGTGCTTGCGAAATAGAATGTCCAAAAGGAATCTCATTGGAAAACATAGCCCGAATGAATCGTGAATATCTTGGTGCTAGCTTGAAGGGATAAATAGATAGTTATATTATACAAACATTAAAATCCTAGGCAAGTGCTTAGGATTTTTTTTTGTTACTAGTCAATGAAAAATTTTTCATTGTTATAAAGCGAATCTTCTTCTTGATTGAGATTGTTAAGTATAATTTTCAAAAACTTATCTGTGTCGTAAGGTTTAACAATAATATCGTTCATTCCTGAAGCTTCAATTCTATTTCTCATTTCCTCAACCTCAATGGCGGTTAAAGCAACTATCGGGGTTGATTTATCAAACTTTCTTATTTCTTTAGTAGTTTCAATTCCATCTTTGCCCGGCATATTTATGTCCATCAAGACGAGATCAAAAGTTTCGGTCTGCATCTTTTCAATAGCGACATCTCCATTTTCTGCTATGTCACAGATCATTCCGTGGTTTTCCACTATTTTTTTGGTTACTATCTGGTTGATTCGGTTGTCGTCTACTACAAGTATTCTTTTGCCATTAAGGATATTATTATCGTCCAGTATTTTGTCTTGAAGCAAGTGTTTTAAAATTTGAAAACTTAGCGTAAAACTAAATTTAGATCCCTTTCCGGGCTTACTTCTAAGTTTGATGGAAGACTTTGAAGCCTCAAGTAATTTTTTTACAATAGTCAGCCCCAGACCGGTGCCCTGAATTTTAGATACTTCGGAATCAACTTGTTGGAACTCCTCAAAAATGGCTTTCTGTTTTTCTTTTGGAATGCCTATCCCATCATCTTGAATACTGAATTTAATAGTCGCTTCATTTTCAGAAATTAATACTTCCTGAGCCTTAATGTAGATATTGCCGTTAGTGGTAAATTTTATGGCGTTACCCACTAAATTCATAAGAATTTGAGAAAGACGTACACGGTCACCGACAATGGTGTTTGGAATATTTTCTGAAATCTCCACGTGAAGTTGGTTCTTATTCTGCACCAAAGCATATTGAAAAGAAGATACAATAGACTTAACCAAATCCCTTAAATCAAAGGGAGCTCTCATTTCCTCGAGTGTGTTAGACTCAAGCCTGCTTATTTGAAGCACGTCATTTATAAGTGCCAAAAGATAATCTGCAGAAAACTTTAGATTTTTTAAATCTGCTTGATGATTTTTGAGCGATTCGTCTTCCAGAAGAACAGAACTTAAGCCAATAACGCCATAAAGAGGGGTTCGCAATTCGTGGCTAACCGTTGAAAAGAACTTGCTTTTGGCCAAAGCTAGTTTTTCCGATTTCTGTTTTGCTTTTAAATACTGTTGGTTTTTTTCTTTTAGGATAAGGGTTAGTTTTTTTCTTCCTGTGTGCGATATATATAGAATTATCAAAAATAGTCCCATCACTATTACTGCTCCAATAAAGAAATAAAGAAGGGTATTGCTCAATAATATTTTTTCTGAAATCAGTTTTTTTTCTAGTTCTGCTTGACGTGCTTGTTTTTTATATTCATTCACGCTAAACTGGGCAGCTGCGTTTTGAATTGCCATCAATTTTTCTTTTTCGAACTGAATTTGGGTAAGGCTATCGAATTTTTTACGCACTAAAAATGCTTCTTTATATTCCCCAGTCTCATAAAGCGCAATACTATATTCTTTATAGGCCTCAATTAGATAGTCATCTATATAATTTTTTTCTTCTGCAAAATCGATAGCATTCTTAAAGTTTGCAATAGCTTCTTTTGGATTGTTTAAAGAAAGGTTCAACTTTCCTTGTAGCAGGCTCATTTCAGTCACTAATGCTTCAGATTTCATGGCGTCTATTCCCTGTTTTGCTTTTTGGAAATAACGTTGGGCATTCTTATTGTCGCCTTGGTTAAGATAAGATTCAGAGAGATTATAATACACCAAGGAAGCCTCTAGAGTATCTTTTCTTTTTAAAGAAAGCGGAAGTGCTTTTTTAAATAGGGGAAGGGCAGAATCGTATTTTTTTTCAGTGAGGTATAGTGCTCCCATAAAATTATAGGCACGGGCAATCTTAAAATCGTCTTTCGATTTTTCTGCAAAATTCAGATAGTCTTCTCCATAAACGTGGGCATTCTTAAAATCCTTCAGATAGATAAATGAAGCCCCAATCATATATCTAGAATAATAGGCGGCATCTAAATCGCCCAGATTTTCGGCTAGCTTTATATTATCTATGGAAGATAAGATTACGGAGTCATACTTTCCTTCAAAAAACATATAATCCGTTCTATCCTGCCGTGCTTTTAAGGAATCCTTAAGCATAGCAAATTCTTTCTTGTCTTGAGTTGAAATAGTATCTTGGGTATTTTGCGCAAATCCTATAAAGGAAGATAAGAGTATATAGTAGCGTAAATAATTCAAAATTCAGAAAGTTTTAAAAGTAGGTTTTAAAAAAGCACTAAAATAGTATATTATAATGGAATTTAAACACTAAACTATTTATCATAAATTTAAAGAATTAAAAAATATCAAATTGTAAAATAACTAATGACCTCACAGAGGTAGTAGTTTAAAACCTTCTAATTGTTGTAATAAAATTTTATCTTTAGATACTAAATTGTATACAATGAAAAATATTCTTTTATTCTTCAGTCTTTTTTCGATTTTTCCATCTATGGCGCAAACAAATAAACCTAATGATCCCTTGGCACACACCTTTTCAATAGTGGGGCGTGATGCAAAAACAGGAGAAATGGCGGTAGCGGTTCAAAGTCATTGGTTTAGTGTAGGCACTGGTGTTTCTTGGGGGGAGGCTGGCGTGGGCGTTGTCGCAACCCAATCTTTTACTAACCGATCGTTCGGTATTCGCGGTTTGGAGTTGCTGAAACAGGGAAAATCTCCTCAAGAGGCATTGGATATTTTGTTGAGCGATGACGACGGAAGGGATTTCCGACAGGTTGCGATTCTGGATAAACAAGGTAGAGTTGCGACACATACGGGTAAAAACTGTATAGAGTATGCAGGTCATGCCAACGGCGAAAACTTTTCCGTACAGGCAAATATGATGCTCAACGATAAAGTAGTGCCAGCGATGGAAAAGGCTTGGAAAGAGAATAGTGAAATGCCTTTAGCCGAAAGAATGGTTGCAGTATTGCAAGCCGCGCAAAATGCTGGAGGTGACATTCGTGGAAAACAATCTGCTGCATTAATGATTGTTGCTCCAAAAGCCACTGAGGGACCGTGGAATGACAGACTCATAGATTTACGCGTGGATGATTCTGAAAATCCTATAAAAGAAATTGATAGGTTATTAAAAGTATTTCGAGCTTATGAACATATGAACCAAGGCGATCTATATGTTGAAAAGAAACAAATGAAAGAAGCAATGGAAGAATACAATGCTGCTATGAAAATGTTTCCTGAAAACTTGGAAATGCAGTATTGGACGGCAATAACTTTAGCAAACGATAACAAAATAGAGCGTGCGTCTGAAATGCTGCAGAATATCTATAAAAATGATGAAAACTGGAGAGAGCTTACTCGGCGTTTGCCTAAAGTGGGCTTGCTGAACGTTTCAGAAGATCATTTAAAAGAATTGCTCAAATAATATTTAACAGCTTAATTTAAATATAATTCTATTAGTTGCGTTTTCAATTAAATTATTTCGATTTATGCGAAAGCTATTTGTTTTTATATTTTTTTTAGGTTTTGTATTTAGCTCCTCCGCTCAGATAGGTGCCGTAATAGGAAAAAATAAGGATTACGAAAAGCCTACTTCCAAAAAACAAAAATCGTCTTATTCTACTGCCGCGCTTGCTTTTGCAATCACAAAAGACGCTGCTTCTGACGAGGATAAAGTTTTGGCGATTTATAAATGGATTACTTCAAACATTTCCTATGACAATGAATTGCGGTTAAGTTCAACGCTTCAAAAACAATTCTACACTTCCGAGGAAAATGTAATCAAAAAGGTTTTAGAGCGAAAAATGGCACTTTGCGGTGGCTTTGCTTTTCTTTTTAAAAGCCTTTGCGGAAATGTAGGGTTGTCTGCGGAAGTAGTACATGGATTCACAAAAGACTATTCGAGAAAGGTCAAAAAAAATAAGAAGCCTAACCATACTTGGAGTGCTGTAAAGCTGGATGGGCAATGGAAATTGCTTGATATTACTTGGGCTATAGGTTACGGCAGTGCCAAGGGACCCGACGATTTTTGGTTGTTAACCAAGCCTTCAGAATTCATATACTCTCATTATCCTGAAGAGTCTAAATGGACGTTATTGGAAAGCCCTATTTCTTTATCAGAGTTTTGAAAACAATTAATTTAAACTAAAAAAACCTCCACATCACTGTGAAGGTTTTTTAGTTTTAGAACAACTTTGTTACTATGCTTCAGCGTTTGGAACGATAGAAACGTAGCTTTTGTTATCTTTCTTTTTGGTAAATTTTACGGTACCGTCCACTCTAGCGTGAAGGGTATGATCTTTACCACCGTATACATTGTCACCTGGGTGATGTGTATTCCCTCTTTGTCTTATAATGATATTTCCAGCAATAGCAGCCTGTCCTCCAAAAATCTTAACGCCAAGACGTTTCGATTCCGATTCGCGACCGTTTTTGGAACTACCAACTCCTTTTTTGTGAGCCATGGTTTATAATTTTTTAATTAATGATTTCGGTTTATTTGTTTTTCAACAATTCCTTAGCTTGCTTAACCCACTCGTCACCTTCAATCTTTTCACGGGTAATACCGTCAATGGCTGAAAGTTCCTCACGATCTGCAGCTTTAAGTTTACTGATTTGCTCGAAGGTATAAATACCAAGTTCGTTCAATTTTTCTTCGTAAACTGGGCCAATTCCGTTGATCAGTTTAAGATCATCGGCATCGCCCTTCAAAGCAGTTCCAATACTGTGAAGCACTTTATCGATGTTGATTTCGATGTTTGCATCTTCAGCACGGTGCTCGGCACGGCTAACAAGATTTTCACTAATCTCAACTTCTTTTTTGGCTTTTGGAGCCTCTTTTTTAGCTGGCGCTTTGGTTTCGGCTTTTGCTTTTGGAGCCACAGCTTTTGTTTGTTTTTTTGGAGCAGCTTTCTTAGCTTCTTCCTTTTTAGCAGGTGTAGCTCCTGAAGCTACAATGCTTTCAATTACAATTTCAGAAAGAGCCTGGCGGTGTCCGTTTTTTACACGGTATCCTTTACGGCGTTTCTTTTTGAAAACTATAACCTTGTCACCTTTAAGGTGCTTTACGACTTTTGCTCCTATTTGAGCGCCGTTTATAGCCGGGGCGCCAATGGTAATATTGTCTCCGTCACCAATAAGAAGTACATTGTCAAAAGACACTGTTTTACCTTCTTCTACTGGCAAACGATTAACAAAAACCTTTTGGTCTTTCGCAACTTTTACTTGCTGCCCTGCTATCTCTACAATTGCGTACATAGCGAATCGTTTATAAATTAGTTAAACTTAAATTTCCCTAACGTTTGCGGCGGCTTTGGCCTCCGAAGCAAACAAGGTTTGCGTAGGGGGCTGCAAATATAATTTTTAAAAAGGAAATGACAAAGTATTTTTTATTTAATCTTTTCAGAACCAATTGCCCAAGTATTGAAATGGTTTTTAATTTTCTGAACACCGAACACCGAACACTTAATTTATTTCATGGTGTTCCTGTTTCCATCTTGGGTGTTCCATGAATTTTTGAGAAGTTGCATAAAGGCGAGCGTCAATACCAAACTCGTGGCAAAGCCCATGATTAAAACAGAAATAACTAGCATAAGGGTACCCGCATCATATTCCAGATTCCAATTTTCCATAATTGCGTTGGAAAATTCGGTATCTAGTTGGTACATATAGACCGCCATAAAAGCCGTAAAAATAATAGTTGCAATACCTCCAGAAAGTAAGCCTACTTCAAAACCTTTTTCATATTTGAATTTGCTTTCTCCCGAAGCGTATTTTTTCATTGCCATATAAATTCCGAATCCGAAAATCAATCCGTTAACTGAACTCAAGATAGGGTATTGATGAAGTCCTATTAATTTTAAAAGAAGAAAATATGCAATCAGACCTAATGCAATCCAAATGCCGTAACGAGAATATACTTTTAACATAGTGGTTAGTTTTAACTGTCAAAAGTTACGAAAACTTGCCGAACCATTTGTGAATGGTTTGTTAACTTTTTTAAATTAAAGATTAAACAGTTTTATTTCCAAATAATGGTTTCCATCAATTTCCGGATGTCTTCGCGAAGGTAAACCACTGCGGGATAGATAGAATCGAAGTTTGGTTTGGCATCAAAATATAAGGCGCCGTTCAAAAAATGGTTGATACTATCAGTAACGTAAAACTCAGCTTGGGTGGCAGCATTTCCGTTTATGGGATAAAACATTCCGTACGCTTTTGAATCTGGATTCACAAAAGGATATGCGGGTATGCTGTTCGCTTTTATCGTATGGTCGTAAGCTAGTTTTTGCGCATCCTGCATTAAGGAATCTAGATTGTTATTCCGAACGTCTTGATAGGTTAAATATAAAGTAGCCTTCATATTTGGGTAATATATATTGATACCACAAGCTTTCTTTTTCATCATTGTGGCGTTTTCGTTCATCGCGAAATTATAGGGACAGCCCGTTTCCACAATTCGGTATTCAGGTTTGGGATAATCCAAACGTAACATAGCCGAAGGTTTTACCAGAACATCGTTATCACATGAAGCTAGGATGAAAAGACTGGAAATTAAAACGAAGACGAAACTATAGATTTTCAATGGTAAGTTTTATTTGTTTTATACGCTTGCCCTCAAACGCTTCAATAGTAAACGCATAATTGTGGAAAGATATTACTTCATTTTTCTTCGGAAAACCTTTTGAAATTTCCAATAGAAATCCGGCCAGTGTTTCCGCTTCACCTTTTTCATCTTCAAAAATAGCTGGATCTTCGGGTTTTATTACTTTGTAAAAATCTTTCAATGGAGTTTTTCCTTCAAAAACAAAAGTGTTGTCATCAAGTTTTGAAAATATCAGGTCCTCATCGTCAAACTCATCGCTAATTTCACCCACAATTTCTTCGATAATATCTTCCAAAGAAATTAAACCGCTGGTGCCGCCATATTCATCTACAACAATAGCGAGGTGCATTTTCATTTCTTTAAATTCGTTCAGCAAATCGTCCAGTTTTTTGTTCTCCGGAACAAAATAAGCTTCGCGTTTTAGGGTTTTCCAATCCAGAATTTTTCGGTCTGTGTAAGGAATTAAATCCTTCACATACAGAATACCGGTGATGTTGTCCATACTATCCTTATAAACGGGAATCCGCGAATAGCCGTGCTGAATAATCTCTGGCAAAATCTCTTTAAAAGGCTGGTCTTCGCTAAGTGCAAAAATGTCCATTCGGTTTTTCATTACCTGTTTGGTGTCGGTAAGTCCGAAGGTTACAATCCCCTGGAGTATTTTTTGTTCCTCGAAAGTGGTGTCTTGGTTAGAGAGTTCGAGCGCCTGCGATAGATGATCTACGCTCATGTTAGATTTCTGTTTTCCGTAGCGATCGTGAAGGTAGATGGTGGCGTGGCGCATCGGTAAACTTATTGGCGAGAGCAAAGTATCCAATACATTGAGCGGCTGCGCCATAAATACTGCGAACGATATACGGTTGCGGTTTGCATAAATTTTTGGAAGAATTTCACCAAAAAGCAAAATAAGAAAGGTTACTAAAACTACTTTTAGGAGAAATACAACACTTACTTCAAAATAATAAAGATTCAGCGAATAATCCCATCTGTCAAACCAAACAGAGCTCAAGGATTCAAAAAGAAGAACAATCGCTATGTTTATGAAATTGTTGGCAACCAAAATCGTGGCCAATAATTTTTTTGGTCTTGCCAGCAAGTTTTGAACAATACCCAGCTTTTTTGAAAGGGATTTTTCTTCATTGGCCTCAAAATCTGAAGGTGTCAATGAAAAGAAAGCCACTTCAGCGCCAGAAATTAGGGCCGAACAGGCTAAAAGAACAACCAGCATTACGCCGCTTGTTATTTGGGAAAAATCCAAAACGGTAAAAAAGAATGATAAACCAGGGGGGTCTGTGTCCAAGTTATTGGTTTTAGTTGAAAGTTAAAAAGGAAGATCGTCCTCTTCTTCAGAAACTTGATTGTTGTTTTGTGGCGCTGATGAGGGCTGAGGTTTCTGTGTATTTTGCCCAGAGCTGCTATTTGCAGAATTATTACTATCGCCTTTTGGGGTCAGAAATGTGAAATCTGTACAGTGAATTTCGGTACTGTATCTATCCATTCCCTTGTCATCTTGCCATTTTCGAGTTTTCAAACGACCTTCAATATAAACCATGTCGCCCTTTTTCAAATACTTTTCGCAGATTTCTGCGGCTTTGTTGCGCACCACAATGTTATGCCATTCCGTATTGGTAACACGCTCGTTTGTTGCTTTATTGGTATAGGTTTCGTTTGTGGCAATAGGAAAACGGCCTAAACTGTTTCCGCCTTCAAAATAATGCATTTTTACATCATCGCCCGTATGCCCAATCAACATTACTTTGTTCAATGTTCCACTCATAATACTTGCTTTTTCAATTTGTGCAAAGGTAGATTTTGCGTTTTAAATATAAGGAATTTTTAAATTTTTATATGAAATGATTTCACGCTGTGAATATTAAAGTAAGCAAAATCAATAATTCTCAAAAAATTCCGAAACGAAATCTGCAATTAAAACTGGAACTGCATAATTTTTCACTTCTGAAATAGGAATGCTGCTTTCTTTTTCTTCGGAAATTTCTACAATCCAAAAACGCGTGTTCAAATGCTGATGCGACAGTTTGTGGATAACGGATTTTTCGTTGAAAAGTGAAATGTCCTCAATGTTCAGGCCTTTCGAAAAATCTTCAAACTGCTGAAGATTTTTTAGGGCGGAAAGATTCATTTCTTCCGAGGTTTCAATCAGCGGAAATTCATAGAGTTTTTGCCAAATTCCCTTTCCAGTGCGCTGTTGTAATATAGTCTGCTCATTTTCAGAAAGCACCACCATATAATTGAAGAACCTTTTTTTAACGGGCTTCGCCTTAATTTTCACAGGAAGCTCCGCCACTCTTTTCTGCTGAAAAGCCCAGCAGTTCTCATTAAAAATACAGTTTCCACAATCTGGGTTTTGCGGTACACAGAAGCGCGCCCCGAATTCCATAATTGCTTGGTTAAAAGTACCTGGTTGAGCTCTATCAATTAGTTGTTGTGCTAGCGTTTTAAATTCTTTCTGTCCTGCTGTTATGTTAATAGGAGTGGAAATTCCAAAAAAGCGGGAGAGCACGCGATACACGTTTCCGTCCACCACCGCTTCGGGTTGATTGAAAGAAATACTCGCAATAGCACTGGCGGTATAATCGCCCACACCTTTTAATTTCAACAAACCTTTGTAATTATCTGGAAATACACCGCTCATTTCTTCAGAAACTATTTTTGCGGTAGCGTGAAGATTTCGGGCGCGAGAATAATAGCCCAAGCCCTGCCAAAGTTTCAAAACATCATCTTCTGGGGCATTGGCCAAATCTTCTACTTTTGGATAAGCTTCAACGAACTTCAAATAGTAGGGCAAACCTTGCAAAACGCGGGTTTGCTGAAGCATAATTTCTGAAAGCCAAATACGGTACGGGTCAAGTGTATTTCTCCACGGCAATTCGCGTTTATTTTGTAAATACCACGCAATGAGCTTTTTGGAAAAATGTGGGGCTATTTTCGGCATTGGGTAAAATTAATCTATATCCTATTAAATTTTAAAGGATTATGGTTTGATTTATTGATTTTAAAATATGTATATTTGCGGTCTCAAAAAAAAATTAGTAAAAGAAAATTAATTAAAATTTAAAAGTAATGACGAAAGCAGATATCGTAGCAAAGATTTCAGAAAAGTTAGGAATGGAAAAGAATGAAGTTCAAGCTACAGTTGAGACCTTTATGGAAGAAGTAAAAAATTCTTTAGAAGGTGGAGATAACGTGTATTTAAGAGGTTTTGGAAGCTTTATTATCAAAACAAGAGCTGAGAAAACAGGAAGAAACATTTCTAAAAACACAACCATTAAAATACCAGCCCACAATATTCCGGCTTTTAAGCCTGCAAAAGTTTTTGTAGAAGGAGTAAAGACAAATGTGGACGTAAAATAATAATAACCCGTTCCGCGTTGGTGGAGCATTAAAAAAGACTTTAGTATGCCAAGTGGTAAAAAAAGAAAAAGACATAAGGTAGCGACTCACAAGCGCAAGAAAAGACGTCGCGCTAACCGCCACAAAAAGAAAAAGTAGTTTCTAAACTACTTTTTCTGTTTTAAAAGTATTTCGGAAATTTTACCTTTTTTGTGTTATTTCCGAATAAAACAGACGAAAAATCGTTCTTTGAAAATGAAATTGCAACAGCCGGCTTTTGGTTTTGGTGTAGTTTCGCCGGGTTTTTATAGAAAACCTGTGAAAAATATTGTTTAATTAGTTCCGATATTACATCGGAACAACAAAATTGATATAAAGTGAACAACGAATTATTTATTAGATCCGGTTCACAAGAAGTTGATTTTGCCCTTTTAAAGGATGGAAGACTTATTGAGCTTCACAAAGAAGAAGAAGGTAACAATTTTACGGTAGGCGACATATTTCTCGCCAAAATCCGCAAAACGGTTCCAGGGCTTAACGCCGCTTTTGTGAATGTAGGCTACGAGAAAGATGGTTTTTTACACTATCATGATCTTGGTCCCAAAGTGCTTTCACAATTGAAATTTGTGAAAAGCGTGAGTTCAGGTAAGTTAAAAGATTATACCTTAAATAATTTTCCATTCGAAAAAGAGATTGATAAGCATGGTAACTTAAATGATGCCTTAAAAAGCAATCAATCCATTTTGGTTCAAATTGTAAAAGAACCCATATCCACCAAAGGACCACGTATAAGCTCTGAGCTATCTATAGCCGGAAGATATATTGTTTTGGTTCCATTTTCCGATAGAGTTTCTGTTTCACAGAAAATAGAAAGCAACGAAGAAAAAGACAGGTTAAAACGCTTGATAACAAGTATAAAACCAAAAGGATTTGGCGTAATAATTAGAACCGTTGCCGAGGGCAAAAAAGTAGCAGAACTGGACAAAGATTTACAGAGCCTTATGGATCGCTGGACGGCGATGTGTAAGAAGCTACAAGGGGCGCACCACCCTTCAAAAGTGCTGAGCGAGCTAAATAGGGGAGCCTCTATTATCCGCGATATGTTTAACGATTCATTCTCTGCGATACATATTGACGATGAGACCCTTTACTTGCAAATAAAAGATTATGTGCAAGAAATTGCACCCAAAAAAGACAATATCGTAAAGTTTTATGACAGCAATGTTCCGATGTTTGAAAAATTCGGAATAGAACGGCAGATTAAAACTTCCTTCGGTAAAACAGTATCAGGTAGCAAAGGAGCTTATTTGGTTATTGAACACACCGAAGCAATGCACGTAATAGACGTGAATAGCGGTAACCGAAGCAACAAGCAAAAAACACAGGAAGGCACAGCGCTGGAAGTGAATATGATTGCAGCCACCGAGGTGGCAAGACAGCTAAGGTTGCGCGATATGGGAGGAATTATTGTGATTGATTTTATTGATTTGGCAAATGCCAATCACCGTAAACAGCTCTACAACCACCTTCGTGACGAAATGAAGGATGACAGGGCAAAACACAAAATTCTGCCCCCAAGTAAATTTGGGTTAATACAAATAACCCGTCAACGCGTTAGGCCTGAAATGAACATCAAAACCCGTGAGGAAGATCCGAACGTAGGCGGCGATGGCGAAATAGAAGCCCCTATTATTGTTGTAAACAGAATAAACGAGGAGGTAAAGCGCCTTTTCAAAAAAGACTATAAAAAGATAACTCTTAATACCCATCCTTTTATAGCGGCCTTTCTAACCAAAGGTTTCCCAAGCGTGCGCACCAAATGGTTTTTGGAGCACAAAAAATGGGTGAAAATCCAACCTCGGGATGCTTATACGTATCTTGAATATCACTTTCACGATAAAGATGGTGAATTGATAAAATAACCAAAACCCCTTTTGAAGACTCACTTCGGAAGGGGTTTTTTTATTTGCTATTGATGCTATGGATACTGTTGTTACTATTGTATTGGTTCTTGGTTCTTGGTTCTTGGTTCTTGTAGCGCAGCGGTCTTGGTTCTTTTCTGCGGAAATAAAAAGTTTTATCTTCACCTAAATATTTAAATAGAACTTTGAACACCCAAAAAACATACACCGTAGATGAAGCCACCAAAAGAATGGAACGCTACTGCGCCTACCAAGAGCGCTGCCACAAAGAGGTACATCAAAAACTTTATGAAATGCGGATGATTCCTGTAGCGGTAGAACAGATAATAGATCATTTACTAAGGCACAACTTTTTAAATGAAACACGGTTTGCGCAAGCTTTTGCCCGTGGAAAATTTAGAACCAAAAAATGGGGGAGAAATAGGATTGTCAATGAACTGAAAATGCGCCAAATTACAAAATTCAACATTAAAATTGCCTTAAAGGAAATACCAGATTCAGAATATTACAAAACCTTTGAGGTCTTGGCAGAAAAACGATTGCAGCAATTGGTTTCAGAAAAAAATCTTCAGAAAAAACGAAAAAAACTGGCGGACTATCTTTTTTATCGAGGGTGGGAGAGTGAGTTGGTTTATGGGAAGGTTGGGGAGATCTCAAAATGATATTTGCCAAGGGCAAGAGGTGCAAACTCGCGCCAGCAAGGCGAGAAACCTTGTTGTTTTTTTTCGACAGAAAAGATTCTCTTGATGGGTAGTGCTCTCTTTTTAAAATATCTAGATATTGTTAATTTTCTTGTCTGAATTAAAAAACAAAGCGGCTTATATGGATTTGGTCCTTAACTCAAATCTTTGTTATAACGTTAGCTTCTTAATTTTTTCTATTATTTCATCTATTTGCACAGAGTTAGTATCTATGGATTGATTTTCATTACCGTACGGAGCATATACATTATAATTGCTACCATTAAACAAGCCTAATGTAGTTGTATTTGTAGATGCTGCTAAATGCATCATACCACTGTCAGCCCCAATAAAAATACTTGAATTCTCAATGACCGAAGAAATTTCGCGAAGGTCTTTACTGTAAAAATGTTTACTTTCAAAATTGATTTGTGAAACGTTTTCAATAGGTAATATTTCCAAAATATTAAAATCATTAAATTCGTTTTTCAGCTGTGTATAGAATGTTGACCACCATTCTTTAGAATGACATTTTGCTCCAGTAGCAAAAGTGAAAATACAGATAGTATTTTTGTTATTTCCAAACAATTTTCTAAGTAGCAGCTTGCCTTTTTCAATTTCTTCATTAGTTAGTTTGATTGATAATTTTGGGTAATTGTAGTCCCTTAACTCATTAGGCGCGATCAATAATTTCATTAAATTATATATCGGCTTTTTCGCTATATGTTCTGGTTTATACGAGTCGATATTCCCAGAATTATAAATCTTGAATTTAGCTCTGGACAATTTGATAAATATTTTACTCGAATTAGAGTTTTCATTACCCGCAATAGCGACGTCATATTTATTTGACATTAGACCAATTGATTTAGCTGTATAGTTTAAGATATTTTTTAATGGTTTTTTGGGCAGCTTAATAATAGTATCGATAAAATGAAATTCCGAAAATAATATAGGAGAAAGGTTTCCATTAACGACCAAATGAATTTTACAGTTTGGAAATTGGTTTTTCACTTCTTGAATTAATGGGCTTAACAAAAGCTGATTGCCAAGGCGGTGATTCGGTCTTGAAATTAAAACTTTAATATTTGAATCCCTGGGCAGATTTTTTATTTCTTCTATTCCTTTTGAATTTTCGAATGAACTAGTAAAAAAATTAAAAATTTTACTTTTTAATGGGTTTAATTTTGTGATTGACATTATTTTTATGGGGATTTATTGCTTCTCCGTATATGTAGTGTGTAAATAGACGCTAATTTTTCGGATTGTACACGAGCCGAATTTTTAAATTTTACTTTTTCTCTTTATTTTACTAAAAGCCAAATTTAAAAATTTGGCGGTCTTCGAAAATACACAAAAACCTCTCGAAAAGCCTGTAATAGCTATGTTTTATTTACATTGTTAGGCAACGTTATTTCATTATCTTGTTTCCTTGTGTGTCAATTTTGAACCATTTGTCACCTATCCAAATTTCTCTGTTTTCCATTGGTTTTATTTCACAAAAGTCAGTTACCATTGCAATTTCATTATCAAACGGTCGAGCGCATTTGTATTTTGGCTGAATTACTATTTCTCCATTCTCATTGGCAAATCCGAATTTTCCATTTTGAATAATTCGAAAAAGCCCATCTCTTGTATAATCAGGGCCATTATCGTACTTATAAACTTCAAATAATTCATTTGCATTTTGGTCAATTCCGAGTATTTTTCCAGTTTCTTTTTCGACAATCATTCCGAAATTCCTAATTGTGTCAGTGTAGCAATAATAATATTTTCCAATCGGCACAATTGTATCTCCTTTTGAATTTAGATAGCCAGAAGGAACACCGATTTCGTCAAATTCTCCATCGTAGAATTTAATCAAATAATTTTCTTCATTCGAGCTACAAGCTGAAATCAAAAAAGTGATTAAAATTCCAAAGATGAGTTTTTTCATAATGTGCTACAACATCCAAATAAATACAATATAGTATTTACTCCTATTATATAGTTTAATTTCCTATCCTCAAATATAAAAAAATTCATTTACGTAACCACCGAAGTCGCAACCGCTTCAAGTTGCATTCAGTGGCTTGGGGTTATGCCTAAATATTAAAAGAAGCACCCAAACTAACCGAAACCTGATTGTGCAATTTTTCAGCAGTGCTTAAGGAATCTGTATTGTACTTGGAAATAGGAACGCTCACTTCCGTAAAAACACCAAAACCGCTGGTGAAAAAATATCGTGCTCCCAAGTGTGCGCCAAAGTTTTTTAAACTTGCGTAAAGTCCAGGATAGACATCAAAATTTTCATCAACATTAATGACATTTCCTAGATTTGCGTTAAAGCGTGCCCTAAAATCAAAACGGTCCTCAAATTTTGCAAATGGCTCTTTATTGCCATCCAAATCTCTCACTTTATCAATTCCCAAAAGATATGCGGAAGCTACTCCCAACGATATATTTTCGCCAACGCCAAAATCAAGGCTTCCCATAATTCCGGTACCGTTATTTTGAAAATGGGCGCCAACTTGGAATTTCACATCACCTTTTCCAGTATAGGCTTGCGCGAAAGTTGCCTGGAAATATAGAAGAGCGATTATAGCTATGAAGGATTTCATCTTAAAAAATTTTAAAAGAAAGATACTGAAATATTAAGAAATTACAGCCTTTTGTTAGTGCGAACAACTGCTTGCTCGTTTTTCCAATCAATCCATTTTTGGCCTTTTAGCTTTCGCATCAATTGGTCATAATAGCGCATAACGCCAATGTTATAAAAAGCTTTTGCTAAGTTTTTAGGATTACGTGCAATTGCACGAAGGCTCATTGAGAAACCTGGCGTTATGTAGCGCATATAGTGCCAGTAGCCTTCAGGCATATATAGAACGTTGCCATGTTCCAAATTTGCCTTATAACCTTTTGCTTTTTTAAGTGCTGGCCATTTTCCATAATCTGGATTGTGGAAATCTATGTCTTCCCGAGTAATTAACGAGTGTGGGATTTTGTATAAATAATCGTTTTGATTTTGGTCAAACAGAATTACTTCTTTTTTCCCGTGAAAGTGAAAGTGAAAAATATTTGCCAAATCGATATCATAGTGCATAAATGTGTATGAATCCTTTCCGCCAAAAAATAGCATTGGCAATCCTTTCATTAATTTCAGCCCGAAATCTGGATATTCAAAATCCTTTTGAAGCTGTGGTACTTCCTTTAAAATATTCCAAAGAAAGATGCGGTATTTGGTTGGTTCTTTTTTAAGAAGTTTCACGTAATCACGCATTTTCATAGTGGCGTGAGGCTCATTAAATCCGTCTTTATGGCTCACGGGACGATTATCGTAAAGCGGAACCATTACATCTCCGGCTACTTCGGCAATATAATCGAGATCCCATTTTTTAAATGCAGGCCAGTCCTCAATAAACCGTTCAATAACAACGGGTTTTTGTGGTTTAAAATAATTTTTTAGAAAATCTTCTTTGGTAATGGTTTTTACCCTATCTATTTGCTGTAGCTGCATAGTTTTCATCAACGGGTAAATTTACAAATCTCAACTTATTGTTTGGGCCATTGTTAATATAACTTTATGGATTTAAACAAAACAAAAATCCCAAACTCCTATAAAAGGAATTTGGGATTCGTCCCGATAGTCATCGAGATTGGAACCTTTGAACAGTTTTAATCTGCCAAAACCATGACACGATTGTTGTTACACTCAACGGTTCCGCCAGAAATTTGTAGCACCCACTTTCCGTCCTCTTGTGTAAATTTCTTCTGAAAAGCTTCCGCAATAGTTGGGTTTCCTTTAAACTTCACTTTTCCTTCCTGTAAAACAGAAACAATAGGAGCGTGATTGTTAAGCATTTGAAATTCGCCTTCCACACCTGGCACGATTATGCTTTCTATTTCTCCAGCAACTAAGGATGCTTCGGGGGTTACTATTTCTAAGTACATATTTTTGGTTGTTTGTTGTTAGTTGATAGTTGTTGGAAGCTCTATCAACCAACAACTATCAACCATTAACTAATTTTAAACTTCAGCAAGCATTTTCTCGCCCGCGGCAACTGCTTCCTCGATAGTTCCTTTAAGGTTGAAGGCTGCTTCTGGAAGATGATCCAGTTCGCCATCCATAATCATGTTGAAACCTTTAATAGTTTCTTTAATGTCAACCAAAACTCCTGGAATACCTGTAAACTGCTCGGCTACGTGGAAAGGCTGTGAAAGGAAACGCTGTACACGACGTGCGCGACCTACGGCCATTTTATCTTCCTCAGAAAGTTCTTCCATTCCAAGAATCGCGATAATATCCTGTAATTCTTTATAACGCTGTAAAAGCTCCTTTACTTTTTGCGCACAGCTGTAATGTTCTTTTCCAAGAATAGCCTCAGTAAGAATTCTAGAAGTAGAATCCAATGGATCCACAGCTGGATAAATACCAAGCTCAGCAATTTTACGCGAAAGTACGGTTGTAGCATCCAAGTGGGCAAAAGTTGTTGCCGGTGCTGGATCTGTTAAATCATCCGCAGGAACGTAAACCGCCTGTACAGAAGTAATGGAACCTCTTTTTGTAGAAGTAATACGCTCTTGCATCGCACCCATTTCTGTTGCCAAAGTTGGCTGGTAGCCCACCGCCGAAGGCATACGCCCAAGTAGTGCAGAAACCTCAGAACCCGCTTGCGTAAAACGGAAAATGTTATCTACGAAGAAAAGTACATCTTTCCCTTGTCCTTCGCCAGCTCCATCACGGAAATACTCAGCAATAGTCAAACCTGAAAGTGCCACACGTGCACGTGCTCCCGGTGGCTCGTTCATCTGTCCAAATACGAAAGTAGCTTTAGATTCTTTCAAAGCTGTTTTATCAACTTTTGAAAGATCCCATCCACCATTTTCCATAGAGTGCATAAAGTCGTCACCGTATTTAATAATGCCAGACTCAAGCATTTCGCGAAGCAAATCATTCCCCTCACGAGTACGTTCGCCTACACCAGCGAAAACCGAAAGACCACCGTGGCCTTTCGCAATATTATTAATCAATTCCTGAATAAGTACCGTTTTACCAACACCAGCACCACCGAATAGACCAATTTTACCACCTTTTGCGTAAGGCTCAATTAGGTCAATTACTTTAATACCTGTGAAGAGAACTTCGGTAGAAGTAGAAAGATCTTCAAATTTTGGAGCGTCACGGTGAATTGGAAGACCGTTGTCGCCAGCTTTTGGCAAGTTTCCAATACCATCAATAGCATCACCAATTACGTTGAAAAGTCGGCCGTAAACTTCGTCACCGATTGGCATTTGGATTGGTGCTCCAGTTGCAACTGCATCTACACCACGGCTTAAACCATCTGTAGAATCCATTGATATGGTACGCACCATGCTCTCACCAATGTGAGACTGAACTTCAAGAACCAAAAGGTTTCCGTTGTTGTTTACCTCTAAAGAGTCGTATATTTTTGGAAGTTCCGATCCGCTATCAAACGCAACGTCAACTACCGGGCCAATAATCTGTGCAACTTTTCCTATGCTTTGTGACATGAGTAACTGTTTATTTTATAGTTATCTAAGGGCGAAAAAACCACCCCTGTTTTGAACGGTGCAAAGATAGTTTTTTCTGAATGAAAATTGCAATGGGAATGTTGAAAAAATTTGGAGTTTTTTGTGAAGGCAGAACTATTGTTTAGATCTTTTAAAGTTTTAAAAAATCAAAGCTTTTCACACAATCCCCGAACTTCTTTAGCAAAAAGCTCAATTATTTTTTTCTGAAGGGTATCGTCTTTGGAAACGATGCGTCCGTCAATTTCAACAATCGGCGTAAGCTCACCCATTGTACCAGTTGCGATAACTCCGTCAGCATTGTAGAATTGTGAAAGTGTAATATCTGCTTCGGTAATTTCGATATTGTGTTTTTGGCACATTTCAATCACAGAATTACGCGTAATTCCGGGAAGGCAAGCGTGTGCAAACGGTGTAAAAATTTTTCCGTCTTTCACCATAAAAAGGTTGCTACCATTAAGTTCAGCAATAAAGCCGCGATCGTCCAGCATTAATCCCGCATCTTTTCCAGCGACGTTGGCTTGGATTTTCGCGATTATGTTATTCAGCAAATTGTTGTGGTGGATTTTACTGTCCAAAAATTGTGGAGAGTTACGGCGCTGGCTGGTGCTTATTACTTTTATGCCGTGATTGTTATCATAAACCAAAGGTTTCCATTCTGCCAAAACAATCAAGCAGGAACCATTTTGGTTTAGGCGCGGGTCCATTCCGCTAGTTATTTTTTCGCCGCGCGTTAATGTTAAACGGATGTGAGTATCATCATGCATTCCGTTTGCCTCGAGGGTTTGTTTTATTGCTTTTTTGATAAATTCTTTGGAAGGAATATCTGCAAACATCAATGTTTTTGCAGATTCGTGTAAACGGGTTAAATGTTTGTCCAAACAAACTACCCCTTCCGGATAAACGCGCAATCCTTCCCAAACTGCATCACCGCCCTGTACGGAACTATCAAAAACCGAAACTTTTGCTTCGCTGCGCGGGTATAGTTTGTCTTTTATAAATACTTGGATTTTGTCGTTTTTAGGGTGGGATTTTTGAAGCATTTTTGTGGAGTTGAGAGTTTATATGTTTATGGGTTTAATTTTCTTTCTAAACTAAAATATTATTTTTTAAAGTTTCATAATATGGCAAAGCTTCATCCAGCAAAGTTTCCAAATGTGCAGGCAATGGCTGCGAGCTACTTTTTTGAACTGCAAATCCTTCGGAATTGTGAACGTTGCCGTACCAATGTTTTGCCCAAATACCATCTTCTGGGATACCGCCTTTTTTCCACCGAAGCATTTTCGCAGAAAAAGGAATATTCAGCAAATCGCATAGTTTTTTTAGATATTTTTCGGGATTTTTCAAAAGCTCATCGCTATCAATCACTATTGGCGTTTTGCCGTTTTTCTTCAGAAATAAAAAAAGTTCTGAAGCTTTTTTGATACCGATATCATTTAAAGTTGGGGTGTGGATTACTTTTGAAAAGGAGGCAATCAACTTTTTGGGATGGCGAATCAAGATAACGTTTTCCCAATTCAATATAAAAGAAGGTGCTTCAGTCAAATAATGGTGAGCCATTCCTTTTACAAATACATTTTTCTTTATTGAAAGGGAATTTATGCTTTCAACCACTTTTTCTTCCTTCAATTCCATGGTTTGAAGGATTTCCTTTTGCGAAGGATGCTCGCTTTCCAACGAAGCATTTTGAAGGTAATAGCCGTAAAAAGGTTCATCTAAAACCGTAATGTCTTGACGCTGCGAGAAAGAATACATGATAGCCGTGGAAAGATTGCGCGGACCGGAAATTAGGTTGATGACTTTCATAGTTTAAATTTAAACTACTGAAAAGAATTTTGTAACAATTTGCCTAAAAAATTTACAAATAGAGTATGAAAAAAATTATCATAATAAACGCACTGCTTTGGGCTGCTCTCTTACTTGGAACAGCGGCGCTTTTTAAAGACCATCCCAATTATGACTATTTGTTTTTTGGTATTTTGATTGCGTCTTCAATTGTACAAGGGTTTCTTGCAAAATGCGCTAAGAGGAATAAAGAAAGATGTTCAAATTAGAACTTATTCTACAGTAACCGACTTCGCCAAGTTGCGAGGCTGGTCCACGTTTCTGCCAAGCATTACGGCAATATGGTATGAGAGTAATTGCAGTGGAATGGTTGTGACCAATGGCGATAAGGCTTCTGGAGTATGCGGCACTTCCATTACGTAATCTGCAAGCTCCCTAACTGCGGTATCTCCTTTTGAAACTACTGCTATAATTTTCCCTTTTCTAGCCTTTATCTCTTGAATGTTGCTCACCACTTTATCGTAATGGTCGCTTTTTATGGCAATTACCACAACGGGCATATGTTCGTCTATTAAGGCTATGGGGCCGTGTTTCATTTCGGCAGCGGGATAGCCTTCGGCGTGGATGTATGAAATTTCCTTAAGTTTTAATGCGCCTTCCAAGGCTACCGGGAAGTTGTATCCTCTTCCTAAATAAAGAAAATTGCGTGCATCTTTGAATACAGCAGAAATTTCTGCTATTTTATCATCGGTTTTCAGGGCCTCTTCTACGTGATTTGGAATAAGTTCCAGCTCGCGCAAGTAGAGCATGAAATCACTTTGGCTTATAGTGCCTTTGGCTTTTGCCAAACGCAGTGCCATCATAGCCAGAACGGTGATTTGTGTAGTAAATGCTTTGGTGGAAGCAACTCCAATTTCAGGCCCAGCGTGAGTGTAAGTGCCACTGTGGGTTTCTCTCGAAATAGTGGAGCCCACTACATTACAGACACCATAAACAAATGCGCCTTTGGACTTTGCAAGCTTTATGGCGGCGAGCGTATCTGCGGTTTCACCACTTTGTGAAATGGCAATAACTACGTCTTTTTCTGAAATAATGGGGTTGCGGTAGCGGAATTCGGAAGCGTATTCCACTTCAACGGGGATGCGCACCAAGTCTTCAAAAATATATTCTGCAACCAAACCAGCGTGCCATGAAGTTCCGCAGGCCACAATAATTATACGATCTGCATTGATAAATTTCTCAATATAATCCTCAAGACCCCCAAGTCTAACTATACCTCTATCGGCAAGTAAACGACCGCGGTAAGTATCTTTTATAACGGAGGGCTGCTCGAAAATTTCCTTCAACATAAAATGTTCGTAGCCGCCTTTTTCAATTTGTTCAAGATTCATTTGAAGCTCTTGAATGTAAGGTGCAACCAATTTATCGTCCTTTATTTTTCGGACTTTTATATCGCGCCCGCGACGGATGACTGCCATTTCTTCATCTTCAAGATAAATAGCATTGTTGGTGAATTCAATAAACGGCGAAGCATCACTCGCTACAAAAAATTCATCTTCGCCAATACCTATGGCTAGTGGGCTTCCCAACTTGGCAACAACAATCTCATCCGGTTTTTTTTTGTCAAAAAGGGCAATGGCGTAGGCGCCTACAACTTGGTTCAAAGCAATTTGAACAGCTTTCCCAAGTTTTACCTTTTCATTTATTTGAATGTCTTCAATAAGGTTTACAAGTACTTCGGTATCTGTATCAGATTTAAAGGTGTAGCCTCTTTTTATCAATTCTTTTTTAAGAGAATCGTAGTTTTCAATAATTCCATTATGGATAATCACCAAATCGCCACTATTGGAATAGTGAGGGTGACTATTAACGTCGTTCGGCACACCGTGGGTTGCCCATCGGGTGTGACCAATACCAAGGCTTCCCTTTAGGGAAATTTCTTTTTCGGCTTTCTCTTCAAGGCTTGCAACCTTTCCCTTTGTTTTACAAAGTTGGATATCGGTTCCGTCAAATAGAGCAATGCCGGCACTGTCATAACCTCTGTATTCTAAACGTTTCAGTCCGTTAAGAATGATTGGATATGCTTCTCTCTTGCCAATATATCCTACAATTCCACACATAAGCAGGTTTTAATTAGGTTCAGTATAATAGATTTGGAGTTTTAATCTTTTTTCTTGGTTCGGCGTTGCATTTCCATAAAGAATGGTTCCCTCCGGAGATACAACGCTACTGGTTGGAACTTGTTCAATAAAAGGTTCCATGGGGTTTAGAAGTTCTGCGGTAGTTCTGGTCAGAACATTTTGTGAAACCACCACGCCCAAAGGAACATTAGTGCTGTCTTTATTGATTAGATTGCTAATATGATTTGTAATCTTTATTTTGTAAAATTCGCCATTGCCATCGCTGCCTCTTTGCAGTTTCCCGTAGTGGTTGCTGAGCGCATCTACAGGAGGAAGACCATTGGTAGGGTCTAAATTATAATCTGCCAAAACATTACTGTTCTTAAGGTCATAAATTATAATTCTTTCGGGCTCTGTGGCTCCACCGACCATTAAATCCTGATTAACGTAAAAGATTAGGTTTGCCTCGTTTATAAGCCATTTTTTATCGCGAAGTGTCTCAAGATCATCCGCTACGCCATTATTGTCATTGTCTTTTCCAAAAAGTTCTACTATCGAAATAATACCATCGCCCCCACGTAGGTAAAGATTTTCATTTCCTGTCTGGATGTTTGGGTTTTCAACTGCATTTTGAATTGGGGACGGCAGTTCGTTTTCAAAAGTGTTTACGTTAATACCGTTGAAATTTAATTTGAAAGTACCATTTTCGCGTATTTCAGAATTATCTTCGTTATTATAGCTATAGAATATTGTAATATATGACTCTGTAGCATCAAAAATGAAAAGACTCCCGTTGTTTGTGGGTGAATTTACTTTAAAATAAATTCCTCTGAAGTAATCCTTGAAGTTGTTACTGTTTCGTAATTCTGGAGCACCTTCCATATCTAAAATCTTTTCTTGAAAGAAGGTTGTATCCAATTTTACACGAAGACCCGGCGCAATTTTTTCTTCCTCATCCGTATCTTTATACAACACATAACCATTTCTGGTGGGAATAAAATTTTCCACCGAAGCAAGCTCTGTATCTAAATACTGCTCAAATGTTTCGCCTTGAGTAGAGTAGTAATTTTGAAATTCCTGAAAACCACTGTTAGGGTCATACTCCCGCAAAAAATAATTTGAAGATGAAATTGATATATTTATGGGCGTAGAACCATAGATGGAATCCAGTGCATAAGTGGTTACGGTATCAGCCGTAGTGGCGGTACTGAAATAAGGTAGATACACAAAAACACTGTCCACAACGGCACTATCACCAAACTTTGGATCATTACTTGAAAGCGTGAGCTGCGACAAAAGATTTACGGTAGACTTTCCATAAACGGGATCGTTATACACACCAAGTTGGTATGCGGGCAGTCTATTGCTCTGCACGGGCCCTAGTTTTCTACTGTATGCTATAATGGTTTGGGATTCGTCTAAAATACCATTAGGGGTTTCTGTTCCCAAAATTTCGGAACCTATAGTGGAAATATCCTCTTGGCACGAGGAAAATGCAATAATTATAAAGAAAATAGCACCAGTAATGGGCAGCAAATTTTTAATTTTCATCGGTTCTCGTTAATTGTTTTTAGGTGAAATGTTTCAGGAAACATTTTCAATAAAATTGTTGAAGAGTTTATTTTAAAATTTTCGAACTGTAAAAATCCAAATATGCTTGGGAAAAGTTTTCCATATTATGATATTTTAACACTGGTTTATTAATAGTGTTAATAAAATCCTCCAGTTCTTTGGGTATTTCTTCAGACGCAACAATAACAGCATCAGAATTTTCGATAGCTATTTTCATTAAGTTTACGTAACTGGGATCTTCAAGTTTCGTAATGGCTTCGTCATCAATGGCATCAAACCTAACTTTGTCTATTGTGTTTTTAGCTAACGTTCCTTCGAAGCCTTGATTGTATACAGAGGTAACTATTTTACTGTTTTCGAAAAGTGGCTCGTTGCCGTAATAATTTCGCAAGTATAAAGGCAAGAAAGAAGCTAACCATCCGTGAACGTGAATGATGTCTGGCGCCCAGTTCAATTTTTTTACCGTTTCAATAACTCCTTTGGCGAAGAAAATAGCGCGTTCATCATTGTCTTTGTAAAAATTTCCATCTTCATCGGCATAAGTAGCTTTTCTTTTAAAGTAATCTTCATTATCAATAAAATAAACCTGGATGCGCTCCTTGGGGATGGATGCTACTTTTATAATCAAAGGCATATCCAAGTCGTTGATAACCAAGTTCATTCCAGAAAGGCGGATCACTTCGTGCAATTGGTGTCTTCTCTCGTTTATGTTGCCGTAGCGGGGCATAAAGATTCGTATCTGGCCGCCATTGTTGTTGATCATGCGGGGAGCTTCAAACGACATTGAAGAAATCTCGGTCTCAGGAAGGTAAGGAATTACTTCGGAAGACACATACAAGACTCTTTTATCTTTCATCTATTGGGTTTTTAGAAATTATTTGCAATTGGCCCCAATACTCCGAGGCATTTAAAAACACGCAAAATTACGAAAATTTATGTAGATTGTCTTTAATATATTAATTTTGCCCGCTCTTAACCCAATTTTATGTTAATACATACCCAGAAAGAAACATTGGTGCATGCCTTATCCTCCGCTGCGAAAAATGACAAAATAGGTTTTGTGCCAACGATGGGTGCTTTACATAAAGGGCATATTTCATTAGTAAATAAAGCTTTAGCTGAAAATGATTTGGTGGTGGTAAGCATTTTCGTAAACCCGACCCAATTCAATAATAGCGCCGATCTTCAAAAATATCCACGTACTCCCGAAGACGATATTTCACTTCTAAAAAGATTAAAGGGTGACTTGATTGTTTACTTGCCAGAGGTTTCAGGTTTGTACGAAGACTCTATATTCGCAAAAAAATACAATTTTGGAGGTCTGGAAAACGAAATGGAAGGTAAGCACCGGAGCGGACATTTTGACGGAGTGGGAACCATTGTAAACAAACTTTTCAGAATAGTTAAGCCTGATGCGGCCTATTTCGGTGAAAAGGATTTTCAACAATTACAGATCGTCAAAAAATTGGTAGCTATTGAAAATCTACCCGTAAAGATTATAGGATGTGCCATATTGAGAGAAGATAACGGACTTGCAATGAGTTCGCGAAACAAAAGGCTGAGCGCAAAGCAAATTGAAGAAGCCACAATTATTTATAGAACATTGAATGAGGTGCGGGAAAAATTCAGTTCTACCTCGATTGCAGATTTAAACACTTTAGTTGCGGAACGGTTTTTGCAAAATCCCCACTTGGAATTGGAATATTTTGAAATTGCCAACGAGAAAACCCTTAAAACAGCAAAGCGAAAAAACGAAGACCTAAAATACAGGGCATTCATCGCGGTGCTTGCGGACGAAGTTAGGCTAATAGATAATATGCCTTTAAATTAATACCTTTGCAGCATGCAAATACACGTAATAAAATCTAAAATCCATAGGGTAAAAGTTACTGGCGCCGATCTAAATTACATCGGCAGCATTACTATTGATAAAGATTTAATGGACGCCGCCAACATTATTGAAGGCGAAAAAGTTCAAATAGTAAACAATAATAATGGTGAACGCCTAGAAACCTACGCCATTCCCGGTCCACGTAACAGCGGCGAGATTACGCTTAACGGAGCTGCCGCGAGGCGCGTTGCTCCTGGCGATGTGCTTATACTTATTACATATGCTATTATGGAAATAGAGGAGGCTAAAGCCTTTAAACCTGCATTGGTTTTTCCAGACGAGGAAACAAATTTACTCCGTTAATTTGAGCCGCTCCCTTTCAAAATTTTTACAGATTGCCATTCCGTTAGTATTGGGAGTTTTCTTGATTTGGTACATCTACCAGTCTTTCACGCCACAACAGCTGGAAGAAACTCAAAAATATTTTGCCGATGCAGACTATGGCTTTGTGTTACTTTCGGTTGCATTTAGCATTTTAAGCCATCTTTCACGATCCTATCGTTGGAGTTTTATGTTGGAGCCATTGGGGTATAAAACCAAATTGGCCAACAATTTTATGGCAATTTCCGTGGCTTATTTAATGAATATTTTTATACCGAAAAGCGGTGAGGTTTCTAGGGGTATTATATTGGACAAATACGAAGGCGTTCCTTTTCAAAAGGGTTTCGGAACCATTATTTCTGAAAGAGTTGTAGATTTATTATTCCTGCTTTTCTTTACAGCTTTGGCCTTAATTATAAAATTTGATGTTTTATATGATTATGTTGTTGATAGTGTGCCGCCGTCAATTCTATATGTAATTGTGCTCGGAATTATTTTAGTGGCCGTAAGCATTCCGCTCTACATTAAGTTTTCAAAATCAAACATCAACAAGAAGTTGAAAAACTTCGTAATAGGTTTAAAAGAAGGTGTTTTCAGTATTTTGAAAATGCGTAAGAAAGGAGCTTTTCTTTTTCACACATTTATTATCTGGGGGCTTTACCTGCTTTCTTTTTATACGGCGCTGCACGCATTGCCCGAAACAGCAAATATTCCTTTTGGCACAATTATTATCACTTTTGTGGTGGGGAGTTTTACATTTGCTTTTACGAATAGCGGCTTTGGTACTTATCCTGCTGCCGTTGCGGGAATCTTGACAGTTTTCGGAATTGCAAAAACAGTGGGTACGGCCTTTGGATGGATTGTGTGGATTTCAAATATTACCTCCATTGTTTTATTCGGGGTGGTTTCACTAGTATTACTTCCTATCTACAACAGAAAGCGATCAAAATTGTAGCTTTTTGTATTTATTTTTATTTCGGAAAAACAACAAATTCAAAAATTGTTATCTTTCCGAAGCCTAAAACTACTAACCAATGAAAAAATTCCTGCTTTTCGCAATCTGCGTTTTAATTAATTACGCTTCATTTTCACAAATTATTTATGAAGAATTCAAATCAACAAAGCTCGGTGAATCCCGAAAGCTGAAAATACAGCTTCCCAGAAATTACGACTCCAACATTGATAAAAAATACCCTATAATTTTGGTGTTGGATGCCGATTACCTTTTTGAGCCTGTTGCTGGAAATGTAGATTATTTCAGTTATTGGGAAGACATGCCGCAGGCAATAGTTGTAGGGATTATGCAAGGCGAGTCACGTTACGAGGATTGCTCCTACGATGACCGTACCTTTATGCCGGGCGATAAAGGCGCACAGTTTTTCGAATTTATTGGTCTGGAGCTCATACCCTATATTGATAAAGAATACCGAACCGCAAAATTTATAATTGGGGTGGGGCACGACTTTACTGCCAATTTCTTAAACTACTACCTTTTTAAAGACCCGCCATTAATGAATGGATACATTAACCTAAGCCCAGATTTGGCTCCGATGATGGAAGAACGACTTGCAGAACGAATTCCTGCAATTCCCGGAAAAATATTTTATTATTTGGCTACAGGAACTGATGATATTAAAGGTTTGATGGAATCTAGTGAAGATTTAAACAATCAATTAAGCGCCATAAATAGCAAGACATTCAACTTTTATTACGACAACTTCGAGGGTGCTACCCACTATTCTTTGGGCGGGCGTGGCATTCCCAATGCTTTGGAGAAAATATTTTCAGTCTATCGGCCAATCAGCAAAAAAGAATATACTGAAGTATTGTTGAAATTGGATACGCCAATTAGCCAATACTTATTGGACAAATATAAAGTGATTGAAGATCTCTTCGGAATTACGAACAATATACGCGTAAACGATTTTATTGCTACTGCAACCGCTGCGGAAAAAAGAAACCAGTGGGAATCGCTACGGGAAATTGCTACATTGGCCAAAAGACAATATCCAGATACAGTTTTAGGAGATTATTATTTGGGTCGTTATTACGAAGAGACTGGTGAGCCGAAAAAAGCAATGAAAATCTTTCAAGGAGCTTATGATAAAGAAGAAGTAGACTTTATAACACTTGATAAATTACTAGACCGGGCGGACAAAATAAAAACTGATTTTGGGTATTAACCCTAAAGTTCTTTAATAACATTTTTGTGCAAATAGGCCCAATTGGTCAGTGCGTTTGTGGTGGTATTTTCAATTTCTAGCTTCATAATTATGTTGCTTCGGTGTTTTTCTACAGTACGGATTGATATAAAGAGTTTTTCTGCAATTTCTCCGCTGCTCATTTTTTCAGCAACCAATTTTAAAATGGTTTTTTCAGAGGAAGTTAAATACTTAATTTTTTTTAAATCTTCCGAAACGATTGCCAATGAAGAAGGTGCAAATGAACGGCTGAAGTAAATATTGCCTTTTAAACCCTCTTGAATGCACTCTTCAATTTCAGAAAAGGAATCTTCCTTTAATAGATAGCCATTAATTTGTAAAGTCTTGGCTTGAGAGATATATTCATTTTCCTTGTGAAATGATAAAATTATAAATTTGGTGTCAACCGCCTTTTGTTTAGCCATTTTAATCACCTCAAAGCCTGTTAAAAGCGGCATGTCAATATCAAGTAGCGCAATGGTGGGATTGTGTGTTAAAATAGCTTCCAATGCTTGCATTCCATTTGCTGCTTGCGCCAAAACATTGTAGTTGCTTGCGCTAAGTTCATCGTTTAATCCTTTTAAAATCATAGGATGGTCATCGGCAATAACAATAGAAATATTTTTTTTGTCAATCATTTAAATAGGAATAATAAGTGTTATAGTAGTGCCCTTATTAATTTGACTTTTAATATCAAGTTTTGAGTTCAAAATTTTGGCACGCTCTAGCAGCGTTTTCATTCCTAAGCTTGAACTGGTTTTTATTTTTTCGGAAATTTCAAAACCTTTTCCGTTGTCAGAAATTATAACTTCAATAATGTTTTTCTTTTTTTCTATAATCACAGAGGCGGCCTTGGCATCGGCATGTTTCACCATATTGTTTAATGTTTCTTGAATAATTCTATACAAATGTAAGGATGCTTCTCTGCTTATCAAAGCATCTATGTCTTCAATTTCATGGGTGAAAAATATACCTGTATTTGAATCTACTTCATCAACCATATTTCTTATTGCTACCGTTGGCCCTAAACGTTCCAGGGTTGCGGGATGAAGCCCTCTTGAAATAGTGCGCAATTCTTCCAAGGTATTGCTCGCTAAAGATTCCATTTCTTGATTTCCGGTAATTTTAGTTTTCTTGGTAAGAAGCATAAGTTTTTGTCCAACGCTATCGTGAAGTTCGCGTGCCACCCGGGTGCGTTCTTCTTCTTGGGCTTTCAAAAGATTGTGCGTGTATGTTTCATTTCTTTTTTGTTCTGTTTTATTTCTGAAATAGTAAATAAGAAAAATACTAATCGTGGTAATAGATAGTACGGGAACCCAAAACAACAATGTTCTCCAAAACGGAACTCTTATTATAAACGAATATTGAAAGGGCTGTGTCTGCCAAATGCCAGCCCCATTATCTGCTGTAAATTCGAATTTATATTCTCCAGGCGGAAGATATGAGAACACAACTTTGGGATCTTTTGTTGGTAGGGACCACTCGTCTCCATCGCGAAGACCTTTCATGCGATATTGATACTTAACCTCTTCTGGGTTGGTAAATGTTATTGCCTCCATTGAGAAGCTCAAATAATTTTTTTGATAGGGGAGCACAATTCCCTTTTTTGTTCTGTAAAGGCTATCTTCTAGTGGTTCTGCAAACAATAGGATATTTGAAAGCTCTAGTTTGGGCGGGAGTGTATTTGGTTTGTAAACATTTTCGTTAAATGCCAATACTCCATCCAGAGAAGTAGCAAGTACAGTCCTATCTTTAGTAACTATTAAAGAATTATAGTCTACTTCATTTTCCAAAAAATTCGGAACAGTTTTAAAGGTTTTGGCTATTATGGTGTCATTTTTTAATAATTGTAAAAGGTCTACTTTCAATAAAAGATCCTGTCCAGTCATCCAGAGATTATTACCGTCCACTTTCAGCGACCTGAAGCGTTTTAGGGATTCAAATCGCTTCATATCAAAAATCATTATGTGAAATTTGTCGTTTTCAAGCTTGAGGTAGTAAAGGTTTTTTTCGCTTCCGGCAATCAGTTCATTTTCATTTATGGCGTCTATGCTTCTGAAATTGTTGTGTTCTAAATGGCTCAATCCTGGAATAGTATCCACCTTATTATTGTGCAATTGAAATAAGCCCGAAATTTTGCATAACACATATCGATCGTTTATAGGTTCAATAGCGATGGACCGTGAAGATTTTATGGAGTAGGATGAATCTTTCGTTATTACTTTTATTTTATCCGTTCCAAAAAGAAAGGTGTTTTTTTTATCACTAAATAATAAATTGTATGCCCCCTCATCGATTAGTTTCTGCGTTCCATCTTTTGAAAGTTCCCAGACGGCTTCATTGGTTGTATAAAGTAGATTATTTTCTGGCGTGACAAAGATATTTTTTACTGAAACATCTTTTGCCAAGTGCTTTATTTCCTGGCTATCTGTTAATGCAATAATGCCCTTATCTGTTGCCACCACAGCCTCATCATTCCATTGTGTAATGGCGTAAACAGATTTAGATGGCAAACCCTGCTTATCGTCATAGATTTTGAAAGCAGTGTCCCGAAAACGTATAATGCCCTCGCCATAACTCGTCATCCAGTGATTGCCCTCGGTATCTTTAATTATTCTGTAAAGGTATTTTGTAGGAAGTCCCTGAGCTTCATTTATTACCTCTAGGTTGCCTGTTTTTTTATTAAATATTCCAAAACCGTTTCCTTCAAAGCTTAAAAAAAGTTCATCATCATTTTCTTGAAGGATTCCGTAGATGCGGTTATCATTAAAATCTTCTGGATTGAATTTGTAAATGGTAAGCTTGCCATTTGTTATTTTATTTAATTCGCCATAGGCTCCTACCCAAATATTCTTTTCATTATCAACCACTATTGAATAACAAATATTGTTTATTCCATCGTCTTGATTATAAATATTTTCCAGCTTAAATGGATTTAAGGTCAGTTTAAAAATCCCTTTTTTAAGTGAAGCGATATAAATAGTATTGGAATCGTACCAAGCTGCTTGTTGAAAATGAAGTGTTCCCATTTCGCTGCTATCAAATAAATAACTTAGCTTACCATCTTTATAAACACCAATTCCATTTATAAAAAAGATGTATATAATACCATCTTCGCCTTCCAAAAAAGAAGTTGCGCTTGCCAAAGCATTAAAATCAATTCCTTTTGGATTGGTAACTTTTCCATTTTCTATTATGCTAATGCCTTTACCCATAGTTCCAACCCAAATGCGTCCTTTTGAATCTTCAAAAATACTGAAGCAAATATTTGAAGGCAAACCATCATCAACCGTGTAATTTGTGAAATTTTTACCGTCAAAACAGCTTACTCCGCCAGTAGTAGACACCCATATTCGGTTTCGTTGATCTTGAAGAATGTCAAAAGTCTCATTATTTACCAAACCTTCCTCGACCTTGTATTTTTTAAATTGGTATTGCTGGGCGGTGACAACCAAAGAGCAAATACACAAAAAAAATAGTGTGAGGAATAAGCGTTTCATTTTAGCGAAGGTTTGTAGCGTAAATATATTTATTTTAGCGGAACAATTATGGCCAAAACAAAATCCACATTTTTCTGTCAAAACTGCGGCGCGCAATATGCCAAATGGCAAGGGCAATGCAATTCATGCAAAGAATGGAATACCATTGCTGAAGAGATAATCCAAAAAGCTGAAAAAGTAAGTTGGAAATCTGCTGAAAGTACTTCTAAAAGAGTTGCTAAACCACAGCGTATTTCAGAAATTTCAACACAAGCAGAAGCACGTCTCAATACAAAAAACAACGAACTTAACCGTGTGCTCGGTGGTGGATTAGTCCCAGGTTCATTGACGCTTTTGGGCGGCGAACCCGGAATTGGTAAAAGTACGTTGATGCTTCAGATTGCACTCCAACTTCCCTATAAAACGTTGTATGTTTCCGGCGAAGAAAGTGCCCAGCAAATAAAAATGCGAGCAGAACGCATTCAACCAATTTCAGAGAACTGTTTCATTTTAACCGAAACAAAAACCCAAAATATTTTCAGAAACATCGAAGAAATTGAACCGGATATTGTGGTCATCGATTCCATTCAAACTTTACATACAGATGCTATTGAAAGTACTGCCGGAAGCATTTCACAAATTCGTGAAACTGCTGCCGAGCTTATAAAATTTGCAAAAGAAACTGGAACACCTGTTATTTTGATTGGTCATATCACCAAAGACGGAAACATAGCCGGGCCAAAAATTTTGGAACATATGGTAGATACTGTTTTGCAATTTGAAGGCGACAGAAACCATATTTACAGAATTCTGCGCGCTAATAAAAACCGCTTCGGAAGTACCAATGAATTGGGCATATACGAAATGCAGGGCAGCGGATTGCGAGAGGTTTCAAACCCTTCGGAAATATTGATTTCCAAAAATGACGAAGAGTTAAGCGGCACGGCAATTTCTGCTACTTTGGAAGGCATGCGCCCATTGATGATAGAAATTCAAGCATTGGTGAGCAGCGCCGTTTACGGCACACCACAACGAAGCGCCACGGGCTACAACGCAAAACGTTTGAATATGATTCTTGCTGTTTTGGAAAAACGCGCTGGTTTCAAACTTGGCGCAAAAGATGTTTTTTTGAACGTAACAGGCGGAATCACCGTTGACGATCCCGCAATGGATTTGGCAGTTGTTGCCGCAGTGCTTTCCTCAAATATTGATATCGCTATAGACAAGCGTCTTTGCTTTGCTGCTGAGGTCGGTCTCGCTGGCGAAGTGCGTCCCGTAACCCGAGTGGAACAGCGAATTTTGGAAGCCGAAAAACTTGGTTTTACTTCCATCGTTATTTCAAAATACTGCAAAATCCCGAAGAACAACTTTAACATAAATATTATTAAAGTGGCAAAAGTACACGATGTGGTGCATCATCTATTTGGATAGTCCCCCTAATCCCCAAAGGGGAACCCATCAAGCGTGAGTTCCCCCTTTGGGGGTTAGGGGGACTTCTTGCTAACTTAACATCGCTATGAATTACAAAATTCTTTTCGTTTTAATGCTTTTCGGAATACTCATTTTGGGCTGTAAGCAAGTCCGTAAAGTAGCCGATGTAATTGTGCAACCAACAGCGCGCGAGGTTTATGAGCGCAATTTTTCAAAAAAGGATTCGCTATTGCTTCGTTGGAAAAATGCTTTTGAAAATTCAAAGCGCGACAGTATTCAAATAACCTTGCCGTATTCTGAAAGTGGCGTTTTTTCCGAAGAAAACTTCAACGTTTACAGTTATAATATTCAGTTGAAAGAAGGTGAACGCATTGTTGTGGAAGTTGAAAAACAGCCCGATTCGGCTATCGTTTTTATAGATATTTTTCAGGCTAAAAGCGATTCGCTCAAAATTTTTAAACTTTTAAAAAGTTCCGAAGATAAAAAAGCAACGCTTTCACAGGAAATTGAAACTTCAGGTTTTTACAAAGTTATTGTCCAGGCACAAATGCAATTGCAGTTTCCTTTTGTGTTGAAAATTTATACAGAACCGCTTTACGAGTTTCCAGTAAGCGGCGGCGGTAACAAAAACATCCAAAGTTTTTGGGCAGATCCGCGCGACGCTGGAAGCCGTTCCCACGAAGGAGTAGATATTTTTGCAGACCGCGGAACGCCAGTTGTAGCTGTCACAGATGGAATGATTGCCTCTGCTGGTGAACGCGGCCTTGGCGGAAAACAGGTTTGGCTGCGCGACGGTCTTTTCGGGAAAACCGTTTATTATGCACATTTAGACAGCATCGCAGTTTCCGAAGGGGAAAAAGTGAAAGTTGGTGATACGTTGGGTTTTGTTGGAAATACTGGAAATGCAAAAACCACAGCGCCACATCTTCACTTTGGCATTTATAAGTCAAAAGGCGCGGTAAATCCGCTTTCTTTCATCAAAAAAACGGAAATCCAACCCAGTGAAAAACCTTCAGCAATCGTAAAAGCTGTTACTTTAAAAAATCGGGTGGATGTCCGCAAAGGTCCTGCTTCGGCTTACAAAGAATTTGGAAGTTTGAAAAAAAACGACACTCTTATTGTTTTGGGCAAAAACCAAAAGTGGTACCATATTCAAACAACCGATAGTTTAAAGGGCTACGTAAATGAAACCGTTATAAAACCGCTTCCTCCAAATTAACTTTTCTTTAGTCATTGGAAAATTGCTTAATAGTATCTTTAGAATTCAATTCTCAAAAAAACTGTTATGTCCATCTTTTCAAAAATTAAGCAAACCATTCATTTAATGAAAGAGATAGATCTCGATGCGCTCGGAAAACTTTCGCAAAAAGTAGATCTTTCTGAAATTATGAGAACCGTTGGCGAGCTCGATGATCGGCAACTTGCTGGTTTAATGCGAATGCTGAAACACAAAGGCGGAAAAAAGGGGCAGCACAAACTCCCGCCCATAGATGGTGATTTTTATGATTTATCTTTGAAGTTGAGCCCAGAGCAACGCGAACTTCAAATAAAGGTGCGCAATTGGATGGAAGACGAAATAAAGCCGATTGCCAATGAATACTGGAACAAAGCTGAATTTCCATTCCAGATCATCCCAAAAATGGCAGAATTAAACATTTGCGGACTTACCTATAAAGGCTACGGAACGCCCGACGAAACTTACGTTATGGAAGGAATAGTAGCGATGGAACTTGCCCGTGTGGATGTTTCCATTTCTACCTTTTTTGGGGTGCATAGTGGTTTGGCTATGGGTTCCATATATATCTGCGGGAGCGAAGAACAAAAACAGGAATGGCTTCCCAAAATGGCACGAATGGAACTTATTGGCGCCTTTGGCCTTACGGAACCCGAAGTGGGTTCAGCAGTTGCGGGAGGTTTAGGAACCACTTGCAGGCAAGAAGGTGATGAGTGGGTTTTGAACGGGCAGAAAAAATGGATCGGAAATGCCACATTTGCAGACGTGATTATAATTTGGGCACGCAACGAGGCAGACGATCAAGTAAAAGGCTTTTTAGTGCGAAAAGGAAATCCTGGTTTTAAAGCCGAAAAGATGGAAAATAAAATGGCACTGCGTACGGTGCAAAATGCGCTGATAACAATGACGGATTGCCGCGTTCCCGAAAGTGATAGACTTCAAAAATGTGATTCTTTTAAAGACACGGCCAAAGTTTTGCGAATGACACGTGCGGGAGTTGCGTGGCAAGCCGTGGGTTGCGCACGTGGTGCTTATGAAGCAGCCCTGAAATACAGTAAAAAGCGCGAACAGTTTGGCAAGCCGATTGCTTCGTTTCAGCTAATCCAAAATCATTTGGTGGAAATGATAGCAAATTTGACCGCAATGCAAACTATGTGTTTCCGTCTTTCGGAACTGCAGGACGAAGATTTGTTGACCGATGAGCATGCTTCACTTGCAAAAGTATTCTGCAGTATGCGAACCCGCGATGTTGTTAGCCGCGCCCGCGAAGTAATGGGTGGTAACGGCATTCTTTTGGAATATGACGTTGCACGTTTTGTTGCCGATGCCGAAGCGATTTATAGTTACGAAGGAACCAAAGAAATCAACACGTTGATTGTTGGACGGGCGATTACTGGTTATAGTGCGTTTGTATAGTCCCCCTAACCCCCAAAGGGGGAATTCTTGCGCAAACTCCTCCCCTTTGGGGGGGGGGGGGGGGGGTCGGGTGGGGACTACGGTGCGGGATTTGGAATTTGACTGTGAACGGCATCAATCTCCTTTAAAACTTCTTTAGAAAGCGAAATGTTGATACTTTCAATATTTTCTGAAAGTTGCTCAACTGAAGTAGCTCCAATAATCGGGGCGGTAACAAATTTCTTCTGAAGAATAAATGCCAAAGCCAAATGCGTTAAACTTAGATTGTGTTTTTTGGCAATTTCATAATATTGCCGAGTCGCTTCCAAAGCGGTTTTGCTGCTGTAACGGCTGTATTGCTTAAATTGATTGATGCGGGAATTTGCATCAGCCTTTCCATCCAAATACTTTCCTGTGAGCGTTCCAAATCCCAAAGGCGAATAGGGCAAATAACCAATATTTTCTCGTTGAATGATTTCCGAAAGGCCAATTTCATCTTTTCGATTCAACAAATTGTAAGGATTTTGAACGGAAACAATTTTGAGTTTTCCCTTCCGCGATTCCTCGATGCAGCGCATTACGCCAAAGGGAGTTTCATTTGAAATCCCAATGTGGCGAATTTTTCCTGCTTTCACAAAACCTTCCAAATCCTCCAAAACTTCTGAAAAATTATCTTTCCAAACTTCGTCTGCTTTGTGCGTATAGTCAAGTTGGCCGAAATAATTTGTGTTTCGCTCAGGCCAATGAAGTTGGAACAGATCAATATAATCGGTTTGTAATCTTTTCAAACTTTTATGAATGGCGTCTTCCAAAGATTTTTTACTGAAATCCAATGGTTGACGAATATGGTCCATCGAACGGCTTGGTCCGGCAATTTTTGAAGTGATAATCAAATCTTCTCGATTCTTCTTTTTTTCCAACCAGCTACCAATATACGTTTCCGTTCTTCCCTGCGTTTTCGGATTTGCGGGAACTGGGTACATTTCGGCACAATCAATAAAATTGATTCCTTTTTCAATAGCGAAATCGAGCTGTTCGTGAGCATCTTCTTCACTGTTTTGCTGACCCCAAGTCATCGTGCCGAGACAAAGTTTGCTAATTTTTAAATCTGTATTGGGGAGAGTTGTATATTTCATTTATTAGCTTTTTCAGAATAAAAAAATTCCATTGTGTAGTCTAAATATTCTGGTTGTGTGATACCTTCGGAATAAAAAATATTTTCTTTTTGGTTGTATCTTTTTAAATAAGCTTGGTTAATTTCTTCTTGGATTGGTGCTGTTGTATCAAGTTTCTCCCCTTTTACATTTATCACCTTTTCACCATATTTCAATTGACCGACACCTGTTTCAAGAAAAGCTGTAAACCAACTTCGGGCACTCTTATTCCAACTTCTTGCAAAAACTCGGGTGTTAACTGAAACCACCCAAATTTCCAAAAATGTATCTCTTTCAATTCCACCTTTTATTTCGGTGTAATTATGATTCTGTAAATGTGTGTAGAAATCTTCTGGGAAATTCATGGTTTTTAGAATAGTGTTTTTAAAGGGGAAAAGACCTGACATGTTTTAAAACCTGTCAGGTCTGGGTGGTCAGAATTCCAATTCCACCAAATGCGGGCAATGGTCGCTGTGCATCGCTTCGGGCAATATCACGGCGCGTTTTAGATTCTTTTGCAACGGTTCCGATACCAGATTGTAATCTATCCGCCAACCTTTGTTGTTGTTCCGGGCGTTCGCGCGGTAGCTCCACCACGTGTAATTATCGGGTTCTTTATTGAAATGGCGAAAACTGTCAATAAAACCACTTTTCATAAAACCGTCCAGCCATTTTCTTTCAACGGGCAAAAACCCGGAAACGTTTTTATTCCGAACTGGATCGTGGATGTCAATGGCTTCGTGACAAATGTTGTAATCGCCACAAATAACCAAGTTTGGAATCTCTTTTTTTAGATTGTCAACATATTTCTGAAAATCGGCCATATAAGTGAATTTGTGTTCCAAACGGGCAATGTTTGTTCCGCTGGGCAAATACAGACTCATTACTGAAACATGGTCAAAATCTACACGGATGTTTCTTCCTTCGGCATCCATATATTCAATGCCGGTGCCGTACTCTACGTGGTTCGGTTTTATTTTTGAAAAAATTGCAACGCCGCTGTAGCCTTTTTTTACCGCGCTGTACCAATAATGAAAAGGATAACCCGCTTTTTCAATTTCCTCGATCTCCACTTGGTCAAAATTAGCTTTTGTTTCCTGAAGGCATATTACATCTGGGTTTGCAGCTTTCAGCCAATCAATAAAACCTTTGCGCATCGCTGCGCGTATTCCGTTTACGTTGTATGAAATGATTTTCATTGTAAGTAGCTTTTATTTAAAGGCACTAAGTTAATTAACATTGTATTTTTACACCGCTCACGCCCATAAAGATTTTCATAATATATTCACAAAATATAATCCGCTACATTAAGTTATATTGGTAATGAAGTTATACCTGTTTGTTTTTCTCTTTTTTATTGTGGCCGCTGGCTATGCGCAGGATATTTCTTCAAACTATAAAGAGAAGAAAGTTGCTTTAAGAGATACGGTGGTTTTGGACAGTGCGGGTATTAATCCGAAGCGGTTTGTAATTCTAGATAAAGATGGAAATTCACCAGATCCTTTTAGCTATCGAATCGATTTTAAGAGAGGAATTATTATTTTTTCTGAAGAATTGCAGCAACAGCAGGACTCGCTTTCCATTCAATATTTACAGTATCCAGGTTTTTTAACGCGTGAATACTTTGCGCTCGACCCCAAAATTATTGTTGAAAATACTGGACAAATAGACAAACTGTATTCGCTAGACGAAAGCACAAATAAAAATGCTTTCACGCCATTTGATGGATTAAATACTTCGGGAAGCATTTCGCGGGGCATCACCATTGGGAATAATCAAAATGCAGTGGTAAACAGTGAACTCGATCTTCAAATTACGGGGAAACTGAGCGATAAAGTTTCTATTCGGGCTTCTATTCAAGATGCTAATATTCCAACGCAGGAAGGCGGTTATTCACAAAGTTTAAATGAATTTGACCAGATTTTCATTGAACTTTTTGGCGATAATTGGAACATTCGTGCGGGCGATATTGATCTTCAAAACAACAACAGTTACTTCGGAAGATTTACAAAAAAGGTACAGGGAATCTCGCTCGGCGGAACGTTTAACAATGAAGATGGCTCAAAAATTTCGGCATTTGCTTCTGGTGCATTGGTGCGTGGCGTTTTTTCAAAAAGTGAATTTATTGGGCAGGAAGGTAACCAAGGGCCTTATAAATTGGTCGGTCCCAACGGCGAACTCTATATTTTAGTAGTTTCCGGCAGCGAAAGGGTTTATGTAAATGGATTGCTTTTAAACCGCGGCGAAAACGAAGATTATGTAATAGATTACAACGCGGGCGAAATAAAATTTAACCCAACATACCCCATAACCAGCAATATGCGGATTACGGTGGAGTACCAATATACAGATAGAAGTTATACGCGTTTCATTGGCTACGGCGGCGGAAATTATTCCAGTGAAAATTTGGATTTAGGCGTGTATGTATATTCTGAAAACGATGCAAAAAATCAGCCGTTGCAGCAAAATCTTTCCGAAGAACAAGTTGCTATTTTGCAAGCTGCGGGCGATGATCGCGATTTAATGAACGCTCCTTCTGCCGTGCCCGATATCTATTCTGAAAATAAAATTCTTTATAAAAAGGAAATTTTAAATGGCGTAGAAGTTTTCGTCTTTTCGAGCAATCCCGATGATGAACTTTTCAGTGTGCGGTTTTCACTTGTAGGAGCAAATAATGGCAATTATGTAATAAGTGAGACCAACGCGATAAGCCGTATTTTTGAATATGTGGCTCCCGTGAACGGCGTGCCCCAAGGAAATTATGCTCCTGTTATTAGATTGAATGCGCCGTTAAAATTGCAAGTTGGCGGCCTAAACGGAAGTTTCCACCCATCAGAGAAAACACGAATTGATTTTGAAGTGGCGGGTAGCCAAAACGACCTGAATCTTTTCAGTGATATTGATGATAATAACAACGATGGTTTTGCGGGACGATTGGCGTTTAAACAACGTGTTTTAACAACGGCCGATACGCTGAAAGTTGATGCTTTCGGTTCGTTAGATTTTGTTCAAAGAGATTTCAGAACTATAGAAAGACTTTACAATATTGAATTTAATCGTGATTGGAATCTTTTAAATCCAATGGGCAACCAGAGTTTTGTTATTTCGGGTTTTGAAGTTTCGCAACCAAAAATTGGAGGCGGTCGCTATGAGTTTCAGAACTTGAGTTATTCCGAAAATTTTAATGGTACACGACACGTTGTTGCTTCAGATTTAAAGTTGAAAAAATTACGAATTTTTACATACGGAAGTTTTCTGAATAGCAAAGCAGATTCCATTTCATCTAAATTTATTAGACTGAACAACACCACAACCTATTCTTTAGAAAAAGCTTGGGTGGGTGGAAAAGTTGCTTTGGAAGACAACCAAATAAGAGATGTTGTTCGCGACAGCATTTCGCCAATTAGCCAAAAATTTAGTTCTTATGAAGTGTTTTCAGGGATTGGCGATAGTACAAAAGTTTTTGTGGAAGCGGGTTATCAGTTTCGGGTGAATGATAGTGTTCGGAATAATCTGCTTCAAAAAGTGAATTCTTCCAACACCTATTATTTAAAATCGAGGCTTATAAACACTGAAAACACCCAGCTTTCTGCTTTTGCAAATTACAGAACCTTGAAATACGAACCCAAACCGGGAACGGGTTTTGACCCCAACGATTCGCTGCCCGTAACTATTGATAAACGCGAAACCGAACGTTCGCTCAACTCGCGGATAATATATAATCAATCGCTTTTTGACGGCGGCATTCGGTTAAATACTGCGTTGGAATCTAACAACGGAGTGATTGCGCAGCAGGAATTTACCTATGTAAAAACTGAGCCGGGACAGGGTGTTTACACTTGGATTGATTATAATAACAATGGAATTCAAGAGCTTGAAGAATTTGAGGTGGCACAATTTCAAGATCAGGCTGAGTACATTCGGATTTTACTTCCCAATCAGGTTTTTTTGAAAATTAGGCAGAATAAATTCAGCCAAATCCTTACGTTGAATCCTCAAAATTGGTCAAATAAGGAAGGGTTTAAAAAAGTGCTTTCACATTTTTACAATCAAACCTCCTATGTTTTGGATCGGAAAGTGAAGCGAAAAAATGACGGTTTCAATATAAATCCTTTTGAAGATGGTGGTGATGACCAATTGGGACTTACGCTGAATTTTAGAAACGCGCTATTTTACAATCGTGGGAAGCAGCGCTATACTACTAGCTACACTTTTATAGCTACTTCGGCAGATAATTTGCTAGCTGTGGGTTTGCAGCGCAATAACTTGAAAAGCCACCAATTTAATTTCAATCATAAATTTCAGGAAAGTTGGTTGCTCAATTTAAAAGGAGCCATGGGCAGTAATGAAAGTCTTTCAGAGAATTTTGCAAACCGTAATTATCGTCTCGATTCTTATGAATTCAACCCGAAAATTTCCTATTTATTGAGTCAGCAGACCCGTTTTGATGTGTTCTATGAATTTGCAAATCAAGATAATAAGCTAGGTGAAATGGAAAATCTTAATCAGCAAACGCTCGGTTTTTCCTTTGCATATACCAACGCTGAAAAGATTTCAATAAATGGTGAGTTCAATTATATTGACAATAAATTTGAAGGAAGTCCTTTTTCACCCGTAGCTTACCAAATGCTGGAAGGATTGCAGCCGGGGACCAATTTTACGTGGCGTTTGCTTTTTCAGAAGCGGATAACTAAATATTTGGACGCCAATCTTTCATATTTTGGTCGAAAAAGCGAAACTACCAAAACGGTACATACAGGTAGCATTCAGTTGCGGGCTTATTTTTAATTTTTCAAAAGCTCAAACAATTTCACATTTAGATATAGATTTTCCACCCCGACTTTCTGAGATTTTAGAATACCAATTTTTTCAAGCTCATTAAGGTATTCCGCAGCGGTTTGGCGTTTGGCAATGCCTTTATCAACGATATATTTAACTTTACAATAGGGTTGTTCAAATAAAAGCTCAATCAATTCTTTAGAATAAACCCGTGTGGGAAGATTTTCTTTTGCAAAGCTAATTGTGGTGTGCATTAAGGTATTGATTTTATTTATTTTATTCAAAGTGTATCTGGCAGTTTCTTCAACACCTTTTAGCATAAATAGGATCCAAGCTTCCCACGCAGCATTTTCAGTTACATTTCTGAGGTTTTTATAATAGTCATTTTTATTTTCAATAATATATTTACTTAAATATAAAATAGGACTCTCCAATAAACCTTTCTCAACAATATAAAGAATGTTTAGCACCCTTCCCGTTCTGCCGTTTCCGTCAAAAAAGGGATGTATGGCTTCAAACTGATAGTGAATAATTGCCAATTTTACAAGGTAGTCCAAGTCATCATCGGCGTGCATAAAATCTTCTAGATTTTTAAGAAGGTTTCGAATTGTGTTTTCCCCTTCGGGTGGGGTATATATTGTCTTGTTATTACTGGTTATAACTGTTCCCGGTGCATTTCTAATTCCCGAGCTATTTTCTTTAATGGTCTGCACAATTTTTATGAATGAATTGGTTGCGAGTGGCCTATTTTTCAATTCATTAAAGCCCTCCCAAAGTGCTTGCCGATATCTTAAAACTTCCTTTGTTTGGGCATCCGTTTCTGATATATTAGACGAAAAAGCTTTGTATAGGGTATCTTGAGTAGTTACAATATTTTCAATTTCGGAACTATCTTTTGCTTCTTGTAGCGTTATGGCATTAACAAGCATCGATTGGTTAGGGATTTCATCTGCTCGTCCCTTCAATTCTGCCAGTATTTTATTGGATGAAATGGCTTGTTTAAGTATCGCTTTCGTTTCTAACTCTTTATGAAGTGGAAGCAACGGGAGTTCGTTGTATGGTTTTTCAGGATTGTACATAATATCGACATATATTTGTAATATGTCGACAAAATCGACACGTTGCAAATATATGTCGAAATATGCTTATAATTTCGACATATACAAAAATATTATTATTATTTTCTGAAATATTCGATTTTAAAATTTTAATTTTTTTTATAATTAAGGAATTAGCGTAGAATCTAGCTGCATACTTTTTGTATCTTCATCCATCATTAAACTTTATAAAAATGGTTTTAAAAGTCACTTTCGCTATCTTTTCAATTTTCATCCTTTCCTGTATTTCCTCTCAAAATAAATCGCAAAATCTTGAAACCAATAGCGCAGCTGAAATAGAAGCCAAGAAAATAGCCGCGGAAAAAATGATGGATGATGGTTATTTGCCAGGTAGAATAATTTATTCAGATATAGTTGGAGATTGTGAATATACTATCCAGTTAAAGCAGGGAGAGAGGGAGTTTTATTATGTAGATCCTATCAATTTGGAAGAAACTTTTAGGAGAGATAACCAAACAGTTTGGGTAAAATTTAATGGACTTCGAAGAATGAATAGATGTGAAAATGCCGCTCCGGTAGAACTTACTGAAATAAAAAATCGGGATGAATAAATTTATAGTTCAATAAAAAAGGAGAATAAATTAATATCCTCCTTTTTCGAAATAGAATTAATCACCTAAAAAATTATTCAGAAAGCCAGTTTTTATATGAAATGGTCTCCTTCATCTTTTCTGAAATTTCTTCAATTTTAATGCGTTCCTGCTCCATTGTATCTCTATAGCGGATTGTTACGGTATTGTCTTCGATAGTTTGATGATCCACAGTAATACAGAAAGGCGTGCCCACGGCGTCTTGGCGACGGTAGCGTCTTCCCACGGCATCTTTTTCGTCATAAATTACGTTGTAATCCCACTGAAGATCGTCAATAATTTGTTGTGCAATTTCGGGTAAACCGTCTCTTTTAATCAACGGCAGAACGGCTGCTTTTACGGGCGCTAAAATTGCAGGTAATTTCAGAACGGTTCTAATACTGCCATCTTCCAAAGTTTCATCTTGTAGTGAATTGCTTAACACGGCAAGAAACATTCTGTCTAGACCAATAGAGGTTTCAACAACATAGGGTACGTAGCTTTCGTTGAGTTCTGGATCAAAGAATTGCAGCTTTTTCCCTGAGAATTTTTCGTGCGCTTTTAAGTCGAAATCGGTTCTGGAATGTATTCCTTCCAATTCCTTAAAACCGAAAGGAAAATTGAATTCAATATCTGTTGCCGCATTAGCATAATGCGCAAGTTTTTCGTGATCGTGGAAGCGGTAGTTTTCTGCGCCCATTCCCAAGGAAAGATGCCATTTTAAACGGGTTTCTTTCCACTGTTCGTAATATTTAAGCTCTTCACCGGGGCGAACAAAGAATTGCATTTCCATCTGCTCAAACTCCCGCATACGAAAGATAAACTGTCGTGCAACAATTTCATTACGGAACGCTTTTCCAGTCTGAGCAATTCCGAAAGGAATTTTCATCCTTCCGCTTTTTTGAACGTTTAAAAAGTTTACAAAAATACCCTGTGCAGTTTCTGGGCGAAGGTAAAGATCCATCGCGCTTTCTACAGAAGCACCCAATTTGGTCCCAAACATTAAATTGAATTGACGAACGTCTGTCCAATTTTTAGAACCAGTTTCCGGATCTGCAATGCCCAGCTCTTCAATCAAAGCTTTTACATCTGCCAAATCTTCTTTTTCAAGTGAACGCGCCATGCGTTCCAAAACGGTGCGCCGTTCTTCAAGATATTTTACAACACGCGGATTTGTTGTTATAAATTCTTGTTCATCAAAAGCATCGCCAAAACGACCTTTTGCTTTTTCAATTTCCTTTTGTGCTTTTTGGTAGAGCTTTTCAGCATAATCTTCAATCAGCACATCTGCGCGGTAGCGCTTTTTGGAATCTTTGTTGTCTATTAACGGATCGTTGAATGCATCAACGTGGCCGGAAGCCTTCCAAGTTGTGGGGTGCATTAATATTGCGGAATCAATACCTACAATATTCTGGTGCATGTACACCATGCTGCGCCACCAATATTCACGAATGTTTTTCTTAAGTTCTACACCGTTCTGCGCGTAGTCATAAACAGCGCTTAGCCCGTCATAGATTTCACTTGAAGCGAATATATAACCGTACTCCTTTGCGTGGGAGACTACTTTTTTAAATTGATCGTCGTTGTTTGCCATAGCGCAAAAATAAAAAAACCGCCGTGATAAGTTCACGGCGGTTTCATTTATTTTGAAATTACGCATCTGAAATTTTCAAATACGTTTATTTAAGCTCCATAGATGTAGTCGCAATTTGGTTTGGACCATCAAAAAGATTGATTGTATAACGACCTTCCACAAGATCCATTTCGGAAGAATTTACTAAAATACATACATCAAGTTCGTCATTTTCATAGAAAACATTTGTAGAACTACTGTAATTTATATTCTTGTCTTCAAACTGTTTAACAGCATCATCACCCATCATTTTGTTACGAGGATTTAAAACTTGTACATAAAGCGTTCTATCACCTCTTGGTGCAATTGCGTTGGGCGCTAAGGTAAAGCAGGCTCTTATTTTGTCAGCACGGCTGGCACGTTTGGTATCCACAACTTTTCCACTGTTTCTAATAATAACGGCTTCACCGCGCAAATCTGTAGCCTTAACGACAGATCCTTTTTTAATAGTTTCGTTCATTGCCACATTTTCTTGGCTAACGGAATCAACAACCATACGTGTATTTTGAAGTTCTGTTGATGTACTGTCGCGTTCCATAGCAAGTTGCTTGTTGGCTGAAATCAAACTGTCAGCACGTCTAAAGAGCAATATGCGCTCTTGTTTCAGTCTACCAACTTCAGCTTTATATCTTGCAATCAAAGATACATTAGCTTGAGCGTCCTTTACTGAATCTAAAAGAACAGTAATTCTTTCGCGTGCAGCTAGTAAGTCTTTATCTTTTAGTTCGTTGTCTTTGATAACCTCGTCATAGTTTGCAATTAGGCCTTCTAACTCCTGCTCAATATCAGCTTTTTGCATTTCAAGATTTGATACCGTATTTTTACTATCATTGAATAGTGTTACTGTATATACAGCCAAGGCAATTAGAAGTACCGATAGCACTCCTATCAGTATCTTGAATTTGCCACTGTTATTTTCGTTTTCTGTACTCATAATTAAGAAGTTAAGTTTAGGCGGTAAATGTAGGCACGTAATTCTTTAACAAACGTTTACAAAATGGTAAAAATTCTTAAAATATGTTAAATCTTCTCTTTCCAAAAGTCTGTGCAGGCTGTAAACAGCAGTTATTACAAGGAGAAGACGTGCTTTGTGCAGAATGTATTCATTCGCTTCCTATAGCAGCATTTCACAAAACGGACAATAATATGCTGAAGAATAAATTTTATGGAAGATTTCTAGTAGAAAATGCCACAGCACTTATTTACTTTCAGAAGCGCGGCTTGACGCAGGAATTGCTCCACAACCTAAAATACCGAGGAAGACAGGAGATAAGTTTTTTCTTCGGAAAATGGCTTGGAGCCGAACTTTCAGAATTGAATCCTTATAAGGAAATAGATTTGGTGATTCCTGTACCGCTTCACAAACAAAAACTGAAAAAGCGCGGCTATAATCAAGTAGAAGGATTTGGGAAGGAAATTGCAAAGTCCCTAAAAGTGCCGTATCGCAATGATGTCTTAATAAAAGTTTCAAAATCTGGCTCGCAAGTTTTCAAGACAAGAATACTGCGTTTTGAGGCTGAAGAAGTTTTCACAATTCAAAATCTGGAAGCTATAGAAAACAAGCATATATTATTGGTAGACGATATTATAACCACGGGTGCAACGCTTGAAAAATGTGCGCTCCAATTGCTGAAAAGTGAAAATGTAAAAATTAGCATAGCCACAATTGCCTTTGTTTAATTGTTAATAGTTTTAATTGTTATTAGTTCTTTTGTATTGCTTAATTTTGAACTTCCATCTTTTACCAAACACTATAACTTGAAACACCGCCTTCTTTATATACCAATCGCATTTTTATTTTTGCTTTCTTTTACAGATTGCGCAAAAAAAGGAACGCCTTCGGGTGGCTTGCGGGATACTATTCCGCCAGTGATTGTGAAAAGCAGTCCCGAAAATTATTCTACTAACTTTACGGGCAACGAAATAGAAATTAGGTTTGATGAGTTTATAAAATTGAAAGAGGTAAACAAAGAGCTCATCATTTCGCCACCAATGAAGTTTGCGCCAATTATAACTCCTTTGAGCACTTCCAAAACCTTAAAAATTAAAATCCTCGATACTTTAAAGCCAAATACAACCTATTCCTTCAATTTCGGAAATAGCATTGTGGACAATAATGAGGAAAATAAGTTTGAGTATTTTAAGTATATTTTCTCCACAGGAAGTTATATTGACAGTTTAAAACTATCAGGAAGAGTAAAGGACGCACAGCTTATAGCGCCAGAAGTTCCAACTACAGTAATGCTTTATGAAGCAAATGAAACCTTTACGGATTCAATAATTTATTCTGAAAAGCCAACCTATATAACCGTTACCAAAGACAGCACGGGAATCTTTGAGCTGAGCAATTTAAAGGAAGGAAAATATCTGCTTTTAGCTTTGAAGGAAAAAAATAGCGACTACATTTTTCAGCCGCAAAACGATAAAATAGGTTTTGAAAAAGAATTAATTACAATCCCCACAGATTCCACATATACCTTGACTCTTTTTAAGGAAACACCAAGTTATAAATTTGTTCGCCCAAGCCAAGTCGGCAAAAACCATATTCTTTTTGGTTATGAAGGTCGTGCGGATAGTTTAAATATAGAGATGCTTTCAGAAGTGCCCGAAGATTATATTTCCACAGTTTTTAAAGATGAAAAAAAAGACACGCTACACTATTGGTTTAAGCCAGCTATTGAAACGGATTCCCTGATTTTTAAAATTACCAATGGAGCTATTATAGATACGGCCACGGTAAGAATGCGCGAACTTTTTAAAGACTCATTGAATATTTCAGCGTTGAAAACCGGAACCCTTAAATTAAAAGATACTTTTAAACTGCGAGCTAATACGCCACTTATTTCTCTTGATGCTGAAAAATTTGAAATAATGGCGAAAGATTCTACTTTAGTTGAGGCCACCGTAAAACTGAATAAAGAATATAATTGGGCCGAAGTATTTTTTCCGAAAAAGGAAGATGAAAGCTATTCAATAAAACTATTGCCCGGTGCCTTGACTGATTTTTTTGAAAAAAGCAATGACACAATTTTATTCAATGTAAAAACGAGGCTTTCATCAGATTATGGAACGCTCAACCTCACTCTGGTAAATGTGGAGCAATTTCCTGTAATTGTGCAAATGCTGGATGGCAAGTATAATATTGTGGCCGAAGAATATATTACGGAAAACAAAAATGTGTTTTTTGATGCGCTATCACCAGATAAATATTTCTTACGGATTATTTACGACACAAACCAAAACCGAAGATGGGATACAGGAAGCTTCCTAAACCGAATGGCGCCCGAAAAAATAATTTACTATCCAAAACAGATTGAAGTACGTGCCAACTGGAGCTTGAACGAAACCTTTATTTTAAAGTAAAATGATCGCGATCATTCAAAAATTGAAGGTGCTTGCGGTTGCTTTCAATGTGTTCTTTTTCCAAGATCACCGTTTCGGTAAACTCATCAAATGCTGAAGAGGTAATCTGTTTTCCCAAAACATCGTAAACCGCAGAATGACCAATATATTCATGGTCATTTCCGTCGAAGCCCACACGGTTTACCCCAATGCAATAGGTCATATTTTCAATCGCTCTTGCACGTAGTAGCGTATCCCAAGCAAGGGTGCGCACTTTTGGCCAATTTGCAACATAAATCAGCACATCATAGTTTTCTGTATTCCTTGCCCAAACGGGGAAACGCAGGTCATAACAAACCAAGGGGCAAATTTTCCAGCCATTGTAATTTACAATTATACGCTCGGTTCCGGCGGTATAAGTTTCGTTTTCTTTCGCTAAAGTGAAGGTGTGTTTTTTGTCATATTTTTTGTAACTCCCGTCGGGAAATACAAAAAACATCCGATTGTAAAATTTACCGTTTTCAGAAATAATAACACTTCCGGTGATTGCGCAATTATTTTTCTGTGCTTCGGAAATCATCCAATTTAATGTTTCTCCATCGTTTGGTTCGGCAAGTTTTTCAGCATTCATTGAAAAACCTGTGGAAAACATTTCGGGAAGAACAATCAAATCTGTTTCGCCTTCAATATTTTGAATTTTCACGGAAAACATAGCGCGATTCGCTGTTGCATTTTCCCAGTGCAATTCGCTTTGAATGATTGTTATTTTAAGATTTTCTTTCAAATTATCTATTTTCTTTATTAGCTAGTGTTTTTTATTTTCAAGCAATTCCACCATTTCCCGTAATCCCTGCATTTTTGCGTGATCTGCGGCGGTTAGGCCTTTATCGTCTTTTAAAGAAGTGTTTGCGCTTTTTTCCATAAGCAACCCCGCTATTCCTTTTCGGCCAAAAGTGGCAGCAAATATTAAAGCCGTAGCACCGTTGAAATTTGTAATGTTTGGATTGGCACCGTTTTCCAACAATAGTTTTGCAATATGGTCAAAGCCCTTAAAACAAACTCCCATCAAAGCGGTATTGCCAGAAGCATCTTGTTCGTCAATATTTTGCGGAAATTTTAAAATAACTTCTGAAATTTCATATAAACCATAATAAGTTGCGAGCAGCAAAGGGGTGGAGCCACGTAAATCTTTCGTGGAAACCAATTCAGGATTATTTGTCAGAAGTTTTTCAAGTTCTGAAAAGTTTTCCTGTCTTATGGCGTTAAAAAGTTGTTCCTTCATCCTTTAAAATTAAGAAAAGAAAGTGATTTATATTGAAAAACCTACAAGGAACCCACTGAAAAAGCGGGAATACCTTGCAGGTTAAATACAAAATTATTTCAAATCAAAACGATCTAAATTCATCACTTTGCTCCAAGCGGAGACAAAATCATATACAAACTTCTCTTTGGAATCTTCGCAGGCATAAACTTCGGCAATGGCGCGAAGCTCAGAATTGGAGCCGAAAATTAAGTCGGCTCTCGTTCCGGTCCATTTAAAAGTATCACTTGCGCGATGGCGACCTTCGAAAACTCGATCGTCATTGCCAATTGCTTTCCAAGTAGTTCCCAAATCGAGAAGATTTACGAAGAAATCATTTGTTAATGTTCCGGGTTTATCTGTAAACACTCCGTGATCAGAACCATCAAAATTGGTATTTAAAACGCGCATTCCACCGATCAATACAGTCATTTCGGGAACTGATAAGGTCAATAGTTGTGATTTGTCAACCAATAATTCCTCAAAAGAAGCGTGTTGTTCAGATTTCAAATAATTTCTGAAACCATCTGCAGAAGGTTCAAGATGTTTAAATGAATCTACATCGGTCTGTTCTTGCGAAGCGTCGCCTCTTCCGGGCGTGAAAGGTACGGTTACATTTTGACCGGCATCTTTAGCGGCTTGTTCGATTGCTGCGCTTCCGCCCAAAACAATCAAATCTGCCATTGAAACTTGTTTGTCGTCACTTTGACTATGATTGAAATCTTTTTGAATTTCTTCAAATTTGCTCAAAACTTTAGCTAATTGCGAAGGGTTGTTCACTTCCCAATTTTTCTGAGGGGCTAAACGGATTCGCGCACCATTTGCTCCACCGCGCATGTCTGAACCACGATAGGTTGAAGCTGAGGCCCAAGCTGTAGAAACCAATTCAGAAATGGAAAGATCAGAATCAAGAATTCTTCCCTTCAAAGAGGAAATATCGTTGTCATCAATTAATGTATGATTAATTTCTGGAATTGGATCTTGCCAAAGCAATTCTTCCGATGGAATTTCTGGGCCCAAATAACGGGAAACAGGACCCATATCTCGATGCGTTAATTTATACCAAGCCCGTGCAAAGGCATCTTCAAATTCTGCGTGGTTTTCACGGAAATGTTTTGAAATTTTTAAATAAGCAGGATCTTTTTTCAGGGCAATATCTGCCGTGGACATCATTAAATCCTGTGTTTCGGAAGCATCGTGCGCCATCGGAGCTTTTCGTGCATTTGAAGCTGCTGTTGGTTTCCATTGGTGTGCTCCAGCTGGACTTTTGGTCAGTTCCCAATCGTAATCCAACAAAACCCTAAAGTAATCATCATCCCATTTATTTGGAACCGGCGTCCAAGCACCTTCTAAACCACTCGTAATAGTATCATCACCAAACCCTGATTTATAACTATTAATCCAACCCTTACTTTGGAGTTCAATTCCAGCTCCCGCAGGTTCAGAATCTACATATTTTTCGGCATCGCCTGCTCCGTGGGCTTTTCCGAAAGTATGACCGCCAGCAATTAAAGCTACAGTTTCATAATCGTCCATTGCCATTCTTCCAAAAGTTTCCCGAATATCGTGTGCTGAACCGAGCGGATCAGGAACTCCATTCGGGCCTTCGGGATTCACATAAATTAATCCCATATGGGCTGCTGCCAAAGGTTTTTCAAGATGGCCCTCTTCGTAACGTTTGTCGTTACCAAGCCACTGCGTTTCCGAGCCCCAATAAACATCTTGTTCCGGTTCCCAAAGATCTTCGCGACCAGCAGCGAAACCAAAGGTTTTAAAGCCCATAGATTCCAAAGCGCAGTTTCCTGCAAGAAGTAATAAATCTGCCCAAGAAATTTGTTTGCCATATTTCTGCTTAATTGGCCAAAGCAACAAACGGGCTTTATCTAAGTTTCCGTTATCAGGCCAGCTGTTTAATGGAGCGAAACGTTGGTTTGCTGTATTTCCGCCACCGCGGCCATCGGTTACGCGATAAGTTCCTGCGCTGTGCCAAGCCATACGTATAAACAATCCTCCGTAATGCCCGTAATCTGCGGGCCACCAATCTTGGGAATCAGTCATTAATTTTACGAGATCTTCTTTTAAAGCTTTGTAATCGAGCTTTTCAAATTCTTCTTTATAGTTAAAGCTATTCCCCATCGGATCCGACATCGAACTTTGTTGACGAAGCACATTTAAGCGCAAACTATTTGGCCACCAATCGCCATTTGTTGTTCCGCCACCTGCAACTTGATGCTGGGTATTCCCGAAATAGGGACATTGGGCTGCAGCACCATCATCATTTATTTCCCATGCATCGCTTGTGTTTCCACTGGGATTTCCGTTTTTGTGGTAGTTTTTATCTTCTTTGTTTTCCATAATTGAAATATTTTAAGGGTAAGCTCTACGAAAATACCAATTAAAACCACTAATACATTAAAAAGCAATCGGTTGTTTTAATGTTTTAATTGGTAAAACTTATTGCGAGTTGGAGGTTGAATAAGTTTCAGTAATCAAAATTGTTTCAGAATTTGGGCTGCTTGAGCCAAAGTTTCATCTGTTTTGGCGAAGCAAACGCGTATTTGCCTAAAGTCTTTTTTTCCTTCATTAAAAACGGAAGTTGGAATTGTTGCAATCTTAAATTCCTTTGTAAGCCTTTCCGCGAAAGCGATATCACTTTCATTCGAAATCTCTGAAAAATCAAGCATTTGAAAATAAGTTGCTTTTGAAGGAATGATTTTGAAGTTGGAGCCTTCCATCAAATTCAAAAAGAAATCCCGCTTTTGCTGATAGAAATTTGAAAGTTTTAAATAGTGATCCGGATCTTTCAAATAGGTGGCCAATGCTTTTTGGATGGGATGGTTTACACAGAAAACCACGAATTGATGCACTTTTTGAAATTCTTTCATCAATCGTTCCGGCGCGGCACAATACCCCATTTTCCAACCTGTATTGTGAAATGTTTTTCCGAAGGAAGCCGTAATAAAACTTCGCGCTGCCAAGGCTTCAAATTTTGAGGCGCTTTGATGAACATTTCCATCAAAAATGATATGTTCGTAAACTTCATCGCTCAAAACCAACAAATCATTTTTCTCCACCAAATCCTGCAACAGGAGCATATCTTCTTTAGAAAATAACATTCCACTTGGATTGTGCGGACTATTGATGATTATCATTTTTGTTTTCGAAGAAATTTTATCAGCAACTTCTTGCCAATCCACTTTGTAAAAAGGAGGTTTTAGTTGAATGGGAATAACTTTTCCACCGAACAATTCCACAGTAGGCGCATAACAATCATACGCTGGAGTGAAAATAATTACTTCGTCGTTTTTGCTAATGGTAGCAGCAATTATGGTGAAAATAGCCTGCGTAGCGCCAGCCGTTATCGTGATTTCAGTTTCGGGATTGTAAAAGTGGTTGTGAAGGTTTTCAATCTTTTTTGAAATTTCCATGCGAAGCTCAAAATCGCCGGGCATTGGTGCGTATTGGTTAAAACCATCGCTCATTGCTTGATCTACCAATGCATTTAAAGCGGAATCGCTGGGAAAATTCGGAAAGCCTTGGGAGAGGTTTAGGGCGTTGTGGTCTGCGGCCATTTTGCTCATTGTGGCGAAAATGGAAGTTTCAATATTGGGTAGTTTTGAATTAATCATTTTGTCTTGTATTTATGTACACCAAAACGTCGTTGATGTATTTGTGTAAATTATGTTTTATTTCATTAGCCCAAAAACGGAAAACGGTGTAGCCCATTTCTTCTAGCTGTTTGTTCACTTCGCGGTCGCGTTGCATATTCCGTTCAATTTTTGGAATCCAAAAAGCGCGATTGCTTTTTAGGGTTTCTTTTCGTTCTGGCCAATTGTAACCGTGCCAAAATTCACCATCAATAAAAACAGCAAGTTTATATTTTTGAATGGAAACAGCAGGTTTTCCGGGAAGTTTTTTGCTGTCCACACGATAACGAATTCCTTTTTTCCAAAGCGCTTTTCTGAAAAGCAATTCGGGTTTGGTGTTCTTCCCACGTATCTTACTCATCATTTTTGAGCGCTTTTTTGTGGTGTAGAAACCTGATTCTTCGTTGAATCTTGGGACTTTTATTTTGTTATCTTCGTAGTTCATGTCTTACTATACAAATTATGAATAATCTTGGCGAAATGGAAAACAATTATGTTGATTTTATCACAGATAAACATTTATTGCAGTGCATTTCGAAACTATATGACTCTTATCTTTCGGCTAAAAAGGAATTTACCAAAGAGAAATTTTATAATAATAAAGTCGATATTTTTAAATTGACTTTCGATTCGAAATTTAATGAGCTTTCCGAAGAAGAATTGATAAAGCTTGAAATGTCCCGACAAATAGATAAATCTGTAAATAATGCAATTGGCACTTTCCACGAAGAGGTATTGGGCGGTGTAAAAGGTTTTAGCAGTGGTCGCTTGATGGGATATGATTTGAAAGCGGATGATGGTTCTCTTTTTGCCGAAATAAAAAACAAACATAATACAATGAATAGTAGTTCTGCTGAAAGTGCTTTTCAGAAACTTGCTAGATTTGCCGATGATAATAGAAATTCTAAATGCTATTTAGTACAGATACTGGCAAAGAAAAGTTTTTGTAAAAAGTGGGAAGGAATTATAAATAGAAAAGAATATAGTCACAGTAGAGTTTATATGATATCGGGAGATCAATTTTATGAAATGATAACTAGGAAAGAAAATGCTTTTTATGATTTGTATAAATCTCTGCCTAAAGCAGTAAATGATTTTATAAAAAGCGTTTCCGAGGAAAAACAAAACGAAAACAATATTCTTTCAGACATTTCTGAAAGTGCAAATAAGAATGGAAGAACGATTCTCGATGAAATTACTTTTGAAAACTTTCTATACTATAATGGGTTTGAAAAATTAAAAAGTTGAAATTACTTCAATTTCATCATTAATTTTAGGTTTTTCATTTAACTGAATGTTATTCAAAAATTTAATAATCGAGTATCCAATTTCCTTCGCCAAATTAACCGGAACTGCATTCCCAATCTGCTTATATTGTTGCGAAACCGAACCCTCGAATTTCCATTCATCGGGAAAAGTTTGAATTCGTGCATATTCTCGAACCGTAAAGGGTCTAGTTTCTTCGGGGTGACAACGCTCGGTCTGTTTTTGTGCAGGACTGCAAGTTAAAGTCAAACAAGGTTCATCCCATCCAATTCTTCTCGCCATACCCGTTTTTCCTCCGCCTAAGAAAAAACTTTTCTGCATATATTCCTTTTGAATATCAAGCGGTAAATCTCGCCAATATCCTTTTGGTGGAACTAAGTCCAGAACATCCATTTTGTGTTGTGGATATTTCGCGCCTTTGGATTTTGGAACATTGGAATCAAATAATTTTCCCTTTTTCAGTGCATCCTTTAAATTATATATTTCAGAATAAGGTTTTGGATATTCGTATTCAGTATTAATATCCTTTCGTATTGCAACCAAAATCAATCGTTCACGTTTCTGCGGAACATTATAATTTATAGCTTTTAATACTCTAACTGGTGAAACTACATTATAGCCAATTTCATCTAAAATAGAAATCATTCCCTCCAATGTTTTCCCATTGTCGTGGCTGAGCAGACCTCTAACATTTTCACCTATACAGATTTTAGGTTTTGTCTCTTTTACAACACGGGCAAATTCATAAAAGAGTGTTCCGCGAGCATCTTCAAGTCCTAATTTTTTACCTGCATAACTAAACGCTTGGCAAGGAAATCCTCCCGTGACTACGTCAATATTATCTTTGAATTCATAGAAGTCCATTTCTCTAATATCTCCTTCAAGTACATTCCAGTTTGGACGATTTTTACGTAATGTTTGGCAAGCCCATTTGTCAATTTCATTTAAAGCTTTGCATTTTATACCTGCCTCTTCCATTCCAATTGCAAGACCGCCAGCACCCGCAAAAAGTTCTAAAACAGAATAATTATTTATTGGTTCAACATAATTACTTTCGTCGATTCTTTCAAAATATGATTTAAACTCAGGAAATATTTCAAGATTTTCTTTTTTATAAACCCGGTAATTGCTCATCGGTTCCCGAACAGCTTGCAGCTTTCCGTCATTATCCCATCGACGTAAAGTTTCCGGATTTTTACCAAGTATTTCTGCTGCTTCTGAAACAGAATAAAATTCTTTAATAACCATGTTATACAACCTTATATATGGTTATAAATATATATTTTTTTTCTTATACAGAATTTAATTCTGTATAAAATATTTTGAAACTTATTCACAACAAAAAAAACCCTCGCAAATCTGCAAGGGTTTCAATTTCAAAAAATCGTAAATCTAAAATCTACAATCGTAAATCATTAGTATCTGTAATACTCAGGCTTAAACGGTCCTTGAACTTCCACGCCAATATATTCAGCTTGGTCTTGGCGAAGTTCAGTAAGTTCAACCCCAATTTTTTCAAGGTGTAGTTTCGCTACTTTTTCATCCAAGTGCTTTGGAAGCATATACACTTCGTTTTCATAGTTTTCACCATTTTTCCAAAGCTCTATTTGCGCTAAAGTTTGGTTGGTGAAACTGTTACTCATCACAAAACTTGGGTGGCCGGTGGCGCAACCAAGGTTTACCAAACGACCTTCGGCCAAAAGAATAATATCTTTTCCGTCAATTGTGTATTTGTCAACTTGTGGCTTAATCTCAACGTGGGTCTTTCCGTGATTGGTCTTTAACCAAGAAACTGCAATTTCGTTATCAAAATGGCCAATATTACAAACGATGGTTTTATCTTTCATCGCTTCAAAATGTTCTCCGCGAACAATGTCTTTATTTCCAGTAGTTGTAATTACGATATCTGCATTTCCAACAACGGTTTCCAATTTTTTCACTTCAAAACCGTCCATTGCAGCTTGTAGCGCACAGATTGGATCAATTTCAGTAACTGTAACGATACTTCCCGCACCTTTAAAAGAAGCGGCAGTTCCTTTACCAACATCACCATAACCACAAACAACAACACGCTTTCCAGCCATCATTATATCTGTTGCACGGCGCACTGCATCCACAGCACTCTCACGACAACCATATTTATTATCGAATTTACTTTTGGTAACGCTATCGTTAATGTTGATAGCCGGCATTGGCAATGTTCCTTTTTTCATACGCTCGTAAAGACGGTGAACACCAGTAGTAGTTTCTTCAGAAATACCTTTAACGCCATCGGCAAGCTCTGGATATTTGTCCAAAACCATATTCGTTAAATCGCCACCATCGTCAAGAATCATGTTCAAGGGTTTGCGGTCTTCGCCAAAGAAAAGTGTTTGCTCAATACACCATTCAAATTCCTCTTCATTCATTCCTTTCCAAGCATAGACCGGAAATCCAGCAGCAGCAATTGCAGCAGCTGCATGGTCTTGGGTTGAGAAAATGTTACATGAGCTCCAAGTAACTTCTGCTCCCAGTGCCTTTAATGTTTCAATAAGCACGGCAGTTTGAATGGTCATGTGAAGACACCCAGCAATACGTGCGCCCTTCAAAGGCTGCTCATTTCCGTATTCTTCACGCAAGCTCATAAGCCCGGGCATTTCAGCTTCGGCAAGCTCAATTTCTTTTCTTCCCCAGTCTGCTAGGGAAATATCTTTTACTTTAAACGCCGTGTAAGGCACAGTTTTCGTTGACATATTTGTTATATTTATACCCGCAAAAGCGGACATTTATTTAAAATTAATTTTCTGGTTTTAAGTCTGCAAAACTACGAAATATCCTTTGAAAGTTTATGCCACTTTACAAAACTATAACAGTAAACCCAAACACTAAAGTTTTCATTTGGAAGATTGAAGAATCTTTTGAAACGCTTTCAGCAGTGATAGATCTAACACAAAATTGTACCAATAGGGTGCTGAATATGAAAAGCGACCTTCACCGTCGCGGGTTTATGAGCATTCGGCATTTGATGGCTTTGGAAGGATTTACGGATCACGATTTATATTATGATGAAAACGGCAAGCCGCATTTAACTGGCGATAAACACATTTCAATTACCCATTCCTACAACTTTTCTGCGATAATTATTAGCGATACCGAAGTGGGTATCGATATTGAAATGCAACGCACCAAAATCCTTAGAATAGCTCATAAATTCACACCGGTTGAAGAATACCGAACCATCGCAAATGAAGATGCAATGATGCGCAAACTCACCATTGTTTGGTGTGCGAAAGAATCACTTTATAAAAGTTTTGCCGAAAAAGGAGTGAGTTTTTTGGAAAATATTTATGTTGAAGATTTTAGGCTCGATGAAACCAAAACAACTGCAACCGTAACTTACGAAGACAAACAAGTGCAATATGATGTGGATTTTCTGGAATTTGAAGAGTTCACTTGTGCTTATGCACTTATTTCTGAAGAAAAATAGATGGAAGGAATTTTTTATAAATCTTTTCTAAAGTTGGTTGCCGGAAAAGAAAAGCAACTCGCTATTTTGATCGACCCAGATAAATTTGATATTTCTGCAACGAAATCATTTCTAAATAAAATTCCAAAGGAAACAACACATCTTTTTGTGGGCGGAAGTACAGTGGCAAATGGAGAAACCGAAGAAACGGTAAAAGCTTTGAAAGCTGAATCGAAACTTCCCATTTTTCTTTTTCCGGGCGATCATTCGCACATTACACCGCTTGCAGATGCTCTTTTATTTTTGACGTTGCTTTCGGGAAGAAATGCGGAATACTTAGTTGGCCAACAAATAAAATCCATTTCGAAATTGAAAAATTTGGCTTTGGAAATTATTTCCACTGGCTATATTTTGATTGATGGTGGAAATAATTCATCGGTTTCAAAAGTGACAAAAACGGAACCACTGCCGCAGGAAAATATTGAGTTGATTGTGAATACAGCTTTGGCCGGACAATTTATGGGAGCAAAACTTATTTATTTGGAAGCAGGAAGCGGCGCAAAAATTCCTGTAAAACCTGAAATTATTTCTGAAGTAAAAAAAGCTATCAATATTCCTTTAATTGTTGGTGGGGGAATAAAAACAGAAGTACAAAAAGAAACAGCTTACAGATCGGGTGCCGATATGATAGTTATGGGAACGGCCTTCGAAATCGAAAGCACCAAATAACAAAAAACAAACTCCAAATAAATTCCAAATCTCAAAAATCCAAATTCCAAAAACTGCCAAATGCTACTGTTAACTGAATACTTTTATAATCGTAACTTTGAAACAAAAATTTTAAAGCAATGAAAATTTCAGTTGAACTTACCCTCACACCAATACAAGACGATTACGAACCCGCAATTATCAATTTCATAAAAAGTTTACGAAATTCTGGCCTCACAGTTTTGGAAAATCCGCTGAGTACACAGGTTTATGGCGATTATGATACGGTAATGGACCTGCTTCAAAAAGAAATTAAAGTTGCTTTGGAAGCCGTGGAAAGAGGTTTGCTTTATATAAAAATTGTAAAATCGGATAGAAGCGATTATGAGCCCCATTTTTGATTGGTTTTTTCAGCAATACCAAGGCGTTCCCACACACATTATAATCCTTGAAATAATTGGTGTTGTGTTAGGTCTGCTTAGTGCTTGGTTTTCCAAACAGGACAATATTTTAATCTATCCTACAGGAATTTTGAGCACCGCAATTTTTGTTTATATTTTAGCTTTCTACGGGCTCTTGGGCGATTTGGTAATCAACGCCTATTATTTTTCAATGAGCATTTACGGCTGGTATATTTGGACACGAAAGATTGATGCCGAACATTATACGCCCATAACCACAACAAGTTTAAAAGAGAAGCAAATCTGCGTTTTCATTTTTGTAGCAACTTTGATTTTCATTTTTGCCATTTATAAATTTTTCGACAAATGGAATAGTTGGACAGCTTATGTTGACACACTTACTACAGCCATATTTTTTGTGGCAATGTGGCTTTTGGCGCGAAAAAAACTGGAAAACTGGTCTTTTTTACTGATTGGTAATATAATTTCGCTACCCTTGTATTTTTACAAAGGTTTGATTTTTACATCGTTTCAATTTTTGCTTTTTGTAATCATTTCAATTTACGGATACCGCGCGTGGAAGAAAAACCTGAACAAACCCGAAACCAGTCTGCTCAATTGATAAAAGTAGTTTTATACGGACCCGAATCTACTGGAAAAACAACGCTTGCAAAACAGTTGGCGGAACATTATAACACGCTTTGGGTTCCGGAATTTATGCGTGAATACCTTCAAAAAAAGTGGGATTCCAAGAAAGAATTGGTTGCTAGAGAAGATTTAATTCCCATCGCCAAAGGACAGTTGAAACTTGAAAATGAGGCTTCGCAACAAGTTGAAAATCTGTTGATTTGCGATACAAATTTGCTCGAACTGAAAGTATATTCCGAATATTATTACAACGGATTTTGCCCTTCGGAAATAAAAAACGAAGCAACCAACCTGTCCGCCGTGGGGGGGAACAATTACAGCATCTACCTTTTAACCTATATTGACACGCCTTGGGAAGTGGACGACTTGCGCGACAGACCCAACAATCGAGAGGAAATGTTTCGTATTTTTGAGGCTGAATTGAAAGAACAGGGTTTTCCGTATAAAATTTTAAAGGGAAACCAAAAAGAACGATTTAAAAAAGCAGTCGAGATTATTGATGTATTGCTGAAGAAGAACTAAGATGTTTACAGAAAAAAACCTGCAACAAATAAAGAATCACGGGCTTTCCGAGGCTAAAGTTAAACACCAACTTGAAATTTTTAAGGAGGGAATTCCCTTCGCCAATGTCATGGAACCTGCTTCAGCCGATAAAGGAATTGAAGTGTTTTCAGAAAAAGAACAACAGCACTTTGCCACTCTTTTCGAAACCGAAAAAGATAAGCTCGATATACTGAAATTTGTTCCGGCATCGGGTGCGGCTACTCGAATGTTTAAGTTTTTGCATCAGTTTTTGGAAAGCTATAATCCAAAAGATAATATCGAATCATTTCTTCAAAAAGAAGAAAACAGGAATTTAAAAATATTCTTTGAGTCAATTGATAATTTTGCATTTTCTTTTTTGGTAAAAGATAAATTAGAAGAAAAATATTCTGAACTTGAAAATTTTGAACAGGGGAAAAGATACTTTCTGTTTGTTCAGGAAATGTTGGAGGAAACTGGATTAAATTTTAGCAATACCCCGAAAGGACTCGTTCCTTTTCATACATACGGCGAAAATTACGTTACTGCTTTTGGCGAACAATTGTATGAAGCGGCATTTTACGCAGCTACAAACGGCGTGGCTAATTTGCATTTTACAGTTTCCGAAGGTCATGAAAAAAAATTCAAAAAACGCTTCGACGAAGTAAAACATCTTGTTGAAAAGAAAACAGGGGTGCGTTTTAATATATCCTATTCGTTTCAGAAAAATGAGACAGATACAGTTGCAGCAACCCCCGAAAACGAATTGTTTTTAGATGAAAACGGCGATCTGCTTTTACGTCCTTCCGGCCACGGAGCGTTATTGGAAAACTTGAACGATGTGGATGCGGATATTATTTTCATCAAAAATATAGATAATGTTGTTTCTGAAAATTATGTGGAAACAATCGCTTTTCAGAAAAAAGTATTGGCCGGAAAATTGATTTCCCTTCAGAAGAAAATTTTCAGTTTCATTGAAAAGCTTCACCTCGAAAATCCTTCCGAAGAAATTATAAAAAATGTTGCTGAATTTATTTCGGTAGATTTAAGTATAAAAAACACTCCTATATTTAAGGAAGATCTTTTAAAAATTCTGGAACGCCCAATCCGCATTTGTGGTGTTGTTGAAAATACTGGGGCTCCCGGCGGCGGACCATTTCTTGTAAAAGATAAAAATGGAAATCTTTCGTATCAAATTGTAGAAATGTCACAAATTGACACTAACAACCCGCAACAAAAAGCTTTGGTTGACAAGGCCACGCATTTCAATCCGGTAGATTTGGTTTGTGGGATGCGTAATTATAAAGGTGAAAAATATGATTTGCTAAAATTTTCAGATCCGGATGCAGGTTTCATTTCACATAAATCCTATCAAGGAAAACCTATTAAAGCATTGGAGCTTCCCGGACTTTGGAACGGCGCAATGGCAAATTGGATAACGGTTTTTGTAGAAGTGCCGCTCATCACTTTCAATCCTGTAAAAACCGTAAACGATCTTTTGAACGAAGTACACCAACCCAAGTGAACACAGAAATTTTAATATCAGAACTTTCTTTTAAAGCCATCCGCAGCAGCGGTCCGGGCGGACAGCACGTAAACAAAACTGCCTCAAAAGTTGAGGTTTCATTTAATTTGGAAGCTTCGCAAGCACTTTCGGAAACTGAAAAGGAAAGACTTCGCAACAAACTATCTTCAAAAATTTCTTCCGAAGGAATTATTACGCTTCAATGTGGCGAAACAAGAAGCCAACACCGCAACAAAGCCATCGTTATTGAAAGGTTGGTTGAACTGCTTCAGAAAAATTTGAAAGTAGCAAAGCCACGAAAAAAAACAAAACCTTCAAAAGGGGCGATTGAAAGACGTTTAAAATCTAAAAAGGAAAACGCTTTCAAAAAATCCAACCGAAAACCTCCAACACTTGATTGATGTACTAATTTTTATTGTTTGCAATTATTTGGAATTTGTTATTTGCAATTTGAGATTTAAAAGAGGTATCTTTGCCGAACATCTCAAAGGGGTGCTTTTTGAAATAGGAAATTAGAAATACGAGATACGAAATTATTTCGTCGCTCGTCGCTCAAAATTCGAACTTCAAAAGGCTGAGATTATACCCAAAGAACCTGGGCGGGTAATGCTGCCAAGGGACACTAAATAGAAACCCCCTGTAATAATGCACGACGTATTATTTTCAGGGATTTTTTATTTAAACAGTTAACTAACATAGAATAAAGCCCCTTTTATTCGTATAATTTAAACATTATCACGAATGAAAAAGTTATTGATTTCCGCAGTATTTACTTCACTATTTTGTACGGTTTCCGCTCAGGAAACGCCACAGGGAAAATTACAAGACACAACAAAAGTTGAAACTTTAGATGAAGTTTTGGTGCAAGCCGTCCGCGTTGATGCAGATTCACCAATTACCCACTCAAACCTCGACAAAGAGGAACTTGAAAAACGAAACCTTGGGCAGGATATTCCGTATATGCTAAACTATCTGCCATCCGTTGTTACCACGAGCGATGCGGGTGCGGGCGTGGGTTATACCTACATTCGTGTTCGAGGAAGCGACGCATCGCGCGTGAATGTTACGCTCAATGGAATTCCGTATAACGATTCTGAAAGCCAAGGGACGTTTTGGGTGAATTTGCCCGATTTTACTTCTTCGGTGCAAAGCTTGCAATTGCAACGCGGCGTGGGAACTTCCACCAATGGTTCTGGAGCTTTTGGTGCAAGTTTAAATTTGTTGAGCGATGCCGTTTCTAACGAAGCTTACGGTGAAATTGCGAATTCCTTTGGCAGTTATAATACGAGTAAACATAACGTTAAGTTCAGTACTGGATTGCTTTCTAATCATTTTGAATTAGCAGGAAGATTGTCAACCATTCAATCCGACGGATATATTGACAGAGCCAGTTCAGACTTGAAATCGTATTTTTTGCAGGGAGCGTTTGTGAATAGAAATACGCTAATTAAAGCATTAGCTTTTGGTGGTAAAAATATAACTTACCAATCTTGGAACGGTTTGGAAGATCCCGAAAAACTTAAAAATGACAGAACCTACAATACTGTTGGAGAATATACCGATGAAGAGGGAAATATTCAATTTTATGATAATGAAGTTGATAATTATGCGCAGGATCACTATCAATTACTTTGGAACCAACGTTTCAACAACAACTGGAGCACGAATGTTTCTTTCAATTACACAAAAGGAAAGGGGTATTTTGAGCAATACAAAGAAGATGAGGATTTTGAAACCTATGGTTTTGAACCAATTGAAATTGGCGGAGATACTATAAATACTACAGATTTAATCAGACGCCGTTGGTTAGACAACCATTTTTATGCAGCTAATGCAAACGTGAATTATAAAAACAATAAGATAGATTTTACGGGTGGAGCTTTTTACAGCTATTACACGGGCGATCATTATGGGGAAGTAATTTGGGCGCGTTACGCCAGTAATTCTGAAATCCGCGATCGTTATTATAATGGAAATGGTGAGAAAAGCGAGTTTACTGTTTTCTCAAAAGCCACTTATAGAACTGATGAAAAATGGAGCATTTTCGGCGATTTGCAGGGCAGGTTTTTGAATTATAAAACTTCGGGGATTACGTCAGATTTGGTGCCCTTAAATGTGGATGAAAACTATTCATTTTTCAACCCAAAAGCCGGATTGACTTATAAATTAAATCTTTCAAATCAATTCTATTTTTCTTACGGAAAAGCGCATCGCGAGCCATCTCGGAACGATTACGAGCAGGGAATTATTACCCCTGAAAAATTAGACGATTTTGAACTAGGCTGGCGTTTTGCTTCCGAGAAGACAAAGGTAAATACCAATATTTTTTATATGAATTATAAAGACCAATTAGTGCTTTCAGGAGAATTGAACGATGTGGGTGCGGGTTTACGAACGAGCAGTGGAAAAAGCTACCGTTTGGGATTAGAGGTTGATGCAGAAATACAACTTTTGAAAAATTTGAGAACTATTCCAAATATAGCTTTGAGCACTAATAAAAACGTAGATTTTGTTGCCTCTCGCGATGGTGGATTGGTTAATTTGGGCAACACAAATATTTCATTTTCGCCTTCTGTAGTTGCAGGAAATATGCTGGAATATACACCAATAAAAAAATTACAATTAGGCTTTCTTTCAAAATTTGTGGGTGAACAATATATGGGGAATATTGATAGCGAAGCTTCAAAACTGGACAGCTACTTCATCAATGATTTGAATATAGTTTACACTTTGGATTCGCTTCCGTTGATAAAAGAAGTGGTTTTTTCAGCTTTGGTGAACAATATTTTTAATGTGAAATATATTTCCAACGGCTATTTTTATACGTATGATGATGATTTCAGTAATCCGGGAACTGTAACTACTGTTGAAGGCGCTGGCTATTATCCGCAGGCTACTATTAATTTTCTGGTGGGGGCTACTGTGAAGTTTTAAAGAAATTATGCTGAATTGTCTCTATCTCTTATAAATGAAGGCTTGGGTCTTTTTAGGTCCGAGTTTTCATTTTCTTGATATAAGTTAAGAATTATTTTTCACTGTTTTTTTTGAATAAGCACCGAAATAGACTTCATTGGTGATGCCTTAAGGGTGTCACTTCACTTCTATTTTATCAATCAAAAGTTTAAACTTTTCCTTTTTTTTGTTTCCTATTAAAAAGGTAATTTCTTCAATATAGTTTTCGGTAAAATTTGGTTTGTCAAGTTTTTTTCCTCTAAATGAAGGATACATTTCTTTTAAAGGAATTTCTATTTCTTCCCATTCCCCCGAGGTTTTAAAAGGTGCGATATACGAATAATAGTCATCGGAATTTGCTTTAATCCTAAATTGATATTCTTTGCCGTCGCCTCTTAGTTTAATAACAATTTTAGTGTGATTTTTTACTTGAATTTTCTGAAAACCATATCGCACAGAAGAGAATCCTCCATTATTATCTAACAGTATGTTTCCTTCAAAAACACCAAAACCTTCTTTACTTAAACTAAAGGTTCCTGAAGATTTACCGCCCATTACCACATCATCAACTATAAGCCAGTCTTTGATGTTGGATTTTTCGTTAAAATCAAAAATTACTTTTGAAGTGATTGAAGAAAATAAAATAAGCATGCTAATTAAGATTTTCATTTTAGACTAATATATTTGTAATGTAACTAACTACTAAATTCTATTGAAGCATATTTTGAAAGTTAATTACTAATTACAATGTTATTGCCGTTGCGCTCCGCACGATATTGCTGCATAGGGTATTTTGCATCTGGCTCAGTAGTATGCCTTCCGAAATTAATAATATTATACTCATTGTCATCATTTGTACAAGGACAACTGGCTATTGGGCCGTTCACTTCCATTCGCGAACAATCGCTGGGAACGTGATTTGGATCTGTAAGATCAAATGCAAAATATTGGGTTTCACTTACGCAGAAAACTACAATTCCTTTTATTCCTTGCGAAGTTAGTACGAAATTGCCGGGAAATTTCAACGGATTGTATTCTGGCAAATTAAGGTTCAAGTTTAAGCTTACAACAGGGTCAGTTAAAAAGGGATTGCGTTCTTTTTTATCATCATTCTTTGAGCAAGAAAGCGTTATTAAAACAGTCAATAGAAGAAGAATTATATTTTTCATCAAAATAATTTTAAGGCCGAAATTACAACAAATTACAGAACAAGTAAATTTTTAGTATATTTGTTAAACACAATCCCGTCAGCGTATGGGATTTTTTCAATTTATTAAAGTGAGTCCCGCCACGAGTCGGGATTTTGTTATATTAAAGAATATGTATGTTCTGCATACACAAACGATGAAGTTATGAGTAAAGTATCTTATTATAGCGCTGAAGGATTAAAAAAATTACGGGATGAAGTAGATCAGCTACGTGATGTGGAGCGTCCAAAAGCCTCCAATGCAATTGCTGAAGCCCGCGATAAAGGCGATTTGAGTGAAAACGCTGAATATGACGCCGCCAAAGAAGCGCAGGGAATGCTTGAAATGCGCATCGCCAAAATGGAGGAGGTTTTAGCAAATGCCCGTTTGATAGATGAATCGCAATTGGATTTGAGTAAAGTTTTGGTACATTCTAAGGTTAAGATTAAAAACCAAAACAACGGTATGGAAATGGTTTATAAGTTGGTAGCACAAAGCGAAGCCGATCTTAAATCCGGAAAGATTTCCGTAGATTCTCCAATTGGTCACGGCTTGCTGGGTAAAGAGGTAGGCGAGGTTGCAGAGATAAAAGTGCCCAATGGTGTGCTTAAATTCGAAATATTGGAAATTACAAGAGATTAAATATGGCATCTATTTTCACACAAATAATCGAGGGTGAAATTCCTTGTTACAAAATTGCAGAAGACGATAATTTCATCGCTTTTTTGGATATAAACCCGAACGCAAAGGGGCACACGTTATGTGTTCCGAAAGATGAAATCGATAAAGTTTTCGATATGGGTGAACATATGTATTTGCAATTAATGCAGTTTTCCAGAAAAGTAGCCCGAGCTTTGGAAAAAACTGTTCCCTGCAAACGGGTTGGTATGGCTGTAGTTGGTTTGGAAGTGCCGCACGTGCACGTTCATCTTATTCCGCTAAATGAAATGGATGACATGCGTTTCACCAAAAAAGTAAAAATGACTTCTGAGGAATTTAAATTTTTGGCTGAAGCAATTTCAGAAAAATTGAAAGCCTAAGCTGGGATTAAAATATATATTACGGCCGCTACGAGAACAATAGCTGTAACAATTAAAATATAGAATAGTGGTTTTACCTTTAAATATTGCTTATTGGTTTCCGCTATTTTTTTGTTGTAATCAAAAACGCGTTCAATGTCTTCGGTCCAATTTACGGGGTAGATATTGTTATTACAGGTGCTACAATAAAGTTTTTCAGCTACCGCTGTATCTGGTGTTTTAAAGAATGGCGTTTCTTTCTCTTCCTGTGTAAAAGTGATTTCAAGCCCATCTGTTCCAAAACACGTTGGACAATTATTTTTCAAGCGCGCTGTGTGCAGCGTGTGGGTTTTATGTTTCATTGTCAGTTTTCAGTTTTTAGTGCTATTTCCATAATTGTGCCTTGGTTTGGGACACTTTTAAGAACACGGATTTTTCCATTATGGTATTCCTCTATAATTCGTTTAGCAAGTGAAAGACCTAAGCCCCAGCCACGTTTTTTGGTAGTGTGGCCTGGTGTGAATATTCTTCTAAATTCACTTTTGGTCAAACCTTTTCCTGTATCGGTAATGTGAACTAGCGCATATTTAGGATTTTCTTCTATGGAAATGGTTATGGTTCCTTTTCCTTTCATCGCATCAATGCCGTTCTTCACAAGATTCTCTATGGTCCAGCTGAAGAGCTGCGGGTTTAATTGAACAAATACAGGATCTTCCGGAATGTTTAGTTGAAAATGTATAAGTTTTGAAGTTCGTTTTTGTAAATACTGAAATGTTGCTTTTGTCTCTTCAACCAAATCACAGCGTTCCAGTTTCGGCATCGAGCCTATTTTTGAAAAACGTTCTGTAATTGTTTCTAATCTGGAAACATCTTTCTCCATTTCTAAAATATATTCTGGATTTACATTTTCGCTTTTTAAAATTTCTGTCCAACCAATTAATGAAGATAGCGGTGTGCCTATTTGGTGCGCTGTTTCTTTAGCCATTCCTGCCCAAAGCTTATTCTGCTCGGCAGATTTGGAAGTTTTGTAAAAAAGGTAAACTGCTAGAATGAAAAGAAATATTATCAAAATTAATGCAGCTGGGTAATATTTAAGTTTATTGATTAACGGAGAATTTCCAAAATAAATTACAGAAAGCACTTGGTCGTTATAAGTTACCTCAAGCGGTTTGTATTCCGAAATAAACTGTTCTATTTTCTTTTTTCGGTCTTTTTCATTGTCCAGTATTTCTTCATCAATATTTCTTCCAGTATAGCTATCCTCTTTTAAAGTATGCAGGATCATTGGGGTAGAGCTGTTGCTTCTTATTATAGTAAGGGCGGTTTCGCTTATTGGGCTTCCTTCGTCTTCTTGGCTTTGCGCCAACTCCTCTTGCGCTACTGCCCAAATCTCCATTTTGGCACGTTCGTTTTCCTTCAATTGACTAAAAAAAATGTACGTATTCCACAAAATAAGACTGATTACAATAAGGGAAGCCAAAATAAAACCCCAACGGGAGAGTGATTTGTTGCGAAGCATATAAAAAAAGTTAATAGCAGATTGAACTTTAAAAGTAGACCTACATTCCAAAAGCAGGTTTAAATATAAAGCAAATATGTTGATATTATTGTACAATCAAGTTTTTACAAGCTATAATCTTTGGGTACATTTGCAAGCAATGATCTCTATTGAACCACACGAATTATCCACCGGAAAATTACACGGTTATCTACTGGGCGCAGTTTCGCCCAGACCTATTGCATTTGCAAGTACTGTAGATAAAAATGGCAATGTAAACCTTTCGCCTTTCAGTTTTTTTAATGTTTTTAGCGCAAAGCCACCCATTTTGGTATTTTCACCCGCAAGGCGCGGGCGCGATAATACAACGAAACATACTTATGAAAATGTTTTGGAAGTGCCCGAAGTGGTTATAAACATTGTTAGTTTTGAAATGGTGCAGCAAATGTCCCTTTCCTCAACGGAATATGCCAAAGGTGTAAACGAATTTGCAAAAGCCGGATTTACAGAATTAGCGTCAGAAATGATTAAACCACCACGTGTTGCTGAAGCTCCCGTACAATTGGAATGTAAAGTGAATGAAGTTATCGCACTAGGTACAGAAGGCGGTGCAGGAAATTTAGTGATTTGCGAAGTAGTAAAAATCCACATAAAAGAAGAAATCTTGGATGAAAACGGCGCAATAGATCCTTTTAAGATTGATACGGTTTCGCGTCTTGGCGGTAATTGGTACAGCCGCGCCAAAGCTGGTCTTTTTGAAGTGCCAAAACCATTATCAAGTTTGGGAATAGGTGTAGATGCACTTCCCGAAAAAATCCGCAACAGCAAGGTATTGACTGGGAACGATTTGGGAATGTTGGGTAACGTAGAAAATTTCCCAAATTCAGAAGAAATTAATATCTTTATAAATGCTTCGGACGAACTTAAAAAAATTGTTGCTTCAAACAATTCAGAATTGATCCATAAAAAAGCACAAACGTTTCTTTGCGATGGAAAAATCGAAGAAGCATGGAAGCTTTTGCTAAGCAAGTTGTAGGCTCGCGATTCATCGCGTGCATATTTAATCAAAAATAATAATTAAGAATAAAAAATTAGAAATGGAATTACAGGGAAAAATAAAAATGATAGATGAAACCAAGACCTACGGAAACAATGGTTTTAGGAAACGTGAGATGGTAATTACTACCGAAGAGCAATATCCGCAGCATATAATGATTGAATTTGTGCAGGACAAAACAGACTTGCTGAACAACTATAAAGTGGGGCAGGATGTGAAAGTTAGCATTAATGTTCGCGGTCGCGAGTGGGTAAACCCACAGGGCGAAACCAAATATTTTAATAGCATTCAAGGATGGCGTGTTGAAAATGCATCACAGGCATCCCCAAGTGGCGATATGCCTCCAATGCCACCCGCTGATGCTTTTGAGCCGGCTAATGATTTTAACGAAGAAGAACACGACGATCTTCCCTTTTAATTAAGGATGGTAACCATTCCTATGGTTAAAATGGCCTCGAAGAAATACCAATTTCTTCGAGGTTTTTTTATGTGAAAATTTTTACCAATTTTGGATGATGCATTATTTAACTGAACAGCTTTGGTTTCCCAATCCTAAAGAAGCTACTTTCGATGGACTGCTAGCCCTTGGAGGCGATCTTTCGGTGCAGCGCTTGCTGCTTGCTTACAACTCTGGAATCTTTCCGTGGTTTGAAGATGATCAGCCCATTCTTTGGTGGAGCCCAGATCCACGGATGGTTTTGTTTCCCGAAAAATTCAAGGTTTCCAAAAGTCTTCGGAAGACCTTGAAAAGTGAAAAGTTCCAAATTACTTTCAATAAAAATTTTGCTGAGGTCATAGATTATTGTGCCACAGTCCCACGGAAAGGTGAAGCAGGAACGTGGATAACCAAAGAAATGCAAGAGGCCTATACAGCTTTACACAAAGCTGGATACGCTGTCTCTATTGAGGTTTGGGAAAACGATAAATTAGTGGGCGGCCTCTACGTGATAGAGCTACCTCACAAAAAAGTTTTTTGTGGCGAGAGCATGTTCAGCTTGGTGAGCGATGCTTCAAAAGTGGCTTTTTATCATCTTTCGGAATATGTAAAGATTAAAAATTATAAATTTATCGATTGCCAACTTTATAATGAGCATTTGGAAAGTCTGGGAGCGGAGGAGATTGGCAGAGGGGAGTTTTTGGGGATGCTAAAACTTTAAGACTGAATGAATTTTTCTTATTTTCTAAAAAGGCTATATCTGAAAGTGCATTATGAATAGACCTTTTAAAATACTCTTTAACTGCTATTTTCCTTTTGTTGCGGTTCCAATTATAGTAATTATAATTGGTCTGTTTTCCGAACTCTCCGTGCTTATTGCTGGTTTGATGGGATTTTTATTGGAACCGCATATAGCCTATTTACTTTCAGATTTTCATACATTGATAAAATCTGGATTGAAAATGATATTCTTCATATAGATTATACTAATGCGTTTTTGAAAAGTAGTAATCGTCAATTTGAAATGAAAAAAATTTCTAACCTTAAAATTTTCTATAAAAAGTGGTATAATGATTTCGGAAGAATTGAATTCAATATTGATGATGGACACAAAAGATTTAATTTTTTTAAAACTGAAGAAAAGATGGTTCTTCTCCAACAATTGAAAGGGTCTTAGAGTAAAACGATTATTCTCTAATTACTCTATTTAAATTAAATTTCCTTTTAGATACTATTGATTTTTTCGCTTAGTTAGTTGATTATAAAATAATTTAAAACTCTATCTTCGTATTCCACAATCCGCTAATATTATGAAAAATAACAACACAAAATACCTTCTGGTATTGTTGATGGCATTGCAGACCGCTTTCGCCATTTCACAGGAAAAACCAAATCTTCCGCACAATCTCACCGAAACCGAGAAAGCGCTGGTTTCGGAATTTCAGTTTACAAGCCCTAGATTTTCACCACCGCCTTCTGGCCCTGTGCGCGCTGCTGCGGAATGGGAAGAAGTAGAGTATCTTTTGGTTACTTGGAATCCTTCATACCCAATTATTCTCCGACAAATAGTGCAGGCAGGCGTACAGGAGTGTAAAGTAATTATCACCACCCAAAACGAGGCTTCAGTTGCAAATTACCTGACCACCAATGGTGTAGATCTTACCAATGTAATTTTCTTGGACGTAGATTGGGATAGTATCTGGATTCGCGATTATGCCGGAAACACAGTATACTCAGATGATGTGGGCGAGCTCGCACTTACAGATTGGATCTACAACCGTCCGCGACCGAATGACGACGTGATGCCTATTGCACACGCTGCACAAGCCGGTATTCCTCTTTATACTACCAACTCTGGCACTAACGATTTAGTGAATACAGGAGGTAACTATATGAGTGACGGTTTGGGAAATGCTTTTGCGTCAAACTTAATTTTGGATGAAAATGCTCCCGGAAATCCTTATGGAGTAAGCGTAAAAACCGAATCGCAAATAGATGCTATTATGCAGGAATATATGGGTATTAACCGTTTTGTGAAGATGAATACACTTCCCTATGATGTTATCCATCATATTGATATGCATATGAAATTGCTGGACGAAGAAACAATCCTTGTGAGCAAATATCCTCCTGGAGTAGCAGACGGCCCGCAGATTGAAGCAAACATTCAATATGTTTTAGATAATTTTCAATCGCCTTTTGGCACACCGTATAATATTGAATGGATTGATGCACCGCCCAGTACAGGTGGAAACTACCCCAACACTGGCGGGCCATACAATACATTCAGCAATGCTGTTTTTGTAAACAAAACCATTATGGTTCCCACATATCGTGCAGAAGTAGATGCACCGGCATTGGCAAAATATCAAGAAATGTTACCGGGTTACAATATTGTTGGGATAGATGTGGATAATCCAGGGGAAAACTTGATTAATTCCAAAGGCGCTATTCATTGTATTACACATACTATCGGCGTTGCAGATCCACTTTGGATTGTGCATCAACCTATTGACGAGGCTAATGCCGGAAGTACAGTAACTATTGATGCATATATGAGGCATATTTCAATTGTGTCAGAAGCCAAAGTTTTTTGGAGAGAAGAGGGTTCAACGACTTATAACGAAATTGAAATGAAACCATCCAATTCTGATAATTGGACTGCAGATTTGACTATTCCAAATTCCCCCGTTAATATAGAATATTATATATGGGCCAAGGCTCTTTCAGGAAAAGAATTGAACCGCCCCATCGTAGCGCCTGCGGGTTATTGGACTATTCAAGTGGAAAACTTATCGGCAGACGACTGGGCGCAAAATCATATTTCAGCGGCCTATCCAAACCCAACAAATGGCAAGGTCTCTTTTAATATGAATGCCATTCAAGGTCCAGTAAATGTAAAAATCCATAACCTTTTGGGTCAGAAATTGTATGATGCAAATATTGAAAACGGCAACGGAAAAATAACGTTGGACCTTAACCAAAATTGGCGAGGAACACTATTAGTTTCTTTTGAAGGCGACTTCGGAAAAATTCATAAAAAGGTCATTAAGTTGTAATCCAATTTTTAAAATATAATTTTATTGAAAAAGCCATAATCTCTTGTGGCTTTTTCAATAAAACTTAATGACCTAAACTTTAAAAAGCTCAATATCAACGAAGAAGAACTACTGAAAACACAATTTTATTAGAGCGAAAAGCTACTCAGAATGTGTTAAATTCTTCGCTGACGGCAATAAATTGGAAGATTTTTAGTTCTTTTGGATAACAAACCTCGCGAATAACTGCATCCCCATAAACATAATTATTCGTGAAAAACTCATTATCCCATATGATTACTAAACGAAAACTGCTTTTTTGTTTTTTATTTACTGGTATTTCTGCAATTTCCTTTTCGCAATCGAAACTTCACAAAACTGATGTCAATAAAGACATTGACGTGGCTCGGGTGTATGAACAAGTGGTAGAGGAAGGCTACGGAACCCCTCTTATTTATAAAAAATTGGCTACGACATATTATTTCAAAAGTGAATATGGTAAAGCGGTTGCTTGGTTTCAGAAATTATTTTCTGAAGAGAAAAATACAGATCCCGAAATTGAAAATCAATACAATCAAGCCTTAAAAGCCGTGGCAGTAACTAATTCGCGAAGTTTACAGAGCATTTCATTTCTAAAATAATTAAACCTCGTTATAACGGAAGCAATCTGTTACGTGGTCATTTACTAAACCTGTGGCTTGCATAAATGCATACACCACCGTACTGCCCACAAATTTGAACCCTCGTTTTTTTAAATCTTTGCTCAAAGCATCACTTTCAGCTATTGTTGCTGGTGCTTCTTTATAGGTTTTCCAAACACTTTTAAGAGGCTTATTGTCTACAAAACGCCAAATATAATTACTGAAACTGCCAAATTCTTTTTGGATTTCCATAAAAAGCGTTGCATTTGTAACTGTAGAATGAACTTTCAATTTGTTGCGAATAATTCCTTCATCTTGAAGTAGCGCATCAATTTTGGCTTGGTCGTATTTGGCGATTTCTTTATAGTTGAAATTATCAAAAGCTTTTCTGAAATTTTCACGTTTTCGAAGAATCGTTAGCCAGCTCAATCCAGCTTGAAAGGTTTCCAAAAGCAGAAATTCAAAAAAAGTTGCGTCATCCTTAACGGGCAAACCCCATTCCTGATCGTGGTATTTCACATAAAGCTCATCGGTTCCGCACCAACCACAGCGCACTTTTTCTGAAATCATAATTAGTATTTTAAATAATGCACGCGATAAATCTCGAGCCTACTGATTACTGCGTACTTATTATTGTTGGCCTGGAAAGTTAAAAGTAATAGTTCCCAATTGTTTGCCTTTTGAAGCATCTGTATTAAACCGTGCTTGTTCGGCATAATCTAAAGCCGCATCAATCAAGCATTCATTGGAAGTGGAGGAAGCAGTTTTGTTGTATGAACTTTTAACTATTTTCCCTAGATTGCTTACTTCAATGTTTATCACCACCTTTCCAAAACCATAACATGTATACACAGGGTTGGGAAGCTCTATATCTTTTCGGTTTATTAATTGATAGCTTATCGTTGTATTCCTATTGCCACTTTTCACAACTGCATCGTTCTCTTTACCGCTTTCGCTATTAGAGAATTTCTTCTTTTTTTCCTTTACGGGTTTTGTTATAACCGAAGTTCCCGTGCCGTTATCATTTTTTGAATCTTCCATGGCATCGTTCATTTCCTGAAGTTTGCCCTCGGTGGTCTCAGTTATTTCTTGGTCGTCATTTTCTACGGAAGAGATGAAGTTTTCAGCTTCGTTATAAGCACGGTTGGTTTCAATTTTTACTTTTTCTGGGGTAAGCTCAGCAATGGCAAGATCTTCGGGCAGTAATTCCTCAGTTGCCATAACAACGTCATAGGTTTCTTCGTTGCTTTCTTCCTGTTCTTTGGAAAGTTTTACACTGAAAAGTAAAAGCACCAAACAGCCCGTAAGTAGGGAAGTTATGAGGAAAGCTCTGTATGAATAATTTAAATTCATTATTGCAAGTACCGAAATTTTCAGCAAAATTCCACAAAACTGTTGAAAATTAGGAGGGTATTGGCGTTATTTTAACTTGGGAGTGAGGCTTCAAAAGCATCAATCCCAATAGCATTTTGCACAGAAAATTTTCCAATTCGGGTTCTTCGCAAAGCAGAAAGATGGGCACCACTTTCTAAAGCTTTTCCAAAATCATTTGCTAGCGAGCGAATGTACGTCCCTTTACTGCAAACCACTCTGAAAGCAACATTTGGAAGCTCAATTTTCGTTATTTCAAATTCTGAAATGGTGACGGTTCTAAAGGGAATTTCAACTTCTTCACCGCTTCGGGCGAATTCATACAAGCGTTTTCCATCTTTTTTCAAAGCTGAAAAAATTGGGGGCTGTTGTTTTATTTCGCCCAAAAATAGTTTTGTAGCTTCATGTATTTTTTCTGAAGTAATTTTTGAAATGTCAAAAGTTTTATCAACTTCAGTTTCCAAATCGTAACTGGGCGTGGTTGCGCCCAAAGTGAATGTTCCCGTATATTCCTTTTCCTGCGCTTGAAAAGTATCTATTTTTTTTGTCAATTTTCCGGAACAAATAATCAAAAGCCCGGTAGCTAAAGGATCGAGAGTACCTGCGTGACCCACTTTTATTTTATTAATTCCGAAAGATTTTCTGATTAACCAACGCACTTTATTCACTGCTTGGAATGAAGTCCACTCCAATGGCTTGTCTATCAAAATTACTTGGCCTTCTTTGTAGTCTTCCGCAGTCATTAAATTACTGTAAGTTCTTGAATGAAAAAGTGAATTAATAAAACAGCGATTCCAGCAATAATGCGATAGTAGCCGAATATCTTAAAACCGTGTTTGCTCAAGTAGTTTATGAAAGATTTGATAGCGACTAAAGCCACGATAAAACCAATAACGTTCCCAATTATCAGTAAATTAACTTGTTCTGAAGAAAGCTGAAATCCTGCTTCGTAATAGTCATAACTTTTCTTTACCGTAGCTCCCAACATTGTTGGAATTGCCAAAAAGAAAGAAAATTCTGCAGCCACAGTTCTTGAAAGTTTCTGGCTCATACCACCTACAATGCTCGCACCACTTCGCGAAACGCCAGGGATCATTGCCAAACATTGAAAGAAACCAATTTTTAAAGCTGTTAAATATGAAATTTCAGTTTCTTCTCCATCGCCAAACCAATCGTCCACTTTTAAGAGAATAAATCCGCCAATAATTAAAGAAACCGCAACGGTAATTGGGTTTTCTAAAAGACTATCAATAAAATCGCTTAAAAGAAGTCCTAAAAATACCGCAGGAAGAAAAGCTACAAAAAGCTTGTAGTAAAAATCCATACTCTGAAAAAAACGTTTAAAGTATAACACCACAACGCTCATAATGGTTCCCAGCTGGATAACGATGGTAAAAAGCTTGGTAAAATCATCGCCAGCAATTCCAAAAAAGGAAGAGGCGATTATCATATGTCCCGTTGAAGAAACGGGTAAAAATTCGGTAAGTCCTTCAATAATTGCAAGAACGACGGCTTGTAATGTATCCACTAATTTTCTTCTTTGCTATCGGGTTTCAATAAAATGGCATACACTTCAATTGCAAAGCCTAAAAGCACGAGGGCTGGAGCTAAACGAATGCGGCGCCAATTGTAAATTTCAGGATTGAAAACGTTTGGATCGTCGCTTCCTCCTCCAGTCATCAAAATAAAACCAAGCGCAATAAAAACGACGCCTATGAGCATAAAAGTGTAATTTTTTCTCTCAAAAACAAATTCTGGTTTAAAATCCTCTTTTCGTTTTTTCTCTCCCATTATAAAAAGGTTACAGGTTACAAGTTCAAAGTTACAGGTTTCTAGTACCTAGATGAACGGTTAATAATACAAATCATCGGTGCGCAAATTTAAAAAACGTTGTGTAGCAATAAAAGTGCTGATCCAGGTTATTAAAACGCCCATCAAAAATATAATTGCAAAGAGCACTCCCAACAATACAGGATCGCTTAATAATTGAAGTTGTGGAAAGCTTTCGTTTAAGTAATAAAGAACTATGCCCATCCCAATCATAGCTACAATTGCTCCTACTATCCCCAGGCGGACACTTTTCCAAACAAAGGGTTTGCGAATAAATTTTTTAGTTGCGCCAACCATTTGCATCGTTTTTATAGTAAATCGTTTTGAATAAATAGAAAGTCGAATACTGCTGTTTATAAGCAACACAGCGATAAAGGTAAAAATTCCGCTAATTACTAAAACCCAAAAACTTATTCTTTGTACATTTTCAGTAAGCTGCGCGATTAAAGGTTTGTCATAAATTACATCATCAACAAAATTCTTGTTTTTCAGTTCGTTAGTTATTTCCTCCATTTTTTGTGGCGTAACGTAATCTGCCAAAATATAAACGTCTATGCTGTTTTGCAGTGGATTATCGCCCAAATATTCAATAAAATTCTCGCCCAAAGTTTCTTGGTGCTCCTTCGCTGCGTCTTCTTTCGAAACAAAATTTGCAGATTTTGTAAACTCTGCCAACGCGAGACTTTGCTTGAGTTGTGTAATTTCAACCTCTTTTGCAGTGTCTTTCAGAAAGACGGTAATTGCTATTTGTTCCTTAAAATAATCGGCTACTTTTTTTGAATTCAATACCAACAATCCCAACAATCCCAAGAGAAAAAGTACCAAAGAAATACTAATGACCACTGAAAAATAGGAAGAAATCAACCTGCGTTTTTGGTATTTTTCAAAAGAAGAACTCATAAGGTTTGCTAAATTTTGGCGTAAAAATACAAGTAATTTTGCATCTTGTGTTAAACAACGCTGAAAGTTTCCGATTTGTTATAATAAGATTAAATTTGAAGCGCCTTAAATTTAATTGCTACTATCAAGAATCTACTGAAAGCCCTAAAAATCTCCCGGCCGGGACTATGGTTTCCAACAATTTGGATTTATTTAGTCCCTTTTGGACTATCTTCAAATTTTTGGGAGAAGCCACTTTTCTGGGTTGGCCTCTTCTTTGTAACATTTCCATTGAATTTCTTAGTTTATGGCTTGAATGACTTTACCGATGGAAAGGCAGATTCATTAAACCCAAGGAAAGGAAATTATCTATTTGGAGCCAAACTAAGCAAAGAAAAATTGGCAAGCGTGCCGCGCAATATTTTTATTGTAATGGTACCTTTTCTAGCCTATTTCTCATATGTTGGGGGTGGTGAATTGTTTATTTTGCTTTTGTTTATGATTGTTATTAATATCATTTATAATTACAAACCTTTTCGCATTAAAGAGCGCCCACCATTCGAGATTTTAATGCAGGTTGGTTACGTTTTTACCGCACTTTTCAGTATTCTTTTGAACGATTTGGAAATGATTCCGTGGCAAACATTGCTTTATCTTTCACTATTTGCATTTCAGGCCCACATTGCTGGGGAAATAATGGACATAGAACCGGATAAATTGGCCAGAAAGAAAACTACAGCAGTTTTAATAGGAAGAAAAAAGGCAAAGTTTCTTATGCTTTTTCTGCTTTTATTTGAAGTGTACATCTTAAAATTTTGGTTTGATGATTGGGTGCTGTCGGGTTTTTTGTTTGCTTTTTCCTTGTGGCTTATTTTGGATATTTTCGTTTTTTTCAAAAACAAACCTTATACCGTAGCGCAAATGAAACTCTTCGGGATCGCTATTAATATTTCAGCAATCCTTTCAATGATTTGGGTACTTTATTCTGGAAATTTATTACATCCAAATTTTTAAATTATAGGGTTTTACTTCTTCAATAAACCTTAAATTTGTCCCCAAACTCCGAGGCTTCAGCGAAGGAGTTCATTTTTTTTACTTGAAATATCCATAATGAGCAAATATCACTTCAACGAAATAGAAGCAAAGTGGCAAAAGCATTGGGCCAAAAACCATACTTTTAAAGCTGAAAATTTAAGCGAAAAACCAAAATATTACGTGTTGGATATGTTTCCATATCCCTCCGGAGCCGGTCTACACGTTGGGCATCCGCTTGGTTATATTGCTAGTGATGTTTATGCAAGATTTAAACGCCATCAAGGTTTCAATGTTTTGCACCCCATGGGTTATGACTCTTTCGGACTTCCTGCGGAACAATATGCAATCCAAACTGGGCAACACCCAGCCGAAACCACAAAGGTGAATATTGAAGGCGGCGTGGATAAAAACGGAAACGAGATAGAAGGCTACCGTAAACAATTGGATAGAATTGGGTTTTCATTTGATTGGAGCCGCGAAGTGCGAACTTCAAATCCCGAATATTATAAATGGACGCAGTGGATTTTCTTACAGCTTTTTGAAAGTTGGTACGATAAAGACTCTGATAAAGCACGCTCCATTGAAGAGCTGCGAAGTATTTTTTCTTCGGAAGGAAATATCCACATAAACGCAGCCTGCGATGAAGGAATTGCACATTTTACTGCTTCCGAATGGCTTGAGTTTTCAGAAATCCAAAAACAAGAAATCCTTTTAAAATACAGATTAACCTATTTAGCCGAAACCGAAGTGAATTGGTGTGCACAATTAGGCACCGTTTTGGCAAATGACGAAATAGTAAATGGCGTTTCCGAACGCGGTGGCTATCCCGTGATCCGAAAAAAGATGAAACAGTGGAGTATGCGCATTACCGCCTACGCCCAACGCTTGCTAGATGGACTTGATAAAATAGACTGGCCGCAACCGCTTAAAGATTCGCAGACCAACTGGATTGGGCGCTCGAAGGGAGCGATAGTAGAATTCAAAGTCCTACCCCCGGCCCCTTCCAAAGGAAGGGGAGATGTGAACGTCTCAACAGATTCCAAAGGAAGAGGAGCTGAGAGCGCGGGTTATTTGACGGGAAATTCTGCTATAATCGGAACATTGCTTTCCCGTGCTAAGGAGATGCGTAAAAATCCAACAAAAGCGGAATCTATATTATGGAACGAATTACGCACAAAAAAAGTAGGCTATAAATTCCGCCAACAACATCCAATCGATAATTATATCGTTGATTTTGTTTGTCTTTCCAAAAGATTAATTATTGAAGTTGACGGCGAAATTCATCAATATCAACTTGAAAAAGATGGAGAACGGGAATTGCTTTTAAAAGAAAAAAAAGGGTTTAAAATTCTACGATTTACTAATAATGAGGTCATAAATAATTTACAAAAAGTAGTATCAAAAATTGAATCAACATTAAAAGTCCTCCCTACGGGGGAGGATTTAGGTGGGGACTTTTTAGAGCATTTAGAACAGGTCTCAATCCCCCCTTTGGGGGCAAGGGGGACAATCCCAGTTTTTACAACACGTCCCGATACTATCTTCGGGGTAAGTTTTATGGTTTTGGCGCCAGAGCACGATTTAGTTTCAAAAATCACAACTTCGGAACAAAAAGAAGCTGTTGAAAATTATGTGGAAGCCACCGCAAAACGAAGCGAGCGCGAAAGAATGGCCGATGTAAAAACCATTACTGGCGTTTTCACAGGTGCTTATGCGGAACATCCTTTTACGGGTGATTCCCTTCCGGTTTGGATTGGCGATTACGTTTTGGCTGGCTACGGAACGGGCGCAGTAATGAGCGTTCCCTGCGGCGATCAGCGTGATTATGATTTTGCAAAACATTTTAAGATACCAATTCCGAATATATTTAAGGATGCAGATATTTCTGAGGAAGCATATTCCGATAAGGAAAATACAACCATCACGAACAGCGATTTTTTAAATGACCTAAGCTATTCCGCAGCTACCGAAAAAATAATCGCTGCCTTTGAAGAAAAAGGTGTTGGCGAAGGCAAAATAAATTACCGTTTGCGCGATGCCGTTTTTAGTCGCCAGCGTTATTGGGGCGAGCCGTTCCCGATTTATTACAAAGACGGAATGCCGCACGCAATCCCCACGGAATGTTTGCCATTGCGACTTCCCGATGTTGAAAAATATTTACCAACCGAAGAAGGCGAACCACCTTTGGGCCGAGCTGAAAAATGGCACTGGGATGAAAGAACTAGGGAGGTTGTCTCCCCTCCTTTGGAGGGGTCGGGGGAGGACATTTTTCCTCTTGAACTAAACACAATGCCAGGTTGGGCTGGAAGTAGTTGGTACTTTTTCCGATATATGGAATCCGGAAAAACTGAAAGTGATAGCAAGCGCGACGAAGTTTTTGCTTCAAAAGAAGCGTTAAACTATTGGAAAAATGTGGATTTATACATTGGTGGAAGCGAGCACGCCACCGGCCATTTGTTGTACAGCCGTTTTTGGGTAAAATTTATGCACGACCGCGGTTTTGCGCCAGTGGAAGAACCTTTCAAAAAGCTGATAAATCAAGGGATGATTTTGGGGGAGAGTGCTTTTGTTTATCGAGTTACTTTGGCCTCCGGAAATGTAAAAGAAGATAATTCTGAAACTATTGAAATATTAAAAAAAATTCCAAATTTCTTTATATCATATAATATTTTAAGGGAAAAAGGACAAGTTCAAAATGGACTATTGTCCACAATTAGTTTACGAAATAAATTATTAAGTATTATACGCGAACAATCAAGAGATGTTTCGGAAGATTTTTTAAGCCAATTAGTACCCTTTATTAATGATTTGCATGTAGATGTGTCTTTGGTAAATATTCATAATGAATTAGATATTGAAGCATTTCGAAATTCAAGAGAAGAATATAAAGAGGCTATTTTTATTTCAGAAAAAGGAATAGAAATAAATAATAATAATGAAAAATATATTGTTTCCCGCGAAGTAGAAAAAATGTCCAAAAGCAAATACAATGTGGTAAATCCCGACGATATTTGCGAGCAATACGGAGCCGATACTTTAAGATTATACGAAATGTTTCTCGGTCCACTGGAGCAAGCAAAACCTTGGAATACCGCCGGAATTACGGGCGTGCACGGTTTCCTAAAAAAACTTTGGAAACTCTATCATTCTGGACCGGATGAAAGTTTTTACGTAACTGACTCCCCTCCTTCGGAGGGGCAGGGGGAGGACTTGAAAACGCTTCATAAAACAATTAAAAAAACGCAGGAAGATATTGAGAATTTCAGTTTCAATACTTCGGTTTCGTCTTTTATGATTGCGGTAAATGAACTTACTGCGCAAAAATGTAATTCAAAAGATGTTTTGGAGCCGTTGGCAATTCTTATTTCGCCTTATGCGCCACACATTGCTGAGGAACTTTGGCGGAAACTGGGACATTCAGAAAGTATTTCCACAGCACCTTTCCCAAAATTTGAGGAGAAGTATTTAGTGGAGAGCAGCAAGGAATATCCAATCTCTTTTAACGGAAAAATGCGTTTTACGCTCGAACTTCCGCTTGATTTAAACAAAGATGAAATAGAAACTGCCGTAATGGCACACGAGAAAACAGCCCAGTATTTGGAGGGACGCACGCCGAAAAAGGTAATTATTGTGCCTGGAAAAATTGTAAATATCGTAGGCTAAAAACTTGCACACTTTTTGATTAAATTTGAAGTAAGAATTTTAAAATAAAAAACATGTTTGGATACTATATAGTTGCAGGAATTATCTTTTTGGTGAGTTGGTACGTAAGCAACAAACTAAAGAAAAAGTTTAAAGAGTACAGCAAAATCCACCTTCAGAATGGAATGAGCGGAAAGGAAATTGCAGAAAAGATGCTGGCAGATAATGGCATTACCGATGTTCAGGTGATTTCCGTTCCTGGCCAACTGACGGATCATTACGACCCTACAAAGAAAACAGTGAATTTGAGCGAACCCGTTTATATGCAACGCAACGCCGCAGCTGCAGCCGTTGCTGCCCACGAATGTGGACACGCGGTACAGCACGCTACAGCTTACAGTTGGTTGAAATTACGTTCCACTATTGTTCCGGCGGTAAGCGTTTCCAGTAAACTCTCCAATTTTGTGATAATGGCAGGTATCATTCTATTCGCAATGGGAACGGCTATTGGTACTTGGATTTTCGGAGTTGGAATTATACTTTTTGCAGTAACAACCGCCTTTGCCTTTATTACACTACCTGTAGAATTTGATGCTAGCAAACGCGCATTAGTCTGGTTGGAAAGCAGTAACATGGTTACGCCACAGGAGCATGAAGGAGCAAAGGACGCACTAAAATGGGCAGCTAGAACCTATGTGGTTGCAGCGCTCGGCTCTTTAGCTACCTTATTATATTTCATCTCCATATTCTTGGGAAGAAGATAAAAAAAATTGACAATTTCTGATATAAAAAAGCCCGCAAATTCGCGGGCTTTTTTAAATTCTAACATCTAACCAAGATGAAGATTCTCCGGATTATATCCCAAATATTCCACTTCTTCTTCCCTGAAAATTACTCCGTTTTCTTCAAGTTCTTTTAGAATAGGCTCATAAACCTCTTTAGCGATTGGACGTTGTACTCCAGGCGTTGTAATTTCACCATTTAGAATTTTTATAGATGCAATGGCCACTGGCAGTCCAACGGTTTTTGCCATAGCGGTGTGGGTCTGGTCCTCCCCAATCAATGCCATATGGCTATCAATTTGGTGTTTTTTTCCATCCAATTCGTAACCAAATTTGTGGTACATTACTATCATATCCTTATCTTCTGACGCTAATGTCCATTTGTCTTCCAGTATTTTCTGAAGTGCCATGGCTGGTGTTGCATTCTTAACGCCAATGGTTTTTTGCGTATTAAAAAGATCTAGTTCCTCCAATTTTTCCCACATCAAATCATCTTGATCGATTTTTAGGGCATAGCGAAGTTTAAGCTCAACAGAATCCGTTGGGGAATAGGCCAAAAATAAGTTTACGAACTCACGATACGTAAGGTTTTCAGAATCTGGGATGGTATAGGTGTCATCGGTCATTCCCAATTGAACAAACATATTCCAAGCCTTGCTAAAGCCGACTCTTCTGATGGTTCCACGATATAGGGTAAGAATATTTTCGAGTCCGTAAACGGATTGGTATTGTAGGGAGTTTCTATTTGCTAATACTTCAAATTTGCCATAACCTTCAATGTTGATAAACTCAGTTCTTCGGAAAAGTCTGTGATAAGGAATGTATTTAAATTTCCCTTCCTGTATAAATTCGGCAGCACCACCCTGCCCAGCCAAGATCACGTTACGGGGATTCCAAGTAAATTTATAATTCCACAGATTGTCATCACTTTCCGGGGCGATCAAACCACCGCAGAAAGATTCAAAAAGTAGCATTTTGCCACCTTTCGCCCGTATTCTGTCTATTACTTGCATCGCGCTCATATGATCTACTCCGGGGTCAAGGCCAATTTCATTCATAAAAATCAGTCCTTTTGATTCTGCTTTGTGGTTAAGCGCTTGCATTTCGTTGCTCACATAAGATGCTGTAACCATATGCTTTCCAAACTCGAGACAATCTCGAGCCACTTCAATATGATAGCGCGCGGGTAGCATAGAAATAACCAAATCACTATTTTCAACAGCTTCCTTTCTTTGCAAATCATTAAAAACGTCGAGCATAATGCCACGGGCATTTGGGTGGTCTGCGGTGAATTTTTGAGCAGATTGTATTGAAATATCGCCAATGGTTATAAAGAGGTCTTCCTTTTCACTTTTGTCCAGTAAATAACGGATTAAACTTGTGGCAGATCTTCCTGCGCCTATAATTAATATGTTTCTCATTGGGAGAGTTTTTTGTTAACTTTGAGGATAGATTTTGTAAAGGACGAAATTACTAATTCCAAATTTTAAAAATGACGGTTTTTGATAAAAATATGGTCACAACGGCTTCTTTTCTTACAGCTGTTACTATAGCAATTGGTGCTTTTGGAGCACACGGTTTAAAGAATATCGTAGATGCTTCTGCACTCATAACTTTCGAAACTGGAGTGCGTTACCAAATGTATCACTGCCTTGGTATTTTGGTTTTGGGAATGGCGCCTTTAATTTCAGAAAAGATAAAGAAAACCGTGTTTTGGCTTTTTATAGCGGGCATAATTCTTTTTTCAGGATCTATTTATTTGCTCGCACTAAATGCTGTCTTACCATTTAACTCGGCGAAAATTGGTTTTATAACCCCAATAGGGGGATTCTTGTTCATAATAGGCTGGATTTGGCTGGCGTATTCATTGCTTTCGTTAAAGAAGCAATAAATGTTTTTTATATTTTCCTCAATCTCTCTAAGATTTCCTACTTTTGTACTCTACAAAATTTAAAAAAGGTATGGTCGATAAAAACCAAGCTACGAAAACGATTTCTGTTGATGAATATGGAATCAAAAATGCAAAAGTTAAATATCAACTTTCTTCTGAAGAGCTTCACAATGAGACACTGCGAAAAGGACAGGGGACAGAAGCCGCTAGCGGCGCCTTGGCAGTAAATACGGGAGAATTTACCGGAAGATCCCCAAAAGATAGATTTATTGTAAAAGACGATATTACGCGCGACAAGGTGTGGTGGGGGAATATAAACATTTCGTTTCCGCCAGATATGTTTGACAGGCTTTATGACAAGGTTGCTGATTATCTTTCAGAGAAAGAAATATACGTGCGCGATAGCTATGCTTGCGCCGATGAAAAGTACAAGCTAAATATTCGAGTGATTACCGAAACTCCTTGGTCAAATATGTTTGCCTATAATATGTTTCTTCGTCCCACAGAGCAAGAATTAGCTTCTTTTGATCCAGAATGGCTTATCGTGAATGCTCCTGGTTTTATGGCAGATCCAGAGGTAGATGGTACGCGGCAGCATAACTTCGCGATTTTGAACTTCACTAAAAAAATTGCTTTAATTGGTGGTACTGGTTACACGGGCGAGATTAAAAAAGGAATTTTCTCAGCGCTTAATTTTATACTCCCTGTTGATAAAAACACAATGCCAATGCACTGTTCCGCAAACGTGGGCGATGATGGCGAAACAGCTATTTTCTTTGGCCTTTCGGGAACGGGAAAAACAACGCTTTCTGCAGACCCCGATCGTAAATTGATAGGTGATGACGAACACGGATGGACCGCAGATAACAAAATCTTCAATTTTGAAGGCGGTTGTTACGCCAAGGTTATAAACCTTTCTGAAGAAAATGAACCAGACATTTACAATGCAATAAAGCAAGGTGCTATTCTCGAAAATGTTGTAATGAACGAAAACGGTGAAGTTGATTTTGCTGATACTTCCATCACACAGAATACCCGTGTAAGTTACCCAATTTACCATATCAATAATATTCAAGAGCCATCAATTGGTCACAACCCTAAAAATATTTTCTTTTTAACGGCAGATGCTTTTGGTGTTTTGCCTCCTATTTCAAAATTGACTCCGGGGCAAGCTGCGTATCACTTTATTAGTGGTTACACGGCGAAAGTTGCCGGTACCGAAGAAGGAATTAATGAACCCACGCCAAACTTCTCAGCTTGTTTCGGCGCACCATTCATGCCGCTTCACCCTACGGAGTATGCTGAAATGTTGAGTAAAAAGATGAAAGATTCTGGCGTTAATGTTTGGTTGATAAACACCGGCTGGACCGGCGGTCCTTATGGTGTGGGTAGCCGGATGAAATTGAAATATACCCGCGCAATGATTGCTGCTGCTTTGGAAGGAAAACTAAAAGACGTTGAGTTTGAGAGACATCCAATTTTCAATCTGATGATGCCAAAATCCTGTCCCAATGTGCCTTCAGAAATATTGAACCCAAAGGAAACTTGGAAGAACAAAAAAGCGTATGATATTCAAGCTAAAGAATTGTCGAACTCTTTCAAAGAGAACTTTGCGAAGTTTGAAACTTATGCTAATGATGAAATTCTAGCAGGAGCTCCTGCTTCAGAATAGTTTCTGAAAATACCCATAAAGAAAAAGGCTTGCCAATTGGCAAGCCTTTTCTAATTGCAATTAATCCATATTATTTTTTACCATTCACCTCTTTAATGTACTTTTCCAAAGCCATCGTCATAGAAGGAGTTTCAGGAGTTGGAGCTTGAATGTCTACGCGCAGGCCTTCGTCAGTAGCCGCTTTTACCGTTGTGTTTCCGAATACAGCAATGCGCGTTTCTTTTTGTTCAAAATTTGGAAAGTTTTCTAAAAGCGATTGAATTCCGCTTGGGCTGAAAAATACCAAGATATCGTAATAAACATCGCGAAGATCCGAAAGATCGCTTATCACCGTTCTATAAAAAGTGGCTTCTTTCCAATCTACTTTCAATTCGTTAAGAACAAGTGGCACTTCAGGTTTTAGTTTATCTGAAGTTGGAAGCAGAAATTTTTCGTTTTTGTATTTTTTGATTAGTGGTGCAAGTTCAGAAAAGGTCCTCTTGCCCACATAAATCTTTCTTTTCCTGTAAACTACATACTTTTGAAGGTAATAAGCAACGGCTTCACTTAAACAAAAATATTTCATTGAGTCCGGAACTTTAAAACGAAGCTCTTCAGCAATTCTAAAATAATGGTCCACAGAGTTTCGGCTGGTAAGAATTATGGCCGTATAATTTGCAAGATCAACCTTTTGGGTCCGGACGTCTTTGCCTGAAACGCCCTCAACATGAATGAAAGGGCGGAAATCTATTTTTACCTTTTGTCTTTCAATTAAATCGAAATAAGGCGAATTTTCAATTTTAGGCTCGGGCTGGGAAACCAAAATAGTTTTCACTTTCATAAATAGTCCTGATTTTATTAAATATTACGACTTAAACAAAGCTTTTGTAAAGGATAATATAGGGTGAAATTTCAAGTGCGCAAAGATACAAAATAAAATAGAAGAAATTGCTCAATATCAATTTTCCGTTTTTCTTATAACTGTAAAGCAGTGCAATAGCGTTTAAGGTCAATAAAATTCCACCAAAAGCGATCAATGATGATGCGTTGGGAGGATAGATGTAAAGAAAGAAAAGGTTACCAGCAAAAAATAAAATACCCAGAAAGTTGCGATAGCTCAATTTTTGATATAAATAGTTGTTAATAACCGCATCCATTGAAAAAATATTTGCCACAATTTTTTCCAAAGAAAATTTTATCAAAACGAATACATTATAGGCGGTACAAATTTGAATGTAAAGCCATTTATTGTTTTGAACCTCAGAGGGATTAAAAACTTGAAAAAGCAAAAAAACAAATATGGAAACACAAATAATCTGCACCACAAAAAGCATCATGTTGAAGGGATGGTTCAATTCATCATTTTTGCCGTGCACAAAAAAGTATTGGTTGGTTAACGGCAGCATGGAAAATTCCTGAAATCTTTTTGGGTAATAATATTTAGCCAACGCAAATATAACGAAGCAGCCAAGCAACAAATAAGTAGCCCAATCGGTTGATTCTATAAGTCTTTGGCTGAAGTCCACCTTTATTTTTTTTGGCAAAGGTACAGTAAAATAAATTTCTTTTTTGAGACGGGAATTAGATTTTACTTCACATTTATTTATTCAAAAAAGGGTACATTTGCGCTAAAATAGGAGTATGTCCAAGGCGGTAGTAGTTGTGCCAACCTACAATGAAATTGAAAACATAGAGCGATTGCTGCGCACGGTTTTTTCATTGCAACGTGAGTTTCACGTTTTGGTTGTGGACGATAACTCTCCTGACGGGACCGCAACTGTTGTTGAAGCCAATTTTGATACATATCCCGAAAAACTTTTCATATTGAAAAGAGCCGAAAAAAAAGGCTTGGGAACAGCGTACATTGCCGGTTTTAAGTGGGCGCTAGAAAAGGAGTACGATTACATTTTTGAAATGGATGCCGATTTTTCGCACAATCCAAACGATCTTATCCGCTTGTTTAACGCCTGCCATAAAGAAGGAAATGACTTGGCTATAGGCTCGCGCTATGTGAAAGGCGTAAATGTGGTAAACTGGCCAATGAGCAGGGTTTTAATGTCGTGGCTTGCTTCAAAATATGTGCGGTTTGTAATGGGGATGGATATTTATGATACCACTGCTGGATTTATTTGTTACAGACGCAATGTGCTGGAGAAAATAAACTTGGACAACATTCGTTTTGTTGGCTACGCTTTTCAGATTGAGATGAAGTTTAAGGCCTACATCAACAAATTCAAAATTAAAGAAGTACCGGTAATCTTCACAGACCGCACAAAAGGAGAATCTAAGATGAGCTCGGGCATTATTTCTGAAGCTATTTTTGGAGTTATTGCAATGAAATTTAAAAGTGTATTTAACAGAAAGAGATTTAATGAAACATCATTTCATTAAATTTTAATGAAGAGTGGAATATTGTAGCAAGATGTTCCATTTGTCCTTAAAAAAAAGAATATAATAGACAAATGAAAGCAGTTTTAATTAAGAACGCAAATATTGTAAATGAAGGAAAAATTGTAAAAGGCGACGTTTTGGTACAAGACGGTCGCATTGCAGAAATTTCCGAAACAATTAGTGCAAAATCTTCCGACACGAAAGTTATTGATGCTGACGGAAGCTATTTAATGCCCGGAATGATTGATGACCAAGTTCATTTTCGCGAACCGGGACTTACCCACAAGGCTGATATTGAGTCCGAGTCAAAGGCTGCTGTGGCAGGCGGAATTACTTCTTTTATTGAAATGCCTAATACCATTCCACAAGCTACGACGATTGAATTGCTTGAAGATAAATTTGACATTGCTGCCAAAACCTCGTGGGCAAACTACTCCTTTATGTTTGGCGGAACCAATGATAATATTGACGAAATCCTGAAAGTTGATCCACAAAAAGTTGCGGGGATAAAATTATTTTTAGGTTCTTCTACAGGAAATATGCTGGTGGACAACCCTAAAGTTTTAGAAGAAATTTTCAGCAAAACTAAGTTACTCATTTCAGCGCATTGCGAAGATGAAGCAACAATAAAACAAAATCTTGAAAAATATAAAGCGGAATACGGGGAAGATATACCCATGGAGCTTCATCCAATAATACGAAGTGAGGAGGCTTGTTATATTTCTTCTTCAAATGCGATAAAACTTGCAAAAAAAACGGGTGCCCGACTTCACGTTTTTCATCTTTCAACAGAAAAGGAAACGCATCTTTTCAGCAATAATAAACCGCTAGCAGAAAAGCAGATTACCGCAGAGGTTTGTATTCATCACCTTTGGTTTACTGACGAAGATTACAAAACAAAAGGGTCAAAAATAAAATGGAACCCGGCGGTAAAAACCCAAAATGATAGAGACGGATTGCTAAAGGCGCTTTTGGATGACCGAATAGATGTAATTGCAACAGACCATGCGCCGCATACTTTGGAAGAAAAAAACAATAAATACTTGAATGCGCCCTCGGGAGGGCCATTGGTACAACACGCTTTAGTTGCACTTTTGGAATTGTACCACAAGGGAAAAATTACCTTGGAAAAAATTGTTGAGAAGTTTGCACACAATCCTGCTATCTTGTTTCAAATAAAGGAGCGCGGCTACATAAGAAAAGGTTACAAAGCCGATTTGGTTTTGGTAGATTTAAATTCGCCCTGGACTGTAAAAAAAGAGAACCTGCTTTACAAATGTCAATGGTCGCCGTTTGAAGGTACTATCTTCAAATCGCGCGTTACACATACTTTGGTAAACGGAGTTGTGGTTTATGAAAACACGAAATTCGCGAATAAAAGCAATCCTGAAAGACTTACCTTTAATAGATAATGAAACACGCGGCCTTTCTTTTTATGTTGATGTTAAGTTTTTTTGGCTGCCAAAATGTTGAACTACCCAAAAAACCAGAAAACCTTATTCCGAAGGACCAAATGGTAGATATACTCACAGAAACCTATATGTCCAACGCCGCCAGAAGTGTAAACAACCAAACTATTATTGACAAAGGCATAAAGATGGATTCTTTAATCTATAATAATTTTGGGATAGACAGTCTTCAATTTGCAAATAGCAATGCCTACTATGCGGCTGATATAAATAGTTATATGGATATTTTTCAAAAAGTTGAGGCCAGATTGACTACAATGCAGAAAAAAATGGATAGTATTCGCGAAATGGAAAAAATTGGAAATGATACTATTGGTGAGAAAAATGTAAGCGTGGAGCCAATAAGAGATAGTTTAATTTGATGAGTTTTTACGCTCGTTGGCAACTCTTTCGAGTGTTTCTGTTGTAGGTGTAAAAGTAAAATCAAGAGCTTTCTTAAGCTTTGATGTTTCATAAAAAGATGTTTTGAACATAGAGCGAACCGTGGCTTTTACAATTCTTCTTTTTGTATTGAAAAGTTTGTTCGAGAGCCAATCTATTCCGCTAAAAAAAAACATGAAACCTTTTGATAGTTTTATAGTCGGTGGTTTTTTGCCGAAGTGTAGCGCTAATTTCGAAAGTATTTCTTGGTAAGTTACATTTTCACCAACCAAGATGAATTGTTCATTTTTTATTTCAGAATCCATTAGTAGTATCATTGCTCTTACAACGTCTGTAACATCCACAATTCCCATTGCTCCCGAAGGATAAAAAGGAATGCCGCTTGCACCTAGCGCAATAATTACACCGCTTCCGCCGCCATCTGGCGATGTGCCTAAAATAACTCCCGGGTTTACAATTACTGCATCAAGACCTTCCTGAGTACCACGCCACACTTCCATTTCGGCGCCGTATTTTGTAATGGCATAAACACTATTTTTTTGGTCTGGATTCCAAGGTGTTTCTTCGTTAATTAGTTTGTTGTTGAGGCTATTTCCGAATGTTGAAACTGAACTCACATAGCATAATTTTTCAACTCGGTTCGCAAGGCAAATATTCACAATATTTGCGGTGCCTTCCTGATTTACTTTCTTTAAGATTGAATATTTTGAAGGGTCAAAACTGATGAATGCCGCGCAATGGTATACTTTGGTAATATCCTTAAATGCTACCGACAGTGCGGTAACATCGGTAACATTTGCTTCAATCCATTCAATTTTTTTGAAAAGAGCATTTACTTCAGAAGTATAAAGCGAAAAAACTTTTTTCACAGACTGTAAGTCACTGCCTTTTCTGTGAATTGCGCGCACGCTTGCATTTTCTTTCAACAGAAAATATAAGAGGTGCGAGCCCACCAAGCCTGTGCCGCCAGTTACTAATATCATAAAGCGAAAATACTGAAATTGAAATCGATTCCGATAGCTATCTCGACAAAATCGAAATACATTGAAAGCCTACTTAAGATTGATTATTGAACATTGATTATTGAATCTTTATAGGAGAACGCTATCTTTGCATCCTCAAACTCCAAAGCCTTATAGGCGGAGTAAAAATTTTATAAAAATGAAGCTGAAAAATTTCGTTGAAGAATTACAATGGCGCGGTATGATACACGATGTAATGCCCGAAACAGAAGAACACCTTATGGAAACCATGCGTTCTGCATATGTGGGTTTTGACCCAACGGCAGATTCGCTGCATATTGGCAATTTGGTTCCTATTATGCTTCTGTCATTCTATCAACGCAGTGGGCACAGGCCAGTTGCTTTGGTTGGCGGTGCTACAGGAATGATTGGAGATCCTTCAGGCAAAAGTGCCGAACGAAACCTTCTTGATGAGGCTGCATTGCGCCACAACCAAGAATGTGTAAAAAACCAACTTTCACAGTTTTTGGATTTTTCTTCAGGTGTTGAAAACCAGGCTGTTTTAGTGAACAATTATGATTGGATGAAGGAGTTCTCTTTTCTGGATTTCATCAGAAGTATTGGTAAGCACATTACTGTAAACTATATGATGGCGAAAGATTCTGTGAAAAGCCGTTTGAGTGGCGAAAGTGCGGATGGTTTGTCTTTTACAGAATTTACTTATCAATTAATTCAGGGATACGATTTTCTTCACCTTTACAGAAATTTGAACTGTACGCTACAAATGGGCGGCAGCGATCAATGGGGAAATATTACAACAGGAACCGAATTAATAAGAAGAGTTGATGCTGGAAAAGGCTATGCACTTACCTGCCCTTTGATTACAAAAAGCGACGGAAGTAAGTTTGGAAAAAGCGAAGGAGGAAACGTGTGGCTAGATGCCAACCGAACTTCACCTTACAAATTCTACCAATATTGGCTAAACACCAGCGACGACGACGCTGAAAAGTATATCAAGATATTTACTTTTCTTGATAAAACAACTATAGAAAAGTTGGTAACAGAGCACAAAGAAGCACCACATATGCGCTTGCTTCAAAAACGTTTGGCGCAGGAAGTAACAACTACGGTCCATAGCGCTGAAGAGTTTGAAAAGGCCGTAAAAGCTTCTGAAATTTTGTTTGGAAATTCCACTTCCGAAGATTTGAAAACACTGGACGAAAAAACGTTTCTCGATGTTTTTGAAGGAGTGCCGCAAGCGGAAATTTCAAAAGAAGAAATAGAGGAAGGAGTTGATATTATTGGAGCATTAGCTGAAAAAACAGGCTTTTTGAAATCTAATGGGGAAGCCCGTCGTGCCTTAAAAGAAAATTCAATTTCTGTAAATAAGGAAAAAGTTACTGACGATTTTACCGTTTCAAACAGCGATTTAATCAATGGACAATTTGTATTGTTGCAGCGTGGCAAGAAGAACTACTTTATTATAAAAGCAGTTTAGTCATAACTATTATAAACAAAAAAAATCCCCGGCAAAGTTTGCACGGGGATTCTTCAATTAACTAACCAACCAAATTATGAAAAATCATCACTTTTTCATAATGGTTTGGTCGGGCATTTATCCAATAACTTACGTTGAAATTCAGCGCATTGTGTTAAACATTTCCCTATAAAACCATCAGGTTACAACCACGAATATCACTACTATCAAAACGGCCTAAAATCTCAAAAGTTCCATCTGCAAAGGTTTTTCCTAAATCTTGTGTGGCGATAAAGGAACACGAATAAAGATTTGCCAAGTCAATAACATTTATTCCACCAGTTTTTCCGAAAGTATAGGATAGTGCATCTTCGGTGTCGCGTGTTAAAATCTTCATCCACGGTGGGCATTTGAAGATTCCATCACCCCCGGAATAGGCTTGCGAGAGCAGTTCGGTCATTCCGTATTCACTGTGAATTTTATCAACCCCGAAACCTTTCTTTAAAATTTCGTGCAGTTCTTCTTTTATCATTTCTTTTCGGCGGCCTTTCATTCCGCCAGTTTCCATTACAATTGTATTTTTTAGCTGAAAGTTTCTTCTTTCAATTAAATCTAGTAGCGCGTAGGATACTCCAATAAGCAATGTTTTTTCGCCACTTTTTTCTAGCATTTCCAACTTCTCAATCAAAGCATCCATTTCATATAAATAGAACCCGCTATTTGAATTGTTGCTTTCTTCAATCAGCTTTTCAACCATATAAATTAAAGAGGAGCCTTCGCGTTCCAAATAAGATGGAAGCAATGCTAGAATTTTAAGATTTTTTGGTTCGCCGTATTGTTTGGTAAATGCTTTTTGAAAACTCTCTTCGTAAATTTTTAAGTCGGTCACAAAATGTTTGCTGGTAATGCTACCAGTAGTTCCGCTACTTGTAAAGATGGTTTCTTCGGTAAAATCTTTGGCAATAACTTTATGGTTTTTGAAGAATTGAACAGGAAGAAAAGGGATGTCAATAATTGATTTTACTTCGGAAATATTTGTACTCAAAAGATTGCAAAAATCTTTGTAAACCGAGACATTTTCATATTGAAAACGGAATACTTCAATAGCTATTCGCTCAAAATCTTCAGAATTTTTAATATTAAAAATGTTCTTTTCCAGCATATTTTTCAACAACGAAATTTCATTTCAAAAATAAGTAAATAAAAAAGCTCCTGCTGAAACAGAAGCTTTAAAAATAAAATTTAAAATAGATTAATTAACAACTAATTTTTTGGTGGTAGAAGTTTTTTCTTGTTCTATTTTAAGGATATAAACACCGCTGTTCAATTTTGAAATGTCTAATCTATCATCAACAAGTGTTGTTTTAATAACCTGCTTTCCAAGTACGTCAAAAATTGAGACATTTTTAGCGCCGCTTACTCTTGAGGTAATGTTCACATAGCCTTTGGTGGCAGGATTTGGATACATTGCAAACTGATCTAGGGTCTGTTGGCTCGAGCCCAAAGTACCAGCAAAAACAATATTGTCGAAGAAGAATGCCTCTGGACCGGCATTGGTTCTGCCCTCTATAATAAGCTGCACATTTGTGTTTGTAGCCAAATTTACAGATCCCGTTATCCAAGAGCCTTCAATGCCTAAGTCATTAATATCACTGCCCTCAGTATTGAGGATGTCAATTTCCGTACTATTTGTAAGGTCCATAATGTAGATTCGCAATCTGTCTGAACCTGATGAATTAACGGTTCCGTTACCTTCATAGCCAGTTTCTGCTATAAAATAGTCTAAACTTATGGAAGGAGATCCAACTCCGGCAAGATCAACTGCATCAAAAGTTAAAATGTAGTTTCCATCTACATCACTTATTTTATAACCCTGAACTCCATCAGTATAAGGATCTGACGAGGTCGGTTTAGAATCTGTTACACCTACAAAATCACCGTCTGTTAATCCTTCACCCGGGGTATCATAAGGAATATATGAGGCATTGAAGCCTAACTCAATGTTGGACGCTGTGTAATCTACTAATGGTTCATTAGGATTGTTGATTAAATCATGCGCTACGGAAGCGTCGCCGGTATCAGTATATGGACCGGAAAAAGCTGCTGGTTCCTCAAAACTCGTTAGTGCTATTTGAGCAAAAGAAACTGCGCTAATTAAAAGTGCGACAATTGAAGTAATTTTTCTCATAACATTTGGTTTAGATTGTTTACTAAAGATATTAAATATTTCACTTTCAAAGAATTAAAAATTAATAAACGTTTATAAAAAGAACTCAATTATCAAACTTTTCTCGTTTTAGAGCTATGTTATTTAAAAGTTATCTTAAGGTTACCAATAAGCGTGCTAAACATTTGCTGCCATTAAATAATAGTATCTTTGAACCATTGAAAACATATATTCTAATATGAAAAAAAAGGACATTACAATACTGTTGGTAGATGATGAACCGGATATTCTTGAAATAGTTAGATATAACCTTACTTCTGAAGGGTACCATATTGAAACTGCCGAAAATGGCTTGGAAGCAATTGAAAAAGCAAAGAGCGTAAAGCCCCAGCTTATAATTATGGATGTGATGATGCCAAAAATGGATGGTATGGAAGCCTGCGAAAAAATAAGAAACATTCCTGAGCTCTCTGAAACCGTAATTACCTTTTTAACCGCTCGCGGCGAAGACTACTCACAAATGGCAGGCTTTGAAGCTGGCGCTGATGATTATATCACCAAGCCTATCAAACCAAAAGTGCTAGTTAGCAAAGTAAAAGCATTATTGCGCAGGTTTAAGGAAGAAGAGGAAGATGAAAAAATAAAATTGGGTAACCTGACCATAAACCGCGAAGAATATAAAATCCTGCTGGGAAAAAAGGAAATGGTGCTACCCAGAAAAGAGTTTGAATTATTGGCGCTTTTAGCTTCCAAGCCAGGAAAAGTTTTTAAGCGTGAAGACATTCTGGACACAATTTGGGGTAATGATGTAATTGTTGGCGGACGCACCATTGATGTTCACATTAGAAAGCTCCGCGAAAAAATAGGTGATGATAAATTTAAAACAGTAAAAGGAGTTGGCTATAAGTTCGTAGTTTAGCTGAAATGAAATTTTCAAAGAAATATAATTTTGCGGCTACAACCTCATTGCTCATTGCCTTGTTTTCCACAGTGGCAATGGGTGTTTTTTTATACTTATTGTTGGAAATAATCTCTACTTGGCTACTATTCTTTTTTGTGGTTTCCTTTCTGCTTTCGTTTTTTATTCTTCAGTATAGGATTGAGAAATTTATTTATCTGCGAATTAAAAAAATTTACAAAGACGTTCGGATTCTAAACGAGAAAGATTTTCCCAAACCTTCCATAACTACAGACATGGAAGTGCTTACACGCGAAGTAGAGCGTTATGTAAGTGTAAAAAAGCTCGAAATTGAAACCTTGAATATCCGTGAAAATTATCGAAAGGAATTTATGGGCAATATCTCGCACGAGCTTAAAACTCCTTTATTTACCGTCCAAGGTTATATTTTGACATTGCTTGATGGTGCGATGAAAGATAAAAAAGTTCGTAAAAAATATCTACAACGCGCCAGTAAGGGAGTGGAGAGGCTTATCTATATTATCAAAGATCTAGATATGATTACCAAGTTGGAAGTTGGTGGTCTTATTCTGAATAAAGAAAATTTCAACATCTTGACAATGGTTCAAAATGTTTTTGATCTGCTTGAAATGAAAGCTGCCAAAAAGAATATTTCTCTGGTTTTCGATAAGGAATATTTTGGAGAAATACTTGTAAATTCAGATAAGGAGCGAATTGAGCAAGTTCTTTCTAACTTAATAGTAAACTCAATAAAATACGGCAAGCAGGACGGGACCACGGAAGTTAGCGTTGAAAATATTACAAAAAATAAACTTTTAGTGCGAGTGACAGATAATGGCGAAGGTATTTCCAAAGAAAACCTACAGCGTATTTTTGAACGTTTTTATAGAGTAGACAAAAGCGGTTCGCGCAAAGAGGGAGGGAGTGGTTTGGGACTTTCTATTGTAAAGCACATTGTGGAGGCCCACAATGAAAAAATTTATGTGGAGAGCCAATTAGGCATTGGCTCTGAGTTTTCATTTACCTTGGAAAAGGGAAAATAACTTTGGGTACTTAACTGGTTGCTGTGATAGTGTCTTCAATCCTTTATAAACTGCGACCTTATTCAGTTTTTTCAATTTAAATTTTTCCTGTTTGCAGTAAGGTGCAATTCCCAAATCTTTTAACCGTTTTGCCAAATATTCTTGCTCGTATTGTCCGGGTGTGGGAATGAAGAAGGCTTTTTTTTCCAGTATTGTCAAATCCATTATAGTAGTGTAGCCAGAGCGGGAAACAACTATTTTGCTTTTATTGATAGTTTCTTCCAGTTCTGTGCTTTGCATAAAGTTCACCGTTCTAATTTTTTCAAAATTCTCCCATTTCTGTTCCTTTTCAACCAATCCACGAACCATTAATATATTTTTATCATTTCCTTTAAAAACAGTTTTCAGTTTTTCTTCAAACATGCTGCGTTGAGGTTCTGGACCCGATAGCAATAGTAGAATGTCTATTGTCTTTGGTAGTTCCTTTTTAACCATTCGGCTCAAAACGCCAATGTAATTAACGGGAAATGCTTCTTTATTTAAATGACCTAATTTTCCGCTTAGGTTCATGACAACATCATCTACATCTGGCACCCAGCAAGCATCAAACTTTTTGATGATTTTTTGATGCATTTTACTGCTGAAGAAAGAAGTACTACCAGTTAAAACGTTTAGCTGGTGCGTAATAAATACGGAGGGAATATTTTTATTTCTAACCCCAAAACGGTTGTCGTTAATGATACCTTGAATTTTCCCAGCTTCTGCTAATTGATTAATCATCTTCTTTTCAGAATTGATAGTTTTTTTTATATGCGGAAGTTTGAAGAGGATTTTATATTTAAAATGGCTTCCTTTTTTTGGGTAGGTTATATTATATGAAGGCAGTTCAATGGATTCCAACTCGGGAAATTCTTTCTGAAGCAACAGCAGTGCCGCTCCGTCTGAAGCGAGCATAACATTAAAATTATGTTCCAGTAATGCGCGAATAATTGGGATGCAGCGTGTGGCATGGCCTAAACCCCAATTTAAAGGTGCTACTAGAATTGTTTTGTTTTTCGGCATAAAAACAAAGGTAGCAATAATTGCAGCGGGAGTATATTTCCTTAATTTTGTCGTTCGTAATACGAAATGGGAAGTTTAAAACATTTTATTGTTTGCAACTTTGAATATTGAATTTTAAACATCGAACTATACCGTGGGAAGCAAAAATAAGCTAAGACGCTTTAAAGAAAATGAAACTTTTGAAAATGTAGTTCAACCATCAAGGGAAGAAGTTTTAAGCGATGCGCTGAAACTTAAAGGAAACTGGCGAAAAAAATTCTTTAAAAATGAAAACCCTTTGGTTTTGGAACTGGGCTGCGGAAAAGGAGAATACTCTGTAAATCTTGCAAAAGGATATCCCGATGTAAATTTTCTTGGGATAGACATTAAAGGTGCCCGTTTTTGGCGCGGTGCAAAAATTGCTTTGGCGGAAAATCTGGGTAATGTTGGCTTTTTACGTACCCAGATTGAACTTGTGGATCATATTTTTAGTGAAAACGAAGTGGATGAAATTTGGATCACCTTCCCAGATCCACAGATAAAATACAAGCGTACAAAGCATCGTTTAACCAACGGAGATTTTCTCCGGAAGTATAAAAAAATACTAAAACCGGGTGGCGTTGTTCACCTAAAAACCGATAGCGAATTTATGCACGGCTATACACTCGGACTTCTGCACGGCTTGGATGAAGAAATTGAATATGCCCATCACGATGTTTATGGTAGCCAAGGTGCGCCGGAAGCTGTGACTAATATTCAAACTTTTTATGAACAACAATATCTAGAAGTGGGTAAAAAAATAACCTACATTCGGTTTAAATTCCGTTAGTTAAAAATTCAGTATATTCACAGAAATAAAGGCCCTAAATGGCGATTTTTTACAACTTACTTATAGGTTTACTTGGGTCATTTATTGGGGTGTTGCCGCCTGGTTTAATAAACATGTATGCAGCCAAAATAAGTATGAAGGAGGGCCGAAAAAAAGGCTTTCTTTTTTCAATTGGTGTTTGTATTACTGTCATGCTGCAAACATATATTGCCCTGATTTTTGCGCGATATATAGGCAAGCATCCGGAAATTGTGAGCATGCTTCAAAAGGTGGCTCTGGGAATATTTATTAGCCTTACCATTTACTTCATCTTTATTGCAAAGGATACACGCAGGGAATTGCGCGATCGTGGAGAGCATTCAAAAAAAAATAGATTCTTTTTAGGTGTTTTTATTGCGATGCTCAACCTGCTTCCAATACCTTACTGGATGTATCTCGGTATTACTTTTTCGGCCTTTGGAGCTTTTTCTTTTTCGCAGCCAGAACTTTGGATTGCTGTATTAGCATCGGGCCTTGGCACATTCGCGAGCCTAGCATTATATGTTCAGTTTTTTAGACCGAAAGAGCAGTCACGCAAGCTAAAACTGAATATGAATTACGTAATTGGAATTGTAACTGCTATTATATCGGTAATTACGCTTTTCAAAATTTTAAGGGAGATATAATATGTCCAATGAAGGTTTTTTTGAAAAAGTCTATCGGGTAGCAAAACTTATTCCTCACGGAAGGGTTACATCTTACGGAGCAATAGCTAAGCATTTGGGTGCAGCCGGAAGTGCCAGAATGGTGGGCTGGGCAATGAATGGAAGTAATAATAAAGACGTTCCCGCACATCGGGTTGTTAACAGAAATGGACTGCTTACTGGTAAGCATCATTTTCAGGGTACAAACTTAATGCAACAGCTTTTGGAAAGCGAAGGAATTTTAGTGGTTGACAACAAAATCCAAAATTTTGAAAAGCATTTTTGGGATCCTAAGAATGAGCTTTGAAAATGTGCTATTATGATATAAGTGATTGTTTAATTTATTTCCCAATTATTCAAAAATTAACAAATTTTTGGAAATAGCTAGGTGACGAATTTCTTACAATCCAGTCATCTAATATTCCAGTTATCACACTATAAATCATTTCAATCTTACAGCTTCATTTTCCGAAGTTTTCCCACTATATTTGTACTTTAGAATCAGTCTAAATATTAAGAATAAAAAAATGAGCATTTCAAAACAAGATATCCTGAAAGCCCTCGAGACTATTACAGTTTCAGGTGAAGGAAAAAATATGGTGGAGAGCGGAGCCGTTCAGAATGTTATGACCTTTGCAGACGAAATTATCGTGGATTTGAAACTTTCCACACCAGCACTTCACATAAAAAAACGCGCGGAAGCAGATGTAATAAAAACCATTCACGAGAAAGTGGATGCAAATGCTAAAGTGCAAGTGAACATTAAAGTTGAAGCACCCGCAAAACCTCAAAACCCGAATCTTATAAAAGGAAAAGCAATTCCTGGGATTCAGAATATTGTTGCCGTAGCTTCCGGTAAAGGCGGCGTTGGAAAATCTACCGTAACGGCAAATTTGGCGGTTACACTTTCTAAAATGGGTTTCAAAGTAGGGATTTTGGATGCGGATATTTATGGTCCATCAATCCCCATAATGTTTGACGTTGCAATGGAGAAGCCACTTTCCGTGAACATTGATGGTAAAAGCAAAATGAAGCCCGTTGAAAATTACGGAATAAAAATTCTTTCTATAGGTTTTTTCACACAAGCAGACCAGGCTGTAATTTGGCGTGGACCGATGGCTGCAAAAGCTTTAAATCAATTAATTTTTGATGCCGCTTGGGGAGAGTTGGATTTTATGTTAATCGATCTTCCTCCGGGAACGGGAGATATACATTTAAGTATTATGCAATCCTTGCCAATCACAGGAGCGGTTGTTGTTAGCACCCCGCAAAATGTGGCCTTGGCCGATGCCAGAAAAGGAGTGGCAATGTTCCGTCAAGAAAATATCGACGTTCCCGTTTTGGGAATTATTGAGAATATGGCCTATTTTACGCCAGCTGAACTTCCTGAAAATAAATATTATATCTTTGGGAAAGAGGGTGCAAAACATTTGGCTGAAGATTTAGATGTTCCATTTTTGGGCGAAATTCCTTTAGTTCAAAGCATTCGTGAAGCGGGTGATGCGGGAAGACCAGCAGCTCTTCAAACGGCAACGCAAATTGAAGAAGCATTTGAAGCAATTACAAGAAACGTGGTAGAAGAAACCGTTCGTAGAAACGAAAACCTTCCGCCTACGGAAGCTATAAAAATTACAACAATGGCAGGTTGCAGCGCCGTAAAAAAATAATATGACAACCCAAGAACTTACAACAAAAATAGAGGAAGCATTAGACGAGATACGTCCATTTTTGCAGAATGACGGCGGCGACATTGCGCTTCTGTCCATTGAAGATGGAAAAGTGGTGAATGTTCAGCTGCAAGGTGCTTGCGTGGGCTGTTCCGTAAACCAAATGACACTCAAGAGCGGTGTAGAAATGACTATAAAAAAACATGCCCCTCAGATTGAAAAAGTTGTAAGCATTTCATAGTAATGACAACCGTCATTTTTTTAACTCAATTTCAAAACTATTTTTGAACGTAATTAAGAAATAGTCTTTCATGATAAAAACAGATATTCTCATAATCGGTGCAGGGCCCACAGGTCTTTTTGCTGTTTTTGAGGCAGGATTGCTAAAACTGAAATGTCACTTAATAGATGCCCTTCCGCAAGCTGGAGGGCAGTGTACCGAAATATATCCTAAAAAACCTATTTATGATATTCCAGGTTTTCCGGAAGTACTTGCTGGTGATTTAGTGAATAATTTAATGAAGCAGATTGAACCCTTTCAGCCTGGCTTCACCTTGGGCGAACGTGCTGATACTATTGAAAAATTAGATGACGGCTCTTTTATAGTCACCACAGAGAAAGGCACGAAACACCATGCGCCAATTGTTGCTATAGCCGGCGGATTGGGAAGTTTTGAACCACGCAAACCGCCAATTACAAACCTTTCTGACTTTGAAGACAAAGGTGTTGAATACATTATTCGCGACCCTGAATTATACCGCGACAAAAATGTGGTTATTTCTGGAGGTGGTGATTCTGCCCTAGATTGGAGTATTTTCTTGACAGATGTAGCAAAGAGTGTTACGCTTATCCACCGCAGAAACGAATTTCGCGGTGCCTTGGACAGTGTTGATAAAGTTCAGGAACTAAAAAACCTTGGAAAAATTGAATTGATAACTCCTGCCGAAGTAATTGGTTTGGTTGGTAATAATGGTTTAGAAGAAGTAGTAATAAAACAAGGTGCTGAGGTTTTCAACCGTGAATGCGACCATTTTATTCCGCTGTTCGGATTGTCGCCAAAGCTTGGTCCAATTGCAGATTGGGGACTTGAAATTGAAAAAAATGCAATAAAAGTTGATAATACTTTAGACTATCAGACTAACATTCCTGGTATCTATGCCATTGGCGACGTAAACACATATCCCGGAAAACTGAAGCTGATACTTTGTGGTTTTCACGAGGCAACATTAATGTGCCAAAGTGCCTACCAGCGTATTTTCCCCGATAAACGCTATGTAATGAAATATACTACCGTTGGTGGTGTAGAAGGTTTTGATGGAAGTAAAAAAGAAGCCCCAAAGGCTGTTATTAGGTCAATCAATTAACAAATGACTGATATAAAAGTAACGATTATTGATCGCCAAGGAGTTAAACACGAAGTTGATGCTCCAACAGATATGAATATGAACCTTATGGAAATAGTTCGATCATACGAATTGGCTCCCGAAGGTACTATCGGTATCTGCGGCGGAATGGCCATGTGCGCCTCTTGCCAGTGTTATGTTTTAAGCAATCACGAGCTTCCTGAAATGAGCTACGATGAAGATTTAATGCTTGCCGAAGCTTTTAATGTGAAAGAAAACAGCCGTCTTGGCTGTCAGATTTTTATAAAGGAAGAACTGGACGGTTTAGAAATAGAATTAGCTCCCGAAGTTTAGCGGAGTATTTTTAAAACACTGTCAAACATCAGCTCAACAAATTTTTTATAAGCAACTTCTGAAGGGTGCAATCCATCTGAAGCAACGAGTTTCAGGTTTTCCAAACCTTCTTGTGTAATTGGCGTGATGTTTTCAAAATGAACCCCTTTTTCTTTTGAAATCCTTTCAGCGAAAGCATTGTATCTTATTAAATCTGAAGTTATTTTCTCTGCTTTGCCAGATTTTTGTCCGAAACGCGTAAAAGCATAGTCCGGAATGGAAAGTACAATTACATTTTCCTTTTTTCCTTTGGCAAAATCAATCGCCATATCCAGTAGTTTTGGGAATTCTTCTTCGTAAAGCGAAAAAGGCTTTCCTTGGTATTGGTTGTTAACGCCAATAAGCAACGTAACCAAATCATAATCTTTTGAAGGGTTTTCAGCAGCAATTGCCGAAATCAGATCTGTTGTTGTCCAACCAGTTTTTGCAATAATTTTTACCGAAGTTTTTTCTTTTGAAGTATTGTTTAAACTATCCGTCAATTGTTTCGGATAATTGCAGTCGCTACAAACGCTTTCGCCTATTGTGTAACTATCGCCAAGCGCCAGATATTTATAAGTGGCTTCCGAAGAATTGTTTTTTCTGGAAACTCCGCATGATAATAGAGAAAGAGAGACGAAAAGGAGTGTGATTTTTATAATTTTCATTTCTTACGGAATATATTTTTATTTGGTTTTGTAATCGATCAATTTTTGAGGTCCTTCCAAAAGCATTTTTACAACTTTCAACGTTCCGTCTTCAGTGGTGTCAATCTGCCATTTTATTAATGAAATCTCACCATTTTTAATTTCTATTCCTGTAATACTTCTAGGGTGAACGCAACTTCCATCATTAAAAAAAGCTATGTCGCCGGGCTCTGGAAAACGTGGTCTATGCGTGTGACCTATAATAGTAAAAACGTTTTTGTTTTCAACAATCCAGCGTTTTGTTCTTCTTTCAACTTTTATAAGTTCTTTGTAGTTTTTCGCAGGGCTTGTTGGGTCGCCAATGCCAAAAATTTGTAATTGTCGCCACAGTGCACGCACCATAAATCTATTAAATTTCCAACCAACATAATTCATCCAATCTGCTTGGTGGCCGTGCATCATAAAAATTTCCTGTTTGGTTTCTTCGTGCTCCAAAATCAAACCTTCTGTAAATTCAATTCCTGGGAAAAGAGGTGCGTCCTTTCCTGTTATTTTATCAAAATAGGTAGAGAGTGTTTTCTCTACAAATTTTTGGTTCATATACGCCATATCGTGATTCCCGACCAATCTATAAAGCCGGTTTTCCGCATAAAAAAGTTTCATCAGTTCATACACATTATGATGCGCTTCAAAAACATCTTTAAAAAAAATATTTTCCCAAAGCTCATCGCCATCTCCTAATTCACAATACGTAAAACCGTTCTTGTAGTAATCCTGAAGGGCGTGAAAGTATATGTTTCGATTATTGGCAAAATCGTCTGCAAAACTGTTGTCGCCGCGATGGCAATCACTGAAAATTATAAATTTAGAAGTATCGTTAAAAGAAATCCGGCGTGCAGATTGGTAAGCTCTGGAAATTCTTTTGAAAGAAGACATTGTCAAAAATTAAAAGCCACGAATTCACGAATATAGTATAAAATATTCATGAATTCGTGGCTTTTCTATGGGATGTGTTTTGTTTTATTGAAACGCGTTCAGCCCAGTAATATCTAATCCGGTAATTAACAAATGGATATCGTGAGTGCCTTCATACGTGATTACGCTTTCAAGGTTCATACTGTGGCGCATAATGCTGTATTCACCAGTGATGCCCATTCCGCCGAGTATTTGTCTTGCTTCTCGGGCAATATTTATCGCCATATCTACATTATTTCGTTTCGCCATAGAGATTTGTGCGCTTGTTGCGGTTCCTGCATTTCGCATTACACCCACGCGCCAAGCTAGTAATTGTGCTTTGGTGATTTCGGTAATCATTTCGGCAAGTTTTTTCTGCTGAAGTTGGAATTGACCAATAGGCTTTCCAAACTGCATTCTTTCTTTTGAATAACGAAGCGCTGTATCATAACAATCCATCGCAGCGCCAATTGCGCCCCAAGCAATTCCGTAACGTGCAGAATCAAGGCAGCCAAGTGGCGCGCCCAAGCCTGATTTATTCGGAAGTAAGTTTTCCTTCGGAACTTTCACGTTGTCAAAAATAAGTTCGCCAGTTGCCGAAGCACGAAGCGACCATTTATTGTGAGTTTCAGGAGTTGAGAAGCCTTCCATGCCACGCTCTACAATTAAACCGTGAATTCTACCTTCTTCGTTTTTCGCCCAAACTACGGCAACTTGTGCGAAAGGAGCGTTGCTGATCCACATTTTAGCACCATTTAAAAGATAGTGGTCGCCCTTGTCTTTAAAGCTGGTGGTCATTCCGGCGGGATTACTGCCGTGGTCTGGCTCGGTCAAACCGAAACAGCCCATCCATTCGCCAGAAGCGAGTTTTGGTAGGTATTTTTTGCGTTGTTCTTCGTTTCCGTATTTGTAAATTGGATACATCACCAAAGAAGATTGAACTGAAGCAGTACTGCGAACCCCGCTATCGCCACGCTCAATTTCCTGCATAATCAATCCGTAGGAAATTTGGTCAAGCCCTGCACCACCGTATTCCTCGGGAATGTAGGGGCCAAACGCACCAATCTCAGCAAGACCTTTAATAATCTGTTCTGGAAATTCTGCCTTTTGGGCATATTCTTCTATAATGGGCGATACGTCGCGTTTTACCCAATCGCGGGCAGCTTGGCGTACCAATTTGTGTTCATCGGAAAGTAATTCGTCAAGATTATAATAATCGGGAGCTTCGAATAAATCTGGTTTCATCTATAAATAATTTAAAGGAATACAAATGTAGAAATCACAACCTTAAACACCTACATTTTAAGATAAAAATCCTGCACCAGATTCTTGTATTCTTCGGTATAATCGTGTCGTGAAGTTTCAATGGTAAGATTTTCAATTTTAATTGAAATTTTTTCAAAAGAAAACTCCAACATACTTCTTTTTTCCTCAGAATTTTCATTGCCACGAACCCGGCAAATTCTGTTTGGAAACAGATTTACTTCCGAAGCCATCTTTATGAAATTTTCTTCTTCTTTCCGCGGAATGATAACTGCGAAAATCCCTTCGTCGGAAAGTAATTGCGAAGCGCTTTCAATCAACTCATCAAATGGAAGCGCATCGCTGAAGCGTGCAACATCACGAGATTCGTTGGAAGTTTTATAATCTTCGGAATAAAATGGGGGGTTTGAAATGATGATGTCGTATTTCTCTTCAATCTCTTCCACAAATTCCTCAAGTGAAGCATGATAGCAAAACAGTCTGTCGCCCCACGGAGAATTCTCGAAATTATCAACACACTGTTCGTAAGCGTTTTCATCAATTTCAATGGCGTCTATCATTTCAGCATTGGAACGCTGGGCAAGTTGAAGTGCAATAATTCCTGTGCCAGCGCCAATATCCAAAATAGAAAATGGACTGTTTTTTATCGAAATCCAAGCGCCGAGCAAAACGCCGTCTGTGCCAATTTTCATAGCGCAGCGATCTTGTTCAACAGTGAATTGTTTAAATTTAAAAGGCTTCAAATGATTTTAGATTTACGATTGCCGATTTACGATTTTGGTGCTTCGGCTAACTTCGACTTTGCTCTGTAATTAACGCTCAGCAACTTGAAACTTGGAACTTGAAACCTTTTCAAAGATACATTTCAATCAACCCTTCCGGCACATCGAGAAGTATGGTTTTGTTTTCACGATCCACTTTTTTAATAAAATGGTCAATCATCGGTATCAAAATTTGTTTTCCGTTGCAATTTATTTCAAATAAAGCTTGTGAAGTAGTGTCGTTGACACCAGTAATTTCACCAATTTTTCCGAATGATTCGTCTTCAGCAGAAAAACCGACGATTTCGTGATAATAAAATTTATTACCTGCAAGTTTTGGAAGGAATTCCAAAGGCAGGTAAAGATGTGCGCCAATAAGAGCATCGGCCTCCTCCTCGTTTTTTACATCTTCAAAACGTACACGCAGCAGTTCGCTTTTGTGGAGTGAGCTTTCTTCAATAAAAAATGGAATCAGGTTTTTGCGTCGTTCCACAAAAATCGATTCCATTTTGGTAAAAAGTTCGGGTTCGTCTGTATCTAGTTTTACTAGCAGTTCGCCCTTAAAGCTATATTTCCTAACGATTTTGCCCAAGTAGAAGCAATTCTCCTTTTGCATCGCTTTGAAATTTAAGCTTCTTTAGATTTGTCTTCTTTAGCTTCATCAGCAGCCTCTTCTATCGCAGTTTTGGCAGCTGGCTTGTCTTCAGTAGCAGTTTCAGCATTTTCGCCTTCAGTTGCTGGTGCTTCAGCAGTTTCTTCTGCAACTTCTTCTTCTGCTGGCGCAGCAGCGGCAGCAGCCTCAGCGGTACGCTTTTCGTTTACAGCTTTTTCAGCAGCAAGTGCTTCAGCTCTTTCTTTTTCTTTAGATTCAGAAAGTGTTGCTTTTTTGTGATCGATTGAGCCTTTTTTAGACTCCAACCATTCGTTGAATTTTGCTTCAGCTTGTTCTTCGGTCAAAGCGCCTTTACGAACACCACCAGCAAGGTGATTTTTCATTAAAGCTCCTTTGTAGGAAAGAATGGCACGGGCAGTATCTGTAGGTTGTGCTCCATTTTGAAGCCACTTTACAGCGCTGTCCACATCAAGGTCAATCTGTGCAGGGTTTGTTGTTGGATTGTAAAAGCCTATTTTTTCAAGGTATTTACCATCTCTTTTGCTACGGCCATCGGCCGCGATAATCCAGAAATAAGGCTTCCCTTTTTTTCCGCGTCTTTGTAGTCTGATTTTTACAGGCATGTTTAAATTAATTTTTGGGGTTCTCGACCCCGGTTATAATTAAGGACGGCAAAGATAGTATATTTTCTTTTTGAAATTCAACCAATTAAAGTATTTATTTTACATTTGTGAAAATCCCTAAACACCCCATAACCAATGAAAAAGTTTCTATTTGTTCTTTTAGCCACAATGTCGCTTATTTCTTGCGAAGATACACAAACCAATGAAGTTGCCTTGCAGGCGAAAGTGGACGATAGATTATATATTTCAGCAGATGCCCGCGCGGCATTGAATGACGATGGTACGCTTACCATACAAGGTTTTAATGACGAAGAATCAATGACATTGCAGCTTTCACGTTTGGGCGAAGGGAATTTTGCCATTAGTGAAGGAACCCGAAATTACGCGGTCTATGAAGATATAGGTGGAAATATTTATACTACAAAACCGAATGGGGAGGGGGTTGTAAGCATTTCAGAAATTAACGAGACCAACAAGACGCTTTCAGGTGTCTTCAACTTTAACGCCTTCCTTCCGGGTATAGATACTATTTATGTGTCCAAGGGTATCTTCTATAATATTTCATATAGTAGTGGGGATATTGGCGACCCTACCAATGCGGGGCTTTTTAGTGCAAGGGTAGACGATAATCCTTTTATACCGGTAATAGTTTCATCTCGTAATACGGGTAATACAATTATAACTTCTGGAAGTACTGCCAATGCCACAATCGTAATTTCCGTTACGGCAAATGTTGAACCCGGAGAATATACACTACCAAGAGGAGGTTTTGCTGCCAAATATCAAGGTCTTAATGGACCAGAAGATACTACCAATGGGCTGGTAACTATCCTCGAGCATAATATTGCCGAGAAAACCATCAAAGGCACTTTTTCTTTTATCACTAACAGAACTGAAATAACCGAAGGGCAGTTTGATGTTGCTTATTAAATTAACATTTTCAGATTAATTGTGCTTCAAAGGTTAAACCTTGTTAATTTGTGGTAAGCTTAGGTTAATAATTCGTTGAAAGCCCTTTATTCAGGCTATATTAGGTTATATCCGAATGAAGTTGAACAGTTGACTTGAAAGGAATGATGACGAAAAAACAACTGTGTAATTTAAAATGAAAGATGATGAAGTATACTGAAAAAATGAGTAATAAATTAAACGAACTGTTAGAGAAAAATTATGACGCCGAGAAGGGTTATAAAAAAGCAGCTGAAAAAGTGGATAATACAAAATTGAAGCAATTCTTTAACGATCAAGCTCAAAAACGATATGATTTTGGTCACGAACTAAAAACCGAAATTAAAAACTATGGCGAAACTCCTGAAAAGGGTGGAAGCACAACTGGTGCGATGCATAGAACTTGGATAGACATTGAAACTGCGTTTTCTTCAAATAATGAAGAAACCATTTTAGAAGAAGTTCAAAAAGGTGAAAAAGCTGCCGTTGAAGAGTATAATGAAGTGATTAAAGACACTACATTGCCGCCCACAACTCAGCAAATTCTGACTAGTCAACGTGACACAATAAAAACTGCGTGGCAAAGTGCCAAAAATTTTGAGGCAACAGTCGCTTAATATTTTGAAAAAGAAGAATGAAACCGTCTTTGGAATTTTCCAAAGACGGTTTTTTATTGTGAACAACTCCTGATAATTTTACTTCCCAAAAGCGGGAGGTTTTTCTATTTTTACTTCCTCGTTTCAATCCTTCGTCCCGATAACAATCGGGAGCGCTCTGGGTGACACATTCTAAACCTTAAATTGGCAATCATCAGTCTTAAATCGTTAATCACATGTTTTTAATCTTCGATACAGAAACCACAGGTCTTCCCAAACGCTACAACGCTCCCGTAAGCGATAGCGACAATTGGCCGCGCTGTATTCAGATTGCGTGGCAATTGCACGATGCATTGGGTAATTTGATTGAGCATCAGGATTATCTGGTGCAGCCCGATGGTTTCAACATTCCTTTTGATGCTGAAAAAATTCACGGAATTTCTACCGAATTGGCAAAGAATGAAGGTCTCCAATTGGCTGATGTAGCGACGCGATTTATCGCGTCGTTGGAAAAGACCAAATTCATCGTTGGTCAAAATGTAGGCTTCGATGTAAACATTATGGGCGCGGAATTTTTCCGTTTGGGATTTGAAAACCCGTTGCCCAATCTTCCGGTTTTAGATACGTGTACCGAAACCACGGCTCAACTTTGCCAAATTCCAGGCGGTCGCGGCGGAAAATTTAAACTTCCCACATTAACAGAGCTTCACGAATTTCTTTTCAGCGAACCTTTCGCCGAAGCGCACAACGCAACGGCAGATGTTGAAGCAACCACGCGTTGTTTTTTCGAATTGGTGCGTCGTCAGATTTTTACTAAGAAAGAATTGGACGTTCAGCCGGATTACTTCGAAAACTTTTCCGAAGAAAATCCGCAAACAATTCAGTTAATTGAGCTTGAGCATATAAATCTGAAAAAGGCTTCGGACAAAATCCGAAAGCAAATGCAGGCCGCTTCGGAAAACGAAGAAATTTCTTCCGAAGAAATAAAGGAAAACATCGCCACGCTTGAAGATGCTCCGTTTGTTCACCTTCACAACCATTCGCAATTTTCGATTTTACAATCCACTTCCAGCACTTTGGATTTGGTAAATGCTGCGGTTGAAAATAATATGACGGCAGTGTCGATAACCGATACGGGCAATATGATGGGCGCGTTCCATTTTGTGCAGGCGGTCAGTAATTACAACAAATCCCTCGCAGATCTACCCAAAAATGAAGAAGAAGAAATTTCGGCAAAGCCATTAAAAGCCATCGTTGGTTGCGAATTTTTTGTTTGCGAAGACCATCTCAACAAAACTCACAAAGACAACGGTTATCAAATCGTATTGCTCGCCAAAAACAAAAACGGATATCACAATTTGGCAAAAATGGCATCCATCGCTTACACCGAAGGGTTTTATTACGTGCCACGAATTGATAAAAATATAGTTGAAAAATACAAGGAAGACATCATTGTTTTAACGGGAAGTCTTTACGGCGAAGTGCCCGGAAAAATTTTGAATATCGGCGAAAATCAGGCTGAGGAAGCACTGCTTTGGTGGAAAGAAATGTTTGGCGGAGACCTTTATGTGGAGGTTATGCGCCACGATCAGGAAGATGAAAAACGCGTAAACGATGTTTTAATCGAAATGGCGAAGCGCAATAAGGTAAAGCTCGTCGCCTGCAACAACACTTATTATATTAAGAAAGAAGACGCCAACGCCCACGATATTTTGCTTTGCGTAAAGGATGGCGAAAAACAGGCAACTCCAATTGGCAGAGGTCGCGGCTATCGTTACGGTTTGCCAAACCAAGAATATTATTTCAAGGGGCAGGACGAGATGAAGTTGCTTTTCAAAGATCTTCCCGAGGCGATTTTGAATATTGAGGAAGTGGTTTCAAAAATTCAGCCTTACTCTTTGCATCGCGATGTTTTGCTTCCCAATTTTGGTATTCCACAGAATTTTTTGAATTCCGAAGATATTGATGGCGGCAAACGTGGGGAGAACGCATTTTTGCGCTATTTAACCTACGAAGGTGCCAAAAGGCGTTACCCAGAATTGATTGAGGTTTCTTATGAAGCCCTCACGAGTTTTGAGCTTCTCGAGGAAGCATCACAGCGTGTTAAGGAAATAAAACAACGATTAGACTTTGAGTTGAGTGTAATAGCAAACACAGGCTATCCCGGTTACTTTTTGATTGTGCAGGATTTCATTGCTGAAGCTCGTAAAATGGACGTTTCCGTTGGTCCGGGACGTGGCTCCGCGGCGGGAAGTGCGGTGGCTTATTGCTTGGGAATTACAAATATCTGCCCCATTAAGTACGATCTGCTTTTTGAGCGTTTCCTAAATCCGGACCGTGTGAGTATGCCCGATATCGACATCGATTTTGATGACGAAGGGCGAAGTAAGGTAATGGATTACGTAATTAATAAATACGGAAGCAATCAAGTAGCTCAGATTATCACTTACGGAACGATGGCGGCAAAATCTTCCATTCGCGATACGGCAAGAGTTTTGGATTTGCCATTGAATGAAGCCGATAGAATTTCGAAATTGATTCCGAATATGACCAAGCTGAACAAAATTTTCGGTTTGAGCGATGCGGAATTGCGAAGCCGTTTCCGAAGCGATGAGCTTCCAAAAGTGAACGAGCTTTTAAACCTTTCCAAAGGAAGTGATCTTGAAGCGCAAACCATAAACCAAGCAAAAATCCTTGAAGGTTCTGTTAGAAATGTTGGAATTCACGCTTGCGGAGTAATTATCACGCCCAGTGATATTACAGATTTCGTGCCCGTTGCCACTGCAAAAGATTCCGATTTGTACGTTACGCAGTTCGACAACTCCGTGGTTGAAAGTGCGGGTTTGCTGAAAATGGATTTCCTCGGTTTGAAAACTTTGACGCTTATAAAAGATACCGTAAAACTCGTAAAGCACAAACACAATATAGACCTCGATCCGGATGAATTTCCGCTAGATGACATAAAAACATACGAGCTTTTCCAAAGAGGAGAAACGGTTGGAATTTTTCAATATGAATCTGCCGGAATGCAGAAATATATGAAGGAATTGAAGCCAACGGTTTTTGCAGATTTAATTGCGATGAACGCACTGTACCGTCCGGGTCCGATGGAATACATTCCGAGTTTCGTGAAAAGAAAACATGGTGAAGAAGAAATAGAATATGACCTTCCAGCAATGGAGGAATATTTAAAGGAAACCTACGGAATTACGGTCTATCAAGAGCAGGTAATGTTGTTGTCTCAAAAACTTGCAGGTTTTACGAAAGGTGAAGCTGACGTTTTACGAAAGGCGATGGGTAAAAAGCAAAAAGCAGTGCTCGATAAAATGAAGCCGCAATTTGTAGCCCAAGCTTCCGAAAAAGGCCACGATGCGGAAAAACTTGAAAAAATTTGGAAGGATTGGGAAGCTTTTGCAAGTTATGCTTTCAACAAATCACACTCCACTTGTTACGCTTGGATTGCCTACCAAACTGCCTATCTAAAAGCGCATTATCCCGCGGAATATATGGCTGCGGTGCTTTCAAACAACATGAGCGACATAAAACAAGTTACCTTTTTTATGGACGAATGCAAGCGAATGGGAATGACGGTTTTGGGGCCAGATGTTAACGAATCTTTTCATAAATTCACAGTGAACGATCAAGGCGCCATCCGCTTTGGGATGGGCGCCGTAAAAGGAGTTGGCAGCAGTGCCGTTGCAACAATTGTTGAGCACAGAAAAGACGGAAAGTACAAATCGGTTTTTGATTTGTCTAAGCGAATCGATCTGCGTTCAGCAAATAAAAAAGCTTTTGAAAACCTCGCCTTGGCTGGTGGTTTTGATAGTTTCGATACACACCGAGCGCAATATCTGCATGATGATGGCGATGGGGTAATGTTTATTGAAAAGGTGCTTCGCTATGCGGCAAAATATCAGGAAACACAAAATTCTTCACAGGTAAGCCTTTTTGGTGATGCCAGCGAAGTACAGATTCCCGAACCCGAAGTGCCACCTTGTGAGGAGTGGGGTACGATGAAAAAGTTAAAGCAGGAAAAGGAAGTGGTAGGCGTATATATTTCAGGACATCCGCTGGACGATTTCAGAATAGAGATGGACAGTTTTACCAATTGTAAGGTTTCAGATTTCAATAATCTTGAAAAATTCCTCAATAAGGAAATGTGTTTTGGAGGTGTTGTTAGTGATGTGCAGCACCGGGAATCTAAAGCTGGAAAGGGTTGGGCAATTTTCACAGTTGAAGATTATGAAGACAGTTACGATTTTAAAATTTTTGGTGAAGAGTATTTAAAATGGCGCCATTTCTTGGTTCCAAACAGTTTTATTTACGGCCGTGTTTTTGTGAAAGAAGGTTGGATAAACCGTGATACTGGCAAAAAAGGCGAGCCACGACTTCAGTATAACAGCATTCAATTGTTGCACGATGTGATGGAAATTCACGGGAAAAAATTGACATTGACAATTCCTTTGAGCGAATTGAAAGATGGACAAATTGACTCGCTCAAAGAATTAGTAAAAACACACAAAGGCGAAAAACAGTTATTTTTTGTGGTTTATGAAAAGGAGGAAAAAATTCATCTTACTATGCCCAGTCGGAAACATAAGGTAAATATTTCGAAGGAATTGCTGGACGAACTTGAGCGGGAGCAGTTGAGTTATAAATTAAATTAACAATAGAAAGAAACAATACCCACATTTCCTAAACATATATTAAGAGTATAAGATTTCGCATAAAAAATAACTATTTTTGAAAACTCATTAAAAACAAAGATTATGGCATTAGAAATAACAGACGCAACATTTGAAGAAACGGTTTTAAAAAGTGACAAACCGGTATTGGTTGACTTTTGGGCAGCCTGGTGCGGACCTTGCCGAATGGTAGGGCCAATCATAGAAGAAATAAGCAAAGAATACGAAGGCAAAGCGGTGGTAGGAAAAGTAGATGTAGATGCAAACCAAGAGTTTGCCGCAAAATATGGTGTTAGAAACATTCCAACCGTTTTGGTTTTTCAAAATGGTGAAGTAGTAGGTCGCCAAGTAGGCGTTGCCCCTAAAAATGTTTACGCTGAGGCAATTGATGCACTTTTGTAAGATTAAATTAGAAAATAAATTATAAAAAGGCTTGGCGCATTGCCGGGCCTTTTGTTATTTTAGTGAAATAGTAAAAACCGTTTGTCCCACGCCTAAAGGGGGAGCGGTTTTTAAAATAAATTTTAGAACTTAAATTAAAAGATATTTCCCGCCGCGGCAGGGACACGACTTATGGAAAAAACAAATAAAGTACAGGATAAAATTGACGGTAAATTACTCGAAGAAAGAAAGGTTTTCATTTGGGGAATGGTAGATGACAAAAGCGCGCGCCACGTTGTGGATCGCTTGATGTACCTCGATGCGCTGAGCCACGACGAAATAAAATTCTACATAAACAGTCCGGGTGGTTACGTTACCTCGGGATTTTCAATTTATGATACCATTCGTGAAATAAAAAGTCCGGTTTCTACAATTTGCACAGGTTTGGCAGCGTCAATGGGAAGTATTTTACTTTCCGCGGGCGAAAAAGGAAAACGTTTTATTCAGCCGCACGCACGTGTTATGATTCACCAACCAAGCGGAGGTGCCCGTGGAGTTGCGAGCGATATTGAAATTACGGCACAGGAAATTTTAAAAACCAAAGAAATAAGCGCACGTATTTTAGCGGAAAACTGTGGCCAGAAGTTTGAAAAAGTAATGAAAGACTTCAACCGGGACCATTGGATGAGTGCTGAAGAATCTGTGGAATACGGGATTGTAGATAAAATTCTGAAATAAATTTATGAAAAAAGTAGTATTATTATTTGCAGTTGCAGCGGTCACATTAGTTGGTTGCAATAACGATGAAAAGAAAGAAACCATTTCCGAAGAAAATACAGAAAATGTGGAATCAGCTATTGTAGACATACATAGCTCTGAAAATTCTTTGGACTGGGCAGGTGTTTACGAAGGTACTACACCTTGTGCAGATTGTAAGGGAATCAAAACCGTTTTGGAGTTGAATGAAGACCAAACCTTTATACTTTCACAGACCTATTTGGGCGGATCCACGGGTGAAAATGAACTCAAACAAACGGGAGAATTTATTTGGAACCATGCAGGCGCTATGATCCGTTTGAGGACGGAAACTGGCGGCTTTCAGTATAAAGTTGGAGAGAACCAGCTGTGGATGTTAGATGTAAAAGGAAACACTATTGAAGGTGATTTGGCCGATATGTATATTTTGAAAAAAACTATTCAGTAGAAAAATTCGAGTTTGAATATTGAGAAAGAATTAAACACACCTCGGCTTCGCTCAGTAACCATCATAAAATGAATATTGAAAGTGAAATCAATGAGATTACAGGTTTTAAAAACCTCGAGCTACTTGCCAAACAAGTGGTGGAAGGCTTTATTTCTGGATTACATAAAAGTCCGTTTCATGGATTTTCTGCGGAATTTGCGGAGCACAAAATTTACAACAGGGGTGAAAGTACAAAGCATATAGATTGGAAGCTTTTCGCTAAAACGGATAAACTTTACACAAAACGTTACGAAGAAGAAACGAACTTGCGTTGCCATCTAATTGTGGATAACAGCAGCTCGATGCATTACCCGAAACTGAAAGAATTCAATATAAATTCTCTGAACAAAATTGGGTTTTCGGTCTTGGCCTCTGCAGCGATTATGAATTTAATGAAGCGTCAGCGCGATGCCGTAGGTCTTAGTATTTACAGCGATGCATATGAGTTTTATGCTTCGGAAAAAGGAAGTGAACGGCATCACCAAATGTTACTTCAAAAGTTGAACGAGGCATTGCTTTCTTCAAAAGAAAAAACAGAAACCAAGACTTATGAGCACCTTCATTTAATTGCGGAAAAGTTAAAACGCCGCTCGTTGGTTTTTTTATTTACCGATATGTTCCAGAGTGATACTGAAGCGGAAAAGTTATTTGAAGCGCTTCAGCATTTGAAATATAATAAACACGAGGTTGTTCTTTTCCACACTTTCGATAAAAAAAGAGAGGTAAATTTCGAATTCAGTAACCGCCCGAAGCGTTTTGTGGATGTTGAAACAGGTGAACACGTAAACCTTTATGCAGATAATATTAAGGAACAATATGAGGAAGCGGTTCAAAATTACTTTACCGAACTGCAGTTGCGATGTGCTCAATACAGAATTAAATACGTTTTAACTGATGTGAACGAGAGTTTCAATAAGATTTTGACCACATATCTAGTGGAGCGTCAGAAGTTTGGATAAAAATTATTATTTTTTAAAAAAATAGTTTGCGAAAATGAAATGGAGTGGTATATTTGCCACCGCTTAATACAGCAAGGGACTTGTCCTAAAATGTATTGGTAACAATTTTTCACTATGCCCAACTGTTGTTGGGGTCTGCCGAAAGGTAGATTGAAAATTTGGTCTGGTAGTTCAGTTGGTTAGAATACCTGCCTGTCACGCAGGGGGTCGCGAGTTCGAGTCTCGTCCAGACCGCAACAAGATGTTGTGTTGTCCACCGAAGTTTTAACGTAGGTGGATGTGGTTTAGAAATAGACCGATGAGAAGCTTATCCATTAGGATGGGCTTTTTTTGTTTTAACACAATATAGATGCTTTTTTGACCTATTTTAGGCACCCACTGAGGTAGGGTCAAGTCAAAAAGTTGTGGTATTTTAGGATTAAGCAAAAATTGTTGTTAGTCTAAATAGGAAAAAATCTACGTTCCTCACACCTCTGAATTGTGCTCTAAAAGCTTTTATTTTTGCATTGAATCATTCTGCTGATGCGTTTGTACTTCGGTTATCAAAGTAGTTGAGTATGTTTTTATAATGTATGGACACTGTTTTGGCTATAGTGTTGAGCCACAAAATCTTAATCAGGCTATTTTTTTCTACATTTTAATAGAACTTTTTTTTATGCAATAGACATTTATAAACAATAAACAGAAGAAACTCCTAAAGAAAATAGTAGTATCTTTCAATTATTCTTCCAAAAAAACATTAAACGGATTCTTTCTTTTTTTAAGAACTTTACGAAAAGATCAATTTTTAACAAATACCTAACGCTAACCAATCATGAAAAAAATACTTTCTTTTCTTTCAATTGTCCTATTAGCTAACTTCATTTGCGCTCAATCAGGTTCGCAACCATTTACTACTTCTGGAGATTTTACTGTTCCTCCTGATGTCACATCCATTACAATTGAGGTTGTTGGTGGAGGCGGTGGTGGTGGAATTAATGGCGCTGGCGGAGGTGGTGGAGGTGGTTATTCAATAGGAACTTTTTCGGTAACCCCCTTAGAAACAATTTCAGTAACAATTGGTGACGCTGGAGGAGTTAATACCGCTGGAGGAGCAACAACCGTTGGAATATTTAATCAGGCAACTGGTGGTGGACCAGGAATTTCGGTTGCTAATCCAGAAGTTGGTGGCGGCGGAGCTGGCGGTGTCGGTTCTGGAGGTGCTTTAAATTATACAGGTGGTGCCGGTGGTGGCGGATATTATACCTATTTCGGTGGAGGTGGAGGTGGTGCCGCTGGGTCACTAGGAAATGGATTTAATGGTGGAGATACCATCCCTTGGACAGGAATTTGTCAAACACCTGGTGGAAGTGGCGGTGCTGGAGGTGGAATTCCTGGCGGAAGTGGAGGTAAAGGTGCTGGATTTACAGATATCTCTTGTAACATAACCGATCCTTCAGCCAATGGAATGCCCTACGGTGGTGGAGGTGGTGGTGGAAACGGAAATGGGGGTGGTCCAGGCATGGGTTATAGTGGTTACGCTTTGATTTCTTGGGGAAGCGATCCTTGTTCAAACCCTTCCAACTTAACTGCAATTGATATTCAATTAACCTCTGCTATGTTAGATTGGACGGAAAATGGAACAGCAACTACTTGGAACATTGAATGGGGCATTTCTGGGTTTACTTTAGGAACAGGAAACCCTCAAGTGGTGTTAGCAAAACCGTACTTATTAGAAGGTTTAATGCCTAATACTTCTTATGATTATTACGTACAAGCTGATTGCGGTGGAACCGGAACTAGTACTTGGTCTGGTCCTTTTACTTTTGTAACAGATGTATTAGGAACAGCAGACAATGCGATAGATGGGTTTACCTTTTATTCAAACCCAATGAATGAAGTGTTGCATCTTCGTGCAAATAGCACCATAGAAAGTGTGGTTATTTACAATATCTTAGGTCAAAAAGTGATCGATCAAAACATAGGGTCAATCACTACGCAGTTAAATGTTTCTAATTTATCCACCGGAGATTACTTGATGAAAGTAGTTTCAGCAGGACAAACCGGAATCTACAGATTGATTAAAAAGTAAAGTGATTTTTTATAATAATTGAAAGAAGCCATCCGCATCAAACGGGTGGCTTTTTTATTTTTTATGATTTTTCTTAGGAAATGTTAATTAACAATAACATCATATTGTACGTAGTGGTTATTTTAAAAATAAAATATTTTCTTGTGGCATTTTAATTATTTAATTAAAAATTTCAATTAAATTATGAATAAAATTACGTTATTATTTTTGCTTTTCTTCGCTTAACTCCTTTTTTACTTAAAGGGGATGGAGAGTATGATTATTTTAAGACAGGTATCACTGATGCTCTTAATACGGAGTTGTCAAAAGTAGATCAATTGAAAGTGATTAATCAATCTTCTACCAGACCGCTTATATGCGCCGAATCCTTAGCAGAAGTGCAAACTAAGATGTTGTGTTGTCCACCGAAGTTTTAACGTAGGTGGATGTGGTTTAGAAATAGACCGATGAGAAGCTTATCCATTAGGATGGGCTTTTTTTGTTTTTGGAAATGATTTGGAAATCCGCGATATTCTCTTTATGATTCACTTTGTGTCGCCCGAATCAGTTTTTGCATACTTTGATTATACGATTCTTCCCTAACACCCAGACACAGACTATCTCTCCTTTACTTACTAATTTTCTCACTCACATATTCCTTATTTTCGTTTTAAACGATTAGCGCTTCAAGTTTGATAGTTTACGAGGCTTCTATTTTTTCAGACGGAACATTTGAGAGATAGTGAAAGAATGGGCAAACGTAATGGCACCTAGAAATGCAAATAGAACAGGCAAGAAAATCGCATCGTCTTCTAACCAAAAAAACAAAAGTATTATCGAAATTATAGAAACGAGCCATATGAAAAAAGAAGACTTCAAATAGATGATAAAAGTTCGTAAAGATACTTCACCATATAGAAAGGACTGCTGTTCTAATATTGAAGGAATGCTGTGCCAAAAAATAAAATAAATTCCAAAAGCCCAAATAAGTGTCGCCGTTTTGAAGACAATGGCAAAAATCAAAAACATAAATATCTCGAAAAATAGCTGTTGTAACAATATACATTTTCGGTATGCTAAAAGCAGGACTTGTAACACCCATAATGAACTGCTCACTATAAAGATCCATAAAAACCATTGTTTAGGTACCGTTAGTTTGGTAAGTGAAAAAACGACAGCTTGAGTGGCTTCCGAATTTAAATAAAAGAGCATGAACACTAAGGCAAGGCCGTAGTTTAGAAATAAGAATCGATTCAGCCTAGAGGTGTTATTTAGTGACGCACTCCAATGTTGTTCCCCAAAATGAAAGGCACTGAAAAAAATAAAGAAAACCAAAGCAACAACTGGTATAAAGTAAAAAAGGAGGCTCGCTACAAGAACCGTTACCACATAGGAACTAATAAAAATGGCCAAATGCTTCGGTCTTGAAGCGGTGTTGACTTTAGCGATTAGGGATAGATCATTACTGCCGTGTAAAATTCCGAATGAAAATATAAGAAAAAGGGCAATGAATTCTTGGGAAGGATGTATAAAAGAAACAGACAGCCATAAGCTGAAAAAAGTTGTCACAATTGCTACCCTTTCATATTTCATATCCCAAAAATTATTGTCTAAATATTTTACTAAAATAATTTAAATTTTGAAGATATTATTGTTTAATGTTTTGTAAATTAGTTTAAACAAAAAACTTAAAATATTATGGGACATTTGACAACTTTTATTTCCTTAGTGCCAAGAATGGCTACAGATGATTATGTAGGCTTTACGTTCTTTATCGGGACTATGGCTATGATGGCAGCTTCTGCCTTCTTTTTTTTTTCAATGAATGATTTCGAACGCAAATGGAAAACATCCGTTTTGGTATCGGGGTTAATCACTTTTATTGCAGCAGTACATTACTGGTACATGCGAGATTATTGGATAGCGAACTTAGAATCGCCTACTTTCTTTAGATATGTAGATTGGATTCTTACGGTACCATTAATGTGTGTTGAATTCTACTTAATACTAAAAGTAGCGGGCGCGAAAAAATCGTTAATGGCGAAACTAATATTTCTATCCGTCATTATGCTTGTTACAGGATATTTAGGAGAAGCAGTTTATCCTGAAAGCGCCCAGATTTGGGGATTGGTATCAGGAATCGCTTATTTTGCAATTGTTTATGAAATTTGGCTCGGAGGAGCGGCAAAGTTGGCAAAAGCAGCAGGTGGCTCAGTACAACGTGCTCATAAAATTCTGTGCTGGTTTGTGCTGGTTGGATGGGCAATCTACCCGATTGGATATATGGCAGGTACTCCTGGATGGTACGAAGGTATATTTGGCGGACTGAGTATGGATGTATTTTATAACATTGCGGATGCAATTAATAAAATTGGATTTGGCTTGGTTATCTATAGCTTAGCCCTACAACAATCAAAACCGAAGGTTGCGTAATATTTTTTATTGAGATTTGGTTAAAAAGAGGTGTGTGATAAACATACCTTTTTTTAATTGATTTCATTTAATTTCCAAACAATTAGTATAAAATCGCCCGTACTATCTTTAAATAGACCGATGAGAAGCTTTTCCTAATGTAACGGCTTTTTTTGCTTTAGCAATAAACAATTAATCTTGCTTTTATTATCTTCACGACCCAATTAATAAGAAAAATGATTTCAGAAACTATTAAAAACCGTCGTTCGGTTTTTCCTGCACAATACAACAATCAGCCAATCACTAAGGAGGAGATTTCAACCATTTTAGAAGCTGCTAATTGGGCTCCAACCCATAAACGCACAGAACCTTGGCGTTTTAAGGTTTTTCACGGCACATCCCAAGTTGCTCTAGGTAAATTTGTAGCCGAAATCTACAAACAGACAACCGATACTTTTTCAGAATTTACCTATAATAAATTTATGGACAGTCCCGTAAAAGCGGGCTGTGTAATAGCAATCTGTATGCAGCGCGATCCCAATGAAAGTTTGCCAGAGTGGGAGGAGGTTGCAGCAACAGCTATGGCAGTTCAAAATATGTGGCTTACTGCACACGAAATGTCTATCGGCGCTTATTGGGCCTCTCCAGGTATTATAAAATATATGGATAAATTTATTCAATTGGAAGAAGGAGAGCGGTGCTTAGGATTTTTCTATTTAGGGAAGTTTGATGACGAACTTTCCGAAGGAACACGTAAAACTTCTATTGAAGAAAAAACTGTTTGGGTATAAAAAGCTAATTCATAAATAATCTAAAACCTCACAAGTGATAAAACCCTGTGAGGTTTTTTTTAAAACATATAACTAAATAGTTAGTTTAAACTAACTATTTAGTTATATTTGAATACTCAATACTCAATACTCAATACTCAATACTCAATACTCAAAATGAAACAACTAACAAAAGCAGAAGAAGACATCATGCAAATCCTTTGGGATTTAGAAGAAGCAAATGTTGCTTCAATTATAGAAAAATTGCCAGAGCCAAAACCTGCCTATAACACAGTTTCTACGATTGTGAGGATTCTTGAAAGTAAAGAATTTGTTGATTATAGAAAAGAAGGTAGAGGCCACGTTTATTTCCCAAAAGTGAAGAAGACTGAGTACTCCAGCCAATCATTAAATAAATTGATGGATGGCTATTTTCAAGGTTCGTTTAAAAGTATGGTTTCTTTTTTTATGAAGAAAAATGATATCAGTATTCAAGAAATGGAAACTATTATGAAAGAAATTAATTCTGAAAAACCTGAAAAATGATACATTCCGTACTACAAATACTCGCTTTTCAAATACTCTTTTTGGCAGTTTACGATCTCTTTTTGAAAAAGGAAACATTCTTCGATTTGAACAGAATTTATCTGTTGCTCGCCCCAGTTCTGGGTTTAGTTTTACCGTTTATACATTTAAGTTTTATTCAACAAACCATTCCGCAGGAATATATAATTCAGTTGCCAGCCGTTATCATTAGTGGTAATTCGCAAGAAATAATTTCTAATGAACTAGCCTATTGGCTCCCGAGTTTAACCGATGTTTGGTATTTGGGGATGTTGGTTAGCACGCCTCTTTTTGTTTGGAAATTTTACAAAATAGCTAAACTCAAATTCGCTGGACGCACTGAATATTTTGATGGATTTAAACTGAAAATCCTACCCAAAACAAACACAGCTTTTTCCTTTTTCAACACTATATTTTTAGGCGAAAACATTTCCGAAATAAATAAAACCAGCATCATTGCCCACGAAAAAATTCATATTGAACAAAAACATACATTAGATCTTCTTTTTTTTGAACTACTTCGTATTGTCTTTTGGTTCAATCCAATGGTTTATTTGTTTCAGAATAGAATCTCCACACTTCACGAATTTATTGCAGATGCTAAGGTTGCAGCTGAAAAAGATAAAAAGCAATATTATCAAAACCTACTTTCTGAAGTATTCCAAACAGAAAATTTTTCATTCATCAATACATTTTTCAATCAATCATTAATCAAAAAACGAATCATTATGTTACAAAAATCACAATCAAAAAAAACCGCGCAGTTCAAGTATTTTCTATTAATACCAGCAATCTGCGGAATGTTAATCTACACTGCTTGCAGCAACGATCCAAAAGCCGAGGAAACCCAAACTGTCCAGCAGTCAGATTCCGAAGTGATGAACAAAATTAACGAACTGTCCGAAGCAATTATGAAAAAGGGCGAAATGACGCCAGAGGAAGAAAAAGCGTTAAGATTTCTTACAACGGAAGCACAGCCGGGAGATAAAGTTTACACTTCAGTCCAGGATTATTTGGATGAAACTAAAGACGATAATGAATCTGATCTTCCTTTTGCAGCCATTGAAAAAGTGCCGACCTATCCAGGTTGCTCCGGTGACAACGAGGAAATGAAAAAGTGTTTTTCTGAGCGTATAAGTCGTTTTGTTGGGGAAAATTTCAATATAAAACTTGGTGAAGAACTGGGGCTTTTAGGTCGCCAGCGTATCGCTGTACAATTTAAAATAGACAAAACCGGAAAGATAGTAAACGTGCGTGCCCGTGCACCAAAACCTGAACTTGAAGCAGAAGCCATTCGTGTAGTGAAACTACTTCCACAAATGCAAGCCGGAGAACAAAAAGGTGAAAAAGTAGGCGTACTCTATTCTTTACCTATTGTTTTTGAGGTAAAATAAGTCGTGCCAAATTATTTTTGAAGCCGAAGAAATTCTTCGGCTTTTTTATTTCAACCAACAACTACACTTTGAAGCCATTATGTTTCAGTAAATTTGTACTTTTCAAGTTGAATTTTTTCTGGAATGAAAAACGGTTTTATTTTTTTACTTCTTTTACTAGTGGCAACTTCCTGCCAGTTTTTTGAGACTGAAAAGGTTTCTTCGGATGAAATATATAAAGAAGAAATGCAAACTATTGATTGGAAGGAAGTGGACCGTTATCCTTCATTTTCAAATTGCGAAAATTCCTTGGAAAAACCTGAACAGAAAGACTGTTTTATTAGCACCATAAGTTCGCATTTGTACCAATCCATCAGCCACGAAGAGATGGTTGCTGTGCGGGAGATCTACGATACGGTTAAGGTAAATTTTGAAATAAGCAGTAACGGGAAACTCTCCATTCTAGAGATAAAAATGGATACGTTGTTGCAAAAAGAATTCCCTGATTTGGAAAAGTGGCTTTTACAAAGTATTGATTCACTTAAACCCGTAGCTCCCGCATACAAGCGAGGGATTCCCGTTAAAACCCAATTTACTTTACCGGTAATTATTCAAACTAATTGATTACAGATTGAATTTGTAACCGAGTGTAAAATCTACAGGAAATTTATCATTGCTTTCCACATTCAATCCCACAATATCATTATAGTTGAAAGTTATGTAGCCGTTGCCAACTTTATAATCAGCACCAATTCCAAAGGTAACTGGTGCGTTAAAGTCACTGCCCGAATTGTTTTCAGTAATAATAATAGGAGGCAATGTTTCAATTACAGTGGTAACTTCCCTTTTTGAATGGGTAAACGAAACAAATTTGCAGTTTATAAATGCGTCAAATTTTGGTGTTTTCACAAATTTAAATCGGTAATTCAACGAAAATTGCGATGCGGAATATTTGTTGTCACTACTTTCAAATGTCTGCTTGAAACGAAGCACCATTGCGTGTCTTTTCAACTTTATGTCATCAACCAATTCCAAATCTAATCCAGCCACCGCTTGAAGCGCGTTTGTTGGGTTTTCAGTATAAACACTGTTGCTTAACCCCGCAAATGCTCCAAGACGCAATCCAGGGTCTATTGAATTTTCTGTTTCATTGAAGCTTGGATCCTTCTTTTTGTTGTATTGCACAAAAAAGTCGTGAAGGCTTGGTAATGTTAACTTCACTTTTTCAGTTGAAACCATAGCATCACTAGTTTGTTGCTGTAATGTTTCTTTGTATTCTTCTTGGTAATCACCGTTTTGTTTTGTGTTTTTGAGTTCTACTATGTTTTCTCCTTTCTTTGAAAAATAGCGGTATTCGCCATCAATAGTGTTCCAAAGTAAAGTTAAAGAACCCTCAACTTCCGTATTCAAAGTGTACGTTTGGCCATCAATAGCGTATTGTTGCTGGGCTTGCAGGTTTTCTGTGAAAAGTAGAAGAAATAAGGCGAAAACAAAGAGGAGCGATTTCATAGGGGCTTTATTTAAAGTATGGCTAAGGTAAAAAATTTAATCAATTTATCATTGCTTTTCAAAGCTTCGCCCTTTCCACGAATAATTACCGCGAAAACTTCCAAACACAACTATCAAAACGATTATTGCATAAAAAAAAGTCTGCCATAAAAATTTTAAAAGTGAAATATTTACTTCAAAAAAGCGTGATGCTTGCAGTAAAACTGCGTAATCTGTGATTATTTTTAAGACGATTAAAAAGATATAAAGATTTAAATTTTCGGGATTGAAAACCATAAGCAGCGGAGAAGCTAAAATTGAAATATTCACAAAAAACACAACTATTCCTAAAATTAGGGAAGTATCGGTTTGTTGTTTTGAAGTTTTTGAAGCCCAACGAATACGTTGGTTTACAACGTTTTTCCAATTTTCCTGGGGTTTTGTAGAAACTACTGCTTCTTTTGATTTTAAATATCGAACTTGATTTGGTAATGTTTTTTTCATCTTTTCCAAAAGAAAAACATCGTCGCCACTGGCAATGTGGTTGTTACCCTCGAAACCATTCACTTTTAAAAAAGCATTTTTAGAATATGCCAAGTTTGCGCCATTGCTCAACATTGGTTTATTTAAACCAAAACTACCAACAGTTACAGCTTGTAAACTCAAACCATCCAATTGCTGAAAATTTTCAATAAAACTTCCATTGGAAGCATAAAGTACGGGACCGCAAACCATCACTGGATTTTCCTTTTGAATAAAAGCATCCAGCTCTTTCAACCAATTTTCGGGAAGTTCGCAATCTGCATCTGTGGTTACAATCCATTCAAAGTTTGAATTTTTGATTGCTTCTGAAATAGCGTCTTTTTTAGGCGAAGCCGAAACGCGTTTGTTTTGAATTAGTTTTATTGAAATTTTACTTTTCTCAATTGCTTGAGAAATGATTGCTTCAGAACTGTCTTCGGAAGCATCGTTTACAAAAATGACTTCAAAAAATTCTAAAGGATATTTTAATTCCTCAATTGTTTTCAAAAGAAATGGAAGGTTTTCAGCCTCATTTCTGAAAGGAATTACAACTGTAAAACGATTGGCTGGTTGTATTTCAGCGGAAAAAAAAAGCTGCACTTTTTTAAAACCGTAAACCAACGCCACCATAAAAATAAAATAGCTGGCAAAAAGAAATATAAAAACCCAAATCATCGGGTTGTGGATTGGTAGGTTAGCACGAAAAAACTGCCCAAAAGTGCGGGCAGCACAAAATTGAACAGCCACATTGCGAGTACAGTGGATAAAACAATTAACTCTGGAACTCCAGCAAAAGAAAACAGCCAAACCGCAACACCGCCGCGGATTACAACATCAAAAATAAAAAGGGTGGGTAAGATAGAAACCAAGAGATACATTGCGAAAATCAACGGAATAACTTTTGAAAAAGGAATGTCTGCACCAAAAAAAAGCAACAATCCATAAAACATCCCGCTGAAAATTACATATCGAAATGTTGAAAAAAATACTGTTCTAAATTGTAGTTGAAACGGAATACTTTTAAAAAATTTAATGGTTTTTGCTATTGAAAAACCTTTCAGCAATAGTTGTTTTTCTTTGAAATAATACGCAATTGCAAAAAGCAGGATAAGACCAATTAAAATGTAACTTAATGTTGCAATAGAAAGGTCTATATTGAAATTTCGAAACAAGTAAAGCAATCCAAAAATACCAAAAAAGATTGTGACAAGCATTTGCGCTCCACCGGAAAAAAAGTTTAGCAAGAGTATTTTTTTTCGTTTCCTACTTTCAAAAAAAAAAGCTTTTGCGCCGTATTCACCAATACGGTTTGGGGTTGCCAATGAAACTGTGAGTGATGCTAAACTTTGTTTTGCAGCGGTTTTGAAATTTATTTTTTCAAAAGTAGAAACCAAAGTTTGCCATTTTAAAATTTCAAAAAACCAATTGGCTGCAGCTAAAATTAGAAATAGCAGAAGAAAGTAACCTGAAATGATTCCCTTGGAAAAGATAGTAGCTGTAAATTCCCCAAAATTCAAAGAGGGATTATTTTTAAGTTTATAAAAAATATACCCAAAAGTTACCGCAAGCACCAAAACTTTCGCGGTAGCAAGCAGATATTGTTTAGTTTTGTGGGATGCGGCAATCATGTTGCTAAAATACTAATTCCTGCCCTTCGACCAATTTCATATTTAAACAAATCGAAAAGCTCAGGATAAACTTCAGCAGGAATCTCTATTATAATGGAAACCAAATCAGAAAAAATTATTTTAGGAATAGACCCCGGAACCACAATTATGGGTTTCGGGCTTATAAAAGTTGTTGGAAAAAATATGGAGTTTATGCAACTTAACGAGCTTCAGTTAAAGAAATATGACGACCATTATCTAAAACTGAAACTTATATTTGAGCGCACCATAGAACTCATCGATACCCACAACCCAGACGAAATTGCAATTGAAGCGCCTTTCTTTGGTAAAAACGTACAGTCAATGCTTAAACTTGGTAGAGCGCAAGGCGTAGCAATGGCGGCTGGACTTTCGCGGGAAATACCAATTACAGAATATTCCCCAAAAAAAATAAAAATGGCGATCACCGGTAACGGAAACGCCAGCAAAGAACAAGTGGCAAAAATGCTTCAAAGTCTTTTGGGCTTGAAAGAGCTTCCTAAAAACTTAGACAGTACGGATGGTTTGGCTGCTGCAGTTTGTCATTTTTACAATTCAGGTAAAATAGAAGTGGGCAAAAGCTATACCGGTTGGGCAGCTTTTGTGAAACAGAATGAAAGTAGAATTAAGTAGCAGTTAGCAGTTGCAGTTTGTTTCTCTGTGCAGTTTATGTTGAGCTTTGCCAAAATACTCGGCAACCAATGAGAACATTGATGCTTTTTTCGGTCGCTGAGCGGAGTCGAAGCGTTAATTCCTAGAAATCCAATCTTCCACAATATGAGCGATTTCCTTTGTGTCTTGAAGGTGAATTATTTCTAAATCTACTTTTCGTTTTAAATCACTTCCTATAGGAAATACGAACCCATAATATTGTGGCTCAATTTTTTTCTTGCTTAGCACAAAATCTTCTTTTTCTTTTGCTTCAAAAAGATATTCCAGTGGTATTTCGTCATAAATCAAGGCATTTATTTCTTTGTTAATAAGCATTTTATAGCCTTCGGCAACGGTTTTCACCGCTATTGGGGTGCCATCTACATTGCGTACGCGATCCATGATTTTTTTATAATCAGGAACTGCTACTTTTTTGCCTTCCAACTGTTGCATGCTCGTAATGGTTTTGTCTTCGCGTGTAGTTAGCGATAGCGTTGTGGCAATTCCGGCCACAAACGACGTAGCTAAAATTAGAGATATAATCATCCAAGAACCCATGACAACCCTGCCAGCAGGCGTGCGCGGAGCAATATCACCATATCCAACCGTCGTCATCGTTACTATTGCCAACCAAATGCCAGAGCCGATGCCTTGATGAATATGTTGGCCGTATTCGTCTTTATATTTTCTACCTTCCACCAGCCAAAACAATAAGCCAACGATAGTAAGTATCAAAAGTAGGCCGAGTACGGCAAATAGAAATGTTTCTGAAAATATAGGACTTATTTTATCCCAAACGGTCAGTTCCTGTACAGGCGCCAAAATGGCCATTTCGGTATTATAGTAGGGCTGTGAAAACGAAATTTCTTCAGCGCGTTCCACGTTAATCGTTGTTGGACCCAATAGAATGTCTATTTCGTTGTTCTTGGCTGCGGCAATGCCTTCTTCAACAGAGGAGAATTCCTGAAGCGTGTATTCCAGATTGAGATCGAACACTATTTCTTTCCAAATGTCAAAAATAATTCCTTGTGCTTTTGTATCATGAAGTACGAAAGGTGCTGAGCCCGCATAACCTACCCTTAATTTTTCATCATTGTTTTGCCCAAAAGAAATTATGGAAAACAAAAGAAAGAAGTATACTGAAAAGCGATGCATAATTTAATATTTTTTGAATTATTTGATACTTGGCTTTTTAAACGAAGAACCCCAATTTCGGTAAAAATAATAACTAATTTTGAAGTCTTAGAAAGTTTCGGCTTTAAAACAGTGTATTCCTTGAATATAGCGATGAATTCAGAATATCTTGAAAATAGAAATAGTGGTTTCGGCCTTTATATACACATTCCTTTTTGCAAACAGGCGTGCCATTATTGCGATTTCCATTTTTCTACTTCTTTGAAAAAAAAAGACGAGTTGGTGAATGCATTATGCAGGGAATTGATGCTTCGGAAAGACCAATTAAAAGGTGAAGTTGAAACCATTTACTTCGGCGGCGGAACGCCCAGCCTGCTTTCTTCCGAAGAATTGCAGCAGATTTTTGAAACAATTTATAAAAACTACAAAGTTTCCCAAAACCCCGAAATCACCCTCGAAGCAAACCCTGACGATCTTTCAAACTTACAAATTCACAAATTCACAAATTCACGAATTAACCGTTTGAGCATCGGAGTCCAATCTTTTTTTGAAGAAGACTTAAAGCTGATGAATCGTGCCCATAATGCTTCCGAAGCTTTGGAGTGTATTGTTGAAGCGAAAAAATATTTTGAGAATATAAGCATTGACCTGATATACGGAATTCCCGGAATGAGCAATGAACGTTGGAAAGAAAATCTTGAAATAGCTCTAAAACTTGATGTTCCGCATCTTTCGTGTTACGCTTTAACGGTGGAGCCAAAAACGGCATTGAAAAAATTCATTGAAAAAGGAATCGTTCCGCCCGTTGATGAAGAGGTTGCACAGCAGCATTATGAAATTTTATTGGCCGAAACAGAAAAAGCAGGTTTGGAAAATTATGAATTTTCAAACTTTGGAAAAGCGGGCTCCCATTCCCGTAACAATACCGCCTATTGGGAAGGTAAACCGTATTTAGGCATCGGTCCGTCAGCACATAGTTATGACGGAAATTCGCGCAGTTGGAATGTTGCCAACAATACAAAATATATAAAAAGCATTGAGGCAGGAACGCTTCCTTCGGAAGCAGAAATTCTTTCCAAAAAAGATAGATACAACGAATATATAATGACCGGACTGCGCACTAAAAGAGGTGTTTCTTTAGATAAAGTTGAAAAGGAATTTGGAAAACTTTATGCTGAATACCTCTTAAAGCAAGCTGAAAGTAATTTACAAAATCACCTATTAATTCTCGAGGACCAAACCTTGAAAATTTCAAAAAAGGGAAAGTTTTTAAGTGACGGCATTGCGGCAGATTTATTCTTAGTAAATTTAGGTTGATGAAAGCTACTATTAAAACGCATAATGGCACATTTGAAGTTGATCTTGCACAACCGCTAGATATATCAATCCCAATGCAAGCTTCCGAAGAAAATCCGTTGGCTTGGTATCAAAACACACCTATAATTGTGCCTGTAAAAATGGGCGATTGGACCGGAAAGGTTTCGGAAGGTGCTTCGGTAAATTTCAATAATGTGTTTTTTAATCCACACGCTCACGGTACGCACACAGAGTGTTTTGGGCATATTTCAAATGAATTTTATTCAGTGAACGACGCGTTAAAAACCTTCTTTTTTTTAGCTGAAGTGATTTCCGTGAAACCTGAAAAAATCGACGAAGACGAAATCATTTCCGAAGAAAGTATTAAAAAAGCTTTAAACGGAAAAACGCCCGAAGCAATAATAATCAGGACGCTTCCTAATAATTCAGAAAAAAAATCAAAGCATTGGTCAGATACTAATTGGCCATTTCTTCACGAAAAAGCGGCTTTGTTTTTAAGGGAAATTGGAGTTAAACAATTATTAATTGATCTGCCTTCAGTTGACCAAGAAAAGGACGAAGGCAAACTTTTGGCACACAAAGCATTTTGGAATTATCCCGAAAACCCGCGTGAAGACTGTACAATTACAGAATTGATTTATGTGAGCGATTCTATTAAAGATGGAAGTTTTTTGCTGAATTTGCAGATTGCATCCTTTCACAACGATGCCACACCCAGCAAACCGGTTTTATATAAAATTATTTAAGATGCAAACAATTTTAAAAATTGAGGAATTGGCGCAATTCATTTTGGGAATTTACCTTTTTTCACAATTAGATTATGCGTGGTGGTGGTTTCCGGCGTTGTTGCTCACGCCAGATATTGGAATGCTCGGGTATTTGATAAGCACTAAAATTGGCGCTTTCACTTACAATCTTTTTCATCACAAAGCGATTGCGATTGGCATAGGTTTGACAGGGTTTTATCTTGATAATCCTTTGTTAATTTTAATAGGTGTAATTTTGTTCTCACACGCAGCTTTCGATAGAATTTTCGGCTATGGGTTAAAATATCCGGACAGTTTTAAGAATACACATTTAGGACGCATTGGAAATTAATATTATGGAATATCTTTTTATAGGCTTGGCCGTTGGCGCCGTTTTGGCTTACTTTATTTTCGCTCGTTTCAACGGTGCCGGAAAGCGGGAAAAAGTAAATACACAGTCTGTTATTTTAATGGAAAAAATACGGAGCGTCTGTAAATTCATCACTGTGGAAGGCGATTTCTCTGAAATTTTCTATTACGAAAACGTAAAAGACAAATGGCTCAATTTAGTTTTGGGGAAAAAGAAAGCATTGATTTTAATTGAAGCAAAAGCGCACATTGGCTTCGACCTCACAAAAGTTAAGATGAAAGCCGATACAAAGAACCGGACTATTATTCTCACTAATTTTCCACAGCCAGAATTGCTCACCATTGAAACAGATTTTAAATATTATGACAAACGCGAAGGCTGGGCAAACCCTTTTACAGCTTCAGATTTGACAGATATAAACCAAGAAGCAAAAAAGCATATCGTAGATAAAATTCCAGAAACAGGTTTGTTTAACGAAGCTTCAAAACAGGCATTGGAAACTATTAAATTGATGGAAACTTTAGTGGAAACTATCAATTGGAAATTGGATTATTCTGCACTTTATGCTGCCGAAGAAAAGCCAAAGCTGGAAAAATGAACATAGAAGAATTTAGAGAATATTGCATTGCTAAAAAGGGAGTTACTGAATCTTTTCCTTTTGATGAAAAAATACTTGCTTTTAAAGTAATGGGCAAAATGTTTGCACTAACGAGTGTTGCTGTAAATCCCGCAACTGCAAATCTAAAATGTGATCCCGAACGATCAATCGAACTTCGCGAAGAATACGATGGTTTGATAATTCCGGGCTACCACATGAGCAAAATTCATTGGAACACAGTGGAACTAGAAAAAAATATTCCACAAAAAATTGTTTTAGAATTGATCGATCATTCTTACGATTTGGTTGTAAAAAGCCTCACAGAAAAACTTCAAGCAGAACTTGCTTCCCTTTAAAACCGCAAAAAACTAGATGAGTCATCCCGCTGATTTTTACAAATTACAGATTGAAATCCATTCCGAAGCTTTAAAAATAGTAAAGAAGAAACTTGCTTTCTCTAGTACTATTCGATTGCTGGTTTTTTTGCTAGCCTGTTTTGGCGTCTACTTTTTCTTTGGAAATGCAAAAATTGTAACCGCGATTATTATTGTTGCTATTGCAGCTTTTATCTATTTGGTTTCAAAACACAGCGAGTTGCAGTACCAAAGGGATCTCAAACAAGCCTTAATTGCTCAAAGTGAAACGGAGCTGGAAGTTTTAAGTCGTGCGTTCCATCATTTGCCTTCCGGTGAAAAATATAAAGATCCGCTACATTTTTACAGTCAGGATATTGATCTTTTTGGACGCGGCTCCATTTTTCAATACTTGAATAGAACTGCTTTGGAAAGTGGTTCAGATTTTTTGGCGAAATTGTTCACAGAAAATAAAATTAATAACATTCCAGAAAAGCAAAAAGCTATCAAAGAAATTGCTGGAAAACCCGAATGGCGTCAGCAGTTTTCAGCAATAGCTTCTTTAGTAAAAACTGAAGTTCCCGCAACAGAGGTTACCGATTGGCTTAAAAACTATAAAAGTTTTGTTCCAAAATGGATAAAACCAGTTTCACTTGTATTCTCAACAATTTCGGTAGCCTTAATCGTTTTGAATTCTATTGATTTACTTTCGGGATATGTTACTGCAGGATGGTTCGTTTTGGGATTAGCAATTTCAGGATTTTTTCAGAAAAAAGTAAATAATCTTTCTTCCCACACTTCAAAAATGCAAAGCACTTTTGAGCAATATTATAAGCTAATTTTAGAGATTGAAAATGAAGATTTTTCTACTGAGATCCTTTCTGAAAAAAGAAATTCTATTATCCAATCAGAGACAAAAACTTCAACAGTTTTAAAGCAGTTTTCCAGATATTTAGATGTTTTAGGTCAAGGAGATATTATGATTTTTGGTACAATCATAAATGGATTTACGCTTCGTAATCTTCGGCAATGTTACAATATAGAAAAGTGGATCAAAGCCCATAAAAAAAGCGTTCCTGTTTGGTTTGAAAGTATCACTTTTTTTGATGCTTACAATAGTTTGGGAAATTTCAAATTCAATCACCCCAATTATGTTTTTCCAGAAATAAATAGTGAGATTCCAGTTTTAAATGTGAAAGGCGCCGGTCATCCACTTTTAAATGAATCAACAATGGTTCGAAATGATTTTAAGATAAATTCTGAAGAGTTTTTCATAGTTACAGGCGCGAATATGGCGGGAAAAAGTACGTTTTTAAGAACCGTTTCCCTCCAAATTGTAATGGGGAATATAGGCCTGCCAATTTGTGCCGAAAAAGCAGAATACCATCCCATAAAACTCATTACAAGTATGCGGACTACGGATAGTTTGACGGACGACGAATCTTACTTTTTCAGCGAATTGAAACGCCTAAAATTTATTGTGGACGAAATAAAAACGGATCGATATTTTATAATTCTCGATGAAATTCTGAAAGGAACAAATAGTACTGATAAAGCCATCGGCTCCCGAAAATTTGTTGAAAAACTCGTGGCAAGCAATTCCACTGGAATTATCGCCACACACGATTTAAGTCTTTGTGTTGCTGCAGAAGAATTGCCAGAAGTGAAAAATTATTTCTTCGACGCGCGTATTGAAAATGATGAACTCTTTTTCGATTATACTTTCAAACCCGGAATTTGCCAAAATATGAACGCCTCATTTCTGCTGAAAAAGATGAGAATAGTAGATTGATTCATAAATATCAGTAAAACGGCTATTTGTAACTATTTTTTTGTACATTTAAATCTCTGTTATTCCTCATTTATCCTTCATTAGTATCTTTATTTTACTCCACGTATTGTTCCAAATATTAAAATAGTAATCAATTTAATATTTATACTAATTTAATTTTATAGGATTATGAAAACAACAACCAACCTTAAGTTTATTGCAATGGCATCTATTATGTTGCTATTAAGTTTTAGTGTCTTAGCCCAAAATGAAGCTAATAGGCCAAAGTATCTTTCAGCCACAACGATGCATTGGAATATGGATAAAGAAGACTTCAGCATGGATGCTTGGAAAGCTGCGGAAAAGGAGTATTTGCAAAAAGTAGTGAGTAAAAATCAATATATTACTTCGGCATCTTATTACACACATCTTTTTTCACCAGACAATTCTGAAGTTCTTTATGTACAGACCTATCCATCATGGGAAGCTATGGACAAGGCTGCTGAAAGAAGTGAGGAGCTTGCCAAACAAGCTTGGCCCGATGAAAAAGCAAGGGGAGCCTTTTTTAAAAATCGCGATGATTACTTCTCGGCAAACCATTCCGACGAAATTTATGCTCCCATCGATGGTGCTAAGTTAATAGCGCAGGGCAACACCAAAGATTTGGTTCTCTATATTCGAAGAACTTATTTCACGTTTCCCGAAGATGGTTCACAGAAAGAATTCGATGAAATGAGAGCTGAACATTTCGCAAAGGTTCTTTCAAAAAACGAATATATTAAAGGGTATTATCCAAATGTTCACGTATGGGGAAGTGATAAAACCGAATTTGTAGAAGCATTTTTTGTAGATTCTATGTGTGATATGGAGAAGATGTTCGATAAAAATGGAGAATTGATTGGTCAAGCTTGGCCAGGAGATTCTGGAAAACAACGAGGAAAAAAATGGGGGAAATATTTCACTGGAATTCACGGTGATACCGCTTACACTTTAGTGGCGGAACTTTCAAAATAAGCTTTGGCATTTATAATTTGTTGAAAAAGGATGTTTTAAAAAAGCATCCTTTTTTTATATTCAGGAAGTGCGTATTTTCACGGCTGCACAAATAAAAAGAATGTTTTCCGAATGGATTCAGTAACACAAATAGTTTTAGGTGCTGCCGTTGGCGAAGCGGTTTTGGGGAAAAAGATTGGCAATAAAGCAATGCTTTTGGGCGCCATTGCAGGCACAATTCCAGATTTGGATGTTATTGCAAATAGGTTTACAGATACTGTAACCGCTTTGGAAATTCATCGTGGGTTTACGCATTCCATCGTTTTTGCTGTGGTTTTTGGGTTACTTTTTGGGTGGTTACTTTCTTTGTGGGACAGACGGGCAAGTTTAAAAGAATGGCTTTGGTTTTGGTTCCTCTGTTTTTTTACGCATCCTTTACTCGACGCACATACCACTTGGGGTACGCAGCTTTTTTGGCCACTGGATATTCGTTTGGAGTACAAGAATATCTTTGTAATCGATCCGCTTTACACACTGCCATTTTTAGTGTTTTTAATTTTGGCAATGCTTCAAAAACGGGGGAGCATTAAAAGGCGAAAATTCAACAATCTTGGTTTAATTGTGAGCAGTTCATATATGGTGTTAACGTTGATTACAAAGGCAATTACGTATCAAAAGTTTGAAAAAGCACTTGAGGAACAAAACATAGATTATTTGGGCATGATTACAAAACCAAGCCCATTGAACACTATTTTGTGGACAGCAAATGTAGAAACTAAAGATGCTTTTTTAATTGGCGATTATTCGTTTTTCGACACGAAGCCTATTCAGTTTTTTCCGTACCCTAAAAATCACGAAGCGCTTGGCAATTTCGGGGAATACAATAAAGTACAACGGCTTATAAAAATAACCAAAGGTTGGTACACCATTTCTGAAAAACAAGACGGAATCTATTTGAACGATTTGCGTTTTGGGAAGATCAGCCTAGATCCACAGTCAGATAAATTTGCTTTCAGCTTTTTGATAGAAAATGAAGGTGACGACGTTAAAATTACAGAAGAACCCAAAGAAGTTAAGGAAGGCGGCAAACTGCTTTCAGACCTTTGGGAGCGAATAAAGGGGAATTAGTTAATGAAAAGGAAATCTGATCTTCCCTAGAAAACTTGCCCCACTTGTGCTCGTTCTTTTACTTGGCGAAAGAAATGGGAGCGGGATTGGGACAACGTAATATATTGCAGTAAAAAATGTCAGAAAAACAAGGACAATCCACCGGTTTAGTTTGGTTTACCAAAGATTTAAGAGTGCGTGATAACCATTCACTTTCTAAGGCTTTAAGTGAAAATGAAAAAGTAATCGCAGTCTATTTTTTTGATCCACGCCAATTTTCAACTACCAAATACGGATTTAAGAAAACTGAAAAATTCCGCGCAAAATTCTTGATTGAAACGGTTGAAAATCTTCGGAAGAATCTCGAAAAACTTAATATTAGTCTTTTGGTATTTCACGAAAAACCAGAATTGATTCTTCCAGAAATTATACAAACTCATCAAATAAAATCAATTTATTACCAACGCGAATGGACCAGCGAAGAAGTTCACGTTTTTGAAAATCTTCGGAAAAAACTTCCCGACTGCAACTTTGTTGAAACCTACGACCAGTTTCTCTTCCATCCGGAAGACATTCCCTATAGTGATTTTTCAGATATTCCAGAAGTATTTACGAACTTCAGAAAAAAAGTTGAAGCAAATGCTGAGGTTAGAAAATGTATTGAAAAACCTGGAATTCAGCAAGAAAACAATCTTGTGGAAAACAACACAGAAGTTCCGACTTTAAAAGATTTGGGATTAAAAGATTTTGAGATTGATTCACGTTCGGCATTTCCATTTAGAGGAGGAGAAGATGCTGCGGAAGCACGCTTGAAGCAATATTTCTGGGAAACGAAAAATCTGAAAAATTATAAGGAAACTAGAAATGGAATGTTAGGCGCTGATTACAGCTCCAAGTTTTCTGCTTGGCTCGCCAACGGCAGTCTTTCGCCTCGCTATATTTACGAAGAAGTTAAAAAATTTGAAAGTGAAATCGTAGAAAATGAAAGCACGTATTGGCTGATTTTTGAATTGTTGTGGCGTGATTATTTTAAATATGTTTCGCTTAAACACGGCTCTAAAATTTTTCAGTTAAAAGGAATTTCGAAGAAAGATTTAGATTGGAATAACGATTCAGAAACTTTCAAAAACTGGATTAATGGCAAAACAAAAGAACCATTTATAAACGCGAATATGAATGAAATTGCAGCTACCGGTTTTATGAGCAATCGTGGGAGGCAAAACGCAAACAGTTTTTGGGCTAAGGAATTATTGCAGGATTGGCGAAAAGGCGCAGCTTATTTTGAAAGTATGCTAATAGATTATGACGTGCACAGCAATTGGGGAAATTGGATTTACAATAGCGGCGTTGGCAACGATCCGCGCGATAGAAAATTCAATATAAAAATGCAGGTAGAACGATATGATGCAGATGGAAAGTATCAAAAAACTTGGCTTAAATAATACCTTCTTTCAACTAAATACTTTATGAAAACACTACGTCTCATTCTTGGCGATCAATTGAACCACAAACATTCTTGGTACTCAAAAACCGAACAGAATACGCTGTATTTTATCGCGGAAATGCGTCAGGAAACTGATTATGTAAACCATCACATTCAAAAAGTAGTCGGGTTTTTTGCTTCGATGCGGAATTTTCACGAGCATTTAAAAGGTAACGGACATCAAGTAATTTATTACGAAATAGATTCCGAAGAGAACAAACAGGATTTAGTTGAAAATCTGAAAGATCTAATTCAAAAACATAACATTGAAAAATTTGAATATCAGCTTCCCGATGAATATAGATTAGATGAGCAACTACGAAATTTTTGCAACTATTTAAATATACAAAACGAAGCTTTTGACACTGAACATTTCTACACTACGCGAACAGAAATGGCCGATTTCTACAAAGGAAAAAAGGAGATGACGATGGAGTATTTCTACCGCGATATGCGAAAGAAACACGAGCTTTTGATGGAAAACAAAACTAATCCCGAAGGCGGAAAGTGGAATTTTGATAAAAGCAATAGAAAAAAATGGAGTGGCAAGCCCGAAATTCCCCACGAAAAAGGTTTCCGAAAAGACGTTTCTTCAATTTTAAAACAGATTGAAAAGCAAAAAATAAAAACAATTGGGAATATTGATGCTACAACATTTAATTGGCCCACATCGCGCGCGGATAGTTTACAAATGCTCAATTATTTCTGTGATAATTTATTGATTCATTTTGGCGATTATCAGGATGCGCTTCATACGGAACAGGCTTTCCTTTTTCATTCGCGGCTTTCTTTTTCATTAAATTCAAAAATGCTTTCACCTCAAGAAGTCGTAAATAAAGCGATAGAAACCTATTACGACCGAAAATCTGAAATAGACATTTCACAAGTGGAAGGTTTTGTACGTCAAATTTTGGGTTGGCGGGAATATATGCGTGGAATTTATTGGATGAAAATGCCAGAATATCAACATCTCAATAAATTGGACAATCAAAATAAATTGCCTGATTTCTATTGGACAGGTAATACAAAAATGAATTGTCTAAGTCATTCCATCACTCAAAGTCTGGATAATGCCTATGCACACCACATTCAGCGATTGATGATTACTGGGAACTTTGCGCTGCTCACCCAGATTCATCCCGATGAAGTAGATGCTTGGTATTTGGGAATTTATATAGATGCAATAGAATGGGTGGAAATGCCGAATACAAGAGGAATGAGCCAATATGCAGACGGTGGAATTGTAGCAACAAAACCATATATTTCCAGTGGAAGCTACATCAATAAAATGGGTAATTATTGTAAAACTTGCGTTTACAATGTGAATGAAAAAACTGGAGAAAACGCTTGTCCATTTAATTCGCTTTATTGGAATTTTCTAAATGAAAAACGGGAATATTTCAAACACAATCAAAGAATGAGTATGATGATGAGCCTATTGGAAAAGATGAATTCTGAAATCTTGGAAGCGCACATTATAAGAGCTCACAAAATTATTGAGAATCCTGATGATTTTTAAAAGTGGCTAAAGTTAGCAGCTCAAATCTGCGATAATCTTCCATTCACCCTCTATTTTTCTGAAAATAATGAGAAATACTCCGTTTGCATTTCCGGCATCCCGAACCAAATGAAATTGGCCCATTACGTAATACGAATCAGCTTCAATTTTGGTAATAGCTTCAATTGTGAAACTCAGGTTGCCTGTATATTCTTTTGAAGGATAGCCATTTTTATAATTGTCCAGCGTTTTTTGCCAACCGCTTGTAACTCCTTTACTACCGTAAAATTTTAAGGAATCGCTTTTCCAATAACCTTGCATAAAACCGTCCAAATCGTTTTTGTTCCACGCATTTTCCTGTGTTTTTAATACCGAAAGAATGGCTTCTTTATCATCAGCTTCGGTTTGTGAGAAAGCATTCAACGTTGCGATTAAGCAAAAAAGTAGCAGTAGTTTTTTCATAAAATTCAAATTTAATATTTTGTTATTGTGAATTTTCGTTTGGGCTTTAAGTAAAAAATAAGGAACAATAAAGATAACTAATATTCAAATTCATAAACAGTAGTGACTATAACGAAGGAGAAATTAAAAAAATCAGTTAAATTTACAGAAAGGGTAAGTTGAAAACCTCAGGTTTCTAAAAAATAATATTTTGAGCAATCCAAAAATAAGTATTTCTGGCAGTTATTTAATTAGAGCGTTTCTTATAGTAGGAAGCATATTAGCGATTTTATATATTGGTTCCAGCCTTTTAATGCCGTTGCTAGTGGCGGTAATCATAGCTATTCTATTAGATAAACCTACGCAAAAACTGAAGCAGTGGGGATTGCCAAATTGGTTATCTATAACACTGTCTATACTATTGATGTTAGTGATTTTTCTACTGCTTACGTGGCTTATAAGTTCACAAATTAATATAATGGCAGGCGATTGGCCAACCATTAAGGAAAAGGCAGGCGAGAAATTGAATAATCTATCTCAATGGGCGAACCAACAGTTAAACTGGGATTACGGAGATTATATAGAAAACAACAAAAGATTGGTCGATAAATTGGAAAGCGTAGCGGGAGTCTTTCTATCATCCTTAATGAATTTACTCTCCCAATCGCTGATAATTTTTATTTATATAATACTCTTTTTGATGCAGAAAAATATGTTCGTCAATTTCTTCAAAAAGCTTTCTTCAAATCCTTCTGCAATGGCTTCACTTTTAAGTGATTCATCAAAAATCATTAACGGCTATCTTCTTGGAAAGGGTAAGATTATGCTTTTTTTGTTCGGTATATATTACCTTGGTTTTACACTTGGCTCTGTTCCCTACGCGCTATTTTTAGCAATCTTTGCAGCGCTTTTTTCTATAATACCTTATGTGGGAAATATTATAGGTGGCGGTATTGCGGTTATCCTAGCATATCTCTACTCGGGAACCACGCCTGCTCTTATTGTGATTGGTGTTATCTCCGCAGCGCAATTAGTTGAAAATTACGTTCTAACTCCGTGGATTATTGGTGATGAAATCAATCTGAACCCATTTATAACGGTATTTGGCGTTATTCTTTTTTCAGTGCTTTGGGGAATTGTGGGCGCCGTTATTTCGCTACCATTAATTGGTGTACTAAAAGTAATATTTGAGCATACCAAAGGGATGGAAGCCTATGCTTATTTGATTAATAAGAATGATTCATAGATTATTTCTACTTTTTAACTTTGCGCCTTAGCGTCTTTGCGAGCAATTTTTTCACGCAAAGGCGCTAAGACGCAAAAATTTTATTATTGTGTTGGTTCCTGAGCGGAGCCGAAGGACATAAAATCTTCCCCAAAAACAGTTTTCAATCTAAAAATAAGTTCTTCTGCATTCTCTTTGCTGAAAACCATAGGCGGTTTTATTTTCAAAACATTGTGGTCTGGACCATCGATGCTCATTAGGATTCCAAGTTGCTTCATTCTGTTTGCCAAAAAAGTAGCGTGTTCCGGTAACGGATTTTTATTTGAATTGTTTAATTCAAATCCTAAAAACAGTCCTTCGCCACGTACGTCGCCAATAATTGAAAATTGCTTTTGAAGTGCTTTCAATTCAGCAATTAAAAAACCGCCGACTTCCAAAGCATTTTGCTGGAGGTTTTCTTCTTCAATAACCTCCAAAACCGAACGCCCAATGGCGCAGGAAACGGGGTTGCCGCCAAAGGTGTTGAAATATTCCATCCCGGTATTGAATTTTTCGGCTACTTCTTTTGTGCAAGCTACAATGGCAAGCGGATGCGCGTTACCAGCGGGTTTCCCCATTGTAACTATGTCTGGCTGAACGTCATAGAGTTCAAACGCCCAAAAGGTTTTGCCCATTCTGCCAAAACCTGTTTGTACTTCATCTGCAATGCAGATGCCGCCAGCTTCGCGAACGTGTTTGTAAACTTCTTTGAAATAATTTTTTGGCGGAACAATCTGTCCGCCGCAGCTTATCATAGTTTCGCCTATAAAACCTGCGATTTCTTTTCCTTCCGCTTTTAAATTTTGAATGATTTCCTTGGCGTGATTTGCGTAATCAATTCCACAATTTTCGGAAGTATATTTTCCTCTATAAGTATCGGGAAGTGGAAGAATGTGCGTGGTTTCAGGTTTGGGGAAACCGCCTTTACCTCCAAATTTATAAGAGCTTACGTCTATCACGGTATTTGTATTTCCGTGATAGCCAACTTCGATAATTAAAAAATCTTTGTTTCCTGTAATGGTTTTTGCCATTCGCAGCGCAAGTTCGTTTGCTTCGCTACCCGAATTCACAAAATGGAGTACCGATAAATGCGCTGGTAATTTTTTCAGCAAAGCTTCAGCGTAAGCGATAATCTCTTCGTGTAAATAGCGTGTATTCGTATTCAAAACTGCCATTTGCTTTTGCCCGGCGGCAACTACTTTTGGGTGCTGATGGCCCACGTGGTTTACATTGTTTACGGTGTCTAGATATTTTCTACCTTCAATATCAATTAAATAAACCCCTTCTCCGCGGACTATGTGTAGCGGTTTATCATAAGAAAGACTTAGGCCTTTTCCGAGATGCTCCTTTCTGAAATTGATGATTTTTTTATCAGAAATCTTTTCTTCGGAAGTATCTAATTCTTCTTTAAAAATAAAATTTGGATTGGGGCAAATGCTTTTCCAGATTTCAACATTTGAAGGCAAAGCCACACCATTGAAATTTTCGTTATTTCCCAAAAGGTCTAAAATAAGTTGAAAGTGAAGATGCGGCGCCCAATTGCCGTTTTCATTAGACCCGCCGATGTACGCAATTCGATCGCCTTGTTTTACCTTTTGCCCAACTTTTAAAATTTCTAGCGACATCAGGGATAAATGGCCGTAAAGAGAATAGAATTTTCCGCCTTTAAAAGAGTGTTCCAAGATGAGCATTGGGCCGTAATCTTTGTCGTAATCGTTATGGTGCATTATTTTTACGGTTCCATCAAACGGTGCCTGCACGGGTGTTTTTGCTGATACCCAAAAATCAGTTCCCAAATGTACGGTGCGGTATTGCGGGCCATTGTTGCCTTCGCTTTTAAAGGCTTCTGTGGTATAGAAAGGCCGTGTTTCTAAATAACCGTTCAGTAGAATGGTTTTAGGATGATGTTTTTGAAATTGGTTAAGTTTAAATTCCGAAACCTCTGGGTCATTATATTCCGAAAGATTGCCGAGCAGTGTGCTTCCAACGCTCATGTCGAGATTCACTACTTTTTCAGAAGCAACAGTTGGAAACATCGTTCTTAAAGTAACTTGATTGGTTTTGGCCCAAGTTTCAAATTTCTTTTCCAGTGGATGCGCTGTATATCCACAAGCGCTTCGGAAGGAATAATAGGCGAAATTTTCATTCAGCTCAAACCATTTCTCCAGTGAATCCCAAGCGGGTTTTTCGCTGATAACGAAATATTCGTCATTTGGGAATTCAGCTTTTCTTAGGGAAGCGCTAGTTACCGTTGTTACCAAACGCATTCCGACCAAAGTGCAAAGACATTGCAGCTCTTTATCAGAGAGTTTGTAGTGCTTGTTATAGCCATTTATAACTTCCAAGGCCGCAGTGAGTGGATCGGGGAGAGCCATTATTGCATACGCTAAAACAATAGCGAGGTCGTTTATGGTTTGGGTAAAAACGGCATCACCAAAGTCTATTAAACCAGAAACTTTTGGGTTGTTTAAATCCTCAGTTACTAAAATGTTGTAGTCATTTATATCACTATGTACAATGCTTTTCGGAAGGTTTTTGTATGTTGTTTGAATTTCTTCGAAACGATTTTGGAAGTATTGAAGAATCTTTTTTCGTTCTCCTGAAAATCGATTTATATGTTTTGAAGTCCAAGCAGAATTTGCTAAATCCCAATCCAGGTTTCTGTTTGCGCTGGAATGTTCAAAATCTTGTAATGCTTTTGTCAAACTTCCAGAAGCTTCGCCTAGGCTGTGTCGCAGACTTTCTGTTTTTGGATTAACCGTTGCCCAAAGACGTCCGGGAAGCCAAGTCAATACTCTTGCAGCTTTATTATTTTGAAGTTTGGTGAGTGGTTTTTCTTCTTTATTTGGAACAATCTCAGAAAGTGAAACTGCTAGATTTTTTGAAGAAAGATGTTTCAGAATTTGAATTTGAAAATCTAACTGTTCGTGGTTTACTTCGGAAGAAATTTTCAAAAGAAATTTTTCACCCGATGCTGTTTTCAATAAAAAGTTTTCGTCAACATAGCCGTCTAGTTTTGAGGCTTTGACGTTTATATTATAGTTTTTGCGGGCAATTTTTGAAGCTTCTGCGAGGGTGGCTTTAGACATAGTATTATTGAGGATAATTGACTAACAAAACTACTGAATAATGACTAAAATCCTGTCCCCCTCCGTCATTTCATTTTGCGAAAAGCAAAATGAAATGCCACCTCCCCCTATCAGGGGAGGAGCTTTTCAAAATTTTAATAAAGGCAAAGGTTATAAAACGCTCTTCTGTTTTTTATAAAAAGCATCTGCTTGCATTTGCATCAATTCACGGGCTTTTTTACGTTTGTAATCGTAAAGTTCCTGTTCTTCTGCAATGTCTGCGTAGACTCTGTTGTTTATGTCGCGGTCTGTGGTTACTAGTATGTCTCGTTGGGTTTTCTGTTGGGTTACCCAAGATTTTAATGCGCTTTCTTGTTCTTCTAGTTTTAAATCGTAAGCGCCTTTGGGAGACAATAATTTTGCAAGGATGGGCGAAGTTTCAATGGCTAAGAAAAGCAAAAAGATAAATAACGAAGGTAATAAAGGAAGTTTGTCCAGTGCATTTACGCGTGCCATCAAACCATCAAAGCCGTCGATTATGGGTTGGGTGTCTGCTACTTTTGTTTTGTATTCTGTGGCGAGGGTTGTTATTTTTGCTTCGGCTGCCGTAATCTTTTCGGCGTTGGTTTTTTTGAGTTCGGCTAAGGCTGCGAGTTCGGCGTCGTGTTTTTCGCGTTTTTCTTTATATACTGGGCCTTTGCCTAATTTTTGAGTGCCAGCGGTTCCTTCTGCTTCGGAGATGTAGGTACTGTAAAGCGCGTTTACTTCGGTTTCTTTGTCGGTTACTTCCTTTTTTAAACCTGCAATTTCAGTATCTAATGCTGTTACGGAAGGCGTGTATTGCAATGCCAATTGGTCTTTGTTGGCGAGGGTCATTTCGTTTTTCTCGATAAGCAAAACTTGGTTGATTTCCTTTTCGAAAATCTTCATTTCCAAAGGTTTTGAGATTACGATGGCAATGATTATTGCAAGAGCAATTCGTGGCGAAGCCTGTATTAATTCATCAAAGAAACTATTGCGTTTTTTGATGGTGGAAACGATGAATCTGTCCAGATTGAAAATCAACAATCCCCAAATTATTCCGAAGAAAATAGCGGAGTAGTAATTGTCAAAAACTGTATAAAGCGCATAAGATGCAGCGATGGTTGCCATAACGGCGGTAAAGAAAACGGTGGCGCCAATGCCGGCATATTTGGTGCGTTCGCCAGAGGAACATTCGTCAAGGATGTCGGTATCTGCGCCGGAGCAGAAGATGAAAAAGCGTTGTAGCATATGGATTTAGATTGATGAATCTATATAACGCTATTTGTTTCAGAATGTTACAACGGCTGATTAATTATTGGTTGCTGGTTAATTTTATTCTCGATTCAATATCTATTAAAAGATAACACTTTAACCCAGAGCTCACTTTATGGATTTCCGCATTCCGCAAAAAAAGGCCGCTATTTACGACCTAATTTTTGTGGTGTGGGAAAGAACTTTAGTTATATTTTGAAGAATTTCTATCCGGGATTTATTTGGGTTCCAAAACCAAAGTTACCTTATTAAAATCTGCAGCACTGTTTACCACTGTTCGATAATCTTCAAAGAATTCTTTTGAAATTTTATTTATTTTATAAAATTCATCAGCAGTTATTTTTAAGGTGTCACCATCCATTTCATAAAACGACTTAAACATCAACACTTCTTTTCCATCTTTGGAAAAGGAGTGATTAATGTTAATGTCCTCAGCATTGGCGACACGATAACCTTCAGGAATTTTAACATTTATGGTGCGGTAGTAGGTGCGCGTGAACTCGTCTTCGAGCGGGAGTTTGCGCTCATTTTCCTGATACATCTGTATTTGCCGACCAATAAGGTCACCCACTTTAAAAAGGTAGCGGTTTCCAGCTTTTTCCACAAAAGCTTCCGACTCAAAATCGATTACAAACTGCAAGGGTTTTATTCCAAAAAGTGCGGGATCAGCATTATTCATTTCCTTACTTTTTATGGCTGCACTTTCGTCAAGCCGTTTAGCAAAATCTTCAAGAAGCTCGGTTTTATTTTCCTCAGGAATAATGTTCATAAAGGGTTGCATATACATCGCATAATAACCACTCAAAGTACGGTCGAGTTTGATAGTAGTCACGGTGAGATCTTCGGGATCAAAATTGACATCGATGATCATTTTATCTACAGTTTCTTCTGCAGGAACGGGATTGATATATTCTATTTTTCCCGTGGCAGATTTAAAATCACCCAAAGCAACCTCCTTAATGTGCAGTCCGTAGGTGTCTGTAAGATACGCCGGTGGAAAACCGTAACGCGAGTCGAACTCTGTTGGAGCCATATATTTATCGGTCTTTGGAAAGTAGAACAGGTACTCATTCAGAAACGTGTTTGCTTCAAATTCCGGATCAAATTTTAGGTCTTGACGGTCACTGGTCAATATTATTTCGTGCTTAATATCTAAAGTATTGAAAAGTGAAATAAACAACTTCATGAGTCCTTTAGAACTGGCCACTTTTTGATTGAGGACGCTCTCTAGATCGCTGCCTACATTTTCGCCTTTCCCGAGGTAGACATTTGTTTTGATGTAGGATTCCAATGTTCGGAGTATCTCATCTGTATCCGTACCTGGTTTTACACCTGCTTCGTCCAAAAATTTATTAAGCTTTTTCTGTGCTCTTTTGTCAATTTCGCCATAATAGAAATTGTATAGATTCTGCGAAACCTTGCTATAGGAAGTAATATCTTTTGTGTTATTTGACAGATTTTGATCCAGTTTGTATATCACGAAGGCGCTTGAGGCCTTATAAGCCGCTTGGCTTTCCTCCTCTAATCCAGGAATTTCTGCAGCGCGCATCGTCCAATGCAGTTTTTTTTCTGAGAGCGTATTTCTTGTAATTTCAGGCAGATCATTGAAACTTTTAAACTGGAACACTAAGTTGGAAGGTGAGTAAAGATCAAAAGAGACATCTTTCTTGTCGTAAGAAGTCTGAAAAGTGAGTCGCTTGCCGGAATATTCAGGGACGCGTTTTACCAAATAATAATACTCGATGATACTTCCTTTTTCGATGCCTTCAAAGGCAAAAAATTTATAAACACGTTGTGTTTCCTCATTTTCGGCTGTTAGAATTTTTGAATCGTCAAGTTCTAAAATTTCGCCGTTAGGCTTAATTACACGGGCTTTATTTACAAGAAGTTCTGAGTTGTTATCATATGGCAGATATATTTTGTTATATTCCTCGATGCGTTCATCGCTGTTGAGCCACACCGCTTTGTGTTCTAAGAAATACTCCAAAAAATCCTCGCCTTCAAAAATAAATTCGGAGATAATTTTGTCCTTTAGACCAATAATTGAAGTGCTATCTGAAGCCTTTACGGAAAAATCAGGATTTTCTTCCCAAGAATAGTTTTTATAAAATGGATTCTCTTGCGCGAGGAGTAGGGGAGCAATAAATAAAAGCGCCCAACAACTGATCATTTTTTTCATAGTTTGTTATTCTGATTTAGTAAAAGTCACCACTTCCTTATACGCTTTTTCAACGTTTTTGATGAGTTCATTAACTTCCTTTTGCTGGTTAAGATCTAGGATTAAAAAGTCGCAGGTTACGGTGTGTTTATATTTTATTTTTCCATCAAGTTGGGTATAATTAATGGTCGCTTTTATGAAGTCGTTACCAAAAGTTTGTGACTCTGGAAGATAATCTACTTGGTACCCTTGGGGAATTAGGAGTTCAGTTTCAAAAGTAAAATAGTTTTTGTAATCTACCTCAATATCGCGCTTACGGTTAGGGTCTGTGCGGTATTGAGAAATATTTTTATTGAGGTTGAGGTTAATGAAAATCTGATCTCCAAATTGCTGGAGATAATCACCAATTGTAAATTTGTAAGAAACAATCATGTTTTTGTCGTAATCGTCCTTATTGGTTTCTAAAATATTCTGAGCAATAAACTTATTGTTTCCTTTCTGAAAAATATCGTTGTAAAAATTATCGCGCTCACTCTTTGTATTAAGATTTCCCAGTGCATAGATATAATCGATTTTGTTATATCCGGACACTTCTACTTTTGTTGAGCCAACGAGTTGCTTTCCTTCTATTTTGAGTTGGGTGATATCTTTAACTGAATTCTTTTCGGCTGGAATAATTGGCACTTTCGCAATACGATAGTTGCTGTCGTCAAGGGCAATAAGTGCTTCTTTTCCCTGTATAAAGGAGGAAGGATACATTATTGGGATATTTCTGCCGGTTGCATCCAAATAATAAATATCAGAACCGTCAAAGTAACTCAGGATCATGTGGTTGTCCACAATGGGCGTTGGCACTTCTTCATAACTGTAAGGAATTTTGCGGGTGCCAATCCAAGTTAAATGACCTTTTAACCCGGCAATTTCAAGCATTTTATAAAGGAGGCTGCTATTGTCTTTACAATCGCCATACTTTTTCTTAAAAACCTGATTGGCCTCTCTGGGAATAAATCCGCCTAGACCATACTCAAAAGCGATATATTTGATGTTGCGTTGTGTCCAGTAATAGATGGCCTTTACTTTTTCTAGATTACTATCAAGACCATCGGTAAGACTTTTAGTAAGTGCTATAAGTTCGGGGTCTGCTGGCTCTTGATTCACATCCTTGACTAACGAGTAATACCAATTATAAAGATCTCTGGTTTCATTAAGCACGGGTACCGTATTGCCATTTACCTGATAGGACGCGATAAACGGAACCACGTGCGGAAGTACATTTTTATAAGTTGATGACTGGGATTCGTAATCGAATGCTTTTACATCTTTTAATTCCCAAGTATAAATGATCTTACCACGTTTTTCTTGTTTAGTGAATGCTATATTCACTCCCTCAGTATTAAACTGTTTGAATTTTAAATTCACCGAAGCATCTGCTGTAATACTGAATTTATTCTGAGCTATGGGAGAAAAGTCGCCAAAATAGAAAGGAGTTAAAAACCGTGGATTCTTGATTTTCTGGGAATATTTAAGCTTCGACGTGGAACCCTTTTTTAGGTTTGAATAAATAAAGTTTATCGATTTTGTATCGTCATAAAAAGATTCGCCCATCTCATCTTTTTCCGTAAACTCAGAAACTTTTACTTCTTTGTATTTGTTGTCTTCGTAGTTAAAGGCAGAAGCCTCGATATCTTCCATCTCAAAAAAGCTTGAAAAGTTTATGGATTTTTGAGATCCTTGTGTGGCTGCCTCATTGAGGTATAAATTCTCCTCTATGTTCTCTTGAACAATATCAAACGCCCCATTGTTAAGAGTGATAAAAAGATTAGACTCCTGATTTAGGCAAACAACAGAGGCTTCAGGATGCTTATCCTTATATTTCTGATAAATTTCAGAATATTGAGCCTGTGCAGAAGTTGCAACCAGAATCAAAATGACCCATACGTTGTTAAAGCTAAAAAGTCTGCTGTGCATATATTTTTCCATTAAAATAATCTTCAGATTTGGTCTTTTTTCCTGTTTTATCATAACTGGTCGCATTTCCTGTTTGGATGCCATTTTTGTAAAAGGCTTCTTCCTTAAGCGTGCCATCTTCATAATATTTAGTTTCTTTTCCGTGAAGTTCCCCGATTATGTAATCCTGTCGTTCCTTAATATTTCCGTTTGCATAATACGAAATTGTTGGGCCTTGATACTCACCGTTTTCGTGTTCAAACTCTTCTTTGAGTTGGCCATTATAAAAGTAGGTTTTATAAGCGCCTGCGTATTGCCCGTTTTTAAATTCCAATTCCCGGGAAACTTTCCCGTTATCGTAGTATGCAGTGATCTTGACCGTTTCATTAGCGATAGGAATCATTGCCAACTCTTTACCATCCTTATCGCTATAACTATATCCAATTAGGGTGCCGTAGTCGTAAAAGCGAATCAATTGCAGCTTTCCGGTTGGACTGTAAAACTCCTTACGACCGTGTTCTTCTCCGTTAAGATAAGTGGTTTTTGTGTAAAGGGTACCGTCTTCGTAATAGGATTTCCAAGTTCCCACAGGATCACCTAATTCGAAAAAATTTGAATCTTCAATTTGCCCATTCTCATAATACCGAACAAACTCGCCGTCCCGACTGCCCAAAACATAGTTGGCTACTATTTTAGGTTTTCCGTTTTCAAAGTACCAAGTCCAAGCCCCGTTTTGAGAGCCGTTGAGGTATTTCCCTTCGTTTTCTATTTTTCCGTCAAAGAAATACGAGTTATATGCTCCATGTTTTATTCCATGGATGAAAGAAGTCTCTGTAAGTGTTTTTCCATTGTAATGTTTGAATATGAGCAGCGTATCTTCTTTTGAAGGTTTATAGTTTATTATCTGAAATTGTTTTCCGTCACGGTCATAAAAAGTTTCAGATATAAGATTGTCATGATCGTATAAAGCAGTGTTTGTTAGTTTTCCGTCAATACCATAATATTCTTGCTCTCCCTGAAAATCTCCCTTATGAAAAAAATTGACGCTTTTTAAACTTCCGTCAGTATAATAAAAACGCCATTCTCCTTGCTGCAGCCCATTTTTATAACCTCCTTGATTCTCTATATTGCCATTTTTATGGTTGTTTGCGTAGTAACCGGTAAGGGTGTCGTTTCTATAATTACCTATCCATTCTGTCGTTCCGTTAGGAAAGTATGAAGTATAAATTCCTTTTGTCAAATCATCCTCAAAAGTGCCTTTTGCCATTAAATTACCATTTTGGCCATAATATTTCCATTCTCCTTTTCGTCCACCTGAAACATCATAGAGCCCTTCAGAAGTAAGATTTCCGTTAGCGGCAAAACCGTTGTAATAGAATTCGCCTCCTCGTTTTTTTCCTTCTTTTAAGACTTCACCCTTTTTATTGAAAAACCTATAATCAATGATATCTCCCCTTTTGTAAGTATAGTTATAATATTTTTTGCCATCATAATCGTAAAACGTGAAGCTTCCGTCAAGGGAATTATCTACATAGCGGGCCTCACTTTTTAATGTTTCATCCGGATAATAGGAGGTATAAGATCCTTGTAAAAGATCTTCCTCATACGTGCCTACTTCAGAAATTTTACCATTTTTATGATATGATTTATAGCTCCCTTGAAGCTTACCGTCTACATAAGTGAACTCATTCAATACATTACCATTTAAATGGAATGTTTTTTCTTTACCATGTCGATTTCCATCTTGAAAGGGAATTTCAGAATATAGTTTTCCGTTGGCATAATACTCGCTGGCTTTCTCTTGTACCTCGTCTTCTTTGTAAGGGATAATAAATTCTGGAATTTCTTCGCCTACACTAAAGTAAGAGGTGAAGGTACCTGTCAGTTTTCCAGCTTCGTAATATTTTTTTTGTTTCAGCGCGCCCTTCTCGTTGTAATAGAGGTATTCGCCATTAAGTTCGCCATCTTTGTAAAATGCCTTGATAGACAACTGCCCGTTAGGGTAGAAAATAGTGTTCTTCCCTTCCAGCTCGCCATCTTTATAAATGGCAGATTCTCTAAGTTCTAAGTGATCGTTGTACCATTTCCAATTACCTGTGCGCTCTCCATTCCCATCATAATGTGCTTCGGTGACCATTCTTCCCTGTTCATTAAAATAAAACCAGTCTCCAGTTTGTTTTTCGTCACCTTCCATAGTACCCATAGCGCTTAGGGAAAGTGAACTCCCGTCATATACGTATTGAACTGTTTTGTCACTAGAAAGTGCTTTATTATCAGTTCTGGTAATTGTAGTCCAAGCCGGAATTGCGACTCTTATAAATTCCTTAACCTCCTTAGTTTTTTTCTCAACAATCTTTTTAAACTTTTCATTTTCTATGGAATAGGAAATGGTATAGCTAAAAGCATCAAAATTTTTAGAATCCTGAATCCACTGAAAAAAGGGAACGACTTTTTCACTCCAAAAACCGCCTTTGCCTTTATAATCCTCAAGCTTGACCAAGAGTGCGTGATTTTGTTTGGTCAATTCAAAATCCAGATCATTATCTATTTTATAATTTTTGTTTAGGGCAATCCGGTTGCTTATTATCAGATCAATGTCGTCAAAAGCCTTATCGTCTTCAGAAAGCACTAGATCGGGAGTTCGCTTGTTTTCATTCTCTGAACTAAACATTGTGTTGATCGCCTTAAGTCTCTCAAATGAACTTTCACCGTCTGGCTCTACCATAAGTGCTAAGTTATATGCCATTAATGCTTGCGTAGGGCGCTCCTGAGCATAATAAATAGAACCAAGTTGTATGTATGCTTTGGCATAAAAAGGACTCATAGCAATTACTTGTTCTAAGGCTTTAACCGCCTCCTTAAGTAGACCCCGTCCTTGTAAAGCAACAGCCTTGTTGTAAAGCAATATATGATTTGCAGGGAAAACTGCTAATCCTTCATCAGCGGCAGTAATGGCTTTCTCAAATTTTTCCTGTTTTATAAACAAGACCGTTTTGTTTTGGTAAAATGAGCTTTTTAGATCACCAACTTTCATTGCTAGACCTTCATCTATGGTTGCATTGGCATCTTCATACCGCTCCAAAGCCATCAAATAGTAGGATTTTCTGATCAGTGAACTAGCGTAAGTCGTGTCATTTTTGTTGATCTTTTCTAGTACTTCAAGAACACCATCGTAGTCTTCTTCTTGAGATTTTAATGCAATGGAATTATTAATTTCGTCGAGGTCAGTAATATCTAGTTTTTCTTGACCAATTGCGGCAAAGCTAAATAGCCCTAATGCCAGTAGGATGTACTTTTTCATTTTCCAAATATAGTAAACCCTTAAAATAATCTTAAAATATATCTAATTGTTATTGAAAATATTTCATTTGTTTCAGCACATTTTTTTTAAATTATTGAAAATCAATGCCATGTTTCTGTTGGTTAATTGACTAGCTTTTTTCGAATTTTTCGATTTATACTTCTTGGCCCAATCAATATTTAGTGTTGCGATTTTCATTTTTATGTTTTGCCGATGGAGTTACGATTGGCTTGGGGTGTCGCGCCCGTAAGTGTATTTAAACCCAATTCAAATTATAAAGTATTAACGCGCCGAATAGCATTGCAAATGGTGAAATCAATTGAAAATAAACTGGCTTAAGCCTGTCTGCACTTTTCATTGAAAAACTGTGGTGTGTTTTTCTTGGAACCATATAGAGTATTAAGGATGTTAGAACCATAATCCATCCGAATATTTTAAATGCTATCGGGAGCTTGGAGAAATCTGAGTATAAAATCATTGCTGCCGCTGGGATTAGTCGGATTGTAATTTCAGCGTAGTTAATAAAATTGTTGCTTCCGGCTTTTCTTAGTATTGCTCTTGCTTTTTTAGGGGCAAAGAGCATAAGGAATCCTACAAAAATTATAAATACTCCGAACAGTAGTACTGTCTATTTTGCTATGCTTGTTATCATAATTTAAGCTGGTGAATTATTATAGTTGACACAGGTTGGATCCTTGCATTAGCTGCTGGCGTTGTATAATTTTTTTACTTTTTCAAAATTGATTATTTCCCCAATTTCATAAAAATAATCGAGCTGCCATCGCTGTGTTTTTTCAGCTTGTTTGCTGGTGGGTGAATCCCAACAGGGGTACACTCGAAACCCCCTTTTTCCGTCTTTCTTTTCAGTAGTAACGATTCCTTTGGCTATTAAAATGGATTTGGCAAACACAAATTGGCCCATACGGTTTTCCCTCTCTACATTAATAACGTAAAAGTGAAAGTTGTCTTTTTCAGAATAGGGTTGGGTGATTCCTACTTTGCTCCGTTTCCAAAAGGTAACGAACTGCCCCACTTTTTTAGGGGTTATTTTTGCAGTACGGCATATTACAATCTGTCCGTTTACTTTAAATTGGCAGGCGCTGTATTCCTTGCTTTCGGGCTCGGTTTGGAAATCAGAAATCTTTAGACCACCATTGCGGTAAATTTCTGTATGGATTTTATTCATGGAGCCATTGTGAATCTTTTTCCTTTCACTATTAAATAGGCTTTATAACCTCAAGTTTTAACCCGCTGTCTTGTTCTGTAAAAAACACTTTGTCGCCGCTTTTGGAAATTTTAAAAGACATTTTTGTGCGGGTAGTAGAGATGGTTTGGGTGCTTGGATTGAAACTCCAAGTTGCATTTTTATTTGTAGTGGTGTTATATACGTAAGCTGAACCGTTTTCCTGTTTTTCCTTTACTTCAAAACTATTTTCAGCATACAAATTAATAACAGCATTGGTCATTGCCGCTGCCATTTGTGGGTTGCTGCTGCTGTTTTCAACATTCACAACAAGCCAAGTGCCGGTAATGTCTTTTTGGGTAAGGGATTGGCTTTGTGCGGTGGCAGCAAAAAGAACGAAGGCGAAGAGAATAATTAGATTTTTCATGGATATATTATTTTAAAGAATTGTTTTAATGTGTTTTTAAACTTTTGTGAAAGATAGGAAATTTTATGCTTTTTGATGCACGACTTAAAGGGAAACACGAAACAAGACAGAAGGTTCGCGGGATTGGAATGAAACCTGACTGAAGGGAAGTCGGAAATACAATATTAAAGAACCATATCTTTTGAAATGGAAAAAGCCCCTATTTTAAGGGGCTTCAACTAATTGAAAATGAAAAATTACTGTTTGGTTATTTTAAGGGTTGCTTGTTTTCCATCAAGTGTTTTTACGGTTGCAAGATAGATTCCGGCCGCGCCGCTTATCTCCACATCAAGAGTTTGGGTGTTTTTATATTTTGAAGTAAAAATAACTTGTCCCAGCATATTGATTATGGTAACGTGAGTTTCAGAAAAGCTTTCGCCCAGATTTATCGTAAATCTTCCGTTTGTAGGGTTTGGATATGCGCTAAGCGAAGGCCCGAAAGTATTTTTTGAAACTCCTAAAATTGCAGGAGTTGTTTTAAACACCCAATAATCGTCCAGGCCGCGGTTGTTTTCGCTTTTATCACCAGAAATATTTGAATCTGAGGAACAGAACATAACGAAATTACCATCAGAAGTTGGCAGAACGTATGGACCGCTTTCATCCGCGGCACCCCCTATAGAGTTTTGGGAAACGATATTGCCAGAAGTATCCAGTTTTACCAACCAATAATCATAACCACCGTTGCTGTTTTCGGTTTTGTCGCCACTAATGTTGCTGTTGCTCCAACTGGCGATCATATACGTGCCATCAGAAAGTTGTTTCACATCGCGCGGGTAATCGATGCCACTACCGCCAATGGTGTTTTGCCAAACGATATTTCCACTGCCGTCAAGTTTCAATATCCAGTGATCGTAATCGCCTTGGGAGTTTTCGGTTTTATCTCCAGAAATATTCGATTTTGAATAACCGCCCACCAAGTAGCCACCGTCTGCTGTTTGTATCATATCGCGAAGCACATCGCTGTCATTTCCGCCATAGGTTCTGTCCCATTGTACGTTTCCGCTTGCATCCAGTTTTACGATCCAGTTGTCGTTGCCGCCTCGGGAGTTTTCGCTTTTATCGCCCGAGGCAGGAGAATTTGAAAACCCTCCCATAATAAACCCTCCGTCAGTGGTTTGAAATGCCGCTGACGGACGGTCAACCAAACTACCACCGATGCTATTTTGCCAAACAATGGCACCGCTGCCATCCAGTTTGAGAGCCCAAAGATCGCGCTGACCGTTTGTTGGGTCGGTTTTGTCACCACTCACATCACTGTCGGAATAACCACCCACAAAGTAGCCTCCATCTGGAGTTTGGACCACGTTATTGTCAAATTCGGGCTGGTTGCCGCCATAAGTTTTTTGCCATACAATGTTACCGATGGTATCCAGTTTCAAGATCCAGTAGTCCAAGCCGCCACGAGAATTTTCGGTCTTATCGCCCGAGATGTTTGAGTCTGAACCCGCACCAACAATGTAACCACCATCTGAAGTTTGTTTTATAGAGATTAGCCAATCGTTCCCGCTCCCGCCGATGGTGTTTTGCCACATAATGTTGCCGGAAGCGTCAATCTTAACAATCCAAATGTCGATGGCGCCGTTGCTGTTTTCTGTCTTTTCGCCAGAAATGTTGCTAGTGGAATAGCCACCGATGATGAAGCCTCCATCAGAAGTAGCTTCAAAGGCGGTAGAAAAATCAGTGTCGTTGCCACCAATCGTTTTTTGCCAAATAATGGCTGGGTCTTGTGAAAAGGCGCTAAAGACGCCCAATAATAATGCGAAAAATGTAATTGAAGTTTTCATAATTATTTGGTTTTAAGGATTATAAAGATACATCGAAAAAGTTTGGAAATGTCATCACTGTTATTTTTGAAACACGGCTTAAGGGAACCACGAACCAAGACTTAATAGATGAAAGAATAAAGAACAAAGACGGATGCTGGAGGACGGATGCTTGATTACGGATGAAAACTGTTGGATAAAAAAAATGCCCCATATTTCAGGGGCATTCCGGTTGTTATACAACCTCACAAGCTATCGAAAAATCATTGTTTTATAATCCTTAAAGTGTTTGATCCTTCTTTAGCCTATATTTATATCGAAACAACCCCATTATGTCATCACTTTAACCGAAAAGAATTTTACTTTTGTAATACTATCCTCAACGTTATGGCCGAACACCGTTTTATCATTTCCAACTATTCCCACCCCTTATCTTCTGGCACAGTTTCTTGGCAATCACCCAGTAATATCGCTTTGGTAAAATATTGGGGTAAATATGGAGAGCAGTTGCCGATGAACGCTTCTATTAGTTTTACTTTGAAAAATTGCAACACAAAAACCTCTCTGTCGTTTGAAAAGCGGATATTCACTAAAGCTACAGAGTGCAAGGGATTTGATTTCGAAGTGTACCTCGACGGAATAAGAGAAATTTCCTTTGAGCCGAAAATCCAAAAATTCTTTGAAAGGATAGAAGTGTATTTACCATTTCTGAAAGATTTCAAATTTAAAATAGAAACTTCCAACAGTTTTCCGCACAGTAGCGGCATTGCTTCCTCAGCAAGTGGGATGAGTGCACTAGCGCTTTGTTTGATGGATATGGAACGGCAAATGCAACCTAATATTACGGAAGAATATTTTAATGAAAAAGCTTCTTTTCTTGCACGTTTGGGTTCGGGTAGTGCTTGCCGAAGTTTGGAAGGGCCACTAATTGTTTGGGGCGAAAATCCAGAAATTGACGGTAGCAGCAATCTTTTCGGGACGAAATATCCTTTCAAAATTCACGAGAATTTTCAGAATTATCAAGACACCATTCTTTTGGTTGATAAAGGCGAAAAACAAGTGAGCAGTACCCTTGGCCACAAACTAATGTTTGACCATCCCTTTGCTGCGGAGCGTTTTCGGCAGGCGAAGGACAATCTTTCAAAATTGATCCCAGTTTTTGAAAATGGCGATATTTCCGAATTTATAAAAATTGTGGAAAGCGAAGCGTTGTCTTTACATGCAATGATGATGACCTCGATGCCGTACTTCATATTGATGAAGCCCAACACTTTAGAAATTATAAATCGCATCTGGAAATTTAGAGAGGAAACCAACAGTGACATTTGCTTCACACTAGATGCGGGCGCCAATGTTCACGTACTTTACCCAAAGGCTGAAATGGAAACTATTTTAAAATTTATAAAAGCCGAACTTAAACAATTCTGTAAAAACGGAGAGATTATAGATGATGAGATTGGCTTGGGCGCTAAACAACTTTAATCGCTTGTTTGTCTTCTATTTCTAAGGATAGTTATTACCAGTAAAATAGCAACAATTCCTGCCAATAAATACCACCACCAAGCTAAGCGATTGCCCAAATCTATAGGTGCAGTATCGCCAATTAGTACGAGGCCAGCCCAATATTGCGGGGCTGCCGTTCGGCCTTCAGCAGTGGCTATGTAGCTTAGTTTTGCTTTTCGCAGGGCTTCGTCCTTTGGCATTTCTTCGGAAAGATTATCGTAAAAAAGCTTGACAATTTTGGCGCTGGATTCTTCGTCTATTTCCCAAAGACTGGTCAAAATACTTTCACTGCCTGCATAATTGAAAGCGTGTGCCAAAGAAATCATTCCTTCGCCGGCTTGATAAGTGGGCTTTCCAGTTTCACAGGCCGTTAGAATAGCGAGATTGGAGGAGAGGTCTATATTATAAATTTCGAAGGAATACAGTGAATTTTCATCATAATTTTCTTTGGCACCTGTCTTTTTTGCAAAAATAAGGCGGCTGAGTTCTGGGCTTATGTTATTGCTCTCGGCGTGGGTGCCAATATGGATTATTTTGTGTTCCTTGGCTTGGTTTATAAACAGTTCTTTACTTGCATTTTCATTTATAAAATAATTACCGTTGAAAATTTTAGAATATTGTTTTACCAAATCTTCGCTAAAAGGCTGCGGCAGTAGCGTGAGATAGCTTTTGTCCAATTTTACCGAATCTTTTATGGCAAGTTTATAATCATCTTTCATCTTTTTATTAAAACCAGGCGCAAAGGCAATAAAGTCTGAAGAATAATTTGCAACGTTTCCTTTGTCTTTGTAGAGCAGCAGGCTAAAATTATATGAAATTTCATACTTCGCCAGTAAACTGTTTGTTGCCATTTCCTGAAAATTCTTTAATGGTTTTGGGGTTAGGGTTTCAAAGCTGAGGTTAAATAATTCGCGGTCTGGAACTATCACCACTTTTGGGGTCAACACATATTTTTCAAGCGGAAACCATAGTGCGCGATACAATTCATAAAGCAAGGGTCGTGCTTTTTCAACTGAAAACTCATCGTTTTTAAGATTTGAAATATGGTTGGCAACGGTAGCATAATTCAAGCGAATCATTTTTTTAAGCACGTTGGAAACCACAAATACATACAGTTGGTCTTCTATAAATATATAGCGAACTACTGTTGTGTTTTCAGGAATTTTTTCTTGTAGGTCATCAATAGGTTCTTCCAAAGTTGCATAGCGCATTTTGTAGTATTTTGGAAAATTGAGATTTAGGGAATCTAAAAAGCGTTCCCAATTCTCTGAAGCTTCAAAAAATGTAGTAATGCTGCCGCTTTCGGAATCGTTCAGTGAACTAACCATTTTATCTTTCAGCTGCTTTTCGCGTATTAAAACTTCTTTGGGTATATTCTGAAAAGCCACGTTCTCACGAAGGTTTAAACGCGAACGGATTCGGTTGTAAATGCTGGATTCGTGCAGTGCAATAAGCTTGTCCAGATACATTTGGTCTTTGGTAGATTCAAAAAGCTCAAGTCTCAGTTTTCCAGCAAAAGTTAAAAGTTCTTCATTTTCGGTAATGAGGAGGGTAACATCTTCGTGGTTGGTTACTACTTTTTTTCGTTGGTCAAGAATAGAAATCCCTTCTTCTACCTGCTGCAACAGTTCTTTTAAGAAAAATGGATTTTTATTTTCTGCTGAATAATATTTTGAGGCCGCATTAATCAGCAACGCCTGTGGTTTTCGGTACTGGCTTAAAATAGAATCGGTAGCGCTTATTTTCTCGCCTTCTTTTAAAACGTTGAAAAGGAGTGCTTCGTCACTGTACTTTTCTGCTTCTTTATAATTTTTCAGCAGGTAATGCACCTGCGCTAAATTGATGATATGATAAAATTCCTGAAGGGTGTTTTTAAAATCGCCGGTATGCGTAAAGTCATAGGTTTCCTTCGCCAATGCAATTGCTTTCTCCTTTTTTTGGTTTTTTGCAGAAAAAAGGGAGTATTCCAAAATATTGTCCAGAAAATCCTTGGTGTAAGTAGTTCCCATGGATTTTCGATAGACGGTTTCAGCCTTTTCATAGAATTTGGCTGCGTTTTCAACATCGCCCATAAATTCATAAATGGTGGCGCGAGTTGATAGGGCTGCGGCTTCCCAGTATAAATCGGCGCCGGGACTGGTTTTTAAAAGTTCCAGTGCTTGATCGGCATTTTCTGCGGCACCTTCAAAATCGCGACTTGCCGTTTTGGCTTCTGCAAGAATGATATTTGAAATGATGAGGTTGATGTCATTCTTCTCAAATAACCTTTTTTTCTGTTCAAAGGAATATTCAATGAGTTCCTGTGACCGGGAATATTCGCCCAATGTGTTATAAAACGTGGCCATATTATCTATAACCACACATTGGTGGTTTTTTGCTTTAAAGGTTCGCGCCTCATCTGTTGAGCGGTTTATATATTCTTGAAATCCGGCGAGCGCTTCTTCTGAAATTGCAATGGCTTCCTGGTTTTTACCCAACGCGTTCCACAAAACTGCAAGGTTCATTTTTACCAGTGAGGGACGGTAATAACGGTTCATAATATCGGTATCGTCCGTTTTCTCCAATACCTTCACGGCTTCTTGAAAGTAGAATTTTGCACTGTCCAGTTTTGCTTCCTGCCACATCATTCCACCCAAAGCGTTGAAAACTTGATTGTAAAAAACATAGTCCTCCTTTCCGCTTTTTTTCAATAGGCGTAATGCCTTTTGGTAATGTTTGTTTGCCAAAGGAAAATCGCCCATTTTGGAGGCGTAATACCCGCGACGGTACTCCACACCTGCAACGTCTGTATTTTGCGGTTCTTTATTGCGAAGTGCGAAGGGAATGGCTGTTTCAAGCAGATTATAGGCTTCTTGATGTTGCCCGGCATCATCGTAAATCCAGCCTAATTCAGTAATAGCCTCGACAACAAAATGTGGAGAGGCGTTTTCAATTATTTGCTCGGTAAGACTTTCCGCTTTTTTAATGGCCAGTTTTTTGTCGCCTTTGTTCAGCTTAAAACTTCCTTCAAACTGAATGTAGTTGTAAAGACTATCGTAATTTTTTTCAACTTTGTAATAGGCAATACTCTTTAAAACTTCTGATCGTGCTTTTACTAAAGAATCTTGTTCAACGAGATTTTGGATTTCTTTTACGGTAGCAGTATTTTCCTGTGAGAATCCTTCGGAAAATGCGAAAAGAAAAAAAAATTGAAAGACAAAAAGAAATTTCCGGTTTATGGATACCATACTACAGTAATGCTTCAAAAGATAAAACCTAGCCGGGGATATTGTATTGAAAGATACAATTTATTTTCTATTGGGGTATTTTGTGACGATTTTTTTTGAATGCACGGGTCTTGTTCTTTAATTTCCGTCCAAGTTTGATTGTTAATGTTTTGATCAAGATGGGGATGGTAGAGTGGATTGTCACTCTTTCCATTGGAAGCAGAAACTCAAAAGAGTAGTGATTTATAAAAGGCTCAGAGAGGAGTGAGAAAATTTCACTGGGTGCAATTTTGTGTGATATATCAATGGATCGATGCTTTATCTAGTTTCATAAAAACAATATTACCAGGCTTAAATACAGTTTATTGAAGAGATTGGTGAATGGATTTATTCACATATATTTCTGAAACTATAATTGTTTTAATGGTTATCTTTGTGGCAGATTTCAGTTTTAAGAATAAAAACCTGTATTTTTATAGTTACAAGAACACAATCTATGCGAGGCCCCCTTTTTTACTCAAAAATTTTACTTTTCGGCGAATATGGAATTATTAAAGATTCCAAAGGACTTTCCATTCCTTACAATTTTTATAAAGGTGCGCTGAAGATTGATGCTCACCACACTGTATCTACCCATAAATCAAACGCAGGCCTTAAAAGGTTTTCTGGCTATTTGGAGACGCTTCAAACTGAAAACCCGCAATTGGTTTCTTTTGATATGGAAGCTTTGAAAAATGACGTAGAAAGGGGGCTGTATTTTGATAGCAGTATTCCGCAAGGTTACGGTGTAGGAAGCAGCGGTGCTTTGGTGGCGGCCATTTATGATAAGTATGCCAATGATAAAATAACCGTTCTTGAAAATCTAACACGTGAAAAATTACTCACTTTAAAAGCTATTTTTGCTGAAATGGAATCTTTTTTCCACGGAAAATCTTCGGGTTTGGATCCTTTGAATAGTTATTTGAGCCTTCCTATTTTAATCAATTCCAAAGACAATATTGAACCTGCCGGAATACCTTCACAAACCGAAAATGGAAAAGGTGCCGTCTTTTTATTGGATAGCGGCAGCACTGGTGAAACCGCGCCGATGGTTCAGATTTTTATGGAGAATATGAAGCAGGAAGGTTTCCGTAATATGCTGAAGAACCAATTCACAAAACATACTGACGCCTGCGTAGAAGATTTTCTGCAAGGCGACGTAAAATCACTTTTTGGAAACATCAAGCAACTCTCAAAAGTGGTGCTCGATAATTTTAAACCTATGATTCCTGCACAATTCCACAAACTATGGAAAAAAGGAATTGACAGCAACGCATACTATCTAAAACTCTGCGGATCTGGCGGTGGAGGCTATATGCTCGGCTTTACAGAAGATATTGATAAAGCGCGCAAAGCCTTGAAAGATTATAAACTGGAAGTGGTTTATAGTTTTTAGCAATAGCTTTTTCTGAAGTTCTTTCTGATTCCTTCAATTTTTAAATTTTATGTTGAACCGAAAACAAAAACTCTTCCTCCTAAAGTTTTTCAGCTTGTTTTCTGTGGTTCGCGGCTACAATATTCTCATAATTGTAATTGCCCAATATCTTACGAGTATTTACATTTTGGCTCCAGATTTGCGCGTTCGCGATGTTTTGTTTGATGTTAATTTGCTCATGTTGGTACTTGCTTCTTCTTCAGCAATTGCAAGCGGCTACATCATCAACAGTTTTTACGACAGCGAAAAGGATTTGATAAACCGTCCCCGAAAAACGATGCTCGACAAGCTCGTTAGTCAGCGTACAAAGCTATCGGCCTATTTTGTGCTCAACTTTTTGTCGGTCATTTTTGCGAGCTATGTTTCATTTAGAGCCGTCCTTTTTTTCTCGATTTACATCTTCTTTCTTTGGTTCTATTCTCATAAACTGAAAAAATATCCTTTCATAGGAAACATCACGGCTGCCATTCTCGCGGTTATTCCGTTTTTTGCAATTTTTGTGCACTACAGAAATTTTGACGTCATCATTTTTGTACATGCCACTTTTCTATTTTTGCTTATTTCCATGCGCGAATTGGTAAAAGACCTCGAAAACCTAAAAGGAGATTTAACCCACGGTTACAATACCATTCCCGTGGTTTATGGCGAAAGAACTTCAAAAAGGATGCTTACGGTTTTAAGTATTTTAACGCTAGCGCCAATCTTTCTGCTGATCACAAAATTTAAGGAAGAAATAGGCTACATGGATTATTATTTTTACGCAAGCATTGCTGGATTGGCTGTGTTTCTTGCGGTTTTATGGTATTCAAAAAACAAAATACATTACATTATTTTACACAATATTCTAAAGTTTGCCATCGTGCTTGGTGTTTTCAGCATTGTATTGATTCACGTGGAATTATTGCTTCACCGCTTTTTTTGAAGAGAATATCTTTTTAAGTTTTTCAGCTTCACGAATAAATCCCAAACCACAACTCCTACGCTTACCGAAATGTTTAATGAATGTTTTGTTCCAAACTGTGGGATTTCAATCACCGCATCGCTGGAAGTAACCACTTTTTGCTGCACACCTTTCACTTCATTTCCAAATATCACAGCATAAGTCAATTCTTTTTGAACAGAAAAATCGGTGAGGTTAACGGCAAGTTCCGCTTGCTCGATGGAGGCCACAAAAACACCTTCATTTTGAAGTTTTGAAACCACATCCAACGTATTTTCAGCATATTCCCAATCCACACTATCAGTCGCTCCCAAAGCGGTTTTCTGGATATCTTTGTGCGGTGGCTGTGCAGTAATGCCACAGAGATATATTTTCTTCACCAAAAAAGCATCCGCTGTGCGGAATACAGAGCCGATGTTGTTCAAGCTTCTGATGTTGTCAAGAATAATTATCAACGGCGTTTTTTCCGAAGCTTTGTATTCTTCGGTGTTTATTCGGTCCAGTTCGCTGTTTTTTAGTTTGCGATTTTTCATAGGGGGCAAAGTTAGTTGTTAAAAGTTAATTGTGAAAGGTAGCTCTTAGCGTCTTAGCGCCTTTGCGTGCAAATTTTTCTCGCAAAGGCGCAGAGGTGCAAAGTGGTGCGGGAATTGTTGATAAAACCCAATAATTCCCAACCCCTTCATTTTAAATAAAAAGGCATTTTCGTTACATTTATCACTTAAATAAACAATTAGAATAAAAAATAAAAAATGCCCAAAAAGGAAACCCCGTTAATGAAGCAGTACAATACCATTAAAGCAAAGTATCCCGATGCTTTGCTGCTGTTTCGCGTGGGCGATTTTTACGAAACTTTTGGAGAGGATGCAGTAAGAGCCTCAGGAATTTTGAATATTACACTTACCGCCCGAAACAATGGTGGCGACCATGTTGAGCTCGCTGGGTTTCCACATCATTCACTTAATACTTATTTGCCAAAACTGGTTATGGCCGGTTGCCGCGTTGCTATTTGCGATCAATTGGAAGATCCAAAAATGACCAAAACCATAGTAAAACGTGGCGTTACGGAATTGATTACACCGGGGGTTGCTTTTAACGATGATATTTTAAAATCGAAGTCAAATAACTTTTTGGCAGCTGTTCACTTTAGTTCCCGCGCAGGCGGGAATCTCTCTAAAGATCCGAAAGTCGGTGTTTCTTTTTTAGATGTTTCCACTGGAGAATACTTAGTTTCTGAGGGTTCTGCGGAATATATTGACAAACTGCTTCAGAATTTCAACCCTTCGGAAGTGCTTTTTTCGAAACAGAAGCGAAAGCTTTTTTCTGAAACTTTCGGGAACCAATATCACGTTTTCCATTTGGAAGATTGGATTTTCCAAAACGATTATGCCTTTGAAACGCTTACGAAACATTTCGACACAAAAAATCTGAAAGGTTTTGGCGTGGACCATTTGGACGAGGGCATTATTGCCGCCGGAGCCGCACTTCATTATTTAAGTGAAACGCGGCACACCAAACTGCAGCATATTTCACGTTTATCGCGAATTGCAGAAGACGAATACGTTTGGATGGACCGTTTCACCATTCGTAATTTGGAACTTTACCATTCCAATCAGCAGAATGCCGTTACGCTTTTGGATGTTATTGACAAAACCATTTCGCCGATGGGCGGCAGACTTTTGAAACGCTGGATGGCACTTCCGCTTAAAAATGCTGAAAAAATTGTACGTCGGCACGAGGTTGTAAGTTTTCTGCTCGACAATCCCGTGGTTTTAGAAAAAACCCAACAATACACCAAACGCATTGGCGATTTGGAGCGATTGATTTCAAAAGTAGCGACAGGCAAAGTGAATCCACGCGAGGTTATTCAGCTTAAAAATTCTTTGGAAGCTGTAGTTCCGATTAAAGCGTTGGCCTTAAATTCTAAAAACGAATCGCTCAAAATTATAGGCGAACAATTGCATGATTGCGAATTACTTCGGAACAAAATAAAGGAAACACTTTTTGAGGATGCTCCGGTGAATATTCTGAAAGGAAATTCAATTGCCGAAAGTTTTTCCGAAACACTCGATGAACTTCGAAATATTTCAGCCAACGGAAAGGGATATTTAGGTGATATGCTGGAGCGCGAAACCAAACGCACTGGAATTTCTTCCCTTAAAATTGATTCCAACAACGTCTTCGGTTACTATATAGAAGTTAGAAACACCCATAAAGACAAGGTTCCGCAGGAATGGATTCGGAAGCAAACACTTGTAAACGCTGAAAGATATATAACCGAAGAACTGAAAGAATACGAAACAAAAATTCTAGGCGCCGAAGAAAAAATACTGGCTTTGGAACAGGAAATTTTTGGAAAGCTAGTGGATTGGATGCTTCAGTTTATTGGTTCCGTACAGCAAAATGCAGCTTTGATTGCGCAAATGGATTGTTTGTGTTCTTTTGCAACGCAGGCCAAAGAAGCAAATTACACGCGCCCGCTTTTAGATGAAACTTTCGACTTAGATATAAAGGAAGGTCGTCATCCTGTAATTGAAAAGCAGTTGCCTCCCGACGCTCCCTACATTGCAAACGATGTTTTTCTAGATCGCGACAACCAGCAAATCATTATGATTACTGGGCCAAACATGAGTGGTAAATCGGCCATTCTTCGGCAAACGGCTTTAATTGTTTTGCTGGCACAGATGGGCAGTTTTGTTCCAGCTTCTGCGGTTCGGATGGGTTGTGTTGATAAGATTTTTACACGCGTTGGCGCGAGCGATAATATTTCGATGGGAGAATCTACTTTTATGGTAGAGATGAACGAAACGGCAAGTATTCTCAACAATCTTTCCGAAAGGAGTTTGATTCTTTTGGATGAAATTGGCCGTGGAACAAGTACCTATGATGGAATCTCAATCGCGTGGGCCATTAGCGAATATCTGCACGAGCATCCTTCGCGCGGAAAAACGCTTTTTGCTACCCATTATCACGAATTGAACGAAATGACGGAGACTTTTGCACGAATCAAAAATTATAATGTTTCGGTAAAGGAATTGAAAGACAATGTGCTTTTTCTTCGGAAATTGGTTCCCGGTGGAAGCCATCACAGTTTTGGAATTCACGTTGCGAAAATGGCTGGAATGCCGCAAGCGGTGCTGCAAAGAGCCAACAAAATTCTGAAAAGGCTTGAAAAAAGCCACGCTTCCGAAGAATTGACAGAAGAAATGAAAGCAGTTTCAAAAGAGGAAATACAATTGAGCTTTTTTAAATTGGACGATCCACTTTTGGAAGAGCTACGCGAAGAAATATTAGATATTGATATTGATACACTTACGCCCATAGAGGCGTTAATGAAACTGAACGAGATTCGGCGGATGCTACAGCGGAATGCATCGGTAAAATTTAAAAAGTAAAATTCATTAATAATTTATCAAAAAAGACTTTGCTTTTGAAGTAAAATTTTTAAATTTGCTCCCGCTTTCAATAGGAAGTGACGTTCATTAAAAGTAAACTCGAAAATAGCTATCGGGATGTTAGAGCGCAGAATTTAAAAATGCGAAAATAGCTCTCCCGATAGCTATCGGGATGTTAGAGCGCAGAATTTAAAAATGCGAAAATAGCTCTCCCGATAGCTATCGGGATGTTAGAGCGCAGAATTTAAAAATGCGAAAATAGCTCAGTTGGTAGAGCGCCACCTTGCCAAGGTGGAGGTCGCGGGTTCGAATCCCGTTTTTCGCTCAAGCAACATGCCGATGCAATTCGGCATTTTTTGTTAAGTCCCGGTTGCAACTGGCAACCGAATTAAGCTGATGTGGTGGAATTGGTAGACACGCCGGACTTAAAATCCTGTGACCATTAGGTCGTGCGGGTTCAAGTCCCGCCATCAGTACGAAAAGCTTCTTCTTTATTGAAGGAGCTTTTTTTATATTTGAATATGGCTTTTGTCTACATTCTATATTCAAAATCAACTGATAACTTCTACACAGGTAGCTGTCTCGATTTG
>NZ_VORU01000036.1 GCF_007997135.1 Aequorivita lipolytica | reverse complement strand
AAGAGGTCGTCTAAAAACTATTTAGGCGACCTTTTATTTTTTGGTCTTTTTGATTTTATTCTGAAGCTGATTGTTTAATTAGGTGATTAGTCAGTAGATCAAATTAAGCAAAGCGATTCTTACATCGCTAAGCTCACTTTTTTGATGTTATGTGCCATTGCAATGAGTCCTATTTCTGTTTCTACTTTTTCTAGACCTCGTAACATAAACCTTTTGAAGCCCATATTGTGCTTAATATTTCCAAAAACAGCTTCTACATCCCAACATCTTTGTTTTCTGTGAGCAATACCTTCTGGACTTAGGAGTTTTTGTTTTGCTTTTGCTTTTAGTCTTACCAGTTTGTGGTTCCGCTCTACAATACGGTTCTCTTTTGATTTATGGCATAGGCTTCTGAGCTGGCAGCCTATGCAGTTTCTAGCTTGGTACCTATCTATTTTCTGTTCGTATCCATTAGCTGTTTTTCTCACATAGCTGCCTATGTTCTCCATCGACTGTCCCATAGGACAATAATAAGTATCTGTCTCACTGTTATAAAAGAGCTTATCTGCTGCAAAAGGCTTTTTAGTTTTGCCTCGTTTTTCATCCAACTGTTCCTTGTGGAAGTAATTGTATTTTACAAAAGCCTCAATGTTGTTATCTTCAAGATAGGTGTAGTTCTCATCGCTTCCATAGCCTGCGTCTGCCGTTAGTGTTTCAGGTGGTTTTCCATAGCCCGCTATAAAGTCTTTGGTGTGGTCAATGAGTGTGGTGGTGTCCGCGGTGGTCTGGGCAAGGGTGTAGTTTGCTATAAACTGGTTATTAGTTGACGCCTGTAGATTGTAACCCGGTTTGAGCTGGCCATTTAGCATGTGGTCTTCTTTCATCCTCATAAAGGTAGCATCGGGATCTGTCTTGCTCATGGAGTTGCGCCCTACCATCTGCTGTTCTTGCTCGTTGTACTTGGCGATATTCTTTGGCCAGTTCTTCTTGGCATAGTTTAGCTTTTGCCTTACCTTTTTATCAATGTCTTTTCCTTGGAGTGCTTGATTGATTTTATCGATTGTTCGGGAGACCTCGTTAGGATCTATCGCTTCAAAGTTATCGGGCTCGTTGGGCTTTTGTTCTTCCTCTGCGTATACAGTTTCCACATATCGCCATAAATCTTTGAGCTGATTTTCGATACGCGAACGTGAGGTCTTGGTGCTTTTTCCCCATACAAAAGTATAGCGGTTGGCATTGGCCTCGATTTTCGTGCCGTCAACGTAGATTTCCTTTAGACTCAGGTAGCCCTGCCCTGCCAGCAGGATGACAACTTGATTGAATATCTTTTTAAAATTCCCTTTTAATTTTCCCGAACGGAAGTTGCTAATGGTATTATGGTCCGGCTGGATGCAGCCCGAGAGCCACATAAAGTGGACGTTCTCCCCCAATGCCTGCTCAATTTTTCGAGAAGAGTATAGATTGCGCAGATAGGCATATACCAAAATCTTCAAAAGATCCCTTGGATGGTAACTGGAAGTGCCGCCTGCTTTGTAGCTTTTTTCCAAAGAGCTGACATCTATCTGGTCTAAAATAGAATTGACAATGCGAACCGGATGATTCTCTGGAACAAGATCATCATAACTTGGAGGGAGAAGACTCAGTTGGTTCTGGCTATTGGTCTTCCAAACTACGTTGCTTTTCATAGCATGAAAGTACAAAATTTCACGCT
>NZ_VORU01000035.1 GCF_007997135.1 Aequorivita lipolytica | reverse complement strand
TTACTGGGTCTGTACAGTTGTCCTCTGCAGTGGCTTCGCCAGTTGCAAAATAGTCTGGTAAGATATAGAACAGGTTACCAGCTCCCGGATCAACAGTTTGATCTGCTGGGCAGGTAATTACTGGGGCTAATCGATCCACAACGATAACATTTGCTGAACAGGAGGCAATGTTTCCACTAGTGTCGCTAACAAATGCTGTTATAACAATGGTAGTTCCAATATCTGCACAACTTACCGTAGTAACATCAACGGCAGCGGTATCTATACCACACGCCTCAACAACATTACTGATAATATCAAAAGGATCGATGGTAGCAGTACCATCTGGGCCTAATTCAATAACTATATCTGTATTGGTGTTTGCATAGGAATAAGTAATACCCCAGCTGTTAAGCGTTCCGGTATCACCACCTGCGTTGTCAGAAATTGTGATTGTCCAGTCGCCAAGCGTACTTTCACCGTTGAAGGCTGTAAGCGGATTGTTCGGACTGAAAGTTCCATCAATAGATGGAACACCTGCGCCACACTGATCTTCCACTGCCGATGCAGCTGCATCGTCAAGAGTTGCAAGTATGTCATCACCGCTACAGCCAAATCCACCTCCGGTTGCACCTATACGGTCCACAATGGTGACTGCAGTTCCTGCTGGTGAGGTAATAGTAACGATTATATCGCCTACCCAAGAGTGAGTAGCATCAAGATTTATATCAAGATCCTCGATTGTCACGTCTTCCGTAACTGAAATCGTTGATGAAGCGCCCGCAGGGTCATTATCTGGAATGGCCAATGCAGGGCTGTCTGATATTGTTGCAGAAACAGTTGGTTCTGGACCACAAGTGATCACAGGAGCAACTAGGTCAATAACATTTACTGTAGCAATACAAGTGGAAACGTTTCCACTGTTATCGGTAACGGTAACCTCTATTTGGTTCTCGCCAAGATCTGCACAGGTAAAGTCTAGACCAGAGCCACTACCAACGGTATAGTTGATTGTTCCGTTCCAAATACGTGGTGAAAATACAGAGCCGGTAAATATTCCGGCAACAGCCTTTCCTAAAGTTAATGATAGGTCAGCATTACTGTAGCACTGATTTCCAGGACATCCTGTTCCATTTGTGTAATTTACATCAACATCCATCGTGATTGCTATACCGTAAGTAGTATTCGCAGCTAAAGTAACTGGTGCTGCAAGAACTGCATTACTAGGCAAATCGGTTCCAAGAGCAGTACCAGTACCAGAACTTGCAGGTGCTCCCCAAGCAGCAGCATTGGTTTCATTACCAACGTGAGTGCCAACCAAAGTGTACAGATTTAAATTGAAAGTACCCGTAGCATCTGTGTTTACATCAAGGTCTGTAACTTCAATATCGTTCGGACCTACTGTAAGATCGTACATTACAGTCCAGTTTGGAGAACCGCCATTGTTAGTTGCAAAAAGTGTAGTCAAGGAGCCCATTGTCCCTCCACCGGCACCGCCAGCGGTAACAGTATAGCCACAGGCTTCATTTACACCGGTTAGAAGATCGTTTGGATCTACGCTTGCCATTCCGTTTGCGTCAAGGAAAACGTCAAGTCCGCCACCTGCAGAGATTTCGTAGCTCAGCAGGAAGTTATCAACGCCTGCCGCATAGGCCCAAGAGCCCTCATCATCATAGGTAAAACGCACCTGGAAATCAGCATTCGCATAGGTCATCATATCAAGATCACCTGTGTTGA
>NZ_VORU01000034.1 GCF_007997135.1 Aequorivita lipolytica | reverse complement strand
TTACTGGGTCTGTACAGTTGTCCTCTGCAGTGGCTTCGCCAGTTGCAAAATAGTCTGGTAAGATATAGAACAGGTTACCAGCTCCCGGATCAACAGTTTGATCTGCTGGGCAGGTAATTACTGGGGCAAGTTTATCTACCACATTCACTTCGGCGGTACAAGAAGCTATATTGCCACTTGCATCGCTTACAAATACGGTGATCATTATTGTGGCCCCTATATCCGAACAGTCAACTGTTGGAACATCAACGGCAATCGTACTAATTCCACAAGCTTCTTCTATATTAGAAAGTAGGCTATATGGATCTATAGTGGTAGTGCCATCAGGTCCAAGCTCGATTTCAACTACGTTACCCGATGTTGAAATGGCATAGCTAAGATTGAAATTATCCACACCGGCACCCCAGCCCCAGCCGCCAAGATCGTCATACGTCCAGCGCACTTGAAATGCTGAATTTGCATAAGCGGTAGCATCGATTGATTCGGTCTGGATGTTTGGAACCAGATCCGCATCATAAAGTGCTATTTGTTGCCAAGCCGCACCATCATAAACCTCAACGGTAAATATTTGATCTCCGGATTCCTGAAAAGCAACATCATATCCAACAAATACATCGGTAGCTCCCGTTAGGTCGTATACTGGAGAAGTCAAGACTACAAGATTTGTTTCCCCAATACCAGCTGCATCATCATTGAAGATTGCTGCGTTGGTTGTGAAATCATCACCATTAGGCATATCACCAGAACCAAATTCCCAATCGGCAGTTCCAACCTGAACATCAGTGGCCCAACCCGTCGGCACTGTAGCGCCTTCAAAATCTTCAATTTCCATAAATGTGTCTGATGCTCCACAAGTAATAACAGGAGCTATTAAGTCTATAACATTCACCGTAGCAAAACAGGTAGAAACGTTTCCACTGTCATCTGTAACGGTAACCTCAACAAGGTTTTCGCCAAGATCAGCACAGGTAAAGTCAAGACCAGAACTAGCAACAGTTTCATAATGAACAGTACCGTTCCAAACACGAGGAGTAAATACGGAACCAGTAAATAATCCAGATACTGCAGTTCCTAAAGACATAGAAAGATCGGCATTAGAGAAGTTTTGGTTTGTACCATCACCGTTTGTATAACGCTGTCCAACACCAGTTGTTACTACAGCAAAACCATAAGTGGTATTTGCTGAAAGGACTACAGGAGCATCTAGAACAACATTACTAGGTAAATCTGTACCAGCACCGGTTCCAGAACCAGAAGCGGCAACAGCACCCCAAGCAGCTGGGTTAGTTTCGTTACCTACATAAGTTCCTGTAAGAACATATAGATCTAAATCAAACGCCGCTGTACTAGTAGTATTAATGTCTATTTCAGTCACTTGAATATCAGCTGGGCCTACAGTTACGTCGTACATTACTGCCCAACCTGAAGAACCTCCATTTGTTCCGATAAATAAAGTGCTCAAAGAACCAGAAGTTCCTCCACCAACACCGCCAGCGGTAACAGTATAGCCACAGGCTTCATTTACACCTGTTAGAAGATCGTTTGGATCTACGCTTGCCATTCCGTTTGCGTCAAGGAAAACGTCAAGTCCGCCACCTGCAGAAATTTCGTAGCTCAGCAGGAAGTTATCAACGCCTGCCGCATAGGCCCAAGAGCCCTCATCATCATAGGTAAAACGCACCTGGAAATCAGCATTCGCATAGGTCATCATATCAAGATCACCTGTGTTGA
>NZ_VORU01000033.1 GCF_007997135.1 Aequorivita lipolytica | reverse complement strand
TTTCATAGTGTGAGGTTTTAAAATTACACTGATGAAGGTAATTCAAATTATGATATGCGTAACATTTGAAAAATAAAAAAAGCAGGACGATGTCCTGCTTTTGTAAAAATGTTTAAATAGGGTTCTAGAAAGAAAATCCTGCTGAAAGCTGTATTACACTATTACGTTGTTTAAAAGCTTCAATATCAAATGGGCCAAAATCGCCTTCAAAGTCGTCTTCATTAGTAACATCTGAAATACCTATTACATAACGAGCGCTGAAAAATAAGCCATTGGTCAATCTGTAAGATCCACCAAAACCGAAACTAATATCAAGTGTTTTATATAAGTCTTTAACATCATCATCTCCAGATTCGTCTCCTCTAAATCCAGAAACCTCATACTCATTTTGTGCAGAAATTAAAACTCCAAATTGGGGACCTGCCTCAACACTTAGTCCATCAATAATATAATATTTCGCCATAATGGGAATATTAATGTAATCCAATTTAAGTTTTTCTTTACCAATAACTATACTATCGCCAAAACTATCGTCATATTCTGATTTTGCACCTTGTGAGGAATATAAAAGCTCTGGCTGAATGGCAAATTTTTCGGAAATCGGAATTTCGACCAAACCACCTATGTGAAAGCTTGTTCTTCCATCATAATCATCGGTAAAATCGCCACTTATCGAGGCAAAGTTAACACCTCCTTTAAATCCAATACGAAATTCACTCTGAGCACTTGCCGCAGTGAAGGTCAACGCTGCAATAGCCACAAGTAGTAATATTTTATTCATAATTAAAAAGTTTTGAGATTAGTGGGCTAAAAATAGCTAAAACTTTTAAAAACAACAAATTAGTCGTTAAAGAGGAGAAAAAAAAAGCAGAAGAGTTATCTTCCGCTTTTCTACTATACACTAATATTTCTTTTAATTGAAGAAATAACCAACTGAAACACTAATAACTGAATTTTTGGCGTCGAAACTTTCACCATCAAAATCTTCAAAAACTGAGGTGAACCCAGTAACATATCGAGCTTGGAAAAATAAATTTATAGGAAGGATATATTGAGCTCCTATACCAACTCCTATATCAACAGTTTGAACCCCCTCTGCGTCTTCTTTCTCACCGTCAAAATCTACTTTACTGCTTATGTTAAATCCTACTTGTGGGCCTGCTTGAAGGCTAAATCCTTCTGCTAAAGTAAAATCAGCCATAATTGGTAAATTAATATAATTAAGGTTTACTTTTAAATCATCGTCAAGAGAATATCCTTGTAAGGAATAAACAAGTTCAGGTTGAACTGCAAACAATTCTGAAATACCAATACGCGCTACGGCACCTATATGGAGCCCTGTAAGCATATCAACATCGTCCACATCGCTTCCATTTAAAGAGGCAAGGTTTACACCAACTTTAGCTCCAAAACGTACATTTTGTGATTGAACTGCTGTAAAGGACAAAGTTGCTAATGCAACAAAAAGTAATAATTTTTTCATATATAAAGGTTTTAATGTTAAACGAAGCAAATAAACAACAAACCAGTATTCTTTCCAATGATAAAACTCATATTCTCTAACTTTATAAAAAAAGCCATCCTTTATCAGACAGCCTTAATAATAAATTTATGCTTTTCTTAAATTAAAACGAATATCCCGCTGATACTTGAAAAACATTGTTTTGGTTTTTCCCATTATAACCATCGATGTCGTTAACATCCAACAATCCCTTATTATAACGAAGGCTAAAGAAAACCCCCATATTTAAG
>NZ_VORU01000032.1 GCF_007997135.1 Aequorivita lipolytica | reverse complement strand
TCAGAAAAATGTTCTCTTGAGTAAGAATATATTCCCGTCACTTTATCTTGTCCATAGCAACTAATTGTAATAAAAATTAAAATTGTCAGTATAGTTTTCATTTTTTTTAGGTTGCTGCTAACGTTTAGTGTATGAGCAGTGGCGTGGTTCGACACGGACAATGGCAAACAGGTACTTACCACTGGAAAATCCGCAGGATTTTCCAAGTAGGCGAGAACAAGCCATTGCTTATACACATTGTTGTGAGCCGTTTTTCTATATTTCCATTATTAATTTATCAAATATTTCGAAATGGTGTTTTTCAGTTCTCATTTCGATTTTTAGTTTGTCATTCCGATGCTCAATTTTATAAATTTCTCCAGATAAAAATAGGCTTTTTAATATACTGGTCAATTTAAAAATTAGTGGTGATTTAGCATTTTTGATTTCCAATACATATTTGTCAGATAAGTCCAAATCAGATAAAGATTTATTTACAATTTTTCTGAAAAAATCTGTTGATGATTTTCTCCTGATTTCAAATTCTGAATTATGAGTTCCCTTTCTTTCAGTTTCCCATTCGGCAAGAACTAATAAATTTTGACATTTAGATGAAAGCAATAAATTCCCTGAAGTGAATGTTGACTTCTTATACATCAAAGTCCAATTTTTTGGTGAATTAATCTTTCCGAAAATCAGATAAGACCAAGCGTTATAATTGCCTTTCACTTTACCATTTTTGTTCGCAATATAATTTTCAAAATCCGAGCAAAATTTTTTATTTATTAAATAAAATGGCGATGAGAGTTCATTAGAAGCTGCATTTGGTTTTATTTTCATATGAATTTCTCGGTTTTTTGGTCAAATGGCTCACGTATTTGTATAAGGTTAGTTGCGTATTTTAAGCACTAAAGTTAGTAAATAAAACACAGATTTAAAGTCTGCGAGAATTTTCGTAAATAAGCTAAAACCAGCAATTAATTTTATACGGTGTTACCTTTAGTTTTTTTATTACTCTTTCAAAAGTCTATTTTAGATACTCACTTAATAGCATTCTTTTTTTTGGTGGAATTGCTTTACTTTCTATCGCAATTTTTAATAATTCCTGATTTTTTTCCTTTGAATGAACTAAATGAAATAATTCTGACACCGTTAAACTAATTTTTGGACGTTCAATTAAAACAAATTCATCATTAATATCAACATAACCTTCTTCTAAAAGACTTAAATACGTTCCTCCAAATCCGTGTTGTATAAATTGTTTAAGCACTTTTTGAGTTCCAAATTTATGTCCGAACTTATAACAAGGTTCTCTGTACTGTGAAATTTGTACTACAGTTTCTCCAACTTTATAAATATCTCCTAAATATACTTTTCTCTCGTCAAAGCCCGAAACAGTTAGATTTTCTCCAAACATTCCCCAATTCCAATCAAGATTTGGATATAAATTTTTCCAATATGGATATTGTTCTGAGGAAAATAAATAACAAGCTTTATAATATCCACCGTGATTCAGTCTATTAGAAATTTCATCGCTAATTACATCATTTTTTGTTAAATATATCGGCTTATTTGTAGGTTTTTTATAAATACCAGTAATTTCTTCTTTCCCTTTCCAAATGAATTTAGTTGGTTTTCCTATGTTTGTCGAAATTATTTTCATTAGTTCTGATTTCGGTTTTTAATTAAAGGTAACGTGTTGTGTATGGGCAGTAGCGGGATTTCCCCCAAAACTTTCGCCCTTAAACAGACTTTAAATTTATAAAATTATTTTCGGATCCAGCACGTAGCCGCTATTGCTTATACACAGTGTTAATGG
>NZ_VORU01000004.1 GCF_007997135.1 Aequorivita lipolytica | reverse complement strand
TGAATTTGTTTCCCGATAGCTATCGGGATTTCGAGTGCGCTCAGAACAGGGAGGCTCGTAATTATTAATGAATTATGCATTTCCTAATGCCTAATGCTTACAGCTTATAGCCTAAAGCCATTGTCGTGAATTTGTTTCCCGATAGCTATCGGGATTTCGAGTGCGCTCAGAACAGGGAGGCTCGTAATTATTAATGAATTATGATATTTCCCAATGCCTAATGCTTACAGCTTATAGCCTAAAGCCATTGTCGTTAATTTGTTTCCCGATAGCTATCGGGATAGTAGATTCGTGGTTTCAGATGATATAGGTGATTAATCATTCAAAATCAAACCGATAACCGACAACTGACAACCAGCAACCATCAACCATCAACCATCAACCATCAACCATCAACCATCAACCATCAACCATCAACCATCAACCATCAACCATCAACCAACAACCATCAACCAGCAACCATCAACCATCAACCATCAACCATCAACCATCAACCAGCAACCAGCAACCATCAACCAACAGCCATCAACCATCAACCACCAACAATCAAACAATCATCCCCGCCGCAACAGTTTCATTGGTATTATCGTCTATTAAGATGATGCTTCCGGTGGTGCGGTTGGTTCCGTATGGATCAATCATTAATGGTTTTGTGGTTCTTATGGTTACTCTTCCTATTTCGTTCATAATAAAGGTATCCTCTTCCGTGATTCGATTGTAGGTATTGATATCAATCTTGTACAAAACGCTCTTTATCATTGCTTTTTGGGAATTCTCTGTGTGGTAAACGGTGTATTTAGTCCTTGGCTGTGACGGTTTATTGCTCATCCAGCATAGCATAACATCAAACTCCTGCGAGGTTTCGGGCCTGTTATTGGTTCTAACTATCATATCTCCCCTACTTATATCAATATCATCTTGCAAAGTGATAGCTATAGACATTGGCACAAAAGCCTCCTCAACCTCTCCTTCGAAAGTGTCGATACTTTTTATTTTGGAAGTAAAGCCCGAAGGTAGCGCAACAACTTCATCTCCCTTTCTGAAAACTCCACTGGCTACCCTACCCGCATAACCTCGGTAATCTATAAAACCTTCCCTTTGCGGACGAAGCACTGTTTGCACCGGAAAGCGTGCATCAATTTTATTGAGGTCATTACTGATATGGAGTGTTTCTAAAGTATATAACAAGGTGGCGCCTTTATACCAATCCATATTAGTTGATCTGTTTACCACATTGTCGCCATATAAAGCGCTGATAGGGATATATGTAATGTCCTGAATTACAAGTTTGGAAGATAGTTCCTCATAATGTGCTACAATATCATTATAAACAGACTCGCCATAATCCACCAGATCCATTTTATTGATACAAACAATAAGATGCGGTATCTGTAAAAGGGAGGCAATAAAAGAGTGTCTTTTGGTTTGTTCAATCACTCCGTGCCTGGCATCCACAAGGATTATTGCCGCATTTGCGGTGGAGGCGCCAGTGATCATATTTCGTGTATATTGAATATGGCCAGGGGTATCGGCTATAATAAATTTCCTTTTGGGCGTGGTGAAATATCTATATGCAACATCTATAGTAATACCCTGTTCCCGCTCTTCCTTTAAACCGTCAGTAAACATGGCCAAATCAATATTGTCGTGCCCTTTTTTCTTGCTGGTATTTTCAACAGCCTCCAATTGGTCCTCAAATATCGATTTTGAATCGTACAGCAGTCTCCCTATCAAAGTGCTTTTGCCGTCATCCACACTTCCTGCGGTGGTGAATCTTAGTAGTTGGTTTTTATCGATTTCCATGTTTATTGCTTTAGGCCTTAGGCTATAAGCTTTAGGCTATATTGTGAAGTTACTAATACTTTTATATAGTGAAATCTAAAACATAAAGCTTATAGCTTAGAGCTTCTTACTTCAATTTTCTGCTTAAGTTATATAACTTCTTCTTAATTTCATTAATCAAATCTCAAAGCTCTTTTTGTTTTTGAACGTTAATAAAGGAGAGGTCTTTTGCTAATATGAAAAAATATTCCAGTTCATGTGCAGAACCTAATGCAATATGAAGAAATCTGTTAAAATCTTTATCAGAATCTCTGCCACAACCTTCTGCAATATTCGATGGAATGGAATACGCAGCTCTTTGCATCTGACTTGTTAATTGAAATTTCTCGGAACTAGGAAATTCAGAAGTGATTTTATAAACTTCCAAAGCAAGTTGGTGGCTCAAAGCCCAAACATCATATTTCCTAAAATCTCTCATATTTAAAAAGCTGTAGGCTTTAGGCTTTAGGCCGTAGACTGAAATTTAAAAATTACTTATTTTTTTTAAATTGCCTATAGCTTATAGCCTAAGGCATATAGCCTTAAAACTAAAAATACCCCTGCCTCTTCCTATCCTCCATAGCCGTTTCAGACCGCTTATCGTCTGAACGATTTCCTCTTTCCGTCATTCGCATTGCGGCAACTTCTTCTACAATTTTTTCCAAATTATCTGCATCACTTTCTATTCCGCCGGTAATGGTGATATCGCCCAAGGTTCTAAAACGGATCTTTTTTGTGACTACTGCTTCGTCTTCCTCCAATTTCAAAAATTCTGAGTTTGGTATCCAAGAGTTGCTTCGCCATACCACTTCTCTTTGGTGTGCCAAATAAAGGGATGGGATTGCAATATCTTCCCGTTTTATATAATTCCACACATCCATTTCAGTCCAATTGCTTATGGGGAATGCACGGAAATGCTCACCTTCAAAATGCTTTCCGTTTAAAAGATTCCAAAGTTCCGGACGTTGGTTTTTGGGGTCCCACTGCCCGAAATCGTCGCGGTGAGAAAAGAAGCGTTCCTTGGCGCGGGCCTTTTCCTCATCGCGTCTTCCACCGCCGATGGCGCAGTCTATTTTATTGCTTTCAATAGCATCCAGTAAGGTTGTTATTTGTAGTGTATTACGGGTAGCATTCTTTCCCTTTTCCTCTGCCACCCTTCCGGCATTAATAGACTCCTGCACTGAACCTACAATAAGCTGTGCGCCAAGCTCTGCAATAAGCCGATCACGAAACTCAATGGTCTCTGGGAAATTGTGGCCTGTATCAACGTGCATCAACGCAAAAGGAATTTTTGCGGGATAAAATGCTTTTTTGGCCAAATGGGTTACCAAAATAGAATCCTTCCCCCCAGAAAATAATATCACCGGATTCTGAAACTGAGCCCAAACTTCCCGAAGGATGTAGATGGCTTCGCTCTCCAATTCATCTAGATAATTTAAGTAGTATTTGATCATTGTTTGATTGGTTTTATGCGGTTGTAGGCTTTAGGCTGTAGGCTTTAGGCTGTAGGCTTTAGGCTGTAGGCTGTAGGCTTTAGGCTTTAGGCTGTAGGCTGTAGGCTGTAGGTGAACTTCCTTCTTTATTCTTTCCTCTTTATTCTTTACTCTTGATTCTTGATTCTTGATTCTCGATTCTCTCACCTATTTCCGTCAAAATTACCGAAACCGCCTCTTCAACAGAAACAACAGTAGTATCAACCTCAACATCTGGCGCCATAGGTGCTTCGTAAGGTGCGTTTACACCTGTGAAATTTTCTATTTCTCCGGCGCGGGCTTTGGCATACAGTCCTTTTACATCGCGGCGTTCGCATTCTCCAATGGGGGTGTTCACGAAAATCTCAACGAAATTTTTGTAGCCTACAATTCGCTTTACATTTTCCCGGTCCTCCCGGTAAGGTGAAACGAAGGAGGCAATTACCAACAAACCTGCATCGATCATTAGGTTTGAAACTTCAGCAATTCTTCTAATGTTTTCACTTCTATCTTCTGGTGAAAATGATAGATTGTTGTTCAATCCCTTCCGCACATTATCGCCGTCCAAAAGATAAGTATGTATATTTTTTGAACTAAGTTCCTTTTCCAAAGCATTGGCAATAGTAGATTTTCCAGAGCCCGAAAGCCCCGTAAACCAAATGAGGAGAGCGTCGTGATTTTTTAAGGCACTTCGCTCCTTTTGGGTAATGCTGAAATTATGCGGAATTACATTCTCTTCCATAAAATTTTATTTTCTGTTTGGCAACCCGTAATTGGTGCGATACCAAACGCGTTCGTGAAGATAATATAAAAACATTTTTGTTAAAAGCTCTGACAGGCCAATCTTAAGTCCCGTCATTGGATTTCCGGTTATCAACCAAGAAAGCAGCATCGTATCCAATGTCCCAACTCCCCGCCAGGTAAAGCTTTTCAGGATATGGCGCTTTCTGCTTTCGTGGATTATGCCTTTTTCTGAAAGATTGATACCAAACCAAATCCGCTCGTGGAAATAGTATAAAACCATTTTTGTAACCACTTCCGCGAAACCTATTTTAAGTCCGGTAATGGGATTGCCCGTAATGAGCCACGACAGCAAAATTGTATCAATAGTACCAACAATACGCCAAGTAATGGTTTTGGCAATATGCCTTTTTCGCGATTGGTCTTTCATATTAAACCTGTACCAAAAAATGGTTGTTCAATAAATTTGGTTTATTATACCGCATAGGCATTTTAGTAGTTTGGTCTATTACAGAAACCCCAACGGCCTTACAAATGGCGTGGCCCGCTGCGGTATCCCACTCCATAGTTGGCGCATAACGCGGATATATATGCGCCAAACCTTCGGCAACCAAGCAGAATTTTAAGGAACTACCTTTGGAAACTATTTCTACTTCGCGCTGCTTTTCAATTTCTGAAATAAAATCTTTGGTTTCCTCATTTAAATGGGAACGGCTACCAACAATTTGTACTTTGGAAGTAATTGCAGACGGTTTGATAGGTTCAGCTTTCTCAAATATTTCTTGCAGTGAGATTTCTTCGGAAGGAACAATTATTTTCTTTGAAGTTTTTCCATCTTCGGAAGTAAAATAAAGCTCCTTTGAAACTGGAACGTAGATTACTCCAAGAATAGGATTACCGTCTTCCACCAATGCAATATTAACGGTGAATTCGCCATTTCGCTTTATAAATTCCTTTGTTCCATCCAGCGGATCCACTATCCAGCAACGGCTCCAATCCTTTCTTTCCGAAAAATCCAATTGCTTATTTTCTTCACTTATAATAGGGATTCCGGTAGCTTTTAAATAACCCATTATTACAGCATTCGCATTCTCATCGGCCTGGGTTAAAGGGGAATCATCGCCTTTTATTTCTACGCTAAAATCTGTACCGTAAATTTTAAGGATTTCTTTTCCAGCATCCAAAGCAGCCTGAATGGCCACGGAAAGGTTGTTTTTCATAATCCGGTTTTGTTTGGGGAGAAAAGTTACAACTTTTGAGTAAGGGAGCGGTTGTTAAAAAATCATTTCTGTGAATTTTGGTTGATGGTTGATGGTTGATGGTTGATGGTTGATGGTTGATGGTTGTTGGTTGTTGGTTGGTGGTTGATGGTTGATGGTTGATGGTTGTTGGTTGTTGGTTGTCAATTTGACCTTGACTGATTAATCATTCGCATAATCCAGAATTCCCGATCCCGATAGCTATCGGGACACGAATTATCCAATCAAAGAACATCTAAAAATCCAACAATCCAACAATCCAACAATCCAACCATCAAAATAGATACTCCATAGATAAGCCATAGATAAGCCATAGATAAGTCATTAGAATGTAAGAAAACATCGCTTTTTTCCTACAATATTTTTTATGCCGAAATATCCGCAGTTTTTTGACAGACGAATCGTTTCATTTGAAGTTAAAAAAAGGCTAAACCATCCTAAAAAATTGATGGACCAAGAGGTGTTGATTATCTTTGGGAGAAACCTTAAAAACAGAAGACAAATGGGCTATTTAAACCTCGATAAAAAGAAAACCGCAACTACCGCAAAAGAACTGAATATACTCTTGGCAGATTATCACCTTTACTATCAAAAACTTAGGAACTTCCATTGGAATGTTGTTGGTCACAACTTTTTTGACCTGCATATTAAGTTTGAGGAAATGTACGACGATGCAAAATTGAAAGTGGATGAGGTTGCCGAAAGAATATTAACGCTTCGCTATCAACCCACAAGTAACTTTACCGATTATCTTAAGATGAGCAACATCAAGGAATCACCATCAGACACAAAAGATTTGGAGATGGTTAAAATCTTGCTGGACGATCACGGCAAATTGTTAAAGCAAATGCGCACCGTAGTAGAAAAAGCAGATGCCGCAAGCGATGAAGGCACTATTGATATGATAGGCGGCTTTATTGGCCATATAGAAAAAATAAGTTGGATGCTGGACGCTTGGTCCATGAAATCAGGCGACAACCATCCGGGAGCGTAAGTTTTAGGCTTTAGGCTTTAGGCTTTAGGCTTTAGGCTTTAGGCTTTAGGCTTTAGGCTTTAGGCTTTAGAAAATAAAAAAACTGGTAAGGAACTAAGGTTTCTTACCAGTTTTTTGAATTATATTCTTTTTACTCCAGTCTATCCAATTACTAATTACTCACTACTAATTACTAATTCCCTAAAAGTCAAAGCCTAAACCAAAGGACAGCCGAGAGCCTTCTTCGGAATTGAATAAGCTTAGATTGGCATTCAATCCGCCAGAGCCGTTTATCCAAAAGCCGCCACCTCTCGAGTTGTGCCATTTTTCGGAATCGCTGTTGGGAAGCCAGACCCTGCCCAGATCTGCACCGCCATATATTCCAATCTGGAACGGAAGTAAGCCTATATTAAATTTTGGGAAACTATAGCGAAGATCAGCACTTCCCACCAAAAACGACTTTCCAGTAAAGCGATGTTCCCTATACCCCCTCAAACCATTATCGCCGCCCAAATTTGCAGCCTGATAGAATTGATACCTATCGCCAATGTTTAATTGGTATCTAAGATTGGTCTTTAAAACCAAGGTTCTATTTCTTACCAAGGTATTATAAAAGCCAAGTCGGGTTTTTAAGAAGCCGAATACGTCATCCACGTCTTCCAGATTGTCGGTAACGCCCGCGTTTAAATCAAACATCATTCCCACGGTAGGGTTTAGCGGATCGTCAAAGCTGCGATAGTTATATATTCCCTCCAAGGTACCAAAGTAATTGGTTTCCCCTTTGTTTTGAACGTTTACCCTGTTGATAAAATTGGTTATTGAATTGTTTACTTCAAAAGCGTCAAAGGTAGTTTGCAGTTGAAAAAAGCTACCGAAATTACTATTGCGGAGCAAACCAACATTCCCCGAAATATGCTGCACCTCTACCCTATTGTATTCGTAACCTTTCTCGTCCTGCCAGTTTTTGGTTTCGTTTCCGAAGCCGAAGAAATTCATTGTATAATTAGGGCTAGTATATCTTGCGCCAAAACTGAGGTTTAGGTCGTCTTTAATATTCGCGAATTCTCCAGAATAGGAAATTTCAAAACTATTGATATCCGTAAAATACGCCGCATTAACTACGTGTTTCTGAGAGAATGGGTTACGTTGAAAATTGTCTACCCTATAGGCGTACTGCAGCGCAGCGCGAAAACCATCGTCCGGATTGTAACCAATTGCAGACACCAAACCTTGCGAACGGTCTATCTGTTTTCTGTAATCATACGTATTTAGATTGTAGATATCAGTTAAACGAACACTTCCACCCTTTTTTTCTTGAATGGTATTGGGCATACTATCATAATCGTAAACTTTTACCCTTCTGCCTTCTTCCAATTCAAAAGTATCTTCGTCCTGCCCACCTATGATGCGCAGGAATATTAAATTTTCCTCTTCCCCTTTCACAATAAACCTATCCTTCCCAGCGAGGCCGTATAGCCAAATCTCTTTGGTGTCTTTCCTGGAAAAAGTTCGATTGATTAAGGTATCAGATTTTATTCCGTTTATAGTGGTGAAACTTCGCACGTTTGTCCTTCCATCAGGCAGTCTGCTTATTTCGAATAAATCGTCATAATCAGTTCCCAATATGGTTTGTAAAGTAGAAAGGTGCGTGTAATATCTATCTGCAATCTCGACCAAGTTTTTCTTTCGGCCTCTCAGTTTTTCTTTTATTTCTTCTAAGGATTCATCCTGTACTTCAGAAGGAATCTTGCTAAAAGCATTTTCAATTACGGCATCGGTTATACTATCCTGTATTACTTTTGCCAAGTATTTCCACTGCCCACGACCGGAGTTTTCCAGCAGTGCCCTGTCTAAAATCACACCTTCTTTATTAAACCATTCCAAATCGGTCAAATTATCACCATATACGTGCGATTCCAAACTACCATTGAACAGTGATCGCGTATAGTCAAGAATATTTCCTTCAAAACTGGAGAAGGCATTGTCCCGATTGGTGGGTATGGGCACATATACATTTTTCTTGTATCGGTTATAATATTCTGCCCATTTCCAGTGGTTTGGCTCGCGATCCCAATCGCCTATAAGCATATCAAAAAGTCGGGATTTTATATAATTTTCTTCATCAACTTGTACGTTTCCAGTTTTCCTGAGTTTTATTAAAATATCGTCCGTGGCTTGCACGTCATCGGGATATTTAAATATTCCTTCGCCTTCGCTCTTTTCCGAAGGATCTATAGAAATTAGGTACAGATCGTCCCCGAAATTATCGTTGTAATTGCCCAATCTTTTTTGCTTTGGAATGTAGAATAATTGGGGGGTGGTATAAAATATATTTATCGCCCTAGCCATATCGGGGATAGCCATAATAGCATAGGGATGGGAGGCGGTGTAAAAATTCACACTCTGTCCCTTCATCGTAGGAACATCCTCTTTTTCTTCATCTGAAGGCTGGTTTTTATTATCCTCAAAAACCAATTTTTTTGAAACTTGAAGTGCGTTCTTACCCATGGCCCGCATACGGTAGCGGTTTCCATTTTTATCTGTCAGCAAAAGTGAATTATAGTCTGTCCCCTTATCTTCTTGAATAACCCTCAGACCTCCATATAGCGTATCAAAAGAGGCCACTTTTGCAGTAACCGGCTTAGAGTAAGCATCTTTATACTTGCCCCCCCAAACTGTCTTAAAAAAAAGGGCTTCGTTGATGCTATCCTGTTTAAAGATAGGAACTGAATACTCTTGTGGAAAAATTTCGGGATATTCCGTAAAATCTAGATTCTTTGGAGCTGGGATTACTTCCTTTTCAAAGAGAAGCTTTGGTTGAAAGTTTTCGCCTTCTACAAAATAACGCACCCAAGACGAGCCATCTTCAAAAACATCCAAAACTGCAAATCCTTGCATACCGGTGCTAAACAGTCCATCTTGACCAATGGCAGCATAAGATTGCTTGGCACCAGCCCCTGAGACAATCTGCCTGAGACCATCCTTTTCAATATATTGCAAGTTATGGTCGTGCCCCGACGCGAACACCAATCGTTCGTTATTTTTCACAAGCTCTTGCAGCCTATTCATCAAATTATTGTAAAGTTCATTATATCTATCCTGAACAGAAACCCCGCCTTGGGAACGCACTTGCACTACAAGTGATGAAAGTAAAGGCATCGGTATTTTTTTCTGAAAGGGATACAAATGTTTTTCCAATGCGAAATAGCCACCGTGGTTTCCATTGGTAAACATCGGGTGGTGCATGGCAACAACAACCATTTTATTTTGGTTGTTTTGAAGTTCCAGTTCTAATTCAAGAAAGAATTTTTCACGGGTCTTTATATCGCACTTTTCGTTGATGGTTGGGTTCTTGTTCCAGTCTTCCAAAAACCATTGTGTATCAATCATAATCAATTGAATACCCTCAGAAACTTCTACGCTTTCCAAAGGACACCCATTGCTGGGCCGAAAAGCGTCCTGCCCCGGAAACAAGCCTTCCACATAATTTTCTTCGCGTAAAACTCCTAGTACACCATTGTTGTACCATTCGTGGTTTCCGGGAATAAAAATGGTCTGCCCTTCATACTCTTTTACAGCTTTGTATTGGGCGTCAATGGCATTTTCAGATTCCTTGCGACGTGGATGGCCTTGAGGATACATCCCTGATGGATAAATATTGTCACCTAGATAAATTGTATAATTTCCCTTTACCTTTTCGGTTTTAAGATAATTGTTGAAAGTTGCCAACGCACCATTCATCCCGCCCATAGGAGACAGGCCTGCATCACCAACCAAATAAAAAGTTTTTTCTATTTTCTTATTTGAAGGATATACAGGCTTCGCCTTTGCATCCTTAAACTGCGGTGCGTACGTGGCGCAAGAGGAAATAAGGAAAATTGCAAAAATTAAAAAATAGAGCTTTTTAAAAATCATAAATAATTACATTGAAAAGGCCAGCCCAAAGGTAAAGCGCAATCCTTCATCTCCAGTGAAAAGATTAAACGTACCGCTCAATAAATCTGAAGTATTCACCCAAAGTCCGCCTCCGTATGAACTGTGCAAAACATCGGAAGTGTCATTCGGAACCCAAACCCTACCTACATCATAACCTCCAAAAACACCAATCTGAATTGGTATCAATGCCGTTTTGAATTTATTGAAACTATAGCGAAGATCTGCTCCCGCAACTGCGGCGCTTCTTCCCGTAAATCTTTCATTGCGATATGCGCGCAACCCCGTATCACTGCCCAATTGCGCACCTTGATAAAATTCAAAATTGTTACCGATGTTGAATTGTCCACGAACGTCGGTCTTCAAAACTAATTTTCTATTGTTCGTTAAAGCGTTGTAAAAAATAACTCGTGGTTTTACATAACCAAAAATTCTTTCGGAGTCTTCCACATTCTGTGTTCCCCCGGCAACGAGACTAAAATCCATCCCCCGCGTTGGGTTTACTTTGTTATCGAAACTTTCATATTGGTACATTCCTTCCGCGGTTACAAAATACTTAGTTTCGTCAAGCGCTATCGGACTTGGGTTTAGTGCGGTAATAAATCTATCTGAGGTTTCTTCAACCTCAATGCCTTCGAAAATGGCTTTAAACTGAAACATACTTCCAAAAGGCGAATCCTTCTTAACGCCTATAGAGCCGCCGTAGCCGCCAATGCGAACACGGTTGTAATCTTTTTCAAAGTCAAACTCATAATCGGGATTAATAGTTTCGTTCCCGAAGCCGAAGTAGTTTTCGGAAAAGTTCGGGTTTTTGAAATAACCGCCTATTAAAAAGTTCCAATCTCCAAAAATGTTTGCAAATTCACCTTCGTAATTCACGTCAAAACTGTTGGTGGCAAAATAATATCCCAACGCTACTCTATGTTGCTGCGAAAAGGGATTTCTTTGAAAACCATTCACCGTAAAAACATCAGATAGCCCAATTTTAAAACCATCATCGGGATTATATCCTAGCGCAGGCAGAAAAAGATTTACGCTTTGTATCTGCTTTTTATAATCGTAGGTATTGAATTTGTAATTGTTAGTGAATCTAAAAGTGGCGCCGCCTTTTTCCGCTACTGTGTTCTTTTTACTTTTTTGATCATACACTTTCACTTTTCTGCCATTGGCAATATTGTAGGTATCATTGTTCTGGCCTCCAATTATCCTTATAAAAATTGGTCGGTTGCCAGTCCCTTTCACTTCAAAAATATCGTCATCATCAAGACCATAAACCCAAATTTCCTTGGTCTCATTGGCATCAAAAGTACGATCAACCATCAAATCGTCCTTCTTTCCGTCTTTTATACGGTAGGTTTTAATGTTGGTCATCCCGTCGGGCAAACGGGTTATTTCGAAATAATCGTCTTTATCGGTTCCGGTAATTGTCTGTAGCCTTGCGAAATAATTGTAATAATCTTCCGCGATCTTCACAATATTGTCGCGTCTTCCTTTCAGGTTTTGTTTCATTTCTGAAGCAGTTTCATTCTGAACTTCTTTCGGCAAGTCGCTAAAAGCGTTATCTATTACTTGATCCGTAATACTATTCTGAATGATTGTTGCTTCCTCCAGCCAAGCGTCCTTTCCGTAATTTTGAATCAATGCATGATCCAGTTTTATTCCGGCAGCGTTGAACCATTTTGTATGTTTTAGTTCCTCGTCATATACCTGAAACTGTCTTGCAGTGCTAAATATAGCACGTGCCAAACCAGATAGTCCGCCATCAAATTTAGAATATACTTGATCGCGATCTCGTGGAATTGGGTCAAAAGTTACGCTTCCGTCCTCGTTGTCGTGTTGTGTAAAGCGCCATTGGTCATTATGTCTGTCCCAATCGCCCACCAACATATCAAAAACTCGCGCGCGGATATATGCTTTTTCATTTAACTTATATTTCTCATCCTCGCGCAACTTCGCCAGCAGATCGTCCGTACTTTCCATATCATCGGGATAATTAAAAATTGGTCCGGTAAAAGTTTCATCGGGTCTTTCCACGATCATATAAAGCTCGTCTCCATATTTATCATTGAAATTGCCCAGCGCCTTTTGTTTCGGTACATAATAAAGTTTTGGCTTGGTGTGCAGAATATCCGCAGCCGCAGCCATCTTGGGGATTGTAAAGGCACCGTAGGGATGCGCCGCGGTGTAGAAGTCAAGAATTAAATCTTCAGGTATGGTGTTTAGAAAGTCGTTTTCTATCTCTTTGTCTTTTATAATTACCGTTTGTAGAAATTGCACGGCACTTTTCTTTAATGCGCGCATATTATAGGTGCGGCCATCCTTATCTTCCAAACGCAGCGAGCGGGTTTGGTGACCACCGCCTGCGCGAACAACTTGCAGGCCGCCATAAAGTGTATCTAGGTTAACGGTTTTTGCGCTAACCTCTGTTCCGTAAATATCTCTGTAATGATCGCCCCAAATTGCTTTGTAAAAACCTGATTTATCCACCTGCTCGTCACTATAAACTTGTGAATTTACAGTTTTGGGAAAATCATCTGCAAGCTTTGATACATCGTAGTTTTCCTTGGCCTGATGTATTCTCTTCTGAAATATCATCTGGGAAACGCCATTATCTTCAGCTTTAAAAAATTGAACTTGTGAAGCACCATCTTTCGAAACATCCAGTTTGGCAAAACCTTGGTGACCATAAACAAATTGTCCAAATTGACCTAAAGAAGCCGCCGTAGCGCCAGAACCTGAGCCTGAAACTATTTGCTTTACAGAACCTTCTTCGCTATACTGTAGAGATTGGTCTTGACCCGAAACAAAAACAAGACGATCTATATCTTTTGTAAGTACTTTTAACCTACCCATCAAATCATCGTACCGCTCATTATAACGATCTTGCTTAGATATTGCCCCCTGAATTTTCACCTGTTTTATAAAAGTGCTGAAAAAATCTTTGTGGATGGCTGGATATTTACCACCGTGTTCGCCGTAGGTAATAAGTGGGTGATACATAGCGAAAACGATAGTTTTATTGGCATTTTTCTTTAGTTCGCCCTCTATTTCGACAAAAAGTCTTTCTCGGCTTTTTATGTCGCATTTATCATTCATTTTTGGGTTCTTGTCCCAATCCTCAATAAACCATTGGGTATCTAAGGCGAGCAAATGTACATTGTCATTGATGTCTATACTCTCTAAGGGACAACCGTTATTTGGCTGAAGCACATCTGCATCATTAAAACGAGATTTAAGAAAATCTTCCTCCAGCTCCAGGCCGTCAACGCCACCTTTCCAATCGCGGTTTCCGGGAAGCACAACTACTTTTCCTTTAAAATCCTGAAGGGCATCAATCTGTAATTGCATACTGTTTTCACCCTGTTTCTTTTCTGCATCATTTTTTGGTGGCATGCCTGAAGGATAAAAACTATTGCCCAAGAAAAGTACGAAGCTATCTTTGGAATTATTCTCGGCGATATATTTTTTTAGGGATTGAAGTGATTTTGAAGCCTCACTACCAGAATTTCCAACGTTGCCAATAAGATAAAACGTCTTGTCTATTTTATCATCAGCTAGGTTCTGGGAGGTACTGTTATTTGAGTCTTTGAATTGAGGATTATAAGTTGCACAAGCTGTAAGAAATGCGCTGGCAACAAAAGTTATAATGATGTTAATTTTATTCATATATATTTATGTGGATTGATTTTTTACTACTTTGGATACCTAAAAAAAATTTATGAGCACAATTGTTGAAGCGGCAGACGATTTTATCTTCAAACTTTTTAAAGACGAGCTTCCAAACACCTTTGTTTATCACAATTACACCCATTCAAAACGTGTTTATAAAAGTATAAATGAAATTATTGAAAACTCCCAATTTGATGTTAAAGATGCTACCATACTGCGTTTGGCAGCGCTGTTGCACGACACGGGTTACATTGTAGGGCGAGAAAACCATGAAGAAGAAGGCGTAAAAATTGCACGGAAATTCCTAGAGGAAAATAAGGCTGATAAAGAAATTATAACGGGTGTTGAAAAATGCATTCTCGCTACAAAATTTAAGAATACCGTTCCAGAAACAGAGATTGAAAAAGCAATTCGCGATGCAGATTCCTCACATTTCGGCAAAGATTATTTTGAAGAGGCCAGCGAGTTTCTGCGGCAGGAATTTTTATTCCAAAATGTACATAACTATACCTCAAAGGAATGGCTGGATGAAAATATAAAAGTATTGGTGGAAGATCACCAATTCTACACAGACTACGCATTAAAAAATTGGCAGCCAGTGAAAGAGGAAAACCTGGCCGACCTACTAAGTGATCGAAAAAAACACAAAGCGAAAATCCAAAAGGAGCGCGTAAAGGCACAACTAAAAGCAAAATACAAAAACGATAGTCCAGAGCGCGGCATACAGACTTTTTACAGAACAGCCCTGCGAAACCATATGAAGCTCAGCGATATTGCAGATACTAAAGCAAACATAATGCTTTCGGTGAATGCAATTATTATTTCGTTGGTGCTTTCCAATCTTATTTCAAAATTGGATAACAACAATTATTTAATAATTCCTACCGCTATATTTGTTTTATTTAGTGCTATCACAATGATTCTCGCAGTAATTGCAACCCGCCCAAACGTAACGCGTGGTGAGTTTACTAAAGAAGATGTTGCCAATAAAAGCGTGAATTTAACCTTCTTCGGAAATTTCCATAAAATGGAACTGGAGCAATATGAATGGGCTATTGAAGAACTTTTAAAAGACCAGAGCTACGTTTACAAATCGCTCACTAAGGATTTATATTTCTTAGGAAAAGTTCTGGACAGAAAATATAGAATTCTAAGACTTACCTATACCATATTTGTGGCAGGAACAATTATTTCTTTAGTGTCCTTTGCTGCATTCTTTTATATGGAAATGTAAATTTAATTCTCTAATTGAGAGATTAAATCCTCATAGGTATAATATTCCTTAATCTTGTCGTTGCTCTTGCTGTAAAGTACTTTTACACGCAATGCCTTTAGGCCCGTCACACCTTGAAGATCCTCAAGTTCCAAGAGTTCTATTTCCTCATCAAGCATTTTTTGATATTGAAGAAAATGAATATACTTTAAATATTCCTCTTCGTCCTCTTTTTGGGAGTATATGATTGCTATTTTGCCTGGCTGAGTTATTCGGTTCTCGGTGCCTTTTATATTTGCTTTATCCACACGTTTTTTTACAACTTCATAGCGGGCATTGTAAGTTCCATCTACATCAAAGCGTTTTTCATCCATGCGAAAACGCAGTGAAAGCGATCCATTAAACGCCAAAATCATAGAAGCTACATCTAGGTTTATGGGCAGTGAATCCTTAAAGCGGTAAAAGCTGTTTTCCATTTCGCACATAACCTGTAGTTGCCACAATTTTAGGTTTTTCAAATATATTTTATTGAAAGACTTTTCCTTGGTTATTGCTTGTCCAATATACATGTTGTGTTCAACGCCATCTGTTTTAAAGCGCTCAAAATAGTGCGGATGCATCTTTTGTGCTTCCTGTTGTTTTTTGTCCAAAACCGCCGCCAACCTTTTGTTGATAATCATTACCGATTCGTCATAATCCCTTCGGTATTTATAAACAAAGCCAGTATTTATATCTATCAATTGATGGTAATCATCAACCCATTCCTTGTGCGTTTCATTTCGCTGCCTTATGTGCTTAAAAAACGGTGTTATTTCCGAAGAGATAAAATTCATAATCTTCCGCTCGGTATCTACTTGTAAGTTTTCTTCAATTTCTTTTGAAAAACTTGCTATAGTGAACTTCATCTGTTCAAAGATGGGCAGTGAACTTTGGTTCGATAGTTTTTTTAAAAGCTCGTCAATGTAAGTAAGTTGAAGCATGAGATCCTGCTTGGTGGCTTCGTTACGGGCATCGGAAGATCCTTTTATGTCGGTCTGTCCATATAATGGATAGATATCCTCAAAAACTACTTCCTTAAAAAAGGTAGGATTTCCTTCATTCATGGAATTCAAATATCTTTTTGCCTCTTGGCGAAATTTCCAGTGAACGCTGCTATGGATTGCTGTACATTCCTCTTGAATTATAAGTTCAAGTTCGTTCTCAAGGTTTTCTTTGGAACGTACTACAGCGTCTACAAGAAACGGCATAACATCACGCAACTTATTGGCGTTAATGGTGTTTAGATCATTTGCATTGGGAGACACCAGTTCCAGGACCCCCAAGATTTTATCATTAAAAACAATAGAAGCAAAAACGGCGCTCTTCATTCCCTGATCCAGCATCTTCTTATAGAGCAAATTATCTGGATACAACTTATGGTAGCGCTCGGCATCGGTAACACAATAAAATTCTTTTTGTTTGAAAAGCGTATAATACGAAGCGCTACAAAGCGCATCCTTGCTCAACTCCGATTGTTTATCGTTGAGGATAAAACTTGAAATTTCTTGAAAAAGTGTTCTCTCAAAAGTCTCGGATTCTTCATTATAATCGGTAAAACCGATCATCAAATCTCTAAGATCAAATATTGAACGGAAAATGCGGCTGAATTCGGTATTTTCAAAACCTCCATTCTTTTCTAAACGGAGTAAATTTGTCTTGAAATCTGAAATAGAAACATTTAGCGTAACATCTGTAAGCGAAGCGATCACGAAGCCGTTGAAAATCCAGCTTTCCGGCGGGAATTTTTCTTTCCAAACGGAAACATCCTCAAAACTTTCCAATAGCTCGTTAATATCTTCTTCTGTAATATCCTTGGCTTTGGAGGTTTTCAGAATATCCACAAAATCTGCATTATAGAGCAGTCTATAATTCTTTATCATTCCCCGTTCGTCTGGGATATTGTAGTAATAGGAACGTCTAAAATCTACTTTTCTGTCATAGTAATGACCCAATATAATGCTACACCCCATGATGTAAAACTGATCTTCATCAAAATTGATTATATCAGGAGAAAAATCAGCGCCGGCGGCTTTTATTATATTTTTATAGCGTTGTGTACTCTTGAAAGCCATCTCCTGAAAGGGAATGGTGGCAAACTTAATCTCGTTATCTTTCAATACCGAAGGAAACAACGGGTTTAAGATAGTATCAATTTGTTCTCTGTAATCTTTAAGTTCTTTAAAATTAGTTATTCCAGAAGATAATTCGGGAAATTTCTTTTCAATCGAAAGCATTGCAGCAGCCTGCTTTTGCTCTGCTTCAGATGCGGGTGTATTCTCCTTGTAAGCATCAAAAACCTTTTTGAAACCTATCTTAATTTTCATTGGAAAATCTCTCTTTTCTTCTTTCATATTGTCTGTTAACATTATGGTATAAAAGTACGGGTTAATATGTCTGCCTAATGTTAATAAATAACAAAAAGTTAGCTCATTTCGCACAATGAGAGAATAAACAGCTACTTTTGCCAAAATTTAAAAATACATATTTATGAGACTCATTTTAGCTTCACTTATAACGATAGCATTAATTTCCTGCAATAAAGAAACCAACACCTACAAGTTAGAGGGCGACGCAGTAGGCTTTGCAGACGGCACGGAGATCTATGTTTATACTTTAGAAAATAAACAACCAAAAATACTTGATACCATCGCGGTGACAGAAGGAAAATTTTCCGCAACCTATCCTAAGAGTGACGTGCCTAACCTTAACTTTTTAAGGTTTAATGAAGTAAATGGATCTATACTTTATTTTCCAGAAAATGAAGATATGAAAGCTACGATTTACAAGGATAGCATTCAAGCATCTCGTGTTACGGGAGGCAAGCAGAATGAGGCATATGGTGCTTTTGTTGATAAGATGACTGCTTTCAATAAGAGAAAGCAAGCAAGTATGGAGCGTTTCCGCGAGGCTAGACAGGCTAACGATACGGCAACAATCGCAGAAATTCAAAGTCAGAATTTGAATATAGTAGGTGAAGAAACAGAATACAAAAAGCAATTTTTAAAAGATAACGGCAACTCATTATTTGCAGTAATGCTTATTTCTGAAATGGTTGGCAGAAAGGAACTTACTCCGGAAGAGGCTTCAGAGCATTTGGAAAAACTACATCCAAAAATTGCTTCTTCTGAAATTGTTCAAGACCTAAAAACAAATCTTGAAACAATGAAAAAAGCCGAAGTAGGGAGTGCCGCACCAAATTTTAGCGCCCCTACACCATCGGGCGAAACAATGTCCTTAAAAGATGCCTTGGGCAAGTACACTATTATTGACTTTTGGGCTTCTTGGTGCAAACCTTGCCGTATTGAAAATCCAAATGTTGTAAAAGTTTACAACGAATATCATGATAAAGGCCTGAATATCATAAGCGTTTCTTTAGATAAAGCAGAACAAAAGGATAAATGGTTACAAGCTATAAAAGACGATAAAATGGACTGGTACCACGTTTCAAACCTGCAGTTTTGGCAAGATCCTATTGCAGTGCAATACAATGTTCGCTCTATTCCTGCTACCTTTCTTCTTGATGAAAACGGAATGATTATCGATAAAGACCTTCGCGGTGCAGCTTTGGAAGCAAAGATTGCTACGCTTTTTGAGGGACAATAGAGGCTAGAGGCTAGAGGCTAGAGGCTAGAGGCTAGAGGCTAGAGGCTAGAGGCTAGAGGCTAGAGGCTAGAGGCTAGAGGATAGACAAAATTAAAAAGACTCAGTTCCAAAGTTGGAACTGAGTCTTTTTCTTTTGATTATAATTCTGAATTAGAGTCTATTGAATTAAACCCATAAACTCATAAACTCATAAACCCATAAACCCATAAACTCATAAACTTTCAAACCCATAAACTCAATTCAGCAGAAAGCTTACGTTTACAGTTGTTTTGATTTCCATCTCGCCGAGGGAAATGGTTTGATTGCCTCCACTTTCGGAAGAATCCATCATTGCCATTTTGTACATGGGACGCGGCCCGGATGTATCATTAAACTCACTGATTGAAACAGCTTTGCCTACGCTTTGATTTAGAACTGCGACGTATTCCTTAGCTTTCATCAGTGCATTTTCCACCGCTTTTTTACGGGCTTCGCTTTTTAAAGTTTCTTCTTTTGAGGATGAAAAATTAACACCGTCTATTCTGTTAATTCCAGTATCAATAAGTCCCTTCATTACTGCTTCATATTTTTTCAAATCGCGCAACTTTACAGAAAGTGACTGATTGGCAGCAAAGGTGTACGTCTTGCTATTATAATCATAATTCTTGTTGAGGTTCATATATTCCGTACGCACATCTTTATCTGCGATATCCATTTTTTTTAGAAATTTTAAAACCTCGCTTATGGTTGCATCGTTTTGTTCTTTCAGTGTTTTGGTGTTTTCGCCTGTGTTTTCAACACGGATATTGATAGTAACTTCATCTGGAACTACACGAACAATACCTTCGCCTGCAACGTCTATTGTAGGTTGCTGTAATGTGTTTTGCGCCATCATAGTTGTGGTTGTTATTGCGAAGATTAAAAGGGTTTTCATCGTTTTCATAATTTTTTTTAGTGTTTTGTAGTTAATGTTAGTTTGCCTATATATTAGGGCTTAGTTTATGAGTTTATGAGTTTATGGGTTTATGGGTTTAAAAGTTTTTTAAGATTTTTCTGCGTGAGGGCTTTATGCCTTTAAGTGTTTATCTAAAACAAATATTTCCAGAAATATGCCACGAATTTATCTAACAACAGCATTCTTTTCTCTGTTCTCTTGTCTCTTGTCTCTACTTTATAACTTACCTAATTTATGCAGTATGAATAAAAGAATTAAGGGAATTGCCAGTAATACAACAATCCACAAACTGGTTTCAAACAGTGAGGGTGCAAAAGCTAAGGTTAGAACATAACCCCCAACTGCGCCGCCAATGTGGGCATCGTGACCAATATTCCCCAATCTTTTTTTCATTCCGTAGATAGAATACAGCAAATATGCCATCCCAAAAAGCCAAGCAGGAATAGGGATGGGTATAAAAAATAAATACAGCCCCATATCTGGAAAAAACAAAATAGCTGAATACAATACTCCCATCACCGCACCACTAGCCCCTATTGCGCTATAGTGATATTCATCTTTGTGGAAATAGTAGGAAAGCAGATTTCCCACAATAAGGCTGCCTACGTAAATTATCACAAAATAAGTTACTCCAACGCTCATAATGACCACGGGGGCAAAAAAGTAAAGCGTAAGCATATTGAAAAGCAAATGCGAAAAATCTGCGTGCAAAAACGCTGAACTGAACATCCGTATCTGCTCCCCTCGCCGGATTCCTGCAATATTGAATTTGTATTTCTCAAAAAAGGCTAAATCATTGAAGCCTTTCATAGAGATGATTACGTTGGCAGCGATGATTACGATAGTTGCAATATCTAAGTTTTGCATATGCGGTTAAAGAGTTAATTGTTAAAAGTTAATTGTAGGTTTTGAATTGAACACTGGCTTCAATGCGTTTTGAAAGCAAAATAACATATAAATAATTGATATTTTTGATACTTTCAAAATACTCAGCTACCTTCAATGTTGAATATTGAACATTGAACATTGAACATTGAACATTTATTTAATTAGTTTTGCGATAACAACTCCTATGCAAAGATTGCTTTATATACTGGCATATCCAATTCTTTGGCTGCTTTCCATCTTGCCGATGCGCATTTTGTACATCAAATCTACCGCTCTGTATTTTTTGGTATATTATGTTGTGGGCTATCGTAAAAAAGTTGTGAAGGATAATCTGGTGTTGGTTTTTCCTGAAAAAACACAGGAAGAACGCAATCTAATTGCGCAAAAATTCTTTAAGCATCTCTGCGATATTATTTTTGAAACCTTAAAATCCTTTACCATTTCTGAAAAGGAAATAAGAAAGCGTTTTGTAGTTACAAATGCGGAAATACTGGATCCATATTATAAAAATGACCGTAGTATTCTTTTAATGGCAGGCCATTACGGCAATTGGGAATGGAGTGGCATTTTAAACAAATTGATGCAACATCAAGCCCACGCTGTTTACAAACCATTGGGCAGCAAACAATTTGATGCTTTGGTGAAAAAGACGCGCGAACACTTTGGTGGTATTATTGTAAGCAATAAAAAGATTGTGCCCGTTCTTTTCAGAAAGTGGAAGAAAGGAATTAAAACGCTAACGTATATACTTTCAGACCAAACCCCAAAGCTCGGTGCTTTCAAGCACCGCGACCGGTTTATGGGAATTGACGTGCCAGTGTTTACCGGAACTGAGGAATTGGCTAAAAAACTAGATTTTTCCGTACTCTATCTTAAAGTTGAAAAAGTGAAGCGAGGTTATTACACAGCTACTTTTGTCCCTATGGTAGACAATCCAAAAGAATATCCGGATTTTCAGATTACGCGTATGTTTTTTGATGCTTTGGAAGCACAGATTCGAGAAAAACCTGAGTATTATTTATGGTCGCATAAACGGTGGAAGCTTCGGAATAATTAAGGATATTGGAAATAAACAGTCCCTCGGATAATGCGATAAAAAATTTATCTTTACGGGATAACGGTAACAAAAAGAATGACTTATCCTGACCTATTTCCGGGATAACATTGATAAATGTTAGTATATAACGCGTTCTGCACCATTTGAAAAAAACTTTACTATAATGATTGAAACAGCGAGAATTCTTCGAGAAAACAATGCGGAAATTATGAAAATCTGGCAGAACCAAGTTGTGCAAGAAGTCATAGCAAGTAAGGAATCTGACTCAATTGCTTTATACAACCATCTGCCTGATCTCATAAACGATATCGCTAAACTAATGATACGATATGATAAAATGAAGGATGTAAGTAAGGATAAAAAATATATAGAAATCCTTAAAAGCAGCGAAATACACGGCAAGCAACGTGCAATTACAGCCCATTATACTGTTGAACAGATTGTACACGAATATATAATCTTTCATCGTACATTGAGTGAATTCCTCATTTCCCACAATGGATATAATGAAAAGATTTCAGATTTGCTCAAATATGTCATCGAAACCTCGATACTAAAATCCGTAGGTTCATTTTCACGTTCCATACAGGATATGCAGGAAAAATTAATTGGTACTGTTGCACACGACATTCGTAACCCACTTTCGGCTGCCCAATTATCTTTAGAAATGATGGAACAGGACAAGACTGGAAAATGGGCTGAAAAAACAAGAATAGCAGCTCAACGTGGTGTAAAGAAAGCCATAAGCTTGATCGAAGGCCTTATGGATGGAATAACCATTAAAGCTGGCGAAGGGATGATGTTAAATTTTGAAAATACAGATTTACTTAAAGATATTAAATGGGTTCACGCCGAAAGCAAGGATGTTTATACCAATGATATAAAGTTAGATTGTAAGGTTGAGAAAATAGAAGGGATTTTTGACAGTACTGCTATTAAAAGATTACTTGAAAATCTCATTGGTAACGCTGTTAAATATGGAGATAAGAAAAAACCAATTACAATTTCAATAGAAGATGAAGAAGATGCGGTCGCAATTAAGGTACATAATTGGGGTAATCCTATTCCTCTTTCCAAACAACAGCAGATATTCAAATTTATGGGAAGTGCAAAAAGGGGTAAAAAATCGGTTTCAGGTAGTTGGGGAATGGGCTTGACATTAACACAAATTGTTGCTGAGGCTCACGGTGGGGATATTAATCTCGTGAGTGACGAAAAAACGGGCACTACTTTTACAGTCAATCTGATTAAACAATTTAATGAAGTAGGAAAGAAACGTGCGAAATTAACTTTTGTTTTGGAAAATATTTATCCGATAAAAGGCTTACTCGGTCGTACAAAAACGGTGTAGAACAAAGGTAACCGTTGCACAACACTATAATTTTCATAAAGCTGACCTTAAATAAGCTGTTTTAAGAGCGGTTTATTTTTTAAATACCAGCATACATTTTATGATTTGAGTGTATTAAGTGCACTATTTTTAAACCATATAACATCATTTTTTCAAATACAGAATAAACAGCGAATCCCGCCCCACTTTTCGCTCGGTTTTGATCAAATTTCAAATATTTCTTTAAATTATAAGCGATTGCAGATAAGTGCATTACTTTATTTGCTTGCCTTATTCCTATTGTATTGATTTTCCGCAGTCCCATAAACTGGGTAAGTGTTCCAAAAACGGGTTGCACGGTACTCTGTCTCTTGCTCTTTAGATACCGTCCTTCTTTGCTCGCTACACGTTCAACGTTACGTTCATATTCTGCCCTGTAATAGGTCACGGTAAATTGTTTCTCATTTACTTTTCCTAGGCAGCGCGCTCTAAGCGCACATCCTTTACATAGTATACTTGAGGCTCGGTACGCCTTCTTTTTAGTTTTTGTGCGGCTGTCCAAGAACACTTTCTTAAATGGGATTACCTTATCCATTGGGCACAGATAATAATCACCTTCTTCCACGTACGTAAACTTATCGGGACCGCCCTTATAAGTACCGTGGGGCGGAATGAAACTTTTTAATCCGCGAGATTCTAAAAACGCATAGTTCTCTCCGCTACTGTAGCCAGTATCTGCTACACAGTTCGTAAACACTAGGCCTTCCCGCCACAGACGGCCTTGAAGACGCTTTACAATGTCTGCCAACTGTTGGCTATCCTTACCATCTGCGTGGTATGCTTGTATATCTGTTATTACGTGGTGCGCTATATCTACATTTAGCTGGCTCAGATAATTTAGTTTCCTGGCCTTCCCAGGTTTTACGCTTATGCGCGCATCAGGATCGGTGGGGCTGTAATGGGTCTTGTTACTGGTATACTTGCTGCCCTTATTGCCTGCCCCGGGACGTTGGTCCTGATCCTTGCTCCAGCGTTTGGTGCGGCTCTTTATGGCATCCAGTTCTCTCTGGCTTGCAGTAATACTGCGCTGACTGTCATCTGCCTTATTCTCTTTGGATTTGCGCAGCGGCTGTTCCTTGTCCATCGCACTGATATGGCGAACGCGGCGAAGATGGCTGTCAAGATCTTCTTCCGGAACTTTAAGCTCCAGAGTATCCATACTCGCATTGGCCTTAACAGGAGCGGAATCTATAGTCTGTGTGTGGCCGCTGACCATCCCTCTTTCTATGCAAAGCTGTAAGACTTTTGTAAAAACGGATTCAAAAATTGATTCTGGAAATAATTGGCGTGTGCGGCTAATGGTACTGTGCCAAGGAAACTCCTCATCAATATCATACCCCACGAAATACATGATATCAAGGCGCATGGAACAATGGTCAATCAGCTTGCGATCACTGATGATGTTCTCTAAATAGCCGACCAAGCATAGTTTGAAAAACACAACGGGATCTATACTCTTCTGTCCGCTGGAGCCATAAAAATCTTCCGTAAGGGTATATAAAAAATCAAAGTTGCACGCTTCTTTCAAACGACGGTAGAAATTGTTCTCAGGAACACGGGAGCTGAGACTGAAAGAGTTGAAGAGCTTTTCTTGGTATATCTTTTTTCCTTGCATACCATGAAATTACGGAAATTCCTTAACCTGTGAGTTTCTGCTTGCTCAACCGAAAAAGGTTCAGCACAAAATTTTTAAGGTCATTGAAATTATCGAAACCTATCAGCACGTGCCGAAAACATATTTGGCACCAATGAAAACCCATAAAGGACTATTCGAAGCCCGAATAAAATTAGGTTCGAATATTTGGCGAGTTTTTTGCTTCTTCGACAAAGGTAAATTAGTTATACTCTTAAACGGATTTACTAAAAAGTCGCAGAAAACGCCGCAAAAAGAAATCGATAAAGCAGTCCGATTAATGAAAGAGTATTACGAAGAAAAAAACAAAAGCAATGGAAACTAAAAGTTGGAAAGAAATAAAGAATACAGTTTACGGAAAAAAAGGAACTGAACGCAGAGATGAGCTTGATAGAGATTTTGAATCATTCAAAATCGGTTTACTCTTACGAAATGCACGAGAAGAAAAAAATCTGACTCAAGAACAACTTGGCGAACTGATTGACAAAAAGCGGACTTACATTTCGCGCGTGGAAAATAATGGCAGTAATCTGACTTTAAAAACATTATTTGACATCGTAGAAAAAGGACTTGGCGGAAAAGTTAATATTTCAATTGAAGTCTGATAAAAGCACGTTTTACAACATACGTATATAACATATAAATTAATGGCATAAAATCAATTTAACCTATGACCATATTTCAGGACGAAAACGCAATTCCCTCAATTTCCCTAATAATCCTATCCGCCAAAGCATCTGCTTCTTCCTGACTTTTAGCTTCAGTGTAAATTCTAATAATCGGTTCTGTATTTGATTTTCTAAGATGAACCCAGTTTTCTGCAAAGTCTATTTTCACGCCATCAATCGTGTCTATTTTCTCATTTAAATACTTCGCTTCCATCGCTTTTAAGATTGCGTCAACATCCAATTGTGGAGTTAATTCAATTTTCTTTTTGCTCATAAAATAAGCGGTATATTTTTTTCGAAGTTCGCTAACAGCTATTTTTTCTTCAGCCAAAAAGCTTAAAAACAAAGCGATTCCCACCAAACTATCACGGCCGTAATGGAGCTCTGGATAAATGATACCGCCATTCCCTTCGCCACCAATTACTGCTTTGGTCGCTTTCATTTTTTCAACTACATTCACTTCGCCCACAGCACTCGCCGTGTAAGTTCCCCCGTGTTTTTCGGTTATATCTCGTAAAGCTCGTGAGGACGACATATTGCTCACCGTATTTCCAGGTGTATTCTGCAAAACATAATCTGCAACCGCAACCAGCGTATATTCCTCGCCAAACATTTCGCCTTTTTCATCTACAAAAGCTAGACGGTCCACATCGGGGTCTACCACAATTCCGAAGTCTGCATGTTCGTCTACCACCATTTTCATCAGATCGCCCAAATGCTCTTTTAGAGGTTCAGGATTATGAGGGAATTCACCATTTGGTATGCAATGCAACTTTACTGTTTGAACGCCCAAAGCATCTAAAAGTAATGGAACCGCGATTCCTCCAGTAGAGTTTACCGCATCTACAACAACTTTAAAACCGGAACTTTTAATTGCTTCTGCGTTTACCAATTGCAACTCTAATATTTCGTCTATATGCAAGTCGATATAAGCATCGTTTTTGTGGATTTCGCCCAAATTATCAACTTCGGCAAATTCAATATTTCCTGCTTCAGCAATATCAAGGATTTGTTGTCCGGCTTCCGCATTTAAAAATTCTCCTTTATTATTTAACAATTTCAGAGCGTTCCACTGTTTTGGGTTGTGGCTTGCGGTGAGAATAATTCCGCCATCTGCGTGCTCCATTATTACCGCCATTTCAACAGTGGGCGTGGTTGAAAGGTTTAAATCAATTACGGTAATACCCATCCCAACGAGCGTATTCATTACTAATTGTTGGATCATTTCGCCTGAAATTCTCGCATCGCGACCCACGATCACTTTATAGTTTTCTTTATTGCGTTGCTGTTTTACCCAGCTTCCGTAGGCAGCGGCATATTTTACCGTGTCAATTGGGGTTAAGTTTTCGCTTTGTAAACCGCCGATAGTACCACGGATGCCAGATATAGATTTAATTAATGTCATTTTTTAAAGCTGATAATTGTTAATAGATTAATAATCGTAAATCGTACTTCTAAAATCGTAATTCCTCTGTCATTTTCTGAATTTATTTTTCAATTTTAAAAAGTAGAGCTCAAAGTAAGTGTAAGATAAATGAGCTATTAAAAGTGTTCCTGCGAAAGTAAGCAGATGCAATAAAATTATGGTTAAAGTTTCATTAAGGTTTTGTAGCATTTCCAATTTCAGAAATAAAAATACAACCGCGTTTAAAACAATGGCGTGAAACATATAGATTCCGTAGGAAATACTTCCGAAATGATGCAACAGTTTATTGTTCACTTCCACTCCCCGACTATTGAAAGCCAGCGAATGAATAAACAAACCGAACAGCAAACAGGTCAATAAAGAATGTAGCCATAACGGTTCAAAATGAAACAGATCTGTTACGAAAAAAAGCAATGTGGCAATACACACCATTAATGGAAAAACTGCCGAACGCTTCAAAAACTCCAGCTTTTTCTTTTCTTCAAGTATCGCAATTACGCCGCCGGTGAAGAGATAGAAAAACACGAATAAATACTGCTGAAGTGCCTCAAAAACATCAGACCAATAAATGATGAAATAGCCAATTAGCAGGGCGCTTAGTATTCGCAGAATCCATTTCACATTAATGAAAAATAACAAAGGCGCAATCAAAAGATAGAATTGTTCCTCTATGCCAATTGACCAAAGTATTTCCAATATTCCGCCGGGTTCGTAAACATTTGCGAATACATTTGGAAGAAAGAAAATGTTGTAAAACAAGGCTTCTTTCCAAGTGTAGTTTATTTCAAAAGGAATATTTAAAAAAGGTAAAATCACATTATAAAAAAACAACCCAAAACCCAAAACGAGATAATACAATGGGAAAATCCTCAGAATCCTTCTTATATAAAAATCTTTTATGGAGAAAGCATCCCTGATTTTTGCGCGATAAATAAGCCGAATTATCAAAAAACCACTGAGAACAAAAAACATATAGACCGCCTCCAAACCGCGATGATAGATGGGAAGTCCATCAAAATAAGGAAGTCCCTGATTAGCGGAAAGTTGGGGCAAGTGAAAGAGCAACACTAGGGAAGCAAGAAAAAACCGCAATGGGTCCAAATTGGGTAACCTGTTCAATTTTCAGTTTTTACAGTCCAAAAATACATATATTTATTGAATGAATTTTTTAGCCCACATCTATCTTTCCGGCGATGAAGAAGAAGTTATAATCGGCAACTTTATAGCCGATGGCATCAAGGGAAAGCGTTATTTAAAGTTTCCGCCGGCCATAGCAAAAGGAATTTTACTGCATCGCGGTATAGACAGTTTTACAGACTCCCACCCTACCGTGCACCAAAGCACGGCGCGGCTTCACAAAAATTATAGTCACTACAGCGGCGTAATTGTAGATATACTTTACGATCATTTTTTGGCGAAAAACTGGAGCAAATATTCTGAAGAGCCTTTAGATGAATATGTGCAGAACTTTTATGAACTGCTCAAGGAAAATTTCACAATACTTCCTGCTAGAATTCAACGCATGATGCCTTATATGATTGCCGATAACTGGCTGCTAAGCTATGCTACGGTTGATGGAATTGGAAAAATATTGGCACAAATGAACGTGAGGACCAAAGGTGTTTCAAAAATGAATCTGGCCGTTGCGGAGCTCGAAGAATTTTATGAAGAATTTGAAGCTGAATTCACTTCCTTTTTTGAAGAATTGATATCCTTTTCCAAACAAAAATTGGATGCATTATGAAATTGGAACGGCCGTGCAATATTTATTGGAAATATAAAAAAAATAAAAACCTATAAAGATGAAAACATATTACCTACTTATTCTACTTCTTATATTGTCGTGCAAAGAAAAACCCAAAGCGCAAACTCCAGTTGAAAAAGCCAAAGTAGAAATAAAACAAGCCGTAATTGCCGACAGCGCGATGGTGGTTTCTGCAAGAGCGGAAGCTTCAAAAATAGGTGCCGAAATCCTAAAAATGGGCGGCAATGCTTTTGATGCAGTGATTGCCACCAATATGGCTTTAGCATTAACCTACCCCAACGCAGGCAATTTAGCCGGCGGCGGATTTATGGTGTACAGAACACAATTTGGCGAAATTGGATCTTTAGATTATCGTGAAAAAGCCCCAATAGCTTCTAAAAAAGATATGTATTTGGATAAAGATGGAAATGTTATTCCTGATAAAAGTTCGGTTGGCGCAATGTCTGTAGCAGTTCCGGGAACAGTTGCCGGTATGTTTGCAATGCACGAAAAATTCGGTAGCTTACCAATGGAAGTTATCTTAAAACCCGTAATTGAACTTGCCAAAAAAGGATATATAATCACGAAGCACGAAGCAGAAGATTTGGTAATATATAAACCCGATTTTGAAAAAGTAAACGGCGAAACAATTCTTTATTCCGAAAATTTAAAAGCTGGCGATACGCTTAAAAACGAAGCTTTGGCAAATACATTGGAGCGTATTTCAAAGAACGGACGCTCCGAATTTTACAGTGGCGAAACAGCAAAAAAACTAGTTGCATTTCTGAAAGAAAAAGGTGGTATAATTACCCTAAAAGATTTAGATGCGTATGAAGCACAATGGCGCGATCCCATTGTCTTCCAATATAAAGATTTAAATATTATTTCAATGGGACCGCCATCCAGCGGCGGAATCTGTTTGGCGCAAATTCTAAAAATGGTGGAACCCTTCCCTATTTCAGAATATGGTCATAATTCCGAAAAATACATTCAAGTTTTGGCTGAAGCCGAGCGTCGTGCTTACGCAGATAGAAGCTATTATTTGGGTGATCCAGATTTTGTTGACAACCCAGCAGATTCCTTACTTTCTGAAACGTATCTCTCCCAACGGATGGAAAACTTCTCATTTGAAAACGCCACCCCTTCTTCTGAAATAAAACCAGGTGTAATTATAGGTTATGAAAGCCCTGAAACAACTCATTTTTCAATTGTTGACTCCTTTGGGAATGCTGTTTCAGTAACAACTACACTCAATTCATCATTTGGTTCCTTATTATTTGTAAACGAACTCGGTTTCTTTTTAAACAATGAAATGGATGATTTCAGTGTTAAGCCCGGCGAACCCAATGTTTATGGTTTGGTTGGTGGGCAAGCAAACGCCATTGCACCTCAAAAAAGAATGCTCAGCTCCATGACGCCAACAATAGTTGAAAAAGATGGAAAACTTTGGATGGTTGTGGGCACTCCCGGCGGCGCTACCATTATTACTTCCGTAGCGCAAACTATTTTAAACGTGTACGAGTTTGAAATGAATATGCAACAAGCAGTTGATGCCGCAAGGTTTCATCATCAATGGCTGCCGGATGCTATTCGGTATGAATTTGAAAGATTTTCTAAAGATTTAATTGAAAATCTAAAAATAAAAGGCTATCCAGAAAATCTTGAAACCGACCCAATCATTGGTAAAGTGGATGCCATTTTAAAACTTCCCAACGGCAAACTTGAAGGTGGTGCTGATAGTCGCGGTGATGATTCCGCGATAGGTTATTAAATTTAAAAACTTTTTCACCCTTAAACGAAATCTTCTGCATTATATCGAAAGCTGGACTCGTCAGCGATAAAAAGAATTAGATTTGAGCGTTTTAACCTGGGATTTTAGAGAAATTTAGATTGATTTATTGATAATGCCAGTCAGTTTTCACTACTGCGGAGCACATATATTTTTCATTTTAAAAATACGTTTTACTGTAAAAAATATTTTTTTTATGGCAAAATTTCTTCTTGTAAAAATCCTTTAAAAAATAGTTCAGCGCCATTCGTGGCATTTTTATTTTATGGGAAATAAATCTTCGTTTAAGGATTTGTACTCCATTATCGCTTTGGTGATAAGTGGGGCAATCTGCGTAGGATTAATTTTTCTGCTTTATGACAAATATCAAAACACTTTTGGTTTTGAGGAAAATCTAAAAAAACTGACCTCCATTTTTATTGGCATTAGTGGTGTTTTAGCTGCAATTTTAATGGTTTTTCTGGCTACTTCCGCAATGAACCAAAAATCACATAAGGCTAAAATAATAGGTAAGATTAGCAAGACAACCCAAAAAATGCACAATTTCCGGACGATTGCGGAACTCTTGTTCAACTCAAACATTTGGCTTTCCGGACTGAAAGAATATATGGAGAAGGATTTTGCAGACCTTTCCTATTTTGATGTTAAGGAATTTTACAAAGGAAAATCAAAACTTGCTATTGAATTTCTTCAGGAAACGCACCATTATGGGGAAACCGAAAATGTTTATTTGGAAATGAAGTCCTTATTGATGACGAGCCCAGAAGAAAAACACATTCCAGAAACCATAAATTATCCTATTTTTTATAATTACCGCATTATTGAAAAATGGGTTGAAAATAAATCTGGTTCGGGGCTATGGTATGTTTTTGGGTACAAATTCGGCAACTACAAAGAATCCTTAAACCTAGAAGCCGTTTTTGAACGCCATCAGGAAAAAATATTAACCCTTGCCAACACGATAGATAACGAGGTCTTTGAGAATTCATCGTTTAATGAAGTTTTCTTTTCAAAACTCTGGGAATATATGACTAAAGATGTAATCCCGAAACTTTACCAATTTCAAGTGCATATAAAACGAAAAACGCCGCGATTAATTTATTATTTATACGTCGTTTTTTTCTTGTTGATAGTGTTCGGTGTCCTCTTCCCGATCACATATTTAATGCTCAGTTTTTCAGCATTGGCAATAATTATTGGCTATTCAATTGTAATTAGTACTATATTTTACATTGCGCTTACCTTTCATGTTTTTCTTTCAAAAGAAGTGAATTCATAAGTTTATAAAAGGAACATTTTTTTCAACAAAAATTAACATCCGTGAGATGGCACGCGTTCTTTAATTTCCAATCAATTGAGTACCTTTGCAAGCTATGTCAAAAAATGAGGATTTTATAGAAGTTTTGGGCGCACGCGTCCACAACTTAAAGAACATTGACGTTCGTATTCCGAGAGAAAAATTAGTAGTAATTACAGGGCTTTCCGGCAGCGGGAAATCCTCTTTGGCGTTTGATACTATTTACGCCGAAGGGCAGCGCCGTTATATTGAAACCTTTTCAGCTTACGCCCGTCAGTTTTTGGGAAGTCTGGAACGGCCAGATGTTGACAAAATTGAAGGCCTCTCTCCCGTAATTGCCATTGAGCAAAAAACTACAAGTAAAAGTCCGCGCTCTACGGTTGGTACAATTACTGAAATTTACGATTTTCTCCGTCTTTTTTATGCACGTGCAAGTGACGCATACAGCTATAATACTGGTCAAAAAATGGTCAGCTATAGTGATGAACAGATTAAACAACTTATTCTTGAAGATTTCGCCGATAAAAAAGTGAGTGTTCTCGCTCCCGTAATCCGTTCCAGAAAAGGACATTACAGAGAGCTTTTTGAGCAGATCGCCAAACAAGGTTTTCTAAAAGTACGGGTAGATGGTGAAGTGCGCGATATTGTGAAAGGGATGAAAGTTGACCGTTACAAAACCCACGATATTGAAATTGTAATTGATCGATTAAAGGTTTTTTCACCCTCCGAAGCCCTGGCGAAGAAGGGCGATAACAATAAGCGACTTTCCGAAACCATAAACACCGCAATGTACCACGGTGATGATGTGTTGATGGTTTTGGATAACGATACAGATGAAGCGCGCTATTTCAGCCGTTCGCTGATGTGTGCCTCTTCCGGAATTTCATACCCAAACCCAGAACCGAACAATTTTTCATTCAATTCTCCGAAAGGAATGTGCCCCAACTGCAAAGGGCTTGGGAAGCTTTATGAAGTGAATTTGAATAAACTGGTTCCCAACCCTAAACTTTCCATAAAACAGGGAGCCTTGGCGGCTCGCGGTCCTCAGAAAAACAATTGGGTTTTCAAGCAACTTGAACTGATTGCTGAGCGCTTTAATTTTAAATTGAGTGATCCGTTTGAAGGTATTCCAAAGGAAGCAAAGGACGTTATCTTTTTCGGTGGAAATGAAAAGTTTGATGTTGCATCAAAGGAACTTGGCATCACCCGAAGCTATAAAATAGATTTTGAAGGCGTTGCTACCTTTATTCAAAACACGTTCGATGCCAGCGAAACCACATCCCTGAAACGTTGGGCAAAGGAATATATGGATAAAATTCCTTGCCCCGAATGCGGTGGAACAAGGCTTCGGAAAGAGTCGCTTTATTTTAAAGTAAACGGAAAAAACATCGCCGAACTCGCCCACATGGACGTGGTTGAGCTATCTGAATGGTTCGCTAATCTCGAAAAAAACCTTTCGGAAACACAACTAAAAATCGCTTCGGAAATTATAAAAGAAGTACGAACGCGCCTTCAGTTTCTTGTAGATGTTGGGCTTACCTATTTGGCTCTGGACCGAAGTTCAAAATCGCTTTCGGGTGGTGAAGCACAACGAATTCGCTTGGCAACACAAATAGGCTCGCAGTTGGTTGGTGTGCTTTATATTTTAGATGAGCCCAGTATTGGTCTGCACCAGCGCGACAATGAGCGATTGATTTATTCCTTGAAACAGTTAAGGGAACTCGGCAATTCGGTAATCGTAGTTGAGCACGATAAAGATATGATAGAGAGTGCCGATTACGTGATTGATATTGGTCCCGCAGCTGGAAAACACGGCGGCGAGATTGTTTCTGAAGGTACTCCAAAGGAAATTGAGCAGCACGACACGCTTACCGCAGATTATTTAACCGGTAGAAGAAAAATTGAAATCCCCGAAAATCGCAGAAAAGGAAATGGTAAAACACTAACGCTAAAAGGTGCTTCGGGAAATAACTTAAAAAATGTAACGGTTGCATTTCCATTGGGAAAAATGATAGGCGTTACCGGCGTTTCGGGCAGCGGAAAATCTACGCTTATCAACGAAACCCTCTACCCCATCTTGAACGCGCATTTTTTCAACGGTGTAAAAAAACCGATGCCTTACAAAAAAATTGTTGGCCTTGAGAATATTGATAAAGTAATTGATATTAACCAATCGCCAATAGGCAGAACGCCGCGAAGCAATCCTGCTACTTATACGGGCGTTTTTTCAGAAATTCGGAATCTTTTCGCCAAAACCTCTGAGGCTATGATAAGAGGCTATAAGCCTGGTCGTTTTAGCTTTAATGTTGCTGGCGGAAGATGTGAAACCTGTAAAGGTGCCGGTTTACGGGTTATTGAAATGAATTTTCTACCCGATGTATATGTGGAATGTGAAACCTGCCAAGGCAAACGTTTTAATAGAGAAACTTTAGAAATACGTTACAAAGGAAAATCTATTTACGATATTTTGGCAATGACCATCAATGAAGCATCCGCCTTTTTTGAGAACATTCCGAAAATTTATCGAAAAGTAAAAACCATACAAGATGTGGGCTTGGGTTACATTACCTTAGGCCAGCAATCCACAACCCTTTCTGGCGGTGAGGCACAACGTATAAAACTGGCTACTGAACTATCCAAACGCGATACGGGAAATACTTTTTATATTTTGGATGAACCTACAACGGGACTTCATTTTGAGGACATCCGCGTATTGATGGTTGTACTGAATAAACTAGCCGACAAAGGCAATACAGTATTGATAATAGAGCACAATCTGGACGTAATAAAAACTGTGGATTATATTATTGATATAGGTCCCGAAGGCGGAAAAGAGGGCGGAAAAGTTATGGCTCTAGGAACGCCAGAAGAAGTAGCCGAAAACAAAAAAAGCTATACAGCAAGGTTCCTCAAAAAAGAATTACTTTAGGTGCTGAATAACGGGTGCTAAAAGGTAAAGAATTGAAAAAAAACTTACTACAGACAACTAACAACAGATAACCGACAACAGACAACTGATTAATGAGAGACGAACAAATACCGAAAAACTGGAATCAAGTAAAAACGAATGACTCATGGGCAATTTTCAAGATCATGGGAGAGTTCGTAAATGGATACGAAAAAATGAGCCGCATTGGGCCTTGTGTTTCCATATTTGGTTCTGCCAGAACAAAACCCGACCATAAATATTATAAGCTTGCCGAAAACGTGGCCAAAAAAATTACCGAGAACGGCTATGGGGTTATAACCGGCGGTGGACCAGGAATTATGGAAGCTGGGAATAAAGGTGCGCATTTGGCCGGTGGAACTTCGGTGGGCCTAAATATTACCCTTCCTTTTGAACAGCACGATAACCCCTATATTGATAGCGATAAAAGCATTGACTTTGATTACTTTTTTGTGAGAAAGGTAATGTTTGTAAAATATTCACAAGGCTTTGTGGTAATGCCCGGTGGTTTCGGAACATTGGACGAATTTTTCGAAGCACTAACGCTCATCCAAACACACAAAATTGATAAATTCCCAATAATATTGGTTGGAAGCGAATTTTGGGGCGGTCTTTTTGAATGGATAAAAACCACGCTCTTGCAAGCTAATAATAACGTGAATGCCGAGGATCTAGATTTGGTTCACTTGGTTGATACTGAAGATGAAGTGCTTCAGATATTAAACGATTTCTATAACGAATACAACTTAAGTCCGAACTTTTAATTTTTGAAATTTCCGAATGTTTAAAAAAGTATTGCCGTTTGTTTTTATAATTAGCTCCCTCAGCATAAACGCTCAGGGAACGATAAAAACTATGGTTTACAATCTGTTGGAATTTCCTTCCGCATTTCCTCCGAATAGAGCGCAGTTATTACAAAATATTTTTGACGAATACGAACCGGATATTTTTATGGTCTGTGAACTGGAAAGCGAAGCGGGAGCTAGTCTTATTTTAAACTCATCGCTCAACGACGAAGGAAATAATTACGTTATGGCTCCCTTTGAGCCCAGCCAATCTGGCGATCCGGATCATCAACAATTAATTTTCTATAGAAAAGGCATGTTTACCTTGGTAGCTTCCGAAGTTTTGCCAACGCCCGTTCGCGATATAAACCATTATACTTTAAGACTTAGCACGACAGACCAGCAAACTGATCCCGTGTTTATTGAAGTTTTTGTAACCCATTTAAAATCGAGCCAAGGTTCGGCAAACAAACAATTGCGTTTGGAAATGGTGCAACAGTTTACAAATAGACTTGAAACTTTAGATTTAAATTCCTTTATAATTTTTGCGGGAGATTTCAATCTTTATACCGCTAGCGAACCGGCTTATCAGGAATTATTGGATCCTACCAATGCTATCATAATGGTGGACCCAATAGACCGGCCAGGTTCTTGGAACAACAATATTAATTTTCAAGACATACATTCACAAAGCACCCGCATAAGCTCAGGTCCTTTCGGTGCAGGAGCTGGCGGTGGGTTGGATGATAGGTTTGATTTTATAGTAATGTCGCAAAATATGCAAAGTGATCCTAAGTTGAAATACATTGCAGGCACCTACAAATCTTTCGGAAACAACGGCAATTGCTATGATAATAATATAAATAGCACCGACTGCTCGGGATATTTCAGCCAAGCACTGCGCAATAATCTTTACAATATGAGCGACCACCTTCCTATTGTAATGAATCTAGAAACCAATAAAGAGATTGTTTTAAGTAATGATGATTTTTTAGTGAAGAATGCTGTGGTTGTTGAAAATACTGTGGTCACCGATAAATTAAATCTTCGGCTAGATTCAAATTTTTCAGAAAATATTTCGTTTGAAATTTACAGTGCGCTCGGACAAAGACTTTTGGAATTCACTTCAGAAAGTTCAGAATATATTTCAATAGACGTCAGCCAACTCGCCAGCGGTGTTTATTACTTAAAAACAAACCTTCCAGGCTCACCCACTTTTAAATTCGTTAAAACTTTTTGATAGTAAAAAGAATAATATCCGTTCTCCTATTTTGTTTGGCCGTCCAAGTAACGGCGCAGCACACTATAAATATTGATGCCACTTTAAACCCCGGACAAAAATCGCTTTCAATAAAGCAGGAAATAACTTATAATAATACTTCGGCAGATACGCTAAGAGAGCTTTATCTATTTGACTGGGCCAATAGTTTCTCGACCAAAACTAGCCCGTTGGGCAAGCGCTTCGCAGAAAACTATGATAGCTCCTTTCACTTTGAAAAAGAAGAAGATCGCGGTAAAACAAACATTGAAAAAATTTATACTAATTCTGGAACATCACTACAATGGCAGCGTGGCGATGCGGTAGATATTTTGCGAATCATTCCGAACAATGAAGTATTACCTGGCAAGAGCTATACCTTTAATTTAGAATATACCGTTAAAGTTCCAGATAGTAAATTTACACGTTATGGCGTGGACAAACAGGCAAATTATATGCTGCGCTATTGGTACATCGCCCCAGCAGTTTATAACGGTGAATGGCGTGTTTATAGTAATAAAAACACGAACGACCTTTATTTAACTCCTTCAGAATTTTCAATTGCTCTTCATCTTCCCAAACACTATTCAGTTAACTCTGACTTAAATTTAGTTGAAGAAACTATTTCAGAAAATAAAAAGACCGTAACACTTAAGGGGAAAGATCGTACAAGCGCCATATTATACCTTGAAGTAAACCCGTATTTTGAAACCATTGAAACGGATAAACTTCAAATTGTAACCAATTTGAAGAACAGCAAGGTAAATCCGCCAGTGCAGGCCTTGATGATTGATAGGATTGTCCATTTTCTAGATGACAGACTTGGCTCCTATCCATTTGAAAAAATGTTAATCAGTGAAACCGATTATAAAACAAATCCAGTTTACGGCCTTAATCAGCTACCTCGTTTTATTAGCCCCTTTCCGGACGGTTTTGAATATGACATGGAGCAATTAAAAACCATTGCAAGAAATTATATTCAGAACACTATTATTTTAGATTCACGCAGTGATTATTGGCTACAAGATGCCTTACAGATTTATTTAATGATGGAATATGTGGATACCTATTATCCAAAAATGAAGATAATAGGCAATCTGAGTGATTGGTGGATTATTCGCTGGGCACATGCTGCAGATTTGGAATTTAACGATCAATACCCAATTCTTTATTTGAATATGGCGCGCAGTAATATTCACCAATCCCTAACTACCCCAAAAGATTCCCTGTTAAAATTCAATATGAACATTGCCAACGGTTATTATGGGGCAAGCGGTTTGCGCTATTTGAATGATTATTTGGGCGGTGCAACCTTGAATAATACTATCAAAGAGTTTTATGCCGAAAATAAATTGAGGCCTATAAACTCTTCAGATTTTGAAGCATTGTTATCAAAAAATACTGAATTGCCTGTTAATTGGTTTTTTGAGGATTTTGCCGATTCTCGCACAACAATCGATTTCAAAATAAAAAAGGTTGAAAAGAAAGGCGATTCACTAAAGGTTTTCATTAAAAACAATAGACAGAGTGAATTGCCCATATCAATCTACGGTCTCAACAAAGATGAAATCGTCTATAAAACGTGGACAAAACCGGTGGACAGCATAACATCTATTACCATTCCTGCTGAAAATATAAGAAAACTTGCCCTGGATTACGAAGGAAGAATACCTGAATACAACCGAAGAAACAACTTTAAAGCGGTAAAGGGCTTACTGAACAAACCCCTTCAGTTTCGTCTTTTTCAAGATGTGGAAGACCCCAACTACACCCAATTTTTCTTTATGCCAATCTTTGAGTATAATCTTTACGATGGTGTTTCGGCTGGGCTAAGGCTTTACAATAAAACAGTTCTTCCCAAGGCCATCCACTACAGCTTGGAACCTCAATTTGGTTTTCGTTCCAAGACCCTCGTGGGAAGTGCTTCTATAAGCTATACCCAAACTATGGATCAGGCAAATCTGTACGCAATGCGCTACGGGTTCTCGGGAAATTACTACTCTTACGACCGCGGTTTGTTTTATAAAAGATTTACACCCTACATAACTTTTGCTTTCCGAAATGAGGATTTGAGGGATAATGAAAAGCAATTTATAAACCTGCGGAACGTAAATGTTTATCAAGACGAAGATCCCAATAATCCTTTGCAGGAGCCAAACTATAGTGTGTTTAATATGCAATATGTGTATTCAAACCCTAACCTTATTAATTATTTTAGGGGTGTAGCGGACTATGAAATTTCTTCAAAATTCAGCAAACTTTCCGTGGATCTTGAATACAGGAAACTCTTCTTGAGCAATCGCCAATTGAACCTTCGTTTTTTTGCTGGCGTGTTTCTTTTTAATGATACTCGCGAAAATGAAGACTTTTTCAGCTTTGCACTGGACCGTCCCAACGATTACCTCTTTGATTATAATTATTATGGTCGTAGTGAAGATTCTGGGCTTTTCAGCCAACAATTAATTATTGCCGAAGGTGGTTTCAAATCGCAATTGGAACCGGCCTATGCAAACAGTTGGATGGTTACCGCAAATGCCAGCACCAACATTTGGAAATGGATTTACGCTTATGGAGATGTAGGCCTCGTAGCGAACAAAGAGCGCGGAGTAAATGCCGTATTTGACAGCGGGATTCGTCTTAGTTTGGTTGCAGATTATTTTGAGCTGTATTTCCCCATCTATTCAAATTTGGGCTTTGAACCAAATCTGCCACATTATGATGAAAAGGTGCGGTTTATAGTAACTTTAAGTCCCAAAACTTTGCTTAGTCTGTTTACGAGGAGATGGTATTGATCTGTTCAAAATTTCAAATTCATTAAAAAAATGCAACTACTAAACAACTGGCGCATCATCCTTCTACTCTGCCTCACACTAGGTCTAGCTCCTTTTTTCCCTGAGCCACACATTTGGGGAAAGGTAAAATGGATTGCCGGTGGTGCCGAAGGAATGCAGGGCGCAGATTGGTTTGACGTATTACTTCACGGTTTTCCGTTCATTTTACTACTTAGGTTACTGATTGTGAAGTTCATTCCTTTAAAAGCAAAATAGCATTATAAAAAGCCTTATCTTTTAAAATTCCCTATACTCAATTTATCATTGCGAACCACCTTCAATTTCGCTATTTTTGTAATCTTAAAATTCAAATTCATGCACACAGACCCAAAGACCAATAGCGATATTTCCTTTGACGATTTCAAAGAAACAGTTTTAAACGATTATAAGATTGCTGTCACCAGCCGTGAGTGTAGTCTTTTGGGCCGTCGTGAGGTACTTACAGGGAAAGCAAAGTTTGGAATTTTTGGTGACGGAAAAGAGGTGCCACAACTAGCCTGGGCAAAAGCATTTCAAAATGGCGACTGGCGTAGTGGTTACTACCGCGACCAAACATTTATGATGGCAATCGGCAAACTCACTATTGAACAGTTTTTTGCAGGGCTTTATGCGCATACAGATATTAAAGCAGACCCAATGAGCGCCGGAAGACAGATGGGCGGTCACTTTGCAACCCACAGTCTTAATGAGGACGGTAGCTGGAAAAACCTTACACAACAAAAAAACAGTAGTGCCGATATTTCACCAACGGCTGGACAGATGCCACGTTTGTTGGGCTTGGCACAGGCTTCCAAGATTTTTAGAAATGTAAAAGGAATTGAAAATAAAACAAATTTTTCCATTAATGGAAATGAAGTTGCTTGGGGAACCATTGGAAATGCAAGTACCAGCGAAGGGCTGTTTTGGGAAACCATAAACGCAGCTGGAGTATTGCAGGTACCAATGGTAATGAGCGTTTGGGATGATGAATACGGAATTTCCGTTCACGCAAAATACCAAACAACCAAAGAAAATATTTCAGAAATATTAAAAGGATTTCAGAGAACTGAAGATGAAAATGGATTTGAAATAATCCGCGTAAAAGGTTGGGATTATCCAGAGCTTATTGAAGTTTATAACCGTGCTTCAAAAATTGCACGCGAAGAGCATGTTCCCGTTCTCATTCACGTTAATGAATTAACACAGCCTCAAGGTCACAGCACAAGCGGCTCACACGAACGCTATAAAAGTAAAGAGCGTTTAGATTGGGAAGCAAAAAATGACTGTAACGTGAAAATGCGCGAGTGGATGATTACCAGCGACATTGCCACAGAAGAAACCTTGGCTGAAATAGAAAAGGATATAAAGAAAAAAGTTCGCGACGGTAAAAAAGCGGCTTGGGATGCTTTTGTAGCACCTCAGAAAAAAGAGCAGGAAGAAGCGGTTTTATTGCTCGAAAATTTAGCAGAGAATAGTGCAAACAAAAATTTCATTGAAAAATTAAAGAACGAATTGGCTTCGGAAAAAGAGCCATCGCGCAGAAATATTCTTGCCTCCGCCCGTAAAGCATTGCGCTTTGTGGTAGGCGAAGAATCTTCTGAAAAGAAACAACTTCAGGATTGGATCGCAAATTATTTTGAAACAATCCAACCCAAATACAGCGCACATCTTTACAGCGAAGCTGTGGAAAATGGCAAGACAATTAAAGAGGTACTTCCCTCCTATGCTCATGATGCAGAAGAAGTGGATGGCCGTGTAATTATTCGTGACAATTTTGATGCTATTTTCGACAAGCATCCAGATGTATTAATTTTTGGAGAAGACAGTGGGGAGATTGGTGATGTAAACCAAGGCTTGGAAGGTATGCAGGAAAAGTACGGCAAGCTAAGGGTTGCCGATGCCGGAATTCGTGAAGCAACCATTTTAGGTCAAGGAATTGGGATGGCGATGCGCGGCTTGCGCCCTATTGCAGAGATTCAGTATTTAGATTACATATTATATTGCCTTCAAATAATGAGTGACGATTTGGTGACGGTACGTTACAGAACCAACGGAACCCAAAAAGCTCCACTAATTGTTCGTACCCGTGGCCACAGACTGGAAGGTATCTGGCACAGCGGCTCGCAAATGGGCGGTTTGATTCATTTGCTACGCGGAATGTATATTCTAGTACCACGAAATATGACCAAGGCCGCAGGATTTTACAACACATTGCTTGAAACCGACGAACCTGCATTGGTAATAGAATGTCTGAACGGCTACCGTTTAAAGGAAAAAATGCCAAACAATCTAGGCGAACTTAAAACACCAATCGGCGTAGTTGAAACTATTAAAGAAGGAACCGATATCACTTTAGTTTCCTACGGAAGCACGATTAGAATTGTAGAAGAAGCCGCAAAAGAGCTGCAACAAGCAGGAATAAATGCCGAAATAATTGATGTACAATCGTTGCTTCCTTTAGATATAAACCAAGATATGGTTAAAAGTGTTGCAAAAACCAACCGACTTCTAGTTATTGACGAAGACGTTCCGGGCGGCGCTTCAGCTTATATATTGAATCAGATTGTGGAAGTACAGGGCGGCTACAAATATTTAGACAGTAAACCACAAACACTTTCCGCTAAAGATCACCGTCCACCTTATGGAACGGATGGCGATTATTTTACCAAGCCTTCTGTGGAAGATGTTTATGAAAGAGTGTATGAGATTATGCACGAGGCGCATCCAGCGGAGTTTCCGAAGTTAAGATAACGCTAAAGTTCTGTTGTTCTTCAGCTAGGCTCTGTATCTTATAGCTCATTAAAAACATATTGCTATGAGAAACATTTTTACACTACTCCTAATTACAATCATTACGACTATCGTTTACTCGCAAGATGTAAATGATAACGTCCGCTTTATTCCCCAATCAGAAGTGCCCAAAGCAGTCGTGGACCATCAAGAAGAATTGTTTCCCACCAATTTTGTTTCAGAATGGCAGGTACAGGAATTGGATGGTATGCAGGATGCAGGAAATATTAGATATATAGCAAAATTTGAAGAAGATGCCCGACCAGGCTTTTCCGCATCCTATCTTCCCAACGGCATTTTGGTTTTCAACTCTGAATTTATGCCAAGTGAAATTATTCCCTCAGAAGTTAGGCTTAAAGTAGATAGTGAGTATAAAGACTACACAATTCAATCCGCAGATTTCATTACTTTTTACAATCCGAAACGAGAGATTTATATGGTGAAAATATTAAAAGAAATCAGTATGCAATACGTATTTTATAATACCGTAGGAAATAAAATTCCTAGAGAATCACTTCCCCCAGAAATGCTTTTATTGATGAAATAGGCTTCAGAAAAATCTAAAGCTGCAAATTTTCGTAATAATCAAATCCTAAAAAGGGTTTTCAGACCAATTCGGTATAAAAAGTGTATTTCAACGAATTTTTATTTCCTTCAACAATTAATTGAATATTCTTTATAAAATATTAGGAAGTCGTAAATTAATTACATTAAATTAGCATTTCAATTATAAAATAACAAGTTTATGTTTTTCAGCCGAAATACCAACAATAATAATAACCAGCTGCCGTAACAGAAACTTGTCGCGATATATGGCCTGTCAAGTTTTTCTTGACAGGCTTTTTTTTTGAAATAGAACTAACCATTTAAATTATAGAAATTATGTGTGGAATTGTATGTGCATTCAAACTTAAAGAGCCCGCAGACGCTCTCAGACTTCAAGTATTATCAATGGCAAAATGTATCCGTCATCGTGGACCGGACTGGAGCGGAATTTTCAGCAACGATAATGCGATTATGGCCCACGAGCGTCTCGCCATTGTAGATCCCACTTCCGGAAAGCAACCACTTTTCAGTAGTGATCGCAATTTGGTTTTGGCTGCCAATGGCGAAATCTACAACCATACCGAGCTTCGTAAGCAATTCAAAGACTATGACTTTCAAACCAAAAGCGACTGCGAGGTAATTCTTCCTTTATATAAAGAAAAAGGCGTTTCATTTTTGGATGAAATGAACGGCATCTTCGGTTTTGCGCTTTACGATATTGAAAACGACAATTATTTTATAGCCCGAGACCATATGGGCATTATTCCGCTGTATATGGGTTGGGACCAGAATGGAACTTTTTATGTAGCTTCTGAACTGAAAGCTTTGGAAGGTGTTTGTACCAAAATCGAACTCTTCCCACCCGGCCATTATCTGGACAGCCGCGAAGGCGAACTAAAACGTTGGTATTCCCGCGATTGGATGGATTATGAAAACGTAAAAAACAATGCCACCGAAATCGCCGAACTCCGCAAAGCTTTGGAAGCCGCAGTACACCGCCAACTTATGAGCGATGTGCCTTATGGAGTTTTACTTTCGGGTGGGTTAGACAGTAGCATCACTTCCGCCATTGCAAAAAAGTATGCCGAAAAACGCATAGAAAGTGAAGACACCGAAGGCGCTTGGTGGCCACAACTACACAGCTTTGCTATTGGCTTAGAAGGAAGTCCAGACCTTGCCGCCGCGCAAAAAGTGGCAGACCATTTACAAACTGTCCACCACGAAATAAAATTCACCATTCAGGAAGGAATCGATGCGATTCAGGATGTAATTTATCATTTGGAAACTTACGATATTACTACTATCCGCGCCAGCACCCCTATGTATTTGATGGCGCGTGCCATTAAAGCGATGGGTATAAAAATGGTACTCAGCGGTGAAGGTGCTGACGAAATATTTGGGGGCTATTTATATTTTCACAAAGCGCCAAACGCAGAGGAGTTCCATAAAGAAAACGTACGCAAACTGGACAAGCTGCATATGTACGATTGTCTTCGCGCCAATAAATCGCTCGCCAGTTGGGGCATTGAAGGTCGTGTACCTTTCCTTGACAAAGAGTTTATGGACGTAGCCATGCGAATCAACCCGCAGGATAAAATGATAAACGGCGAACGCATGGAAAAATGGGTGCTTCGCAAAGCTTTTGAAGATATGCTGCCCGCAAGTGTTGCCTGGCGCCAAAAGGAACAGTTCAGCGACGGCGTGGGCTACAGTTGGATAGACACTTTAAAGGAAATGGTAAATGAAAAAGTAACCGACGAGCAGCTGGCCAATGCCAAATATAAATTCCCACTACAAACCCCCAGCAGCAAAGAAGAGTTTTATTACCGAAGCATTTTTACAGAACATTTCCCCAGTGATACTGCAGCACTCAGCGTACCATCCGTACCATCCGTTGCCTGCAGCAGTCCCATTGCATTGGAATGGGACGAAAGCTTTAAGAATATGAACGACCCTAGTGGGAGGGCGGTAAAAAACGTACATGCGGATGCTTATGGGAAGTAGTTATGAGTAATGTGTAATGTGTAATGAATAATGAGTAATGAATAATGAGTAATGAGTAATGAGTAATGAGTTTTGAGTAATGAGTTTTGAGTGGTATGGGCTTAAAAAAGTGCCTTTGTTTTTTTTAACTTCCGTACTTTTTCAGCATTTGCCATTATACTAACTCAAAACCAGCGTGCAGCTTTAACGTTTTAAATTATCCAATTAGTTCCGTAAAGTTTTTATAAATTATATCTTGCATAATTAAGTTGCATCTACAACATATTCCTGCTTAAAATTATTAGTAAATGGATTTCACGAACCCTTTAGTTTACGGCGTACCTGTGTTTTTAGGTTTGATTGCATTAGAGCTTTCCTACAGCAAAGTTTTTGATAACAATCAATTATACAAATGGAAGGATTTAATATCAAGTGTATCGCTTGGTGTTGGGTCAGCAATACTGGGTGCACTTATAAAAACGATTTCCATCATCTTAGTTTTTAATTTTGCCTATGACCTTTTCAATCCAATTGTAAATGGGGTTCGAACCAATATAATGGGTTGGGAGTCTTTTGGATATGCCTGGTATATTTGGATAATCTGTATGCTTTTAGATGATTTTACCTATTATTGGTTCCACAGACAAAACCATATGATCAGGTTTCTATGGGCGGCACATATTGTGCACCATTCGTCGGATAATTTTAATTTGGGCACCGCTGTGCGAAATGGATGGTTTACAATTTTTTACAAACCATTTTTTTATGTTTGGATCGTTATTATTGGTTTTCCACCAGAGATGCTAGTAGTTTGTTTGGGCATTGAAGCTTTGTGGCAATTTCAGCTGCATACACAGTATATTAAAAACTTAGGTGTTTTTGAAACCTTTTTAAACACACACACTATGCACCAAGTACACCATGCCCGAAATATTGAGTATATGGATAAAAATCACGGAGGCTTTCTCAATATTTTTGATAGAGTTTTTGGCACTTGGAAAGAACTGGACGATTCCATTGCTATTGAATATGGGGTTTCCAAACCTCCTAACTCTTACAATCTCTATATTATTTTAACCCACGAATACAAAAATATTTGGGAGGACATGGGAAAATCCGAAAAATGGGGTGACAAGTTTATGTATATTTTTGGCCCTCCGGGCTGGAGCCATGACGGAAGTACACTCACCATAAAACAAATACGAGCAAAGCTTAGAGCGGAAGAATCTAAAACTATAAGTTAGCGACCCCGGATAATACCAATGTTAACCCAACTGCTCAATTACCTACCCAACCTAAAATTTTTTGACCTTATACCCTTTTTTGGGTTAAGGCTTCCAAAGGTATGACATTGCTAGAAACCTTATTCCTGCAACCGTGTTTTTCGTGCGAAGAATAAATAGCAATGGCCAAAGAAAATGAGCAATTCCAAAAAATTGTGCCTGTGCTGTTGTTTAACAAATCTTACCTATCTTTAATATCCCATCTAAATCTTTGACCTATGAGCATGTTTCACTACTACAACTTCCCACACTGCGAAGCTTTCATTTTTGATAATTTCTTAATAACACAGATAAGAGAAGGGATTACCATAAAGCCAGAACACAATCAAGAGTTACGGCAAATAATAGACCTTCATTTCTCAAACAAAAATATGGTCTACATCTCCAACAGGTTTTTCTCATACGCCGTAGATCCATTGACATATCTGGGAACTTCCAAGATTCATAATCTCTTGGCGATAGCCATAGTTACGGATAGCGACATTGCAAAGTCAAACGCTTTATTGGAAAGTATGTTTTACGAAAAAAAGTATGCTATCTACCCCACGCTAAGTCAAGCCATCTGCTGGGTAAATACAGTAATTATAGAAGAAGAAAAATAATTACAAGACTTTGTTTAGAAGTATAATAAAAAATAATTACACTTTTTTAAAGACCACCATATCCTGATATTCCGCTTTTGTGGTATCGCGCACTTCATCTTTCCAAAAGCCATCGATAATCGTTATCAATTCAAAATTTTCCCTAGCAAGCATTTCAGAGATTTCCTTTTTATGAATAGCGATATTGCCAGATTTTACATTCTCGTTCATCAATCTATAACCGTCTTTCTTCACAGGAAAACTAAAATCCTTTTTAGTTGAAATAAATGTTTCAGAAGCATCATCATAGAGGAAAAAAGTAGAGAAGCAAACACCGCCAGGTTTCAACACGCGATAAACTTGATTAAAGTAATGCTGAATTTCCTCAATCTGCATATGTGTAAAAACCGAAAATGAAAAAGCAACATCTATCGCGTTATCTGCATAAGGGAAATTAAACTCAGTAGCCTTAAGTGTAGCCGTATTGTATAAATCATTAAACAGCGGAACATACTTAAAGTTGAAATTAAAATGTTCTTTATGAATACGTGAATTGCACCACTGCACGCCCCTTTCTACTACATCAAAACCTTCATAACTCCCACTTTGGCTTAAATAGCCAGTTAAAGCGATTGCCGTTCTACCAATGCCACTTCCAATATCCAGAACTTTATGATTCGGCTGAATATTGGCGTATTCCCTAAGCATCTGCAGTTGGTGTTGGCCTTGTTTTAAATAATCTTCAGCACTCGCTGGCGAGCCTGTGTAAATATAACCGCGCGGTGGCACATATTTATGACGTTTTCCTGTAATACTATCCAAAGTATCTTTTGGTAAATAATATAATCTTCTAATAAAAAAACGTTGGTTGGAGGAAAGGGAATACCAAAAATTACGCAGTTTGCTTGTTTTACTCATTATAAAAGTATGGTTGAATTATTTATTTTTTTAACTGAAAACTGACCACTAACGTCTTGGCGCTTGGCGAAGAAGCGGATTTCGAAGTACTAAACTGTCTGCCCGCACTGAACTTGATACGAAGCACAAAAACTTCATTTAAGCACTGAACCCGCTTTTTTGCCAAACGCCTGTTACTTGCTGTTGTTTTCTGTCATTTGTTTCTCCATTCTATTTGGTGGCAATACTCTGAAAGTCTTTTAAGCAATTCTGTTTCTGATGAGAAACCGAAATGGTTTTGGTCTTTGTCAAACTGCAAATAGACTTGTATGAGAATTTCAAACTTGTCTGGTTGAGCAACGAGGTCTTTTAAATTGTTCTTCATTTCGTCCAACTTCTCTAACAAATGAATTGCGTGCACTTGAAACCTATCCGAATTTACAATTTCTTTTGTTTCGTATGCGAACATCGTCCAAGGTTTTTGTCGTTCAATTGTTTCTATTTGTTTTGTATCAGTGTTAAGTTGTCTGCCAATATACTTTTCACCATTTGTCCAGCCCCGTGTCGGATTAAGTTTCAAAAAGTCAGTCAATGTTTGTAAGTCAAGTGTTTTAGTCTTTATACTAAAAGATATTTCAACGGCTGAATAGTCGTAAAATGTAAAGTCTTGTAATGTCTCATTTTTCATTTCAGATCTGTCTTTCTACAATTGCAAGTAACTACTGGCTACTGGCTACTGAATTTAAGGCAACCACTTTTTATCAAAGTTCGGTTTGCGCTTTTCAAGAAAAGCATCGCGCCCCTCTTTTGCTTCGTCCGTCATATAGGCAAGTCGGGTGGCTTCTCCGGCAAAAACTTGTTGACCCACCATTCCATCATCCGTTAAATTCATAGCAAATTTTAGCATTTTAATAGAGGTTGGACTCTTCGCAAGAATCTCCTGCGCCCATTCGTATGCGGTGTCTTCCAATTCGGAGTGTGGGATTACGGCATTTACCATTCCCATTTCAAAAGCTTGTTGTGCGGAGTAGTTTCTTCCGAGGAAAAAAATTTCACGCGCGCGCTTCTGCCCTACCATTTTTGCCAAATAAGCACTTCCGTAGCCACCGTCAAAACTGGTAACATCGGCATCGGTCTGTTTAAATATAGCGTGTTCTTTGCTTGCCAATGTTAAGTCGCAAACCACGTGCAAACTGTGCCCGCCACCTACGGCCCACCCAGGAACCACGCAGATAACCGCTTTCGGCATAAATCGAATTAACCGTTGCACATCAAGAATATTTAATCTGTGATATCCATCGTCACCCACATAGCCTTGGTGGCCACGCGCCTTTTGGTCGCCGCCGCTACAAAAACTATAAACGCCGTCTTTGGAGGAAGGTCCTTCCGCAGAAAGCAAAACTACCCCAATGGAGATATCTTCCTGTGCATCGTGTAAAGCATCAAGCAATTCAGCAGTGGTTTTTGGGCGAAAAGCGTTGCGCACATCTGGTCTGTTGAAAGCAATTCGCGCTACGCCGTTTGCTTTTTTATAAGTGATATCAGTATATTCTTTAGCTGTTTTCCAATTGGGTGAAGCCATAATTGTTATTTTTGTCTTCAAAGATAGAAGATATTGTCTATTATTATTTTCTATTCTTTATTTCCTTTCTTTAAAAAAGAATTAATAACAATAAGAAATAAAAAATGCGCAGCTTCCTTCTTTTCTTTGGATTTCTATTCACAATAACCCTAACCGCACAAGAAGCTTACAAATTTACAACCGTTACAGACCTTGAAGCAACGCCAGTTATCAGCCAAGGCATTACGGGAACCTGCTGGAGCTTTAGCAGTACTTCGTTTTTGGAGAGTGAAATAATCCGGCTTACGGGAAAGAAGATAGATTTAAGTGAAATGTACCAAGTACGAAATACTTACCCCCTAAAAGCTGAAAACTTCATAATGCGCCAAGGAAAAGCGCAGTTCAGTGAAGGTGGCTTGGCGCACGATGTAATGAATTCTGTAGAAAAAAATGGCTTGGTTCCCGAAGAAGCTTTTAGCGGATTGATTGCTGGAGAAACTTCATTCAATCACGCAGAACTAGTAGCTGTGCTGGAAGCAATGCTAAAAACATACGTTGACAACCCCGGAAGAAAGTTGAGTAAAAAATGGCGCAACGCAATTGACGGAGTTTTGGATGCTTATATTGGCAAAAACGTTCAAAATTTCACATTTGAAGGAAAACAATATACCCCGCAAACCTTTTTGGCAATGACCAAAATACAGCCAGCGGATTATGTGAACATTACCAGTTTTACACAAGCGCCGTTCTATTTAAAATTTATATTGAACATTCCTGACAACTGGAGCAACGGCAGCTTTTATAATGTGCCTTTAGATGAAATGATGGCAACGATTGACAATGCATTGGAAAAAGGCTTTACTATTGAATTGGACTGTGACGTTAGCGAACGCACATTTTCTTCCAAAGATGGCGTGGCTGTTATTCCAGAAAATATTGAAAACAATATAAAAGCTCTACAAGGAATCTATCCTGAAAAGAAAATCACACAAGAATACCGGCAGGATGAGTTTGAAAATTATGAAACAACCGACGACCATTTAATGCATATTACAGGTATGCTTCGCGATCAAAACGGTACAAAATATTACAAAGTAAAAAACAGTTGGGGTACAGATGAAACTAAAGTTGCTAATGGCGGTTATGTTTATTTTAGTGAGGCTTATATGCGTTTAAAGGCGGTAAGTGTTACCGTTCATAAAGGTGCGCTACCAAAAAGTACCGCTAATAAACTACACTTGTAAAAAGACAGACACACAATCAACAATCAACTAATTTAAATTTGGCTTAAATTTTGGTATCTTTGCGAATATGAAAAAGTTATTTTTTCTTATTATAATTTTTCCACTGATTACTTCGGCTCAGTTGGATTTTGAGACCAATAAATATAAATTGGATTTCGTAAAGCTACCCGAAATTGAAAGTTTAATGAGTACTTCACTTCCCTCAAATTCAGATTTTTCGAGGAAAATTTCGAGTAAGCTTCCTTCCTTTAAGATGAATAAAAACAATTATCGTGAGCCAGTGAGTATGTACGAAGCAATGGCGGCCACCGAAAATTATGTTCAGTCTAATATTAGAATTTCGTTAGATCCTAAAGAGTACGGCGTGTACGGGGGCAACAGCAGTTATAGTACAGATGGTTCTACTCAGGTAAGGAACATTGTTTATAAAGAATCCCGAGGCTTTTTAAGACCTGAACTTATGCATTATTCCTACGGTTTAAACCAACGCCCTCGACGAAGTGGTTTTTATGTAGGTTATGGAGTTTACGGCTCGCCTTCACAATAGCTCTATACCATCTTCCTTAATAGCAATCTGCTTGTCTTTATAAAGCGTACCGATTGCCTTTTTAAAACTTTTCTTACTCATTCCCAATAGATTTTTAATTGAGTCTGGATCAGATTTATCATGCAGTGGTAGAAATCCTCCCGCCGCTTCCAACTCTTCACGGATAAAGTTGGCATTCGGTTCTATGCTTTTGTAACCGGGCGTTTGAAGCACAAGATCAATTTTATTATCGGGGCGAATTTTTTTAATGAAAGCCTTCATTCGGTCTCCAGTGCGGATGTCTTCAAAAATATCCTCGATATATATAAGTCCTTTATGGGCACCGTTTACAATTGCATTCGCTCCTTTTTCGGTTAAATGTGTAACCAAAATATCTACTTCCTCAAAAGGTTCTACGGTAAGCGTTTCATTCTGTAAAAAGTGATTTGTTTTGCTGGAACCCACCAAACGATTGGTTTTTTCGTCTATATAAAGATGAACAATGTACCAATTGCCTTTCTTCATAGGGCGCGCCTGCTCTTTAAAGGGAACAAAAAGTTGTTTTTCCAAACCCCAATCCATAAAGGCTCCGTATTCGTTGACATCGCTGCAATTTAGGTATCCAAAAGTGTTTAATTGCAGAAAAGGATCCAGCGTTGTGGCGATAGGTCTTTCCTCATTATCAAGGTAGATGAAAACAGAAATTTCATCTCCTATTTCATATTCCTCTGGTTTATACCTGTGTGGCAAAAGCACCACATTTTCGTCTTCATCGCCCAAGTATAGACCCGGTTCGGTTTCCCGAAGAATCTCTAAAGTATTGTATTCACCCAATTTTATCATAGCTGCAAAGGTAGTATTTTATAACCATAAAAAAATGTGAAACACGTACATGCAATTGAAACTTAAAAAGTAAATTCACTGCAATATGGAACAAATTTCTCAACATAAACTTCCACCGGAATTCCAATTGACCAAAATAATGGAGATGGAAATAGGAAACTATTTCTTCTATGGAAATGTTGTTATAGTTGAGGCGAAGGAAGGAATAATGCTCTCTTACAAAAAAGACCTTTCCGTTATTTTGCTAATTCAGAACATCACCGAAGGCAAACCGTGGGTTTATATCTCAAATAGAGTTAACTCCTACTCCATTCAACCATTAGATTATAAATATTTGAACAAAGTACCATCCTTGAAGGCTTTGGGAGTTGTAAATTTCAGCGAAGTGGGATATCTAAATTCTGAACTGGAAGCTAAATTCTGTAAAAAACCATTTCAAATGTTCTACAATCTTAACGAAGCGGTTATCTGGGGGAAAACTTATTTATGAAATAAACTTGAAGTAATCCAAAAGTACTTTGTCGTTTACGGTTGAAGGGGTAAAAACCTCCAACAGAGATGGACCTTCATTTTCACGAAAAAAATCTTGAAGTTTTTCCACTAGATTTTCTTCTTTATCTGCAGTTTGGTAATTGAAGCCATACATTTCCGAAAGCTGTTTCGCACTTAAATTATGTTTTGTTTCAAAATAAGTTTCGAATAGCAGTGTGTCCTTCTCACCCGGAAGGATTCTAAAAATACCACCACCGCCATTGTTGATTACTATTATTTTAAAATTATTCGGGATGTAATTGTTCCACAGTGCATTGCTATCGTAAAAAAAGCTGAGATCGCCTGTTATTAAAACCGCAGGAAGTTTTGAAACCACTGCAGCTCCCAGGGCGGTACTCGTGCTTCCATCAATGCCGCTAGTGCCGCGATTGCAAAATACTTCAACTGAAGGATGAATATCAAATAGCTGCGCATACCTAATAGTTGCGCTGTTGCTCAACTGCAATTGTATATTTTTTGGAAGCTCGTGGAATATTTCACAAAAAACCATAAAATCTGAATATGGAATCTCGCTTTTATAAACTTGGTGTCGCTCTAGTCTGTGCTGTTTAGCATTGAGCCAATAGTTTTGATAATTACTTTCCACAACGAATGTTTTCTGTAGAAATTCAGCGAAGAAATTATTGATAGTTGTTTTAAAATGATGCTTCAGCACAAAAAAAGTATCGTAAGCAGTTTTTGAATCTACGTGCCAATGCTGTTTTGGCGGGAAACTTCGTAGAAAAGCCTTAATCTTTTTTGAAACTACCATTCCGCCAAAAGTGAGTAAAATATCAGGCTGCAATTTTTTGAAATCTTCATCAGATAAAGGTGCTATAAGTTGATCTATAGCCACGATGAAATTTTCATTATGCAAATTTGAAGTGGTTTCCGTCAATAATAAGACACTTTCATCGTTCGCAATTTGCTCCACAAAGCGCTGTTCCAAACTGTTTGGGGGCAAAACACCCACCAGTATCATTTTGCGTTTACTGTTGTTCCATTCAGTTATAAAAGGGTTTAAATCTTCCTCCAAAATTTCAGCCTTCGCTCGGGGAGCAACGTTTTGTGGCCAAACCAATTGATTTTCGCTGGTGTGATAAAGTGGTTCTGAAAAAGGAACATTTATATGCACGGGACCATTCAGTTCTATTGCAGTGTTCAGCGCTACGTTTATTTCAGTTTCATTTTTAATCTGAAAATCTTGGCCTTCGCTGCAATTGGCGCTGTAAAGAATGTGATTTTGAAATACGTTTTCTTGTCTAATTGTTTGTCCATCACCTATATCAATTCGGTTGGAAGGTCTGTCTCCTGAAATGACAACCAAAGGAATATCGCTATAAAATGCTTCGGCAACTGCAGGATAATAATTGAGCAAGGCCGAACCTGAAGTGCATAAAACTGCAACGGGCTTCTTTAGCTGTTGCGCCATTCCCAAGGCAAAAAAAGCGGCGCAGCGTTCATCTACAATGCTAAAGCACTTAAAATCTGTATGTTCGCCAAAGCCAATAGTTAAAGGTGCATTTCGCGATCCGGGGGAAATTACGATATGAGCTATACCCTTGTCCAAAAATAGCTGAACAAGCGTCTGTGAGAGAATATTATTTGAGAATTTCATGCAATACAAAGGTACGAAGACGCCGAAAATATTATAGCATTGGAGCCAATACTTGTAGCATGGTTTGCATTTTATTTTGGGTTTCCTCCCACTCCTCTTTTGCTTGTGAACCTATGGTTATTCCGCCACCTACAAAAATACGCGCTGTATTGTTCTCTATTTTCATGCAACGAAGGTTTACCAGTAGCATTGCAGTTGCACCATTTTCTTGTATTGGTCCGAAAAAACCAGTATAAAACTCACGATTATAGCCTTCGTTTTGAAGTATAAATTCTTTGGCGAATTTTGGCGGAGTGCCACAAACTGCGGGGGTGGGGTGCAAAGCGGCGGCAATCTTAGTTAATGTGGCTTTGCCTCTTTTCAAAATACCGGTTATGTCTGTCCGTAGATGATACATAGATCCCGCACGATGAGTATGTGGATTTGAAACTTTTAATACCGAAGTAACACGCTGCAGACTATTTGTTATTGCATCCGTAACCAATTGTTGCTCGTCCAATTCTTTAGGACCCCAAATTACTGGTTTTCGGTTTGTAAATGGCTGCGTTCCCGCCAAGGCCATTGTTTTAAACGAATCATTTTCCACCTGCACCAAAGTTTCGGGAGTAGCGCCGCACCATAACCCAGTTTGTGGATGGTACCAAATGTATCGAAAAGCGGTTGGATAAGCAGAAAACAAGCGTGTTAACAATAGTTCAAAAGAGAAGTTGCGTAATGGGAAATCTTTTGGACGTGAGATTACAATTTTATTGGCATTTCGTCTTTTGATATTTTCAATTGCTTTTTGAACCAATTGTAAATGGATTTTCTCTTCGGAGTTGTCTTCATTTACTTTTACTGAAGCCAAATTAATTTCAGATTCAATTAATTCGCTCTGCAACTTTTCAGAATTGCTTTCAGGAATAAAACAGGTCGAGTTTTTATAATCAAATGGTGCAAAAACAAAACCATTGGCATTAAATTCAGAAATATCAAAAAGCTCATTGGTTTTCTGTAACAAAGCCGTCACGGTATTTTGTTGGGGGAATGAATAGACCACCAAGGGCAATTCATCTTTCAATTGTTTCGAAATTTTTTTGATCAGTAGATGAAAATCCATTAATTATTTTTTGGGCAGAGTAAGGGTTGTTAGTTTTACCATTGAGACTAGCGCGCCATCATCATTGGTTATTTTTATCTGCCAGAGTTGTGTTGTTCTTCCTTTATGGAGTATGCTGGCGTGTGCGTAAACATAGCCGTCACGAACGCTTTTAACATGATTGGCAGCGATTTCAATACCTCTAATTACAATTTCTTCTGAATTTAGGAATACGAAAGCTCCAGCACTGCCTATACTTTCCGCTAAAGCTACAGAGGCTCCGCCGTGGAGAACCCCATCTGGCTGATGTACTTTTGGGGTTACGGGCATTCTGGCAATTAGATAATCAGCACCTACTTCAGTGAATTCTATTTCCAGGGTTTCCATCAGGGTATTTGGGCACATTTTGTTGCAGGCGACCAAAATTTCTTCGTTGGTGTACTTCATTGTATTGCTTTACATTTGTAAAAATACAAAATAGAACGCAACAAAATGAGCACCCAAAAAGAAGCTACCTACACCACTATTAATACGTATCACACAATCAATGAATTAACTCCAAAAACAAAGAATATTTGGATGGTTTTCCACGGAATGGGTTATTTGAGCAAGTATTTCATCAATTATTTTTCTGAATTGGATAAAGAAGAAAATTATGTTATTGCTCCACAAGCACCTTCAAAATACTATCAAGATAAGGCCTTTAAACACGTGGGCGCTTCTTGGCTTACGCGGGAAAATACAGAATTGGAAACGAAAAATATACTTAACTATGTGGATACAGTTTTTGAAAAGGAAGTTTCAGGAGCAATTCCAAATTTAATTGTTTTGGGGTACTCGCAGGGAGTTTCCATTGCAACGCGCTGGGTGGCCAGCCGAAAAATCCAGTGCGATAAATTAGTGCTGCACTCTGGAGGAATCCCTAATGAATTGCAGCCACAGGATTTTGAGTTTTTAAAACCAACTGCTCAGGTAATTTATCTCTACGGAAATAAGGACCAATTCATTACCGAGGCCAGAAAAACAGAGGAACATTTAAAAGGCTTTAAACTTTTCCAAGATCGCTTAAATATTGAAGTGTTTGATGGAGTTCATGAAGTGAATAAAACGGCTCTCTTAACAATTTCAAAATAATTTATCGGTTTTTGTGCATTTCATCGAATAATTTTGGGTTTTAACTTCTTTTAGCTTTCTTTTACTAAGCTTTAATAATTAATGGCCCCAAACTATGAAAAAGGCAACACTAACCTGCTTATGTTTTTTGATAGCGTCACTCGCAATTGCGCAAGTGAGCAAACAGGAAAAACAAGTTCTTTTAGATCTATACGTTGCGACCAACGGACTAAAATGGAACAACCAATGGAATCTGGAACAACCAGTTGAAACTTGGTACGGCGTTACGGTCGAGAATAACAAAATAATTGGTATAAGCCTTTTGTTCAACAACCTAAACGGCACTTTGCCTGCTTCTCTAGGACAGTTAAAAAGCTTGGAGAAACTGGAATTATCATTCAATCCTATTTCTGGTTCTATACCTGCTGAGTTGGGAAATCTGCCTCAATTGGAGGTTTTGGCGATAAACGGCACAGCAGTGAGTGGAAGCATTCCAGAATCATTGGGAAATCTTTCAAACCTTAAACAATTGCATTTAAGCAGCAATCAATTAAGCGGAACCGTTCCCGAAAATCTTAGCAACCTTAAGCAAATTGAAGTCTTTAATGTTTTTGACAACGATTTATATGGAGCATTACCGCAAGGATTGGCCAGTTGTCAAAACCTAAAACAGCTCATGGTAGCAGAGAATAATTTTAACAATCCCGATGATTTTTCGGTGGTATTACTGTCTAACTCAGGAGCAAAAATAGATTTATTCAATAACTCCCCACAAATTCAACCAGCCCAATCCATAATAGCTGTGGAGCGGGACGAAAACGAAGATTAACACTATTCTATTTCCTCATTTTCCAAGCGACCCGAAAGGGTCGCTTATTATTTGGAACACGACCAAAAACAGATTTAATCGTTAAAATACATTGATAGTTTAGAAATTATTCGTAGATTGCCCCAGGTTTTTGAACCAAGTGGCCCCCACCCACTCCAAAAGCCTCAAAGCTTAATATTTGGTTAAAAAACAAGCTTTTGAATGGAGCGACTCTTTTAGGGTCGCTCTTTTTTTTATTAAAACCTTAATATTAATTGCTGCTCATAACATTTACTTTTAGAGAAAATCAATACTTTAAATTGTTATGAAAAAAATACTATCTACTTTTCTACTGCTTATTTATTCAATAACTATTTCGGCTCAAAATGATAAAGTTGAGAAACTGGAAATAAATCTTGAGAATTATACATACCCTTTTGAAGTTTCTTTCATAAACGTCGAAAATCAGCAGCAAAATCTGAAAATGGGGTATATGGATGCGATGCCCGAAAACTATAATGGAAAAAATGTTCTGTTGCTTCACGGAAAAAATTTTAATGGGGCTTATTGGCAAACTACTATTAATCAACTTACAAAAGAAGGATTCCGCGTAGTGGTACCAGATCAAATAGGTTTTGGAAAATCATCAAAGCCCGAACATTTTCAATATACTTTTCAGCAATTGGCAGAAAACACCAAAATGTTACTAGACAGTTTGGGAATCAAAAAAATAGCCGTTCTTGGTCATTCAATGGGCGGGATGCTTGCAACGCGTTTCGCATTGATGTATCCAGAAACCACTGAAAAATTGATTCTTGAAAACCCTATCGGACTTGAAGATTGGAAGCTAAAAGTGCCCTATAAAAATGTAGATTGGTGGTATAAAAGCGAACTTGAAAAAGATTACGATAAAATAAAAGCATATCAAAAAGAAAGCTATTACGATGGAAACTGGAAACCTGAATATGAGCCGTGGGTAAAACTCTTGGCAGGTTGGACGCTAAACGAGAATTATCCTTTAATAGCCTGGAATGCAGCTTTAACTTATGAGATGGTTTTCACCCAACCCGTGGTGTATGAATTTCCAAATATTAAAGTTCCCACACTTTTGATCATAGGTACACGTGACCGAACCGCTTTGGGAAAACCATTAGTCTCAGAAGAAGTTCGGAAAACGATGGGACTTTATAATGAATTGGGCAAAAAGACACGTGATGCCATTCCAAATGCTGAGTTGGTTGAAATACCCGACGTTGGCCACTTGCCACATATTGAAGCTTTTCAAGAGTTTATCACTCCCCTTGTTCAGTTTTTGAAAACATAATTTGTCTCAGTTTTTAAAAGGAAAATAAAATATGAATAGTATAAGTGCAATAAAAATTACCGTGGAAAATTCAATAAATGCAGATTCCCAAAAAGTTTGGGAATACTAGAACTAACCCGAACACATTACCAAATGGAACTTTTCCGGTGACGATTGGCATTGCCCAAAAGACACGAACGATCTACGCGTGGGCGGCAAGCTATTTTTCCGAATGGAAACCAAGGAGGGCATTTTTGGGTTTGACTTCAATGTTGTATATGACGAATTGGTACCGCAAAAGAAAATCAGTCACACAAAAAAATTCTATTTTTAAAATAATTCAAAACACCAAAATGGTTAATTGTTGATTAAAGAACGAGCTTATAAAATTAGAGCGGACTTTGCGGATCGCTCCAATTTTATATAAATTTTTCTAATCGCTTTTATGCACACTCCAATATATAAAGATGTTCAGCCTTTGTTTCTATCCAGCTTGCGCTGAATTTTGTTGATTGCCGATTCTATGGATTCCTCGGGTTCGATAACGTTATAGGGGCCCCAAAAATCCGGATCGGAAAATCCGGAAACCGCATCACTCATTACCACCGTGGGTTTCAATCTTTTTTCAATTTGTCCTTTTGTTCCACTGGTATTATTTTCCCAATCTGTAACCGCCATTTCGGTGGCCAAGGTATAAGTGGTATTGAAAAGTTTCCCTCTTTGGTCCACTTTAAAGGTCAGTTGCATATTGCTGTAACCGTAATACCATTTTCCATCCTTTTCGCGATAGTCTACGTGATAAAAAGTTTCTAATGGATAAACATTGATGTCATTGGGTTTCTTTTTTACAAATAGCTTACTGGCTTCTTTTTTGTCCACAATCACCAAACTATAGCTCGCGCTGGTCAGGGCAAGTGTATCGGCATCTATAAACAGTTTTCCCTTGTAATAGGCATCGCCATATGTTTCTTTCTGAATAAATAAAACTACAAGCACCGGTTTGCTGTTAATAGTACTTGGTGGCTCGAAGTTGTAGTTATAGTTGGCAATAGTCTCATTTGTAAACAGATATTCAGGATATTTCATCACATCGAGATATAAGGCCGCGAATGGCCCGCCCTGCAGTTTGAAGGCCACCGTGTCCAGACGGCGGTAATCCGTGCTTTTTCTGGCCTTGTGCAATTCAATCACGTCTTTGGAATTGGACATATATGGTTGTCTATAAAGATTTACCACCGCCTCGGTAAGCGAAACGTTCCGATTGCGTCTTTTGATGGTTTCCCTGTAAAAAGCTGTCATCACCGCAGGATCGTTCAAATTGTTTTGGGCTTTCTTCTCAAAAACTTTTTTTACTAAGGCTTCCGCATTGATGTAAGTCGCAATATTCACTTCCGAAAGTTGCGTTATTTTGGGGTTCAGGGTAATCATGTTCTGCTTATTGGAAAGTGTTTTAATGGCTACCTCCTTTGGTTGGTACCCCAATAGTGTTAATACCAAGGTGCCATCGGTTGCGCTTTCTGGTACCTTTAACACAAAATTTCCGTCCACATTACTGATTGTGTTGATATTGGTATATTTCAAATTTATACTTACCGCCTCAAGGGGATCTTGGGTATTACCGTCTGTAATCTTTCCTTTAAATTCCACATGATTTTTTAGTGCCTGTGCTGTTACCGTCGGTGCCAAAACTATCAAAAAACATAGCAGAACCGCAACGGAAAGTCTTTTTAAAATAATAGTTTTCATAATAGTAAGTTTTAAATTAGTACACTTTAGTGAGTATTTCGTTCTCAGAATGTACCTAAAGATACAACGTAAGCATCCAACTATCAACTAGATACTTCATAGATGACTAAATAATTATAATTCTTTGTTTAATTTTAAAGTTTGTTTGCGATTTCACGGTTTGGGTTGTTTCTTTTTGTACGGCGATACAATTGTATTATTCTTTCGGATAAATAGACGAAACTTCGATTTAATAAATATTATATGAAATACGCTTCTAATATTTGAAAACATGAAACTCATTGTTTTACTTCTTTTGACCTTAATGTTTCAGGAATTTACCGCATTTGGGCAGGCTTTACGTCCGGAACAAATGGTTCAGAGTTATCTCAATATAAAAGACCACAAGATTTATTTTGAAACGTCGGGAAGTGGTCAATCTTTAATTTTAATACACGGCGGCTATTTGGACCACGACATTTGGAATAACCAAGTAACCTATTTAAACAACAACGGATTCAAAACCATTATTTTTGATGACCTGGGCCACGGCAACACGCGGAATGGAAGAGAGGAGCTTTATGGATATGAAATTATTGAACAATTGCGCACCCATCTCAAACTTGGCAAAATCAGTTTGGTAGGACTTTCATGGGGTGCCATGCTTTCAGTGGATTATACCTTGAAATATCCCCAAAACGTAGATAAACTTGTATTGATTTCTCCCGGAATGAACGGTTGGAACTAATAGTATGATTCGTAATTAACCTTAAATACTCTATATTATGAAAAACTATGTATTTGTTTTACTGTGCGTATTTTTGGTCATTGCTTGCGAAAAAGAAGGCAATCCAGACCAAATAAACGAGCTACAACTGGCAACAAGATAAAAATGCTGGCAAAGTTTACGTATGCCATAATGGGCATCTAATCAACGTAAATGTTAATGCCATTCCAGCCCAAAGGGCCCATGGCGATGCCATAGATCTGGACGGCGATGGATATTTCAATCAGGAAAATTTATGTTCGGTCTTGATTGATTGTTATGATGAAAACCCTGACATTCAAGGCACCCTTGATTGGGCGGGAAAGGGTATTGACTCTAATGGAAATATCTATAACATAGCAGTACACATGGCTTGCGACTTTTCCGTCGGGACAGTGGACTACGAGTTTTGCATAGGCTCTTTGACCTTGATGTCTCAAGTTGGCAATACTTATACCTATTCAGAAACCGTTACTGCAGGCTGCGTGAATAATTGCACAGTAACATTACAACTACTCGGTAACGGCTCGCTCAATTTTACAGAAGACTGTGGCTTCGCGGGTGTATTGTCGGCTATTTTACCGCCAATCTAATTTGCAATTTATATTTATTGCGCAGATACCATAAACAGAAAAGTCATTGACCATATTTAATAACGGTTAGTGGCTTTTCACTTTTTTTAGCTCCCCAAAGCATCGAAGAACATTCACTGAGAAAGATTAACCGAAGTCGATTAAATTATTGCTAAGCTTTTTTAACTTCCTCCCATTTCCGACGGCTTGATGATTTTCTTTTTGTGGTATGGATGGAGAAAATATTTAAAAAAATGTTATTCTAATTAAAAAAGCCGCAACCCTCTCAGGTTGCGGCTTTTGAATTTATAATTTTCCAAAACAAACCATTTTCCAAATTCGTTCAGGCAAAATTTTAATTCTATTCACTATATTTCCAATATAGAAAAAATTAACATTCAAAATTATTTTTATGAAAATCATTAAAACAATAGCTTTTATTCTCTTGGTAACAACAGCGAACACTGCATTGATAGCCCAAGAATTTCAGGTGCCAAAGAATGTTATCCTAAACAATGGCCAAGACTACAAAAACTATGAAACCGATGTGGTAAATGCGGTTACTTGGTTAGAAAACACACCTTTAAACCAACAATCAGCTAAAAGAAAACAGGTGAATGGATTTCTACTTCAGTGGATTACCGGTGTACCAGATATAACAATAGATTTAGGAGAATTTCAAACAGGTTTAACTATAGATATCCCAGATTTATTAGTTGCATATTTAGGAGGCTGGATAAAATATGCAATAGAAAATCCATCCGAAAAAAGCAATAAGCTTATGGGCAATCTTGCAGGTGTAAAATGTGTACTAAAAATATATTCGGAAAATGTAGGGAAAGGAATAACTAAAAGTAGAAAACTAGAAAAACTACTTAAGTTGGATGAAACCGCATTACTGGCATATGTTCAAAAAGAGATTCAATAATTTTTAAACCATTTTGATCACAAAAAAACCGCAACCCTCTCAGGTTGCGGTTTTCAAATTAATCTATTTCTGGAAGCTTACTTCACCTCTTCAAAATCTACATCCTCAACATCGCTGTTTTCTTCTCCGTTTGAAGAAGCTTTTCCAGCATCCTGTGAAGCATCACCCTCTGGAGCGCCTTGTTGGCCGTCCGCTTGGGCTTTGTACATTTCTTCAGAAGCGGTTTTCCAAGCTTCGTTTATTTTATCCAAAGCGGGTTGAATGGTTTCAACTTCCTTGGTTTCGTACGCTTTTTTCAGTTCTTCCAAAGCATCCTCGATTGGTTTCTTTTTATCGTCAGATAATTTTTCACCAAACTCTTTCAGTTGCTTTTCAGTCTGGAAGATCATGCCATCAGCTTCGTTCAATTTATCCACTTTTTCTTTCGCGGCCTTATCGTTTTCAGCATTTGCTTCTGCATCGGCTCTCATCTTTTTGATTTCATCTTCTGTAAGTCCAGAAGAAGCCTCAATACGGATATCCTGCGTTTTATTGGTAGCTTTATCGGTAGCGCTTACTTTAATGATACCGTTGGCATCAATATCAAACGTTACTTCAATTTGTGGCGTACCGCGCTGAGATGGTGGAATTCCGTCTAAGTGGAAACGACCGATTGTCTTATTATCGTTTGCCATTGGGCGCTCACCTTGCAATACGTGAATCTCAACACTCGGCTGATTGTCTGCCGCAGTAGAGAATACCTGGCTTTTCTTGGTAGGAATGGTTGTGTTGGCCTCAATTAATTTGGTCATTACACTACCCATAGTTTCAATACCAAGTGAAAGTGGGGTAACATCTAAAAGTAGTACGTCTTTCACATCTCCGGTCAAAACACCACCTTGAATTGCAGCACCTACGGCCACAACTTCGTCTGGGTTTACACCTTTGCTAGGCTTTTTTCCGAAGAATTTTTCTACAGCTTCCTGAACTGCAGGAATACGGGTGGAACCACCTACCAATATTATTTCGTCAATATCGCTTTTGCTCAATCCAGCAGCTTTCATTGCTTTTTCGCAAGGCGCAATGGTTCTTTTTACAAGAGGTTCTATCAATTGCTCAAACTTTGCGCGTGTCAAGGTTTTTACCAAGTGTTTTGGTCCGCTGGCAGTAGCCGTTACGTATGGCAAGTTGATTTCAGTTTGCGTAGTAGAAGAAAGTTCAATTTTCGCTTTTTCAGCAGCTTCCTTCAAACGCTGAAGTGCCATTGGGTCTTTGCGAAGATCAAAATCTTCTTCTGCTTTAAATTCATCTGCCAACCAATTAATGATTTTTTGGTCAACATCGTCACCACCCAAATGGGTATCACCATCAGTCGCAAGTACCTCAAAAACGCCGTCGCCCAATTCAAGGATACTAACATCGTGCGTACCACCACCAAAGTCAAAAACCACAATTTTTTGGTCGATTCCTTTTTTGTCAAGACCGTATGCAAGTGCTGCTGCGGTTGGTTCGTTTATAATTCTTTCTACTTTAAGACCAGCAATTTCACCGGCTTCTTTAGTTGCGTGACGCTGACTGTCGTTAAAATATGCAGGAACCGTAATTACCGCACGAGTTACTGGCTGACCCAAGTAATCCTCAGCAGTCTTCTTCATTTTCTGAAGAATCATAGCGCTCAATTCCTGTGGAGTGTAAAGACGTCCGTCAATGTCCACACGGGCGGTGTCGTTATCACCTTTTACAACTTTATAGGTTGCGTGTTCCGCTTCAGATTTTGATTCTGAATATTTGTTCCCCATAAATCTTTTTATGGAGCTGATGGTCTTTGTAGGGTTTGTTACCGCCTGTCTTTTAGCGGGATCTCCTACTTTAATTTCGCCACCTTCCACAAATGCAATTACGGAAGGAGTTGTTCTTTTTCCTTCGGCATTAGGAATAACCGTTGGCTCGCTACCTTCCATTACGGCAACGCAGGAGTTGGTTGTACCTAAGTCGATTCCAATTATTTTACTCATCTTTTTAATTTTTTATTGTTATTATTTATTCCGAACAATCGCTACAAGCGCATTGCGAAGGAATCTATTCTTTTTTATTTACGGTCTGTTTAAGACAATGATTGTGCCAGCACACGGATTATGACAAGCTGTCAGAAAAGCAGGATTTTTATAAGAACTTGGGTGTGCCCCTAAGTCGTGTCGGCCTTTAACTCAACTCTATTGTTTTATTAGATTCGTTGAATACTTCATATTTCAGCGCTACACGTTAGCGTCTTCTATAACTCAGGCAAATCCTGACTACACTCCAACTTTAGAATTATATAGTCTTCATTTTAGGAATTAACGTTCTCTTAAAACAAAAACTTACTCACAATTCGTACTTTTAAAATCCTCAGAAAACTCACAATCCCGATAGCTATCGGGACATAAACTCAAAATATGAAAGCAGTACAAGTACCAAAAGCCGGAGCCGATTTCAAAATAGTAGAAATGGACAAACCCACCCCAAAAGATAACGAAGTATTAATAAAAGTAGAAGCTTGCGGAATTTGCCACAGCGACAATTTTGTAAAAGAAGGTGGTTTTCCCGGACTTGAATATCCACGCGTTCCCGGCCACGAAGTTGTAGGAATTGTTGAAAAAGCGGGTAAAGACGTAAAGAACTGGAAAAAAGGACAGCGTGTTGGCGTTGGTTGGCATGGAGGTCATTGCTTTACTTGCGAACCTTGCCGAAGAGGAAATTTTATAAATTGTGAAAATGCGAAAGTCGCCGGAATTTCTTATGATGGCGGTTATGCAGAATATATGTGCGCTCCACAGGAAGCCGTGGCAAACATCCCCAAAGAATTATCAAGTGAAGAAGCCGCGCCACTTTTATGTGCCGGCATCACAGTTTACAACGCGATGCGAAACAGTAACATTCGCCCCGGAGATGTGGTGGCAGTACAGGGAATTGGAGGTCTCGGCCATCTCGCTGTTCAATACGCAAACAAAATGGGAATGCGCACCGTTGCCCTCTCCCACTCTGACGATAAAGAGAAACTTGCAAAAGATCTCGGCGCTCACCATTATATAAATACCGAAAAACAAGATGCCGTAAAAGAACTCCAAAAATTGGGTGGTGCTAAACTTATCGTCGCAACCGCCCCCCACGCCGATGCCATTAGCGCAGTGATTGACGGTTTGGGAATTGACGGACAGTTAATCTGCATCGGCGCCACGGGAGATGCAATCGAAGTCTCGCCAATGCAGTTGCTCCAAAAGAGAAAATCCGTTTCCGGATGGCCCAGCGGAACTGCGATTGATAGCGAGGACACGCTGAATTTCAGCGCACTCACCAACACCAAACCAATGATTGAAACCTATAAATTGGACGATGTGGAAAAAGCGTTTAAAAGGATGATGGACAACAAAGCAAGATTCCGCGTTGTATTGGTTCCATAAAATATGTCACGCTGAGCGCAGTCGAAGCGCTCTTTGAAAACTGAATACTGAATACTGAATACTGAATACTGAATATGTGGAATTTAAAAAATAAAAAAGTCGTCATAACTGGTGGCACCAAAGGAATAGGAAAAGCAACGGTTTTGGAATTCCTTTCGCTTGGCGCGGAAGTAATTTTTACCGCCCGGAATAAAAAAGAAGTTAATGCTTTTGAAAAAGAGCTTCAAAAAGACGGCCACAAAGCTTATGGAATTGTGGGCGATATTTCAGAAAAGGATAGCATCGAAGCCATTTTTTCCGAAGTGGAAGAACGTTGGGATACTTTAGATATTTTGGTAAATAATGCGGGTATAAACATCCGAAAAGCTGCGGTGGAATATTCCGAAGAAGAATACCAAAAAATAATCAGCATCAATCTTACCGCACCTTTTCTCTTGAGTAGAAAATTATATCCTTTTCTGAAAAAATCCGGGAATGCTTCCATTGTGAATGTAGCTTCAGTATCTGGCGTAATGGACACAAAAACCGGTTCGCCCTACGGAATGTCCAAAGCCGGATTAATTATGCAAACCAAAAACTTGGCTACGGAATGGGCAAAAGACGGAATTCGCGTAAACGCAATGTCGCCGTGGTTTACCGAAACACCATTGACCAGCGATCTTTTAAAATTAAAAGAGCGTATTGATCCGGTTTTAAAACATACGCCAATGGGGCGCATTGCCCAAGCTGACGAGATGGCAAGTGTAATCGCTTTCTTTGCGATGGATAAATCATCTTATGTTACCGGCCAAAATCTGGTTGTTGATGGAGGGATAACCAGTACGGCTATTTAGAAGAAAAAGCAACGAATATCAAATCGCAAATTCCAAAAAATAATCTTGGGATTTGGGATTTTTTTATTTGTAATTTGTTTTAGTTGTTGGAAATATTCCATAATTTTGGAATAAATCCAACACAGATGTTTTTGAATTGCCACACATACTATAGCCTCCGTTACGGAACCTTGAAAATCAGGGATTTGTTGAGTTTAGGCCAACAGAATAGAGCTATTTTTATGGCACTTACAGATATTAATTCCACCTCCGCTTGTTTGGAATTTATCCGAATTGCTTCGGAATATAACGTGAAACCAGTGATTGGCGTCGATTTCCGAAATGATGCGAAACAACATTTCATAATGCTAGCTGAAAACAATGAAGGCTTTCAGAATATAAATGAATATCTGTCAGCATTTCTCCATCAGCGCCAAGGAACCAAAAACGCTGAAATTCCTTCCAAAGCAAAGCAGCTTCCCAGCACATTCGTAATTTACCCATTCGCTTCTTTTGAAGGCGAAACCCTTGCGGAAAATGAATTTATCGGAGTAAGAATGGACGATATCAATCGTTTAAAATTTTCACCTTGGAAAGATAAGCAGAGCAAACTGGTCATTCTCCAAACGGTAACTTTTCAGAATAAAAAAGGGTTCAACACCCACCGATTACTTCGGGCGATTGACAACAACACCTTGCTGAGCAAATTGCCAACTTCCGAACAAGCCAGCGAAAACGACGTATTTATTTCCGAAGAAAAACTAAAAAAAGCATTTGAGGAATTTCCGCAGCTTATTAAAAACACTGAAAACCTTTTGAACCGTTGTTATATCTCCTTTAATTTTTCAAAGGAAACCACTTGCAACCAAAAATCCTATACTACAAGTGAAGATCTGGATTTTCGATTGTTGAAAAAATTGGCTTATGCCGGAATTCATTATCGTTACAAACGTCCGGGCGAACGCGTGATGCTGCGGATGGAAAAGGAATTGGGAATAATAAAAGAAAAAGGGTTTGTCTCCTATTTTCTCATCAATTGGAAAATACTGAAATACGCCCGCAGCAAAGGCTATTTCTACGTGGGCCGCGGCAGTGGCGCCAATAGTATTATAGCTTATTTACTTAGAATTACAGATGTTGATCCCGTGGAACTCGACCTTTATTTTGAGCGATTTATAAACCTATATCGAAAAAACCCACCCGATTTCGACATTGATTTTTCGTGGCAGGATCGCAACGATATTACCGATTTTATTTTCAATACTTTTAAGAATACTGCGCTTATCGCGGTTTACAATACTTTTAAATTTAAAGCGTCGGTGCGGGAATTGGGGAAAGTTTTCGGCTTGCCAAAAGAAGAGATCGATAGACTTTCTACCCAGGATTGCAACTTTAAAACGCTGGATAAACTTTCGCAATTGGTGATTGTTTACAGCCAATATATTCAGGGTTTTCCAAATTATTTAGGAATCCACGCTGGCGGAATTTTGATTTCGGAAAAACCAATCCATTATTACACCGCCACATTTATGCCTCCAAAAGGCTACGCTACTACACAGTTTGATATGGTAATTGCCGAAGATATCGGTCTTTATAAATTCGATATTTTGAGTCAGCGTGGATTGGGTAAAATAAAGGATGCCGTGGAGATTGTAAAACAAAACCATCCCGAAAAAAAACCTATTGATATTCACGATATAAAACGTTTTAAGGAAGACGAACGCATCAAGGATTTACTGCGGAATGCAAAAGCCATCGGCTGTTTTTACGTGGAATCGCCGGCAATGCGGATGTTGCTTAGAAAATTACAAGTGGATGATTATTTGGGCTTGGTGGCGGCGAGTTCCGTGATTCGCCCAGGCGTTGCAAAAAGTGGGATGATGCGCGAGTATATTCTGCGTTATCGTTTCCCCGAAAAAAGAAAGGAAGCGCATCCCGTTTTGCTGGAAATTATGCCCGAAACCTATGGCGTAATGGTCTATCAGGAAGATGTGATAAAAGTTGCGCACCACTTTGGCGGATTGGATTTGGGCGAGGCAGATATGCTGCGACGTGGAATGAGCGGCAAGTTCCGTTCGCGGGAGGAATTTCAAAAGGTGAAGGATCAATTTTTTAACAATTGTAAAAATTCCGGAAAAGCGGAAGCATTTACCACCGAGGTTTGGCGACAGATTGAAAGCTTTGCAGGCTATGCTTTTGCGAAGGGCCATTCCGCTTCATATGCTGTTGAAAGCTACCAAAGTCTTTTTTTGAAAGCTTATTTTCCGTTGGAATATATGGTCGCTACGCTCAATAACGGCGGCGGTTTTTACAGTGTGGAGCTTTACGTTCACGAAGCGCGGATGCATGGCGCAAATATTTTGCAACCCTGCGTCAACAAAGGTTACGGCGCAACTATTATTGACGGAAAAGATATTTATATAGGCTTCGATTTTTTGCAGTCTTTGGAATCAAAACTTATTGATAGAATAATAACCGAACGCAATAAAAACGGTGCTTTTGAAAGCTTAGACAATTTTTTGGAACGCGTTTCTATCGGGATGGAACAAGTGACAATCCTTATAAAAATAAATGCTTTTAGGTTCACCGGAAGAAATAAACGCGAACTGCTTTGGGAAGCCTATATGAAAATAAACAAAGTGAGTTTTGAGGAAAATGTTTACACACTTTTCAAACAAAAAAAGATTGATTACAAAACCCCTTCCCTACCGCACACCGCGCTCGAAGGTGCTTTTGATGAAATGGAACTGCTGGGTTTTCCGTTGTGCAGTCCTTTTGAATTGCTCTCGGTAGCTTCAGAAAATAAAGTTCGTGCAACGCATCTTCCTAATTTCACAGGAAAAACGGTGACTATTGAAGGTTATTTGGTCACTACAAAACGAACAAAAACCACCAATGGACAGCAAATGTATTTCGGCACTTTTGTGGACCGCAATGGCGACTTTGTGGATACGGTGCATTTTCCTCCGGTGGCCAATCAATATCGTTTCCGCGGAAAAGGAATTTACAGTATCACCGGAAAAGTAATTGAGGAATTTGACTGTATAAATATTGAAGTTATAAAAATGGAACGATTGGCGATTATTCAGGATCCGAGATATAGTTCTGCAACCGTTTTAAAAAACTCGGATGGCAAAGACAAAACTGTTACGGATAATAGACGCAAGACAGTGAAACATATGCCGTAAAACTTTGTGTTCTCTGTGCCTCTGTGGTTTAATATTCACCGCAAAGGCACAAAGAACGCAGAGAAAAAACAATAACCTAAATCCTTTATCTCAAATCTAACGTCTCACGTCTCAAATCTGTTATGAACGACAAAAGAAACATAGTACACATGGATTTGGACACATTTTTTGTGTCCTGCGAACGCTTGCTGGATAGTAAATTGATAGGAAAACCCGTATTGATTGGTGGTACGACTGACCGAGGCGTGGTGGCTTCCTGCAGTTACGAAGCCAGAACTTTTGGAATCCACTCTGCAATGCCGATGAAACTGGCGCGCCAATTATGCCCCGAAGCGATCGTGGTTCGCGGTGATGCCAGCACTTACAGTAAGTTTTCAGAAAACGTTACCGATGTCATCAAAGAAAGTGTGCCGCTCTATGAAAAAGCTTCAGTAGATGAATTTTACATCGACTTAACGGGGATGGATAAGTTTTTCGGATGCGAAAAATTGGCTTCGGAATTACGACAGCGCATTATAAAAGAAACCGGATTGCCCATTTCCTTTGGGCTTTCGGTAAATAAGACGGTTTCAAAAATAGCTACGGGTGAAGCAAAACCCAACAATCAAATCCACATTTTAAAAGGTACAGAAAAACCCTTCCTTTCGCCTTTACCCGTAAACAAAATACCTATGGTGGGTGAAGTTACCTATCGCGCTTTATGCGATCTTGGCATAAAACAGATAAAAACAATACAGGAAATGCCGGTGGAAATGATGGCAAAGGTTTTCGGAAAAAACGGGCAGACCATTTGGCAAAAGGCCAACGGGATAGACAATACACCCGTGGAGCAATATACCGAACGAAAGTCCATTTCCACCGAACGCAGTTTTGATCGCGATACTACCGATGTAAAAAAACTGGAAGGAATTATAATCGCAATGGCAGAAAATCTGGTTTTCCAACTTCGGCGCGGCAATAAACTTACTGCATGCGTAACGTTCAAAATAAGGTATTCAGATTTTCAAACCTATACCATTCAGCAAAAAATACCGTACAGCTCGGCAGACCATAAGATTCTTCCTGTGATAATGGAACTTTTTAAGAAACTGTACCAACGCAGACTGTTGGTGCGTATGGTGGGCGTGCGGCTCAGCCATTTGGTAGAGGGCGGATTTCAAATAGACCTCTTTGACGACAACGAAAAAATAATCAATCTCTATCACGCAATGGACAAGATGCGGGATCGCTACGGCGACCGTGCCGTAATGCGTGCGGCGGGCATGGAAGCCAAGAGCATTGGCCGCTGGAATCCATTTACGGGAGCTCCGCCGCCATTGTTGCCGAATAGGAGAAGGTAAAATTCAGGTTCCATGATTTCTAAAAATAAATTCATAATTCTAATTTCATTATTTAGAATTAAATAAGATGCTATCTTTGTTTTTAAAAGAATTTTGAATGGAAAGTATCAGTGTTTTTGATATGTTGAAAATAGGTGTTGGGCCATCGAGCTCGCACACTTTGGGACCGTGGCGCGCGGCATTACGTTGGATTGGTGAACTGAAAGAGAAAAACCAGTTTGAAGATGTAGCTGAAATTTCAGTGGATCTGTACGGCTCCCTTTCGCTCACCGGAAAAGGTCACGCTACCGATCTCGCTTTGATGCTGGGTCTTACGGGTTTTGATCCTGTAACATTTCCTATTGAAAACATAGAAAAAGAAATTGCTTTTATCAATTCAGAAAACAAACTGAAACTGAATGGCGAACTGGAAGTTCCATTCTTTCCCAAAGAAAATATCATCTTCAACAGAAAGTTTTTGGAGTTTCACCCAAACGGAATGACCTTTAAAGCTACGCTGAAAAATGGCTCCAAAAAATCTTCATCGTTTTATTCCATAGGCGGTGGTTTTACCGTGAAAAAAGAACGAATACGCAAAAAAATAAAGCTGGCAAAGTTTGCTCAGTTCCCCTTTCCTATTGAAAAAGGGACAGAACTTTTGGCATATTGCAAAGCTGAAGGTAAAAGCATTTCAGAAATAGTTTTCGAAAACGAGAAATTCCTAAGAAGTGAAGCTGAAATAAACGACGGCCTACAGAAAATCTGGAACGTAATGCTGGATTCTATGTACGTGGGAGCACACACCGAGGGAACATTACCTGGCGGGTTAAACGTTACCCGAAGAGCATTCGCTATGAATAAAAATCTTATTGGCGATCACAAATACACGAATGCCGAAGAATGGATTGGTGCCATAAGAAACACCGAAGTAAAATTTCGTCAAATCCTGAAATGGGTTTCGTGTTTTGCCCTCGCTGTGAACGAAGTAAATGCTTCATTGGGGCGCGTGGTTACTGCGCCCACTAATGGTAGTGCAGGTGTAATGCCTGCCGTGATGATGTATTATATGGTCATAGAAAATCATGACGCCAATTTTGACGACGTTCGTAAGTTTTTGCTCACCGGGGGTGAAATTGGAAGTATTTTCAAAAAAGGTTCTACCATTTCTGCAGCTATGGGCGGTTGCCAGGCAGAGATTGGCGTTTCATCATCTATGGCAGCCGGAGCCCTCTGCGAATTAATGGGCGGAACTCCCGAACAATGCCTTATGGCAAGTGAAATTGCAATGGAGCACCATCTTGGTATGACCTGTGATCCCATTGCCGGTTTGGTTCAAATTCCGTGTATTGAACGAAACGCAATGGGTGCTATAAAAGCTATTAACGCTTGTGAGATGGCTTTGGACAGCGACCCTTCCAAAGCAAAAGTTCCACTTGACAAAGTGATTGCAACTATGTGGGAAACTGCAAAGGATATGACTTCAAAATATAAAGAAACCAGTGAAGGTGGATTAGCCGTTCAAGTGAATATTAGCGATTGTTAAAGAAGGAATTTATTCTTTATTACAGCTCCCAATGCGTATGGAATCTATAATATTCAAAATTTTCCAGCTTTCATCCGTATAGACTAATGTAAAAGAATTTGCGCCACAATGGCTGAATTTTCCATCCTTAAAATATTCATAGGAGGCCCAAACATGAGCAACATTGCCGTCGCTGTTCACAATATAATCGGTAAGTTTCTCCTCCCATACCTGCTCTTTTCCAGTTGTTGCTGCATATTTAAGTAAATCTGAAGATTTAATAAATATCAAAATATTTTCCTGTTCATTACTCAAATATGCACGATTCATAGTCATATTTGCATGCATAACAGATTTCATCTTTAAAGTATCGCCCGCTTGATAGCCATCCATAAAAATATCAACAATTATCTTTCCATTAGCAGTGGACAATGCTTCTTGAGAAAAGCCTACAATACTCATAAACATTGATAAAAAAAACAATGTATATTTCATAATTAAAAAATTTAATTGGTTACTACTCAAAAATAGTATTTTTACACTTCAATATATTCATTTTTAAGAAATATGTCAACAGCCAAAAAAGAATACAAGCGTATCACCACCAAGACTTTGGTAGATATGAAAAAGAAAGGCGAAAAAATATCCATGCTCACCGCCTATGATTTTACAATGGCTAAAATCGTGGATAGCGCAGGCATAGATGTGATTTTAGTAGGTGATTCAGCATCAAACGTAATGGCTGGTCATGAAACTACTTTGCCTATTACGCTAGACCAAATGATTTATCACGCCGCTTCGGTGGTTCGTGCCATTGAAAGAAGTTTAGTTGTGGTAGATTTACCTTTTGGAAGCTATCAAAGTGATCCAAAAGAAGCACTGCGCTCTGCTATCAGGATTATGAAAGAGAGTGGTGGTCACGCTGTGAAACTTGAAGGTGGAAAGGAAATAAAAGAATCTGTAAAGCGAATTCTAAATGCTGGAATTCCTGTGATGGGACATTTAGGTTTAACACCCCAATCCATTTATAAGTTTGGAACATATACTGTTAGAGCCAAAGAGGAAGAAGAAGCCGAAAAATTAATTTCAGATGCGCTCTTGCTTGAAAAAGCAGGCTGCTTCGCCATTGTTTTAGAAAAAGTTCCAGCGAAGTTGGCTAAAGAAGTTGCCGAAAAAATTAGCATTCCCGTAATTGGCATTGGTGCTGGAAATGATGTGGACGGGCAGGTTCTAGTAACTCACGATATGATTGGGATGACACACGAATTTAATCCGCGTTTTCTGCGTAGATATCTCGATTTATACACAGAAATGAAAAATGCTTTCAGTCAATACAGCACAGATGTGAAAAGCGGCGATTTTCCGAATGATAGCGAACAGTATTAGATGGTTTAGATTGTTGGATAATTAGATTTTTAGACTAATCCGACAATCGAGCAATCCAACAATCCAACAATCCAGCAATCCAACAATCTAACAATCTAATTATCCAACAATCCAATCTACATAGCACAAAAGACAATCTTCAAGTCTTGTTTGAGGACAATCATTTAATTGTTATAAACAAACGCCCAGGAGATATTGTACAAGGCGATAAAACGGGCGACATGCCTCTTTCCGAAGTTGTAAAAGAATACATTGCTGAAAAATATAACAAGCCTGGCGCTGTGTATCTTGGGGTAGTTCACCGTTTGGATCGTCCCACTAGTGGGATTGTTGTTTTTGCCAGAACTTCTAAAGCATTGGCGCGTTTGAACAAAATGTTTTCTGAAAGGGAAACCGAAAAGATATATTGGGCAATCGTGAAAAACGCTCCACCCAATACAGAAGATACACTTACGCATTATTTAAAAAGGAATCCGAAACAAAATAAATCCTACGCGCACATTAAAGAAGTGCCAGAGAGTAAAAAAGCAGTACTTCACTATAAACTTCTAAAAAAACTAGACAACTACTATTTGCTGGAAGTAAATTTAGAAACTGGGAGGCATCATCAAATTAGGTCACAACTTTCAGCTATTGGTTGCCCAATAAAAGGAGATTTAAAATATGGATTTGACAGAAGTAACACGGATGGAAGTATTCATCTTCACGCAAAAAAGCTTTCATTGATTCATCCCGTGCAGAAAGAAGAAATTAGCATAGAAGCTCCTCCACCAGAAGATTCTATTTGGAATGCCTGTTATTAAAGCTGAATCAGGTTTTTTTTCAGAGCAAAAATGACCAGTCCTACCCTATTTTTAATTTTTAGCTTTTTGAAAAGATCTTGACGGTAACCATCAATAGTTTTTGGGCTTAGATCCATTATGTCTGCTATTTCCTTATAGGTCATCTCTGAACAAGCAAGTTTTATAAATGTAAGTTCGTTTTCTTTGAAATCAATGATCCTGCCCTCCTCATCGGGAGTTAGTGAATGCAACAAGGTTTCTGAAACTTTTTCGGAATGGTAATACCCTTTTTCAAGTAATTCCTTAAGGGCGGTATTCAAGATTTGTGGTTGGATATCTTTGAGCAAATAGCCTTTTACGCCTTTTCGCAACATTTTTAAAATGGTTTGCTCATCGTCTTCCATGGAAAGGGCTAGAACCTTTATTTCGGGATGATTTAGGGTGAGCCATTCTGCAGTTTCAAAACCATCCATAACCGGCATATTAATATCGAGAAGAATTAACTGAGGCAAGACACTTCTTTTCTCAATTTTTTTCTGCAGTTCCACCCCATTTTTTGCATGAAAAACCACTTTAAAGTCTGAAAATGAATTGATAAGTTTTTCCAATGAACGTGCAAAGAGAGAATGATCATCAACAATCGCAACTGTGTGTTTTCCTTCTGGGTTCATATTGTATTTTTATAAGGATAACTTAAAAATAATTCAGTGCCTTTTCCTATTTCAGAAACAATTGAAAAATCTGCGTTCAAAAGTGCTGCCCGACTCCCCATGGTCTCCATTCCCGAACTGTCGGTTTTTACTGAAGTATTAAAACCAACACCATCATCAACCGCGGTTACAGCAAGCGCCCTTTCTTTATAATCTAAATGTACGAATAATTTTGACGCCTTGGCGTGTTTAATGACGTTTGAAAGGAACTCCTGAAGAATACGGAAGATAATTATTTCGCTGGAACTATTTAAGGGTATTATGTCTCCAGATATTTTTAGGGAAGCGTCCAAATAACCCAGCCGCTTAAATCTATCTAGCTCAACTTGCAGCGAGGCCAACAATCCATTTTTAAGAACTACATCATTATTGAGCACTTTGGAAAGGGAGCGTATTTCCTGAACCGTTTCCTGCACCACTTCTTTTGTTTCTTTTATTTGGTTGTGATAGGTTTCGGGAACGGTACTCATCAATACATTCAGCTGAATGTTCGCTACAGATAGTAATTGCCCTACATTATCGTGAAGTTCCCAAGCAATGTTTTTTAGTGTCTGTTCTTGGATTTCAATCTTTGAATCGGCAAGTTCACGCTGGTACCGCTGCTCTGCTTCATAACGTTCTTTTAGAAAACTATTTTTTCTACGCTGAAAGGCTATAACAACAGTAATCGCAAAGATTGTAAAGAACAACAGTACAGCAATAAAATAAACTATTAAAAGTTTTTCTTGAGGAAGTAAGGGTCCTTTTTCCGTAAGCATATCAAAAATCCGGCTATATAGATAGAGTATAGTAAGTAGTTAGTTCCAAAGATAACCTGTCTATATAAACTGACAAAGCCAGGGTCAATAGAATTGCTATAATAAGCGCTGTATAGAAATAAAGGCGTAGTACATAGATGAAAAATCAATGCTCCAACCGAAACATAAAACGGCAAACTTTTATGCACTTGGAGGATATGGTCGCTTTTTAACAGTTCCAAATAGTAAAAAGCTATACTTAAGAAAACTAGTAATGTTCCAAGAATGTTGGAAATTGGCATAAATTTTACAAAGAAACCTTTGGAAAATAAAATTTCCAAAATACTAACTGCCAGAAAAACAACAGATACACGGTTGAGAATATGTATGGAGTTTTTAGACGATAGATACCATTTGAAATAATTAATATAGAACAAATAACTTATTATGGAATAAATATTTGATGACCAGTAATTACTATCAAAAACAGTGTCTTTTAAAAAATATAAAGGACCATTACTTATCAATACTACGTACCATCCGAAAATTTCAAAAAAAACGGTAATTCCCAAAAACCAAACCAAGTAATATGTTGGTCTGGATTTATTTTTAAAATAATAGAAAAGCCCAGCGAGAAATGCTAAAAACTCGAGAAGATGTATAATTAATATTGCCAACACCCCAGTTAATAATTTTTCGGAGGATGGCCACCAATACTTTTATTCAAAGGCTCCAAATTATAATTATTTGGTGAACCTTCCGTAATGCCTAAAGTTGGAGCTAAAAATACGGTCGCTTTGTCTGAAGCATCATTATCATACGCTCCAAAATAAATACGCACGCCAGGCTGCGGCCCCATGCTGGAACTATTTTTTATGTAATTCAAAAACTGCTCAAGTTCCGCAACGCTGAACAAAAATTCACGAGTATCCGCAGAACCCATTGCGCGCTCAATATCTACCGCACGTGTTGCTACCCAGTTATCCTGTAGTTGCCTCGCTTGAACGACGGTAATACAATTTGATGGCTTTGACATAATTGTTAATGGTTTAGAAGTTAATAGGAACGAATGTAGTAAAAACAATCAAAAAAGTGCTTTTTGAAGCTAATAAACAGGGAAAACCCCCTATGATAATAGGAATTTTCCTATAAGTTTAAAAGGGTTTTCCCTATGAAGCAAACAGTGAAAACCCCCTAAAAATTTCAGGTAAAATACTGTTGTATAGTTTATTACTATGAAATATATTTGGGTTTTAGAATAGTTTTAAAAGGTTCCTCCCAAAAATGATTTACGAAACCCTCGAAATAGTAAAAGATCAAGTTTCAAAATATTTGGAGCAAAAAACTACAGAAGCAAATCTTGTGGTTCTGGAAAATGTTTCCAAACATGATGATCCGGAACTCAATACCATGAATGATAAAATAGTGTTATCACTTTTAAACATAGAGGAAGAAGTTGCTCTTAAAAACAATCCAAACGTAAAATTCAAAAATGGGGAGACAATCTATAAAAATGCTCCCATTAATCTTAATGTTTTTGCGCTTTTTTCGGCTAACAGAAGTACTTATACCCGCTCGCTAACTGCCATCTCTTTAATTATAGAATTCTTCCAGTCTAAAAAAATATTCACACAAGTAAATACGCCCCTAAACCCTGCAATTCCTGCATTGGAAAACATAAAAGAGTTCCGCTTCATTGCCGAACTCTACACGCCAACATTCGAACAGCTAAACTATATCTGGGGCACAATGGGTGGGAAAGCCTTGCCCAGTGTACTCTATAAAATAAGCGTTGTTAAAATTGATAGCAATGCAATTCTTGAAAAAGGAAAACCAATTATCGAAATCTCCGGAATTCTTAATAATAATACCTAATGAGTTTCACTATAACATATCGCAAACTGTTTAGCGTAAATGTTTACCACCATTATTTTTTGGATGATGGCAGTATGGCTTTCGACGGTAACCCGATATTAAAAGAACAACAACTCAGTAAATATAATTTTGAGGATTTCTGCCAAATAATTCCTTCTGAAGAAACACAAGAGATATTTAAAGGAAACAGACTCGTTTTCAAAACTATTAACAACGGCTTTACAATTTATGCAAAAGCGGAAGAAACAGCACCCAATTCAGGAACTTACAGAACTTTAATAAATCTTCCACAAACAACAGTTTTGAAATTTTTGATTTGTGTGAAGGATTCTCTTTTCGAAAATTATTCGACTGTAAATTCAAAACCGCTAATTCCCTATTATTTCTCAAACAAAAAACCAGCTACGGAAGGTGGTTCTTTCAACTATTTAGATCTGGAAACTACTACCATGCCTATTGAAGATTTCACCATAAACCAAACTAGTTATGCTGAAATAGGGAAAGTCTTTTCCGAAAAGGAAAAAATTGGGCTTTTCGCAATTATTTCTTTGGAAATGGCTGGCGACAACACAATTCCTTTTGACGGAAATACACGAAATATTTTGAACGTAAACGGAACAATTCCCGCTAATCCCAAAACTTTCAAATTACAAATCAAAAATCGAAGCACCATTTGGAATTATCGCAATGCAGTAGACAGCAGTCTGCTTCATTCCACAGAACCAACGGAACTGCCCTTAGTTAAAAACGGAATAATTGCTTACAGCTTTGGCGGCGAAGAAAGACCTTCAGCGTTTCCCTCCCGACTTATATTTGAAAAAGACGGCGGTGGAAACATTATAAAAACTATTTCAGAAATTTATATTAATCAATAACAGAAACTATGGCAACTACTTACAAAACACCCGGGGTCTATGTGGAGGAAATATCAAAATTTCCACCATCGGTGGCACAAGTGGAGACAGCAATTCCAGCCTTTATAGGCTACACGCAAATCAGTGATACAACTGTTCAGAACAAACCAAAACGTATCGTTTCGCTATTGGAGTACGAAACCTATTTTGGGAAAGCCCAAAACGAGGCTGCAATTACTGTAACCATTAAAGATACCATCAACAGTGGACCGCCAATTAAACTATTGGCTCAAAAGTTTAGTGTGGCTATGCCTACGTTAAGTCCTTTTGTGATGTACTATGCAATGCGCATGTATTTTGATAATGGTGGCGGGCCTTGCTACATCTGTTCAGTCGGAGATTATACGGGTGGCAGCGTAAGCCAACTGGCTCTTGTTGCTGGTTTGAACGAGCTTGAAAAATTTGATGAACCTACATTATATGTCTTTCCAGATGCAATGGCTGTTTCAACCACCGATAGCTACTATTCACTTATTAACAAAGCCTTGATGCAGTCTCAAAAGCTAAAAGATCGTTTTGTTATTATTGATGCTTTTGCAAACAATAGCGATAATATTCGCAATACAGCATCATTGGGCAATGGTGTAGATTTATTGAAATACGGTGCCGCTTATCATCCTTTCTTGAAAACGGTTTATAGCTATGCTTATAATGATGCAGATATAACCCTGGCTCACAGTATTACTGACGAAACGAATACAACTTCTACAGGCGTTTATGATACAAAAAAGCTTGACGAACTTGCAGATAGTGCCGATAGTGATTTCAACTTAATACTATACAATAAAATAAAAACGGAGTTGGAAAAGCAATATGTTACGCTTCCACCAAGCAGTGCAATGGCTGGCATCTATGCTCGTGTAGATAGCAATCGTGGAGTTTGGAAAGCACCCGCAAACGAATCTGTTAGTGCAGCCGTGGAGCCAACTATTAAAATTACCCACGAGGCCCAACAGGATTTGAACATTCATACTTCTGGAAAATCTATTAACGCCATTCGCTCCTTTACAGGTAAGGGTATTTTGGTTTGGGGTGCACGCACACTTGCCGGTAACGATAACGAATGGAAATACGTTCCAGTGCGTCGTTTTTTCAATATGGTAGAGGAATCTGTTGAAAAAGCTACAGCACAATTTGTTTTCGAACCTAACGATGCCAACACTTGGGTAAAAGTGCGCGCAATGATTGAAAACTTCTTAATTCTTCAGTGGCGCGCAGGAGCCCTTGCCGGAGCCAAACCTGAACAAGCATTTTATGTGCGGGTTGGTTTGGGAGAAACCATGACCGCAGACGATATTCTAAACGGAATTATGAATATTGAAATAGGCATGGCAGCAGTTCGTCCTGCAGAATTCATCGTTCTCAAATTCTCTCATAAAATGCAAGAAGCCTAATTTAGTAATTAGTAAAAATAATTCCAAAGATTGAGAAGTCACCCATTGGGAGGTTTAAGGAGACAATAACTTTTTAACGCAATAACTTAAAACATAGAAAAAATGGCCAACACATATCCTTTAGTAAAGTTTCATTTCTCAGTGGACTGGGGAGGAACAAACATAGGTTTTACCGAAGTAAGTGGACTAGATGTAGAAACCGAACTTATAGAATACCGTCACGGTGCAAGCCCAGAATACAGCAAAATTAAAATGCCGGGGATGCAAAAATATAGCAACATTACTTTAAAGCGTGGATCTTTTGCGAACGACAATGAGTTTTACCAATGGTGGAATACCGTAAGCCTAAACACAATTGAACGCCGAGACATAACCATTTCTTTACTAAACGAGGAACACGAACCTGTAATGGTTTGGAAAGTAAAGAATGCCTTTCCACTTAAGGTGCAATCTACAGATTTAAAGGGCGACGGCAACGAAACCGCTATTGAAACGCTAGAAATTGCACACGAAGGTTTAACAATTCAAAACGGAGATTGATGAGCGATCCATATCCTCCAGTAAGTTTTCATTTTAAGGTGGAATTCAACGGAATTTCCTCGCAAGATAAAGATGTTCAGTTTCAATCGGTATCTGGTCTTTCCGTAGATATTGAGACCGAAGAATTTGCCGAGGGTGGCGAAAACAGATTCAAACATAAACTTCCGGTAAGGTCAAAATTTCCAAACCTGATTTTAAAAAGGGGAATGGTTACAAATTCTGAACTTATAAAATGGTGTCAAAGTGCCATTGAAAATTTTCAGTTTGAGCCTGTCGATCTTACAGTGAAATTACTGAATGAAAAACACGAACCACTCGTTACTTGGAATGTGGTTCACGCATATCCGGTAAAGTGGGATATCGCAGAACTAAATGCTGAAGAAAGCAAAGTGACCATTGAAACTATTGAGTTAGCGTATAACTATTTCAGACTCGTATAAAATGCCTATCGAAATCAAAGAACTTCACATAAAGATAAATGTGAATGGTAACGAACAATCCAATGTCTCCCAAAACAAAAAACTGGAAGGCAAAATGGACGATTTAATAAAAACCTGTATAGAAGAAGTTTTCAATATTAAATCCCGTAAAAAAGAACGATAATGAAAGGCGAACTAACAAACCTTAAAATAATAGCGTATCGCGATAATAAATTCACCCAATTAGTGGGTGACGGTATTTTTTCTTCACTATTGAATCCAGAAAAATACGCATTCAAATATAAAGTTGAGTACACCGAAGCACAAGGCCAAGGTACCAGCGCTACACAGCCTAAGTACGTGCGTTCGCTGCCAGAAGACTTAACTCTCGAATTTCTCTTTGACAGAACAGGGGCTGTTAAAGGACACGCCAATACATTGGGGGTAGGAATAGTTGCAGATATTGAACGGTTCAAAAGAATAGTTTTTGATTACAATGGCGACGAGCACAAGCCAAACTATTTAATGATTGGTTGGGGTACACTTCTCTTTAAAGGCATTTTATCTGAAATGTCTATTGAGTACAAACTATTTTCACCAGATGGAGTTCCGTTGCGTGCCGTTGTTACAGCTAGTTTTAAAGGAGTTGTGGACGAGCTGTTGCGATTGGCTAGAGAGAATAACAATTCTCCCGATCTCACACACATCAGGATTGTGAAGGAAGGCGACACCCTGCCTTTAATGACTTTCAAAATTTATGGTGATTCAAAATATTATTTACAAGTAGCCGCCGCTAATAATCTGACAAATTTCAGAAGATTAAAACCTGGACAACAAATTAAATTTCCACCCATAGAAAAAGTATCTTAAAATGAATAACAATAGAACCATAGAAACCTCCCGTAGTGCTGATTTGGTCACCTTCAGAATTTTGATTGAAGGCACTGAGATTTCTGCTGTTCATCAAGTAAAAAATATTTCGGTTGAAAAGGAAATCAATCGCATTCCCTTTGCACAAATTGTGTTTCTTGATGGTGAAGCGGCTTCGCAAAATTTCAGTTTAAGCAATGAAGAATTACTTATTCCAGGAAAAAATATAGAAATAAAAGCAGGTTATCACAGCGATGAAGAAACTATTTTCAAAGGAATTATTATAAAACACAGTATAAAAATTAGAAAGCGTAATTCAGTATTAATTGTGGAATGCAGGGATGAAGCAGTTAAAATGACCATTGGCAGAAAAAGTAATTATTATTACGAAAGCAAGGATAGCGATATTATTGAAGAAATATTAGGAAAATATAATCTGCAAAGCGATATCGAATCCACTTCATTTACAAATAAAGAAATGGTTCAATACCGCGCTTCCGATTGGGATTTTATAATGACACGCGCCCAAATAAACGGGCAAATTTGCACCGTTGATGACGGAAAAATAAAAATTTCAAAACCCGATTTGTCCCAAGATGCTATCGAAACCGTTGCATTTGGTGCTACCCTACTCGATTTTGATGCCGAAATGGATGCCCGTAACCAGTTCAATACAATTACCGCTTACGGTTGGAATCCTTCGGAACATGAAATTGTGGAAGCCGAAGCCACTGATCCCGGAATTTCTTTGAACGGAAATATTTCAGTTTCAGATTTGGCAGAAATAATCGATCTCGAAAACCTTGAATTGAAACACGGTGGAAATTACAATTCAACTCAATTACAAAATTGGAGCGACGCGAAAAGTCTTTTTCAGCAACTTTCAAAAACTCGCGGACGCGTAAAGTTTCAAGGAATTCCAGCAGTAAAACCCGGAACGATGCTAAAGCTGGAAGGCGTTGGCGACCGCTTCAACGGAAAAATATTCATCAGTGCCGTTCGTCACGAAATAGCAGAAGGTAACTGGACGGTAGATGCTGAATTCGGAATGAACCCAAAATGGTTCAGCGAAACCTATGACGTTTCAGAATCACCAGCTTCTGGAATAATCCCCGCGGTAAGTGGATTGCAAATTGGTGTGGTTTCACAATTAGAATCAGATCCCGATGGTGAGGACAGGATTTTAGTAAAAATACCAATCATCAACAATGACGAACAAGGCATTTGGACTCGAGTTGCCACTTTAGACGCTGGGAACAATCGTGGTTCTTTCTTCTTACCTGAAATTGGCGATGAAGTAATTGTCGGTTTTATAAACGACGATCCCAATCACGCTGTTATTCTTGGAATGCTTCACAGCAGCGCAAAACCGGCACCATTTACAGCTTCCGATGACAATCACCAAAAAGGTTTTGTTACCCGAAGCGAAATGAAATTAATTTTCAATGACGATAAAAAATCCATAATAATAGAAACTCCAGCTGGTAAAAAAGTCACAATCGATGAAGATTCGGGAGTTATCAAAATTGAAGATGACAATAGAAATGCAATAACAATGGACAGTGACGGAATTGCTATTGAAAGCGGAAAAGATTTCAGCATAAAAGCAACCGGAGATTGCACCATTGAAGCAATGAACGTAAACATAAAGGCCAACGCCCAATTTAAAGCCGAAGGCAGTGGCGGCGCAGAAGTTTCAACCAGCGCTATTGCAGTTTTAAAAGGATCTTTGGTTCAAATAAATTAAAAAAAACTAACACCAATAACTATTAACCAACAACCAACTATGCCTCCAGCAGCCAGAATAAACGATATGCACGTTTGCCCAATGGCAAACCCAAACGGAAGTCCACACGTGGGTGGACCAATACTTCCTGCCGGAGAGCCAACCGTTTTGATTGGTGGAATGCCCGCGGCAAGAGTTGGAGATATGGCAACCTGTGCAGGGCCCCCGGATTCAATTATTATGGGCTCATCATCGGTTCTTATTGGCGGAATGCCAGCAGCACGTTTGGGTGATAGCACAGCACACGGGGGAAGCATCGTTTTAGGAGAGTTCACGGTTTTGATTGGTGGATGATAAATGACGGATGACGGAAATAAAGAATAGAAACAGAAAATAATTAATATGAATACATCAGAAATATTTTTAGGCGAAGGATGGAGTTTTCCACCGCATTTCGACAAGAAAACGGGCGGATTGGTAACTACAACAGGTGTAGTTGACATCAATAAAAGTCTTGAGATTCTATTGTCTACAAGATTGGGCGAACGCGTAATGCTTCCCAATTACGGATGCAATTTGGAAGAGCTTTTATTCCAACCGCTAGATGTAACCCTAAAAACTTATATAAAAGAATTAATAAGTAACGCAATCCTTTATTACGAACCACGGATTGAAACTCAAGAAATAACATTAGACGCAACAAACGAACTAAACGGTGAAATTCTTATAAAAATTGAATACGTTGTTCGAATCACAAATTCTCGGGCAAATATGGTTTTTCCATTCTATAAAACCGAAGGCACCGAAGTATAAAAAACCATGGCAAATAACTGCGAAAATAAATTTCTGATAAACCAAAAGGGTACCGAACAGACCCAAAGGTCCATCAGCGCCATGCTTCCAGAAAATCTGAATTTGAACGATTTTTCAACGGAAGATTGGATGAAATTTGCATATAATTTTGCTTTCGAAGTCAATTATTTTTCAATAGAAAATGCTACAATTCCTTCGGGAAATTGGAAGTCATTTTTTATTGAAAAAAGTAAAATCAAAAATTTCCTTTCAGAAGCCGAAACTTCCAACCGCCTGTCTCCGCACCTTACGCTTTTTGTATGTTTTCTGAAATTGCTGGAAATTTCCAAAACGCATTTTAACGCAATCACCAAAAGACATTTGGTTTTCTATTACAACGAAATTCTTCAAATTGATAAAAAAGCTCCGGTTGCCGATAGTGTTCATCTAATTTTTGAATTGGCCAAAAATTTTTCTGAATCCAAAGTAGATGAACATACGCTACTGGAGGCCGGAAAAGATCTTTTGGGAAAACGCATTCAATATGCAACTGACAAAGAAGTGGTAATCAACAAAGCTAGTGTTGTCGCCTTAAAAAGTGTTTACCATCATAGAAAAGCAAACAGTTTAAATCCGAATGAATTCAACGGACTTTTTGCCGCGCCGGTAGTAAATTCAGCAGATGGCAAAGGCGAGCCCTTTAAAAGTGATGCAAATTGGTTACCCTTTGGTTATCCAACACATTTTAAACCTTTATCTCCATTGGAAACTCCCAATTTGGGTTTTGCAATTGCTGCTCCAACTTTAAATTTGGTCGAAGGTGAACGCATCGTTCAAGTGATTTTCAATCTTGAAAAATCAATTCCTATTTTTAATATTCCACAGGTTATTGATTGTATCGACGTTTTCGCAACGGGCGAAAAAGGATGGTTAGGGCCGTTTAAAATTTCAGCTTCTGTCAATGGTTTTACATCTTCCATCGGAAATAAAACAATCCAACTTTGCTTGAAAATCGATAAAACAGAAAAAGCAATCGTTTCCTATAACAAAGAAATTCACATAGAAAATTTTGAAACGGAGCAACCTGTATTTCGATTTCTTTTAAAAACAAAACAACCAGAATTCACCGTCGGGTATAATCTTTACACCGAATTGCTTCAGAAAAAAGTAAAAAAAGCAACCGTAAAAATTTCGGTTTCGAAAGCTAAAAAACTTCAGTTGAAAAACGATTTTGGCAATCTTGCGGCAGATAAACCTTTTTTTCCATTCGGAACACAACCAATGGAGCGTTCCGCGTTTTATATTGACTATCCGGAAATGTTCAGCAAAAAATGGGACACTGTATCTCTAAATGCTACGTGGTTAAGCACACCAGCAGGTTTTAAGCAACATTACATAGCATACCGAAGAGATGAAAACAATCTCAACCTCTCGCCAAACCTTTATTTTCAAACGCTTTATTTCGACTTTAATGCAGCTACAAAAAAATATGTAAAACCTGCAGGATTGACTTTAAATTTGACAACCAGTCCAAGCAACCTTTATGTAACGGGAAACGATTATTTTAAGGCAAAAGTTTCTATTGAAAACAATGAAAATTTGGTTTCAATAAATGATGCCTTTACGCTTTTCACCAAAAATGGGGAAATATTTGAAAGCAATCTTTCCGTTAGCAATGCAAATTATACAGCTGGTAAAAACGGTCCTATAAAATTATCACTGAACCAATCATTTTTACATTCATTATTTCCAAAAGTTTACGCTTTGGCCTTAACCACGGAAGAAGACACCGTGCTTCCCAATGAACCATACACACCTATTATTGAAAAAATTGAAATCGCATATAGCGCAAGTCAAGAGATTGAATTTGGTGTTTCTGAAACTGCTAATCTCGAAAAAATCCAACTTTTTCACGAGCATCCTTTTGGGCAAGTGGAAACTTCCGAAACTTTGGTTCCATCCTATTGTGCCGGCGGCGAACTCTATATAGGGCTCGAAAATACCGAAGCATTAAAGCAAGTTCAGCTTTTGTTTCAGTTGCTGGAAGGAACTGAAAATCCATTGGCAGAAAGTTTTTCTTCTTCTGAAAAAATTTCTTGGTCTGTACTTTCAAACAATTCTTGGATGGAACTTTCGAGCGATTATCTATTGGGAAATACAACCGATAATTTCTTAAAAACTGGAATCGTAACCATTGCAATTCCTCGGGAGGCCACAAATAACAATACGTTGCTGAGTTCAGGTTTGGTTTGGTTACGCGCGAAAAGTCTAAAAAGTTTTGATGTGGTTTGCAGATTTATTGAAATTCACGCACAAGTCATTACTGCAACTTTTGCAAATAACGGCAACGAGCTTTCGCATCTTGAAACCGGTTTGCCAGCGGAAACAATCAGTAAACTTACCGAGCGCCATTCCGCAATAAAAAGTGTTTTGCAACCCTACAATTCCTTTGGCGGAAAACCTGAGGAAAACGATGAAAGCTACTATCGCCGTGTGAGCGAACGAGTCCGTCACCGAGACCGCGCCATTTCATTGTGGGATTATGAGCATTTAATTCTTGAAAAATATCCGGAAGTTTATAAAGTGAAATGTCTTAATCACACCAAAGGGAATGATTATCACGCACCGGGAAATGTTGCTATTGTTGTAATTCCAGATATTAAGAATAACAATGCCTTCGATATTTTTCAACCCCGTTTAAGCACTGCGAAGCGAAATGATATTCAAAATTATATCAATGAATTGAACACATTTTTCGTTTCCGCAGAAATTATAAATCCAGATTATGAAGAAGTTGAGGTTACACTCGGCGTGAAATTCAATATAGGTTTTGATGAGAATTTCTATACAAAACAATTGGAGGAAGACATCAAAAAATACCTGTCGCCCTGGGCATATTCTGAAACTTCTATACTGAATTTCGGGGTAGCCTTTCACAAAAACAAACTCATTTCCTATTTGGAAGACCAGCCGTATGTTGACTTTTTGGATGATGTGATTGTGAAGCACAGAACTTCTGAAACATCAGCATATATTGAAAAAACGAACGTAATTCCGTCCAGTCCAAAAGCAATTTTGGTTTCTGCCAAAAAGCATTTTATGACAGCAGTCCAATCAAAATGCAGTGTACAAGCCCCTAAAAAACCCGTCGTATGTCTTCCGTAAAAACATACAGCACCATTGCAAAGAATACGTCCACACAGGATGATCTTGATTTCGAATACCTTCGAAAAAAAGGAATCGAATACATCGAGGCTTTGGGAAGTGGTTTGTGGACGGACTATAATGCCCACGACCCAGGAATCACCATTTTGGAAGTTTTGTGTTATGCGATTACAGATTTGGGTGCGAGACTTTCCCTTCCATTAGAAAATATTTTGGCCGAAGAAAACAATCCAAGTTTTTTAGATGACCAATTTCTGACGGCCGAAAATGCATTGCCAATAAAACCCGTAAATGCGCTGGATTACCGAAAATTGTTTATAGATATTGAAGGTGTGAAAAATGCTTGGCTGAAAAAATGCGAAAAGAAAATATTCGCAAACTGCAAAGAAAATAAGCTTTCATATAAACCTTTCGAAATAAAAGAAAAATATAAAAAGGAATTCATTTTAAATGGATTGTATGATGTTTTGGTTGAACTGGATGCGCTTGACCTTGAAATTTTCAACACCGAAGCAAAGCAAATCAAAGAAATAAAACGACTTAAAAAGGAAGTTCGAACTGTTTATCACACCCATCGAAACCTTTGTGAAGACATTATTGGAATCGAAGAAGTAGAAAACCATCCCGTTGCCATTTGTGCAATTATAGAATTGAAGCCAGAAGCCGATGAAGAAAAAGTACACGCTGAAATTTTATATATTATTGATGAATATCTTTCCCCTTCCCTCCGCTTCTATTCGTTGAAAGAAATGTTGGAAAAAGGGTATGCTTCCGATGAAATTTTTAACGGACCGCTTTTAAATAATGGATTTATTGACGATTCTGAACTTCGAAAAACAGAGCTTCGGAAAGAAGTAAGGTTGACAGATTTGATAGATTTAATCCAAAAAATTGAAGGTGTTGACGTTATTCGTGATATAACAATTAATAATTGCGACGGAAAAACGGAGAGCAAAAAAATATGGAACCTTTGTGTTCCCCCTGGGAAAAAACCAAAACGTTGTCATAAAAGTTCTTTCAGTTATTACAAAGGATTTCTTCCGTTGAACATAAACAAGCAAGCAGTTGAAGATTATTTGGAGACAATTTATGATGAAATTGAAGCGAATATTCTCGATATCGCTTCTCAAAAAAAATCATTAGAATTGCCTTTGGGAAGTTACTCAGGCGTTGGCGATTACAGTACAATACAAAATGATTTTCCCGAAGTTTACGGCGTTGGTGAACTTGGCGTAAAAAGCACAGCTACCATTGCAGACAGGGCGAAAGTGAAAGAACTTAAGGCTTATCTTTTATTTTTTGATCAAATTTTCGCTAGTTATTTCGCACACCTAAAAAATGTAAAAGACATTTTTTCAATCAATGGAGAACTAGACAAAAGTTACTTCACACAAATGATTGAAAATGTAAAAGATCTTTCGGAATTGGTTTCTGCTAATTATACAACCGATGAAAATATTACAGAAATTTTGTTTTCAGACTTGGACGAAAAAGTGGTGCGCAGAAACAAAATGCTCGACCATTTGCTTTCCCGTTTTGCAGAAAATTTTAGTGAATATGCTTTTTTGATGAAGCAATTGTACGGCAGCAATACCGATGCCGCGGTAATTAAAACGAAGGAACGTTTTCTACAGCAATACGGAATGATAGGTTGCGAACGGCCGTTGAGTTTTAATTATTACGAACAGGAAGATGCCAATTTGTGGGACACGGGCAATATTTCGGCATTTCAAAAACGGATCGCGCTTTTGAGCGGTAACCCAAATTTTTTCCGTAGAAATTTTTCCGACGACCCATTGGAAATCTATGAAGAGATTGACACTGATGGAATTATTGAGTATCGCTTCCGTTTCCGAAGTAAAAACAAGGAAATACTTTCATCTTCCAGCAAGCATTATCACAATTTGGCTTCGCTTTACAAGGAAATTTTGGATGTGAAAAATTATGGACGGTTTGCTGAAAACTATGAAATAAAAGTGAATATAGCTGGTAAATTTTATTTCAACCTCACCAATCCAAATATTCCCGAAACAACAGGTGAAGATCACGTAATTGCTAGAAAAATTTCAAGCTATGCAACACAGTCGGCGGCTGAAACTGCAATTACCAAAACAGTGACATTTGTAAATACTCTCGATTTCAACGAAGGAATGTACGTAATTGAACACATTCTTCTTCGTCCCGACGTAACAACTGATACGGCGCCCGAAAATACTTTTTTGCCAATCTGTTCGGATAACTGTGAAGGTTGTGAAGGTGTTGACCCTTACTCTTTCAGGGTTTCCATCGTTTTGCCAGGTTGGACCGAACGCTATAGCAATGTGGATTTCAGAAGGTTTTTGGAAGAGTTGATTCAAAAGGAATTGCCTTCGCACATTTGGGCGAAAATCTGTTGGATTGGTTACCCAAAAAGCTACGATACCAAAGACGATGAAAATGAAATGGTGGAACTGGAAGAGGCTTACAAATCATGGATCCTTGCAAAAACTGATTTAGGTCAAAAACAGCCAACCACAAAACTGAAACGACTCATAAAAATAATGAGTACGCTCCACACAATTTATACACAGGGAAAACTTCACGATTGTGATGATGACGAAGAACAACAAGATATTATCCTGGGCAGGACCAACCTGGGCAAACTTTAAATACCAAAGTTATGAGCACTAAATTAATGGAGATTACTCCACAGTACCGCTCCTTCGTGGACGATCAAGTACTGACCTCCGGGCAGCTGAACGAATTTATTGAATATTTTGAAGACCAAGATCGACTGACGCGTGTATGCCTTGTGGGCGTTGGTGTAGCTTGCGGGTTTAAGGTTTCAGTGAATAATCAAAATTCGTTGATAACGATTACGCAGGGTTGTGGCATTACAACCGATGGCGATCTGCTGAAACTTCAGAAAAGCATTAAAGATTCTTCCGATACTTCCATTGTTTTGGAAAGCATAAAGTATTCACATTTTCACGATTTTGATGATGATAAAGCGAAGTACAAACACTTCAAAAACGGAAGTGCCACCATTGATCTTTGGGAATTAATTCCGCAGGAAAAAGTTGATTTGGAAGCTGGTCATCTTCCCATTAATTCACAATTGCTCAATGAAAAAGTTGTCGTTCTTTATTTGGAATGTTACCCAAAAGAAGCAGATATATGCACAACCACAAACTGCGATAATCAAGGTCAGCCAAATATTCAAAATTTAAGGGTTTTGCTGATTGACAAAGACGATGTTGAAAATCTGGTCAATCCCAAAGATGGAATTTATACGAAACACAATGTTTACGAAGCATTTACAAATCTTCCACAAACTGCTGTTCCGAAGGTAATTTTGAATGGGAATAATACAAATTCCTATACCAAATTGTCTGCGGCATATAAATCTGCCATCACTTCCTCAAAGAACAATTTACATTCCGCGTTTACAGAATTGTTTCAAGCTTTTTCTGAAATACTCGGCATTTTGGACGGCACTTCAAACACAATGTTGAACCAGATCAACAATTTGGATGATTTCAACACAAATGAAAAGGTTCAATATCGCTATGATTTGGTAAAGGATTTAAGTGATACTTATAATGAATTGGCCAATATCCTTTTGAAATTGAAAACTGAATGTTGCCCAAATATTGAAGCATTTCCAAAACATTTATTACTGGGCGCACTTTCTTCCGAAGAAATTTATCCAGAACTACGTCACGATTTTTACCATTCGCCAACAAATAATGAATACGCCAAACACCTTAAAATGGCAAAAAGTTTGGTTCAGCGTTTGGTTTTGGTTTTGGACAATTTCAACCTTTCTAATGAAAATCAAATAGATATCACTCCTTCAAAAACATGTGGAAATTTAGGCGAAAAAGCCATCCCAGTTTATTACGAAGTTGACAATGAAATGCTCACCGCTTGGGATTTCAATAAAACTGAAAACTATAAACAACGTTTTAATGTAAGCTACCACAAAGAAAACCTAGCGCCGAATAGTTGGGTGCAAAATCCATTGAATTTTGAATTGGATTGCAATGATTTTTACAGAATTGAAGGACATTTCGGGCATCCCGCGCAGGACAGCCGCAATGTAATAAATAGTTCAAAAAATGACCACGGATTGGATTTTGACTGTTTGCTTTTTGATCTTCAAAAAGACCAACAAGCGTTTACTACCTTTTTAAAAGAAAATCCTTCAATAAGCCATAAAGGGGGTGTTGAAAAAGGTGGAACTTTTGTTTTAGTTTCTGAAAGGGAAAATGTTGTGGCGGATTTTTGTATTTCGAATAAAATCAGCGCTTCTTCCGATGGTTGCTGTTCGTTGATGGAATGCACCTATCCTTGGATTAGTTCATTAAAATATATGAACAATCTTTCCCGCAGCCTAAAAGGAACGCAAAGCCGAAGGAGTGCAATGCCGAAAAACTACATTCTTCAAATTATTGAATACAGAATAAATGGCGAACCGCTTATAAATACAACTACAACGATAACTATTCCTTTAGAGCAAATTTTCCTCCGAAGAATTCATGCAGTTACAGAAGCGCTCAACAAAAAATTTGACAAAGGAGTTGTTTTCGATTTTAATGAAAGCCAAAAACGTTTGGTTGTTACACGTGCTAAAGAAGATACATTTACTATTCGTTTGCGCGAGATTTCACAGGCAAATAATAATGCAACCTATACGTATAGTAACAGTGGAATGTTCAGAAATAATAAAATTTTCCGCCCAGATGCAATGCGATGCCGTGATTTGAAAAGCTATCGGGAAGCATTCTATCAAAAATTACACGCTCAGATTGCGCCCGTCAATAAAGACGATGATTATGGAACTTTTGATGAGAAATGGGCAAAATGGAGTTACTTGACTCAACGGTTAGTAAATAATTCCGTTCTTCGTCAAGCTGGTTTAACAAGGATGATATCCGAATTTGCCCAACTGCCGCCGGAAATACGAACCTTGGTCCAAACAATAAAAAGAGATTTCCAAGTTGCAGGAACTGGCGTAAACCTTCAATTCCGTTTGGATGGTGATTGGGTCAATGGCACTTGGGTGAACAAATTTATGCTGGATCATCACAGAGCCAACAAGAAAAATACCCACGATGACATTGTCTTGTTTGTGAATTTGAGAAAATTTCTTCACAATGAAACTGGCGTTACTAAGCTTTCAATTTACATTCCAAATTTTGATTATTCCCAAGTTTTGGATGCCGCAATTGCTAAACATAAAACCGTAGCCGATTTCTATTTTGGAACGCCAACAGGAGAAAATGCAATGAAATTATGACAAAATTTACTGAAATAAGCGCAATAAAAGAAGGGTATCAGTCGGTAAAATTGTACAATCCGAATGATACCCCTATGGGTTAAAACACTAAAGAACTAGCACTACAAGTAAGACTAAAGATCAACGATAGTAAACCTAACGAGAGAACTAAAATACAAACTATAAAAGAACTTGAACTAAAATATACACAACCCAGTAATTCATCTCTGAATCGAGGAATAAATATAAGCCTAAAAAACTAAATAGCAAATGATTACGCAAAAAAATATCATAAAAAAAGTACACATTGTGGTTAATGCTCCTTCGCTTGCAAATGGTATGCAACTAAAAGATGAGTTAGCTACTTTTTTTAATAATGAGGTCTTTACGGAAATGGATCGGTATTTCAATTCAATTCAAAAAAATGAGACAGAAATTATTCGGTTTGATACTATTTCGTTGGAAATTTCTATCGAAGAAAAAGATTCTTTGAATAATATAAAAGCACTTATAATTAGAGACCTGAAAAGCAAAATTAAGAACGAAACGAATTCAATAAAAGCATCAGAAAATTTTAAAATAACAAGTCCTGCGCAAAACGAAACTGAAGCCTTTTTTTATTTTTTAGAAAACGGCATATTACCTTGGTGGTTTGAACAAAAGCCAAAAATTTTGGATGAGTTGTTCATAAACATCACACATGAAGTTGAAGCTTTAAAGAAGTTAAAAGCTCTTCTTTCAAAAGCCGAGATTCGCAAAAGATTTATTTCTCAGTTCAATGAAAATCAAATGTTTAAAATAATTAACTCGTTCTTAAATATTCCAAAAACAGGAAGTTTTGAAACTAAGCTTCCACTAAAGTCTAGACCCCTATTTTGGGAAGCGGTGCTGCTTTATTCAATTCATAAGAACGAGGATGAAATTGGAAATATTTTTCAATACATTCCTCTTAAAGAAGCTTCTAAATTATTGCAAATCTTGAAGGAAAACTTTGGGTTGAAAATACTTTCCGATGCAAAAAGTATTCAAAATAAAAGTACGGAAAATGAAACTTTCCTTAAAACTGAAAAACCACAAAAAGAAATAGAAAATAGCACTTCCGAAATAGAAATTGAAACTGATAAAGAAGGAATATTGATACAAAATGCGGGATTGATTTTACTGCATCCATTCCTGAAAATGTTTTTTGAAAAAATGGATTTACTATCAGAAAACACTATTAAACCTGAAAAAAAGGACGAAGACGTTCACTTGCTCCATTATTTGGCAACCGGTAGAGAAAAGGCTTATGAATATGAACTTATTTTTGAGAAATTTCTTTGTAATATTCCCTTTGACCAAACAGTAGATCGCCACATTTTTTTAACTAAAGAGCAAAAGATGTCTTGCGAGATATTGCTAGAAGCAGTGATGGGCCATTGGACGGCTCTTAAAAGTAATTCCACTGAAATACTTCAAAATGAATTTCTTCAAAGAGAAGGAAAGCTCCTAATTTCTGGGGGAAAACAACAGCTTTTTATACAACGAAAAACACAGGATATCCTTCTAGATAAGCTACCATGGAATGTGCATTTAATAAAAATTCCGTGGAAGAAGAAGATTATTTTTGTGGAATGGTAAAATCTAATAGAGCCAAAACGTGCGTTGTTGAAGGAAAACAGAACACACTAAATTATTTGCCATGTAACTCATTAAGCGCATAAATTGCAAAACTGCCCAACCAATGTCCGCCTTCGTAGCTATCGCCCACCAAATTTGGGTAAGAGTATGCTACGTGTTCATTCGCAAGGTTTTCAAGATGTTTGTATTTTGGGTATTGATTAGCCAAACCGTAAAAAACCCAAGCTCTGCTAAAATTAAGTCCGTCCAAATGAACAAGTTTTCCGTCGGTACGATCGCTTACTTCTCCTACTTTTAAATGATAAGTTTCTTCCGCGAGCTGCGGTAAAAATTTATCCATCCAGCTTATAAATTCTTCAGAAGAAAGAATACGCCGCATAATATTAATTTCTTCTAAACAGGGCGAAAGAAAATCATAACCGCTGGGTTCCCAAGTTATCGGGCAATTCTCGTCATTGAAATAAAAATCTCTTGCGCGTTTTTCAATTAGCTGCTTCAGTTCTACATCGCCAACAGCTTCGGCATAATCAAAAGCCAATGTGAGTCCGAAAGCCGTATTGGTATGCTCACCAACTCGGATTGGGTAATTCAGTTTTGGTAAAAATGCTTTATAACGAAGCGCGATAATATCGGCTAACGGTTTTAGATTTTGCTCCAATTCCTGCGCCATCGGGTCGTTCCAATTGTGAAGCTCTTCGGAAAGTTTTAAAAGCCATGCCCAGCCGTAAGTTCTTTCAAAAGATTTATTAATTGGCTTTTTAAAAAATGCCACTTCAGTTGCGACGTTTTCAGTAGTAATTTTTTGTGTGAGTAAATTGCGAACTTCATCTGCTTTGTCCATTTCAGGGAATTGCTTCAATAAACTAACCATAGACCAATAACCGTGCACTGCACTATGCCAGTCAAAACAACCGTAAAATATAGGATGGACAGCAATTGGCTCCACTAAATCTGCTTTGCTTTCTAAAGTTTCGCCAGGTTTGTAAGGATATTCAGTTGCCACACAATGTAAAGGAAGCTCTATAAGTTTATTGGCTTCGGCCAGCGTGAAAATTGGCTCAGGAAACTTTTGAACAGAAATTACCTCATTTTCGGTAGTTTCAGAAATTTCTGGTTGTTTGTTTTTACAGCTAAACAGAAGGGTTATAGAAAAGAAAAGCAGAAAAAATTTATTCATAACACTGAAAATTTCAAATAAAGATAAAATATAAAAACACGAATGCACGAATAAAAATAAATTCGTGCATTCGCGGCAAAATTATTTCAACAAAAGTTATTACAATTTTACATCTTCAAGTTTTACCTCTTCACCATTTTTATCAAGAAGTTTAACTTCATCAAAGCCCATCTTTTTAAATTGTGCAAATTGAGTAGCGGCATCGCCCACCACTAAGTAAGCCATTTTGGAAGCATCCAAATATTTATTGGCTAGCGCCTTGTGCTGCTCTAGCGTCATGTTACGTACTGTAGCTTCTTCACTTTCAATATAATTTGCTGGAAGATTATACTCGTTCATTTCCTGCAACATTCCCAAAAGTGAACCTTGTGTTTCAAAGCGTCGCGCGTTCGATTTTATAAGTGCGTTTTTAGTAAATTCGAGATCTTCTGGCGAAATACCTTCTTTGTATTTTGAAATTTCATCCTTAAAAATCTGTACAGATTCACCAGTTGTATTTGTTCTAACACTTGATGAAGCAGTAAATGTACCCGGAATCTTACTTCCGCTAAAATTGGTTCTTGCACCATAGGTGTATCCTTTTTCCTCACGCAAAATTAAATTTACATTTCCTGAAAAAGAACCTCCTAATTTATAGTTCATTACTTCTGTAGGGTAGAAATCCTTATCAGTTCTGGGCAAACCAATATAACCAATATTAATAACAGATTGTTTTGCGTTCGGAATGTCCACGAAGTAAAGTGAAGTCTTATCGCGATTGTTTGCTACCGGATATTCAGGAATGGTAACTTGTTTTGGAGCCCAACGTTCTTCTAAACCTTTTAAATCTTTTAAAACAGCTTCTTTTTCTATTTTTCCAACTACTTGGAAAGTACTTATAGAAGGCGAGAAGTTCTTGTTGTAATATGCCTTCAAATCATCCATCGTTATTGCCTTTACAGATTCCACAGTACCAACTGTTGGATAACTAAAAATATGTTTTTCACCGTAAAGGATTTTATTGTAAACACGATCTGCAACTATATTAGGATTTGCATCTGAACGTTCAATCTGGTTGATTGTTTTAGTCTTAATTCGGCCTAATTCTTCCTCGTCCCAACGAGGCTCCAGAAGGATTTCAGTAACTAGATCCATTGTTTTGTCGAAATTTCGGGTCAATGTATTTCCTCGAATTACGATAGATTCATCAGTTGTATACATATTTATGCTAGCTCCCAAAAGATCAATTGCTTCTTCCAACTGTTCTGGTGTTTTATTAGCGGTGCCTTCCATTAATATATCGCTCATCAAATTCGCAACACCATTCTTCTTCATATCATCCAATAAATGACCTCCCTCAATTACCAAACTAAAATTTACAGTAGGTATTTCATTTTGCTCAATACCGGAAACTTTTAGACCGTTTCCTAGACTTGCAGTCCATAATTCAGGAATTGACAATTCAGGAGCTGAACCTTGCACAGGTGGTTTAGAACGGTCAAATTTTGAAGGAGTTTTTACAATTTCAGAATTTGCTTCTTCAACGGTTTTACTTATGTTTTCTTTAATTTCTTCTTCAACAACATTTGCTTTTTCTGAATTTTCCGTAATAAGTTCCAGTTGTCCTTTAGGTACAAAACTGGTCATTACGTATGGTTTATCTTTTATATATTTATTGTAAACCCTAACAACATCTTCCTTCGTAACTTTTTTGATATTTTCTATATCTTCAGTTATAAAACCTGGATTACCAGTAAATACATTGTACCGTGCCAATTGGAAAGACTTGCCTAAAACACTACTAATTCCGTTGTAAAACTGGGTCTCGAGTCCTGCTTTAATTCTTTCAATGTCACGATCTGTAACGCCATCTTTTTCGAAAAGAGCAAAAGACTCAGAAATACCTTTTTCAACTTCATCCAAATCAACGCCGTTATTTGCAGTTATTGAAATTTGAAAATCGCCTGCTAATTCGTTAGAACTGTTATATGCTATTGTTCTTGCTGTGAGATCCTTTTCTTTTACCAGAACTTTGTATAAAGGTGCTTTTTTCCCTTGGGAAAGAATTTCGCCTAAAAAATCTAATGCGTACGCGTCATCGGTATATTGCTCAACCGTAGGCCAAACCATATTCAATTGTGGCGCGGTGGCAAAATTATCTTCGTGATAAAGTCTTTTGGTTTCAGAAATCGTTACGGGCTGCGGCTTTAAAGGCTCAACTTCTTGGCGACGTTTAATTTCACCAAAATATTTCTCAATCATTTTTTTCGCTTCAGCGGTGTCAAAATCTCCAGCTAAAACTAATGTGGCGTTATTGGGGCCGTAAAAGCGATCGTAAAACTCTTTTACGTCTTCCACGGTTGCATTTTGCAAATCTTCTAATTCACCAATTACTTGCCAATTGTAAGGGTGGCCTTCTGGATAAAGATTTTTGTCTATCACCCATCCCGTGTGCCCGTAAGGATTATTATCTACGCGCTGACGTTTTTCATTCTGAACCACTTCCTGTTGATTTTGAAAAGCAGCCTCAGTAACGGTATTTATCAAATAGCCCATACGGTCACTTTCCAACCACATTACCGTTTCCATTGCGTTATTCGGAACTATTTCATAATAGATTGTTCCATCTTTCCAAGTTCCACCATTCAGCGTTCCTCCCGCGTCTTGGATGGTTTTGAAAAATTGATCTTGCGGCACGTTTTCAGACTCTTGAAAAAGCATATGCTCAAATAAGTGAGCAAATCCAGTTCTACCGGTTTTTTCACGATTGGAACCTACACCGTACTGAATGGCGAGGGAAATAATTGGATCGCTCTTGTCTTGGTGAAGAATTACATCTAGGCCGTTTTCAAGCTCATACTTTTCGAAATCTACGGAAAGCTTTGCGCTATCTTCTGTAGTTGCTTCTTGTTTTGTTTTACATGAAAAAGCGATTAGCGAGACTAAAGCCAAGGCTAGAACGCTGGTTTTAAAGGTATATTTAAACATATTGAATTGATTTTTTAGAAAGTTTTAAAGATACTATGTGAAGTGGGGTTAAGTCTTAAAAATACGTTAAAACGATTCAAAATTATTGATGATGAAATTCTACCCAAACCATCCATCCCGATCCAAACTCCTATACTGTATAGCTTCAGAAATATGGTTGCCGTTTAATTCTTCGGAAGCTTCCAAGTCGGCAATAGTTCGGGCTACTTTTAAGATCCTATCATAAGCACGGGCAGAAAGATTCAAGCGTTCCATCGCGGTTTTTAAAAGTTGGAGCGAGGCTTCATCAAGTTTACAGAATTGACGGATTTGCTTCACACCCATTTGTGCGTTGTAATGCACTTTTTCAAATTCCGAAAAACGTTCCGACTGTATTTTTCTGGCATTGGTTACCCGTTCCCTAATTACAATACTGGATTCGCCACGGCGTTCATCACTCAGTTTTTCAAAAGGAACTGGCGTTACTTCTATGTGAATATCAATCCTGTCCAAAAGTGGTCCAGAAATTTTACTCAAATATCGCTGCATTTCCGCAGGAGAAGACATTACCGGCGCATTCGGATCGTTGAAATAACCACCCGGACTTGGGTTCATACTGGCCACTAGCATAAAGCTGGAAGGATATGTTACCGTAAACTTTGCTCGTGAAATTGTAACTTCGCGATCTTCCAAAGGTTGGCGTAACACTTCCAAAACGCCGCGCTTAAATTCGGGTAGTTCGTCCAAAAATAAAACCCCGTTATGTGCCAAACTTATCTCACCCGGTTGTGGATATTGTCCACCGCCGACCAAAGCAACGTCGCTAATAGTGTGATGCGGACTTCGAAACGGCCGCGAAGTCATTACTCCGCCTTTTTCCATTGTGCGTCCTGCAACGCTATGTATTTTTGTGGTTTCAAGACTTTCCTGCAACGTCATTGGCGGTAAAATACTCGGTAATCTTTTAGCGAGCATAGTTTTACCTGAACCTGGAGGACCGATCAAAATTATATTATGACCGCCAGCTGCGGCTATTTCCATGCAGCGTTTTATGGACTCCTGTCCCTTAACATCGGCAAAATCGAATTCCGGATGTTCTAAATGATTGTAGAATTCCGCTTCTATATCAACTATTGTCTGCTCTAACGGAACCCCTTTATTGAAAAAATCGATTACTTCTTTTATGTTTTCAATCCCGTAAACTTCAATGCCTTCAACGATAGCAGCTTCTTTTGCGTTTTGTTTCGGAAGAATAAATCCTTTAAAACCTTCCTCTTTTGCTTTAAGTGAAATTGGCAAAGCGCCACGAATGGGCTGAAGATTTCCGTCCAGCGAAAGTTCACCCATTATAATATATTCAGAAAGTGGATTTTTTTCTTCTATTTGTTCCGTGGCCACTAGAACGCCCATTGCCAAAGTAAGATCGTACGCAGAGCCTTCTTTCCGAAGATCAGCGGGTGACATATTGAGAATTAATTTTTTCCCGGGAATTTTATAGCCATTGTTTTGAAGTGCGGCGGCAATGCGGAAATTGCTCTCGCGAATAGCATTGTCCGGCAGACCAACAAGGTGGTAACCTATTCCACTATCCACATTTACTTCAACCGTAATTGTAGTTGCCTCTACGCCAAATACGGCGCTTCCATAGACTTTTGTAAGCATGATTTTTTCATTTTTACAACTGGGGAGAACGAGTTATGAAGGTACTAAAAATTTATGAAGCTTTCTATTCTCTGTATAAATTACTATTGTTTAACGACCTTAAGTATTTCAGTTTTATCATCAACTTCAACCTCTATAAAATAAATACCCGATTGTAAAATTGATAAGTCCAAAATAGCTTCTGTGTTTTTGATTTCATACGATAGAATCTTTTGCCCCATTATATTTAAAACAGAGGCCTTATAGATATTTGATTTACTTTTTAAATAAAGTGAATTTTTAACTGGATTGGGAAAGTAAACCAGTCCTGACTTATTAAAATTGTCCTGCCCTAAAGCTTCTTCATTTGTAAGTACAATATTATCGACAAATGCATTGTCTCCAATTTCGCCAAAATCTGCACCATATCTTCCTAAGTGCTGCATAGAAATATTGATTGAACCTCCAGCAAAAGCAGAAAGGTCAAGTTCAATATTTGTAAATCCATCAGAACTTGGCGTTGTGGCGTATGTATTATCTAAAATAATTTCACCATTTACCACTATTCTGAAAATTGATTCGTGGTCATTATTGATAAAATTTTGCTTTAGATCGAAACTCATTGTTAATTCAGCAATTGCACTTGCGTTTATCTGGTAGTTCAATTTACTGATTGCGCTTTGGTTACGCGTCCAGTTTTCTGTATCATCACCAGTTTCAATCCAAGCTTGGGCAGTTTGATGTCCACCCAGTTTTAATACATAATTTGAAGTATCAAAAATACGTGAGCATTGACTAAAGTCTGTTTCTTCCATAATAAGTTGTGCATTATTAGACTCAAAATCAAATACAATGGGATTGTTTTCCGGAACTATAATTGGATTTGGATAATATGATGCTACACTAAAACTATCTACGGAAACTACTGTGTTATCACTTGAGGTAAAATAAACTGCAAAAGAATAATCTCCTGAAACTACTGGCGTGAAGATTGTTTCAATGGGGAAATAGCCACCATTTCCATACTCAAAATCAGAAAAATAATTAAGTCGGTTAATCATCATTTCATGTGTATCACCTTTGCCTGTTTTCACAGTAAAACCTTGGAATGTATAATCAGTATCATCTTTCATTACCTTGAACGTAAATTTATATGTTGTTCCGGCTATCAATTGCAGCATAGGTGTAATGATTGATGTTTTTGCCGACTGCGGAATTGGATTTATAAAGAGATATTCATTATCACCGTCACCATGTTGATATGATGAAAGGGGCAAATTACTTGAAACCCAACTTCCCACAACTTTAAAACAATCAGGAAGAATATCTGGTCCAAAGACAGTCATATCGTCAAAATTCTCAATCCATGGTGCGGTTACCGGGGTACACGATGTTGTAAATTTCTTTGGTCCCATCCATTCACTAAAATTTCCATTTCCGCAATCTGATCTTATATAAAATTCATATGCAGTTTCTTCCGTAAGGTTATCAACCATTGTTGCAGTGTCATTTACAGTAATAGTGGTTCCAGTACCTTGCGTAAAACCTTCCAAACCATATTCCATTTCAAATGAGTTAGTAGTATTGAAATTATCCCATTCCACGAAAGCACTATTATTGGTAATTTCAGAAATTCTTACATCTAAAGGTTCAATACAGTTGGGCTTATCTTTGTAATAAACATCATCAAAAATAAAAAGTGAAAGCTCATATTCTTGATCGTGCAAAATCGCAATGTGATGATCATTTCCTGTATAACCCTCAAAATCTATCATAAATTCTTTGCCATAAATAGGTATTGATTGTCCCTCAATTGCAGTAAAAGGTGTGAAAGTATCAAAATCCAAAGGGTTGGACATTGTTCCAATAATAATACCGCTACGATTACCGGGAGCACCATCAAAATCGTTCTTCAACCAAATTTTCATTATCTTATTAGTGTCAAAATCAGAAAAATATGGAGAAACCAAAAATCCTGGATCTGGGGTCTGTGAAGAGCCATAATAATTTACAAATCCACCATTTGGTAAAGAAATGGGTCGTGAATACCATCCTTCGGGATTGATAACTCCAGAAACCTGTATATTAGATTGGGTCCAGCAAAAATCTGGAATGCCATTGGGCAAATTATTTAAACCTGCATCATATTGATCAAAGTCTTCATAAAATGGAGCTGTAAATGCACAAACAACTCTAAAGGAATAAGCTGTGCTCCAATTACTAAAATTGCCTAAATTATCGCAATTAGAACGTACATAATAATCATAACGTTCAAAAAGATCCAATCCGGAAATTTGAAAAGGATTAGTGGGCGCTGTTACAATTGTTCCACTTCCTTGTGTAAACCCTTGTGGTCCATATTCAATTTCCCAGGTTGGATTGGTTCCCGAAGGGTTATTATCCTGCCAAGAGAAAGTGACTGTGCCTTCCCCAGATTGGGTGGCAGCCAAATTAGTGGGAATAACGCACGAAATTTCTTCGTAACTAAAATCATCAAAATATAGAAGTTGGCGTTCGTTAACACTCGCTTGTTTTATACCTATATATTCATCTGTCAAATAATAATTGGACAGCTCAATTTCATAAAAACGCCAAGTTCCCTCATTTGTAGAAGCATCGGTAATAGTATAAAATGGAGTAAATGTGGTAGCATCATCAGAATCTGACAAACTTCCAATTATTACTTGTTCGGGATTTGCGTAAACACTAGGTTTACTTTTCATCCAAAAAGAAACTTTCTTAGTATTGTCAAGCCCTATCAATCTAGGGGAGACCAAAACAATTTGATCAGAAGTTGCATTCCCGTTTGGGTGGTTTGTTTCATTAAATAAATAGACGCAATTTGGTGTGCTAACCGGCGTAACCGTTCCCGGAGGAATATTATCTACAACTTTAATAAAATTAATTTCATCCCAATAGCTCGAACCAATTTCTGGCATAAGAGCCGTCCAGCAGCTTTCAATTACTCCTTCAGACTGACTGTCAAAATTTGCTAGATAAGCAGGTGAAAATCCTGCGCATTTTGTTTTAAAAATCTGTTTTGTGGACCATTCGCTATAAGCTCCTCCGCAATTTGCACGAATATAAAAATCATAATCCGTATCATCCATTAAATTAGTAATAGTAAATGGAGAAGAATTTGCTAAAGCTACTGTTCCCGAACCAGGAATAAAACCAGTTGGACCATATTCTATTTCCCAAGAAGAAGGATTTGAATTTACATAAGTTTCCCACTTAATATCTACCTCATTATAACGCACATCTGTTACCTCGGGATAATATGGTTCGGGACATGTTGGAATTTCTTCATATAAAAAATCATCTAAGTACATCTCACTTCCAAAATATTCATCGCCATGAATAATAGCTATATAAGAGTCGTTTTCAGAATAACCATTAAAATAAATAGTATGTTCTTTCCAAGGAGCATTGGGTCTTCCATCCACTATATGCTCACTCATATTAGGTGGTGCAAGAGTTTCAATTAATGTGAAAGTGCTGATATCTAATGGGTCGGTCATTGTACCAATATGCAGGCTCGCCATATTGTAATAGCCAGAAGGTGCAACCACACGGGATATCAATTTAAATTTTATCCTTTTTTGGGTATCTATATCAGCGATTTCAGGTGAAATGAGATACATATCATCCGGAGGATTGTTTAATTGATCATACAAATTTTTATAACGAACAAAATGGCTGCCAGAAGCCGGATAAATTGAATAGTCTGTTCCACCTCCACCAATTTGTATTATTTGCTGCGGAACTATATCAACATCAGTTCCAGTGGTAATTTTTGACCAACATTCTTCCAAAGTTCCACCGGAATCAAAAGAAGTTGTATATGGAGCTGTTTCTGGTACACAAACTAAATTATTTTTTGATTGTTGTGCTGATATTTTTATAAAAGAAAGAGTGAAAAAGGCAATTATAAAATATTTTTTTAACATAGCTGAAGTATTGTTTTTCATATATTTATAAGTTTTTAAAGCACAGAAATAAATGTTAAGCTTAGTTTTTATGTAGCTTCGGAATGTTTGAAAAATTGCTAATATATTGAATAATTTCTATTTGTTTACAAACTAATTTATTCAAGTAATGTAAACTGAATAAAAAAAATTGAAAAAGTGAATGGTGTTCATTTATTTATTTTTGGAAAAGAGAAACCTGCTTGATCAAATTTTTGGTTGAATCATTTTTCAAATTCGAAATATCATTATTTTCAATGGCATTTAGCGTGCCTTTTGCAACAGTTTTTCCCAGTTCTACGCCCCATTGATCGTAACTGAAAATATTCCAAATAATTCCTTGAACAAAAAGTTTGTGTTCGTATAAAGCGATAAGGCTGCCTAAATTTTTTGGAGTTAATTTTTTAATTAAAAGCGTATTGGTAGGTTTATAACCCTCGAATAATTTAAAAGCATTCTCTACGCTTTTGTTGTGTGTTCCTTCCCACAAAGCTTCAGTTTGCGCGAAAAAATTTGCGATTAAAATATTATGGTTCTCAACATTCCCGTGCAAAGACTCACTAAAACCAATAAAATCTGTTGGAATCAACTTCGTGCCTTGATGTAAAAGTTGAAAATAGGCATGCTGCGAATTGCTTCCCACATTTCCCCAAACTATTGTCCCGGTTTGGTACGCTATTTTTTCTCCGCTTCTATCAACACTTTTTCCGTTGCTTTCCATCACAGCTTGTTGGAGGTACGGAACCAATTTGTTCAAATATTGCGAATATGCAACAACCGCTTCACTTTCCGCTTTAAAAAAATTGTTGTACCAAATTGAAATTAAAGCAAGTACAACTGGAATATTATTTCCAAAATTTTCTTTTTTGAAATGATTATCCATCTCAAATGCGCCTTTCAGCATAGCTTCAAAATTATTGAAACCTACAGCACAGCAAATGGAAAGGCCAACGGAGCTCCAAAGCGAAAACCTGCCGCCAACCCAATTTTGCATTGGGAAAATATTTTCTTCAGAAATGCCAAAATCTTTTGCACCACCCTCGTTTACGGAAACAGCTACAAAATGATTTTTTATATCAGTTCTTAAAGCATATTTTAAAAACCAATCTTTTATTACTACAGCGTTTGCAATGGTTTCCTGCGTTGTGAAACTTTTTGACACAATAATGAAAAGTGTTGTTTCCGGATTCAGTTTATTTAGGATTTCCGTAACCGCATCGCCATCAATATTCGCTACAAAATGTATTTTTAAATGATTTTTATAAAACTGAAGTGCTTCCGTAACCATTTCCGGCCCTAAATGACTTCCGCCAATGCCTATATTTACAATGTCTGTAATCGCCTTTCCGGTAAAACCTTTATGATTTCCGTTGATTATTTCTTCGGAAAAAGACTTCATTTTTTGAAGTGTAGCTTTCACTTCAGCTTTCATAGTATCGAAATCACGCAGCGCGGTGTGAAGTACAGCTCTGTCTTCGGTCTCATTTATTTTATCTCCCGAAAATTGCTGGTTTATAGCTTCTTTCAGCTTTACTTCTTCAGCAAGTTTCAGTAAAAGTGAAATGGTTTCATCAGTTATTCTGTTCTTCGAATAATCTAAATAAAAATCTTGCCATTCAATCTTAAGGCGTTCAGCACGATCCCCATCTTCCGAAAAAAAATCTTGCAATTCACGCTCTTCTATTTCCTGAAAATGCTTTTCAAGCGCTTTCCAAGCTTCAGTTTTTGTAGGATTTATTTTAGGTAAAGACATTTTTAATTTCCGATTGATGATTTTAGATTTATGATTTTTGAATGCTGTTTTTATAATAATCAATTAGTCCATCAATTGGTCTTTGGACGATATTGCCAAGTTCAAGATTATGTTCTGCAAAACATTCTTTTATAATTTTTTCCGAAAAATGCGCGATGCTTCCAATAAAATGGACTGGAACTTCGCGGGCTTTTTCGTAACAAAGAATGCGACATTCAATAAAATTTGAAATGCCTTCTTTAATCAGCGCGTAAAAGTATGGGTTTATTTCTTGCTGTGTAAATATGAATTGCGCAAATGACGCCAAATATGCGTTGGGATTGGGTTTTTTGTAGAGATTCATTTTTATCTCGTCTGCTTCCAAATTAAAACGACTCTTAAATTCCGCAGCAATTTCTGCTGGCATTTGGTTGTAAAAATAATCGCGAATCAATCTTTTTCCGAAGTAATTTCCACTAGCCTCATCCATCAAAATATAACCTAGAGCGGGGATTGGAGCGTGAATCTCAGTGCCATCAAAATAGCAACTGTTGCTACCCGTTCCCAGAATACAAACTATTCCAGCTTCAGCGGTTACTGAAAAAACAGCGGCCGACAAATCTTCTGAAACGCTAACTTTTGCCTGTGGAAACAGTTCTTCCAAAACTTCTTTTAAAATACTTCGTGGCGTAATCGTGCCACAGCCGGCGCCATAAAAATCGAGGACTTCAATCTTTTCAAAAACATTTTTTAATTCTTCGTTTGAAGTAATGCGAAGCAACAATTCCTCTTTCGGGACTACTGTAGGATTTAACCCGGAAGTAGCGGTTTTAAAAACCACATTGCCGCTATTATCCAGCAATACCCAATCGCATTTTGTAGAACCGCCGTCGGTTATTAGGGTCATAATTTATAAAGTTGCAACGTGAGCGGCGAGATCTACAAGTTTTGCGGAATAGCCGTATTCGTTATCGTACCAAGCCACTAACTTAAAGAAATTATCATTAAGTGCAATGCCAGCGTTGGCATCAAAGGTACAAATGTGCGGGTCTGAAACGAAATCTTGTGAAACAACTTCATCTTCGGTATAGTTTACGATTCCGTGATATTCGTTTTCAGAAGCTCTTTTGAAAAGTGCTTTAATTTCTTCATAAGTAGCTGGTTTTTTAATGCGAACCGTTAAATCTACTACCGAAACATCTGTAGTTGGCACCCGAAAAGCCATTCCTGTGATTTTTCCTTTTAACTCTGGAATTACTTTCGTTACCGCAACGGCTGCGCCTGTGGTTGTTGGAATTATGTTGCTCAATGCACTTCTTCCCAAGCGATAATTTTTCTTTGAAGGCTGGTCTACAGTGGATTGTGTGGCCGTGACAGAATGTATTGTGGTCATTAAAGCTTCAACAATTCCGTATTCGTCATTTATTATTTTTGCCATTGGCGCTAGACAATTTGTGGTGCACGAAGCGTTTGAAATAATTGTATCGGTCGCTTTTACATCTTTGTGGTTTACACCCATCACAAACATTGGAGCCGTTTTTGAAGGTGCGGAAAGCACAACTTTTTTAGCTCCAGCTTTTAAATGTGCCGAAGCTGAATCAATGTCTTTAAAAATTCCGGTGCAATCTATAATAATGGTTGCGCCAACTTCATCCCACTTTAAATTTTCGGGATTTTTTTCTGAAGTAACTCGAATTTTAGTTCCATCAACCATTAAATTTCCGTTTTTCACTTCCACTTTTCCGGGATATTTTCCGTGAACAGAATCATATTTCAATAAGTAAGCAAGATGGTCCACATCTAACAAATCGTTTACTGCGACAATTTCAATATCTTTTCTAAGTGAAGCTATTCTGAAGGCTAAACGCCCTATTCGGCCAAAACCGTTAATTCCTATTTTTATCATTCCTTTTCTGTTAATCGTTATTTGTTAAATGTTAATCGTTTGCATCGCAGTTATAACTAATTCAATGATGTTATTGCTTAAACTTTTATTTTTCAACGGCCATCCGCCCTCTGTCATCAAGCATCCCTTAAATCGAAATGATATCTGCCACGCGAATTAAATCTTCGTCAATTTCATTGTTACCTTTTATCGCCTCTGAAAATGGAACTGAGGTAACTTTGTTGTGAATAATTCCAATCATAACATTTGTTTCCCCACGCAAAAGTGCATCTACTGCGCCAACGCCCAAACGGCTTGCAAGCACGCGATCGTAACAACTTGGCGAGCCGCCGCGCTGAATGTGCCCGAGTACTGTAACTTTTACTTCATATTCCTTTAAATTTTCTTCTATATATTTAGCCAGTCCAAAGATATTTTTTCCTATTTGATCTCCTTCGGAAACAACTACTATACTTGAAGTTTTTCCAGATTTTTTACTTCGGCTTAAAGATTCCAGCAAGCGTTCACGCCCCATATTCTGTTCGGGGATCAAAATTTCCTCTGCTCCAGCGCCAATACCTGCGTTCAACGCAATATCTCCCGCGTCGCGACCCATTACTTCAACCAAAAAAAGACGGTTGTGTGAATTTGCAGTATCACGAATTTTATCAATCGCTTCAACTACAGTATTTAATGCAGTGTCATACCCAATGGTATAATCTGTTCCGTTAATATCATTATCTATTGTACCGGGAAGACCAACAATTGGAAAATTAAATTCTTTTATAAAAACAGAAGCTCCTGCAAAAGTACCATCACCGCCAATAACCACTAAGGCATCTATGTTTTCATTTTGCAGATTGTTGAAAGCTTTTTTTCTTCCTTCCTCTGTCCTGAATTCCTCGGAACGGGAAGATTTCAGAAATGTACCGCCACGGTTGATTATATTTTTTACCGAACGCGCGTCAAGTTCCTTAAAATCACCCTCAATTAAACCTTCAAAACCACGATAAATCCCAACAGATTCCAAGTTATAATACGTACAAGCCCGAACAACGGCTCTTATTGCGGCGTTCATTCCTGGGGCATCTCCCCCACTTGTTAGAATGGCGATTTTCTTTGGTATTTTCATAATTGGAAAGTTACTATTATTGTTTTCAATTCAAAATGATTTTAATCACTAAAATATACGTGTAAGTACGTATAGTATAAATTGATTCCCTGCCTTATATTTGAATCATAGAATTAGTGGATAATGCACAAAGCAATATTTTTTGTGGGGATAGAAAATATTCTTAGTGCACTTTAAAGTTTACTAAGTTAGGTTTGTTAAGGAATCCCGACCATTGGTCGGGATTCTTTTTTTATAGCTATTTCAGTTTTTTAGTACTGTAAATTCTATTGAGGAATCATTATAAACTTTGTGCGTTTGCTTTTTGAAATCTTCCTCTTTGGCTTTAAATATATTTGGAATAAAGGTTTGTGGGTTTAAATCTATTAAAGGAAACCAAGTACTTTGCACTTGAATTTGAATTTTGTGTCCTTTTTTAAAAGTATGGTTTACATCTTGAAGGGTTATATTAACCGCTGTTTTTTCGTTCGGAATAAAAGGCTCGGGATTACTAAAACTATTTCTGAAACGTCCGCGCATTACTTCACTTCTTACCATCATAAAATAATTACTCATCTTTAAGTATTCCTGTGTTTCTGGATAATCTTCGGCATCGGGAGGAAAAACATCAATCACTTTTACAATCCAATCTGCATCTGTTCCAGTGGTTGAGACCATTAGTTTTGCAAGAATTGATCCCGTCATTGTAATATCTTCAGTCAAAACTGGAGTTTCAAAAACCAATACATCTGGACGGCGCGCGGCGAAACGTTGATCGTCCGTCATATATTTTCTAGGTGTGAAAACCATTTTTATATCTTCGGAATAAGGCACTGGCTTTTTAGGGTCGCTTACGAATTCTTCAAACGAACTGCTTTTTTCTTCTTTGTCATTCAAACGCTGGTTACTTTGAAGAAAAAACGCCTTCTTTTCGGTGTTTTGTGGTGGCCATTGCGTATAAGATTTCCATTGATTGGTTCCAGTTTCAAACATATACGCTTCTGGCAAAGTGGTATCTTCATTTCCATTTTCTTTTAAGAAACGGTTGAAAAATTTCGTTTCAACATCACGTTGATAATCGATTGAAATATTATCACCAAAATATATATTTCCAATAGCCTGCCTTTTAGTTGGGCGTGCCCAATCGCCGTGGCTCCAAGGGCCGAAAACAATAGTATTGTAATTTGTACTGTTCTTTTCTACTGCTTGATATGCGTTGAAAGGCCCATAAAGATCTTCGGCATCAAAAAGGCCACCTACAAACATTACGGCAGGTTTTATATCTTTTAAATGCTGAATAATTCCGCGCGATTGCCAGAATTCATCATAATTTGGATGGTCTTTTAATTGTTGCCAAAATACGTTATCTTCCTTATAATATGTATCAAGATTGCTCAACGGTCCAGCGTCTAAGAAAAATTGATATTGGTCTTTAGTTCCCAACTCAGGAAAATTAAACCACGGTTTATCTGTAGGTTCTGTTTTTTCGTGACCAAATAATGGTGTTATGCGCCAATAACTCAATAAATAAGCACCATTGTGATGAAAATCATCAAAAAAGAAATCGCCAATTGCCGCTTGTGGTGAAACAGCCTTTAATGCCGGATGCGAATCTAATAATGAATATGTTGCATAAAAACCTGGGTAGCTAATGCCCCAAGTTCCTACATTTCCGTTATTGTTGGCAATGTTTTTTATCATCCAATCAATACTATCATAAGTATCGCTGGCTTCGTCAAATTGGGTTCCCGTTTTATTCGGGATGTAAGCGCGCATATTATCATAAACGCCCTCACTCATCCAGCGACCACGCACATCTTGGTAAACTACAATATTACCTTCCTTCATTAAAAATTCATTGGGCGAAATTTTGGAACGAAATTGATCTTCGCCATAAGGTGCACAACTGTAGGGAGTTCTTTGAAAAAGTATTGGATACTTTTTTGAAGTATCTTTTGGCGAATAGATTACGGTAAAAAGTTTCACGCCATCACGCATCGTGATTGTGGTTTCGGTTTTATTATAATTTTCTTTTACAAAGTTTTCATCTTGCGCAAATGAAACGAAACTTATAAATAATATAATTGCTAATATCCTTAATGCTCTCATTTTTTAGTTTTAATTATTTTTTAAATATGATATTTTTAGTATTTCAGATGTATTTTCGGTTACTTTGAAACGGTCGTCCATTCGGTGACCGATTACCCAAACTACTTGATCGTCAATTAATAGTAGCCAGATTTTTTCTTTTTCGGTTAAAGGAATTTTTTCGTCTTTAAAGAATTTACTCAGCTTCTTTTTTCCTTTCATCCCGAAAGGTTGAAAACTATCGCCACTCCTCCACTTTCTCAGTTTTAAAGGAAATTTTAATTTTTCCGAAGCAATGTAAATTAAATTTTTTTCGGTTTCGCCAATGTATTTTGAAGTTTCTATTTTCAAATTAATTGGTGAAGTTATTCCCGTTTTTGGAACTAAAAATTCTTCGGAAATATTCTCATCTGAAATTTCTGTCAAAATTAATTCATCTCGATTCTTTAAAAGTTGATGTGTTTTTGAAAAAACCATTTTACCAGTTTGTGCATCTAGCAAATTTGAAACATCGTCCCATTCCGTAAAGCCGAAACCGTGCAATAATTCATAGAGCAAGGCATCTGTGTTGGGTAATTCTTTGAGTTTTTGTATGTTGATTTTATAAGAATTAGAACCTCCGGAAATAACAAGCTTGAAAACCAATCCCATATAATCATCAATGAGATTTTGTGAAGCTTGTAGGTTTTGCTGGGTTTTTTGAAAGTTTTTAAGAATAGATTCGTTGGTTTCCTTAAATTTCGGCAATACTTCTAACCGCAGTTTATTCCGAAGATAATCTGTCTTTTGGTTGCTGCTGTCTTCGCGCCATTTAAAATTATTTGTTTCAGCATATTGCAAAATTTCCTGTCTTGAAAATTTTAAAAGCGGTCTGATTATTTTGTTGTTTTCCTTCGGAATTCCTGTAAGTCCGTTCAATCCTGTACCTCGGGTAAGGTTTATGAAAAAGGTTTCCAAATCGTCATCCAAGTGATGGGCGGTCAATAAATAGTCGTATTTAAAATCCTTTAAAATTTCAGCAAACCAATTGTAGCGCAAGTCGCGTGCCGCCATTTGCGTTGAAATTTTATGTTCTTCGGCAAATTTTTTGGTATCAAAAGTTTCAGCAAAAACAGGGATTTCTAAGCTTTTTGCCAAACCGATTACAAACATTTCATCGCCATCGCTTTCTTTTCCGCGGAGCGAAAAATTGCAGTGCGCCAAAGCAATCTCGCATTCCAATTGCTTCATTAAATGAGTTAAAACAACGCTGTCCAGACCCCCGCTGCAAGCAATGAGTAGTTTTTCCCCAATTAAGAAAGGGAAATTTATTTTTATATTTTTTTCGAAGAGAGCTTGTAACTTCATTTTAATTTAGAAGAAGTTAATAATTATTCCAGCAATTACGGCAATTCCGAAACTGAGCATTGTGCCAATAAGCACATATTCTGTTTTTAAGGTTTCGTTGTTCCCGTAGCGCAATATTGATTTTGCGGCAATCAAAAAACCTACGGCTGAATATTGCAAAACTATAATTAATGTGAGTGTTAAAATGCGTTCCAAAACGCCGATAACCTTTCCAGCATTGGGCATTTCATTATCGCTACTTACTTGTATTTCGGTAACTTTAAAAACTTCTCTTATAAAGATATTTGCAGGTTTTAAGCACACTAAATATCCTGTTACTATAAGTAAGTATTTGAAATTTATAGATACGTCCACTGATAGATTTATACCGTTCCATCTTTCATATAAAATAACTACCAATGTTAGAATGGCCAAGTGCGCAGCTTGATCTATAAAAAAAGCGTATCGACCAAAATTCTTGCTATTATTTAGATAACGCTTAAAACCGTCTATTAAAAAGTGAGTTATTGCAATTATTGCTGCTGCAAAGGCGAAACTTAGTTGCAAAGAAAACAACCACGCTAAAGCAAAACACGCCAATCCGTGCCAATATAAAAAAGAACTTTTAAAACCGATTGTATTTTTCTGCTTTGCCAGTTTATCTGTTTGAAAAAAGTAATCCAAACATAAATGTGCAATAAATTGGAGCAGTACTAATTCCTTTAATCCCATAGTTTCTACTTTGAAATCATCGTTTTAAAATAGTTTACGGCTTCATCAATGGCGTTCCAGCCTACACTTGTGGAATGCTGGTTGACGGCAGATTGACCAATGCCTAGCTGCTTGGCTATTTCTTCCTCTTGATTATTCATCAATTTTAAATATAAAACTTCGCACTGTCTTGAGGTTGCTTTACTCAATAAAACATCTAGCAGCGCAAGTAAAGGTTGGATATTTTTATTTAAATCCTCGTTTTTAGAAGCAAAAAAGAGCGTATTCTTAATTACGATCCTTTCTTTGTTGTAAGTAGTTTCACCACTAATTTCACGACCTGCAAAATAAATAGCTTCACCGTCTATTACACCTTCTTCGGGATTGTAACGGCTTAGTTCGCCATAGCCAATTGCGAGTCTTATTCCGTGGATTCTGAATTGTTTTAGCCGATTATCATCTTTTGTATATTTCTTGATGTCTATAGGAATTGCCTTCACAAAACTTTTAATGGCCAATGCCACTTGCAGACCCTCACTAGGGTTGGGAACAACACATTCCAAATAATCTCCTTTTATAATGCGGCCATAAACATTGAATTCTCTCTTTAAATCTTGAAGTAAGGTTTTTAAGCTTTCTTCAACAAATTTGCTGTCTTCAACGTTTAAACTTGTTGACGAAACAATATCTCCAGAAATAACAGAATAATTCATTGATTATAATTTTATTCAAATATATAAATTTATTAGCTTAAAAGCTAATAAAATACATTTATAAGCCTAAAGACTAATAAATTATGTTTATAAGTTCAATGGCTAATAAAATAGATTTATAAATCTAGAAACTTATAACGTAACATTTAATACCTGCCGCATAGCCTTTGCTTTTAACAAACACTCCTCGTATTCTTTTTCAGGAATAGAATTTATGGTAATAGCGCTGCCTACAGAAAAACTTAAATATTTTTTAGAAGAATTATAAAGAATACTTCTGATAACCACATTGAAATCAAAATCTCCTGAAGGAGAAAAATAACCTATAGTACCACTGTAAAGTCCACGTTTGGCATCTTCTGTTTCTTCAATGATTTGCATTGCCGAGATTTTTGGAGCCCCTGTCATGCTACCCATTGGAAACGTATTTCTCAAAATCTCAACACTCGAAATAGAATCAGGAACGGTACAAGTAACCGTGGAAATCATTTGATGCACCTGTTCAAAAGTATAAATTGCGCAAAGTTCTTCCACCGCAACGCTTCCTTTTTCTGCAATACGGGAAAGGTCGTTACGAACTAAATCTGTAATCATTATATTTTCGCTACGCTCTTTCGGGTCTTTGGCCAATCGCTGTGCCATTTTAAGATCTTCACCTTTATTTTCCGAACGTTTTGCAGTTCCTTTTATAGGTTGGGAAATTAGAGTCTTTCCATTTTTTTTGAGATAGCGCTCCGGCGAAGCTGAAAGTGCAAAAAGATCATTTAATTTTAGGAAAACTGAAAAAGGAGGTTTTGAAATTTTGTTAAGCTGAAGAAAGACTTCCAAAGGATTAATCAGTGCAGTTTCGGAGTAAAATTCTTGACAGATGTTTACTTCGTAGATATCACCACGCTTAACGTGTTCAAGTACTTCATTTACCTTTTGAATGTAGCTGTTTTTTGAAGTGCGGAGGCTTATGTTTACAGCTTTTGAAGTTTCCTGTTCTTGCTGAAACATTTCAGAAATCGATTGCAAATCGGTATCCATTTCATCCGCCACCATATTTAAATATTGAACTTCAACAAAATCTTCAGAAAATAGAAACAATTTTTGAGGTTGAAAAAAGTAGAGATCGGGAAAACCTAAACCATCTAAATTTTTGGATTGTTGCTGTTCTACATCGTTTTTAAGATCGTAGGAAAGATACCCAAAAATCCAATCGGCTGTAGTGGTTTGGTATTCCTTCAATTTATCAAAGGCGTTGTGGGCATCGGTTTTTAGAGCCGTAAAAGCTTGTACCGCGAGTATTGCCTGATAGGTTTCGTGCTTTTGAGCATAATTGTTGCTATCCAGCCATACCACTTCTTCAAACTGTTGTGCCCAAAGAAGCAAACGTGTTTTAGCATCTTCATTTAAAGAAAAAGAATATTTCTTTACGGTGCGCATTATTGTTCAAGTTGGTGCACAAAGTTTTGAATAACATCTGTGAATCCCATAAGCAGAACCTCATTTGAGATTGAATTGGTTTCTTCGGAAAAGTTCTCTGAATAAGAAGGGAAACTGAAACTTTCAACTATGGTAGCACCGAATCTGGGAAGAACGCTTTTAGTATATTCCAAAGCAGAGGCAGCGCCACGTTTTCCGTTTGAAGTGCTCATCAATAATACTTTTTTTCCTTCGAGAAAATTACGGTCTAACCTGGATAACCAATCAATGGTGTTTTTGAAATATGCTGAAACCATTCCATTGTGCTCGTTTACGGAAATAACTAGTGCATCAGCTTCTTTTATTTTATTATTAAGCATTCTTAAATCAACGGAGTAGCTTTTTTCTTTTTCAATATCTTCCCCATACATTGGAAGTTGGTAATCTGTTAATTTAATAACCTCAACAGTGTGGCCAGCAATTTGAGAAGCTGCAAAGCTCACAAGTTTGTGGTTAATAGATTTGCTGCTGTTGCTTCCCGCAAAGAATAAAATTTTTTTCATCTGTCAAAGTTATTGAAAAGGATGCTATGAAAAAACCCGCGCCAAATAAATTGACGCGGGTCTTTCAAAATTTAAGTTTCAAGATTTATTGCTTCACAATGCGTTTTACAATACTTGTGTCTTCTGCATTAATTTTTACAAAATACATTCCTGTTGCAAGACTTTCCAATGAGAAATTGGTTTCAATTCCTGCTCCTGTTAAGTCAATTGTTTTAATAACTCTACCTTTTACATCTGTTACAACAGCACTATTAAGCTGCACTGTAGTTTTATTTAACAACGTAAGCATTCCAGTTGTTGGGTTTGGATATAATAAAATGTTGTTGTAAAATTCATTATCGCCAATACCTAAAACCTCTTCAACAGTTACAGTAAACGTACAGGTGTCGTCATTGCCTGCACCGTCAGTTGCAGTCATAGTCATAGTTGTAACACCAGGGCCTACCATGGTTCCTACAGCCGGATTTTGAGTAATTGCAGGATCTGGACAGTTATCAGTTGCTGATGCATCGCCTGTATAGTCTGGCAATGTGTATTGCTGTCCTAATGGCACTTGAACAAAAACATTAGCTGGACAAGTAATTACAGGGTCTTCAGTTTCTGCGATAACTTCCGTCAACGTACGCTCACCGGCACAGCCAGGAGTACCCAAGTTAATATCGCTATTTGGTGTGCCAAAATCTGCAGTTTCGCATGTTCCAGACCAATCTGCAGCAGCGTCGGTATCTCCAACTCTCCTGAAAGAACCTGAACTACATTCATTTGTTAATGAAGCGCCGATTCCTGTCCAATCAAGATCTGAAGCTGTAATATTGAAACCACTTATAGTAACATTGAATCCAGCTATTTCTGAAGCCGTATAATTCCAAAATACAGAGTCAACTACGTTTCCAGTTGGGTCGATTATTAAAATCCATCCTGATCCGGCATTATCCCAGAACAAGTTATTTCCCCAAAATCCAGAACCACCATCATCATTCCAATCCATAACGGAGTTTGCGGTCATATTGCCCAATGTTTTAACTATTGAGTTAACCGTATTTATATTCGCATAAGGAGTATCACTTACCGCAACTTTATAGCCAGTATAATCTGTAGCTACTCCCACATTCTGAATTTCTAATCTATCGGGTGTTTCTAAATTTATTTCTGAAACAACCAGTTGTGATAATGGCCCAGGAGCACTTTCCTGTGCATAAACATCAATCGTTCCAGTGGGTGTAAACGTATATGAAGTTCCTTCAAAAAGGAAATTACCTCCTGTTGGAGCGTCAAACCATCTTATTATGTTGCTAGGATCGTTTAGAGTAGCTGTTACAGTTACTGGTCCACCAACACAGAAATCTAATACTCCTGTAGTAGTTGGTCCATTAGGAACTGCTAATACTTCAATAGTATCTGATGCAGTTGAAGCTATAGAACAAGGTCCAGATGGCACATCATAAGTAACTGTGTGAACACCTATACCAGCTGCGGCGGGATCGAATGTAAATGTAGATCCATTACCATTATCGGTAACACCAGGCCCACTGTAGGTACCTCCGCTTGGAGTTCCACCACTTAAATCTGTAAGAACTTCAGAAGAAGCACATACTTCTTCCAAAACAGATAAAGTAGCTGTTTGCGAAGGAGTGTCGAATGCTTGTGTTCCGTCACCTCTACTGTTTGAAGATCCTTGACTAGCACTAAAGCCTAACCCTCTTTTTGCAAATGCATCCCAAATCAAGCACTCATTTGCACCACCGTAAATAGCTTGATCAGCAGCTAAAATTGCATCTCTACCATCAACAAATCCTGGGCTACAAGGCTGAAGTTTCATTCCTTCGGTAACCAGTGCCAATGCTTGGATATTTCCAGCATCTTGGTTTACATCTCCTGTGAAACTATAAACATCAGCATCAAAACCGTGTGCGTCTATTAGAGACCAAGTCACTTCCCAAAGCATTTGTGACCAAACAGAACCTACACCGTGGGGCACAGCAGCTGTTTTTATGAAATCATAAGTTTGTGGATTCACACCCATATCTGTACTATATGGATAATCACGAATACCTCCACCACCTTGGCCTTGACCAAAAAGATAAGTTCCAACCGCTCTAGGGTCTGTTCCCAAATCACCTGGCTCAATAGTTAGCAAAACCCCGTAAAAGTCACTCCATCCTTCACCCATCTGTTCTTGATTCCCCAAGCATCCTGCTTGTGCAGGGCCACCAGTAAGGCGGTTTGAAATACCGTGACCATATTCATGTATTATCACTAAGTTATCAAAATCGCCATCTTTGTCGTTACAGATGTACATTTGCATTCTTGGATTACCACCATCTGGTGGAGTTCCAAAGTTTGCATTGCAAGTTCCTGAACCATCTTGTGCCTCAGCATCTACAGAATCACTACCAGCACCACCGTTTCCGTAGTTATTTTCTTGAAAATTACCGCCCGCTTCATCAAAACCATATTGATACATGATATCATGAAAAACGTTATTCATATAAAAAAGGTTTGTAATCGCGGCGTCTTCGTATTGATTTCCGTTTGTATAAATTTGACTGAAAGGATAACCAACAAAATCTAAGTTAGAACCGGCATCTGGTTGATAACCTGGGTTATTTCCATCCTCATAAGCGTTTGCGTTGTTACCACGAGTAACTGTAAACTCTGCGCCAGCAGCGCCGTTAGTATCGTGCCATCCAAAGGGAGAGGCCGTGGCATCTGCGGGGTCGATTACAATTGTACGAGCGCCATAGTATGGACTTTCAAGCGGCAATGCAAATACCTCATAGCATTCTACACAACCACCAGCTTCTTCAACAAGTGCGTTGTAATTTGGGATGTCATATAAATTAGAGTTGAAGTTCAACTCTTTCACATCATTACTATGGTCGTGATGCATAGCACAACTTACCATCCAGTTTACTTTGTTTACAATTTCTCCTGAAGTTGCATCAACTCTTAAGCTCCACCAATCTTGCTGACTTTTTTCCTGTATTGAAATGTCCCAAGTTAGAACCAAATCATTACTTTCAGTAATAGCGTAAATCAATCGCGCAGGAATGGGGCTTAGTGAGATTCCACCGTTACCCAATAATGTTTTTCTGTCAACTCCACGGGCACCCTCTATGATTGATAGTGACCCATTTACAGAATAGCCCAATTGTGCTGCCGCCGCCTGAACAGCTTGTGCTGCCGTAAGCGCTGGTGAACTTGAACCTTTTAACTTTTGAACAGTATTTTTTATGAATTTACTGTCTTTGGAAATTACATTCCCATTGTTCAAGAAGTGAATGCTTGATTCAGTTCCGTAGATTTCAATATCATTTAATAATTGTCTGTAATAAACGTGATGAACTCCGCTAATTGTACTAACGGTTTCACTCGTAACTTGCCATTGCACATCTTGTGGTAATAATTCATTTTGCTCTACAAAATGACTCAACTGCTGGTTGATTCCTTCTGAAAAGTTTTGCGCAAACAATGTGCTGGAAAAAACACATAACAGGGCCAGGAATAAACTCCGGGTAACTTTTTTCATTTGTTTGATTTATTTAGATTAATAATAGTTTTAAGTCGGTTAAGTTTTTGTAAAGCTATCAAAAAATAATATTTTCACAACTTTTTCTTAAATTTGAATCAAAATTTAACATACTTACAGAGCTTAAATAAATATTAATCCTATCTCAATATTTTCGTTTCACAACTAAACTAATAATTTCCTTACATTTACTTCCAAAAAACTAACAGCTCTATGGAACAACCCAATGATCTCATTATAGAGATGCAGAACGGGAACGAAAAAGCTTTCTCCCGCTTATATACAATGTATAGCGAAGCTATTTATGGTATAATTTATAGTATCGTTTTAGATGAAAAAACCGCAGAAGAACTCTTACAGGATGTTTTTATAAAAGTTTGGAACAATGCAAGTTCCTATTCTGTAAATAAAGGTAGATTCTTTACGTGGCTTTTAAACATTGCCCGCAACGCTGCCATTGATGAAACACGATCTAAAGCTTTTAAAAACTCCAGAAAAAACCTAAGTACCACAAACTTCGTAGATATATTATCATCCTCAGATAGTTTAAACAGAAAGACCAATGCCATTGGCATAAAAAAGTTTGTTGACGCGCTCAAACCTGCTTGTATTAAAATAATAGACCTTCTATATTTTAAGGGTTACACACAGGCAGAAGCATCAAAAACATTGGAAATACCATTAGGAACAATAAAAACAAGAAGCCGTACCTGTATAAATGAATTACGGGTAATGGTCTTAGGATAAAAAATTATGAACCCCGAAGAACTAATAGCATCAGGAAAATTAGAAATGTACGTCTGTGGCGCATTGCCCGAAGATGAAGCATTAGAAGTACAAGAAGCCATCCAAACGTTTCCAGAAGTGAGGCGCGAAGTAGAGCTTATTGAAGAATCGTTACTGCACTTAGCTGAAACGGTTGCCCCACCAGTTCAAGCAATGAGCTGGACGGCAATTTTAAATGCCATCAGAAATATAAATACTAGTGAAGATACTAAGGTGCGATCGCTCAACTTGCCAGCAATAATTGGTTGGGCCGCAGCTATTCTCTTTATGGGTGGTATTATGTGGATGTTGAAACAGACTAACGATTTAAATGAATCTATTCAAGTAACCACTACTGAAAATACTGTACTGCGCGAAGAAAAAGTAAAAGTTGAAAGCCAGTTAGCTGAAAATACCGAAGTACTTGAAGTTTTAAGGTCAAAAGATTACCAAGCTTATACCCTACCTGGTAACCAAGCTGTAGCTCCTGAAGCTTTCGCAAAAGTATATCTCAATAAAAAGGACAACGTAGCTTATATAGACACAAAAGGACTCCCCGCACCACCGCGTGGCAAAGTATACCAAGTATGGTCTTTAAAAATGGATCCACTCACACCCACTAGCGTAGGTTTAATTTCTGCTGAAAACGAAATGGGTGAAGGTATATACAAGTTCGTGAACTTTCCAGATCCAGAGGCTTTCGGGATCACTCTGGAGCCTGAAGGTGGAAGCGAGGCACCAACACTATCGCAACTATATACTTTAGGAATGATAACCATTTAAAACAAAAAATTATAGTGAACAAAAAACCTGTACTTGATTGTACAGGTTTTTTTTATCAGTAGAAGTTACTTCGCAATATAGCTGAATGCTCCAAAAACTAGAACATTGGGGGTTGTCCTATATAATACAAAAAGCGCCCGTCAAAAATGACGGACGCCTTAACTAACAAAAAAACTCTGAAAAACCGGGATTAACCGGCTTTGTAAAATCTACCAATCTCTTGATAGATAACCAACCTCATCTATATTTACGTAGAAAACCTAAACTTGGTTTTCTAAAAACTATAATTTTTCAATTTCTTTTGCTTTTACCAGGCCTAATTCGTAGCTAGCGCCCATCAATTCTTCTTTCAAGGCAGCTACCTTATCTTCCATTCCGTTTGCTTTATAGATTAAAGCTGAGTGAAAAAGTGCTTTCGGTTCTGAGGTTTTACCAACTACATAATCCTCAATCGTCTTTAGAGCAGTTTCTTTATCGCCTGCTTTTAACTGGGCATAGGCCAGTAATTGATAGGTTTCTGGAGTGGCGCGATTGGTTATTTCTTTTGAAGCTAGCTTCAATGCTTCTTCAGGTTTGGTTTCAGCATATAGGCTAATTAAATACGTATTGTACATTCCACCATAACTTATATTTTCAGTGGCTTTTAGAAACATATCATTCTGTTTTTTTGCTTCCGAAGAATTACCATTGTATTCAGCCATTTCAGCTTTAAGGAGATGATAATCTGGCGCTTTGTGGTTTACCATTACCGAGTCCAAAATTCGGTTTGCCTCCTCTGTATTTTTTTCAAAGGAATAAACCATCCAAGCGATCTGCTTTTTCGCATAATGGTTGTCTGGCTCTATTTCCAAGGTTTTTAAATAACTGTTATAGGAATCCTTAAGACGGCCAGCGTGCCCGTAAAAATCACCGATGTTGCTGTAAATCCATAACTTCAGACTCCTATTGTCACGCTCCTCGGCAATTTGCTTGGCCCGCTCCAAATATTTAATAGCAGCATCTAGGTTGCCATTGTGATCGCTCCACTTTGCCAAGCGGATTAAATAATTGAAATCTTTGGTATCTTTTATTTTTCCTAAAAGTGCGTCGGCCCGATTGTATTCACCCAATTCCATCGCAACATCAAAAAGCATCATTTCGGTTTCTTTGCGGTTGTCTGGATAAGCGTATGCGCTGTCCAGCAAAACCTGAGCTTCCTTAAAGCGATGTTGTGAAATATAATTATGCGCCAGACTGCGCAAATAGCTATCTTTATTTCTAGCTGCAATGTCGTGTGATTTTTTTATAAACGTTTCAGAAGTTTTCAATTCTGAAATATCGCCAGTACTTCCAAAAAGCGAAGCATGTACTCCAGATAAGCGGCTCATTTCCATCAAATGCGTAGAATCATTATTGAAACGTTCCTGCCAAAATTGCATATCTTTTTCAATAGCATCTTTTGAAGGAGTATTGGTAGTGATTAAATATTGATTGTAGTCTTTGCTATCGGTAATTTTCTCAGTTTTCTCCTGACATCCAAGAAGAGCCAATACAGCAACTATTGTGATGATATTTTTCATAAATTATTGTTTTTTGAGTTAGTAGCGGTTTTTAGAAATTTGTTTAAACCAAAAAAGAGAACACAGACGGTTCTCTTTTCTGATATTAAATTAGGTTTATTAAAACGGTCCTGCCAAGTATGGAAAGCTACTAGAAAAAGTAGCATCATTTGCTGGCACGCCATCACTGGTCAAACCAGGATTTTCATCACCCATTGGTCCTCCAAAAATCAATAATAATGATACATCTATTACATCATCGCTTAAGGTTCTACCTGTCAATATTTCGGTACCGTTAAAGTAAGTTGTGATACCTGTTTTTGCTACCCATAGCACATCGTTGGAAAGTACTGTTGTGAATGTAGCAGCATCTAATCCACCACCGGGAAGTGCATTTGTTGTATATCCAGGATTTAATGCAAGTAATTTATCTTGAAATTTCATCTGAAAAGCAGCTTGCATTGCAGAAGGAACAGTTACGTTAAAGGCATCCTTAAAACCTTCGGTTCCAAAAACGGTATTTATACCCGGACGGCCCATTTGGTCTTCCTGAATATAATTTCCGCTGAAATCTAGTGCTTGGCCGCAAGGCTCACAAACAGTTCCACCGCAATCTACTCCTGTTTCTTCCCCGTTCATAATGCCGTCAGTACAAGTTTCTTGAATTATTACATTATCGTCGTCATCTTTACATTGTACGAATAATAATGATGTTGACATAGCAACAAGAAAGGTTATATATTTTAATTTTTTCATCTTTTTAAGTTTTATAGTTAGCAATTTTTATTGTTTTCTCTTAGTTTCTACCCAAACATTGTAGATTGGCGTATTGGGAGCAAATGGATTTACACCCACTACTCCACCGGGAAGCATAGATTTAGGAACCTCAATCACAACGCTCAAAACGTTAGAACCTGCAAAGGTATCTTCGCCCGGATTGTCAAAACTGGTAGCGTTACCAGCAAGTACTTCATTATACTTGTTAAAATCAAAGAAAAAAGGATCTTCGCGCGGTCCGGCGAAAAACTTCATTCCATCTTTTTCACCTATTTGCAAATCATCTTTTGTAGAAATTTTCACACTTCTTCTTGTTGAAGTTGCAATAGTGCTTTCCAGACCTTGCGTTGCTGGGGCAGTTGGACCAAAGAAATACATAGAATCACCACGTCTAATTGCTTGAATGACCAAATCTTCTTTAAGATCATTATTATTATCAATATTGATTTCAATTAATATTGTTTCGTCAAATTTAGCTTGTTCAGTAGGTTGTCCGGGAACCAAAAGACCTTGTACATTTGCGGCAAAAACTAAATTTCCGCTGTTCTCACCCTGAAAGGCATAAAAGTCGGTTATATCCGCATTGGTTCCGGCCACTGACGGCGCATCAATATGATCCGCGGAAATTAAAAATATCGATAGTACGGCTACGCCCATTCCACCGATTACTGTAAAAAGTTTTGATTTTTTCATCTTTTTTGTTGGTTTATATTATTTATTTTTACTTGTTCGCTTATACTTACGCTTAATGTATGCTTATGGTTTTTCCAAATCGTTAATCTTTAGTTAATGCGAAAAAAATTAACTTTGAGCGCTCAAAAGTAGTCAATAAAATATTCGATGAATCCCTCCGCACCAGATTGGATCTTAAAATTTTTAAATCTCTTCGATAAGAATGAGCTTGTAGTACCTTATAATGACGATCACGCTTTTTATACCAACCTTAGACTAACGGGCTTTATATATGGAGTTTCAGTTTCGGTTTTGCCCAAAAAATCCTTAGGGAGCTTAAAGCTCACCAAAGAAGAATTATCCAAAATAAATCTTCTTCACGCACTGTTATTTCAGTTTTTTAAAAAAAATGAAACTGCCAGCAACAAAGAGGCAGTAGATAGTATTTTATCTTTTTATGAACATCTAGAAAGAAAGAAGGCCGGTTTTTTTAAAAAGTTTTCACTTTCACAGAGCCCATCAAATACTTTAGAGCATATTTTTTCCACCAGATTGCAGGAGGCAAATACATTGTTGAAGAAAAACACAGTTTCACTTTTAACATATTCGCTCCTCTATTTGGATGTCTTAGGCTATAAACAGTGGCTTATTGATCCCTCTTCGGCAAAAAATTATTATAAACAATTGGAAACTGCTGCACTTACAAGTTGTTTCTATACATTAAAATCGAAAAATTATAAAACCAAATACGACACGCTCTTAATTGAACTTTTTGAATCTTCCTCACAATACATTATGGATGAAACCGATGGCGGAGGAGCCACATTTTTGGAAGGCTTAAACTATTTGAAAGACAGCGAAGAATCTTTAGAAAAACACTATCTGCTGGATTTGTGCTGTCTTACAGTTTGGGAAGATCTAAAAATGGACGAGGTGGAACACCTCTTTTTGCAGCAATTATTAGTCACACTTAATTTTTCGGAAGAAGCATTACAAAATAGCCTTTTGGCGCTCAATTCTTTTTCGAAAAAATATACCGAAAAAATACTGCTCTTTGAATATTCACACCCTGTGAAGCAGTTTTACAAGCAATCTGCCTCGACAGTAAAGCTTCTAATTATTCGGAACAAAGACCGCTTAACGCGCGAGCTGGAAGAAAGTGGTGAATTAGTGGTGCTTTTAGGTCAATCTACTATACGGGATTTATCAATCGAGGAAAAATTAAAAGTAAGGGAACAATTGCTGAATGTTTGCAAAACCATTCCGTCGCTCACTATTTTCCTGCTGCCCGGCGGCACGGTTCTTTTGCCTCTTTTAGTAAAGTTTATCCCAAAACTTTTACCTTCGTCATTTCAGGAAAACAGAATAGAAACTTCTAAAAAGAAGGAGTGAACTTATTCCAACCAAAGTTTAAAACCCTTAACCCGTTCGCGGGCTACAATAACTTCTTGTTCCTTAAAGCTATTAAGTTTCAACTGAAGGCGTGAATTTGTATACGAAATTATATCTTTTATTGAATTAATATTTACATAGAATTTACGGCTGATCCTAAAAAATGTTTCTGGTGAAAGCTCCTGCTCAAGTTGCTCTAAAGTAGTTTCCAAAAGATAATCGCGGCCGTCCACAGTATGCGCGTATGTTCCCTTATTTTCAGAATAGAAACACTCAATCTCCTCTATTGAAATGATTTTTATATGCTGCCCTATTTTTGTAGTGAACCGTTTTTTGTATTCGCGCTCCACAGGATTTACGAGCAGTTTTTTAATATCCTCAAAATTAAATTGAAGGTTTTCCGTGCTTGGTTTGAAGGATTTATATTTTGTAACAGCGGCTTGTAGCTCTTCTTCATCAATAGGCTTTAACAAATAATCAATACTGTTCAGTTTAAAAGCCTGAAGTGCATACTCGTCAAAAGCGGTGGTGAAAATAATTGCACTTTTAACCTCAACAGTATCAAAAATTTCAAAGGAAAGTCCGTCGCTCAACTGAATGTCTAGAAAAATCAAGTCCGGGTGCTCATTATTATTAAACCATTCCACAGCTTCGCTAACGCTGTGCAGCATTTGGTTTACGTTTACATCCTGCCTTTCTAGCATACGTTGCAAATAGCGAGCTGATGGTTTTTCATCTTCAATTATTAATGCGTTCATTTTTTGGTTGATGGTTGATGGTTGATGGTTGATGGTTGATGGTTGATGGTTGATGGTTGATGGTTGATGGTTGATGGTTGATGGTTGATGGTTGAAAATAGATATTACAAATTGTCTTCTTCCAAGAATTGCTTTATTTTTTTCTCTTCCCAGCGTTTAAAAATATTGTTCTCAATGTTCATAATATAAAAAACATAAATTGCGTGCGATACTATGCCAAAGCCCCAGAAAAACGCGGTCCCATAGTGACCCCAATCTGCAAAATCGATTGCTTTATCATTAAAGACATTGGCAGTGACTAAAATAATTGCGGCATTCACTAGAATATAGACAACCAAATGGCTATAAAACCCTTTTAGTGTTTCCACTTTCTTCTTTGCTCTTAAATAGGCAAGACTTTTTCTGTTTTCCATTTTAGCGTTGCTTTTAGTCTTCTTTAATAAATTTTTTCAATTGTCTCTCTTCCCAGTTTTTTATAAACTTAAATTTATACTGAAATGCTTTCGCTGCGTGAAATAACAAACCAATACCCCAAAAAACCGGAACAATCAAAACATTCCAATCAATCCATTCAATAAAATTTTTATCGGGCGATTTATTCAGAAAAAACTCCAACACTTGCCCGCGCACAATAAATATAGCGATGTTTACAACAATGTAAATCAGCAAATGCCTATAAAATACTTTTAGCGTTTCGACTCTTTGTTGTGCCTTTCTCCATTGCATATTTTCAGAATAGTCCATCTTAGTTCCAATTATTGTTATTTCTCTTTTTTTCTTCATCCATAAACTGCTTCATTTTTCTCTCTTCCCAATTTTTGCCCATAAATGGTGTCCAATTGAATGCCTTTACGGCCTGAAAGAAAATTCCAATTCCCCATCCAAATGCAGCCCATAAAAACCAGGGATGGCGAAGTTCGTTCACGTAATAATTTAGCCCGGCAAGTGCGCAAATAAAAACCACATAAAACATAAGGCTTGTGTAGAATTTCTTTATTTCCGCTACACGTTGCTTGGCTTTGTAATATTTATTTTTTTCATTTTCCATTTCCATATTAGTGGTTTTTAAATTGTAGTATAAAAGTACCAAAGATTGAATTCCTAATATAAAGGTTGTCACCCAACTGTAAATTTTTATAGATGAACTGTAATTTACTCATCTTTCCCCATTAAATCCCGGATTTTGCGCTCCTCCCAATCCTTCCCAAAGAAAGGGTTATAGTTGAAAGTTTCTGCAGCATGGCCCATTAGGCCAATGCCCCAACCAACTATAGGAAACAACGCCCAAGGAAAGCCTGCCTCCGAAATATAATTTAAGTAAATAAAAACTGGGAAAAACAGAACATAGAGTGTCAAGTGAATGTAAAATCCCTTAAGTTTCTCAACGCGTTCTCTGGCGAGCTTATATTTTTTTTCTGAAATAAAAGTATCTGATGTATTCATAATTTGAATATTTTCTCCCAAAATAGGAATGGCTATGCTGAATTCCTTTCGATTCTCGTTAATAATTACAGGTCGCTTTGTTATGAGCGCGTATCTATCCCGAATGTTCCGCAAACCAACGCCCGTGCTTTCTTTTAAAACTTGTTTTGGCTGACTGTTATTGGTAACTACCAGATTACCGTTTTCTTCTGAAATAGTTATGTAAAGCTTTTTTGAAGACATAACCTGGTTGTGCTTCACGGCATTTTCCAACAAAAGCTGAAGTGACAACGGAACCACCTTTGCCTTTGGGTTCTGTAATTTTGAAGGCGAAGTAAACACAATGCTATCCTCAAAACGAACTGCCAAAAGCGACATATAGAGCTCGGCGAAATTCAATTCTTCCTCTAGTGTTACCAAATCTTTGTTTTTCTGTTCTAAAACGTAACGATATACTTTTGAAAGCGTTGTTGTAAAACGGGTTGCGGCCTCGGGATTTTCTTCAATTAAACTGGTAAGAACGTTCAAGCTATTAAAAAGAAAATGCGGATCTAACTGGTTTTTGAGTGCGTCAAACTTCGCAGAAGCCGTACCGGCTATTATCTTTTGTTCCTTTACAATAGTCTGCTGTTTGTTTCGGTAATAATAAGCAGTGTAAAAAATGGTGGTAACTACTACAGATATTATGAATGATATGTAGTAATGCTGCATCTTTTCGGAAGAAATAAATTCTGAAAAACCTCTTCCTTCAATTACTACTTCGGTGAAAACACGAATAAAAAACAAACCTAAAAGTGTGACCAGAATTCCACCGAAAAGTCCTTTTAAAAGATTCTTCGGCTTAAAAACCTGGTTCGGAAATGTTTTTAGCAAAAACCCAAAATATTGGGCATTTACCATATAAAGGACTATAGCGTATAATTGATTGTAAAGAAACATTACAAGAATTTCACGACCGTTGGCAAACTCATATCCATTTATATACTGAATTACTCCAAGTATTATAAAAACGAGCATTCCAACAAAAAAAGCTTTTCCGAGATCTTTTAAAATACGCATCAAAATATCATTTTATTTACCACGAATAATTATATAAAAATATACGTGCATTCGTGGCGAAAATTTTAATTACAGCTTTCCATTTGAACTTGTTTGGCCCGCTCTTCGCCATAAGTTGGGTAAAACTCACCCGCCGGTTTAAAGGTAGCAAAAAGATCAATGGCCCTTTGAATCTCTTTGCAATAGGGTTCAATAGACTGTCCAAAATATTTAGCACTCCCCATATCCCATTCAGCTTTAGATAAAATAACTCGTGGATTGTCCGGCGCAATAGCTAAAGCTTTACTGTAAAGTTCTGAAGCCTTTGGAGAATAGGTCATTCCGTACTGCTGTCCGTCAAAAATGATCCAAGCCGTGTATAATTGAGCCTGCAAAACAAGTAAGTCTGGATTATTTTTTGAAATTGCCGTAGCATCATTTATAAAATCTTGGGCTTTGTCCAATTGGGCCGTAAGTTTGGTTTTATCTTTTTCAGCAAAGCTATTAATTACGTTAATCTGCGCCACATAATAGGGTGGCAACCAGTTGTCAGGTTCAGCCGTGGCAATACGTTCAAACATATTTGCAGCGTCCCAAGGTTTTTCTTCTTGCCAAAGCTGAAAGGCCTTCTGCATTCCTTGTTGATATTTAGTAGGTGTGGCATCAGCGCTTGCGGCGTTATCAGTTTGCGCCTGCATAAAGAGAGCAGTAAAGAAGATGGCGAAGTAAGTAACTACATTTTGCATGGTTTTCATTTTTATTGGTTAGTATTATTTTTCAATATTTTCAATTAATCTTAGTTCTTATTGACTGAATAATTACATTATTTCAATTTTTATTTTTTTTATTTCACCGCCTTTTACTTCAAATTTGGCGTCATTCCACTCTGGGGGTCCGAATCGTGGAGAAACATTGTTTGAGTTTCCATAATCTTCCGAAGGGATAAAGCCTAAAAACATATCAAATTCATTGTCGTTATCTTCATCATGGAATACCGATACAGCATACGTGCCGTCGGGAATATTTTCAAAAGATACTTTTACTTGTTTACCAGTTATTTCCTTAGCAAAAGATTTGAATTCTTTTTTCAAAAAATCTACCTCTAAATTGTAAAGCCCAATCATTGCTTTCCCTTCATTGTTTTCAAAGTTTGAGATAGAAACCTCAATAGTATTTTGCGCTTGGGTACTAATGCAGCCAATAATAAGTGAGAATAAAATTAGTAGTGTTTTCATAATTATATGTTTTAATATTTAACTGATTCAAATTTCCTTTAAAATATTTCTTTTGAAAAAATACATTTACCCAATTGTTGAATATGTGGGTTGAATTGTGTTTTGTCCCCTCCCAGCCTCCCCAGAGGGAGGAGCCATGAATGAATTTCCACTTTGGGGGCTAGGGAGACTACAAATTATCCAACTGGTTATCCGTCCCGTCATCACTAATAGTCCAGAAAAAGCCGACAAAAAAGAATTGGTCTGCCGCTGGAAGCAATTCTCTCCTGGCGAAATTTCCGTTTACATCAGGAGCGTTTGCGTATTGATAACCGTTTACATTTTTAAAGGCGAACACATTGTTTACGGAAACGTAAAGAATTTTTTGTTGGGAAATTAAATACGCCCAGTTCAAACTAACACTGTTATAGCTCTTGGTCTTACTTTGAAGAAAGCCAGGTTTATTTAAATCTGTGTAAGTTCTTCCGCTTCCATATTGATAACTAAAGCCTATCTGGCTTTTCCAATCGTTGATCCAGTATTTCGCAACCGCTGAAAAATTGTGGGTATTTGCAAAACTGGGCGTAGCTTCAATAGGATAATTTCTGTATTTTCTTTCAGTATCCAAATAGGAATAGCTTAACCAATAATCTATGTTTTTAAGTGAGTTATTATCGCGCCAAAATAGATCAAGCCCTTGTGCATAACCGTCACCATTGTTCAAAAACGCGGTGTTCACATCTGGAAATTCATCGTTGTATGTAACTAAATTGTTGTACTGTTTCTTATAAATCTCAGCTCGGAAAATTCTGTTGTTTGCCGAATATTGATAGTTCATAATATAATGCTGCGTCTGCTGTGCTTCCAGTTTATTTGTGAATTTTAAAACATCACTATCCGGTTGCTGAAAGAAATCGCCGTAGGCCAAAGAAAGTTGACTGCTTTTCCCAGTTTTATAGGCAAATGACACTCTTGGCGACACTGTAAATTCCTTAAACTGCTCACTGTACTCTCCGCGAACACCAACTTTTAAAGCGAGTTCTCGAGAAAAAATAATATCAGCTTCCGTAAATGCTGCAGAAATATTATTGTTGAAACCAAGCTTCGCTGAAAAATTAGAATCATCATAATTTTCGTTGAAATCTGTCACGAATTGTTCTGCGCCAAAATTCAGTTTAAATCTGTTGCTGAAGCGTTTTTTTAACTTCACTTTAAAATGTGCTGAATTTTCCACGTCCTTAATATCCGCTTCATCAATTCCCACATTTGTTTTTGCGTACGTATAACTTCCACCTCCAAAAATTGACCAATCGTTGTTCAGCATTTCGCTGTAACTGGCGTTGGTGTAAAAGTTTTGGTTATTCAATTTGAATCGTGTTCCCTCGGGTTGATTTACGTCTTCCTGCGTAAGTTCAAAATTGGAAGTATCAAAAGCCCCATAAACTTTTAATAACCCACCCCCTATTTTCTGACGGAAAACTGCTTCACCCGAAGCCGTTTCAAAAGGTTTTTCCCAATCATTTCTATCCGGTAAAAGTGCAATGTATGGCGCTAGGTTTATATAGGTTGCGTTTACACTCAACGAGCTTTTTTCCCACTTTTTAGTATGCCCCAAACCACCACCAACGCTCATAATAGAAATATCGGTCTTTTCTTGGGTAGGCTCGTCAATAGTATTTAAAAGCAAAACTGAAGAAAGCGCCTGCCCATATTCTGCAGAATAACCACCTGTGGAAAAAGTGATGCCATCAAACAAAAACGGACTATAACGCCCGCGTGTAGGCACGTTATTGGTTGTAGGCGAATAGGGTGTAAATACGCGAATGCCGTCAATAAAAATCTGTGTTTCGCCAGCATCGCCACCGCGAACAAAGAGACGGCCATCTTCGGCTACAGTAGTGGTCCCGGGCAAGGTTTGCAAGGCTCCCACAAAATCGCCCAATGCGCTAGCGGTAGTTACAATATCCAAAGGTTTTAAAACCGAAATCTTACTATTATCGCCCGCAGAGAATGAACCTGCAGAAATAGTAACGGTTTCCAAGGAATTCACATCCTCGCGAAGTTGAATTTTAAGTTGCTGCATTTTCGAAACGTCCTCGGTAATTTTAGTGGCCTCAAAAGAAACATAGGAAACGGTTAAAGTTTGAGTGCCAGTTTCAGAAGTTTTAAAGGAAAATTTTCCAATTTCGTCTGAAGTGCTTCCGTCATAGGTTCCTTCCAAATAGACATTGGCTCCTACAATGGGTATTCCATTATTGTCTGATACCGTCCCCGAAACTATAGTTTGTGCCAAAAGTAGACTCGGGAAAATAGCGATTAGAAATGTGATGACTGAAATTTTCATGAGTTGGTTGGTTTTAATTTTCAGTTCAAAGGTGAAATTTCAATATATCTTTTCAGAAAAAAACAGACCGAACTGTGAAAATAGATTGCTCAACTGTAATATTCCATTTTGTAATAGAATTTATGTTAAAAAAAATCACTCAACAAATTCCAAAATATCTCCGGGCTGACATTCCAATACTTCACAAATAGCTTCCAGCGTACTGAAGCGCACCGCTTTTGCTTTTCCTGTTTTTAAAATGGAGAGATTTGAAAGTGTTAATCCCACTTTTTCAGAAAGTTCGTTTAGGGACATTTTCCGTTTCGCCATCATTACATCATGACCCTGCAGCGTTTACTCGACTTTAAAAAAAATTCAATACTGTTTTTCTATGAAGTAAGAAATGGAATTGTATCTTCGAAAGAAAAGAATAGCTGATGCTTTCAGAAAAAAGGATTTCTCTATCAAACACAAAAATTTTAAATGGCCATTAAACCAAATTTTGAAAGATACAACACGCGTCAGCTGTTGTTTTATACGCGTCGGGCTTTCTGGATCTTGATAGCCTGGGTTATCATATCAAATATTATGTTTTTTTATGAGTACATCACTCTAAAAAGCAATGGAGTACTTAGTTCCAGTTATGATTTTTACTCCGCAGTGATGGCAAACCTAATTGTTGCCATTTCAGCGGGTCTCATCGGTGGAATTGTTACCGTAAACCTAATGGAGCGCTGGCTGCGGCGTTTAGTTTTTTGGAAAGCGCTACTCTATTTAATCATTGCCTATACCTTTACGGCTTTTTTGGTTGGCTCCTTTGGCTCCATATACATAACAAGTGAAGACCTGGGCGTTCCGTTTTATTCTTGGGAAGTACTTCAGCAAACATTATATTTTTTTGGTTCTTGGCTATTTATCAAAAATTATATTATTTGGTTGTTTATCGTTTTAGTAACGCTCATCGTTTTGATGGTGAATGATAAGTACGGGCCGGGAGTTTTTCCAGATTATTTAATAGGAAGATATTTTAGACCCAAGCACGAACGGCGTATTTTTATGTTTGCCGATATTAAAAATGCCACAGGTATTGCAGAACGTTTGGGCGAAGAAAAATACTTCAATTTTTTGAAGGATTTTTTTAGGCATATTGCAACCGCAATTGTGCAAACCAGAGGCGAGGTCTATCAATACGTAGGCGATGAGGTGGTTGTTTCATGGAAAATGAAATGGGGATTGAAACGCGGAAACACCGTTCAGTGTTTTTATAGTATGAAAAAAATAATTGCCTATAAAGCTCCTAAATATTTGAAAAAATACGGCGTTGTTCCCGAATTTAAAGTTGGCCTTCATTACGGAACGGTGATGGTCGGTGAAATTGGACAAATAAAACGCGACATTGCTTTTTCTGGCGATGTTTTAAATACTACATCGCGAATTCAAGCAATGTGCAACGAACTAGATGTTGAAATTCTGGCCTCCAAACAATTTGCAGATATAGCATATAAACTGCCAAAAGGAGTGACAAAAAAGGAACTGGGAAAAGAAAAACTACGTGGAAAAAGCGAGGAGATTGAACTAGTTACTTATCTGAAAAAGTAATTTAAATTAACCCATCCCCATCATAACTATTAAACTTATAAACTTATAAACTTAAAAATATGAAAACAGACAACTACACAAAAATCATTTTGACGATAATTGCTATTTGCTTAACCATTAACGTGGCAAAGGACTTTGACATCATCCCTTCGGCTTATGCGAGTGAAAAAGCAACCCAAAAACCCATTACTGAAGTAATAGATGTACGTTTGGTTGACATCAACACCTCAGATGAATTGAATGTAAATCTAAAAAGCGTTGACACGTATGATGAAGTGAAAGTAAACATCAAAAAAATTGAAACAACGGACGAACTGGATGTGAACATTGACGAAATTGGAGGTGGTTGGGTTTCCAATGGAGGGCCAATTAAGGTTAGAGTTGAGTAAGTTTTGCTGGTTGCAGGCTGCAGGTTGCAGGTTGCAGGTTTGAACTTTCAACTTTCAACTTTCAACTTTTCTTAAACGGCCTAATAATTAATCGCGCCGCACGATCATAATTTATGTAACTGTATGTCCAATTAAAAAATGTTACAACTCTATTTCTAAAACCCACCAAAAACCACAGATGAACGAACATCCATAAAAACCAAGCAATGGCCCCGCCAAAGTGTAGTTTGCCAATATCTACTACCGCTTTGTTTCTACCAACGGTAGCCATGGTTCCTTTGTCGAAATATTCAAATGGTTCCATTTTATCGCCTTTCAGCATTCTTCTGAAATTTTTTCCCAAATGCTTTCCTTGCTGAATGGCTGGCTGTGCAACTTGCGGATGGCCTTTTGGAAATTCCTCAGTTTGCATCATGGCAATATCGCCCAAAGCATAAATGTTTTCAAAACCTAATATTTTGTTGCATTCATCAACTTTGTACCGATTGGCTTTTTCCACAAGCGCATCGCCACTTATTCCTTTTATGGGTGCTCCGGTTACACCTGCTGCCCAAATAAAGGTAGCGGTTTCAAATTTTTGACCGTCTCTGGTAGTGACCGTTTTTCCGTCGTAATCGCTTATAAAAGTTTCTAGATGAATTTGTACGCCAAGTTTTTCCAGAAATTTCTGTGCTTTTTCCGAAGCCTTTTCGCTCATGGGCGGCAGCACCCTATCAAGTCCTTCTATAAGGTGAACGTTCATTTCTTCTTCTTCTAGCTCTGGGTAATCGTGTTCAAGAATTCCCTTTCTGAATTCTGCCAAAGCACCTGCAAGCTCTACTCCCGTTGGGCCTGCACCTGCAATTACGAAGTTCAACAAACGTTTTCTTTCGGTTTCATCTGTAGTAATATCTGCTTTTTCAATATTTTGAAGCATCAAGCTACGAATGTTTAGCGCTTGCGGAATCGTCTTCATTGGCATGCTGTTTTCAGCAATATTTTCATTTCCGAAAAAGTTGGTGCGCGTGCCTGTGGCAATTACTAGGTAATCAAACTTCAAGTTTCCGATGGACGAAGAAATTGTATTGTTTTCTGTATCTATATTTTCAACCTCACCCATTCTAAAGTGAAAATCCATTTTTGTCCTGAAAATTTTCCGAAGCGGATATGCTATAGAATCTGGCTCGAGCCCTGCTGTGGAAACTTGGTACAGCAGTGGCTGAAAAGTATGGTAATTGTGACGGTCAAAAAGTATTATTTGAACCTTTTCTTTTTGAAGTTTTTTTATAAAAGAAATACCGGCAAATCCGCCTCCTATTACTATAATTCGTGGAAGACTAGTTTCAGGAATGTTCATTTGTTTTTATATTTTCATAAAGTTAATCATACTGAAAAGAGTTAAGGTATTTTTTAGGATTTTTGTAACAAAGGGTCTTAAGTAAGTACTAACTAAACAGCAACAAAAGCAATTGAATAAACAACTGGAACATAGTTTTGTAACCCAACTTGAGGAAAATCAAAACATTGTACATAAAATCTGTAGGCTATATACCAATGACAGCGACGCGCACAACGACCTGTTTCAGGAAATAACCATTCAGCTTTGGCGTGCGTACCCAAAGTTTCGTGGCGATTCCAAATTCAGCACCTGGATGTACCGCGTGGCATTAAATACGGCCATTACACTTTACAGAAAATCCAAGCGCAGCATAAAAACCCAAGATTATGAAGGGGTTAGTTTTAAAATTTCTTCGGTACCGTACGATGATACTGCAGAACAACAATTAAAGTTGATGTACAGTGCCGTTAAGGATCTAAACGATATTGATAAAGCGCTTGTCTTTCTTTATTTAGAAGACAAAAATTATAGAGAGATTTCTGAAACCTTAGGTATTACCGAAGTAAATGCACGTGTGAAAATGAACAGGATAAAGGAAAAATTACGAACTATTATAAATCCGTAACATATTATGGATCAACTAGAATTATTAAAAAAACAATGGCAAAGTAGGGAGCAGGAGCTTCCTAAGCTTACTTATGATGATATCTATAAAATGCTGTTGAAGAAATCATCTTCCATAGTAAAATGGATTTTTTATATCAGTATAGCCGAAATTATTTTCTGGACGCTACTCGCCTTTTTCGTGCCAGAATCTAGCAGAAAATTTAGTGATGACATAGGTCTGCATAATATTTTAATAGGCGTTAATGTGGTAAACTATTCAATTTTTGGGGTGTTCATTTTTCTATTTTATAGAAACTACCGTAAAATTTCCACTACAGATTCCATCAAAGAATTAATGAGGAATATTTTGCAAACACGCAAAACGGTAAAATATTTTGTGGTTTATAACATTACAGCCTGCATCATTTTGATAATAGGAATTAATATTTTCTATTACCTAAACCAAGACATCGTATTTAAATTTATGATTGAAGATTACGGCATTGCAAGCATTTCACAAGAAAAATTTATGAATATTTTCTTTTTGATTCAAATCCTTTTTGGAATCGTGATGATTGTTTTCATAATTTTATTCTACAGAATTGTTTATGGAATTTTAATGAGAAAACTCAATAAAAACTATAAAGAACTGAAGAAAATAGAAATGTAAAAGAAGAAGCAGTCTGCAGTTTCAGTAATCATTTTCTTTAGGTAAAGCACTGCCAACTGCCACTGAATACTTTTTTAATAACGCCATTCACGCTCTTTGTTGAGCTCTTCTTCGCTTTGAATCTCGGTTCTTGGAATTACTTTAAGGAAAGAAGAATGCTGCTCGATGGCGTATTCCAATTTCTCAACAATTTGGTCCATTGTTTCGTTTTCGTAATCTATATCAAGGGGTGGTTTTATTTCAATAGATTGAAGAATGCCGCGTTTCTTAATTCTGATACCTTTTTTGTCAAAAGATCTTCTGAAACCGTCAATTACAATAGGAACCACGACAGGTTTGTTTTGTTTAATAATGTGAGCTGTTCCGCGACGTATTGGTTTCCACGGCTTCGTGGTTCCCTGTGGAAAAGTGATAACCCAACCATCGTTCAAAGCCTTTGTAATGTTACTCACATCGCTCATCTTCACTTGCTTATTCACTTCTTTTCCTTTTTCGCGCCAAGTGCGCTCTATACTTACCGAACCCGCATACGCAAGTATTTTAGGCAAGAGGCCGTCTTTCATTGTTTCCTTTGCAGCCACAAAATAGATGTTCAGCTTTGGATTCCATAAGTAACCTACGTTTTTAATATTGTCATCTCGTCCCTTTAAACTTGCGTTAAAGACGTGCAACATCGCGGCAACATCTGCAAAATAGGTTTGGTGGTTGCTCACAAAGAGAACATTTTTTTCTGGAAGCGCTCTTATAATTTCACTACCGTGAATTTGAAGATCGTTGAAACCTTTAAACCGCCTGTGCGTTAAAAGCCCGGCGATACGTATCAACCAGAGTTTTAAAAAAAGTGCATGCCCAAATGGGTTTTTTTTGAAGAGACTCATTTTTCAGTAATCAGTATTCAGTGGTCAGTATTCAGTTCGCAGTAATCAGTATTTATTTTTTAATGTAGATTTTTTCAATTTCAAGTTTCGTACCTAACACTTCAAATTGTAACATCACAAATATACTAAAATAAGCCGTTACAGCACTTTTTTAAGCAATTCGCGCACTTCATTGAGCATCATTGCGGTAGCGCCCCAAACTATGTGGCCGTTGAGATTAAAGGCAGGTACTTCAATACTTGCCGCGTATGATGTAGATAGCGTTTGGGTAGTTATGTTTAAATCATCCATAAAATCTTGCAAAGCAACTTCTATAAGCGCTTCCACTTCCTCTTCTTGCGGAACAAACTTTGGAAGTTCAGTTGTGATCCCCAAAAACGGTTGCACAAAAAAGTTGCTGGGAGGAATGTAAATTTCAGTGAGCTTTTTTAAAACTGCAATAGTTTCCCTTGAAACTCCTACCTCCTCCTCCGTTTCGCGCAGGGCCGCATCTTGAATGGATTTATCTTCTGCCTCAAGCTTCCCGCCGGGAAAACCCACTTGGGCAGAGTGAACCCCTTTGTATGTTTTCCGAAGAATTAAAATTAGACGTGTTTCATAATCTTCCGAAGGATAAAACAGCGACATTACGCCTGCATGTTTTGCAATGTTCTTTTTGCGGGCTACTCTTTTCAATTCCTCCAATCGTTCTATGGGCGCCATTTTAAATTGTACAGCTTCGCCTGGAAGTTCCATTTTTGTTACTTTTACAATCCGTTTTTCAAAATCGCGAAAATCCATTATGGGAAAGTTATTTATTTATTTGTTCGGAATTGTTTTATTCTTTGGAAGCTGTGAAGATAATAAAAAGGCGTCCGATGCCGATAGCAATAGGGATGAAATCGAAATCGAAAACGAAATCGAAATCGAAAAGCAGTCTATAACTGAGAATGAAGCCGAGGTTGATTCAATAGCTTTAAAACATCCAGAAATCACTAACGAAAATGTAGTTTCATTTTTAACTGAATACGGAAAAAATAATCCTGAAACCAAAGTTTTAATAACTTCTCGCTTTGGGGATATTGAAATGGAACTTTATAAAGATACGCCGCTACACCGCGCAAATTTTATCTATTTAGTAAAACAGCATTATTTTGATGAAACTTTTTTCCATCGTGTAGTTCCTAATTTTATTATACAAGCTGGCAATAGCGATATTGTTTCAACGCCTCGGAAACGTGCTGCTTTAGGAAATGACTATTTGCTTCCCGCGGAAATCATTCAAGGCAGAGTTCACGAATATGGAACCGTTTCTGGTGCAAAGGAATACCGAGAAAACCCAGATAATAGAACGGCTCCATATGAATTTTTTATCTTCCTCGGCCCAAAATCTTCAACAACACATTTAAATGGAAAATACACCATATTTGGAAAAGTGACTAAAGGAATGGACATAGTGGAGGAAATTTCAAAAGTGAAAGCAGATGATGGCGATTGGCCTTTGAACAATATTTATATTACGGCAAAGGTGATTGAATAGGAAATTTCAAATAACAAGCTTTAAATAACAAATAAATTTCAAAAAATAAAATCCAAATTACAAAGGCTGAGACAATTGCCTATATTTGTTATAAAATAATTTATGATGACTAAAGAAGCCTTAATTCAAAAAACAATAAAACGACTTTCTCATTTGCCTACCGAAAAAATAACTGAAGTGCTTGACTTTGCAGATTGTATTGCCAAAAAGTATGAGGATGATATTTTGCAAAAAGGAATCGCAACATTAACAGCCAATTCAAAAACTTACGGATTTTTAGATGATGAAGAAGATTTATATACTTTGAATGATCTGAAAGCCGTTTACAAATGAAGAAGGGCGATATTGTTCTTATTTCTTTTCCTTTTACAGACCTTTCCGGTAGCAAAAACCGTCCTGCATTAATTCTAGCTTCTTCAGATTTAGATATAACAATTGCCTTTATTTCAACCCAATTAAAATGGAAAGAACAAACAGATGTGGAAATTCAACCAAATCAAAATAATGGGTTAAAGAAAAATTCACTTATTCGATTATCAAAATTAGTTACTTTGGATAAAACCCTAGCCCTTGGATTGCTTGGGAATGTTGACATTGGTATTTAAAAGGAAATTGATGAAAAACTAATTGAAATTTTTGATCTTAAATAAGCGGCTTAAAAAAATTATATCTAAACTCATCAACTCTACTCCATCTCCTCCTTAGTATAAATAGTCGGCAACGAAAGCTTAAAATAAACAGCGAGCAACCGAACAATAATTACAATTGAACCGGAAATAATAACTATAAAATTTTCAGAAATTGGAGAATACTGTAGTAAGAAATATGCCAACGCTCCCAAAATACAAGCCGTTGCATAAATTTCCTTTCTGAAAATAATCGGGATCTCATTACAAAGAATATCGCGGAGTACACCGCCAAAACAAGCCGTCATAGTTCCTAAAGCCACACAAATAATTGGGTGAAAACCTGCTGCAATCCCTTTCTCAACACCAACAATAGTATAGAGCGCAATTCCAATAGTATCGAACAAAAACAGCGACCGCCGGATATAGCCAAGCCGTTTTCTAAAAGTAACAGCAAATATCGTGGACCCTAAAATTACGTATACATAGGTCAAGTTGCGCATCCACGCCACATTGGCATCAATAAGAATATCTCGTAAAGTTCCTCCGCCAACTGCAGTAACAAATGCAATTATTAAAATCCCGAACGGGTCCAATCGTTTATTAAGCGCCGTAAGAACTCCTGAAATTGCGAATGCAACCGTTCCAAGTATGTCTATTAAGAGTATTAGCTTCACATGTTCTGGGTATAATAGTTATAATCTTTTATCACTTTGTCAATAAATTTTATAGGCGTTTCTTCCAATTTCACTTCCATAACTGAAGAAACACGATTTGCAAGTTTTAAAATTACGTTATGGTTTCCATTATGGCGCGCTTCCATAAAAAGATTTTTAATGGTCTGTATTTCGGAATCGCTAAAAACTGTGACCTGCGGGTAACTGGGTTCGTAATTTTCGGGAATATCCATCAAAATAGTCTGCGCAAAATTAACGGTCTGCTTTTCTGTAATAACAGTCGTAGATGCTGCAATATCGCCAACGCGTTGTCCTTTTCCATTAAATAAAATTGTAACGAGCGCCAAACCACCGCTGGTTGCGGTAATATCTATCAGTCGTAGAAGCCACCGCAACATATAGTTTGAAAAGGCCGGTTTAGAACCGTCGGTTTTCACAACGCGCAACTTCATTAAAGCTTTGCCTGGGCTTCTTCCGTTCCAAAGGGTTTCCCACAAAAGATGGTACAGAAAAAGCGGCAGACCAATAGTCATCCCGACAATCATATAATAATCATCAGATAAATTCACGTTTGAAAAAAGCATAATAACTATAAAAACGTAAAAACCCATAATAAGACCGTCAAGCAGATAAGCAACAATGCGCTCTCCAACACCTGCAATATTTTGAAGAATGTTTACATTTTGGGCGGTTTCTATTTGAAAATTCTCCATTAAATATGTTTCTTTGGGCAAAAGTACTGCACAATATGCGCGAAGCCGCTTTTGCGAAGCAAAATAAAGATAAATGGTTAAAATTTGAAAATGTTCTTAGGAATAATATTCAAATGAATCCCGATGAACTGAGCGCACTCTATATTGAAGTTACGGATCATTTAAGCTACGCCCGCACTTTTTATCCCAAAAGCAATACGCTTAAGTACTTAAACGGAATTTCCGTTTTGGCGCATCAAAAAATTTATAAAACCAAACGCGAGTCGCGCAATAGGTTTATTACATTTTATACTAAAGAATTTCCGTTGTTTTTCTCGCAATACCATAAACAATTGCTAATTGCGTTCGTTGTATTTCTCCTTTTTTCAATAGTTGGAGCGTATTCCGCTGCTACGGATGGCAATTTTGTTCGGCTCATTTTGGGAGATGGTTATGTAAATATGACCTTGGCAAACATTGAAAAAGGCGACCCAATGGCAGTTTATAAAAAAATGGGCGAGCTAAATATGTTTTTGGGAATAACTATAAACAATATAAGAGTTGCGCTTTACGCCTTTGTTTTTGGTTTGTTTTTGAGCCTCGGAACAATTTTTATCATTATGCGCAACGCTATAATGCTTGGTTCTTTTCAATATTTCTTTTATGAAAAAGGATTGCTTTGGGAATCTGTCCGCACTATTTGGATTCACGGAACCATTGAAATTTCAGTAATTATAATAGCGGCTTGCGCTGGCTTGGTTTTAGGAAACAGCATCTTATTCCCAGGAACTTATACAAGATTGCAATCTTTTGTGCGCGGCGCAAAAGATGGATTAAAAATTATGCTAAGCACTGTCCCATTTTTTATAATCGCTGGTTTCCTTGAGGGTTTCGTAACTCGCCACACTGAAATGCCAGATTGGCTCGCTATACTCATAATAGGAAGTTCGCTCCTACTAATTTTATATTATTACGTTTTATATCCTTTGAAATTGAAGAAGAAGTTTAAAAGTTTAAGTGTTTAAGTGTTTAAGTGTTTAAGTGTTTAAGTGTTTAAGTGTTTAAGTGTTTAAGTGTTTAAGTGTAAAATAAAAAAATAATAACAGAATCAATCAAGAATGAACGAATCAGTAAATTTTAAAAAACAGCGCGAGCTTGGAACTATTTTGACAGATATTTTCAAATTCATCCGGTTGAACTGGAAACCACTTTTTGGAATGATATTCAAAATTGCCGGCCCCGCACTCTTGATTATGCTTGGCGCTTATGTTTTCTATATGCAATCCATTGTGGGTGGTTTAGGAATGTTAGATAGTGTCGGTTCATTTTCCAACTTTTCAACAAATATGGTTTTGGCATTTATTGTTTTACTGCTTGCAGGAGTTGTTTATTATGCTTTGCTAAACGGAGTTGTGCTTCATTATATAAAATCTCACATTAATAATAACGGCACGGTTGTAAAAGAAGAAGTGTTTGCTGGGGTGAAAAACGATTTTTGGAAACTAATAGGCACAAGTTTTTTAGTAGGTTTAATCGTTGCTGTTGGAAGCATGTTCTGTGTTATTCCCGGGATTTATCTTGGTGTAGTTCTCTCTGTGGCTTACGCAGTGGTGGTTTTTGAAGGCAAAGAAGTTTCAGATACAATAAGCCATTGCTTTAATCTCGTTAAAGATGAATGGTGGATTACTTTCGCTACTTTTTTAGTGGTTTTTCTTTTATACTACTTTATAATGATCATTTTTCAGGTGCCGCAATACATTTACTTCTTCATCAATGCACTTACAATGAGCCAGGAAGTTTCAGCAGATCCGTCTTCTATGTTTGATTGGGTTTACATAACGCTTACTACAATTGGAATGGTTTTTCAATACCTACTTTATTCAATTATCGTTATTTGTACTGCTTTTGTATACTTTAATCTAAATGAAAAGAAACACTTTACCGGAACTATGGAAACCATAGAATCTATCGGAAAATAGGAAGAATAATATGCGGAAATGGAGTTTTCTTTTTTGCTTTTTGTTTCTGGCTGGCTTTGGGCAATTCAAAGTTTTGGCGCAGGATACCATTGCCGAACAGCCGAAAAAAGAAATTAAATATGACCAATCTGAAAACTTAAATCCACCGGTTTTCAGCAAAGAAACCATTGCTGAATATAAAAAAGACAGCGCTTTTGATTATACCGAAAAGCCCGTTGAAGAAAATTGGTGGTCACAATTTACAAACTGGGTTTGGGAACTCTGGCTGAAATTTTGGCACTGGCTTTTGGGCGATTTTGAAGCAGGCGGCTTTATATCATTTTTAGTGCACGTGCTGCCATATGTGTTTGTTTTGGGAATTATTGTATTTGTTGTTTGGCTATTTTATAAGTTAAATCCGGGTGCTACATTTTTTAAATCGAAAGAAAAACCTGGTGTATTTTTTTCCGAAGAAGAAGAAATTATCAAAAGTAAAAACATCAAAAAACTGATTGAAAAAGCTTTAGCAAGCAAAGAATATAGGCTCGCTGTGCGTTATTACTATTTGTTGATTCTGAAAAAACTCACGGATGCTGAACTCATCAACTACGAATTTGACAAAACCAACAGCGAGTATTTTGCCGAAATAACTTCGGAAAAAATAAATTCCGGCTTCCGAAAAGTAACTACGCTGTACGATTATATTTGGTACGGAAGTTTTGCCGTTACCGAAACCGATTTCAAAAAAGCCGAGCATACTTTCAATGCTTTGGAAAACCAAATACCGAAAACCGTTGACTAAGCTCCAAAAAATATTTCTCTTCTGTTTCCTGCTTGTGCTGGCGGGATTGGTGTATATGGAAGCCACCAAACCACAGCCCGTAAATTGGTTTCCCAGTTATAGCAAAAAAGATAAAATTCCGTTGGGAACTTATGTGTTATTTGATTTGCTAAAAAATTCGTTTAACGAAAAACTTGTTGAAAAAGACATACCTCCTTTTGAAGTTTTGCAGAACAGCACTCTAAAAGGGACCTACTTTTTTGTGAACAATTCATTGGATTTTGACAAAACAGAACTCGATTCCCTTTTAAATTGGGCCGAAAAAGGAAACACGGTTTTCGTTTCTGCAAATTATTTTAGCGATAAACTGCTGGATACTTTAAATCTGGAAACAAGCACCGAAGTAAATGTTGAAAAAATAGGTACTGAACCTTTATTGAAACTGGTAAACAAAAAGTTTGATTCACAAAAACCTTTTCATATAAAAAAGGATTTAGCAGTTCGTTATTTTTCAGAAATAGATACTGTTTCCCAAACCGTCTTAGGTGTTTCAGGAGCTTATATTGATGCTTTGGAAATAAAAGAACCCCGCGTAAACTTTATAAAAATCCCTATGGGCGAAGGGCAGTTTTTACTGCATTTACAACCTGAGATTTTTTCAAATTACTTTCTTCTTTCCGAAGAAAACGCCCAGCATACCTCGCAAGTTTTAGCGTACATTAATGATGGAAAAACTTTGTATTGGGACAATTATTACAAATCTGGAAAGCGATTAGATATTTCGCCTTTGCGCGTACTGCTGAACAACAAGTATTTTAAGTGGGCGTATTATTTTGTGCTTATTGGCGTCTTGCTTTTCATCATTTTTGAAGGGCGGAGAAAGCAACGAAGCATTCCAATAGTGCAGCCGCTTACAAACAAAACCTACGAGTACACACGGACAATTGCGGGAATGTACCTTGATAAAAAAGAAAACCATTTAATTGCCCAAAAACAGATTGCGCTTTTTATGGAATTTGTCCGTACTCGTCTAAGGGTTCCCACGGAAAAAATTAACGAACGTTTTTACAAAGCCGTTGCAGAACGCAGCGGAAATACTCAAGAAGACACTTTAAAACTGTTTACATTTATTGAAAAAGTAAACAACCAAAGCAATACCACCCAAGAGGAATTGCTGAAATTATATCAAGAAATTAAAGAATTTAAAAATAAGACCGATGGAAAATCCTGAAGAATACAATGACGACTTACATTTCAACAATCGCATTCCGCTGGATGAGCTTAAAACTGCGGTGGACAGCATCAAAAAACAACTTTCCAAAATAATAATTGGACAGGAAGATTTTATTGAATTGCTAATAGTAAGCCTTTTGGCAAACGGCCACGTGCTAATTGAGGGTGTTCCGGGAATTGCTAAAACAATTACCGCAAAGCTTTTCGCCAAAACTTTGAAAACAGATTTTAGCCGTATTCAGTTTACGCCAGATTTGATGCCGAGCGATGTTTTAGGAACTTCGATATTGAATATGAAAACTTCAGAATTTGAATTCAAAAAAGGACCCATTTTTTCAAACGTAATATTGATTGACGAAATAAACCGAGCGCCCGCAAAAACCCAATCTGCGTTGTTTGAGGTGATGGAAGAACGCCAAATAACAATGGACGGAACACGCCATATAATGGAATATCCTTTCATCGTGCTCGCCACCCAAAACCCAATAGAACAGGAAGGAACTTACGCACTACCGGAAGCGCAATTGGACCGTTTTCTTTTCAAAATAAAAGTGGGTTATCCTAGTTTGGAAGATGAAATAACCATTCTAAAAACCCATCACGATCGCAAACAGGCAATTCCAGAAAACGCAATTGAAGGCGTATTAACTCCCGAAGCCTTAAAAACGTTCCGCGCGCAGGTGCAGGAAGTTTTAATTGAAGATAAAATTTTCACATACATAGCGCAGTTAGTAGATAAAACCCGAAACCATCCGCATTTGTTTTTAGGTGGTTCGCCACGGGCTTCGCTTGCAATTATGAATGCTTCAAAAGCATACGCAGCAATTAACGGACGTGATTTTGTAACGCCAGACGATGTGAAAAAAACACTAGCTCCCGTTTTAAGACACAGAATAATTCTTTCACCAGAACGCGAAATGGAAGGAATGACGCCCGAAACAGTTATTGACCTAATTAGCCAATCAATAGAAATACCGAGATAAAAGTTGCAGCCCTTCGACTGCGCTCAGGGTGACAGTTGCAGGTTAAAAGTTTCTTGATTCTTGGATCTTGGCTCTCTTGTCCTTTCTCTTTTCTCTATATACTTTATTGAAAAAATGATCAAATTTCTAAAATCCTTTTATTTAACACCGCGATTTTTTTACGTGATGGCTGGGCTGTCCGTATTATTTCTTTTTTCGTATTGGTGGGAATGGCTTTTTGGAATTGTTTGGGTTTTGGTTTTAGTTTTTGCGGTTTTCATTTTGTTGGAAATCACAATGGTTTTTAGTAAAAATGGTTTGGACGGCGAGCGTGTTTTACCAGAAAAGCTTTCAAACAGCGACAACAATCCCGTTTCTATTCTTCTTATAAACAACTATCCATTCAAAGTTGATGTCGGAATTATTGATGAACTGCCTGTACAATTTCAGAAAAGGGATTTTTTCAGAAGTATTTCAATTGCAGGAAAAAACAAAAATACTTTCCAATACGAAGTAAGGCCTGTGGAACGCGGCGAGTATATTTTTGGAAATTTAAATTGTTACGTTTCGGCTGCAATTGGCCTCGTGAGAAGAAGGTATACTTTCAACAAAGAGCAGCTAGTAAAGGTTTATCCGTCTTTTATTCAAATGAAAAAATACGATTTTTTAGCGATCGACAACAGGCTATCGCATATCGGTTTGAAAAAAATAAGACGCATCGGCCACACGATGGAATTTGAACAAATAAAAGAATACGTTGCCGGTGACGATGTGCGTACGGTAAACTGGAAAGCCACCGGAAAGCACGCGCGGCTGATGGTAAATCAATACCAAGATGAAAAAATGCAGCCGGTCTATTCCATTATTGACACGAGCCGCGTGATGAAAATGCCGTTCAACGGATTGAAATTGCTGGATTACGCTTTAAATAGCACTTTGGCATTTTCAAACATTGCATTGAAGAAAAACGACAAAGTGGGCTTGGTAGATTTTTCTAACAAACCCGGGAATTTTCTTACTGCACAAGCCAAGAAAACGTATTTGAACAATATTTTAGAAGCGCTCTATAATATTGACACTAAGTTTTTGGATGCAGATTACGGCGTGTTGCAAGCTTTGGTAAAACGGAAAATAACGCATCGAAGCCTTTTGATGCTTTATACAAATTTTGAACATATTTCAGCGCTTCATCGGCAGTTGCCTTATTTGCAGGCTATTGCGAAGAAACACGTTTTAGTAGTTATCTTCTTTGAAAATACAGAGCTGAAAACCTTAACCAATTCCGAAGCGAAAAGCCTTTCTGAAATTGTAGACCAAACTATTGCCCAACAATTTGAACTAGACAAAAAATTAATGGTTCGCGAACTTCAGCAGCGCGGCATACAAACCATTTTAACAGCACCCGAAGATCTAACCGTTAACACAATCAACAAATATCTTGAAATAAAGGCGCGGGGACTTTTATGATTCCCTTTAATACTGACCCAAATTTCCCTATAGATTATATTGATTAAATGTGTAAATTTGTATAAATTTAATTTACCATGACTATCACCCAATTAAAATATGTTTTGGCCGTAGCCGAACATCAAAACTTCACAAAAGCTGCTGAAAAGACTTTCGTTACGCAACCTACGCTCAGTATGCAGATACAAAAACTGGAAGATGAACTAGAAATTAAGATTTTTGATAGAAGTAAAAAACCAATTGAACTTACTGGCGTTGGAAAAAAAATTGTAGAACAGGCAAGAAATATTGTGAATGAGTCTGAACGTATGCAGGACGTTGTAGATCAAGAAAAAGGATTTATCGGTGGAACTTTTAAGCTTGGTATAATCCCTACCGTAATGCCAACGCTGTTGCCAATGTTTTTGAAGAATTTCGCGAAACGTTATCCGAAAGTTCAGTTGAAGATTGAAGAGTTGAATACTGATGAAATTATTACCAAAATAAACGATGGTTATTTAGATGCAGCCATAGCCGCCACTCCCCTTGGTCAGGAAAAAATAAAAGAACGTGTTTTATATTATGAACCGTTTGTAGGTTATATTCCCGAAAGTCACCGTTTGGCTTCAAAAGAAAAACTTGAAGTTGGAGATTTGGATATTGAAGATATTCTCTTATTGGAAGACGGTCATTGTTTCCGGGATGGTATTATAAATCTCTGCAAAGCTTCAAAAAATGCTAGCATTGAAAAGTTTCAATTGGAAAGTGGGAGTTTTGAAACACTCATCAAACTTTCAAATGAAGGCTTGGGAATGACGCTACTACCTTATTTACACACTTTAGATATTTTACCTAATCAGACTAAAAATCTGAAGTATTTTAAGGAACCTTCGCCTGCGCGCGAAGTGAGTCTAATTTATAGTAAAAGCGAACTGAAATTACAAATTATAAATGCCTTGTACGATATTATTTCTGGTGTAGTACGCGGCGCGATTGCTTTTCAGGATGTGAAAATAATCAGCCCTACCAAAAAATAATCATTCGTTTAAACCTGAACAATAAAAAATCCCTCTGTTTTCTCAGAGGGATTTTTTTATGGGTTTAGATAGATTAGACATTGATTTAATTGGGGGTTCTGCTTGATAAGTGAGTCAATCCAGAGTTTAAGTTCCTCTACTTCGTAGGGAAGTAATCTGGTTAACGCTTTTTTCAATTCCTTGCAAAACAAATTGACGTCAAAACTTACTTTTGAAAGCACAGCCTTGGTGTAATCAAACATTGCTCTTGCCATAGCTAATTGAGGTTTTAAATTAAAATAAGTAGCTTTTTATCTATAGGCAGAAGTGATTTTTGTTTAATATTTGATTTAAATATAACAAATATATTTCAATTAAATCCTGTTTGGTGCTGTATTAACTTTATTAAAGAATTGTTAATTACTTAAATGTGCTGCTAGGCCCTTAACAGATCGCTCTTTAATTATCTAACCCTCACCGTCCATTCAAATTCAAAAGTAGAAACTAGATCACCAACGGCATCTCTTCCTTCAGATTTCATCCAGCACGTTTGTCCTTCACCAGTACTTATGGCATTGTCCATAGCGGTTTTTATTAAGTGTCCATCATTACAAGTAAAGGTTATTCTGCCCCGAGCTTTTTTGGTGAAATTGGCTTTGTTATTTGCAACAAGCATTGAAATATTTTTGTTACTCTCCCTAATTACGGTCATTACCATTGCTCCAGTGCTAAGCTCAGCGGCCATTCCCTGCACCGCCCAAAACATAGATTTAAATGGATTTTGATTTATCCATTTATGTTTTACTGTAGTTATACAAGTACTTTCTGAAATGGATTTAACGCGTACGCCCGTAAAGTAAGCTGAAGGCAATTTGAATAATAAAAAAGTGTTGATTTTACTTGGGCTGAGTTTCATTTCATAAGATTATTTTACGAAGATATTCAATAAATCGATGACTTCCTAGTTGTTAAATTTATGTTAATTATAGTACTATGCGTAACACACTACTGTCTTTTAGATATATATTTGCATAAGAAAATAACAAGCAATGGAAACTACACTAACAGAAAACCAAAAAAACACAAGTACTTTTATTCACTTGTCAACCTTTTTAAAATACTTTTTCCCTTTTGCGAATTTTATCGCTCCACTTTTAATCTGGACATTTAATAGAGAGAAAGCATTTGTAGATGAGCACGGAAAACAGGCAATCAATTTTCAATTGAGCGTTCTAATCTATACCTTATTAATAGGTTTAATCTGCCTCCCCTTCTTTATCATTTTTGCAACAGATTTTATTTCACTATTAGAAACAATTGATCACAATGCAGGAGCGTTTTCAGTGAATAATATCCAAAATCTCTCAGGATATATTTTGCTTTTTGGATTGGCTATTTTATTATTCTTGGGACTATTTATTTTCGAGCTTTACGCCGTGATAAACGCTTCTATTCATGCTTCAAGAGGGCTATTATATCAATATCCACTAAGCATTCCTTTTATAAAAACCAACCTTAAAAACCCTATTCAAAATGAGCACATTAGTTAGTTATCTATTGGCTGCCGTTTTACAATTTATAGGCGTAAGCATGCCCACGGAACAGGAAACTGTTAGCGTATTGACTCATCACCAATGCGAAGAAACCACAAGCGTGCTTCCTTATTCATTCATCATCAATAACGAACAGGAATTAAAAACAAGTAAAAACGAATTATGAAAATCGAAAACACAAAAGCGCAGATGCGAAAAGGGGTTTTGGAGTTCTGCATTCTTTCCGTTTTAAAAGACGGCGAAGCATACACTTCAGACATTCTTGAAACCCTTAAGGACGCAAAGATGCTTGTCGTGGAAGGCACAATTTATCCGCTGCTTACTAGGCTGAAAAATGCGGGATTGCTTTCCTACCGTTGGGAAGAATCTACCGGCGGACCGCCACGAAAGTATTATGATCTTACCGAAACCGGTAAGCTATTTTTAACAGAATTGAACGATACCTGGAGCGAACTGCAGCAGGCCGTAAACAAAGTAACCAGCGAAAAAAACACACAATGAACAAGACAGTAAACATAAATTTGGCAGGCACTTCCTTTCATATAGACGAAGATGCCTTTGGGAAACTTTCGCGCTATCTGGACGCCATCCGTAAATCGCTGAAAGGTGCTGACGGAAGTGAAGAAATAATGCAGGATATTGAAGCCCGCATTGGCGAACTTTTTTCTGAAAAAATTGAAAGCCCAACGCAAGTTGTTACGCTGAAAATTCTCGACGAGGTAATTGCAGTTATGGGACAGCCCGAAGATTACGAAGTTGACGATGAAATTTTTGAGGATGTTCCTCCTTCATCCAAATCCTACACAAAATCGCATGGAAATGCTTCCCACAAACAGCTTTTTCGTGATGTGGACAACAAATATGTTTCCGGAGTTTCCTCCGGGATTGGGCACTATATAGGTGTTGACGCCATCTGGATTCGTCTATTGTGGATATTATTGATTGTTGCAGGTTTTGGCTCTCCAATAGTTGTTTATATATTATTGTGGATTTTGGTTCCACCAGCATTAACAACTTCTGACAAGTTAAAAATGACTGGCGAACCCGTAAATATTTCCAACATTGAGCGAAAATTTAAAGAGGGATTTGATAATGTTGCTGACCGCGTAAAAAATGTAGATTACGATAAATATGGCAATAAAGTAAAAACCGGAGCTTCCAGTTTTTTTGATGGCTTGGGAAACGTAATACTCACCCTCTTTAAAGTCTTTGTGAAATTTATTGGTGTACTAATAATTATCGTTTCACTTTCCACGATTATAGGGCTAGTAGTAGGTTTTTTCACCTTTGGTTCTATGGATTTTTGGGGTAATTCTGAAATAACTGAATACATAGCCTTAGTTGATACAACCAACGTCCCGATATGGCTCTTGGCGCTGCTATCTTTATTTGCAATAGGAATTCCATTTTTTGTGTTGTTCGTTTTAGGATTGAAACTTTTAATCAGCAACCTGAAATCGATGAGCTCCACAGTAAAAATATTGCTTATTGTAGTCTGGGCGCTCTCTGTTATTGGTTTGGCAGTTTTAGGAATAAAGCAAGCTACCGAACAAGCCTACGATGGCAATTATATTGAGGAGCAAACTATGGCAGTAAGTACCGGAGATACCTTACGAATAGCCATGCGGGCCGATAAACAATTCAGTTATCAAGTGGTTCGTGAGAGTGGTCTAGAACTAAAATATACTGATGATGACAAAAGAGTGATCTATTCAAGTGATATTTCTGTAAACGTTAAACCTTCAAAAGATTCAATCGGTAAAATAATAATTGAAAAGTCTGCCGAAGGCAACAATCATATGGATGCAAAAAAACGCGCTGAAGCTATTGAATATAAGTATTCCTTTGAAAACAATAGTTTAATGCTCGATGGGTTTTTCATCACAGATACTTCAAATAAATATCGTGACCAGCGAGTTGAAATAACCATTTATGTGCCAGAGGGAACTGTGGTTTATTCTGACGAAAGTGCAACTTCTTACTACAGCTATAATTCAGATTTTGCTGAATTAACCGATCGGGACTACAAAGCACATTATTTCAGAATTTTAAAAGAGAAAACCCAATGTCTTGATTGTATAGACAATGAAAAGAATGTGGAGAAAGTTGATAGTATTGAAATGATTAATTCTGAAGAAATCTTAGATAGTGTGAAAACTATAGAAAGAAAAGATTGGGAAGAATCAGTAAAAGATGATTTTCAAAATTAATAAGACCGTTTCAGAAAACAACTGTGAAACAATAACAATTACAATAGATTAATAACCAAAACCAAAAGATATGAAATTAGTTAACTTTATTATTGCTATTGGCGCTTTGCTTGTTGTGAGCGCTTGTAATCTCAACATTAACATGGGAGAGAACGGTAACGGAAAAGTAGTGACCGAAGAACGAACCGTAACAGAAGATTTTAACGAAGTTCGTGGTAGCGCGGGACTGGACGTTTATCTTACCCAAGGAGCAGAAAATAAAATAGTTGTGGAAGCTGATGAAAACCTCCTTGAATACATAGAAACAAATATTGAAGAAGGTAAGCTTCACGTAACCACTTCAGAAAATATTGGGCGTTCCAAAGCAAAGAAAGTATATGTAACTTTTAAAGCAATTAATAGTGTTGAAGCCAGCAGCGGTGCCGATGTCGTGGTGAATTCCGTTCTAAAAAGTCAAAATATTTCTCTTAAAAGTAGTAGTGGAGCAAATTTAAAAGTAGAAGTATTTACGCAAGAACTAATTGCTAAAACCAGCAGCGGTGCAGATTTAGAAGTTTCTGGAAAAGCTTCTTCCCTGAATGCAGATGCTTCTAGTGGAAGCGAACTCGATGCAAAAGAACTTTTGGTAATAAACTGTAATGCTGAAGCTTCAAGCGGTGCAGAAGTAACTGTAAACGTAAAGGAAAAATTAGAAACGAACGTTAGCAGTGGCGGCGATATAAATTATTATGGCAATCCTGTTTCAGTAAATTCAAATAAAAGTCATTCGGGCAGTGTAGATAAAATGTAGCGCTATCGACATTCCGTCATTTTAATATATTTGATCCGAATTGCTAAAAAAGGCTTAACAGTTTCCCAAAAACTGTTAGGTCTTTTGCCATTTATAAAAATTTTAAGAGGTTTTCTTCATTATTATTACATCTTTATAAAAAATAAAAAATTATGAAAAGAGTACTAATAGTATTAGCAATAGTCATTTTTGCATCTTGCAGTTCTGATGATGATTCGGGCGATGTAAATACGAACGAGTTTGAAAACATTAAAACCACCTTGCCACAAGGCGAATGGGAAGTGAGCAAACTAATTGACGGACAAACTGACCATACTGCAAGTTTTGAAAGTTTTGTTTTCACCTTCAAAGAAGATGGAACAGTAAGGGCACAAAATGATCTTTTCACTGAAAATGGAACTTGGGCTTATGATAATTCTTCAAGTAGCAGTGATAGTAGTGAAGAGTTAATTCTGCAGTTTAGTGAGATGACTCCTTTTGATGAAATTAATGACGACTGGGACATTGTCTCCGTAAGCAACTCAAAAATTGAACTTTCAGATGTAAGTGGCGGCAATGGTGATGTTGAGCTACTAACATTTGTAAAATTATAAATTGAAATTCTAGTAAAACAAAAAAGCCGCTTCAATAGCGGCCTTTTTATTATTACAATTAAAAGTTTGTTACGCAGTAACTTCTGTTTCAATCGTAGCAATATAACGTTCTGCATCTAAAGCTGCCATACAGCCTGTTCCCGCAGCGGTAACCGCTTGGCGGTATTCTTTGTCTTGAACATCTCCGCTTGCAAAAACGCCTGGCTTATTGGTTTTGGTGCTTTTGCCTTTTGTTATCAAATAACCGGTTTCGTCCATATCCAATTGACCTTTAAAGATATCTGTATTCGGTTTATGACCAATTGCTATAAATAGACCTGTAATTTCAATTTCTTTCTTTTCGCCAGTTTCATTATTCACCATTCTAAGACCTTCCACAACTTGCTCACCCAAAACTTCATCAACTTCAGTATTATAAAGTACTTCTAAATTCTTGGTATTATTTACACGGTGCTGCATTGCCTTTGATGCTTTCATATAATCCTTACGAACCAGCATTGTTACCTTATTACAAATATTTGAAAGGTATGTAGCTTCTTCAGCAGCAGTATCTCCTGCTCCAACTATAGCAACATCTTGATTTTTGTAGAAAAAACCATCGCAAACAGCACAGGCAGAAACTCCACCACCACGTAGTTTTTGCTCACTGGGCAATCCTAAATATTTTGCAGTGGCCCCAGTTGATATAATAACTGTTTCGGCCTCAATTTTTGTAGTATTGTCAACCGTCACTTTATGAATTCCTCCTACTTCACTGCTGAATTCCACATTTGTAACCATTCCTAATCGCACTTGGGTTCCAAAGCGTTCGGCTTGTTTTTGCAATTGCACCATCATTGTTGGGCCGTCAATTCCGTCTGGGTACCCGGGAAAATTGTCCACTTCAGTAGTTGTAGTTAGCTGTCCGCCCGGTTCCATTCCAGTGTACATAACAGGTTTAAGGTCGGCACGTGCGGCATAAATTGCTGCGGTGTATCCTGCGGGGCCTGAGCCAATGATAAGGCATTTTATTCTTTCAATAGTTTCGCTCATGATCGTATTTCTTCAATATTTTTTTCGAAATGTAAAAATAGTAACTTTCAAAGGAATGCCATTCTAAAAGTTATGAAGAATTATTATTATTGAATTGCTTACTTCTATTTCAACAAAAGATTAAATAAAAAAAGACACCAAAATTTGATGTCTTTTTTAAAGTCGGGATGACAAGATTTGAACTTGCGACCCCACGCCCCCCAGACGTGTACGCTACCAGGCTGCGCTACATCCCGAATGATGTTTTAAACACGTGCTTATAAATTTAGCACGGCTGGTAATTTTTTCTCGGAATCTTCAAGTAGTGCAGTTTACACTGAGCCTGTCGAAGTGCTACATCCCGAATGATGTTTTAAACACGTGCTTATAAATTTAGCACGGCTGGTAATTTTTTCTCGGAATCTTCGAATGCTCCAGCTAACACTTGACCTGTTTATGGCAATATTCTGAAAAAATGAATGGCAAAAATACTTAAAATATAAAATTTGACAAGTGTAAAAAATAAATAAAACAACCAGCTGACATTTATCATTTCACAAGAAACACATTGAAAGTATTTTTGACCCCACAATTTAAAAGCTATGCAAAGCACTTTAGTTTCAAAATACAACGTTGCGGGACCACGATATACAAGTTATCCTACCGTTCCCTATTGGAAAAATGACGATTTCTCATTGAGGGAGTGGAAAAAAGGAGTAATCAAAAGTTTTTCTGAAAGCAATTCGGAAGAGGGAATTAGCCTCTATATTCACCTTCCTTTTTGCGAAAGTCTTTGCACATTTTGTGGTTGCAACAAACGCATCACTAAAAATCACAATGTGGAAACCCCGTATTTGGAATCTGTTTTAAATGAATGGCGACTTTATTTAGAATTATTTTCAGAAAGGCCAATTATAAAGGAACTGCATCTTGGAGGTGGGACGCCCACTTTTTTTTCTGCCGAAAACTTAAAACTACTTCTTAAAGGTATTTTCCGCGATGCGACCGTTGCTGAAAATCCATCCTTCAGTTTTGAAGGGCATCCCAACAATACTTCCGAAGCGCATTTACAAACACTTTTTGATTGCGGTTTTACAAGGGTAAGCTATGGCGTTCAAGATTATAACCCAACAGTGCAGGTTGCAATCCATAGACTTCAACCTTTTGTAAATGTAAAACGTGTGACTGAAAAAGCTCGTGAAATTGGTTACACTTCGGTAGGGCACGACATAATATTTGGACTTCCATTTCAGAAAAAAGAACATATTATCTATACTATTGAAAAAACCAAAGAATTAATGCCAGACCGCATTGCATTCTACAGCTACGCCCACGTGCCTTGGATAAAAGGCAACGGCCAACGTGGCTTTAAGGAAGAGGATTTACCCAGCGCAGCCGAAAAACGCGAAATGTACGAAACGGGAAAGAAAATGCTAGAAGAAGCTGGATACCTTGAAATTGGCATGGATCACTTCGCCCTAAAAACAGATAGTCTATATAGCGCAATGGAAGATAAAAATCTGCACCGCAATTTTATGGGCTACACCGATAGTAAAACACAATTAATGCTCGGGCTGGGAGTTTCGGCAATAGGTGATAGCTGGTACAGTTTCGGGCAAAATGTAAAAAATGTAGAGGAATATCAAGAATTGGTAACTCAAAATATCATTCCCGTGTATCGCGGCCATATTTTGAATTCGGAAGATCTATTAATCCGTAGGCACATCTTAAATATGATGTGCAAGCTTGAGACTTCTTGGGAAGAAAAATCGCTTCAATTTAAGGAATTGCCCGAAGTTTTAGAAAAACTAAAAGAAATGGAAGAGGATGGATTAATAAATATTGATTCTCAAAAACTTCAAATTACAGAAAAGGGCCGCCCTTATGTTCGCAATGTCTGCATGGCTTTTGATTTGCTACTACAACGCAACAAGCCAGAAACACAACTATTCTCTATGACGGTTTAAATTCTTGCTTTTAAAGAAATATTTTTTCAAAAATACCACTCAAAGTTGACAAAAGTCATATTTATAAACAATCAAAAATAGGACTTTTGTGTCAGAAATTTAATCTAAAATGAACTTCCTAAAAACCGCTCTCCCATTAATTCTGTTTTTCAGCTTAACCAGCAGCTACGCGCAGTTTAGCGTAGATGCGCAACTTAGGCCAAGGTTTGAATACAGACATGGGTACAAAACACTTTTCCCTGATAATGTAGATCCTGCAGCTTTTGTATCACAGCGAACCCGTCTCAACTTCGGCTACAAAACCGAAAAGCTCAACTTTTATCTTAGCGCTCAAGACATACGGGTTTGGGGTGATGTACCACAATTAAACCTTGCTGATGAAAATGGATTTTCATTGCATCAAGCTTGGGGTGAGATGCTTTTTAATTCAGAATTATTTCTGAAAATTGGACGTCAAGAAATAGTATATGACGATCAGCGTTTCCTCGGAAATGTAGATTGGGCACAGCAGGGAAGAAGTCATGATGCTGCAGTTCTAAAATATGAACCTAGCTTTATGAAACTACATTTTGGCGCTGCCTACAATCAAGACAAAGAAGCATTAACCGGAAATGTACTTACAACTAATACCTATAAGAGCCTACAGTATTTGTGGCTTCACAAAGATTGGGAAAAACTGAATGCAAGCTTTCTATTTTTGAATAATGGACTACAATATATTGATGATGTTGACGAATCTAAAAATGAAACAAGATATAGCCAAACCGCAGGAATCCACATAAAAGCAAATGTACCTAAGTTCAATTTTGTTTCAAATGTGTATTATCAATTTGGAAAAGATGTTGCAGATAATGAGCTAAGCGCGTATCTACTTTCCCTAGAAGCTAAATACGCTGCAACAGGGAAGTTAAACATAGGCTTAGGAGGCGAACTGCAAAGTGGAAATGATTACGGCGCTCCCGCAAATGGCAAAAATGAAGCTTTTAACCCGCTTTATGGAACCAACCACAAGTTCAATGGTTTTATGGATTATTTCTACGTTGGCAACCACTTAAATAATGTTGGGCTGATTGATGCGTATGCAAATATTAAATATTCATTCAGCAAAAAAGCGGATCTTCAAGCTACATTTCATCAATTTTTCGCGGCTGCAGAAATTGTGGATGAAACTTCAAAAGACTTGGGTATCGAAATGGATTTAGTAACTTCGCTTAAAACAAGCGATTTTATAGGTATTCAAGCAGGATACTCACATTTTTTTGCATCAAACGGAATTGAAACCATAAAAAATAATTTTGACGGCAACACAAATAACTGGGCATGGATAATGGTGACCATAGACCCCGTTCTTTTTACTTGGCAAAAACAAAACACAGAAATAACCAATCAATAAAACAACCACTTTTAAAATATAACCCATGAAACTAAATCTTAAAAAAATCTTCGTTACAAAAATGCTAGTCGGTCTTTGCACCATTGCATTTCTTTCAAGTTGTGTAAATGATCAGTCTGATAAAAAATATAATGACACTGTGGATATTCCCGTAAATCAAGAGATGACTGCGGAGCTTACTTCCCCGCCATTCGTGCCAACTCCTATTGGTAAACGTATGGCAAAAAAACTAATCGTAGATCTTGAAATTCAAGAACGCGAAGGCGAAATGACCAGCGGCGTAAAGTACGTTTACTGGACCTTCGGCGGAACAGTTCCCGGAAGTTTTATAAGAACACGCGTGGGCGATGAGGTTGAATTTCACCTAAAAAACCACCCAGATAATAAATTACCTCACAACATTGACCTTCACGCCGTGAATGGCCCAGGTGGTGGAGCAGAATCTTCCTTTGTTGCACCTGGTCACGAAAAAGTTTTTTCTTTTAAAGTGCTTAACCCTGGATTGTATGTTTACCATTGTGCGACCGCGCCAGTAGGAATGCACATTGCCAACGGAATGTACGGTCTAATTTTAGTTGAACCGGAAGGTGGTTTAGCACCGGTTGACAAAGAATACTACATTATGCAAGGTGATTTTTATACTGAAGGATCCTACGGAGACCGAGGCCTTCAGGCATTTGATATGCAGAAAGCGATTGATGAAAAAGCAGACTATGTAGTTTTTAATGGACACGTAGGTGCCATGACAGGAGACAATGCACTTACAGCAAAAGTGGGCGAAACAGTACGTCTTTTTGTCGGAAATGGCGGACCTAATTTAGTTTCCTCCTTTCACGTAATTGGCGAAATCTTTGACAAAGTTCATGTTGAAGGTGGAAGTCTAATAAACGATAACGTACAGACTACACTAATTCCTGCTGGAGGTGCAGCTATCGTTGAATTCCGTGTGGATGTTCCGGGAACTTTTATCTTAGTAGATCACTCCATATTTAGAGCATTTAATAAAGGGGCTCTCGCTATGTTAAAAGTTGAAGGTGAAGAAAATAAAACAATCTATTCTGGAGAAATTCGTGATGGTATTTATCTTCCAGAAGGAGGAGTAATACAGTCAATGCCTACCGCGGGAAATAAAACGGTAAAAGAAGAGATAAAAGCCTTAAGTTTTGAAGAAAAAATGCAATTCGGAAAAGACAAATATATGGCTACTTGTTTGGCCTGTCACCAAGCAAATGGGCAGGGTATTGAAGGAGCTTTTCCCCCACTAGCAAAAGCAGACTACTTAAATGCTGACGTTAACCGAGCCATAGACATAGTGTTGCACGGAAAAACAGGCGAAATAACCGTAAACGGTAAAAATTACAACAGTGTTATGACCGCACAGGCACTTAGTGATGAGGAAGTTTCAAACGTACTTACTTACGTTTATAACAGTTGGGGCAATTCTAAAAAAGAAGTTACTCCCGAAATGGTGAAAGCCGTTAGAAACCAATAAAAATTGTTCAACTTGAAAATTTACAGCACCGCCCTTTTCTTGCTCCTTTCATTATTTTGTGAGGTTACAGCCCAAAATGATAAAATGGTTCTAGTAAAAGGCGGTGTTTATTTACCGCTATATGGCGCTGAAGATAAAGTGGTAAAAATTGAGCCTTTTAAAATGGATGTTCTTCCAGTTTCAAATTCAGATTATTTGAAATTTGTACAGGAAAACCCTCAATGGAAAAAAAGCAATATAAAACGCTTATTTGCCGATGAAAGTTATTTAACCAAATGGAAGAATGATGAAACTTTTATAGGCCTGCCAAACGCACCAGTAACCACTGTTTCTTGGTTTGCTGCCAAAAAATACTGCGAGTGCCAAGGCAAGCGGCTCCCAACCATGGATGAGTGGGAATTTGCAGCTATGGCAAATGAAGACGTACCTGACGCAAGAGAAATAGAAACATACAATCAGTATATTTTAGGTTGGTATGAAACTCCCAAAACTTACAATAACCCTATTGGCGAAACTTTCAAAAATTATTGGGGAATTTATGATCTTCACGGTTTGGTTTGGGAATGGACTTTAGATTTCAATTCCGTCTTAATTTCGGGAGAATCTCGAAAAGACGTTGATAAAGATTCAAACCTATTCTGCGGAAGCGCGGCAATTGGCGCTTCAGATTTAATGAACTATGCCGCTTTTATGCGCTATGCTTTCCGCGGAAGTATGAAAGCTCGCTATTCTTCCCAAAATTTAGGGTTTCGCTGTGCTAAAGATGTTGAAAACTAAAAACTCACAAAAGATGAAAAATTTTAGATATGTAATAATAATGTTTGCTTTAGCAACATTGTTTTCCTGTAATAATTCTTCAGAAAAAAATACCGATACCACTGAAACTGCAAAGGTAAAAAAAGGCGAAGGTGAAGCCATTCCCGAAATGTCCATCTACAATCTTCCCTCAAACTGGACCACCCAAAACGGTGAAGAGATTGAACTAAAAAGCTTACAAGGAAAGGTGGTTGTAATGGTTATGATATACACAACCTGCAAAGCTGCCTGTCCCCGCTTAGTTGCAGATATGCGCAATATTGAAAAACAAATACCTGATGAAAAGAAGGATGATGTTCAGTATGTTTTTGTGAGCATTGATCCAGAAACGGATACTCCAGAGAAACTAAAAGCATTTGCCAAAGAAAACGAAATGGAAGATGATAAATGGCTCTTTTTGCGCGGTACCTTAGGAGATACACGTGAGTTTGCCGCCGTGCTGGCAGTGAACTACAAACAAATTTCACCAATGGATTTCTCACATTCAAACATTATTAGTGTTTTTGACCAAAACGGCGAAATGGCGCATCAGCAAGAAGGTTTAGGCGTGGACAACAAAGAAACCGTACAAGCAATTATTGACTTAGCGGAATAATCTATTTCAAAAAAAACAGGAAACAGTGATGAGAAAATTTCTAAAACCTCATCTCTTAAATATCTCGACTCAAAGCTAACGGCTAACTTCTATTTTCTGGTTCGTCGTTTTTCTTTTTCTTATTGTGAACCATGTTTTTTCGTTTTTTGCTTCGCTTCACAAAAAAAAATAGTCCGCCGATAATGGCGAAACATACAACGACTGAAATTACGGTTACTACTACGCCACCTGAAAAATCAACCAACGGAATTGTGTTTATCACTTTCATCTGTTTAGATTTAATGTTTTAATAGGTTTAATGGAAATCATTATCAAACAATTGAAAATGATTTCATAATTGCTATAATTCATTTAATGGCAATACGCTTTTAAAGATTTTCATTTTCAGAAGAGTTAACTTCATCATCACTCTTCTTCTTGCCGCCTAAAACAAAGCTAACTACTATAGCGGTAAGCGCAACACATAATACTGCGAAAAAAATAATAATTGCGGTACCCATACCCCAATTGGCTAGTGGTAAGATTGTATTTGTCATTGTCATCATATTTAATGGTTATTGATTGATTGATTGATTGATTCATTTTCTAATGCCATTGGTTGGCAATTATAATTGGCATCAACGGTTTCGGTAATTGGTTTGGGCGAAACATAGGGAATCCCCAATCCCAAACCGCGAACAATAAAAAGACAGCCTATAATTACTACAAGCACCGGAATTGCACGGCGAATACGTTGACGCACCTGTCCATTTAAAAAGTTGCCAAGATATATTGCCGAAGTCATCAACGGGATGGTTCCCAGCCCGAATACGGCCATATATAAGCTTCCCTGCAAAGCATTTCCCGAAGCTATCGCTCCAAAAACAGCCATATATACCAGCCCACATGGAAGAAAGCCATTTAAAAAACCAATGGTCAAAAAAGTATCTGGGGTTCTCTTTTTAAGTTCCTTCCCCAAAGCAGACTTTACTTTGGAAATTAATCTATAAACAGGTTTTGAAAAATTATAATTGTTGAAGGTTTTTTGTGGAATAAATATAACGACAAGCATCAAAACACCAATTAAAATAGAGAGTTGTTGCTGAAACCCGAATAAATTTAAACTTTTTCCCACCAAACCGAAAACGAGACCTAGAATGCTGTAAGCCAAAATTCTTCCGAAATGATACAGAAAAATCTGTCCTATTTTCTTTACATTATTATTTCGATCTACCGGTAATAAAAATGCAATAGGCCCGCACATCCCCACGCAGTGGAAACTTCCCAATAATCCGAATATGAGTGCTGTGTATAACATTTATTGAATGTTCAATTTCGATTTCTCCCGCTAGCTATCGGGATAGATTTCTGCTAATAAACTATTTCGTTTTTATACAAATAATCTTCTCCTTCATAGTTCCACTGAATAATAGTGTTCCATCGTCCCGCTACTAAGCGGTCGTCTGGTATTAGCAAATTTTTGGCGGATAATTGCAAAGGAATTTGAAAATCAAGCTTTTTGTTAGAAGGTCTATAAAGAAGAACCGTACCCGTGATTTTGGAATAATCCAGATTTTCCGGAAACGTTAGCATCCAGCCGGCTTCGGTTTTTTCACCTAAAATACTTCCACTTAAGGTATTCGAATTCTCCTCGTCATCCATCGCTTTTTGGAAGACCAATTCTTTTTTGTAGTATTCTTCGGTAACCAGATCGTAATCGTATTTTTTATCGGTACTTATTTTTATAACGAAAAACATAATAAACCCAATAAAAAGTATCAATACAATCGCCAATCCTGTTCCCCAATTCATTTTCATAATATTATTTATTAATCATTTCTATTTTTTACTACTTTTTCACAAGTGTAGATTTCGGTCATCTAGCACCCATCACCCGCCTTGATTATAATTTCGCGGCCCCAAAAATGTAACGCTTGTAGTTTCAATTAAATCCTCCCCACTGTAAACTTCAATTACCGCGCGGTTTTTATCTCCACTTAGGGCAGCGTTGTTTATTTCAATAAAGAGGGTCCCTTCTGCCAAATCTTGTGCAGGAACCAAAATTTCTCCTTGTTTCACGGTGCGTATTATCCCTTTTGGAGATTTCAACTTAAAGTGAATATCCTTAATTTCTTTCGTGGTTTTATTTAGCAATTTATACGTGAAAACATTGCTTATTATATTGTCAGCTTTATGCTCATAAAGTTGGCCTGGTAGTCTAAGTATGTTTGCTTCCACGTCACTTCTCAAAAACAATAAACCTGAAAGTACGCCGATTAAAATTACTAAAACGGCTGTATATCCTTTCAGGCGTGGCGTAAACTTGAATGGCGCCTTCTTCTCAATATTTTCCTCACTTGCATAGCGAATCAATCCTTTCGGTAGGTTCACCGCTTCCATAATGGTATCGCATTCGTCAATACAAGCTGTACAATTTACGCATTCCAACTGGGTTCCATTACGGATATCAATACCTGTTGGGCAAACATGCACACATTGAAAACAGTCAATACAGTCCCCTTTTCCAGAAGCTTCGCGATCTTCGTTTTTCCTGAATTTTGCTCTGCCAACTTCTTTTTCACCGCGCTTATGGTCGTAAGCCACAACGATAGATTTATTGTCAAGCAAAACCCCTTGTAACCTGCCGTATGGGCAAGCAATAATACAAACCTGCTCTCTAAACCAAGCAAAGACAAAATAGAAAACACTCGTAAAAATCAATAAGGAAATCAAAGTGCTTATATGATCGAGTGGACCTTCAAAAACGTATTGTATTAAACGGTCGCTCCCTATAAAATAGGCTAAAAACACATTGGCAATCAAAAATGAAATAATAAAGAAAATGATCCATTTGAGAGCACGTTTTTTAACCTTTTCGGCATTCCAAGCTTGTTTGGCTAAACGTATTTGCGCACCTCTGTCGCCATCAATCCAGTATTCAATTCTTCTGAAAACCATTTCCATAAAAATGGTCTGAGGGCAAATCCATCCACAAAAAATTCTTCCAAAGGCGGCGGTAAATAAAAGGATAAATACCACACCAATAATCATCATAATCACGAACAAATAAAAATCCTGTGGCCAAAAGGGAAATCCAAAAATATTGAAACGGCGCTCCAAAACATTAAAGAGCAAAAATTGATTGCCATTAATTTTTATAAACGGAGCAGCAAACAAGCACGCAAGTAAAAAATAGCTTACGTATTTTCTGTATTGGTACAATTTCCCTGAAGGTTTCTTAGGGTAAACCCAAGCTCTTTTGCCTTCTTCGTTTATGGTTCCAATAGTATCTCTGAAACGTTCGTTTTCTGGGGTATCCAATTTTTAGAAATTTAATTTTTATTATTTTCCTCCTGCTTGCAAGTCATCAATAACCGGATCATCGGTTATTTTTAATTCAATTTTGGTTGAGTCAATTACCTTCACCTCCACATTATCAACAGGTGCATTTTCATCTACCCAAACATCGCCTTCAGGTTCCTTTGCATCAACTGGGTTAGTTCCGTGAAGTGTCATTACGTAACTGGATACTTGTGCCATTTCGCTAGGCTTAAGATCTGTTTTCCAAGCAATCATACCTTTACCTGCACGACCACCTTCACTTATAGTATTGAAAATGTTCTTAATTCCACCACCTAAAATCCAATGATCATCTGTTAGGTTTGGACCAATACCTCCTCCACCACTATCTTTATGGCAGGCAACGCAATTGGCTACAAAAATACCTTTCCCTGCATTAATATCGCTGGCATCGGCAAGCATCTCAACGGTATTAAAATCTATAAGATCTTTGTTATTTTTTTTGAATTCTTCCACTTCTATTTTTGCTTGAGCAACTTCTATTTCAAATTCTTCTGTTTGGTTTGTACCGTCAAAAATTTCATAACGTACCAAATAGACCACCGCAAAGATGATAGTTGCATAAAACATATAAACCCACCACGGCGGCAAGGTATTGTCCAGCTCACGGATACCGTCGTAATTGTGATCCAAAACAATTTCCTGCTCTTTTGCCATAGGTTTGGCTCCGAGCATATCTTCATATTTTCTTTTAAACCATCCAAAACGATTGTCTTCTCGAATCTGTTCAGCAGTTAAATAGCGCTCTTTTGCTTCAGGATTTAAACCTCCAAAAAGGATACGCTGCAGCGCTGAAGCAACAATCTCCAATGCTAGGGCGAAAAGGACTAACATTCCCAAAACGGCCCATATAATTGGATGTTTCACAATAGCCCACTGATCGCCAGAATCAATGGTAAATTCCAGCAGAAAAAATGCAAGTATGGCAAAGCCAATAACTCTTAAATATGATGCTGTTTTCATAGTACTTCTTCGTTTTGGTTGTTAGTATCAGACTCCAATGGAATATTGCTCACTTCTTCAATGTGTTCCTTTTTTGCCGTGATCACCCAATAAAAAAGTGCAACAAAAAAGAAGAAGAATATCAACAGTGAAATCATTGGATATATTTGAACATTATCTATGTTCTCGAGGTTTCCTTTTACAAATTTCAACATAACTATTGGTTTTTAGCTGAAGCGTTTTCAGCGTTATCTACTTTAATATCAGTTCCCAATCGCTGCAAGTACGCAATTACAGCCACGATTTCACGATTCTTCATTTCGACGAATTCTTCCCCGTTTTCCGCAGCATATTTCTTGCTTGCTTCGTAAGTGGCTACAAAATCTGGATCGCTGTAAAGGTTTTCCTCAATCTTGGTTCCTTGCTCGTCCATCCATTTTTGTGCATTGGCTATTTCTTCTTCGGTATAAGGAACCCCAAGCGTAACCATTGCCTTCATTTTAGCCTCAGTATCAGATTTGTCCAATTCAGAATTTATTAACCATTTATAGGAAGGCATAATAGAACCCGAAGAAGTACTCTGCGGATCATACATATGGTTTAAGTGCCAGTTATCAGAATACTTTCCACCTACACGGTGCAAGTCTGGCCCAGTACGTTTACTTCCCCAAAGGAAGGGGTGATCGTAAACAAATTCTCCCGATTTAGAATATTCGCCATAACGTTCCACTTCACTTCTAAAAGGTCTTACCATTTGCGAGTGGCAGCCAACGCAGCCTTCTCGTATGTAAATGTCTCGTCCTTCCAGTTCTAGTGGAGTATATGGTTTTACACTCGAGATTACAGGTACATAATCATCAACCATCAAGGAAGGTATAATCTGTACGGCACCACCAATTAATATGGCGATGGTTGCGTAAATGGTTAATTTAATTGGACGGCGCTCAAGCCAAGTGTGGTAGCCTTCGCCTGAAGTCTGTCTTTTTGTTACTGGAGAAAGTGGTGCTGCCTCTGCTAGTTCATCAGTAACCTTGCTACCTCTTCTTGCCGTCATTACTACGTTGTAAAGCATAATGAACGCTCCTGTAATAAATAGGGTTCCGCCAATGGCGCGCATCCAGTACATTGGCATAATTTGCGTAACCGTCTCTAGGAAGTTACCATAAGTAAGCGTTCCATCTGGGTTAAACTGGTTCCACATAGAAGCTTGCATAAATCCTGCAACATACATTGGGAGCGCATACATTATGATACCCAAGGTTCCAATCCAGAAATGCGCATTCGCCAATTTAATGGAATACAATTTTGTTTTGAAAAGACGCGGCACCATCCAATAGATCATACCAAAGGTCAAGAAACCATTCCAGGCAAGTGCGCCAACGTGCACGTGTGCAATAATCCAGTCGCTAAAGTGGGCAATGGCGTTTACGTTTTTAAGTGAAAGCATAGGGCCTTCAAAGGTTGCCATACCATAACCGGTAATGGCCACCACCATAAATTTTAAAACTGGGTCAACACGTACTTTGTCCCAAGCGCCACGAAGTGTCAACAGACCGTTTATCATACCACCCCAAGACGGAGCCAAAAGCATCACCGAAAATGCAACTCCCAAGTTCTGTGCCCATTCTGGCAATGCTGTGTACAATAAGTGGTGCGGTCCTGCCCAAATATATATAAAGATTAAAGACCAAAAGTGAACTATAGAAAGTCGGTATGAATATACCGGTCTATTCGCCGCTTTCGGTACAAAATAATACATCAATCCCAAGAAAGGTGTGGTCAAGAAAAATGCAACCGCATTATGCCCATACCACCACTGCACAAGAGCATCCTGAACACCGGCGTACATTGAGTAACTTTTAAGAGCAGTTACGGGAATTGCCATACTGTTTACAATATGCAACACGGCAACGGTAACAAAGGTTGCCAAATAGAACCAAATTGCAACATATAAGTGACGTTGGCGTCTTTTAACCATTGTCATAATCAAGTTTAGGCCAAAGGCTACCCAGATTATTGCAATGGCAATATCAAAAGGCCATTCCAGCTCGGCATATTCTTTTGAAGTTGAATAACCCAAAGGAAGCGTAATTGCTGCGCCAACAATAATGGCTTGCCAGCCCCAAAAATTTAAATTGCTCAAAAAATCGCTCCACATACGTGCTTTCAGCAAACGTTGGGTGGAATAATAAACCCCAGCGAAAATGGCGTTACCCACGAAAGCAAAAATAACTGCATTGGTGTGCAATGGCCTCAAACGCCCAAAACTGAGCCAAGAAATGCCATCAGTCATATTTGGGAACAAAAACATAAAGGCCAGCAATAAGCCGACACTCATACCAATGAGTCCCCAAAAAATGGTCGCATTGATGAATTTTTTGACAACTTGGTTGTCGTAGTAAAACTGTTCTGTTTGCATAGTGTTAAAAAAATTATTTTTCTGGATTGGTTATAGTTTCTTTTGAAGTTTTAGCCTTACTGGAAGTGTCTTCCTTTACCAGCTCATCCTCAAAAAGCATACGTACGGAAGGAGTATAAGTATCATCGTACTGACCTTTTTTAACTGAAAAGATAAACAGCACAAAAAAGATTAGCGCTACAAAAACGCTGATTGCCAATAGCATATAAATTATGTTCATACCTGAAAATTATTATTCAAAAATATCGTTGCAAACGTCTTTAAAATATGACATTCGTCAAGTTCGCTTATTTATATTCATTCTTAATTTCTTGCCAATATATTGCGTGGCGATGGTTGTAAAAACCACAATGCTTATAGAGCTTAAAGGCATTAAAATAGCTGCAACCACGGGGCGTAAATGCCCAGTAATCGCAAATGATAATCCAATTAAATTATAGAAAAGAGAGAATAAAAACGCCCATTTAATAATCTGCACTCCACTTTTGGAAAGATTTAAATAATCTCCAATTTTGTTGAATTGCGAAGCATCCAAAATACCATCGCAAGCGGGTGAAAAAACGTTTGTATTTTCTGAAATTACAAAACCAACGTTGCTTTGTTTCAAAGCTCCGGCATCGTTAAGTCCATCACCTATCATCAATACCTGCTTTCCGCTTTGCTGAAGTGTTTTTATAAAGTTGAGTTTATCGTCCGGTTTCTGATTAAAATAAAGCTTGGTGCCTTTGGGAAGCATCATTTCCAACCGTTCGCGTTCGCCTTCGTTATCGCCCGAAAGTACTATTACTTCTTTATCATTTCTTAATTGTTCAAAAAGTTCAGCAATACTTTTTCTGTATTCGCTGTTGAAAACATAACAACCTTTGTAACCCTGGTTCGCACTAATGTGTACTGTGGTTCTATTTTTTAGTTCGGAAGTATCTTCATCGTAAAACCCAACAAACTCGTACGATCCTACTTTTATGGAATTATTATTTGATGTTGCAGAAATCCCCTTCCCAACTTCTTCTTCAAATTCATCCAAGGTTTGAATGTTATTTTTGTCCAGTATATTATAAAGTGAACGGCTCAAAGGATGACTAGACGCGCGCAGCGTGCTGGTGAGCAATTGCTTCTCTTCTACAGAAAGCGCCAAACCTTCATACGTAATTAAGTTTTTTTGATTGGTTGTTAGCGTTCCTGTTTTGTCAAAAACTACAGTGTCCAGCTTCGCCATTTGTTCAATTACTGAGGCTTCCTTCAAATACAATTTCTCCCTTCCGAAGATTCGCAGCACGTTGCCCAAAGTAAACGGCGCAGCCAAAGCAATAGCGCAAGGACAGGCTACAATTAAAACCGAAGTGAACACATTAAACGCTTTTGAAGGATCAACCACCAACCAAAAAATGGTAGAAATAAAAGCGATTGAAAGAAGAACTACAGTAAAGCGTTTACTGATGCTATCTGTAATAGATTCAAAAATTCCTGTTTTGTCTTTGCTGAAAACGTCGTTGCTCCAAAGCTGCGTTAAGTAGCTTTGCGCTACTGGTTTTAGTACTTCAACTTCTAAAATTCCGGCTTGTTGTTTGCCGCCCGCGAAGAGTTTATCGCCACTTTGCTTGGTGATGGGTTCTGCCTCGCCAGTAACAAAACTGTAATCTATCAGCGCATTGCCTTTAATTAAAATAGCATCTACCGGAATAATTTCGTTGTTACGAATAAGCAATCTGTCACCCTTTTTTACGGTGTAAACTTCAGCTTGCTCCTCCACCGTTTTGCCTTCTTCATTTTTGAAAAGTCTTGTAACGGCAATAGGAAAGTAAGATTTGTAATCGCGTTCAAAAGATAAATAGCTGTATGTTTTCTGTTGAAAAAACTTGCCCAAAAGCAGAAAGAAAACCAGACCAGTAAGACTGTCAAAAAAACCCGTGCCCCAATCCATCACAATATCCATAGTACTTCGAATGAAAAGCACAGCAATTCCCAAAGCGATGGGAACATCAATATTTAAAATTTTGGAACGAAGTCCTTTGTATGCCGAAGTGAAATATCCGCTTCCCGAATAAAAAACAACAGGAAGTGAAAACGCAAACATCAACCAACGAAAAAACGGTTTGAATTGATCCAACCAAAATTCAGAATGTTCAAAATATTCAGGGAAAGAAAGAAACATTACATTTCCGAAAGCAAAGCCCGCAATACCTAATTTATAAGTGAGACTTCGGTTTATATATTTTTCCTTTCTTTCGGAGTCGTCCAGTGAAATGTAGGGATCGTAGCCTATTCGGCTTAAAAGAATAACTAGATTTTTAAGTGAATTTTCTTCAGCGTTAAAAGTTATTCGTACCGTTTTTTCAGGAAAATTTACTTGTGAAGATTTTACAGCGGGATTAAGTTTGTTAAGATTTTCAAGAATCCAAATACAACTGCTGCAATGGATTGAGGGAATTAAAAACGAAACAATTTGTGTAGTTCCATCATTAAATTCCAACAGTTTTTCAACTATAACTTCGTTGTCTAGAAAATCATATTTACCGGCAATTTCTTTGGGAGAAATTCCTGGTGTTTTTTCAAGATCGTAATAGTAACTTAAATCGTTGTCGTTCAGAATTTCAAAAACAGTCTTGCAGCCGTGGCAACAAAAGGATTTTTCCTCGTGCTTAATTTCAACATCAAAACACGGGTCGCCACAATGGAAACAGTTTACCATTACTAAAAAAATTGCTCGTTATACCTGCTGCAAAGGTTGCAACGTATTTGGTTTTATGAAATGATTATTATCAGTTTTTTATAACCAAACTGAAATAGTTTTCTTTTCAGATTCTAACTTTAAGCAGAAAGATATAAATTTTTCAAGTTTTTGAAAAATAAAATACCCACAGCTATTGGAAAGAAGCAACTTAAAATAGTTAGTAAAATATAGTAATCCTGAAAAAATGGGAAACCTAGCCAAAGTGCTGTAGCTTTATAAAAAATGAGCAATTCTGTACTTATAAAAGCGAAAATGAAAATCCATATAAAGCTTTTTTGAAGCTTTATTAATTTGAAATATTCCAAAAATGCCAGCATTGCTGTTATTACAATTCCCAAGAAAACCAAATGTAGGTAACCAATTACAAAATCTTTCAGTTGAAAAGTCAAATTAGCAAAATATGGAAAGGCAGAAAAAAGCTGCATTGAAAGTTTGACTGCCAACAGACTTCCGGCTATTTTCAGAAGTAAAAAAGAGTTGGGGCTAAATGATTTTTTTATAGCTGAAAAATGATTTTTTAGCAACAAATAAAATTCATAAAAAGCTAAAAGCTGCGCTACTGCTCCAATTAATCCGAGAATATAAATTGCAATGGGAGGCACAAACCAAAGGAATGAAAGAAAGACCGTAAACAGCACTCCGAAATTTAAAAGCAGGAAAAAAGACTTTAGTTTTTCGGGCTTGAAGTGAATTCCCTTTTCTTCTAAAACGTAAAATAAAATCCCCAAAAGTGCCATTATAAACCATCCGTTATACTGAAAATGGAGGTAGAAATAAATGGAGGATTTGTACCAAATAGACTCCGGACCCAAGGTTGCCATCACTCCGCCAATAGCCCACGGACCTATGCTGGAAATAACTAAATACCAAAGTGCGGCTTTTATCAATTTCCAAGAAAATCTATTTTTAAAATGTTCGGGCGCATACTTCACCGCAAACCACATAAACCAATAGGAAGCAAACAAAAAGAGCGTTGAAAATATGATGGAATATAATGCGTATCCTTGAATGGGAAAGGTTACCAGCATTCCTAAAATACAAATATTGGTAAATACAAATATGTGTTTGTACAGTTTCGGTTTTTGTGCTTCGGAAAGGAATATCTTGTAAATTAAAGTAGTTAATCCCAAGTAAATCCAACCCAGCAGCGCAGTATGCGAATGTGCGTGAAGGATAAATTTATAATTCAGCGGAATTGGGGTAACGAAGAAAAAACGCAGCAGCAAACCCATAAGCGCAACCAATAGGAAATATAAAAGTGCAACGGCTATATGTTTTCTTAAATTTATCAAGCTTCAAAATTAAAAAAACAGTCCGGAATTTGGCTATAAACATTCATATATTGCCATTCTTCCGAACTGTCATAAAAACCAATCAAATAAAATCTTCGATTTGGGGCCGGGGATAAATTTGATTCAGTTTAACTAATTTTTCAATTTCTTCTCTAAAGCCAATGCTTTGGGGAAGAGGATATTATTTTCCAAATGCACGTGTTGATGTAAATCCTGCTCAAATTCGTCAAGCTTAGCATAAAATGCACGATAGGTATTGCAAGCTCCTTGTGGGGGCGTGTAATTGCTACTCAGTTCTGAAATTCTACGTAATAGTTCGCCAGCTTCTTCGTGTTCGGCTTCCATCATTTTTATAGGGTTTTCAACAGTTCCAAAATGGATTGCAGGAACTTCTTCTCCTTCACGTTCCGCTTTTACTAATTTTTTGATAAAAGGGAAAAGTATCAGTTCTTCCTTCTTCATATGTGAAGCCAGCTCTTGAACAACCTTGGTTACCAAAGTCTCTATTTCTGCAAGTTCAGTATAGTGGTGCCCGTGAACGTGATTGACACGTTTAGAATATTGCAAAAGCAATGGGCTGCTTTCTTCCACGTAAGTATGATGCACGTTTATGATATGGTCTGTTAAAAAATCTAGCTTCCAACTATTGAAATTATAGGCGCGATCTTGTATAACATCAAGACTTAAAAGTTCTGCCTCTAAAATTGATGGATCTATCTTTGCTTTTTCGCAAGCTTTTTTAATACTTATTCCACCGCCGCAGCAAAAGTCTATTCCGTGCTTTTTGAAAATGTGGGCGGCTTTTATGTTTTCTGTAACTACATCGGCTACGGTGCGTTCTTGAAGTGTTGTCATGATTTTTAAGGTTTTAATGAAAATTTAATAATGCAAATATCAGCAGAAATAGAGAGACGAAATATGACTCAAATCATAAAAAGATAATTTTATCTGAAATAATTATTGATGAAAGGTTTTATAGAAAAATAAATTGTAAAACGGCAATGTGTGTGTTAAAAAATAGAAATAATCAATTCTCCCAGAATGGATCGTGATATACGGCCTGAGCTTCTTTTTCTATGTGGATTTCAGTAATTTTTTCAAGCTGCTCGGCGGTTGCCACCTTTTGGATTTCATTAAAAAGAATACGTTCCTCAAAACGTATGTGGGCATCGAGCTCTTCCTCTAAATGGCTCAACGATTTCTCTGGATTTTCAGTATCTTTAAAAAGGCGCTCTAAACGTCTATGCTCTTTTAAGACACGAATAACCAATTCATTTTCTTTATCTAAAATAGGGAAAACATATTTTTCTTCGGCTTCGAAGTGCGGTTTTATTTCTTCTTCAAAAAACCAAGCTGCATACTTTTGAAGTCTATCCGTAGCAATATTTTTACTAAAACCCTTGCGCAGTTTCCAACTAAATAGCAGTCCAAAATGATGTTGTCTGCTTAATGGCTGCAATGCTAGATGGCGTTTTATAGGTTTTTTCTTTTCCATTGTTAATTGTATTTTAAACTGAAATTAACGCATTTTCAGTTAATTTCTTAATTAAGAAATCTCGGCTATTTTTTGAAGCATGCCATTTTGCCTCATCCGCCATTTTTCACGTAATGTTTAGGATTACAGTTTCAAAAATGTTTCGCCTTCTTCTAAGTTATTGGCTAGATCCATCACGAGTGTGTTTTCGCACATATCTTTCAATCCATTTCTTACAACCATAAACTGATCGTGAACCGGGCAAGGATGTGCTGACGAACACTTGCGCAGCCCAAGACCGCAACCCGTAAAAATTTGGTCTCCATCAATAGTGGCAACAATATCGGCAAGTTTTAAGGTTGAATTCTTTTCTAAGTAAAACCCGCCACGGGGGCCCTTTCTGGATAGAATTATTCCCGCCCGTGCAAGTTGTTGACAAACTTTTGCCGTAAATGGTTCGGGAGAGTCTACTGCTTTGGCTATTTCTGTAATATTGGGGCGCAGATCTTTTTGAGATTGCTTCGCAATAAACAGAACTGCCCTAATACCATATTCACAGGCTTTTGAAAACATAAACTATTATTTTTTTCAAAAGTAAGTAATGCAATTTTATTCAAGGATAAATCCATCCTAAAAATATCCTGCAACCTCAACAATAAATAGAACCTTAACTAATTGATAAGTCTAACCATTAAATCTTCGATGCGCCTCCCGTTCCAACGCTTCACGATGATCGGGATGTGCGATGGATATAAGCGCTTTTGCACGTTGTTCCAAACCCTTCCCAAAGAGATTTACAACGCCAAATTCGGTTGCAACGTAATGAACGTGTGCTCTAGTTGTGGTTACACTAGCTCCTTCTTTCAAAAACGGCGTGATTTTAGAAATGCCTTTATTCGTAATAGATGGCATTGCAATAATGGGTTTCCCTCCTTCTGAAAGTGAAGCGCCGCGAATAAAATCCATTTGTCCTCCAACGCCAGAATATTGGTACATCCCGATACTATCAGCACAAACCTGGCCTGTTAAATCTATCTCAATGGCACTGTTTATGGCAGTTACTTTTGGATTGCGGCGAATAATGGCAGTATCATTTGTGTAAGCGGCTTCCTTGAAATGTACTATAGGATTATCATCAATAAAATCATATAACTTCTTAGTTCCCATTGCGAAACAAGTAACTATTTTGCCAGTCTTTATTTCTTTATCCTCACCGGTAATAATTCCTTTTTCAACTAAAGGAAGTATCCCGTCGCTGAACATTTCTGTGTGGATTCCCAATCGTTTATGGTTATGCAAATTGTGAAGCACGGCATTTGGAATGTTACCAATGCCCATTTGCAACGTTGCGCCATCTTCTACCAATTCAGCAACATTTCTTCCTATGGTAGCCTCAACTTCAGACGGCTCTCCAATTACGGAGGCATAGATTGGCGTGTTTATATTTACTCCAAAGTCTATATTTTTTATATGAATAATGCCATCACCGTGGGTTCTAGGAACATTTGGATTTATAAGTGCAACAACACGTTTTGCAGTTTGGATGGCAGGCAAAGTAACATCAACCGAAACACCCAACGAGCAATAACCGTGTTTGTCTGGAGTAGAAACTTGAATAAAAGCAACATCCAGCGGAAGAATATTTCTTCTAAAAAGCCAATGGATTTCGCTTAAAAAAACTGGAATATAATCGCCGTGGATTGTATTTACGCCTTTGCGAACGTTATCGCCCACAAAACAACTTGCAAGATGAAAGGCATCAGTGTATGGAGCTTGAATATATTTGGCATCGCCGTGGGTGTGGATTTGAATTATTTCAACATTTTTCAGTTCGCGATATCTTTCACACAAAGTGTCTATCAATAAATTGGGCGTCATTGCAGCGCCTTGAAAAAATACGCGGTTATTTGATTTTACTATAGATACGGCCTCTTCGGCAGAAACGATTTGCATAATTTTAATTTTTGTGCAAAGGTTGGAAATCGTGTTGGAATTTGAAATGATATTAGTCAGATTTTAAAAAATTTGACGATTGGAAAATCATTTTTTATAAAATGTATCAATTTTCCATTTTATTGGATTATTGATAATATATGATTGAATTCTCTGAAAAGAATTTTGATTGCGGATTATATGGTCGTGATATCGCGATTGCCACCCAAAATCGGGATTGATTATTCGGGCATTAATTGTTACGGCCGATTTAAAACCACGTATTATTGATGCCAAATTTTTCGATTGCGGCCCAAATTTGTTTCCCGTTGTATTATTTATATCAATACCATCAACGGAATTATATTGGTTACGTCCAATCCCGATAATTGCATGAAAATGATTTGGCATTACAACAAATTCGCCCATTTCCAAATTCATATCTGGCCGAATTTCAAATGTTTTTTGCCATTCCATTTTTACAATAATACCGATTTCGTTTAATTGCATTTTGGGAATGGATGACGCATCCACATTACCGAAAAAACAGATTCTATTTTTGGTGCAAATTGTTATAAAATACGTTGCATTCCATCCGTAGTCCCAATTCTGTAAACGGGTGGATGAAATGCGATATTTGTTTCTGAATTTATCAGACATTTTATTGTCAAATTAATACGGAAAATACGCATTAAATTTGAATTCGTCATAGAGACGCGATGCATCGCGTCTCTACCGTGATATTAATTGTTTTGTGCTTAATTCAATGTAATTTCTACCGTCTCCAATATATCATTCACAATAGAAACACCTTTATCCTCATTATACCAAACCTGCAAAAGTTCTTTAAAGGCATCGTTAATTTTTCCGTGTTGGGTTTTGTAATCCGTCACCAACTTTGTGGCAGCTTTGGAACGCGGACCGAAAGTTTGAAGCACATTTAAATTTTCATCAAGCATAATTACTACAGGAATGGATTGCGAACCATTGGTTAAAAACTGATTCATCAACTCAGTGTTGTCATCGCGAAGAACAATTTTTAAATCGATGTTTTCTGAAAACTGGGCAATCTTATTCAAAAACGGAAGTGTTTGTGCAGCATCGCCACACCAAGGTTCGCTGATTACAAGCCACGTTTGTTTTTCAGAAATATTTTTAAAAACTTCAATGCTTTCCTCTGAAATTTCAGCAGTTTTGTCCAATCGTTTCGTGCGGCTGAAGTTCAATTTTGTATAATCAATCTTTTCTTGCGTTTGCTCACTGGTGGTTCTGCCCTCTTCCGCCAATTGTTTGAAAAACAAGTTGTACTGGGTATAGTCCATTGCTTTTTTGACCGAGTTCTCTATTAAATTTTTCATTTTATTCTTTTTAAAATTTTCTTTATTGTAAACTTCGTTATAAAATCCGCCACGATTTTCTTTTCGTTTTAAGGATTGTTGAATTATCAAATGCGCCACATTTACCATATTCCGAAGCTGGGAAAGCGCCGTATTCAATTTATGTTTTTGATATAATGCTTCCATTTCGAAATATAATTTTTCAAGTTGAAGGGAAGCTTTCTTTAAATCATTATTATTGCGAACAACGCCTGCAAATCTTCGCATTAAATGCTGCAGTTCCATTGTTTTCTGCTGAAGAATCTCCGAACCCTGAAACATAACCGTGCCGTTGTCATCCCACTCGGGAATAGTGGTAGTCGTTCGTAAAGGTAGGTTCTTACTTATATATTTAAAAATTCGATCTGCATAAACTAAAGCCTCTAACAATGAATTTGAAGCCAAGCGATTCGCGCCGTGCAAACCTGTATGCGAACATTCGCCGCAGGCAAAAAGATTTTTCAATGAAGTTTTGCCATTAATATCTACAACCACGCCACCGCACAAATAATGCGCTGCCGGAACTACTGGAATCCAATCTTTCGCAACGTTAATATTTTTCTGTAAACAGGTTTCATATATGTTTGGAAAATGTTGTTTGAATTCATCAATATCTAAATGTGTGCAATCCAAAAAAACGCAGTCATCGCCAGATTTTTTCATTTCGGAATCTATGGCGCGTGAAACAATATCTCGTGAAGCCAATTCACCTCGCTCATCGTATTGAAACATAAATCGCTGGCCATTTTTGTTCCGAAGAAAAGCCCCAAACCCACGTACAGCCTCAGAAATTAAAAAGGAAGCGCCATTGTTTCCATCGTAAAATGCCGTGGGATGAAACTGGATAAACTCCATATTTTCAATTCGAGCTTTTGCACGATACGCCATTGCAATACCGTCGCCTGTGGCAACTGCGGGATTGGTGGTGTGGCCGTAAACTTGCCCCATTCCGCCCGAAGCGAGCGTGGTGCAATCTGCTTTAATGGTAAAAATACTTCCCGAAATCTGGTCCAAAACATACGCCCCGTAACACGAGATTTCTTCACTTTTGCTAGTGGGCAAATGATGCTCGGTAATTAAATCTATCGCAAAATGATGCGGGAGCAATGTGATATTTTTTAAATGGTTTACACGGGCCAAAAGAGCACGCTCAATTTCGTTGCCTGTGGTATCTTTATGATGGATTACCCTAAATTCGGAATGGCCCCCTTCCCTGCCCAAATTGAGTTCACCATCAACATCGGTGTCAAAGTGAGCGCCCCATTCCATCAATTCTCTCAGTCTTTTTGGGCCGTCTTTTATTACCATTTCCACGACGGTTTTGTCGCAAAGACCGTCGCCAGCAAGCAGGGTATCTTCAATGTGTTTTTGAAAGGAATCTTCTTTTAGATCGAAAACCGCCGCCACGCCTCCTTGGGCGTATTTGGTGTTCGATTCCGACTGATGGGCTTTGGTTACAACTGTTATTTTTTTCTTTGGAAATTTCTCAGCAAGTTTCACAGCGAGTGTTAAACCCGCAGCTCCAGAACCGATAATTAAAAAATTGGTTTCCATCATTATTTTGATAATTCCAGCATTCGTTGAATAGGCAGAATTGCTTTTTTTCGTATTTCTTCAGAAACCTCTATCTGTGGGGTTTCGTTCAACAAACAATCATAAAGTTTTTGCAAAGTGTTCATTTTCATAAACGCACATTCACTGCAAGCACAAGTATTATCTTCTTCCGCGGGGGCAGGAATCAATACGGCTTGTGGTACTTCCTGTTGCATTTTATGAAGAATTCCTGCTTCGGTCGCAACTATAAATTTTTCCGAAGGATGTTTTTTCACATAATCAATCATTCCCGCCGTTGAACCAACATAGGTGGCAGTTTCCAAAATATGGCTTTCACTTTCGGGATGCGCAATTATTTTAGAACCGGGATGCTCTTTGTACAATTTCAAAAGTTTATCTATTGAAAATGCTTCGTGCACGATGCACGCACCGTCCCAAAGCAGCATTTCTCTTCCAGTTTTTTTCTGAATATATTTTCCCAGGTTTTTATCGGGTGCAAAAATAATCGGCACGTCTTTCGGAACGGAATTCACGATTTTTTCGGCGTTGGAAGAAGTACAAATAATATCGCTTAAAGCTTTTACTTCCGCAGAACAATTAACGTAGGTAATCACCGTATGATCCGGATGAGCGTCAACTAATTTTTTAAAAGCATCCGGCGGACAGGAATCTGCCAAGGAACAACCCGCCATCAAATCTGGCAGCAAAACCTTTTTGTTGGGGTTCAATATTTTGGCGGTTTCGGCCATAAAATGAACGCCTGCAAATACAATTATTTCTGCATCGGTTTCGGCCGCTTTTTGTGAAAGACCCAAACTGTCGCCCACATAATCTGCCACTTCCTGAATTTCGGGCACTTGATAATAATGTGCGAGAATTACGGCGTTTTTTTGCTTTTTCAGTTTAGTTATTTTTTGATGTAAATCCATCTTTTATGGTTTAATTTTTTGAAGAAATGCTTTGAATAAAGGAAATGCAACAATAGAAAGTGAAACGAAAATTGCAATCCCAAAAATGAAAAACGAAATGTAATACGGAATGAGTGCATCCTGCATTTCAGAAAACGATCCATCTTTTGAAACGTACATCCAATAGCTTCTTTTAGCTCCCGCAATTATGAGGGAAACAAAAAATATAAACAGTGAAATAGTGAATGAAACAAAGCCTCTTTTCACCCATTTTCTATCTGTTTCAAAGTTCGGATAAAGCTGATGAACAATAAAAAATAAGGCAGAAAATAAAATGGTTGTGTTAATACCAATGGTAGTTCCCATAGAATGTGCCACCGTAATATGCGTGCCGTGTGTAAAGAAATTGATGGCGGGAATAGAAAACAATAATGCAAGAATGATATTTATAAAAATCCACAAATCCGTGGCTAGCAAAAACCGATATGCCATTGGGTGGTTTTCTTTTTCAACTTTTAAAACGGAGCGTTTCCAGTTGTAAATGATTGAAGTCAAAACTATCCACTCCGTCATACTAATTCCGTAAGCCACATAACGAATCCAAGGTTGTGTGGGCAACAAATAGGTGTGATGCGCCCACCCGAACATTAAATTTGTAAGTCCCAAAAAGTAGAAGAAAAACGCAACTTTATTTGTTGCAACGTTGCTGTCCTTTTTTATTTTGGACATCAAATAAATGGAAATTCCATAAACTAGCATATTCCACGAACCTGTAAACGAGCCAGTTGATTTCCACTGCACAGAAAAATCTTTGATGAAATTCAACCTAAAAAAATCGAACAGCCAGAAGTGTGCTTCCATTAAATGATAACACATAAAAACGATTCCCGTGCCCCACATCCAGTAATATACAGGCCAGCCTTTTACATTTTTATAAATTGTTTTAAAATAATTTATTCCAAATAAAACCCAACCAATTAAAATAGGAACCATCAAAACTGGCGCAAAAGCGAAGTATTCCCTTCCTTCAGTATAATCGAACGCAAACGAAAAGTAGATGGCAACACCCGTTAAAAGGAAAATGATAAAATGAATTTTTACCAACAAAGGCGAAAAGAGTTTGAATTTTTCAACATACGTGAGGAAAAAATAGATGCTTCCTGTTGCGCAGAGCACAATCCACGAAATAACCGAGGTAACGTGAAACGGACGCAGTTTTGAAAACGGAATGTTTTCTTTTAAAAATTCGGGCATTAAATATTGAAACGAGGCCGTCATCCCGAAGAACATTCCTAGAAACAATGCAGTCATCGCAAAAAGAAGAAAATAAATTGGAGCTTTACTTTTCATTCTTGTACTTTATTTTCACCCAACCAGTGGCTTCAATTTCGGCGTCGTAGTTGGGATAGATTCCTGTTTCATCAACCCGTTTAAGATATTCCACCAAAGCATCTTTTTCCTCTTCTGAAAAATTAAACTGTGGCATACTTTTTACGCCGCTATTCAAAAACGCTTTTATATAATTTGGACCTTTGCCTTCTGCAGAATAAATGTTGGTTAAATCTGGGCCAAGATAACCACCCGAACCATACAATTGATGACAGGACCAACAACGATTGCTTTGAAACAATTGTTGACCATTCACTGCCGCAGGGGATAGTTTTTCGACGGCCACATAGCCATCGGTATTGTAAACTACATAGTTATAAAAGCCAAAAAGGGCAAGCAAAATTGCAATTACAAAAAGGTAAGGTCTTGAATTATTGGACATTTCGAAATACCATAATTGCCGATAAAAATACCGCTTCACTATTGCTCAATATATGACTTATATCAGTTTATAAGATAAAAGTATCTTTTATTTTCGTTCTTCTAAAAATCCTTTCGGTTTCGATTTCGATTTCGATTTCATTTTCAAAAATATGATCAACAAACAACTGCTAAAACCAAAAAGTATAGTAATAATAGGTGCCTCCAACGACACCAAAAAACCTGGAGGCAATATGTTGAAAAATATTATTTCCGGCAGTTTTAAAGGCGAGCTAAGCGTTGTAAATCCAAAAGAAGAAAAAGTTCAGGGTATTAAAAGTTATTCTGAAGTAAAAGAAATCTCTCAAACAGAGCTGGCTATTCTCGCTATTCCCGCCAAATATTGTGCTGGAACCATAAAAATTTTAGCCGAAGAAAAAAACACTAAAGCTTTCATAATTATTTCGGCAGGTTTTGGTGAAGCGGGCGAAACCGGGAAACAATTGGAACAGGAAATCGCACAAACAGTTGAGGGCGTTGGCGGATGCTTGATTGGCCCAAACTGCATTGGCGTTATTACCGAAAACTATAAGGGTGTTTTTACAGCTCCAGTTCCAAAATTCAATCCGCAGGGTTGCGATCTTATTTCGGGTTCTGGCGCTACGGCGGTTTTTATTATGGAAGCGGGAATGGCGCTGGGAGTTTCCTTTGCAAATGTATTCTCTGTCGGAAATGGTGCGCAGACAAGTGTTGAGGATATTTTGGAATATATGGACAATCATTTCAATTTGGAAACCGATCCGCTGATAAAACTGCTTTATTTAGAAACTATTTCCAACCCCAAAAAACTTTTAAAACACGCTTCGTCTCTTATTAAAAAAGGGGCTAAAATCGCAGCCATCAAAGCTGGAAGTACTGCGGAAGGCAGCCGTGCCGCAACTTCGCACACTGGTGCGATCGCGAGTAGCGATATGACGGTGCGCGCGCTTTTCAACAAAGCGGGAATAGTTTATTGCAGTAGCCGCGAGGAACTGTTGAGCGTAGCTTCCATTTTTAACTATAAAAAATTAGAGGGGAAAAACATCGCAATCATTACCCACGCCGGAGGTTCAGCGGTGATGCTGGCGGATGAGCTTTCAAAAGGAGGCTTAAAGGTTCCTGAAATCTCTGGTCCCGATGCCGAAAAACTGAAATCGTTTCTCTATCCCGGGTCTTCAGTTAGCAATCCAATAGATTTTTTGGCAACGGGAACTGCAGAGCAATTGGGCATTATCATTGATTACTGCGAACATAAATTTGAAAATATTGATGCGATGGCCGTAGTTTTTGGTAGTCCCGGGCTTTTTGATGTTGAAAACGTTTATAACGTTTTGAGCGTGAAATTGGAAATTTGCAAAAAACCAATTTTTCCAGTGCTACCTTCCGTGGTGAACGCACAACGCGAGATCCAATCCTTTTTGAGAAAAGGACATATCAATTTTCCCGATGAAGTTGTTTTGGGAAAAGCACTTTCACAAGTTTTCAATACTCCGGAACCTATTTCGGAAGAGATTTCACTGCCGAAAATAGACATTGAAAAAATACGTTCCATTATTGAAAATGCTTCCGAAGGCTATCTCAATGCTGCACAAACTGAAAAGTTGCTGGACGCTGCAGGAATTCCGCGTGTTATAGAAATAGTGGAAAATTCGAAGGAAGCAATACATTCCAAAATGGGTTCTATGGATTTTCCCGTGGTGATGAAAGTTGTGGGACCGCTTCACAAAAGCGATGCTAAAGGTGTGGTGCTGAATATTACTTCCAAAGAAGAAGTTTCGGAAACCTTCGATTTGCTGATGAAAATAGATTCCGCAACGGCGGTAATGGTGCAACCACAATTGGCGGGGCTGGAACTGTTTGTGGGCGTAACAAAAGAACCCGGTTTTAACCATACCATTCTTTGTGGTTTGGGCGGAATTTTTATTGAAGTACTGAATGATGTTGCTGCTGGTTTAAGCCCTATTTCAAAAGATGAAGCACAGAAAATGGTGCAATCGCTCCGCGGCTACAAACTCATTCAAGGCGCGAGAGGCCAAGAGGGTGTGGACGAAAACCAGTTTGTGGAAATTATCCAACGACTTTCTGCTTTGGTGGAAGCTGCTCCAGAAATAACCGAAATGGATCTCAATCCATTAATTGGCACACAACGGGCAATTACGGCGGTGGATGCGCGGGTGCGGATTGGGTGATAATAATGAGAGAACATCAATGACGACAACCCTTCAAACCGCCCAAACAACAATAAGCAACAACGCCACAAAAGCAACTAGCAGCACCTTCCAAAAAGCATTCGCTTTTTTAAGTTCCATAAAGAAAAAAGCTACGCCTATAATTTTCAAGAAAGACAATCCCAAAATAATACTTGTAACGTAGGCGCTGCCAATATTCGCAAAAACCGCGGTAATGATTGTGAGTACTATTAAAATGAGCCAAGTGATGTTGAAAGTGCGTTCCATTTTTTAAAAAAGTAAATAAATTATAGGGAAGAGCAGTAGCCAAATTAAATCGCACATATGCCAAAAAGCAGCACCCGATTCGTAATCTTCTACCTTTAAGGTTTCGGGTTTTTTGCTGAGGGTTCTTCCTAAAACAGCTAAAATTACAATCCCAACAATCACGTGAATCACGTGGAAAAGTGTGAGCATCCAGTAATAACCAAAAAATGAATTGTAGCCCACGGTAAGTCCTGCTTCTACTTTTTCGTAATATTCAAAACTTTTGAGCGCTAGAAAGAGGAAGCCTCCAAAAACAGTAAACATTAAAAACAATTTGCTTTTACTGAAATTTCCAGCTTTCAAAAAATGTACAGATTGCGCCATACACCAACCGCTACTAAGTAGGAAAACCGTATTTATAGCCCCAAACCCCGTATTGAGAAGTAAACGCGATTCGTGAAAAACCTCAGGTTCGGCTCTAGCGTTCAAAGCCATAAAAACCAAGGCGATGCCAAAGGTTACCAATTCTAAATAAATAATGATCCACATTAAAATCCCGCCTGGCGGATAGAAAATATTTTTGTAATCTATTTTTACTGTATTGTCCATTTTCAGCTTTGGTGTTTTATTTTATCGTACAGTTTTACCAGTGATTGCAGCAATTCCACAGGCGTGGTCAAAATCTGGAAATGGTTCTGCCCAAACATTTGCGGCAAGTAATATTTTGCCTGCGCTTCTATTGCTAATGCATATGAATTTATGTTCCGCTGGTTCAATTCGCGAAGGGCTTGTTTTACATCGTTGATGCCATATTTGCCTTCGTATTTATCGTAATCGTTGGGTTTCCCGTCAGAAATAAGGATTACCCATTTATTTTTGGTATTGCGTTTATCCAGCAAAGCTCCCGAATGTCTTAAGGCAGTACCAATTCGCGTATAACCGCAGGGCTGCAACGCGCCAACTTTGTGTTTCGCCTTTTGCCACGGTTCATCAAAATCTTTTAAAGTTAAATAAGTGCTGTGGTTGCGGGTTTTTGAATAGAAACCGGCAATGGAAAAATCAACATTGAATTCATCCAAAATTTCCCCAAAAATGATGGAAACCTGTTTTTCAACATCTATTACCCGATTGTCCGCCGCATAACCATCACTGGAAAGACTGCTATCTAAAAGCATCAAAATGGAAAGGTCTTTTTCTTTTTTTCGTTTTGAAAGATAGATATTTTCCGAAGGCGTGTGCCCCGAGTGGACGTCCACATATAAATCCGTCAGTGCATCGAGATCAAACTCTTCGCCTTGCAATTGTCTGCGTTGCTGCTGATATTTATTGTTAACAGAAGTGAGCATTTTCCGCAATCCCATTAAAGTGGAAGCGTGTTCACGTAACGTATTCTTATAATAATCAGAATCGGTTTCGGTCTGTGTTTGCGGAAAAACTTTACAGAAATCTGGTTTGTAAACTCGTTTGGAATAATCCCATTCATCGTAAAAAATATGGTGGCCGGTAATCGCAATTTCGGCACTTTCTGAAATTGTTGTGTTTTCAATAAATTCTGCTTGATAGATGGAATGTGTGGGGTCGTCCACCCGCACGGTCTGTTTCATATTCAAATCTTCAAGCGCATTTGCGTGGTCGTCCAGTTCATCATCGCCATCAAAATCGCGCCAGCCGCCCTCCCACTCTTCGGCGGTTTCGGCTTTTTCAAAATTGTGGGTAAGCATATAATCTTCCTGCGCTTTTTTATCGACTGCAATAGATTTTATTTCTTCCACCGCATTGGCTTTCAAAATGGTGTTTATCTCTTCTTCAATGGCAGATTTCACTTTTTCTGAAATATTTTGAAGTACTTTCTTCTTCGGCGTTTCGGGCGAATTTTCCATCCATTTCCCATAAATAAAAGAATAATCCGCAGGTTTTTTTTCAGTAGCTTTTTCTGAAAAAAGAAGTCGTAGTTCTGTATAAATTACTTCAGTTCCGGGGAATTGACTAAAGATTTCCTTCAATATTTTTTCAGAATTTTCTTCGGAAATGTGTCGCGCTTCTTCCAAAGTATGCTCCTCTCCCAATTCATAATTAAGTTGAAAACTTTTCTGGATTGAAAGGTAAAGTGTTCTAAATATGAAGAATCCAAGATTTTTTTCTGAAGTATCAAAGCCTGAGAAACGCTCGGGTAAAAAGAAAGCGTTGTTTTTGTAACCGCCCTCCTGCTCCGCCTCAAATATTTCGATGGGTTGGCCTGTAACAGCACGAGCCACCAATGTGAGTCGAGGTTTTATTTCGCTCAATTTTACAGTGTGCGCAATTGCTTCCTTCGCACTTTTTTTTCGGTGTTTTAGGAATTTTGCAACCTTGGCAAAGATAAATTCATCGGGTTCGAACATAGCTTTGGCTTAAATCATCAAATCGCACAAATCAGTCAGTGCTTGGGTAATTTCAAGATCGTCGGTCAAAGGTTCTACTATCGCCACTTTAACGGAAAGACGCTTCGGAAGACCACTATTTATGAGCATTGCTGCATCAACCAGCAAACGGGTAGAAACGGTTTCGGTAAGTCCCAATTCAGTAAGATTCCTGATTTTGTTGGCAATGTTCACCAATTTTTTTGAAGTGTCTTTGTCCAAACCTGTTTCAGTTTGTACAATTTCCGTTTCAATTTTAGGTTCTGGATATTTGAATGAAAGTGCTACAAAACGTTGGCGGGTAGAAGGTTTCAGTTCTTTAAAACCTTTTTGGTAACCAGGATTGAAGGATGCAACTAGCATAAAATCTGGGTGTGCTTTTACAGTAATCCCAAGTTTATCTATGTAAAGTTCCTTTCTATGATCTGTAAGTGAATGTATTGCAACTACCACATCTGGGCGGGCTTCGGCTATTTCGTCTAAATAAAGAATTGCGCCTTCCTTCACGGCATTGGTCAACGGGCCATCCACCCAAATGGTTTCTGCGCCTTTAATGATGTAGCGACCAATAAGGTCTGTGGAAGAGGTTTCTTCGTGGCAGGAAACAGTTATAATTGATTGCTCAAACTGATGCGCCATAAATTCTACAAACCTTGTCTTTCCAGTTCCTGTGGGACCTTTCAGCAACATTGGTAGTCTGTTTTTAAAGGCGTGCTGAAAAACTTCAACCTCGCGATCTATTGGTTTATAGAAAGGTATTTCTTCGGAAGAAATCTTCGTTTTTGGTTTTATATTTATTGTGTCTGTTGTTTCCATAATTATTCAATTTAATTTCCAAATACGGAAGAAATAAAAGGCCCGAAAAGCGGTTCTTGTTGGGAAGCTGTCTAAATTTTGCCCATAAAAAAGACAAAACAAAAGATTAAACTTCCCGGGTTTTCAGGTATAAGAGCGTAACCGAATTCAGGCCTTTTTTAATTATTTATAAAAATTCGTTATCATTGGTTTCCAAGGCTTCATCTGTTGGGAGACCGTGTTTGTAAAAATCGTATATATAGGTTAAAATTCCGAAGGCGAAAAGGCTGGCACAAAGAATAAGCACCACAAAGTGTATGCTGATTTCTTTTTGTACCTCCATAAAATCCATTTTAAACTTTCGTTCCAAATAAACCTGAGCTACGCCTGCCACTCCAAAAGCAATAGTCATCCCGATCATCCCGATATTTGCGGTCCAAAAAGCCAGTCGACCGCGTACGCCGTCGTAAAATTTACGTCCCGTCATATTTGGAAGACTATAGCTTATAATTGCCAAAACAATCATAGCATAAGCACCCCAAAAAGCCAAGTGACCGTGCATTGCAGTAACTAATGTTCCGTGCGTGTAAAGGTTAGTTTGTGGCAGTGTGTGTGCAAAACCTAAAAGACCAGCGCCCACGAAAGATACAATAGCTGCGCCAAGCGTCCAAAACAGCGCAATTTTGTTTGGGTGTTTCTTTTCGCCTTTGCGATACATATTTACTGCGAATAGCGCCATTGCAAGGAACGCTAAAGGCTCCAAAGCGGAGAAAATTCCACCTACAATAAGCCAGATTTTATTAACACCAATATAATAGTAATGGTGACCCGTACCAAGCACTCCGGAAAGGAAGGTAAGACCAACAATTACATATAGCCATTTTTCAATAACCTCACGATCTACACCTGTTAGTTTTATAAGTAAGAAAGAGAGGATACCACCCATAATAAGTTCCCAAACGCCTTCAACCCAAAGGTGAACAACCCACCAACGGAAAAAACTGTCCGTTACTTGGCTGTCAAAAGGTAACATTCCTGGAAGGTATAAAAGCGCCGCAAACAAGAGTCCCATAGAAAGCACTAATGCTGTTGTGGTTTTTCGTTTTCCTTTGAAAAGCGTTATAAGTATGAGCGCTAAAAACAGTAAAACATTTAAAACCACCAAGTAGTCAAGTTGGCGAGGTATTTCTAAAAATTTACGTCCTTCCCAAATGTTAAAGTGAAAACCCACAACAGCGAGAACGCCTACCAATGCAAGGGAAATAAGCTGAACATACGCCAGCTTAACGCTTACAAGTTCGCGTTGGGCTTCTTCGGGAATAATGTAGTAAGCTGCGCCCATAAAACCGGAGAGCAACCAAACCACAAGTAGATTGGTATGAACAGCACGTGCTGTGTTAAAAGGTATAAATTCGTGCAGTCCATCCATACCGATGCGCGCGAAACCCATAATAAATCCGTAAGTAAGTTGTAAAACTAGCAGTAGCATTGAGAGAGCGAAAAACCAATAGGCTACTTTTTGAGATTTGTATTTCATGTTTATAAAATATTTGATTATTGAAGGAAATGGAATGCCCTAATTAAACATCTTCGGTTGGTTGAAACTTAGGAAAGGGCATTTCATAAATATGGTTTTGGGTTAGTTTAGTTGAGTGATTTTTCACCTTTTGACAATGGAGAAACAACACGTTCGAAGCCATTTAGATCTATCTCGCCTATCCATTTAAAGAATTCGATGACGTCAAGAGCTTCTTCTTCAGAAAAACCGTAGGCAACCATTTTTCGGTCGTTTGGTGCCCAAGGAACGGGCGTCATAAGTACCGCTTTTATGTAGCCTTCACCGCGGCGTTCAACTACTTTTGTAAGTTCTGGTGCGTAATAAGCGCCTTCACCTAAAATGGTGTGGCAACCCATACAGTTGTTTTCTTCCCAGATAACTTTACCACGAACCACTTGGGCGGTAATGTTTTCATAGTTAGTTTGATCCTGGTCATCACTAAAAGAATAGATAGTAAGACCAATAAAAATAAGGAATGTAACGAGCGTTCCAACTAGGAAAAAAGCCCGAGCTTGTTGTTTGGATAGCATATTGGTTAGTGTTAAGTTAAAAGATATTAAGACTTTTTAATCTTAATACAAAGGACGTATTTGAGCGTTTTATGAAATATGATTATTATCATAATTCAGAAACTTTTGTTAAAAAATAAATTCGATTTCTATCTTTTTCAAGTTGCAACATTGAAGACATAGTTGATAAGAATTTTTATAATTCTTATCAATAGAAGAAGTATTGTTGAAATAGACTATGTTTAAATCCTCTTAAATAGAGATTTCCAAAGGAAAATTTGTTTTCTGAAGACTGAAGATTTCACTCTCCGCCTGTAATAAATCTTTTTTAAATTGAATTATGTTCAACAAAAGATAAGCTGGTAACGACTGCCGATAATGCTCAATACCCTCTAACAGATTCTTACAAAAATTCTCCCAATTTTTAATGTCGCGAGGGGATGGTTGGTTAGTCTGTTCAATTTCTTTTTTCAGAAAATCAATATAAAGACGCAGTTCGGCAACAAACATTGCGGGTCTATCATTTTCTAGCATAGCATTTTTCCTCCCGTAAATATGGTCTGTCATTTCGCGCAAACTGGTAATTTTTGAAAAATTGACAATGTTTGGCCCAGGGCAAATAGTAACAGCGGGTAGTTTTTTAATAAACGGAACGTCATAATTAATGGCCGCCGCATTGCTTAGACCAATACAGAGACACTCTTTGCTCAAGACATCCTCGCGCTGCTGTTCCAATTCTTTTATGGGAAGATTTAAAGTGTCCAGTTGCTGCAGTTTCAATTTTTGGTATTTACTTGACGCTGTACAAATTGGCTCTTTGGTAAACTCTGTGTTTGAGACCAATAGTTTTTCGGTACATGGGCTGCCGGGTTTATCTTTGGCTATTCGGTCAAGACGTTCTTTTTCTGCAGTGGTACCTTTTAAATAGTTAAACTGAACACCCAAAGGCGATGCTTTGCTGCGAACCACATCATTTTCTTTAGATTGGCGAAGGAGTTCAAGGGTGTTTTCATCTACAGTTGTAGCTTCTGGACACAGTAAAAATGGCGTACCCCAACCGGTGCCATCCACTTTATAAAATTCACGCAACAGGCTATCTTCCTCACTAGTTCCAATACCGCCCTGAAATGTAATTTTAATTGGGTGGGCTTGGGAAAAACTTGGCTTTCCTTTAGCTATAATTGCTGGATTGTATAATTCAAAAAGACTATCCTGAAGTTCCTGCTTTTTCTCCTTAAACTCTTGAAGTATTGGCCCCATTAGCAAACCTTGGGTGGCAAAAACATGCCCGCCACAATTAAGTCCAGATTCTATACGGAACTCACTTACCCAAATTCCTTTTTTCGCTAAATATTTCCCTTGTATTAATGCCGAACGGTAATCGCTTACCTTAATAATCACTTTTTTTTGAAAACAACCCCATTGATATGCATCAAAGGCTGAAAAGTTTTCCATATAGTTGTAAAGACGCGGATTCATACCTGCAGAAAAAATGAGGGAAGAATTGGTTAGTTCACTCTTGGCATATCCTTTTAGTGCCGTCAACGCATCAGAACCATTCTCTATCAAATCCTTGTTTTTGTCCAGATTGTCTTTATCTACTTTGGTCATTATATTTACCTCAATAGCACCCGGTACCACGAGCTTGAGTAGAAAATTTTCTAATAATGTCTTTTTTTCAGGGTTTGATGCAAAAAGCAATTCGTGATATTTTTCCTTCAACGCACTTGTGTCTGGAAGCATTTCAAAATACTTAATTAGGTCAGATCCAGTTTCAAACGCTGAAGCTTTAAGTTTTTCCATTTTGGAATTAACAATGCGCTGCATCAAGTTCAGGTAATCGGTAATTCGGCGGGCTCTATAATCAAGCTCTTTTACTGTTATTGCAACGTAGGTTTCGTTATTTTGTTGATAGTAATACTTTCGCATTACTTCCAAAATATTATCTTCAATAACTGAAATTGCAGCATTGATGCCGAAACAAGCAACTTTTATGGGAGTATCAATAGTGTAAGCTATTCCCATCACAGGAATATGAAAGGTATGCGGACTGGTAGTTTGCATCTAAAATTAGAATTTGGATTAAAATACGGTAAAGTTGAGAAATCCTAAATTACTGTATTATGACCGAAATCATAAAAAATACAAATCACTCTTTATTTAAGAAGATGCCTAATATTTTATTGATAATAATGCGATTAACCTGTAAATATTATTGCTTTAAACGACTAGAAATCTTTCCGCTTCGCAATTCTCCAAATAAAGAAAGTTGGTACAATTACCCAAACGGCAAGCATCGCTGACGAAAGTATCAGGCCGAAATTAGTTCCAAAGAATTTTTGAAAAACAGCTCCTGTATAACCCAAAAGTGCTGAAATATCAAGTTTCAAAAGAATTAAAACTCGCGACAAATCTACAGGATTGAGCATTGTAGCTGCCAATGAAAATTTATCCAATGGATAGTCCTCAAAATATAAAAGCGACATTAAAAAGATTCCGTCATAAATTACCGCCATAAAGAGCCAAAGCAGAATTGCATAACCAAAACCTTTGATTTTATTTTCGTTTGAAAGCGCAATTACAAAAGCCAAAGCTGTAAAAATGAAGGTTAAAAATGCGCCAGTTACTAATAATAATGAAAAGTCCCAAATGGCGCTGCTGTTGAAAATTCCATAGAAAACAAAAGGTAAACCGAGGCCAATTACCAAACTCATTGCAAGTGATGTTGCTACTCCAAAATACTGCCCTAAAAAAATGGAGCTACGTTTTACGGGTTGCGCTAAGAGAAGTTCTGTAAACTCGCGTGAATCGTAATAATACATTACGCCAAAAATGGTACCTATTAGCGGCACTAATATTATAATTACATTCATCAACGTGATTACCGCTTTAGAAAGGTCATTGTTCAAAAATAAAAGTACAACGCCAAGCAGCAAATAGAATAGAAAATATACGTAACTCCAACGGCTGCGCACTAAATCGTAAAAACTATATTTTAATATCTTAAGCATAACTTGCGGATAAAATGGAGGCTATTGCGTGTTCAAAATCGAGTTGTTCGGTTTTGGATTTTAGTTCAGGAATCGTTCCTTTAAAATAAATTTTACCTTCTAGAATAAAAACAATTTCGTCGGCAATTTCTTCAACGAAACTCAGAATATGTGATGTCACCAAGATTGTTTTTCCTTTTTCTTTTTCAGAAAAAATTAGATTTTTCAATCGTAAGTGCGAAATAGGATCTAGACCACTAGTAGGTTCATCGAGAATTATCAGCGGACTGTCAAACATAAACGCAAGCACTAAATTCACTTTTTGTTTTGTCCCTCCAGAGAGGTTTGCCAGCTTTTTATTTAGAAATGGTTGCAGTTTAAAAAGCTCGATTAGCTCTTCGTCTTTTGTAGCTTTTGCATCGCGCAAATCCTTAATCATTGCAATAAGCTCGCTAACTTTTAAATTCCCGGGGAAATTGGCAATTTGTGGCAAATAATCAATTTCGTTACGGTATTTAAAATTGTTTTTCAGCGGTTTCTCATCAATGAATATTTCTCCAGAATCTGGCAAAACCATTCCTAAAATACATTTTATAAGCGTTGTTTTCCCTGAGCCATTTGGGCCCAGTACGGAGAATATTCCGCCACGTTCTATGGCAAGGTCTATGCCTTTTAGCACTTCATTCTTACCGAATTTTTTATATAGATTTTTAACTTCTATCATGGTTTATAGGTTTCATTCTTGGATTGATATCCATCAAATCGTCTGGGGTAAATACTGGGGAAACTTTTTCAGAAAAGTCGATGATGTCTATAAACAGACTTCGCAATAAAATTATTGTTTCTGGAGTACGGTTCACTATATAAGTAAAAAGTTTTACGGGTCGGTACGGTACATCGCCTATTCCGTTTTTATCTAAGTCGTAGCCAGTATAATTGCTCCAATAGTTATTGTCAAATTTATTGCTATTTAACCTTCCGTTATAGGTAATATCGAATGAGTTGTAGCGAAAATTATTATTAATAAATTGATTATTGTAGCAAGCACCTTTCACTTTTATGGCGTAACCATTACTTGTAAAATCGTTGTTCTCATAGTTAATCCGGTTACTACCTTCTATGTTTATCCCTATTGTATTTTCCTTAAAAACGTTGTTAGTTATGTTAGCATCGTTAATTTCTTTAAGCAATATTCCGAAAGATGCCGTTCCCCAATTTTCTTTAAAAATATTGTAGTGCATTTCTATAAATTTGGAAAACATAACAGCTACTCCTGCCCCATTATTTTCAAAGATATTGTACTCGTAAACATCGTTATTACTAAACATAAAATGCAACCCATAACGTAGGTTGTTTTTACTTAAATTGTGACTAATTATTATATTATCTGAAAATTCAAGATAGATACCATCGCGCACATTTTCAACAGTATTTCCGCGTACTTCTACACCTTTACAATACCAAAGCTGGATGCCATTACCAGAATTATATTCATTTACGGCATCGCCTCTTATTTTGTTGTTTAATACTTTCCCGTTGTTTGATTTTTCAAGGTAAATTCCGAAGAAAAGTTTTTCAAGTTCTAGATTTTGGATTAAAAATCCATCTTGTTTTATTACTCGAACTGCGGCATAATCTGAAGTGTAGCTTGTACCCACGTTTATAATCTTGAAACCATCAACGGTTACATTGTTTGAAACAATTTTGATGATTTCGCCTCGATCCTCCCCATCAATCGTTGGCATATCTTCGCCTAACAACGTAATTGCTTTATCAATAATAATGTTTACTTCATTATAAATTCCTTTTTTAACCAAAACAGTATCGCCTTCAGAGGCTTGTGCTATTCCTCCCTGAATGGTTTTTATTGGGCATGAGTTACAGACGGTTATTGTTTTTGCAAAACCCGTGAAGGTTCCTAAAAACAATATTATAGCAATTATGTAGTGGTTTTTTTTCAAGATTGAGATAAAATTAATCAATACTAAATCATCAATAATTTTGATAATTTATAAAAAAGATGGAAGGTACTAAATTTAAAAGATTACGAAGTGTTTGGAATTTGTAATCTTAGTGTTTGTAATAAGGGTTTCAGCATATTTAAATTTTGTTGAAACCCTAGTATTATAAAATTTATGGTTTTAAGTGATTTTGAATTGCTTCCCAAGAAAAAATTTCTCCTGTAAATTTTTCCTTTGCTTTTTGGGCAGCCTTTTCATTTTCGAAAGCGGAAAGATTGGCACCCATGGGGCTTGAAATCTGATCGCTAATAAGGTATGAAGATAGCGTTGCATCCATCAATTGCCCTGGTTGGTTAAAATCTGCAACCAAATAATGTGCAATTTCAGAATCACTCATATCGTCATTCAAGGAATTTAGCATACATTCAATGGCATCATATTTAAAAGCTTTGCCTTTTGAAGTTACAATTTGTGATGCATGCTGACGGTCTACAATTGTCATATTGCAAAAATGGCAAGCATCTGTGCCATATTCTATAAGCTCTGGCTTTGTGTTGCAAGAAACTAGTAATACAGAGATTATACCCACAATTAGGAAACGTTTCATAATGTTACTTTTTTAAATATTGCTTTTTTTAATTTTATTATGTTCATATTTTCCGACGAAGAAAGCCACAACGGTAAGCATCATTCCAACAAAAATCATATAAGCTCCAGTTGCTGGCCAAGAATCCACATCAAAGTTTAACATTTTTTGATACCCTAAAAGTGGTGGTTTGTAACTCATTGGTGTGCCATCTAGATTTTCAAGTTTCATAATTGCTCTGGGATCAAGATTAGTTCCATAATCTATTAGCCATTGGTTAAAATCATACATTCCCATAATTCCTAAGACGGACATAAGTATGAACCATCCTAGAAACCATTTGTAACTTACTTTTCCGAAGAAACCAAGCAATCCTATGATTACTCCAAGACCAACCATAATACCTATAACAAGTGGGAAAACTTCAAACTCCCACATATCTTCGGCTTTCGGAATAGTTCTCATCCCAATGTAGTGGTTTAAGCCATTGATATTTTGGATATCGAATTCCTGTACGCCTTGTATTCCTTGAATATAAATATTCATCCCAAGTGGATCTGGATATTGGGGTGCCCCAAGCATAATATTCCACAACGGGAATTTAAAAAGACCCAATAGCAGCAAGGAGCCAATTATCATTATTATTCCTGCTTTTTTCATTTTGTTTAAATTTTTAAATCTTAAACGTCAGTGTGCGGTTGGATTGTGTTATAAATCGTGCGGATATTATTGTTGTTGATTTTTATGGAAATAAAATCTTTCCAAATTTTTATAAAAGACGGGGGAAATCAACAACCCCCGTCTCTTTTTTGAAAATACTATTAATCACTAATAGAGTATTTTCACAACTAAAAACTTCTTTATTAGTCTTCGCCTAGGCCCCAAGACAACTCTATGTTAGAGCTAGCTGGGCTTACACGAATGTAACCTTGCATCTCTTGGTGTAAAGCTGAACAGAAATCTGTACAATAGAACGGCCAAACTCCTACTTTTTTAGGTTCCCAAAGCAAGGTTTTGGTCTGTCCTGGCATAATAAGCAATTCAGAATTATTAGCTCCTATCATTGCAAAACCGTGCGGTACATCAAAATCCTGCTCGTGGTTTGTTACGTGGAAGTAAACTTTATCGCCCACTTTTATCCCTTCAATATTATCTGGATTAAAGTGGCTACGTATCATTGTCATATAAACGTGTACTTCGTTTCCTTTACGTTCTACTCTTGCATCTGCATCTGTAATTGTAGCATGCTCGTGTTTGTTTTCTGCTAGTTTGTAAAACTTCTTAGAGTTATTTTTAATAATATCTGCAGGAATACCAGCTGCATAGTGTGGTTCACCGTGCGTTGGGAAATCTAATAGTAATTCCATTTTATCTCCTGTAATATCAAATAACTGCGCAGAGTGTTCCAATTCAGGCCCTGTAGGCAAGTAACGGTCTTTAGTAATTTTGTTCATTGCAACAAAATACTTACCGAATGGCTCACGTGAGTTTCCTCCAGGAATCATACCGTGACCTACAGAATAGAATACTGGCTGACGGTCTAAAACTTCCCAAGTTCCAAGCTTCCATTTTACCACTTCAGAAGAGATAAAGAAGGTAGTATAAGCGTTTCCTTTACCGTCAAACTCCGTGTGTAATGGGCCTAAACCTCCCTGCTTCACAGTTCCTGCAAGTACATCATCGAATTTAAGGATTGGTATACCATAAGCTTCACCGTCAAAGTTCTTTTTTTCAATAGCATCAATCATTTTGGTGAAAGAGTGTACTGTAAGATCTGCAGAAAGTTTTCCGTTACCTATAATATATTCACCAGTTGGATCTACATCAACCCCGTGTGGAGACTTTGGTGTTGGAAGAAAATATACAGCTCCCGGAACTTTAGTAGGGTCTACCGTCAATACTTCTTTTTTCATTGTGCTAGTGGCAGCGTGCGTATCGTGATCGTAAACATTATGCGCATATTCTGCTGGCATTTTAGTTCCTCCACCATTGTTTACATATTCCTCGATCAATTTCCAGTTTACCGCTGCAATAAAATCTTTATCATTTTGTGAAGCGTTTACTTCTAAAAGTGTGTTTGCCTCTTCCGTATTGTAAGTCGTAAAGAAGAACCATCCGTGAGATTTGTCACGACCTGGGTGCGAAAGATCGTAATTAAAACCTGGCATCATTAACTGGAACTTAATATCCATACGTCCTGTGTCCTGATCTACACTTAAAAATGATATGGCTCCCTTAAAGTTTCCCTTATAATCCTTTATAGACATATCACGTTGTGGTACTGGCACAGAGAATCGAGTACCTGCAACTACATATTCTGTATTTTCAGTAATGAAAGAAGAACTGTGGTTACCTGCACTATTTGGTATCTCTATAATTTCTTCGGTTTCAAAAGTTTCCAAATCAATTCTTGCAATACGTGGCGTGTTGTTTCCGTTTATAAAAATCCAACGTCCATCTAGTTTTCCATTTGTTTGTGAAATATCTGGGTGGTGAGAATCATCCCATGGCACAAAACCAAATGATGTGTTTAGCATAGGTTTGGTTTCCTCAGAATATCCATAACCACTAGTTGCAAATTGAGAGAATACAGGAATTTCCTTGAACATACGTCCCGAAGGAAGTCCATAAACTGTTAAGTTACCACTGTAACCTCCCGAGAAGAATGCATAAAACTCATCATGGTCGCCTGGAGCTACGTAAACTTTTTCAGCAGCGTTTGTGGCAAGACCACCTTGTCCGCCATTTCCTCTTTTGTCTTCACTATTATTACAGCCTACCAATCCAGCAGTCATAATAATGGTAATTAAAATATTAATTGTGTTTTTCATTGTTATCTGTTTTAGTTGTTATTCTATTTTTAATTTGCTGGAAGAATTACTTTATCTACTACGTGAATAATTCCGTTACCAGCAGGAATGCTTGCCAAAATTTTTGCACCACCCACAAATACATCATCTCCTTTTACTTCAACAGTTACATCTTGTCCGCCAGCTTGTCCTAACTTTTTAAATTTCTTCAAGAAATCCTTATTATAATTTCCAGGAGTAACGTGGTGTTTAAGGATAGTGGCAAGTTTGTCTTTGTTTTCGGGTTTTAATAAATCTTCAACTGTTCCCGGAGGTAGCGCATCAAAAGCTGCGTTTGTTGGTGCAAAAACCATTAATGGGCCTGCATTCACCAATACATTCTCTAAGCCCGCAGCTTGAACTGCAGCTACAAGCGTGGTATGGTCTGGTGAGCCGATTGCAATTTGAAGAATGTTTGGTGTTGATCCGTCATTTTCAATAAAGGCTTGGCCTTGTCTTTCAGAATCGGCATCACTTGCTGCAGAACTTTCCACAACAGTTTCTTCACCGTCGGATTTTGCTTCGTTTTTACAAGCTGAAAACACGAGTAATACAGCTGAAACAAATAGCAGTTTGGTTATAGTTTTCATTGGTTTTGGTTTTAAAACCTTGCAGGGCCTACACATTGCAAGGGGTTTGGTTGATTAATTAATTATATTAAAGTGTTCTAAAATATTCCAATACTTGTCTGGCCTCTTCTTCGGTCAGGTTCTGGTTTGCCATTGGCGAGCCATTGAATTCCATTAAAAGTGCTTTTGCAAGCGGATCATTTTTGGTCATTCCTTCTGGATCTAGAATCATGTTCATAATCCATTCTGGAGTACGTCTTTCCAAAATTCCTGTAGGCGGTGGACCAATAAATTTTTTGTCAACCTTGTGGCAAGCCATACATTTTGTTTTGTAAACCTCCATACCCTTTGCAGCCATTGCTTGATCTACAGTAGCTCCCAGCTCAACACTTTTTATTGGACCTACACCTTTATTTGTAAGATCTACCGTTTCTGAAGGCTTCACTGTAGATACTGGCTCTTCTTTAGTAGCTTCAGTAGCATCTGGTTTTTGACCAATCTGGATGTCGTTACTTTTCTTTTCTTCTTTTCCACCGCAGCTAATCAAAGTTAAGATTGCTATTGCGGCCAGTGATTTCATTATTTTTTTCATAAGTTGCTCAAATTAATTTATAAGACAAAATTAGCGCTAGAATGATAGATAGAATATGATTTTTGTCATATATGGGATATTTTTATCTTTTAATATTTCGGTTATTTGCTTCACTTTTTCTTTGATCTTCAAAAAGAAAGTTTGAAAATTTTTAACTATTTAATTATGATAGAAATCATTTTTAAACCTATACTTAAAAAGTACATTTGAGAAAACACAAAGACTATGAAAAACATTCTTTTACCAACAGATTTTTCAGAAAACTCGGAGAATGCAATTAGGTTTGCTATGAAGTTTTTTGAAGGTGAAACATGCACCTTCCATATTCTCAACTCCCAAAAACCCTCGGGTTATATAACTGCAGATGTGCTTTATGGCGCTCCTGGCTCCACAATTTATGATGGTATTTTGAACGACAATAAAAAGGAACTGGAGAAAATGATTGGATTTTGTGAGTCAATTTCTGAAAAGGAAGATTTCCTTTTTGTTCCAAAACTTGACTTTGACAATATTGTTGATGCCGTAAACCAAGCAGTTACACTCAATAATATTGAACTAATTATTATGGGTACAAATGGCGCAACAGGTGCGGCTGAAACTATTTTTGGGAGCAATACGTTAAAGATTATTCGAAATGTTGATTGTCCCGTTATCACTGTTCCACAAGGATATATTTTTGAAAAAATTGAGTCAGTTTTACTATCGCTCAATTATCAAAATGATAAACCAAATAAAACCTTTGAGGTAGTTTCAGAAATAGTGAAAAAACATAAAGCATCCCTTAAAATTCTTGAAATAGAAGAGGAAAATATTCAACTGGCCACCCAAATAAATAAAGCTGAAGAATTTTTTAATGCAATTGGTTTTGAGAGTTTCTATCTAAAAAATATCCCCTCATCAATAGCAATTAATGCTTTTGAGCAGTTAATCCCTGTTCAACTTCACGCAATGATTGTGGAGCGTAAAACTTTTTTGGATCGTTTTATTTTTGGGTCAGAAACCTCAAAAATAAGTTACGGTTCCAAAATTCCCATTTTAGTTCTTCATTAATAAATTATTAAAACCTAGTTTAATATCAAAAGCTTATTCTTTTTGAGCGTAAGCACTATTGTTTTAACATAATCGCGAATAGTAGAAGCTGCTTCCGGCGGGTTCAGAATGTCTATCTTTCCACGCCATATTAAATCGCGTTCCTTGCCTGGGCAAAGACAATAAAGTGAAGTTTCTGTGTTGTAAACTGGATAATCTTCATTATGTTGGTTGTCATAAACAGCTCTGTTTTCACTATAATAATCACTGAAAGACTCAAAGGATTTTGTGATATTTCGATATGACTGTACAATGGTAACCTTGCTTTCCTGCCCCGTGACTTTTGAAAAAAGAACCGCATCAAAACCGGCCTTTAAAAGTTCTTTTTCAATATTTTCCAAGTTTTCTTCCGATTGATTGTTTTCATTGAATGTACTCTCAAAATAGTCTACACTTTTTATAGCAATCACACTTTCCTCTTCCAAAGCTTGCACAAGGCTATATTCAAATTGGCGCTGCAAACCTCCGTCCGGTGTTAAACCCACAACTAAAATTTTATTAGCTCGAAAGTTTGGGCTTTCTGAATTTACGTATTCATCCACCAAACGACTGCTTGAACAACCGCTAAGTAGTAATACAAAGACCGAAATGGTTAATAATTTCTGCATACTATTTCTTTTTTGAAAAAATTAATCTGTAGTATATCGTACCTTTTATATCGCTATGTAAATATACATTTCTCTTTTCCTTATTCTTAATTAAATACAAAGGATGGAATAAACTTACAGTATTTCAGCACTTTCAAAAATGACATCCATCAATTACTTATGAATAATTTACAAGAAAATGTTTCGGTAAAAGTAAATTATCTATCTTTGTTAACCAAATGGTTAAACCATAAAGTTGAAAATGGCAAAGACGAATAAAAATAAAGACACTGAAGGGCAAATATTGAATGCAGCCGAAAACGTATTCCAAAAAAAAGGAATGGATGGCGCGCGCATGCAGGAAATTGCAGACGAAGCAGGAATAAACAAAGCAATGCTACACTATTATTACCGGAGCAAACAATTGCTTTTTGAAGCGGTTTTTAGCAATGCTTTTTCGCTATTGGCACCGCAACTCAACAAAATTCTGAACGATGATTCTTCTATTGAAGAGAAGGTGAAAAACTTTACACACAATTACATCACTTTTATATCTAAGCATCCCTATATCCCAAATTTCATTATTCAGGAATTGAACCGCAATCCAAAATTTTTCGAGAAAATTCAACAAAATGCCGCATTTCCAACGCTCGAAAAATTTAAGAATCAAGTTAGCGCAGAAGTAGAAAAAGGAATTTTAAATCCCATAGACGGCGAGCAGCTTTTTATAAATATTATTTCGTTGAACATTTTTCCCTTTGTGGCAACACCTCTAATAAAAGGATTTTTAAAAATTGACGATAAAGGTTTTAAAAGGTTGATGGAACAACGTAAAAAATCAGTTTCAGAATTTATCATAAATTCCATAAAAAAATGAAAAGGCTGCTATTAATATTTTTCGTAATTGCTCCATTACTCCTTTCGGCACAACAAGTTTTAACTTTGGAGGAATGTTACGTTTTAGCTGAAAAAAATTATCCGTTAGCTAAGCAAAGTGCTTTACTGAAAGAAAAACTCAATTCTGAAATTAAAATTTTGGAAAAAGAAAAGCTTCCAAAATTAGATTTAAATGCACAAGCCACTTACCAAACAGACGTTATTGAATTTCCTATTCAAATTCCAAATACTACTATTGAACCGTCCAATAAAGATCAATATCGCGCTACGATAGATGCGAATCAATTAATTTATAATGGTGGAAATATTGCGGCAAATACCAAATTGAAACAGGCTGAATTACAAACGCAACAACAGCAAGTTGCAGTAAACCTCTACGCTTTAAAAAGCCGAATAAACCAAAGCTATTTCAGTATTTTGCTTTTTCAGGAACAGGAAAAACTATTGTCTTCAAAAATGGAACAACTTGACGCTCGTTTAAAAGAAATGATTGCTGGAGTTAAATATGGAGCCGTCCTCCCCGCTTCCCAACAAATGCTGCAAGCCGAAATGCTGAAATTGGAGCAGCAGCTTACGCAAACCAAATTCGATAGAAAAAAAACGTTGAACAACCTTTCATTGTTACTTTCAAAAAGCTTAGATAGTACTATAATTTTAGAAAATCCAGAGATTTTGGTTTCGCCAGAAAGCATTTCAGAACGTCCCGAACTGGAACTTTTCAACCTGCAAGAAAATCAACTGGAAACTTCAAAAGAAGTTATTTCTAAAAGCAATTACCCCAAATTATTGGGCTTTGCGCAGGCTGGCTATGGCAATCCAGGATTAAATATGTTGGACAATTCATTTCAGGATTTTTATATGGTTGGCTTGAAAATGAATTGGAACATTTTTGACTGGGGAAAAACTAAGGAGAAAAAACAAACCGTAGATATTTCAAAAGAAATAGTTTTAACCGAAAAAGAAACGTTTTTGCTGAATAACCAAATGCAACAAAAAGAAGCCGAAAGTGACATTAAAAAATATGAAGAAATACTTCAAAAAGACACTGAAATAATTATGTTGCGCGAAAAAGTTTTACAAGCCACAACTTCCCAATTGCAGAATGGCGCTATTACTTCTTCAGAATATATTACAGAACTGAACAATCTTTATGAGGCTAAAATAGACAATCAATTGCACGAAATTCAAATGGCGCTTTCAAAGGCGAATTTTAAAATAATTAAAGGGAATTAAAAAAGAGAGCAACGAATTCACGAATAGAAAAACAGTATTCGTGTATTCGTGGTAATAAAACATACAGATGAAAAAACCACATATTATAATAGCCACTTTCCTTTTAGGAAGCTTACTCTCCTGCTCCAACGATGAAAAAGCCGATGGCTACGGAAATTTTGAAGCAACTGAAATCACAATCTCTTCTGAAGCAAACGGAAAGCTTGAATTTCTAAATTTAGAGGAAGGCCAAATTTTGGAAAAAGGAGCTTTAGTTGGACTCGTTGATACGCTTCAGCTTCATCTGAGTAAATTACAACTGCTTGCTTCAAAAGAAACAGTAGCTTCAAAATCGGGCGGGGTTTGGTCTCAAGTGAGTGTTTTAAACCAACAGTTGCAAACCGCAAAAACGGAACAACAACGCGTGCAAAATATGTTTTCAGAAAACGCTGCTACCCAGCGCCAAGTAGATCAAGCCAACAGCCAAGTGGACGTTTTGAAAAAGCAAATTCAGAATGTGGAAACCCAAAATGCACCCATCGTAAACGAAGTAAAATCCATCGATGCCAAAGCGGCGCAAATTGAGGAACAGATTTCTAAAAGCAAAATAACGAACCCGTTAAGAGGAACCGTTTTAACGCAGTTTGCCGAGCCCGGAGAAATTGTTTCCTTCGGAAAACCATTATACAAAATCGCCAATTTGGAAGAAATGACACTACGCGTTTACGTAAGCGAAACACAACTTCCAAATATCAAAATCGGGCAGGAAGTAACCGTAAAAATAGATTCCGGAGAAGAAATGAAAAACTACAAAGGAACGATAAGCTGGATTTCAGCTTCTGCAGAATTTACACCGAAAATAATTCAAACTAAAGAGGAACGCGTAAACTTAGTTTATGCAGTAAAAATTAGTGTTATAAACGATGGTAGCCTAAAAATTGGGATGCCAGCGGAAATGTGGATTTCTGAATAGGGATTAGGGATTAGGGATTAGGGATTAGGGATTAGGGATTAGGAAAAAAATAATGAAGTTTCAAAATTCATATAAATGGAAGCAAATACAGATAATTTAGAAGGTTATTTAGATAATCATTTCATCCATCGCAGTAATTGGTTAAGAGCGGCTGTTCTTGGGGCTAATGACGGGATTTTATCTACGGCAAGTATAGCAATTGGGGTAGCCGCCGCAAGTGACATGAGAGACCCAATAATACTGGCAACAGTAGCGGGTTTGGTGGCTGGAGCACTTTCAATGGCTGCAGGAGAATATGTTTCCGTAAGTTCTCAAACAGATATAGAAAAAGCTGATATAGCGCGAGAAAAAATAGAGTTAGCAGAAATGCCAGAAATAGAGCTAATTCGATTAGCTGAAATTTACGAAAAAAGAGGTTTAAAAAAAGAAACCGCGCTCATTGTAGCAAAAGAATTTACAGAAAATGATGCTTTAGCTGCACATGTTAGGGATGAATTGGGAATTAATGAAATAAGCCAAGCAAATCCCATACAAGCTGCACTAGCGTCTGGAGCCTCATTTATTGTTGGAGGGGTTCTTCCGCTTGTTGTAACGCTATTCCTACCCTTAAAAAGTATGGAATATACATTATATGGTTCTGCTATTTTTTTTCTAATAATTTTAGGCGTGGTAGCTGCCAAAACAGGCGGTTCAAGTATTGGGAAAGCTATAATCAGAATTACCTTTTGGGGAACAATAGCAATGGGAATCACAGCATTAGTTGGGTATCTATTTGGAATAAATATTTAGAAAATTATAAATTAATTTAAATAACACATTATGAAAAAAGTAATCTTAACAACAGCAATCATTTCAGCATTATTAATAAGCTGTAACGAAACCAAACACAAAGAGGAAAGTACTGAAACCGTTCAAACCACGGAAGGGGTTAACGAACACGAAATGGAAGAAATGGCCACCGAAATGCATTCAATGAACAATGCTTGGGTAAACGAAATAAAACTCGACAACGGGAGCAAATGGCAAGCTAATCTAGAAACAACTGAAGGCGTTGACAAAATGCTTGGTTTAGTTAAAACCAGCGACCTAAAAACTGTGGAAGACTACCATACTTTGGCTTCAAAACTAAACGAGGATAAAAACGTATTGGTAAAAAAATGTACAATGGAAGGTCCTTCACACGACAACCTACACGTTTTTCTTCATCCACTTATCGAGAAAATTGAAGCTTTAGGAAAGGTTTCAACTACGGACGAAGGTTCTGAAGTAACAGCGAGCATCAAAGAAAACCTTGATGGTTATTATACTTATTTTCAATAATAAAAATTTAAAAACAATGGAAAAACATCATTATAACGTAGATATAGACTGGCGCCAGGACCGCCAAGGAATAATGTGCTCGCCAGAATTGGCAGAAAGTAATAACTGCATTGAAATTGCTACACCGCCTGAATTCCCAAAGGGAATGCCCAATATTTGGTCGCCCGAACATCTTTTTACAGCAGCTGTTAGTAGTTGTTTGATGACTACTTTTTTGGCAATTGCTGAAAATTCAAAGCTGGATTTTTCAGGTTTCAGTTGCAAATCGAAAGGTGTTTTGGAAAGAGTGGATGGCAAATATTTAATGACGGAGATAATTCTAGAACCCACTGTAACCATCAAAGACGAAAAAGACCGCGAACGTGCAGAACGAATTGTTGAAAAATCGGAAGCAGCTTGTTTGATTTCAAATTCAATAAAATCTAAAATCACGATGGAAATTACGATCAAAATAGAAGCGTAAATGAGTATTTCCCTCAGCCATATCAGCAAATCCTATAAAAAGGTAAAAGCTGTTCAGGATATTTCGTTCAATGTGAATCCGGGCGAACTCTTTGGCCTAATCGGTTCCGATGGCGCAGGGAAAACTACCATTTTCAGAATTTTGACCACGCTTTTAATTCCAGATGAAGGTACTGCCACAGTCGCTGGTTTTGATGTTGTAAAGGATTATAAAGCAATCCGAAAATCCGTGGGCTATATGCCGGGGCGGTTTTCACTTTACCAAGATTTAACGGTGGAAGAAAACCTAACGTTCTTCGCCACTATTTTCGGAACGACGATTGAGGAAAACTACGATTTGATTGAAGATATTTACGTTCAAATCGAACCTTTTAAAAATCGACGGGCGGGCAAACTTTCCGGCGGAATGAAACAAAAACTTGCCCTTTGTTGCGCTTTGATCCACAAACCGAAAGTACTTTTTTTGGACGAACCCACCACGGGTGTGGATCCTGTTTCGCGCAAAGAATTTTGGGAAATGCTAAAACGTCTTCAGAAAAAAGAGATTACCATATTAGTATCAACGCCATATATGGACGAGGCTGCTTTGTGTGATAGGATTGCATTGATTCAAGATGGCAAGATATTAGAAATTGATACGCCGGAAGCTATTGTAAACAAGTTCCCTAAAACCATTTACAATGTGGGGGCAAATAATATGTATAAATTGATACAAACACTTCAAGGTTATGAACATTTGTATAGCGTATTTCCGTTTGGGGAGTTTGTGCATTATACTGACAAAAGGGATTCTTTTGAAAATGCGGATTTAAAATCCTATTTGGAAAAAGCAGGTTTAACAGATATTCACATAGAACCCACCCTAGCAAATATAGAGGATGCCTTTATGGAATTAGCGAGATAATGAAACATCCAAGATTAATTTTTAAACACATAAAGGAATGTCTATTATGGATGTTCCATCTGTCCTTTAAAAAACAAATATTATAGACAGATGAAAAAGGAAAATGTTATAGAGGCCCATCAATTAACCAAAACCTTTGGTGATTTTACAGCTGTGAATGCCATCAGTTTTGAAGTTAAAAAAGGTGAAATCTTTGGATTTTTGGGTGCAAATGGCGCTGGAAAAACAACGGCTATGAAAATGCTTATTGGGATTTCAAAACCTTCATCGGGCAGTGCAAAGGTTGCAGGATTTGATGTATATACTCAAACTGAATCTATCAAAAAGAATATAGGCTATATGAGCCAGAAATTCGCACTTTATGATGATTTAACGGTCAATGAAAACATTACTTTTTTTGGAGGCATTTATGGTTTGCCAAGGAAAAAAATAAAGGAGAAAAGAGAACAATTGGTTTCCGAACTGGGATTGGAAAATATAAGCAATAAATTGGTTGGTTCACTGCCTTTGGGGTGGAAACAAAAGCTATCGTTTTCGGTATCGCTTTTACACGAGCCAAAAATTGTTTTTTTAGATGAACCTACTGGCGGCGTTGACCCAATAACCCGAAGACAGTTTTGGGAAATGATTTATAAAGCGGCAGACCAAGGCACAACCATTTTCGTAACCACACATTATATGGACGAAGCTGAATATTGCGACCGCGTTTCCATAATGGTAGAAGGAAAAATAGAAGCCCTGGACACTCCGAAAAAATTGAAGGAACAGTTCAACGTAGATTCGATGAACGATGTGTTTTTGAAGCTGGCACGGAATATTGAATAGCCCCCTAGCCCCCTAAAGGGGGAACCAAAAAGTTTGAAAATGAAACGATTTATAGGTTTTATAAAAAAGGAATTCTACCATATCTTCAGAGATAGACGGTCACTGTTTATACTTTTCGGTATGCCAATTGCCCAGATACTGCTTTTCGGGTTTGCTATTACCAATGAAATAAATAATGTGGATATTGCTGTTTTAGACCATTCAAAAGATGCTACAACCGAGGAAATAATCAATAAGATTTCAGCGTCAAAGTACTTCACAATAAAACAAATGATTGCTCGGGAAGCCGATATAGAAACTGCTTTTAAGAAAGGGAAAATAAAAGCAGTATTGAATTTTGAAAAAGATTTCAGCAAAAATCTAATTAAAGAGCAAAAAGCTACCATTCAAATAATAACCGATGCCACCGACCCAAATACTGCAAATTCGATAACCAATTATATCAATTCAATACTTCAAAACTATCAGCAATCGAAAAATAAAGGGATTGTTATGGAGTATCAAATAGTTCCGCAAACACGGATGGTTTATAACCCAGAACTTAAAAGCGTTTTTATGTTTGTTCCTGGGGTAATGACGATTATTTTGATGCTGGTTTCGGCAATGATGACTTCAATTTCCATCACCCGCGAAAAGGAATTAGGCACGATGGAAATCTTGTTAGTATCACCCTTAAAACCCTTTCAAGTAATTATAGGGAAAGTGGTTCCTTATATTTTTCTATCTGTTATAAATGCAGCGGTAATAGTGCTTTTGAGCATTTTTATATTTAAGATGCCAGTTCAGGGAAGTCTGTTTTTATTGGGCTTGGAAAGCGTTTTATTTATAATCACTTCATTAGCATTAGGAATTTTAATCTCAACCATCGCAGAAACACAACAGGCCGCAATGATGATTTCCTTAATGGGGTTAATGCTGCCCGTAATATTACTTTCTGGATTTATTTTTCCCATATCAAGTATGCCGGCACCACTTCAAATAATTAGTCATATAATTCCTGCAAAATGGTTTATCATCATTATAAAAGCCATAATGCTTAAAGGAGTTGGGCTAGCTTTTGTTTGGAAAGAAACGCTAATATTAATCGGGATGACCCTTTTCTTTATTGGGCTAAGTATCAAAAAATATAAAATACGGCTGGAATAATGAAGACCATCGGTTACATAATTCAAAAGGAGTTTAAGCAAATCTTTAGAAATAAAGGGATGTTACCTATCATATTTATCCTGCCCATTCTGCAACTGGTCATTCTATCCAATGCAGCTACGTATGAAGTAAAAAACATAAAGTTTGCATACATAGATTACGATCACACCTCAACATCCCGCGCATTGATAGAGAAGTTTAACGCCTCTACCTATTTTGATGTTTTAACTGATTTCAATTCATCTAAAGAAGCAAGTTCAGCAATGCTAGCTGGAGAAGTTGATGTGGTGCTGGAAATACCAAATCATTTTGAAAGAAATCTACTAAAAGAAAAAACCACAGATTTATCCATAACCATTAATGCTATTGATGGCGCCGCTGCTGGTGTTGAAAATGGGTATGTGAATCAAATTGTGCAAAGCTTTAATAAAGATGTAAAAATGTCCATTATGGACACATCAAAAAAATCTGTACAGCCCGTAACGATTGAAAGTATCCCTTCCTTTTGGTACAATACCACCCTAGATTATAAAACCTTTATGGTGCCCGGAATTTTAGTTTTATTGGTAACGATGATAACTTTATTTCTCTCTGGGATGAATATTGTTCGCGAAAAAGAAATAGGCACTTTGGAACAAATTAATGTAACGCCTATTAGAAAAAGTCAGTTTATTATCGGTAAACTATTTCCGTTTTGGATAATAGGAATGGGATTATTGACCATTGGACTGATACTTGCAAAAGTGATTTTTAATGTTCCTATGATAGGCAGTATAATACTTCTTTACGCCTACACTTCTATTTACATTTTAGTGATTTTAGGTATGGGGCTGCTAATTTCAAATTTCACCGATACGCAACAACAAGCTATGTTTATCGCTTGGTTTTTTATTGTGATTTTCATTTTAATGAGCGGCTTGTTTACGCCAATAGAAAGCATGCCTAAATGGGCACAGATAGTTACAGAATTCAACCCCATAAAATACTTTGTAGCGGTTGTACGGATGGTTATGCTAAAAGGCTCTGGTTTTATGGATATTTTACCACAACTTTGGAAAACGCTATTATATGCCATTGTAATGAATGGATTGGCTGTTTGGAGCTACAAAAAAGTGAATTGATGGAAAACGATAAAAAATATCATCTACAAAAAAGTGAATCTCCCTTTCTACAAAGACCCCGTTCCCGATTTAAGGAATTTATTTTCACACTGAAAGTTCAGTATAATTTTATAAAAGGTTTTCGGAAAATGCACTTTATCGGGCCTTGCGTTACCGTTTTTGGCTCGGCGCGGTTCACTCCAGATTCCATACACTATCAAAATGCAGAAAAAATTGGCGCTGAACTTTCAAAATTGGGGTTTACTATTATGACTGGCGGTGGTCCCGGCATTATGGAAGCCGCTAACAAAGGTGCTTTTGAGGCGGGCGGCTATTCAGTAGGCGTAAATATTATTCTGCCTTTTGAACAAAAACCTAATCCCTACTTACATAAATGGATAGACATTCCGTATTTCTTTGTAAGGAAGTTTTTAATGATGAAATATTCTTACGCTTATGTAGTGATGCCGGGCGGAATGGGCACTTTGGATGAACTCTTTGAGGCCATCACTTTAATTCAGACCAAGATAATCCAGGATTTCCCTATTGTTATTTTCGATTCGGAATACCACAAAGAACTTTGCCACCACATTCAATCAATGGCCGAAAACGAAAGTATAAGCCCCGAGGATATGAAACTGCTTTTTGTAACCGATTCTGCTGAAGAAGTGGTGGAACACATTAAAGTACACGCTATTAAAAGATTTGGATTGGTAAAAAAGGAGTACAAACCAAAATGGTGGTATGGGGAAAACAGAAGAAGATTTTAAAAATTTAATTATGGGAAAGAATAAAATATTTAAATACAGTATCGCAATCGTACTAATTGCTTTTGCGTTTCTTACCATATTTATGAGCAGCTCTGTATTATTCGATTGGTTTGGTATACGTGCAAAGGAAGGAAACTATGTGCCTTTTATTGTAAAGACAAATTTGACCGCGGGTATTTTATATTTAATTGTAGTCTATGGATTTTTAAAATCAAAAAATTGGTCTTTTTGGCTAATGCTGTCAATAGCGCTCGTTCTACTTTTCGCATTCACAGCATTTTACATCCATATTCAAACGGGGGGGCTTTATGAAGGCCGAACCATTTTTGCTATGATTTTTAGGATTCTGTTTACCTTATTATTTGCGGGATTTATTTATATGAATTCAAATAAAAAAATATGATTCGCTAATACAAAATCACTTATCTCATACTATAAATTCCATTATCTCATACAACTTCGGAATAGTTACCTTCCAACCATAAGTATCTCTCAATTTAATCCGAAAAGCATCTTGCGCCGTGGGTTCTCCGTGAATAAGAAATACTTCTTCGGGTTTGTTTTTTATATTGCTCGTCCAATCTAAAAGACCTTGTTGATCAGCATGCGCTGAAAGGCTTTCAATATGATGGATTTCAGCTTTCACGGGATAATATTTTCCAAAGAATTTCAGTTCGTGCGCTCCTTCCAGCATTTGTCTGCCACGGGTTCCCTCAGCTTGATAACCAACTAATAAAACGGTAGTGTTTGTTTTGTCTTTCATTTGTTTCAAATATGTCAAAACCCTTCCGCCGGTGACCATTCCACTACCGGCAATAACCACTTTTGGCTGCGGATTGTCAATGGTTTCCCAAGTTTCTTTATAGGAAGTAATAATGTTCATCCTGTTATTCATCGCGTTGAAATCTTTCATCGGAATTTTGTGCCAATCCGGAAAATTTTGAAACACAGAAAGTGCGTTGTTACCCATCGGACTATCTATAAATATTGGGATGTTCGGAATTCGGTTTTCGTCGTACAATTTCCAAAGAAGAAACATCAATGTCTGTAAACGCTCCACCGCAAAGGAAGGAATAATCAAATTACCCCGATTGTGAATGGTTTTATTAATGAGTTCCACTAGTTTATCTGAAACACTTTCTTGCGGGTGAAGTTTGTTGCCATACGTACTTTCCATAAAAAGATAATCTGCATACCCAGGTTTTTCAGGAGGCGAAAGCAACAGGTCGTGCTCCCTGCCAATATCTCCTGAAAAGACAAATGTTTTTCCAAAGATTTCCAACTCAATAAACGTTGCGCCAATAATATGGCCATTATACCGAAAACGATATTTTATGTTTTCTGAAAGTTCAATCCACTGATCTTTTTCTTCAGCTTTAAAGAAGCCCAATGTAACCTCAGCTTCTTGCACGCTATAAAACGGTTCGGCGGGTTTATGTTTAGAATAACCTTCTTCATTAGCTCTTTCAGCTTCTTCTTCGTGGATTTTGGCACTATCCAATAAAATAATTTTTGTAATTGCAAGTGTTGGCGCAGTACCGATAATTTTTCCGCGGAAACCTTGTTTAACCAATCGCGGCAAATAGCCAGTATGATCTAAATGGCCGTGGGTAAGAAGCACAACATCAATTTCCGAAACCTCTATTGGAAGATGTTCCCAGTTTTTTTCACGCAGTTCCTTTAAACCTTGAAACATGCCGCAATCAATTAAAATGTTTTTTTCTGGAGTTTCAATTAAGAATTTGGAACCCGTTACGGTTCCGGCAGCGCCTAGGAAATGGATTTTTAGTGTTTGCATCTTATTCGTTTTTGCATAAAAGTTTAATTTCATCTAAAATCCGCTCTTTCCGCTTTTCTGAAATTCCCAAATGATCCAGATAGAAATCATCATTTATTAATTGTTTGCAAAGCACAACATCGCGGCTTAGTAAAAACTGTTTCTCGCGTTGGCTAAGCAATGTGGAAACAGTAACAGGATAAAGGCCAAGACTGTCTATACGATCTTTGATGCCGTTATCTTTGGGAAGATCCCAACTCAATAAATATAGCCCTGCACATTCGCCATATTTTATAGCATCTTCGGTAAAACGGGTATTGGTAATCACCCAACCCTCGTTCGGTTTTTCGTCATTGTTTTTATCACTATAAAAATTTAGAATATCGCGATAGCGTGAATGGATATAGAGCGGCACTTTTACATCGCAATTACGACCCTCATCACTATGGAATTTACACTCGGCAACAATGTATTGCCCGTTTTTGTGCGCAACTACATCTACTTCGTGAGTTACGCATTTTCCTTGTAAAAACTGTCCTGTCTTTACTTCATAGCCGCTATAAAAAAGTAACGCTCCCACAAATTTTTCAAAAGGAAAACCAGTTGGTCCAAGCTCGTAAATTGCTTTTTTTAGTTTGTATTTTGAAGCGTAGCCTTTTTTCTTTTTTTTGAGAAGTGAAAAGGCACGGTTGTAAATTTCTTTTGTAGAAATACCTTGGTAAAGTTCATCGCGAACGTGATTGGAAATTTCATTTACCAATGCTTCTTCCGCACCGCTTTTCCGAAGTGAGGTTTTTAATTTTTCAATTGAAAATTTCGCCTTTTGTCCAGAGTGTTTTACAACTTCAATATTTGAAATGTTTTTCGCCATTAAATTAATTTCTCAAATCGTGCATAGCTAATAGAGGCACAGTTGTGTGTTTTCCAAGTTCTTTTACCATTGGATTTGAAAATATACTTCCAAAGAAATTGTGCTTCTTATTTACAAAAGCAATCATCTCACTTTCACGACTTTGCACAAAACAACGTACGCCCTCCTGCAAATCTATATCGTAAAGCTTGTGATGGGTAAAATCTGCAGCATTTAAAATACGCTCTAATAGTGCTTTATTTTCTTCCTGAGCATCAGTTAATTTTTTTCCTTTTTGAATATGCAAAATTCGAATAGGTGCATTTGTTAAACGTGAAATTTCTACCAAAGTTTGCAATTCCTTTTCTTTATAATGGGTCTTAAAACTGGTTGGAAAAACAATCTCGTTTGGGTCTTTATACATGGTATTCGCAGGAATGGCAAGCACTGGACAGTTTCTTATTTCTTCCATTACATTTACCGCATTGCTGCCGAGAATTACGCTGCTATCGTCTGTTTCACCGCGGGTTCCCATAATCACCAATTTTATGTCTTCCTTTTCAATGGTCTTCTTTAAAACATCATAAAATGGTCCAAACTCACTTCTAAAATGAAATTCGTGATTATCATTTTTATCGTAAATATCCATTTGTAGTTTTAGCTTCTCCATCCTTTTTTCAGAATTTTCTTGAACGGTCTTCTGTGTTTTCTCTGATGGTTCAGGAATCAAAAGATTATCTTTGGAGCAACCAGAATGATAATAGGTATGTAGGATTATAAATTCACAATATTCCTTTTTATAAAGTTCCATTGCGTACTTAATAGCATTGTAGGCATTTCTCGAAAAATCCGTCGGGATCAATATTCGTTTTTTCATCTTTTGTGTTTTAAATTATTGCTTTATTTTTTTCTAAGCTACTCATTTTTAATGGGAATAACCAAAGTGGGCACATGCGTATGTTTCCCAACCCTGCTCACTACTGGCTCTCGAAAGAGTTGCTTTAAAAATGCATGCTTGTGATATACCAGAGCCAATAAATCCATTTTTTCGTGATCTATAAAGCCGTGAAGGGTTTTTGAAATGTTCGTCTTTTTCGGAATAAAGTGAAACTCAGTGTCATATTCTGAAAGGTCGTTTCTATATTGTTCTAGGTTTTGCTGTTGGTTAGACTCCAATTCATTTTCCTCGCCTACGTGAACTAAATGTAGGTTTGAATTATATTGACGCACTAAACGAACGATAGGTCTCAATTTTGAAAGCTGGTAAAAATCATTATAATCAGACGCAAATGCGATGTTTGTTGGTATCACAAAATCTACCTCGCGCGGAACAATAAGCAGCGGACAACCTTCCAGTGATTTGGTAATTTTAACGGTGGTGCTACCCACTAGAACATCTTCGGCGCCAGTGCGGCCTTTGCTGCCCATTACCACAAGGTCTATTCCCTCGGTAGAAACTAGCTTATTAATGCTTTTTGACAGAGTAGCAGGCGTAGAGATAACTTCAAAATTGTGTGCTACTTTAGAAGAGTCTAATTTAATTTTATGCACCAATTGCTCGCCGTCTTCATCAGATTGACGGTATAGCTTTTCTATTATATTTTCAGAACGGCCAATATCTACACGGCTTGTAAGTTTATCAACTTCTTCACTAAAAGAATGTAGAATGGTTATTTGTAGAGCTTCATCACTAAAAAGTTTTGTTACATAAAACAGAGCCGCGTATGCGTTGTTAGAGAAATCTGTTGGAACGAGAATTTTTTTCATTTTAAAAATTTTTAAAGTTTATCTTGGTAAATTTTGAAGCACTAAAAAAGGGATGTCTATATGTAGCCCTATTTTCTCAACGGTGGATTGATATAGTATATTTTCTAAATAGGAATGGCGCGTGTTCACCATAACCAGCATGTCTATGGGGTTTTCAATGATGAAGGTATTGATGGCTTTTGTAATGTCTTTACCCTCTTCGTGATGAAAATTTATTTGGTTTTCACAAAAAACAGCTTCCAAAAAGGTCTTGTTGTCCTGCTGTCGCAATGATAAAGAAGGGAATTTTGAAACATAAAAGAAATTTATCCTTGAAGCAAAACATTTTGCTATACTGCTCACTAATTTCAATTCCCTTCTTTTGTGGGGCAATTGATAATCTGTTGGAAACAAAATATTTTTTGGATGTACATCACCGTAAACTTCGGGAATGGCTAATACAGGACATTTAACGTATTTTATTACCTGAAGCGTGTTGCTGCCAAAGGTTATCTTTTTATCGTCAGTTTTACCTTTGGTTCCCATAACCACCACATCTATGTTTTCCTTTTCAACCCAATCATTTACAGAATCTACTAACAATCCAAATTCTGCAATGGTGTGTAATTTATGTTTGGGATTTGGAGAAAATGCAAGTATTTTCTCGCTAAAGTTCTCCAGAGCTTCTTTTGTTCTGTCAAGTGTTTTTTGCTGAAGTTCATCAAAAATTTCATGTGCCAAACGCGTCTTAGCATCATATACTTCGTCTGCAAAAGCATGGAGAAGATAAATTTCAGCGTAACCATGCTTAAAGAGTTCTGTGGCGTATTTAATAGCGTTCAGAGAATTTTCAGAGAAATCTGTTGGAATCAGTATTTTTCGCATAGTAATTAATTTACTTGTTGATATGTAAAGATAAAAAAACACAGTGCTAAAAAATATGACAAATATCATCCAACTTGTTGATTTTTAAGGAATCGTTAAGAATAAACGCTGATTATATTTTGTAAATTCAAATAAAAAATTTTATGAAAATTTCAGCAATTACATACCTTATCATCACCACTTTTATACTCTTGACAGTCACCATTTTTGCAGCGATGAATTTTCCTTTTAGCTGGGTATTTTACCTTATGGTTTTGGGACAGGTTTTACTCGTTATCTCTGTAGTAAAAGTTCTGAAGGATAATTATGCTACTGATAAAGATTTTGAAGATTTTTATGAAGATCATCCAATTGGTAGAGAGAAAAAGTTTCGTTAGAGTTTTAGTTCTTTCTCAACTTACAAAACTAATTCGAGCGGCAAAAGTTACTCGTGAAGTATTAAAAATGGAACTTCTGATTGGTAAGTGGAATCAACAATTGGTTTAAAAAGAAGGCGCTGAACAAAATTTAGGTTTTTAGCTACAATGGCAATCATATCTATTTCCCATGTCTCTACGAAATCCTGTATTCCTGTTTCAATATTTTTATTCTCTAAATAGTGAAAACTGTGCTTTGTCTCTCTAAAGAAATAGTGTAGAAACCCTTTATTATCTGTTTGAGATGCACTAAGCAAAACATTTTGGGAACGAATATGAAGTACCCTAAGCGCGGCAAGTTGTAAGTTTAATGAGTCTGAAAGCTTAGTGATAACCTTGTTGCGAAATATGCAGTTGTAATCAGTTAAAAAAGCAATATTCTTTATAGTATTGAACAAAGCATTTTCTGGAATCACAAAAACGGGGCATTTCACCTTAGTAATAACTTCACTAGTGTTGCTGCCTATTTCGTTACGGTTTGTCTTTGAGGCTCCTTTGGTCCCCATCAAAATATAATCGATTTCTTTTTCTTCAACGTGTTTTCTAATGGCTTCAACCAATAGCACATTTTCGTGAAGCGCATAAAAATGATGGTTGCTATTTTTGGATAAAAGCTTACAGATTTTAATTTCTTCCTTTAGCATTATTAAAGGATCTTGTAATACATGTTTGTTTTCGGAAAATTCAAAAAGCTCTTCGGCATCATGTTTATCATCTTTGTAAAGTGAGTTTTTGAGCGAAACATGAAGAATATAAAAATTTACAGGAATATCGGCAAAATAGTTCAGTGCATACCTAATGGCATTGTGTGAATTTTCAGAAAAATCCGTCGGGATTAATATAGTCATCATTGCATCATAATCTTACCGACAAAAATATTTGTAATGGTTGGGACAGAAAATGATAAAAGTCAGTTATGGAAAAAATGTTGCTGATTGATTGTTCATTCTAGAAATAAATTGGCTTCTAAAGTACTATTCAATCTCGCGCAGGCTTTCCATATCTATAATGCGAATGTCGCGTCCTTCAATTTCAATAAGCCCATCTCTCTTAAAATCTGAAAGTGTTCTAATTAGGCTTTCGGTTGCTATACCGGCGGTTGTAGCAAGATCATTTCGAGAAATCCGAAGTGGCGCGTTGGGCTTTTTATTCATAATTTCACTAAATTGAAGAATAGTCGCCGCTGTTTTTTTGCGCACAGAACTGTAGGCCATTTTAACCAATTGCTGTTTTATTTCAGAAAGATTATTGGTTAATAAATTCATCAGTTCCAAAGAGACATCCTGGCTTTTTTTCAAAATATCCTTTACATATGTTTTTGAAATGCCTACAACTTCCGTTTCTTCAACGGCTGTGGCGGTTTCATTGTAAGGAATGTTATCATCAAAAGAGGTGAACCCTAAAAAATCATCTGCTTTATAGAGTCCAGTAATGAGCTCTTTTGCGTTGGCTTCCATCGTGTGTGTTTTCACCACGCCTTTTAAAATAAGAAACATGTTGTTAGAGTGATCCCCTTTTCGGTATATGTTTTCTCCTTTTTTATATGTGGACACTTCACCTTCATCACAAAAAAAGTTTTTCAGTTGATTTAGGTTTTGGAGATTTTCTTCATCTACAACAGTTGTTTGATCTTGGTCATTCTTACGCATTTCCAAAATTTTTGCTTTTGCCAAACGGCTTTCCACGGCACTTAACAATTCTTCCTCATCAAAGGGTTTTGTGAGGTAATCATCAGCGCCCATGTCCATTCCTTTTCTAATTTCTTTGTGTTCTGTTTTAGCAGAAAGAAATATAAAGGGAATGTGTTTTGTGCTCTCCTCTAGCGCCACCGCTTCTAGAACTCCGTATCCGTCTATTTCTGGCATCATAATATCACAGATAATGATATTCGGATTTTCCTTTTTTGCTTTTTCAATGCCAACCTTACCGTTGGGAGCGGTATAGACCGTGTAGCCCGCAAGCTCCAAAAGTTCAGCGGTATTTTCTCTTAATGCGATATCGTCTTCAATAAGAAGTATTGTCTTCATTTAGTTTGTATTGTTTTTAGTGGAGAAAGAAATTGTAAATGCGCTACCCTTACCCTCTTCACTTTCAAAGGTAATTTTGCCGCCCAGACTTTCCAGGTGGCTTTTTACTATGTTTAGACCAATGCCAGTGCCTTGATCTAAAAGTGCATTTTCAGCACGGAAATACCTGTTAAAAATATATTTCTGCTCTTTTTGTGGGATGCCCATCCCTTCATCTTTTATTTGTATAACTATAGTTTCGTTTTTATTCACAACTGCCACGTCAATTGTTGTGTATTCCGGTGAATATTTAATGGCATTATTTATTAGATTGGTTAATGAAAGCTCCAGAATTTTTTCATCAAAATTTACTGTGATGTCATCAATATTGTTGGGATAATTAATTCTTTGTCCATCTTTTAAAAGCATATTTGAATTATATATAACCTCATTCACTACTTTGCTAAGCGGAAATGTATCAAATTTATAAGTGGCCTTGCCAGACTCTAATCGTTCTATGGAAAGAAAATCGTTTAAAATGTTGTTCAAGTATTTTACTTTACTTTGAATAGTCTTTAAATGCTTTTCCCTCTTATCCTGTTGTTCTGTCTCAGTATATTTTCCAGCGAGCGTGGCAGAAGTTAGAATCCCACTCAAAGGCGTTTTAAACTCGTGCGAAACCAGTGAAAGAAACTTGGTTTTCAATTCATTAAGCTCGCGCTCCTTGCGCAGCGATTCCTTCATTTTATGCTCCGCTTCTTTACGTTTTGCAACTTCTTCCTGTAAAACTTTAATAGTTTTATTAAGCTCCCTGGTACGTTCTTCAATTTTTTGTTCCAAATATAAGTTGAGCTCTAAAATTTCTTTCTCTTGATTTTTACGAACGGAAATGTCGGTAACAAGCGCCATTACATACTTACTGCCGTAGATTTCAAAAGGATTTAAGCCAGCTTCCACAGGAAAAACACTGCCATTCTTGCGCTGTCCATAAAGATCGCGTCCATGGCCCATCTGGCGAGGGTCACTTTTATCCAAAAATTCGTCAACCTGATGGTGGTGGTTTTCCCTATATCCGCGTGGAATAAGAACGTTCAAATTTTGTCCAAAAAGTTCTTTGGGATCATAGCCGAACATGATATCTGCAGCCTCGTTTGATGTTACAATCTCTTGTTTTGCATTAACGATAACAATGCCTTCTGAAATTGCCTCAGAGAGAATTTTAAAAATATTTCCCTTTTTTTCCTCGAAAACCTTCATTCCCCAAAAGTAACGATTTTAAACAGTTTTTGTTAACTGATTTATATCATAAAATTTCAGAAAAAATGAACTTAGTTTTACAATATTAAAAATCATTAAACTATATAATTATGGGAACCGTGGACAAACCGCAACTGCTGTTTTACCAAAAGATGGGCGAGCTTTTTTATTCCATCGCTGCGGCCGATAAAATCGTGCGGAAAGAAGAATATGACGCATTGAAAAATATTGTAGCAGAACAATGGAAAAACTTGGACGAATATGAAGATCCCTTTCATACCGATGCCGCATACCAGATTGAAGTGGTCTTTGACTGGTTTGATTACGAGCAGCTTGACGCAAACGACTGCTTTGAAAGTTTTGCCGATTATAATAAAGAATACCCAAAACTTTTCACCAAAGAACGAAAACAACTTATTTGGAAAACCGCAAACGCCATTGCTAGTTCATTTTCAGGGAAGAACAAAAGTGAAGTTATTATGCTTTCAAAACTGAAAGTTCTCCTGAAAGATTAAATCCATAAACCATCTGCCTGCCTGCTTAAAATTGTTTGCTTAAATTTACAAATAAAAATCCCCCAACATTATGAGAATTCTTCTGCCAGTCCTATTTTTATTTATCTTTTTTGGGTGTAAGAACGACCCGAAGAAAGACGAAGTTGATACTTCGGCTCCGCTCAGTAACCAAGAAGAAATTGTAGATTCCTTGCGTGTATCAGACCGAAATTTAGAGACACAGCAACAAACTCTCATTATAAAACGTCAGGAACTTCTTGAGAAAGAAGATGCAAAGGCGGAAATGGAAAATCTGCTAATCTCAAAATCGTTTTTAAAGAAAGGTGATTTGTACACCTTGGATTTTAAATATCCCTATCTCAACGAAAAAATCAAGCCCCAATTTGAAAACTTCAACGAGTACATTAGCAAGTATTATCTAGATGCAAAAGGTGTAGAAAAGCAAATTTTAGAAGAAAAAAGACTCTGTGATTCCTTGGGAATTCCGAAGCAAAATGAAAGCCGAATGGTAGATTATAAAATCTACAACCTTAACGATAGACTTATAAGTGTACTATTTTACAAAGAGAACCATTACACTGGCGCAGCTCACGCGGCCTATACATTTGATTGTTTAAACTTTGACTTGGAGCGATCCGTTTTTATGAAATATGAAGATTTTTTCAACAATGGTACCGAAGAAGAGCTTCGTGAAATTTTAAATACGCTGCTAAAAGAGAAAATCAACTCTGGTGAAATGTATTACGATTGTTGGGCTATTTCAGCAGATGATTTCTTCAACGCCAAAAACAACTTCGTAATAAACGATGATGTGGTAGAATACTATTTTGACGACTGTATTATCTGTCCCTCCTACACCGGAACATATTCCATCAAAATTCCTTTACAAATGTTGATGCCCGTTTTAAGAAAGTATAAAAGGAATCCTTTGATTCTCTAAAAAAGTATTCAGTGAGCAGCAACAGTTGGTAGTAAAAACGTGATGATTTTGCTAGAAAAAACCTGCAACACTCTCCCACAGAAGCTTTAGCATAGTTGGAGACAACAGACAACAGACAACCGACAACCGACAACCGACAACCGACAACCGACAACCAATAAAATGAAAACCAATTTTAAAGACATTATCAATTCTGAAACACCCGTACTGGTAGACTTCTTTGCCGATTGGTGTGGACCCTGCAAAATGCTGGCGCCAATACTGAAACAAGTAAAAGACGAACTGGGTGATGCAGTAAAAATTGTAAAAATTGACGTGGACAAAAACCAACCGCTGGCGGCGCAATACCAAGTGCGTGGCGTTCCCACGATGATTCTATTCAAAAATGGAAAACAACTTTGGCGACAAAGTGGTGTTTTACAGAAAAACGATTTGGTTAATATCATCAATCAACACAAAAATTGATGAATCTTAGCCGTTTCATAGATCACACCCTATTAAAAGCTACCGCTACCCCACAAGACATTTTAAAGCTTTGCAACGAAGCCAAAGAATATAATTTTTATGCGGTCTGCGTAAATAGCTGTTACGTCTTTTTAGCTACAAATGAATTAAAAAATAGCGATGTAAAAGTTGCTGCGGTTGTTGGTTTTCCGCTGGGAGCAAACAGTTCTCAAGCCAAAGTGTGCGAAGCAGAACAGTGCGTAAAAGACGGTGCCGATGAAATTGACATGGTTCTGAATATAGGTTTGCTGAAAGCTAATTCGCCCAAATTAGTTGCTGAAGATATAGCAGCTGTCAAAAATGCCATCGGCAGCCGAACTTTAAAAGTAATTCTCGAGACCTGCTATTTAACCGATGACGAAATACGAATGGCTTGCCAGATTGCAAAACAAGCTGGAGCAGATTTTGTTAAAACCTCTACAGGCTTCGGAACTGGCGGCGCCACGGAACTGGCTGTAAAAATTATGGTTGACGAAGTAGGCGACACATTAAAAATAAAAGCCTCCGGCGGAATAAAAGATGCAAAAACTGCTAAAAAATATATTGAAATGGGCGTTAGTAGAATAGGAACTTCAGCGGGAATAGCGATTGTCACTTCCTCAAAAAAAGACACCGATGAGCACACATATTGAAGCGAAACCTGGAGAAATTGCAGAGTCCGTATTGCTCCCTGGCGACCCAATGCGCGCCAAATGGATTGCCGAAACTTTTCTTGAAAATGCTAAATGCTACAATGATGTTCGCGGCATGTTGGGATATACTGGAACTTTTCGAGGAAAGCGCATTTCAGTACAGGGAACTGGAATGGGAATTCCTTCAGCTCTCATTTATTGCCACGAGCTTATTAATGATTACGGCGTAAAAAACCTAATTCGTGTTGGTTCAGCGGGAAGCTATCAGAAAAATATAAACCTCCGCGATATTGTGATTGCGATGGCCGCCTCTTCCACTTCGGGAATCAATAATACACGTTTCGTAAACTGCGACTACTCACCTACTGCAGATTTTGATTTGTTTATGAAAGCCACGCTTTATGCAAAGGAAAATAATATTCCCATAAAAGCAGGTAACGTACTCTCGAGCGACCAGTTTTATGAAGATGATTTCAATAATTATAAAAAGTGGGCGGATTTTGGGGTGCTCTGTGTTGAAATGGAAGCCGCCGGTCTTTACACAATCGCAGCAAAATTTAATGTGAAAGCATTGGCAATTCTGACCATTTCAGATTCTTTGGTAACTGGCGAAAGTACAACTGCAGATGAACGCGAGGGCAGCTTTTCAAAAATGATTGAGATTGCACTGAATACAGTACTTTAAAAATAAAAAAGCAGAAACCTATAATTGAGGTCCCTGCTTTTATCGTTAATTGATGTCGATAGCAATTAACTAAACTTTAAATGTCATCACCGGCAAATCTGAATGATTTACCACATCTTCACCAATACTCCCACTGAAGAAATGAGCTAAGCCTTGGCGCCCTTGTGTTGGTAGTGATATAATGTCTGCACTGCTTACTTGGCTGTAGCCGAAGATTCCAGCTTCCACAGTATATTCATTGTACTGAACCACTTTGTTCAAACTATCCAACGGATTTGTGTCTCCTGCGATTTTCAAAAAGTTGAGAATTCGTTTTTCTATTTCGCGCGTGCTGCGGAAATCGCCTGCAAGGTTCACGAAAAGCAATTGCATGTTAATTCCCAATGCGTCAAACATTTTCTGCGCGCGCTTATACGGGCCCACTGCATTTTCTAAAAAGTCGCAAGCAAAAACTCCAAGCTCTGGATTAAAATTTTCATGGCGGTGCTTTATTACTAAAACCGGGATTTCGGACGTACGCACTACTTTTTCTGTATTACTTCCTACAAAAACTTCCTTTAAACCTGAGCTTCCGTGAGATCCCATTACAATCAAATCTGCTTTAAACTCAAGTGCCAATTCGTTGAGTTCACCAAAAATTTTATAATTGTGCACAGTGTCGGTAACTTTAATTCCCTCCAGATAATCTTTGTCAAGAAATTCAGTAAAGCGTTTTTCGGCAAGTTTCATGTAAAACATTGCTTCAAAAGCTTCTTTGCTTTCATCTCGTGTTACAACCGCATCGCTAAGGCCCATCATATGCACCGCAACTATTTCAGCATTTTGTTTTTTGGCAATTTTAGCCGCTACTTCCATAGCATATTCAGAATGTTTAGAGAAATCTACGGGAACTAATATTTTTTTCATTGTAGTTATTTTTAATGAGTAGTAAATTTTGCTTTTCGTTTTTTAAGCTGCTTTTCCAAATCAGAAATAGTTTCTTTTGCGGCCGCTTCAAACGTTGCTTCTTTCGATGTTGCGAAAATTTTAGGCCCTGGAAGGCTCAGTTCCATTTCACAGATATTGCCTTTACCGTAAACATTGTTTTCCAACTTAAAACTTACCTCAGCTCTAATTAGCCATTCATATTTTTCAGCAAGTTTTTTCAGCTTCTTTTCTACATATTCGTTCATCGCCTCACTGGTGGGCATTTTCACGTATTGGATGTTTATAGTCATGATACTCTTAATTGGTTTATATATCTCAAATATATTCCGAATTTGTGAATTTTAAAATGATTAAAGTCATATTATGGTAGATGTTGGATTATCTATGACAGAAATTTTCGAAAATAAAAAGAGGCTGTCTAAAAAGTATTAAACTTTAGTATGTCAGGTTGAGCGCAGTCGAAACCTATGTTGATTATCAAAACATTAAAACTTCGACTGCGCTCAGTTTGACATTCTTAATCACTTTTTAGACAACCTCTTCACTGATAACTCACAGAAGTTCAACTATGAACAACAACTCTCGCCCTGATCTTTCACACCAAGTTTTTTAAGGATTTTTTCCATCAAGCACCATTTTGTGAATGATGATTGTAACAAGTTGATACCCACGAACCCTGTGAACCACAACCAATTGATATTCACATAAACAGCCAAAAGAAGACTGATCAAAATAAAAGTTCCGGCAATTGCTCTAATATATCTGTTAATCATAGTTTTGAATTTTTTAAAATTAAACAACTAAATTCGCCCTACTTACTCCTCCCCTTCGGGGAGGTCGGGAGGGGACTTATATACTACGTTCTATCGGGACTACAACCGCATGAATAGGATTATTAGTTTCTAAGGTTTTATTGAATTGCGTCACTAAGCTGAAAAATGAATCAATCTTTTCATCCTCGGTGAAAGAGAAAAACATACTGCTGTCTGCCCCGCCCTTTTCCGAAGGAAACCAACTGGAATTCATCATAAAGGAAGACGCATTTTTATAGCCTTCAATATCGGACCCACTGTAACTCTCAATATTTGCTTTCTTGAAAAGTTGCAGCACGTCTTTCTGAAATTCGTCCACAACGGTTACGATTAATAGTTTCATAGCTTATTCTTTATTGATTATTGTTATTATCTGGTTAAGAATTATATGATGTCCCTACGGGACATTAATTTAATTGTGATTGCTTAATTACCAAAATTTTGCCCCGCTGGGGCAGTATGCCGCTAGGCATTTAACATGGGTAATAAAATTGAACCCCTTGAAAATCCAGTCCCGTAGGGACTACATATATTATGGAGCTTCCTACATTCGGATAATATTTTTATCGGACACTACTGATTGTTTATTGTTATTTTTTATTCAATCAACCCCAATTTTCAGTCTTACATCTTACGTCTTGTAGCGCAGCGGTCTTAAGTCTTTTCGCTTTATTCTTTTTTCTCCTCTAATTCTTCCTCTTTTTCCTCAAAATTCTTCCGTTCAATCATATAATAAACCAACGGCACAACAAGCAACGTAAGCACTGTGGAAACAATGGTTCCACCCATCAGTGAAATTGCGAGTCCTTGAAAAATAGGATCAAAAAGTATTACAAATGCGCCGATAACAACCGTTCCTGCAGTCAATAATATTGGGGTTGTTCGCACTGCTCCTGCTTCAATTACGGCTTGTTTTAGTGGAATTCCTTCTGCAGTTCTAAGGTTTATAAAATCAATCAAAAGCACCGAATTCCGCACCATAATTCCTGCTAGTGCAATCATACCAATAAACGAAGTTGCGGTAAAAAAAGCGCCCATAATCCAGTGACCGAGCACAATACCTATCAACGAAAGTGGAATTGCCACCATCATTACTATCGGAGCTCTAAAGTTTTGGAACCAACCTACTATTAAAATATAAATGATGATAATAACACCCAAAAAGGCAATTCCCAGATCGCGGAATACTTCTAAAGTAATCTGCCATTCACCATCCCACTTTACGGTGAAATCGTCTTCAAATTTAGGTTGCTCCAAGTACAGCTCATTCATCTTGTAACCGGCCGGTAACTTTATGTTATTTAGTTTATCGGTCATTCCCAGAATAGCATAAACCGGACTTTCAAGCTCTCCCGCCATATCTGCTAAAACATAAACTACTCGTTTTTGGTTTTTGCGGTAAATGCTTTTTGCGCGGGTGCTTTCTTGAATATTTACCAAATCGCCCACAGAAACCATATTGCCTTGCTTAGAAGCAATTTTCAACTGCGAAATATCTTGGATAGTAGATTTTTCCTTTTCATCCAAAGCCAATATTATTCCCACCTGTACGGCAGCATTTTCATCGTAAAGATTGGTTACAGGTCTGTCCGAAAGCGCCATATTCATCGTATAAACAATCTGCTGCGGCGCTACACCATAACGCATCGCTTTTTCTTTGTCTATCACAAATTCATATTCCCTTTGGTCGGCTTCCACCATCCAATCTACATCTACAACATCTGGGGTTTCGTTGAGGATATTTTCAACTTGCTTTGCAACTGCTATTTGCTGGTCATAATCTGGTCCATAGATTTCAGCGACTATTGTTGAAAGCACAGGTGGACCCGGTGGAACTTCCACTATTTTCACATTTGCGCCAAATTTATTCCCAATCTCTTGAATATGTGGACGAATCAGTTTTGCGATATCGTGACTTTGTTCATCCCTTTCTTCCTTGCTAACCAAGTTCACTTGAATATCAGCCATATTGCTACCTCCACGAAGGTCGTAATGACGCACCAAACCATTAAAAGTAATGGGTGCCGAAGTACCTACATAATTTTGATAATTAACCACAAGCGGTTGTGTGGAAAGGTATTGTCCAATTTCACGAGCAACTACCGCGGTGCGTTCCAAAGTTGTTCCTTCGGGCATATCAATCACTACCTGCATTTCGTTTTTATTATCGAAAGGCAGCATTTTCACAGCAACCGATTTAGTAAAAAATAACATTACGGAACCCAAGAGAAGTACTATTGTAGTTCCCAAGAACAGCCAACGTGTCTTTTTGTTTTCAATCAAGGGAGTTTCAAATTTTGAATAAATCCTATAAATGAAAGTACTTTCCAAAGGTTTTTCAGGCTTCGGTGCTTTTCCTTTCTTCTCCTTTTCTCTAAGAAAAATATAGCCCAAATAAGGCGTTATAGTTAAAGCTACAAACAACGAGAGTATCATCGCAATAGAAGCACCGATAGGCATTGGCGACATATATGGCCCCATTAATCCAGACACAAAAGCCATTGGCAATACAGATGCAATTACCGTAAGAGTTGCCAAAATAGTTGGGTTGCCCACTTCGTTTATCGCATAAATAGCAGCTTGCTTAAACGGCAAGCGTTTCATCTTAAAATGCCTGTGCATATTTTCGGCAATAATAATGGAGTCATCCACCACGATTCCCGTTACGAATACCAAGGCGAAAAGTGTGATTCTGTTTAGCGTATAGTCGAGTAGATAGTAACTCAAAAGCGTCAGTGCAAATGTGATTGGCACCGAAAGAAAAACCACTAATCCACCGCGCCAACCCATTGCGAGCATTACAACCAAAGTAACCGCAATGATAGCGCCCATAAGATGCATCAGCAATTCAGAAACTTTTTGGGAAGCTGTTTCTCCATAATTCCGTGTTATTTCAACGTGAACGTCATCAGGAATTAAATTGCTTCGCAAATGGTCAACTTTATCGATAATCACATCGGCGATTTTCATCGCATCGGCACCTTTCCTTTTTGCTACTGAAATAGTTACGGCGGGATATTCCGAAGGATAATTCAACACATTTTCACTAGCTCCTCCAAAGCCGAAGGAAACATATTTACTCGGAATTTCGGGGCCATCAAAAATATTGGCAACCTGCTTCAAATAAATTGGTTGGTTCTGCTGCACGCCTACAACCAAGTTCTCAACATCGGTTGCAGATTTTAGGAAATTCCCAGTTGAAACCAAAAACTCGGTGTCATTTTTATCAAAACTGCCCGAACTCATTTGCTGGTTGTTTGCCTTTATCATTTCGGCTACACTCAAAAAGTCCAATCCACTCGCAGCCAATTTGTCTTTGTCCAAAACAACTCGCAATTGTCTGTTTCTACCTCCAACTTTTTGTGTGGTGGAAACTTCATTCACCTTTTCAATTTCTTGGGTGAGTTCGTCTGCTATTTGTTTTAGTTGATAATCGTCATACGTTTCGCTCCAAAGCGTAACACCCAGCATTGGCACATCGTCGATGGCACGCGGTTTTACAAGCGGCATGGTTACGCCCGGAGGCATCTTGTCCATGTGCTTGTTCATTTCGTTGTAAAGCTTTACGAAAGAACGTTCAATGTCTTCACCTACGTAAAACTGAACGATTACCATTGCACCTTCTTTTGAAGAAGTAGAGTAAACATATTCCACCCCGGGAATGTTGGAAACCAGTTTTTCCAATGGTTTTACGACCCTCGATTCCACTTCGGTTGGGGAAGCGCCCGGATAGCCCACAAATATGTCGGCCATTGCCACATCAATTTGCGGTTCTTCCTCCCGCGGAATTAAAAACGAGCTCCACACACCTACGACCATAAACACGATCATCAACAGCACCGTAAGCTTTGAGCCTATAAATAACTTGGCAATTTTGCCTGCTAGTCCGTCTTTCATTATTATTGTTTAATGGTTATTTTCGCTCCGTTGAAAAGTTTTCCTTCGGAAGAAATAATATAATTTTCATCTGCTGCCAATCCTGAAAGTACTTCCACATTATCGCCGAAAGTACGGCCCAATCGCAACCAGCGTAGTATTGCTGTATTACTTTCACTCACCGTGTAAATTCCTGTTAATTGTCCACGTTTTACCAAAGCTTCCGCTGGAACTAAAATTGCCGTAACATCTCTTTTCTTTTCTATGGGAAACTGAACGGTGGCATACATTCCCGAAAGAATGCTGGCATCCGTTTTATCTAAAACCACCTTTACCAAAAATTGACCGCCAGTATTTTTGGCCGAAGTGCTCACTTCGGTAACAGTCGCTGGCAGTATTTTATCTGAAGATTTTACAATCACTTGTACTTCGGTCCCTGATTTTATTTTTGAAATTTCACTTTCGGGAACTGAAGCGGTTACTTCAAAATTACCCGGACCTTCAACCGAAAGTAATGGTTCTCCCGGGTTTGCCATATAGCCAGCTTCAATGTATTTATTAGTGATAACTCCGTTAAAAGGAGCACGAAGATTTACGTACGCAAACTGCGATTGCACTTCGTTTTTCATCTGTCTTGCGCCTTCTAATCTGGCTCTAGCCATTTCAAAACGGGCACGCTGATCGTCAAGTTCCTTTTGGCTCGCGCTGTTTTCTGCGAATAGATTTTGAAAACGTTGGTAATCTTTTTCTGCATTGTTAAAAGCGGCTTGCGCTTCCGTAATTCCAGCACTTGTCTGCGCTTGTTTTGCAGAAAGATCTGAATTGTTGATGCTAACCAACAATTGTCCTTTTGAAACTTTATCACCTACATTAACGTGAACTTTGTCCACAAAGCCCATCATTCGGGTGCTGAGAGTTGCGCTGTTTGCAGCTTCTATTTTCCCACTTGCAGTTAAAAATGGCGTATTATTTTCTGCAGCTACAGAACTTACCGTTACTGAAACAGCAGGAGTGCTATCAATTTTCTTTTCTTCAGAAGAATTGCCGCAGCTGGAAAGGCTAAAAACCCCTAAAAAAAGCAAACTTGTATAAAATAGTTTCATATTGATTTTTTTAAATCTTGTTTATTTATAATTTTTGTTTCGTCTATCCCCCTAACCCCCAAAGGGGGAAAGGTTACTTGGGGAAAGGTTTATATTGATATTATTTTCGATTTCGGTTTCGATTTCGATTTCGATTTCGATTTCGGTTTCGATTTCATTTTCGATTTCAATTGTTTTTTGTTAAGAATTGTAAATAAGCTAAAGCGTAATTATGTTGAAAAACAGTATTAAAATATTCCAACTGTTTTTGCGAAAACTGCGTTTCAGCGCTCAATAAATCGGTGGTTCTTTCCAGACCTTCCGTAAATCTGTTAGTGCGAATACGTAGCGCTTCTTTTGATTGTTCAAGCGCCAATTCAGTTAATTTCAAATTGTTTTTTGCGTCTTGAAACATTCGTTTTGCTTTGTTCAATTCTAATTGACTTTCAGCTTTGTATTGTTCCAATTCAAGATTTGCTTTGTTGAATTCAGCTTTGCTTTTTTGTGTTTTTCCGAAGCGTTTGGAGCCTTCAAAAAGATTCCAAGTTAAAGCTGCACCGAATAAATATCCGTCGGCATCTGCTTGAAAAATCTGATCATCGTAAAGTTCATAGCTTCCAAAAGCATTCAGCCTTGGCAGGAATGTCATTTTATCTGCTTTGTAATTTTGTTTGTAGGCTTCCGCAGCAAACTCCATCGCTTGAATATCTGCTCTGGAATTAGAAAGGTTTTCAGCGGCATTTATTTCCGAAGAAACCATTAAAGAATCCGTGGGTTTTAAAACGCCAGAAACCTCTTCATTCATAAGCAAAGCAAGATATTCCGAAGCGTTTATCACATTGCTTTTTGCATACTGCAATTGGTTCTCAACTTCGGCAACGCGCACTTGTACCGCCAAAACATCACTCTGTTGCAAATAACCTTGTTTGAAACTATTATTCGCCAAACGGAGATTTTCATTGGCTGCTTTATTTGCACTTTCTAAAACGGCAACACTTTTATAGGCCAATTGCAATTGCATGTACGCCTTTTCAGTTTCTAAGGAAAGATAATCGCCAGTTCTTGCCAACTGCATTTGGGTTGCTCCCCATTTTGCCTTTGCGGCTTTTCTTTGAAAAATTCCATCCACATTTACAATTGGTTGTTGCACTTCAAATTTTGTAGCAAATATTTGAACCTGGGAAGGGTTATTCAAACTATTTGGGTCAAAATCTGCTTGGGTCAGTATTTCCTGATTCAACTTAAAACCAAAAGCCATTAACGGGTTTGTAGTAGCCATTCCACTATGTGAAGCAGTAATATTAGGAAGAAACACAGCGTTAGTCTGGTTATAATCGCCTTTTGCAGCGAGCACTTGCTGCTCGCCAATCTTCAATTTATTGTTTTGCTGAATCACCTTTCCCAGCACTTCTGCTTTGGAAATGGGCACGGTTTGCTGCGCAAAAACCATCGCTGGCAAAAAACCAAATAGTGTAATAATAATATTAATCTTCATTGCTATATTTAATTTGCGGTAAAAATACATCAGAATTTAGAGTGTGTAAGTAACTAATGTTACCAATGCAGGAATTAGTTGCAGTTTAATAACAAGCTGATGAAAGATTTTTTCTTGATAACAATGCATATATTGTTTATTGAAATTTAAAAAGAAATGAACTATAGCGAAACATTCAATTTATTGGGAAATGTTGATATCTACGTTATCGACCAAATATTAAAAGGTCGCTATGAGAGTGATCAAACCATACTAGATGCAGGATGTGGTAGTGGGCGTAACTTAAAATGGTTTTATCAGAACGATTTTAATATTAGCGGTATAGATGCAGATGCGCAAAGAATCGTTTTGGCTAAAGAGATATATCCAAAATTTTCAGAAAATTTTATAGTAGGTCAATTAGACAATTTGCCTTATGACGAAAATAGCTTTGACCATATTATATGTTGTGCTGTATTACATTTTGCACAGAGTGAAACGCATTACAATAAAATGATTGCTGAACTATTTCGAGTGCTAAAACCAATGGGAACTTTATTGATACGAGTAGCTTCAGATATTGGATTGGATGATAAAAAACCCTTTGTACAAGATGGTTTTAGTAAAGAAACTGGTGAGTTTTATATTAATAGAAGTCTCATTTCAAAAATTTCAAAAAAGTATCCACTAGTATTGATAGAACCTGTAAAAACTACTAACGTCCAAGATGTAAGAGCAATGACTACCTTAGTGTTTCAGAAGAAAGGAGTCGCTTTTTAAATTATAAAGTAATCGTTTTCGAATAAGACGTAAGACCGCTGCGCTGAAAGACATAAGATGTAAGACTTTATTTAGAATCAATATTATTGGTCTAGGCGGACAGTATACCTTTGGACATTTAATATCAGTATAAAAAAAAGCACCCTTTTCAGGATGCTTTTTACTAACCAATTAAATCTACACTCTTTAGGAACGAACCAACCACGAAACGTTCCTAAATACTTTCTTTATCTTAATCAATCATCGGAACCTCTTATTATTCTTGAGATGATTCCTTTTTGATTTGTAAATTCTGCAACTAATATTCCGCCAACGTGGATTACAATAAATGCTATCAAGTAATAAATACCAAGTATGTGAATTTCTTCCATTGGATCTTTCAAAGTTTTTGGCCCCCAAACTATTATAAGCCCGGTAACCAAGGAAACTACAACACATACATAAAAAATGATATACGTCCATTTCTGAAATTTCTGTTTTAAAGTTAAGTTTTTAGCCAAAGGACTTTGAAACTTCATTGTTCCAAAAAAGGGCAAAATAAAGCGCAAACTAAATAAACCGGTTAAAACATAACCTAAATATATATGCCAGTCCCACATAGGTTTTCGTATTTGTTTTGCTAAAACAATAAGCTGCTCCCGAGACAATGACTGATCGGTACCACCTAGATAAGTTTGGATAATATCTGCCATATTATTTTTATTCATCCAAGTCAATCTCAGAAAAATAGTAATCAGTAAAAGCAGAAAAGAAACCGCGATGGCCCAGTGGATAATTCTATAGATTTTAGAATAGTGTACAGTTTCCATTGGACTTATTGAATTTAAATTAATGTGTTTCTAAATACTCTGAATAACTTTGGTCAACCTCTGTTGAACATCTTTAGCTATATCTACCAAAGAATCATTTTCCACTGCCATCATCGAAGCCGCCGGATCTACTGCCGAAACCTCAATAATTCCGGGTTTGCGTTCCTGAACTATTACGTTGCACGGAAGCATCGTCCCAATTTTGTTTTCAGCTTGTAGCGCTTGATACGCCATTTTTGGATTACACGCGCCGAGAATAGTGTAGTTGTAGAAATCGGCATCCAATTTCTTTTTTAATGTGGCTTTAAGGTCTATTTCGGTCAAAACACCGAAGCCTTCTTCCTTTAAAGCTGCCGTTGTTTTTTCAATAGCTTCTTGAAAAGTTGTGTTTTTTAATGTGGTGCTAATGTAGTAACTCATGATTTTTGATTATTTAATTTACTTCAACGAACTTAAACAAATGTAAGCTTGCAAAACGAGAAGTTCTGTAACAAAGATTACACAAGTCAAGATTTTTCATTGTTTATTTAATAGGTTCAACCTCAAAGGTTGTGTAGTTTGACCTTCGACTTTTCTCACTTAGGACTTATAGACGTAGGACATAAGACTATCATCAACTGTTTTAAACGCATATGATTCAAAATAAATATTTGATGTGAAATGTTCAAAATAAGTCCTAACTCACCTGTCTCCCGTCTACCGCATACTGACTACTGACTACTGAATACTGACTACTGACTACTAATTTGCAGGCGTAATCATTATATGAGATCGATGTGTGCCCGCATCCATCAACCAAGGCATTCCGGGTGCTTGTGGCTTTGTGGGCAATCCTGTGCTTTTGCCAGTCATATAGGGTTTGTAAAGTACGTAGCGTATTTTACTATTTAGAAGTTCGCCGGTTTCGGGATTATAATCTTTTTCTTCACCGGCTAATATATACGTCATAGATGGTTCTACTGGCATTTTTAAAGTTCCGGCATCTATTTCATTTTTTCGAGCTTCACTTTTTTCTTCATTGGACTTTCCTTCAGCGGCCAATTCTCGGCCACGTGCCATAAAAGGTTCCAGTTCGGCGCCGTAACAGGCTACGCTTATTCCTTCCTTGTTTGGATCGTCTGCTATGCAGACCATTCCATTTGTTCCTTCTCTTAAAGTGATAAGTTTTCCTTCGTCATTATAACCAAGAACAGTTGCACCTTCCTGATACATATCGGGGGCGGCTAGCATTGCGGTTTTTATCTGTATGTTTTTTGATAAAATTTTGCTTTGTGAGAATGCTGAAAAGCTAAATGCAAAGGCGAGGATGATTAGTAGTTTTTTCATAGTTAAGATTTTTAAAAAGTGAAGGTTTAAGATACGGAATTTTGGGGGATTATAGGATATTGGAACGGGTTAGAATTTTAGGTATTAGATTTTTATGAGCTAATCTAGCAACCTGCGCGGCTAGCACGATGGTCTCGCTCGTGCCGTAAAGGTTTGGAGACTAGCTTTGCGGGGGACACGGGCGAGACGCCCGCGCCAGCGTGGGACGTTTGGCATTTCAACGCTCCAAATTTTCAGTTTACTACTTTGTTTATTTATTGCTATCATCTTCATATTTAGCATTGTCTGCCAAATGCACTATATTTTTTGTTAGCCTTAGTAATTTCTATTTTCTAATATATTTACTTAAATCAGAATTTAGTATTCCTTTCAGTTCTTTTTCATTTCCTTCACTTGTTTCAGTAAATAAGAATCCAAATGCAGGGTATTTGTTAAAATCCAATTTTCTGACAACTAATACATTTTCTAAATCTTGTTTCAGCGCATCAAAATCAAAATGAGAAATTTCTGATGGTTTAAAACCTGAATTATTGTTTAATAAAATAATGCTATAAATTTCATCTTTCTTGTTTTTGAAAATTTCATCCCAATTCGGTTTTTTATTTTGAATGAAATATTGGTATGAATTAAACTTAAATGCATACCATGAAAGATCGCCAGTTGTACACCACCCTCCAAATCGTTGCGGGTTTATTTCTATTGGTTTTAGTATTCCTTTTTTATCAATTCTAACCTCTACATGTAAAGGAAAGTTTTTCAAATCCGCTTTTTTCCCTATGGGTTTTAAAAACGCTTCAACGCTTTCTTTGTACTTACGAATTATGCTTTGAGAAGTGGAGTAAACCCTATCACTTACATCAGTACGTGAAGAAAATTTATGATGTAGAATATTTAGAATAACTACTTCTCCATCATTATTAAAATAGGCATCTATGGCGAATTCTTCTCCTTCTATGTATTCTTCTATAATAAAAGTAGAAGCATCCATTACTTCTTTAGGGTAAATACTTTTTAGATTATCATAGTTTAATTCTTTTTGAGCAGCATACCAATCAGACTTGTTATTCACGATATGCACTCCAATACTAAAAAAACCTAATGAAGGCTTAATAACAAATGGTAGTTTTAATTCATCAATATCTAAGGTTTGAATTTCATCTATTTTAATTTTTCTAAACATGAAATTAGGAAACAAATCTTTAGTTAGTTCTCTAAATTTAAGTTTGTCTTTAAATAATCTTATTTGGTTAGGTAGGTTAGTTGCTTTTAGATTGTTGAAAATCCATGTTAATGAATTCTCAGAATTTGTATAAATAAGAGGGTTTGGGCTGTTTATAATTTTATTTTTCGCATTCTTTTCCGAAATCCAATTCATAGAATCATCATTAATCAATGACTTTGCTTCTTTAGTAGCAATAATTTCAAAATTATTTTCTTTAATAGTTCTTACCAGAAAATCTGAAATATATGGTTTGTCTATAAGTATCATTTTTTATTAAGGCTAAGATATGGATATAGGCATTACGTATATATCGCATATATGCAGCACCTCAATTATTGATTTTTCAAATATAAACCAAATCCCCCACCCATCTTTACGGGATTCCGCATTCCAACAAAAAAAGTAATAACACAAAAAAAATGCTTCCTATTTCCAACCTGAAACAGAAAACATTTTTATGATTTTAATTCTAAAAATTAAATTAACAATCCATTACCCACTCTTCCTAAGAACCTCCAGAGAAGAGCTACTTAAAACTTGACTAATATTGCTCAATCCAATAGCGTCTCGCTCTTGCCGTAAATATTTGGAGTTAACTTTGCGGGGGAACACGGGCGAGACGCCCGCGCCAACGTGGGGTATTTCTTTGAACAATGTTCGAACAAGTATTGGGGAAGGGTTAGAGAAGGTGGGTTTAAAGGGAGTTAATAGCACCAAGTTAAAATTTTATGTTTCTATTTTAAATATTTCGCAAGTGGCCACCTTCCCCTATTATGAAGTGCGGGTGTTTTATTGAAGTTTTTGCTGTGGGGAAGGAGCTTTCATTACGAGCCCTTTATAAATAGAAGCTATAATCACAAACGGTGTCCGAGTGAATTTCAAAAAAGCGTAGCCGCTTTGAAATTAGTATCGAGGATACCAATCCCGGACCCTTCGATACAACCTCCTATCGTCGGTCACTCAGGACCTACATCACGTCAAATCAAAGTACAGATAAATCCCGGTGTCCGAGTGAATTTCAAAGAGCAAAGCGAAGTGAAATTTGTATCGAGGACACCAATCCCGGACCCTTCGATACAACCTCCTATCGTCGGTCACTCAGGACCTACATCACGTCAAATCAAAGTACAGATAAATCCCGGTGTCCGAGTGAATTTCAAAGAGCAAAGCGAAGTGAAATTTGTATCGAGGACACCAAATTTCTAAATATTTAATAACTTTATAATATGTCCAAAGGCTTTATGTACATATTACTATGCAATGATGACACCTATTATACAGGAAGCACAAAAGATTTGGAATTAAGATTCATCCAACACCAAACAGGTGAAGGATCAAATTACACAAAAAACAGGCTGCCCGTCAAACTGATTTATTTTGAAGAATATGACAGAATAGATTCAGCCTTTTACAGAGAAAAACAAGTACAGCGATGGTCTCGAAAAAAGAAAGAAGCATTAATCTCTGGAGAAAATTATTTATTACCTAAATTGGCTAAAAAAGTTTTCAGAAAATAATTATCCTGGGTAACTGAGTAAATTCTAAAATTCAAAGCTAAATCTCCCTGGTGTCCGAGTGAATTTCAAAAAAGCGTAGCGGCTTTGAAATTAGTATCGAGGATACCAATCCCGGACCCTTCGATACAACCTCCTATCGTCGGTCACTCAGGAACCTACATCACATCAAATCAAAGTACAGATAATCGCGGTGTCCGAGTGAATCTCAAAAAAGCGGAGCGGCTTTGAAATTAGTATCGAGGCCACCACAAGCCAAATCCCCCTGTCTCGTCCTGAAAAATTAAACCAACAACTCACTACCCACTCTTCCGAAGCACCTCCAAAGGAGAGCTCCTCAAAACTTCCCGAATATTACTCAACCCAATCCCCAAAACCAAGAGGGAGATTCCGGGTAGAAAAACCAAAAATGGAATTAGCGAAGGCGTAAAGGGTTCTTCAAATACAAATACCGCCAACAGCAAACTGCTACCCAGCGCCAAAAGTATTCCCAAGAGACTTCCCAAAATTCCTAGAAATAGATATTCCAGGGCGGTAATAGTTAGTATTTGTTTGTTTTTTGCGCCCAAGGTTCGCAGTAAAACACTTTCTTTTATTCGCTGGTATTTGCTGGTACGCACAGAGCCTATTAAAACAATAATGCCTGTAAGGATGCTAAAAAATGCCATGAAATTAATAATCCACGAAACCTTATCCAGTATATCTTCTACTACTGTGAACATCTGTCTTAGATCAATAACAGACACATTGGGGAATTTACTAACCAAGTCTCGTTGTAAGGTAGCTGAACTCTCCTCAGTTGGGGCATAGGTTGTCAATACATTAAACTGTGGCGCGTTTTCCAAAACTCCTGTTGGAAAAACGATTGTAAAATTAGGTTGCAGATTTGTCCAATCTACTTTTCGGATGCTCTTAACAACAGTTTCCATAAGTACGCCTTGCACATTAAAAACAATAAAATCGCCAATAGTTACATTGGCATCTTCTGCAAGATTGTCGGAGATGGAGACTTGGATGGTATCTTTTTCCTTTTGCAAAGCCACCCACTCCCCTGCTACAATTTCTTCGGAATCTATAAGTTCACTGCGGTAGGTTGTTCTAAACTCGTGATTTAAAAGCCATCCTTTTATTTGCGACGTACTATCAGTTCGCAGCTTGTTTACCAATTCATTTTTTATACTGTGCATACGCATGGTAACCAGCGGAATATTATCTAATACATTCAGATTATTCGCCTCAAAGGTATTTGCCACCTCAGCTACTTGGTCTGGTTGCACGTCTAGAGTTATCAGGTTTGCACTTTCTGAGGTTTGGCCCAAGGCTGCTTTATCCAGTAAAATATCCTTTGTAAAGTATAGGGTACTGATTAAAAACGTGCCCAAACCAATAGCTACCAGCAGCACAATAGTTTGGTTGTTGGGACGGAATAAATTAAGCAAACTCTGTCTTGTAGTAAAACGTGCCCGTTTGGGGAAATAGTTTTTAACCAATTTCATTGTGAGTGTTGCAATACCTGCGAGCACCCCGAAGGTTACAAGAATCCCGCCGATAAAGGCTAGCGCATATAACCAATCTTTAAGCAACCAAAAGGAAAAGGCGTATAAAAACAAAACAATCACGGTAATTACACCATATATGGCATTCTTTGATTGTTTTGAAGAGTCCCCGCTAAACCGCAGCACTTCTAATGGCGAAACATACCAAGTGCGCAATAAAGGCAGTAATGCAAATAAAACCGACATTACTAAACCTAAAAGAACCCCCATGATTAATGGTTGTGCGGTTATACTAATTGTTAGATCGAAAGGCAAAAATTCCTTTAATACAATAGGAAAAAGTTCCTGAAGCCCTACCCCTACTATAGTTCCAATAAAACCTCCTAGAATTCCTATTCCTGCAATCTGAATCAAGAAAATTAAAAAGCTTTGTTTTCTGGACGCTCCCAGACATTTTAAGACTGCAATCGCTTTTATTTTTTCCTTGATATAGATATTTACCGAGCTGGCAATACCTACACAGCCTAGCAATAGCGCGATGAAAGCGGTTAGGTTTAAGAACGATCCTACATTGTCATACCGGCGCCCCAATCTGCTGCTCGTGCCGGTGTGCGTATCTAAGTCTGCATTTTCTGCCTCCAGTAAAGGTTGCAACTTTTTTTCCAACGCCACCAAATCTACATTGGGTTGCCTGTAAAAAAACTGATATTCTTTTCGGCTTCCAAATTGTAACAATTCCGTGGCTTCTATAAACCGAAAGGGAATTAGTACCAAGGGTGCTACAGCAGTTGAAACAGCCGTATTACCAGGAATAGCTTTTAATGCCCCAGCTATGGGAAGGGTTATTTCGCCTATTTTAATAGAGTCGCCAGCCTGAAGGTTGTATTGCAACATTAAAGTTGCATCTACTAAAGCTCCCCCAGAAACTTGATAGTTTGTTGCCGCGTTAACAGGTTGTGTTTCAATAGTACCATAAAATGGAAAATCGCCTTGTAATCCACGAACACGCACTAATTTAGTACCGTCATTTTTAGGAAAAGCAACCATCGATACAAAGTTTACTTCAGATGCATCAGGTTTTAAAGAATCAATAATTGCTTGCGCTCGCGCATTGGGAAGCTGATCAGTATCAATAAGAAAATCGGCACCCATCAAAGATTTTGATTGCCGTTGAATATTAGCTGTTAGGTTCTGGCTGAACAACTGTATGGAAACTACTGCAGCAATCCCTAATATAATGGAAGCCATAAAAAGTAGTAATCGCGCCCTACTTGCCTTTGCATCGCGCCATGCCATTTTAAAAAGCCAAGCAGTGTTGCTATTTGATTTTAACTGAGACTTGTTCAAATTTTTACAGTTGTTTCATTCGTTAAAATCTTGCCGCCTTTTAATCTTAAAATCTGCTGTGTTCTTGCAGCCAAATCTAAATCGTGGGTAATAATCACCAGCGTTGTTCCTGCTTCTTCATTAAGGTTAAAAAGCAACTGTATTACTTTCTCGCCTGTTTCTTCATCTAGATTCCCGGTAGGTTCATCTGCAAATAATATAGTGGGACTATTGGAAAATGCTCTTGCTACTGCTACTCGCTGCTGCTCGCCACCAGATAATTGTGATGGATAATGAGCAACCCGATCTCCCAAACCAACTTTTTCCAATAACTCTTTCGCTCTGCTAGTGGCATTTTTGGCGCCTTGCAGCTCTAAAGGCACACTTACATTTTCTAGGGCCGTTAATGTTGGTAATAATTGAAAATCTTGAAAAATAAAACCCACTTCTTCATTTCGAAGTTGCGCTCGTTCGTCCTCATTAAGGGTGTTTAAATTATGTCCGCATAATTCAACTGTGCCAGCACTGGGTGTGTCTAAGCCTGCGGATAAACCCAATAAGGTGGTTTTTCCACTTCCCGACGGCCCAACAATAGCGAATGTTTGTCCTTTTTCAACGTCAAATGAAACATTTTGAAGGACTGTTAATTGCTTAGAACCGCTTTTATAAGTTTTTTCCAGCCCGTTAATCTTTAATATCTTTGCCATTGAAATTTTATAATAATTACCGACCTTATGCCGAAGTCCAAAATTACAGAAAGCCTTTTAAATAGTACAGTTTCCAAATACCGAAACCTCATAAAGTTTTGTTATTTCCTACTGGTTTTTGTGGTGATTTCCTGCGGAAATGATACAAAATCAAAAGCCAATGTAGATAAGAACGAAAATGCCACTACTGAAAATGAAACTACAGAAAACACCTCAAGCAAAACCATACTATTTTTTGGCGACAGTATTACAGCCGGTTATGGCCTAGATGATACTAACGATGCTTTTCCTGGAATTATTCAATCTAAAATTGATTCGTTGGGGTTGAACTATGAAGTTGTAAATTCTGGGCTAAGTGGTGAAACTTCCGCTGGCGGTAAAAGTAGAATTGATTGGATTCTAAACCAAGATATTGATATATTCGTTTTGGAACTTGGCGCGAATGATGGGCTGCGCGGCGTGGCTATAGCTGAAACCAAAGCTAATTTACAAGCAATCGTAGATGCAGTTAAAGCCAAAAGCCCCAGTACAAAGATTGTTTTGGCAGGGATGGAATTGCCTCCAAATATGGGGCAGGATTACACCACACAATTTAGAGCCATTTTCGCTGATCTCGCTTCAGAAAATAAGCTCGCATTTATTCCTTTTATTTTAAAAGATGTAGGTGGCATTAAAGAATTAAATCAGAATGACGGGATACATCCCACAGCTGAAGGTCATAAAATTGTAGCTAATACTGTCTGGGAAGTACTCGCAACTGTCCTCAATGCGGAATCATAAAAGCAATCAAATTTTATTTTTGTTTTTCGTTTTCGATTTCGATTTCGATTTTATCAATGCCCATGTCCGCCGCCACCTTCTTCCTGCAACAACACAAAGGCACCTTTAGTTAAAAAGCGGCTGTCAGGTTTAATTTCTGAAGTATTTTCAATAGCTGTAAAGCCGTTATAAGTAGCAGTAATTTTCACTTCTACTGCATGTAATTCAAATTCTTCGGCATTCTCGTTTTCAATTAGCAAAACATAATTTTTATCTTCCATTTCCACAACGGCGGTTTCGGGAAGCGCCAATTGGTTTGAAGTGCCCGTAACAATCTGTGCTTCCACAAACATTCCGGCGGTGAAGTTGCTTTCATCCTTTTCGTCTATATGGCCGTGAACCAAAGAAGTTCGGCTGTTTGGGTCAATAGAAGTTCCAACCAAATGGACTCCGCCCTTAAAGGTTTCTTTTGAAGCTTCGGGCACTGTAAATAGTATTTCCTGTTCCTTTTTAAGTTGCATTAAATCTTTTTCAAAAACTTTCAATTCTAAGTGAATATGGTCGGTATTCATAATTTCCATAATCTTATCGGCTGGCGAAACGTAGGTGCCCGTATTCACATAAACTTGGGTCACGTTACCGTCAATGGGGCTGTAAATATTTACTTGCGAAACAATGTTTCCCGCTTGCACCGAAGCAGGATTCATATTCAACATTTCCAGGTTTTTCTTCAAGCTGTTGTAACGCGCCAAATTCGATTTGTATTCACTTTCGGCTTTTAAGTAGCTTTTCTGTGAAGTGATTTTTTCATCCATCATAATTTTCTGGCGGTCGTACTCAGATTTTAAATACGAAAGCTGCTCGGCAGTTTCCAAATAACTCTGTTGCATCGTGATAAACTCAGGATTTTCAAGGGTTACCAAGCGCTGGCCTTTGGTAACTTTATCGCCCACCAATAAAGGGGTGTTTTTAATATAACCGCCGGCAAAGGCGCTAATTACCGCACGGCTTTGTGGCGGTACGTCAATCACTCCGCTGGTTTGTACTGTTTCAGCAAAAGGTTTTTCGGTGAGTTGCCCCACTTCCATTTTTGCGTTTTCGAATTGCGCCTTTGAAAGATGGATCATCTCGCTACTCCCCTCTGGGGAGGCTGGGAGGGGACTTTCTGTTTTTGAATTGTTGCACGAAACCAAAACGAGAATTAGAAGCAACAAAAATGATTTAATATAGTTCATAACGAATGTTTTATAGTATTAAAAAGTTGATAGCGATAATCGCTTGGTTGTAATTGTTGAGATTTTGAAGATATTGCAATTCAATTTCGTAAGCGTTTTCAAGACTTAAAATGTATTGAAAGAAATCTATTTCGCCATTTTTGAAACTGATGTTTGCGGTTTTCAAAATTTCTTCGGAAAGTGATTTTCCTTCGGTTTCATAATATTGAAGGGCTTCTTCATATTTTGAAACTTCATTTAGCAATTGAACTTTCCGTGAATTCAAATGAATTTTATAATCTTCAGCTTGGCTTTGACTTACATCGGCAGCAATTTTTGACGCTTTTATTTTTGAAGCATTTCCACTGAAAAGCAACGGAATTTTCAGACCAATTTGATACGCATACAGATTTTGGCTCAATCCCGAATTGCTTCCCAAGGAATAGGTAAGGCTTATATCTGGCAGCAAATGTTGCTTTTCGAGACTGCGTTTTGCTTCAAAAAAATCAGTTCTGCTTTGGTAATAATCTATTGCCGGATGTTGTTCCGAAGCTGCTATTGAAAGCTGCAGTTTCTCCAAAGGTTGTTCAGCAATCATCAAACTATCTTTAGATTGCACTGTCGCTTTTAGTCGAGCCATTGCAATTTGCACATCTTCTTTGCTCTGCCTGTAATCTGTTTCCAGCTGTCGCTGTTTTGCGCGAGCGGTTATTTTTTCCAAATAATTGGTTTCACCAAGCTCAAAACGGCGCTGTGCGGCATAGGCAAAGTTTTGATAAAGGCTGTCCAAACTTTTATAAACTCGCTCCCTATTTTTCTCAAATTGAAATTGATAATATGCCGCTGCAACTAAACCTTCAGTTTTGCGTTTTTGAAGTTGGTACTGACTACTTTGCATTTCGAACTGGCGCTGGTTCACATTTTTTTCAGCAAAATAAACCGTCGGAAAAAGAAACCCTTGTTGTACTCCAAAAACCTTGAGCGGTTCATTGTTTGGTGCTAAATTATTTTCGTCAAATTCATAAAAGACAGTGGTTTTGTCAAAATTGAAAGCACTTCCTATCAAGGCATTTGCTTCGTCCACTTGAAGTGAAGAGGCTTTTAAACCTGCGTTGTTTTCCAAAGCCATTGTGTTTAAATCTTCCAAAGTTTTGGGGTTTTCCTGCGCCATTCCTGTAAACCCAAATAGTAAGATTAAAATAGTTAAGGGTAATTTTTTTCCCTTTCTTTTTAGCTTAATTATTTTTTTATCTGAATCAAAAATTGAAAACAAAACCGGTAAAACAATTAGAGTTAAAAGCGTTGCTGTTACCAAGCCACCAATAACAACGGTTGCCAAAGGTCTTTGAACCTCAGCCCCAGCATTTGTTGAAATCGCCATTGGCAAAAAACCAAGTGCGGCAGCGGCTGCCGTAAGCAAAACCGCCCTAAGTCGATTTTTTGCACCATGAACTATAAGTTCTTTTTTATCTGTCATCCCTTCTTTTTTAAGTTCTTTAAAATGCTCTATCAAAACGATTCCGTTGAGGACGGCTATCCCAAAAAGGGCAATAAACCCAACCCCTGCCGAGATGCTAAAAGGCATATCGCGTATCCATAACAACAATACGCCACCCACTGCCGCCAATGGAATTGCAGAATAAATCATCAATGCTTCTTTTACGGAATTAAAGGCGAAATAAAGCAGGAAGAAAATGAGCACCAATGCCACGGGAACCGCGAACATTAATCTATTTTTTGCGCTTTGAAGGTTTTCAAACTGACCGCCGTAATCAATACTGTAGCCAACGGGAAGGGTTATGTTTTCGTCAATTAACTTTTGCACATCGTCCACAACGCTTTGCAGGTCACGGCTTCGCACGTTTATTCCCACAACAATCCGGCGCTTGGTATCATCTCTTGAAATTTTTGCTGCGCCTTTGGTATATTTTATTTCAGCAAGTTCGCGTAACGGAACTTTTTCTCCGGAAGGAGTATCTACATAAAGATTTTGAAGGTTTGAAAGGTCGCGACGGTTGTTTTCATCAAGCCGAACCACGAGGTCAAATCGTTTTTCGCCTTCAAAAATGCTTCCCAATGATTTTCCGGCAAAACCCATTGCTATCATTTCGTTCAAATCTTGAATGTTGAGTCCGTAGCGGGCAATTTTAGCTCGGTCAAACTTTACATTCATCTCTGGCAGACCTACCACTTTTTCCACTATAATATCATCAGCACCTTCCACATTTTCGATAAGTCTCTTTATTTCATTGGCTTTGTTGTTAAGCACTTCGAGATCCTCTCCAAAAATTTTGATCGCAATATCCGCACGAACACCGGTAATAAGCTCGTTAAATCGCATTTCAATAGGTTGGGTAAATTCCACTTCCATTCCCGGAATTATCGCCAAAGCTTCCTTGAATTTATTGGCAAGCTCATCTTTACTTTCCGCTGAAACCCATTCACCTTTCGGCTTTAGGGTAACGATTACGTCGCTCTCTTCCATAGACATGGGGTCTGTGGGAACTTCCGCAGCACCAATTCTACTTACTACCTGATCTACTTCGGGGAAATTGTCTATTAGAATTTTTTCAATTTGTGTTGTTATAGCTATAGTATTGCTGAGAGAAGTACCTGTTTTAAGCACCGGTTGAATTACAAAATCGCCTTCGTCCAGCGTAGGTACAAACTCCCCGCCCATTGTTGTAAAAAGATAGATTGTTGAAACTAAAATTAATATTGCAATACCCAACACTAACTTTTTAGCACCTAATGCCCAACGAATTGTAGGTTCGTAAAAACGATTTAGAAAAGCCATTATTCTTACAGAAATGTTCTTTTCAGAAGTTTCCGTAGGTTTTAAAAATACAGAAGCAGCTACAGGAACATACGTAAAGCAAAGCACCATCGCCCCAATCAAAGCAAAGCTAAAAGTAAGCGCCATGGGTTTAAACATTTTGCCTTCTACCCCACTTAATGTAAGTATTGGGATAAAAACAATCAAAATAATAAGTTGTCCAAAAATGGCAGAATTCATCATTTTTGTAGAGCTTTTAACTGTTAGATTGTCTTTTGCTAATTGCTTTTCTTCGGAAGGAAGCGAATTTAATTTTGTTGCATTTTTACTTATTTGAAATGCTACAAATTCAACAATAATAACTGCTCCGTCAATAATAATTCCGAAGTCAATTGCACCAAGACTCATCAAATTTGCATCTACGCCGAAAATATACATTAGTGAAAGCGTAAAAAGCAAAGACAGCGGAATCACTGATGCAACAACGAGACCCGAACGGAGATTTCCCAATAAAAGAACCACTACGAAAATTACGATAAGCACTCCCAGTATAAGATTTTCCGCTATGGTAAAAGTGGTTTTGGCTATTAGCACACTACGGTCTAAAACTGGATTGATGTAAACGCCCTCGGGCAGCGATTCGGCAATTTCAGCCACGCGTTTTTTTACATCCTCAATTACTTGGTTTGAGTTGGCGTCTTTCAGCATCATTACTTGTCCCAAGACTTTTTCGCCTTCTCCATTTCCGGTAATTGCACCAAAACGAGGCGCGCTTCCAAACTGCACTTTCGCGATATCCTTAATATAAATAGGAAAGCCATTTTCGTTTTTTACAACAATATTCCCAATATCTTCCAATGAAGAAGCCAAACCTTCGCCACGTATAAAATAAGCTTGGTTTTCCTTTTCAATATAACCGCCGCCGGAAACACTGTTGTTTTTTTCCAGCGCTGTAAATATTTCTGAAGCAGTGATATTCATAGCGTTCAGTTTATGGGTATTTACGGCAACTTCATACTGCTTTAATTGGCCGCCCCAGGTGTTTACTTCAACTACACCGGGAATTCCGGAGAGCTGCCTTTTCACAATCCAATCTTGAATTGTACGAAGTTCCATGGTTGAATATATACCTTCATACCCAGGTTTCACATCGAGAATATATTGGTAGATTTCGCCAAGACCTGTTGTTATTGGACCCATTTGTGGCATTCCGAAACCTTCGGGTATATTCTCAGCAGCAGACTTAATTTTTTCAGCAATAAGCTGTCTTGGCAAATAAGTTCCCAGATTTTCCTCAAATACAATGGTAACTACTGAAAGCCCAAATTTTGAGGTGGAACGGATTTCCTTCACTCCAGGCAAATTCGCCATTTCCAACTCTACGGGATAGGTTATAAATTGTTCCATATCCTGCGTGGAAAGGTTGCGGGAAGTGGTAATTACCTGTACTTGATTGTTTGTAACATCGGGCACGGCACCAATGGACAATTGCGTGAGTGAAAACACGCCGAAGCCAATAAGCACAAGCGTAAACAGCCCAATAATGAGTTTGTTTTTTATACTGAATTGAATGATTTTTGAGAGCATAACTAACTAAAATTTTATCTTTTTCAACTGAAAATTATTGAAAAACGAAATAGTAAAATTTGATTTTAACCGCTTTTAAAAAAACGGTAAATAGCGACCTTAGAAGTATTTGGAAATTTATATTTCCGAATTGGTCTATTTAGTTATGCAAATTTTGGGGGTTGAAAAATAGAGAATTTTTCAAGTGAAGCATATAGATTTTGATAGCGGAAGGAGTGTGATTGTAGTGTATTTATTTCCGCTTTTAAAATAGGAATTTCAAAAGGTATAAGAACAACATCAGCGGAAATGTGATGGCAAGAAATATGCTGAAAAGGTAATTCTTCGTGTTCCTGCTTTTCTTCTTTGTGATTTTTTTGGTGATCAGCTTTTTGAGAACCGTAATGCTTTTCAATAAAAGTGAAGAAATCATCCCCATAATTTTCAGAATGATATTCAGCGTGCTGAACCAAACGTCCTAGCAGAAAAACATCTTGCATTCCAAAACTTACGCTTTGGAAAACGATAAGTAAGGAAAACGATATTGTGAACAGTGATTTCATTTAAAAAGTAAAATTAGTCAATAATATTGGTTGGCAATGGAGAAAGACATTATTTAGTCACTTCCCTCGTTCCACCGTGACCTCCGGCCACTATTAGCAATACTTTAATGCTCAAAATAATAAATTTGAAAAATTGGATGATGGGATTCATCATCACAAATCTCTTGAAATTTGATATTCGCTTTGTCATTTCTTCTTAGTTTTAATTATAGTTTATTTGTAAAACTTGAAAGTTTATATTTTAAGAGAAAGGCGTAAAACACTTAAACCTTTAAACCTATAAACTGTCTAGTTTATTCAGGTATTAAATACCAAAAAGGTTTCATTTTGGCTTTGTAAATAAAGGCGTAGTGTAGCATTAATTTCAGCCAATGGCCTGCAAGACCGATCTCGCCAAAAGTTTTGCCCAACTTCCTGCCTTGGGTATCTGGGTATTTTTTATAATCTGGGACTATAGGAAACGTTGTTATGCTTACACCACTACCCTTGGTCATCCCAAACCCAGCGGAAGCGATGCAGGCTGCGCCCATATTGCCCATAGAACCTTTATGATGTAAAGATTCATTTTTGTTTTTAATGCTGTCTATAATATTATCTGCTACTAATTTTGCGGTTATTCCAGATGGCATTCCAGTTCTTGGCGGAGCAGGAAAGATCTCTGTTCCGTTCGGACTTTTACGAGGTTTGGAAATACTGTGTGGTGGTGCAAAGGCTATTCCCGGCGCAAAAATGTTTTTATAGTTTGGGTTTTGATAGGTTTCAGGCCAATCTTGTACTGTCCATTCTTCATAAGGTTTTGGACTGTAGTCCGCATCAACAATCATAAAACCTTTAAAGAGTTTTTCGGTGATGTCTTGATTATTTTTGTCGAAAGCCTTAAATCCGTGTCCGGAGAAAGATGGAATTAACATTGCAAAATCATATTCAATGCTATTTTGCTCACCACTCAAAGTTTCATAATGAGCAAGTCCGTCTTCAATTTTGTTTACGCCTGCGCCAAGAATCCAATCGATACCGCGGTCTTCAAAAACCATTTCCACCATTTCGTGAGATTTCATTATGTTGCTTCCATAGCTTAGCAACATTCCGTCCATTCCAAAATCTCCTAATTCGTATTCATTGGAAATCCAAGTAATTTTTGCCTTATCGCGAACCTTTTGTCGGCGAAGTTCTTGTTCCACATTCAAGATATATTCAAAAGCAGCTCCTTGGCAAGTGGCTTTTGCGTGGCCTGTACCTATTACGATTCGAGCTTCCTTTCCTTGTTTCATTTCTTCAATTAGGCTTTGCAAACCTTCATTGGCGTGATCTGCGTGGGTATATGTACAAACAGAATATGCTTTATTAGTTCCAGGATTTAGCCCTTCTGTAGCTTCAAAATTAAGCTTAGGGCCCGTAGCGTTTATGAGATAATCGTAGGTTATTTTTTCTTGTCTGCCTTTCTCTTCTCCCACAACATATTCAGCTAACACATAAGGTTTAGCTTCGTTTATATCGCCTTCGGGATAAAAGGATGTTACTTTAGCTTGCTTAAAACCAATCCCCTTTTTTTTATACAAAGGTGCTAGCGGAAAAAGAATTTCCTTGGACTTCATTCGGCCAATGCCCACCCATATATTGGAGGGAATCCATTGATAATTCCTGTTGGGCGAAACCACAACTACTTCGTGGGTTTTATCCAATTTTCTGCGTAGGTGCGATGCGGCAACGTGCCCAGAGATTCCCGCACCCAATATTACAATTTTAGCCATGTCTTGAAGGTTTTGATGTCTAAGTTACTTCAATGAAAAGGGTTGAAAAATGATAATAATCATATTGAAATGAAGCACTTAGATATTTCAAAAATGTCACTATTAATTAAGAAAGACGGTAACTTTTGTTACACAGACAAAAAAAATATGCTGAATTATTCCGTTCGTAAGGAAGAAATTTTAACTTCGTATTTATTCTTTTTAAAAATATGATTGTTCACGACTTCAGCAACCAAAATTCTGTATTAAGCCAATTTGTTTCGGAAATGCGCAATGTTTCCATCCAAAAAGACTCGATGCGCTTTCGAAAAAACATTGAGCGCATCGGTGAAATTCTCAGTTATGAAATGAGTAAAACTTTGCAGTATAAAAGTGAAGTTGTAAAAACCCCTTTGGGAGAAAAACAAATGCACGTGCCCCTAAATGACTTGGTGGTTTGCTCCATTTTACGGGCTGCACTGCCCTTTCATAATGGCATTCTGAATTTTTTCGACAAAGCCGAAAATGCTTTTATTTCTGCATATAGGCATCATCCCGATGGCGGTGACGACTTTGAAGTAATTGTAAACTATTTGGCATCACCCTCCATTGAAAACAAAACTTTAGTTCTAACAGACCCAATGTTGGCTACAGGTAAAACCTTGGAAAATGTGCTTAAAGCATTTAAAAGTCACGGCGCTCCAAAACAAATTCATATACTTTCAATAATTGGGGCTAATCCTGGAATTGAATACATAGAAAATGTTTTTCCCGAAAACACACATCTTTGGATTGCAGCGGTGGACGACACTTTAAATAGCCGTGGCTACATTATACCGGGATTGGGTGATGCGGGCGATCTTTCCTTTGGCGAAAAACTATGATTATTTAAAATCTTCTATGGCATCGCTTAGATCAAAAACATTTTTCACATTCAATTCCCTTTCAAGAATACTTGCACCCGCAGTGCTGCGATAACCGCCTGCACAATGGACAACAATTGGTTTGTTGGTTGGTATTTCCTTGGCATTTTCACGTAATTGATGTAGCGGAATAGCAATTGCTTTCTCAAAAATTTTACCTTCAGAAACTTCGCTTTCATTGCGAATATCTACAATAGTATAATTTTTAGTATTGTTTTTAAAATCTTCCAAATTGAAGCCCATCGATTTTTCTAAATCAGTATCATCAATGGTGAAAACGGATTCCACATTTGCTTCGTAACCTATTTTGGCGGTGCGGTGAAGAATAGCTTCGGCATTTTCAATGGAATCTACCACCAAATGAAATTTTTCATTCGGACGAACAATGGATCCTAACCAAGTTTCAAACTTGGCAGTTTCAGAAATAGCCATAATATTTATACTTCCGGGCAAATGATTCTTTTTAAAATCACTTTCATCCCTAATATCAATTATCAAAGCATTATTTTTTGAAGTATTGACATCTATTTTAAAATCAATTTCACCCAAAGCAGTTCGTAGATTTTTTGCGCCATTTTTATTTACATCCACATTATACCCAAAATAGTGCGGAATAAAAGGCTGGGAATCTAGCAAATGATTTACAAATTGTTCTTCCGTTTGCTTTTTGAACGCCCAATTTCCTATTCGCTCGTTTCCAAGCGTACTAGACGAAGCGTCTTCGCTCATCCCTTTTCCACAGAGCGAACCTGCGCCGTGTGCGGGATAAACGTATGCAGTATCTGGTAAATGGGTAAATTTATTTTGAATGGTATTATACATCATTTTTGCCAAATCCTCCCGTTTGGCTTTCATATGGCCTGCCTTTTCACGTAAATCGGGACGGCCCACATCTCCCACGAAAAGTGTATCGCCCGTAAAAAGAGCGGTTTTATTCTCTTCTGTGGCAACAATCGTCACGCTGTCTGGCGAATGTCCGGGTGTGTTTATTGCCTTAAAAATGGTGTTTCCCATGGTAACCTCATCGCCATCATCAAAAGATACATGGGGATAATCAGCACCTGTTTTTTTGCTGCAATATAATTTTGCACCCGTTTCATTATGAATTTGCAAATGCGAGCTCACAAAATCGGCATGCGGATGCGTTTCAAAAACGGCAACTATTTTTGCGTCGTTTTCTTCGGCATATTTATAATACTGTATTGGGTTTCTTTCTGGATCAACCAAAGCCATTTTTCCATCGCTGATAATGGCGTATGAAAAATGTGAAAGTGGCTTATATTCAAATTGTTTGATTTTCATAACTATATTTTTTATGAATTTATAAAAGTCTTTTTAGACCTTAAAATGTTGTGCAGGATTATAACAAAAATTTAAAACTATTGCTTTCTAAGTTTAAAGAATAGCTCGTTTCCTTCCCTTTCTGGAATGGAATTGTACGCAGTTTCCATTTTTTCTATTTTGAATTTTTCTTCAAAAAGTGAAATATATTCATTTCTGTTTCCTCCAAAAGGTGGCTTGTCAGTATTTAAAGGAATATTGAAAAGAAGTCCTATAAGTTTACCTTCAGGCTTTAGTAATTCATGCATTTTATTGACATAATCCTCGCGAAGTGAAGGCTCCAGTGCACAAAAGAAGGTCTGTTCTAAAATTAGGTCGAATGTTTCTTCCAATTCAAAAAAATCTGAATGCAACAGATTTTCCTTTGGAAAGGAAGGAACGCGTTCAGCCAAGTTTTCTAAGGGAATAGAAGAAATATCAACCACAAATACATTTGAAAATCCATTTTTTACAAGATATTCCGCTTCATAAGAGTTACCACCTCCGGGAATCAATATTTTAAGATTTTTATCTGAAAGTTGGTCGATGTAATCTTTTAAAGGCGTTGAAACATAGCCAATATCCCAACCCGTTTCGCCACTGAGGTATTTGTGGTTCCAAAAAGTTTCGTAATAATTCATAGGCTATTTTTCGAAACTTATGCTCCAAATTCCGCGCACTTCATTTTCAGTATAGCCTGTAGCTTTATCGGCTGGATAAAGCTTTGTAATTTTAGACAAAGTGAGTGTTTCTAACTCCCTTCCGGGCGTTCCGTGGCATTTTAAACACATAGAATTAGTTACAATTGGGTAATAAAATTCGGTTTCGTTACCCATTTGTACTGTAATTGGCTTCACTTCGCCACCTGCAGCAACTTGTTTTTTGAAATTTTCTAGGTATAGCAATTCCGCAGTATTCGCCTTGTTATTTGGGTTTCTAGGTTTATCTGTAACCCTTTTAATGTGCGCTTTATGAACGGTAGCCATACTATCTGTTATGGGCATGGCTTGGATGTTACAAAAATCTAGGGCGGCAATCACTCCGTTTTTTTGTATTTGTCCCATCAGGTTTTTACCCAATTCGGCTTTGGTGGTTTGGGCCATTTGCATTCCGCGCTCTTCAAGGGTAGGTTGCTGGGCATTGGCTGTTTGATTTCCTTTCATCATTCCTTTTCCTTTCATCATTCCTTTTCCCTTTCCCATTCCTTTTCCTTCGCCCATTTTACCTTTCATTTTTGGATTGTCACCGTGCATTTCATTATAATGTGCTTGAAACCATTCTGGCTCTTCCACTTCATAATCAAACATATATTCTGCAATTTCCCGAATGGTTTTCTCTGGGAAGAATTGATAAGGCATCAATCCGAATTTCTTAATAGCTCCAGGCATTTTAGATTTTTCTTCAGAAGGTTTTTTAGACCAATCAACCATTGCATCTATAAATTCTTCTTTGGAAGTGTCCTCAGTAATATAATGCATCTTTACAGCTATCATGGGCGGTGCCATCATTTCTTCTTGTGAAGTTTTTGGATTGTGGCAAACGTAACAATTGTTCTCCATCAATTTCTTCCCCGGATGCTCTTGATATTCGGCCAATGCCAAATTCTTAGAATCATTTTCAATGCTGGAATACTTTTCTTTTGTATGCGTATTGCAAGCAAATAAGATGCTTCCCAAGATAGCTAATGCAATTATTTTCATGAGTTTACTTTTTAGGTTGTATTATTAAAGCGATTTTTTAGCCAAATAAAAATCAATTTTTTCTAGGGAATCGTCATTTAAACGGTCTTCCATTTCTTGTAATGTTTTTGGTGGCGGAACAATAACTTTATCTCCTTTTTTCCAATCTAAAGGCATTGCAACGCCAAATTCATCTGAGGTTTGCAAGGCTTCTAGCGCTCTTAAAATTTCATCCATATTTCTACCCACATTTAGCGGATAATACATAATCAACCTAATTTTCTTTTTTGGATCTATAAAGAAAACGGCTCTAACCGCCGCGGTTTCACTTTCGTTGGGCTGTAACATCCCATAGAGTTTAGAAACCTTCATATCAATATCTGCAATAATTGGGAAGTCAAAATAAACTCCTGTTTTTTCGCGCACATTGTTTACCCATGCCAAATGAGAGTGAATACTGTCTATACTCAATCCCAAAAGTTCAGTATTAAAGGCGTCAAATTCGGGTTTGCGGATTGCGAAACCGCTCATTTCTGTGGTGCAAACAGGTGTAAAATCTGCCGGGTGCGAAAACATCACAATCCATTTGTCTTTCGCAAAATCTGAAAGTTTAATATCACCCTTTGTAGTCTTTGCTGTAAAATCTGGCGCATTATCACCGATTCTTGGCATTGATGTAATTTCTATAAATTCTTGATTTTCCATAATATATCTCTATAATTTTGAAGTATAAAGATACCCCAAGAAAATACGTTTGGCAGTAACAAAAGTTACACTTTAACCAGAATTATGGAAAACTTGAATCTAGAAATTAAAGCGAAACTATCTTAATACTATTTCGATAAAGTTCAATTTTACCAAGTGATTCCAGTTTTTTTAATAAACGCGAAACCACAACACGTGAAGTATGAAGTTCATAAGCTATTTCTTGATGAGTAGAATTAATCAAGGAATCATTAGTCACCTTTTTTTTGTTCTGAAGGTATTTTACCAAGCGCTCGTCCATATTATAAAAAGCAATACTATCAATGGTTTCAAGCATTTCCGTTAAGCGTTCGTGGTAACTTTGGAACACAAAATTGCGCCAGCTCTTGTACTTGCCCGTCCACTCTTCCATTTTTTGGATGGGTATCATAATCAATGTTGTGTCAAGTTCTGCAACAGCGCGTATTTCACTTTTGGTCTGGCCCAAACAGCAAGTTAAAGTCATTGCGCAGGTGTCGCCACGTTCTAAAAAATAGAGCAATAATTCGTCGCCATCTTCGTCTTCCCTCAAAATTTTTATCGCCCCAGAAATCAGCAAAGGCATAGACCGCACATAATCACCTATTTCTATTAATTTTTCGCCTTCTTTTACTTCTTTTAAGGTGCCAACTTCTATTATCTCCTCAATTAAGGCGTCTTCAAAAATATTGGTGAAATTTTCTTTTAAATAATTGAGCATGCAACAATTTTTTGGTTGGTTTTAAAGAACGAAAATACCACTTTTAAGTCAGTTTTCCTTGGCTTCTCTTTTTTCCTGTCGCTCAAGCTTTCTAAAATAACCTCGGAAAAGAAAGTTGTGCTTAAGAGCTTCCATATTTTCATTCAATTTCTCGGAAGCTTCTTTTATGTTAATCATTGTAGAGTCAATATTTTTGACCAGAGCTTCATCTTGTGTAACGTAATTCAAAGTTCCTTTTCCAGATTTTATTTCCTTGATATATTCATCCAAGCTTTTAGTTACTTCATTGATATTATCACTGGATCTTTCAAGATTGCCAAATACTTTTTGGATTTGGTTTTTCGAAACAGTATCGCTTAAAAGTAAGGCTGCAGCACTTTCATCATAATTTATTTTTGAGATAATGGAATTGATTCGAGAAATTACCTCGGTAGCTCCCGAAGTCATCTTTTTGAGCTCTCGTGCAGATTGTGTTATATCTTTCGCCATCAAACTATCGCTTACCAATGCGCCCAAAGTACCTTTGCCTTCAACAATTTGATTTGTTATCTTCAACAAATCCGCAGATAATAAAGCAATATTTTCATTGGTTTCATTCAAAGTCTTCATCATATCGGCAGTGCTAACGCCGTTGTAAGACTGAATAAAATCTCCAGACACGACGGTCGCTTCTTTCTGTTCGTTTCCAGGTTCGATATTTACCACCATGCTCCCTACCAAACCATCAGAACTGATAGATGCAATGGCATCTTTTTTTATAAAATGAGCGGATTTTTCTTCCACCGACATTTCGATAGTAATCTTGCCCACTTCTTTCATTTCGATCCCAGTTACCGTCCCCACATTTATTCCGGAGTAGCGCACGTTATTACCCAAGGTTAAGCCATTGACGTCTGTGAATGTAGCGTAGATATCAATATTTTTACTGAACATTTGCTGCTTGCTTCCAATAAAATAAAGTGCTGCTATAAGAAGTATTGTGCCAACAACAACAAAAACGCCGACCTTTATATTTTGTGAATTTGATTTTCCCATAATTTAGTTTTTAAAGAATGCCTGTACTTGTGGATCGCTCGAATTTGAAAGCTCTTCGAAAGTTCCTTCGGCATAATTAATTCCATCCACCAACAAAATCATTCGGTTTGAAATTACACGTGCACAATCCACATCGTGCGTGATAATAAGTGAGGAGGTTTGATATTTTTCTTGAATATTTCGCATTAACTCAATAATTTCCTTTGCCGTGATTGGGTCCAAACCCGTTGTTGGCTCGTCATACATAATTATTTTTGGTTTCAATATTAACGCTCGCGCCAAAGCAACCCGCCGTTGCATTCCGCCCGAAAGTTCTGCGGGCATCAAATCTATAGCGTTTAATAGCCCTACGTTCTCCAAAGCTTCCTTTACCAAAATTTCGGTTCCTTGAAAATTTTCAATTTTATCTTTATGGCGCCGCAGTGGAAATTCCAGATTTTCCCGAACGGTCATGGAATCATAGAGCGCACTTCCTTGAAAAAGAAAACCTATTTCGGTTCTAAGAACATCCAGTTCCGTTTGCCCCATCGTAATAATATCTTGATCTTTAATGGTAATACTGCCACTATCCGGCTGAATGAGACCCACCAGACATTTTACCATTACCGATTTTCCAGAACCTGACTTTCCCATAATTACCAAGTTTTCCCCTTCAAAAAGTTTAAGGTTGAAACCTTTGAGCACTTCGTTATCTCCAAAACTTTTTTTCAGATTCTTTAACTCTAGTACGGGCTTTATGTTTTTTTCTGAATTCATTTATATTTCAAAAAATATATCGGTTACAAAAACGGCGATAAAATCAATAATAAACAGCAGCATCGAAATAGTGACCACAGCAGAATTTGACGCCTCTCCTACCCCTACCGTTCCTTTGGCACAATTATATCCCTTATAACATCCCACTATCCCAATGGCAAAGCCAAAGAAAACAGATTTTACCGTTGCAGGTAGTAAATCGGTGAACTTTAAGGCATCAAAAACCTGATTGAAATAGAGCAAAAAGGAAACATCACCTTTTAAGTTTTCAACAATGGCAGAACCCAAAAGAGCGATGGCATCGCCCATAATTATCAACAATGGCAACATTAATGTTGTGGCCACAACACGGGTAATAACCAAATATTTAAATGGGTTGGTGCCAGAAACTTCCATTGCATCAATTTGTTCTGTAACGCGCATAGAGCCGAGCTCTGCACCAATTCCCGAACCAATTCGCCCAGCACAGATAAGAGCTATTATTACAGGCCCAATTTCGCGAACAATGGAAAGACTCACCATGGAGGCCATCCAGGATTGTGCACCAAACTGCATCAAAGTGGGTCGCGACTGTAGCGTGAACACAAGTCCTAAAATAAACCCAGTAACACTCACCAATAAAAAAGAACGATTGCCCATATTATAACATTGGCGAAGCAGTTCCTTAAATTCAAATGGCGGACTGAACACTTCCCTAAAAAAGCGTCCAGCAAATAAAGTCATATCGCCTATTTCAGCAAAAAATGATTTAGTATTTAATAATATGGAGTTTGCTTTATTCATTTCGTAAAAGGAAAAAATCAAATATAGTATTGATTTAGTTTAAGATGTATGATTTAAATCAGCAAAATAGGTTTTGGTCAATTGTGTGCCTAAGGCCATAATTGCGGAAAGAAATAATTACAAAGATGACTAATGTCATACCATTTTGGCAATTAACTTCTTACGTTTGATTTTTAATTAGCGTAAACTATTCCGCTCAGTACAATTGAATTTTCAACAAGTTATTCTGAAAACGCTACTAAAGATCTAAAATATGCTCTAATTTTTTGTGTGAATTAGAGCACTCTTTAATAAACACAATGAAACTCAAAAGATGAAAAATATTTTACTGTTTATTTTTTCTTTCGTATTTGTAAGTTGCTTAAACAACAACAAATTCAATAATGAACAGAAATCAAATAACGGAAATGAGGTGGTTGAAACTGACAGTTTAAAACAAGAAAAAACTTCAACACCAATTGAAATAGTTGTCAATAAAGATGTTCCTATTCGCTCCTACTTTAAATGGATGGACAGCATTGTAGCGGAGCATAATCAAACCCACAATTATCTTATTGATGAGTATATAATTGTTCATAATAACAATTGGATTTTGGACACTCTGGCCCATACAGATTATTATTACCTAATGGATAAGGGGATTTTTAATGAAGATTCCCAATCATTAAATGCACTTAGTGAAGGACAAACTCTGCTCATTCCAGATTCTCTAAAAACCCAAAAAATAAGAGAAGTTATGGAAAACACCTATCTGGATATTAATATTCCAGAGTTTAGACTTCGCATTATTGAAGATGGAAAGGTAATCCAAAAGTTTCCGGTTAGGGCTGGACAGAATAACAAACGTTACTTAAAAATGGCAAAAGGTGAAGTAGATTTGCGTACAAAACCCGGCATAGGAAAAATAGTTAGAGTTAATAAAAAACCATGGTTCATCAATCCTAAGGACAACCAAAGGTATTACAAAACAAATCGGGATGATAAAAAGGTCACTAACCTTCCAGCCATCCCTTGGATAGAGCCTGAAATTGACGGTCGCCGTCTTGGACAACTTATTCACCCCACAACAAATTTGGAAACGTTGGGCAAAGCCTACTCCAATGGCTGTATCGGCTTGCGGGAATCTGATGCATGGTTTGTATATTACTATGCTCCATTAGGCACAAAAGTGGTTATCCGGTACGATTTAACGGGAAAAGATAATGAAGGAAAAGACATTCAATTTGAAAATATTTATCCAGGTTTTGAAAATGAAACATATAGAAAAGAAAGTATTGAATCTGCATTTAAAGCTATTGATGGAAAATCTATAAACGTTTGCGATTGTGGAGATTTAAACAACTAATAGTCTCAAACCAATCATTCCGACCAGAAATTTTCAAAACATGATCCAAGTGTTGAAATTCCGTACTTTTTATAAATAGGAGTTTATTTTTGCGGGAAGCAACCATTTCTTTCAATCCAAATTTTTTACATTATACTGAACATCCAGCAAATAAAACTTCCCATAAACAAAATCGCCATCGGGAAATTGATAAACAGCATCAGCAGCAACGGGTAAATTATAGCCGTTGATAGTACCGTATTTTGTTACTGGAGTCGAAAACGGAACACTTTGATTGGAATTCACTTCCATCCTATCTTCTGAAATAAAATTAATTAGTTGATCATTTTCGTTGAAATACAAAATAGCCGAAATAGTCGCTTTCTTGTTTGTGTAGGTTGCTTTTACGGATTTATCATCAATAGTTTGCCATTTAATTTTTTCATCAATTAATGCGGCTGGAGCAAAAAGACACATATCATTAAAATAGGTTACCGTTTCTGTTTTGAACATTTCAGGCTCTATTATATCCACAACTGGGAAAACCGATAAAAGTTTTATAAGCATAGAAGCCTCTTCATCTTTGTAATAATGGTATCCTTGGGTAGGCAGTCCCTTGAAAATTGCCTTCATAAAAAACAAACGGGTCGGATTCTCAAAAAAGTTATACTGTTCCGAAGTGAAAGCAAACCAATCTTTTCCCTTTTCACGCATTTCACCTTTAAAAATAGCTTTGGCAGTTTCTATTTTGGGCTTGCCAAGCACCCCGACGTATTTCAGGTATTTTTGAACGGGAACGGGTAGGTTTTCAATATCTTTTTCGGAAATTGTTTCTTCGGAAATGGTTACGTTTTCAAAAGATTGGGCTACATCCTGTTTGTATTTTCTTTCAAAGTTCCATCCAGCTATTGCCATGATTGCAATAACCAAAACAATCACATTTGCGATGGTGCCGAATTTTGCATCCTGCCAATTCATAATAATCAAAACCTGCGAAAATATTACCGCTGCTATTGCCATCCAAAACCAAAGATTGTTTTTCATCAGAAAAAGTACTCCTACAGTCACAAACACCAAAGTAACCACTAGCCATAAAAGACCTTCCGGTTTTGAAAAATTTTGCGAAAGTTGTGGGATTTCAGCAAAGCCAAAAGCCTTTAAAAATCCCATCAAATGAATAAGACCGTGAATAAAGAGAAGGATGATAAATGCAATTTTCATTTGAGAAAGCTTTTGGTGAATTCAAAAAATTGTAAAGAAACCTAGAATAGGAAAAATCAATTTTACGATCAGTTACACAATCAAAAATCCCAAGCTAGGCCAATACCGAATGAAATGTAATTGAGCTTTAGTTCGGTAGAAACATTGGCAATTTCCAAATCTCTTGAAAGAGAGCGGTACTTAAACATTGGTCGCAAAGCGAGGTTCGGCGCAAATTCATAATCAACTCCAGCTGCTACTTGCCATCCAAATCCGTGGCCGGTATCTGCGGTTATGTCTCCAGCGTTATTTTCTAATTCTATGTGGTTATATATCGCACCGGCGCTCCCGATGTAAGAAAATGCTGAAGTGCCGATGGGACGTATAAGTTGAAACCCAAAAGTATATCCCGTCTCTTCAAAAGTAATATCTTCTATTGAAAGACGATCTTCACCTTTAAACTGGTTCCAACCCCAACCCGCGTAAACGGCCAAATGAGGCATAATTTTATAGGCACCCGTAATCTCAAAGCCAAAACCGATTTTAGTGTCGGTATTACCCACATCACTCGTAGGAAAACTGAGACCAGGTCTAAACTCTACCGACCACTTTTCCTGTGATTTCACAGTAAATGAAATTAGTAGAATTACTGTTATAAGTAAAAAATTGTACTTTTTCATGATGTTTGGTTTTTAGTTAAACGCCATTCGAAATTAAATTAGAAATAAATTCTTCACAATGACGAAAATCAGTTAATACTGTTTATCAATAACTTAAATCGTTTTGCTCATTGATAAGAGATTTTTTGGAAATGTGATTGCGTTTCCACCACTTCACAGTTTCATACCATAACGCACTTAAAACGCCAATCCCAACGCTGATGCCAATCTGGTTAATTCCAAGTCTTTCAAATTCAAAGAATTCGGTGAAAGGTGGCACCAAAAGAAGTGACAAAGTGATGCCTATGGTAATTCCAATCATAATAGGCACCAATCTGTTTTTATATCTAAAAGTGGTAAAAATGGAGTAAATAAAAGAACGATTTACAAACGTCAATACAATATTTGCAGTTATAAGAGCCGTAAACACCATAGTGCGGGTAACTTCTTCATTAGCACCATTATTGACCGCCAACTGATAAACAGTAAGCACACCTGCAGTAATTACCAGCCCTTGTATAATACTTGTGAAAAGTTCACTCCAATTAAAAAATGTACTTGAAAAAGGTCTCGGCTTTTGAAGCATAGAATCCTTTTCCAAAGGTTCGTTTTCATAGACTATCGAGCAAGTTGGACCCATGATCAATTCCAACAAAATTACGTGTACGGGCGTAAAAATATTGGGATATACCCATCCTAAAACCAAGGGAATAAAAACGATAAGTATAATTGGAATGTGGATTGAAATAATATATTGAATAGCCTTTTTGAGGTTTGAATATATTTTTCGGCCCATGGCCACCGCCTCCACCATTTTGGAAAGATCATCATCCACCAGAACAAGCGACGCAGATTGTTTAGCAATCTCGGTTCCCTTCTTTCCCATTGCCACACCAATATTGGCAGCTTTTAGCGCGGGACCATCGTTTACGCCATCTCCGGTCATTGCAACTATGTGACCTTGCGCTTTGAGGGCGTTTATTATTTTGAGTTTGGCTTCGGGAAACATCCTGGCAAAAATGTTTTTTTCTGAAGTAATTTTTTGGAGTTCAGAATCATCCAAATTTATAAGCTCATCACCCGAAATCACTTCCCCTGAACCTTTGAAATTTACCTTTTTTGCAATTGCCATGGTAGTTTCAGCAATATCACCAGTAATAATTTTAACGGCTATTCCTGCATTATAAAAATCTTGAAACACCTTTGAAATATTTTCCTTCGGTGGATCATAAAAAGCTACCAACCCCTTAAATTCAAAATTAAAATCTTGCTGCTTCTTTGGCCAATCTGTACCTTCAAACTTTGAAATTCCCACTCCCAAAACACGATATCCGTCCGCAGCCAAAATGCTGATTTTTTGTTTTAGAATTTCCTTTTGCTCCCCGCTTAAATCTGAAACTGCCATCAAAGCTTCTGGCGCACCTTTAGCGGCGATTATGCGATTGCCCGATTCATTTTTAAAAATATGGGTCATCATTGGAGGTTTGCCACCCAAGGGATATTCGTGCACCATTTTAAAATTTGGCCTTTCGTCAATTTTCACTATTTTCTTATAAAACTTGTGCAGCGACTGTTCCATAGTATCAAAAGGAATGGGCTCACTGGCCCACATTGCTGTAGTAATTAGCAATTTTTCACTCTCGGAAAGCGTTTCTTCAACCGAAGTTATTCTATCTGTTTCCAATGTAAAAATCTTATCGAGACGCATTTTATTCTCGGTAATCGTCCCAGTTTTATCAACGCAAATTACAGTAGCGCTGCCCAAGGATTCTACGGTTTTCATCTGTTTTACGATGACGCCCATATTCATAAGCCGCCAAGCGCCAATGGCCATAAAAGTGGTAAAGGCTACAGGAATTTCCTCTGGCAAAACACTCATTGCAAGTGTGAGCGCCTTCAAAAGACTGTCTAAAACGTCTTCAGAATTGTAATAGTTGATTCCCCAAACCAATAGAAAAATAACCGCTCCCGCAATTACCATCTTTTTTACAAAATTGTTTATTTGGAGTTCAAGCGTAGATCTTTCAGAAGAAATGTCTTCAATGCTTTTCCCTATTTTCCCAACCTTTGTTTGATTACCCACTGCGGTTATTTCTGCAATGGCAAGCCCGCCGCCCACTTGGGTGCCCATAAAAATTTTGTTGTCTTTTGAAGAGGCGTTTTTTTCCACTGAAAAGGATTCTCCCGTTAAGATGGATTCGTTTACTGAGAAGTCATTGGAGTGCACAATAGTGCCATCTGCAACAATGGTTGAACCTTCCTCTACCATCAAAAAATCGCCAACTACAACTTCTTGGCTTTTAATTTCCACAACCGTACCGTTCCGGATTACCTTACAATTTGGTTGTGAAAGTTCCTTGAGTTTTTCTAATGCATCATGCGTTTTAGCATCTTGATAGAGCGATATTGCAGCAACCAAAAGAATTGCCGCTGCAAGAAAAATTCCGTCACCCGTATTTCCTGTGAAAAAATACAGCGTAGCGGCAACCAACAACAAAATGACCATTGGCTCTTTTAGCAGCCCTTTTATTGCTTCAAAAAATGGGTTCTTTTTCTTGGATTCCAGAACGTTTACACCAAATTTTTTCCGTGAAGCTAAAACTTCAGAATCTAACAGACCTTGAATATCAAAATTTTCTATCGCCATATATTTAGGTTTATAGCACTAATTAATTACCCGTTAAAGTATCGGTACCTTTTATTAATTGCTATGATAATTATCAATGAAAAAATTCTAACAAATTTTCTATTTGCCTAAAATTGAAAATTTAAGTTCTATTTTTTAAAATAATGGTTAATCTTGTAGTAAACATTTCAAAAGTCATAATCGTTAAATGGAAATTACTGAAATATTAGGTTATTTGGGCGCACTTATGGTTGGCGTGGTCCTAGGTCTAATAGGCGGCGGAGGCTCGATTTTAACTGTTCCCGTATTGGTTTATCTTTTTTCTTTAAATCCAATTGTTGCAACGGGATATTCGCTGTTTGTGGTGGGAACATCTGCTCTTGTTGGCGCTATTCGCAATATGAAAAATAAGCTGGTTGATTTTAAAACAGCTTTCATTTTTGCAACTCCTGCTTTTATTTCTGTCTATCTAACAAGAAGGTTCGTCCTTCCGGCGATACCTGAAAACCTATTTGTGTTGGATGGCTTTACGCTTACAAAAGATATTGCAATAATGCTGTTTTTTGCAATAGTTATGCTTGCTGCTTCTATAACAATGATTGTCAACAAAAGCCCCGAACCCGAAACGGGCAAAAAAGTTACATACAACTATCCATTAATCGTTCTACAAGGAATTTTTCTTGGCTTTGTAACTGGCGCAGTGGGTGCTGGTGGCGGATTTCTAATTATCCCAGCTTTGGTTTTATTGGCGAAATTACCGATGAAAAAGGCCGTAGCAACCTCACTGCTCATTATTGCCATAAACTCATTGATAGGCTTTACCGGCGATCTTGCAACGCTTGAAATTGATTGGGAATTTCTTTTAACTTTTACCACAATTTCAGTGGTAGGTATATTTATCGGGATAAAACTGAATACTTTTGTTGATGGCAAAAAACTTAAAAAAGGATTCGGTTGGTTTGTATTATTGATGGGAATCTATATTATTTTTAAAGAGTTTTCCAACTAATCTTTTTTAATATTCTTACAACGGAATATTGCCGTGTTTACGGTTAGGCCGCGGCACGTCTTTTGTTTCCAACATTGCAAAAGCTTTCAATAATTTTCTTCGGGTTTCTCGTGGTTGGATTACTTCATCAATAAATCCACGTTGTGCTGCTTTAAAAGGATTTGCAAAAGTTTCAGCATATTCAGCTTCTTTTTCCGAAAGTTTCAATTCAGGATTTTCGGCAGCAGCAATTTCCTTTCTGAAAATAATCTCACTGGCGCCCTTCGCGCCCATCACGGCAATTTCAGCAGTTGGCCACGCATAATTCATATCTGCGCCAATGTGTTTGCTGTTCATAACATCATACGCACCGCCATAGGCTTTTCTGGTAATTACAGTAACACGCGGCACGGTTGCTTCACTTAAAGCGTAAAGTAATTTGGCCCCGTTTAGAATAATGCCATTCCATTCTTGGTCCGTTCCCGGAAGAAAGCCCGGAACATCAACCAAAACCAATAACGGAATATTAAAACAATCGCAGAAACGCGTAAACCGCGCGCCTTTTTTGGAACTGTCCACATCCAAAACGCCCGCTAAACTCATAGGTTGGTTTGCAACAATACCGATGCTTCTTCCGCCAAGTCTTGCAAAACCAACTATAATATTTTCTGCGTAATCCTTATGCACTTCAAAAAAGGAATCTTCGTCAATTATTCCATTGATTACGTCGTGCATATCATAGGGCTTGTTGGCGGAATCCGGAACGATGGTTTCCAGCTCATCCCGAAATTCATCAACAGCTTCAAACGGCAATTTCTCTGTTACTGTTTTATTGTTCTGCGGAAGATAACTGAGCAAGGTTTTAATTTGTTCCAAACACACAATATCATTCGCAGCGGTGAAATGTGTAACTCCGCTTTTAGTGGCGTGCGTTCGTGCGCCGCCCAATTCTTCCGAAGTTACGTTTTCATTGGTAACAGTTTTTACCACGTTCGGTCCCGTAACAAACATATAACTGCTATCCTGCACCATCAAAGTGAAGTCTGTCATCGCTGGTGAATAAACTGCGCCACCAGCACACGGCCCCATAATTGCCGAAATCTGTGGAACAACGCCAGAAGCCTGTACGTTCCTGTAAAAGATATCTGCATACCCGCCCAAAGAACGAACGCCTTCCTGAATACGCGCCCCACCCGAATCGTTCAAACCAATTATTGGCGCACCAACACTCACGGCATGATCCATTATTTTACAGATTTTCTCAGCGTGTGTTTCAGAGAGTGCACCACCAAAAACCGTAAAATCCTGTGCAAAAACATATACCAAACGGCCATTGATTGTTCCGTAGCCCGTAACAACTCCATCGCCGTAATACAATTCCTTTTGCATATCGAAATCGGTGGTTCGGTGGGTGACGAGAATGCCCATTTCTTCAAAAGAGCCTTCATCCAAAAGATATTCTACGCGTTCGCGGGCGGTGAGTTTTTTCTTTTCGTGCTGTTTTGTAATGCGCTTTTCTCCACCGCCTTTTTTTGCTTCGGAAATTATTTCTTGCAGTTTTTTATTGTTGTCGGTCATATTTCAATTATTTCTCTGCGCCCTCTGCGCCTCTGTGGTAAATATTCCACCGCAGAGGCGCAGAGGGCGCAAAGTATTTATTTCGGTAATCGAAGTTTTTCTGAATCCTTTAAATATTGTTTCAATGCGAAAAGGGCCGCAACCTTTGCTTCTTCTTCATTGATTGCTTTTAGTTTTTCTTCGGAATAGTATTTTTTTACAAAATTGGTGTCGAAATCTCCACTTCTGAAAGCTTCATGTTCAAAAACGAATTTTCCGAAAGGTAGCGTTGTGCTGACGCCTTCAATATGATATTCTGAAATTGCTTCAAGCATTGTCTGCATCGCTTCATTTCGGGTTTTTCCGTAGGTTATTAATTTGGAAAGCATTGGGTCATACTGAATTGGAACCTGCATACCTTCTGTAAAACCATCGTCCACCCGAATATTTTTTCCACTCGGTGGACGATAAACTTCCAATTTTCCAACGCTTGGCATAAAGTTATTCAATGGATCTTCCGCGTAAACTCGAAGTTCGAAAGCGTGCCCAGTAATTTTTAAATCTTCCTGCGAAAAGGAAAGCTTTTCATTATTGGCAACATTTATTTGTTGTTCCACTAAATCCAAGCCTGTAATCAATTCTGTTACTGGATGCTCCACTTGCAAACGCGTGTTCATTTCGAGGAAGTAGAAATTGAGTTTATCATCCAAAAGAAATTCCACTGTTCCAGCACCCACGTAATCGCAAGCTTTTGCAACTTTTACGGCCGCTTCGCCCATTTGTTTACGCATTTCTGGGGTTAAAACTGAAGAAGGTGCCTCTTCCACCACTTTTTGATGGCGACGCTGAATACTGCATTCACGTTCAAAAAGATAAACGGTATTCCCAAAATTATCCGCCAAAATTTGGATTTCGATATGCCGTGGGGAAGTGACATATTTTTCAATAAAAACAGAACCGTCACCAAATGCATTTTCGGCTTCGCTTATGGCGCGTTTCATTTGGTCTTCAAATTCTTCTGAATTTTCAACAATTCGCATCCCTTTTCCACCACCTCCGGCAGAAGCTTTTATGAGAATTGGGAAGCCTATTTCTTTTGCGATTTCCTTTGCTGCGTTGACATCGGTTATGGCTTCAGCGGTACCGGGAACCATTGGAATGTTGTACGCTTTTACGGCATCCTTTGCGGCAAGTTTGCTTCCCATAACACGAATGGCGTGTGATTTTGGACCGATGAAAATCATTCCACTTTTTTCAACATGTTCACCGAATTCAGCATTTTCACTTAAAAATCCGTAGCCAGGATGAATGGCGTCAACGCCTAATTCTTTTGCAACCTTTATAATTTTATCGCCCAATAAATAAGATTCGTTGGAAGGTGGCGGGCCTATGCAAACGCCTTCATCTGCAAAGCTTACGTGAGGCGCATTTCTATCTGCTTCGGAAAAAACGGCAACCGTTTTAATACCCATATTTTGGGCGGTTTTCATAATTCTCAAAGCTATTTCGCCCCGGTTGGAGACTAATATTTTTTTAATCATTTTTCTCGAATTCAATTAGCAATTTTCCTTTATCGACCGTTTCGCCTTTTGTGATGTTTACAGATTTAATAATTCCATCGCGTGCTGCAGTTAAGCTATTTTCCATCTTCATTGCTTCAAGAACACAAATGAAATCTCCTTTTTTAACCTCATCTCCTTCTGAAACGTTTACTTCTAAAATAATCCCGGGCATTGGCGCGTGAATTTCATCTTCAACCGAAGCATTACCGAGCGATAGGCCCATTTTAGAAATAAGGGCGTCAAGTTTATTTTCTAGCTTTACTTGATAGCGATTGCCATTTATTGAAATGGTGTAAATTCTTTTGTTAAAATCAGTTTTAAGAGTTTTAACGGCAACCGATTTGTTATTGTAGATAAGATTGGATTTTTCATTGTTGGAAATAATATCAAGGGTTTCCAAGTCTTTCGAATTAAGTGAAAACTCAAAGTTATCATTTACAATCGCTTTATATTGTTCTTCCATAAATAGAAATTTTGATAAAGGTACTATTTGTGGAAATAGTATGCCAATATGAAAGCTTTATAATAGGAAAGGTGTTTAAAAGGTTTTGTAATTTCAGGAGTGAAATATTTTTAACTTTTTTAAACACCTCTTTTTAGGAAACCTATTGTTTCAACTATTTTTTCGATTTCGATTTCGATTTGGGTTTCGATTTCAATTTCGATTTCGGCTTCGCTTCATTCTTTGGCTTTTCAATCACAATTGCCTTTGACTTCATTTTTTTTCTTACCGCACTTAAGGCAGTTCTCAATTCATTTATTCGCGTTTCCAAATCTTTGTTCGGGGAATAGCTTTCGCCATTTAAACCGGCCACTGCATTGAGCGATAGTATTAAAAACTCAAGATGTTCCAATTCTGCTGCTTTTTTGGCTACCGAACCAGCTTTTTGCCAAATATTCTTGAAATTTTGAATTACCTCATTCCATTTCAATTCAATGTTTTCATCCTCAATAATTAACAGAAGGCATAAATCAATATTTAAAAATGCTATCAAGTCCCAATAATTTAGGTCTTCGGACTCAGCTTTTTCTTTTAATTTATTTTGAAACTCATTGAGTAATTGTTGGGCTTCGGAAATTGATCTTAATTTATATTTTGTTTTGTCAACCGTAAATTCACCCCCATCTTTTACAGCACCGTTGAAAACCAATAAACAAGCAAGCTCTATGGAATTTGAAAGGGAATAAATTTTATTTGAATTAAAATTATTTTCATAAGCGCGCTCATAATGGGAAATTGAGGTTTTATATGCATCAGCACGTTTTTTAGAATCTGGAGCTAGCATAGCCAGTCGTTTATAAGCGCTTCCTAAAAGGTTGTGGCGTTCGGCAGTTTCTCCTGCAAAAAGCAATACGGAGAGATCACTTATTACACGTTCTATTTTTGTGTATACTTCTTTTTTTAAAACTGATGTGGCTTTTTCATTTTCAAAAATTTCTTTGATATAAAGCTTTGCCCTTGTATTGCAATATTTTTCCATACAAGAAAAGGAGAAATCTGCATTTTCCATTTTAAGTAACTCTTCATAATTACCAACAGCGTCAATATACATTGCAAGTTCTTGGTAAATTTTAGCTACTCGCTCTATAATTTGTGGGGTTCTAAAAACATCTCTGTCTACGGCAGTCATTATGGTGTTCAATTCTGCCAAATGGTCTTTACCAGCAGTTGTTGCCATCTGTAACTGGTTTAACAGGTTATCTAAATGAATTTCGGCTTCCTGCGGTACTATATAACTTGGCGACCAAGAACCTCTTCCGCCGGAAATTCCTTTCAGTTTAAAGAAAGGGTCTCCATAACATTGGTAGGCACCCCAGGTATTATTGCCCGGATGTTTATCATAAATGTAATTGCGAGCTTTTTTCACGGCATCGCCAAAACTATCTCCAGAGAACATACTGCTATAAAAAACCCGTGCAAAATCTAGCGCTGCGGCATCATTAACGGCCCAACCGGCAGCTATTACTGCTTTTACGCCTATGCTTATTAATTGGGTACCAATGTTCGCTGCCAGTTTATAGCGATCTTGATAAAACCTTTCATCTTCGGAATTTGTATAACCAAGATGGCAGCAGTTAACGAAAACAAGTTCGGGCACCACCGGCATTTGCTGAATTTCGAATACTGTTAGAAAAATATCCTTACCGATTACCATTCCAGATTTTCGTGGGTATTTTGGATTGAAAACCCCGTGACCAGCTAAATGTATTATTGTATAATCATTACAGAAAAAATTTTTGACTATACTTTCAGCGCCTGTTCCTATTAAATGAGTGGTTGGGTAACCTACGTTTTCCAGCGTTTCCTTAACCATCATTCCTTCTTCTTTTGCACCTGGCAATTGGGAAATAAAGCCATCTAATATTGGATCGGCAATTATTAAAGCTCCTTTTTCAGCAACTCTTTTTATGTTTATTCTGTAATCCTTTGTAGATAACTGCCGTATCATTCCTGCATTGATGCAAAGTGGTTTGGCGTTTGTTGTGTTGTCCTGAAGCAATTCCCAAGGATATGAAGCCGTTTTGGAATCCAGTATCCACGAAATATTTCCTTTTCTTTTTAAAGTTTCTTTTAAGTTATTCGGAATTAATAATTCGAACAGTGTTTTTGCTGTGCAGGATGACCATTGATTGCTACTAGAAACTTCCGAAATAAACAGATCTATTAGTGAAGTACTGCTGTAAAGTTCGTTTTCTTCTTCTCTAGAATCTGCAGTGGAAGAGCCGAAAACCATACTTGATGGCTCCCCTGTTTGCTCATTGGCTTCTTTGTATTTAATGGTTATTCTGTTCCACCAACCTTCAGTGGTGTCTAACGGGGTTCTTTTCTGAATTCCCAATAGATTCTTGATTCGTTTATTTCCTATAATAATATTATATGAAGAATTTTCTTTATTGGCTATTTTGTTAAGCACGTACATACAGTTTAAGGCTCTGTCTGCGTAAAGTTCTATAATTTCAATATTTTGAACGGTTCTATAGCCTTCGTCGGGAAGTATCTTCACCTTTTCATTGGCTCGGTTAACTCCATCAATAATTGCTTTAAGAGAGCCTTCCACAGTAAGGCCGCCATAACCTGTAGCAACAATTAAAGAAGAAACACCCATGCCTTTTTTGGGAACTTCTGCACCTCTTTTAATCAAAAGATAATTGAGTACGCCTTGTTCCACAGATTTTGAAAGCTGAAAAGCGGTAAGTTGATCCGGTTCGCCAAGCCCAACTATTATGGCACCTTTAAAATCGCTATTTTTTGTTTTTCCAAATATTGCATTGGTGCCAATTTCACCGGGGTAAAGGCCTAATCTGTGTTTCGCGGTTAGGCTTCCATCAGCATAATTATCTATTGATTTTTCGGCATAAAGCACGCCATCATTCAAAAAATGACCTGCGATAACGGGAAATTCAGCATATCGTAAATCGCCATTACTAACGGTTACAGTCACTGGTATTTGGCTGCTTACTGGTTCTTTTTCGTCTTCAAGGCCCAAAATTGTTTTTTCCAATCCGCTTTCTGAAAGATCAAAATCTATATCTGGCTCTGCCCTGAAAACTATTTCTTCGCCTCGTAATAATGGTTTTGTATTGCGAATTAATTTGGTTTGTCCAGTTGTTAGAATTTCCTCAATGGCGTTAAATAAATCTGGTTCATTCGCCAAAGCTCCGTGCGTTACGCGCGAATAATAAACGGCATTGGCTTCAATAAGCTGTTTGGGAATACCAGATGCCCAAGTTACGCTTTGATCGCCTTCGCCCGTGTAAAGGAAATACAGTTGTTTTTTCGGGGGAATTTCATCCAAATAATAACCACAAGGGGTCATTTTATCCTTTCCGGCTATATAAACCATGGTTGAATAATCAATATCGTCCCTTTTCTTCAAGATATTATCGCGGTAATTTTTAAAATAATCAAGGTCGGATTTAAGCGGTAGCGGCCAATCAGATTTTCCGAAATACTTCCGCATATTTTCCCAAGTTTCCATTTTAGCGAAATCGTTTTTGGAATCAGTCGAAAGTGGAAGCAATGAAAGTATACCCGGAAATTGTGAAAACATTTTAAGCAGGCCTTCTTTGGTATGAAAAAGATCTAATTTGCTCAACTTTTGAATTATGGCATCTTCACCAAATAAAACCGAAGGAATTCTAAAAGAGCCCCCAAGTGGCGATCCTAAAAAGAGCATCCTAAACCCTTTTGAAGCTTTTAAGTCTTGCCAAGTATTATCGTGGTTCAAAATAAAATCGCGTGCTAAAAGTCCGCCCATGGAATGACCAATAATTTTTATGGGCTGCCCTATTTTAAGTAAACTTTTAATTTTTACATTGAATTCACTCGCACATTCGGGAAGCGGTTTTCTCCAGTCAAAAGGATAGACCACAACATCATATTTGGCTGATAAATATTTATAAAGTTTGTAATACGAAGTTTTTACTACGGAATCTGCAACAATTTTATTTACGTTTGAATAGCCAAGATTTACTAATCCTCCGGTTAAGATTCTGCCATAATGAAGCCATATTTCCTTATCTTTTTGAGTAAGATTGGAGCCCATAATACCGGGAAGTAAAACTACAATTGGTTTATTGCCTGATGGCGGTAATGCTGAAGGATACAATTCGCCAGATTCAACAAGTGCTCTATCGCTTCCGGGAATTTCATATTGTGGAATACTTTTAAATCCCGGGATGAGTTCTCCTTCCGCAGTTTTAAGCACCAAGTCTATCGCTTCTCTGGTTTTATCATTCAGAAAATATTTTACGTGGTTTACATCTGCGTTTTGATCAAAGAAATATTGAATATTATCTTTCCGCCTTGCTCCCAAATACATAGAATCTGTATTTACAACCAAATCATTTCGTTGCCAGTAGAACAATTTTCCGAGAATTACAAAAAGCCCCTGTCCTGAAAAGCTCACCTTTCCATTTCCTGAAATAATAGCCAACGGCTTTCCGTCTATAGCAGTTTCAAGTGATGGATCATTCAATATTTTTATAAATGGCGATTCTGGTCTTTGAGCCTCTACACCCGGAAGTACGTTTACATCATCCTTACTTTCAACCGCTGCGGAAAGTAATTCTTTTAAAATATCGCCAAATGGACCACCAACTAACGTGACTAAATTAAAGAAGACATTTAGAATATGATCCAATCTTTTTGAAGCCAGCTTTGTTCCCGCGGCGGGACATCCTACTCTAATAAATTTGGCAACCGTTATCTTTTTATCTTTAAATATTCTGTTTAGCGCTTCTATATTTTCAATATCTTCTTGCCTGTCTCCTTCTTTTTCTAGTAATGCAATGTGTTGGTTGGTAAAACCCAAAGAAGACTCGTCATTAGTACTGCTATATTTATTCAAAATATCACCCACAATTCCACCTCTGGAATGGGTTAGCATATGCACTACGGAATTATCGGGAAGCATTTGGGCAAGTTTAACCACATTCAGCAATGGGCTTTCGCTAAGGGTTCTATGCTGAAAAGCAAGCACGTTTTTTCCATAAAGTTGATGCATTGTTTTCCAAACTGGGGAAGCCTTTAAATCCTGAAACGCACCGAAAGTATCTGAGTTTGTTCCGTGGATAAAAAGAAAAAACGGACTGTTTGAAGGTTTGCCGTCAAAAATTCCGAATTTAAAGTCCTTATCAACAGTGAACAAGGCTGCCCCTGTAGCCAAAAAGTTTTTTGGGATAACAGTGCCGTCAATCTCGTTTTGCAAATGTTTGTCTTCCAGTTTTTTTGAAAGTTCTGCCACTCCTTTTCCAATAGCCTTCTTTGCGAATACTTTTAAAAGTTTCACTGCTATTTTACCTATAATACCCCTTTCTGTTGAAGGCGCATCCACAGAATGCGGCAACACAAAAACATTAGGCTGCATATCGCGGCTTCCAGGAGTTTTTAACGCTGGATCAAGTTCTGGAAAAACCTCGTGCATGGTGGAGGCATCACACATCCAAGTAGTGCCATCGTCAAGTACCAACTCCAACAACTTATCATTTTTTTCCAGTTCTATTTCGTGCTGATTGGAAACGTCTCTGTTGCTAGCTTGTAAATTATAAACAACAGCTCCTTCTTCGTCGGTTTCCTTATTACCATAAACCACAAGTTTTTTGATTGGTTCCATATTGCTGGGTGTTAGGTTATTTAAAATTTAGATAAATTTTTTCTTTCAAAATATTAGAATTTAAGCATACAGCGCTCAACTACAGTAACTTAATTAAAAATATAAGCCAAATTAAATAAATGATTATGACCTTAAGCAACTAATTATGAGGCAATTAAATGAAAAGAAAGCTTTTCTTTGAGGAGTTTAAAAAGTTACGATATTTTTTCAGACTTGAAAAGATTTTTTCCCGTTGAATTCTTAAACGTGTTTTCGATATTTTCTTAGACTTCATAAATTTTCAAAACGCTTCTATATTTGTGGCATATTTTCATTATCTTTTTGAGGACAAAAGAACACGAAGCCTATCCAGCAATCGCGAACCTTTGTGTTATCTCTAAAACGAGAAAATTAATTGGGCAATAACATTACTAGACAGAGTCTTTCGGCTTCGGTCTTATTAAACTGAAATTGAAGTATTAATACTTATCAAATATTTTATATAGATGAAACATCACTTTACATTTTTAATTCTCCTAATAGTGTCGGTCTCATGCGCTCAGCAAAAAAAGAAAAACGATGTAGCATTAACAATAGAACCGCAATCCTACAAAATTGAAGAAGCTGTAAAAGATCTCAATAACCCATGGGGAATGACGTGGCTTCCCGACGGCAGCATGCTAATCACCGAAAAAGATGGTAGATTAATTCATTTCAAAAATGGTGAAAAAACCGAAATTGCAAATGTACCCGCAGTATATAACAGTGGCCAAGGCGGCTTACTGGATATTGAATTGCACCCTAATTACAAGGAAAATGGCTGGATTTATATTACGTATGCTTCAGAAGAAGGACCTGGCAAAGGCGGACATACCGCATTGATACGATGTAAATTAGAAAATAACTCTTTAACAAGCATTGAAAAGCTTTACAAAGCCGAACCAAACACTACTGCTGGGCAACATTTTGGCTCTCGAATTGAATTTGATAATGATGGATTTCTATATTTCTCTATCGGTGAGCGTGGCGAGCGAGAGATAAATCCACAAGATATAACCCGCGATGGAGGAAAAATCTATCGATTAAACGATGATGGAAGCATCCCTGCAGACAATCCATTTTACAATGAACCGAATGCAAAGAAAGCAATCTATACCTACGGAAACCGAAATCCTCAAGGAATGGCAAAACATCCCGAAACTGGAAAGATTTGGATGCACGAACACGGCCCAAAAGGCGGTGATGAAATAAACATCGTAAAAAAAGGCGCAAATTACGGCTGGGTGACTGTTACGTATGGCGTTAACTACAGCGGTACAAAAATCACCGATGAAACCACAAAACCCGGAATTGAACCGCCTATTTATTATTGGGTTCCATCAATCGCTCCCTGCGGAATGGCGTTCGTTACAGGCAATAAATATCCGCAATGGAAAGGAAAGTTATTGGTTGGCTCATTGAAATTTTCCTATGTAGAATTACTTACTTTAGAAGGTGAAATAGTCACAAATCGTGAAAAAATTGCTCAGGATATCGGGCGTGTTCGAAACGTAAAAATGGGCCCAGACGGATTAATCTATATCGCCGTTGAAGGACAAGGAATTTTTAGATTGATTCCTGAATGAAAAAGCACGAATACACGAATATATCTATAAAATTATTCGTGTATTCGTGGTTAATCTTTACTTTTTAGCACTTTTTTTTCTTTTTCTGAAGAAATCAAAAGCAAACCAACCAATTACTAATATCACAAAATACATTAAATATGAAACTGGCTTTCCGCTACCACCAACGGTTGTGAAAAGTCGCTCCCAGCGTACTTTTTTATTTATACCATCCCAACTCATCCAAACAAATACGGGTTTCCCTACAACGTGGTTGAAAGGCACGAAACCCCAAGTACGAGCATCTTCGCTGTTGTTACGGTTATCACCCATCATCCAGTAATAATCCATTTTAAAGGTATATTCTGAAATCGACTTTCCGTTCAGCAATACTTCAGTTCCAGACTGGGTAATTTCATTATCAATCCCTAGCTCGCTGCCTTCGTAAACTTCAATAACACGCTTATATAATGGCAATGTTTCAGCGGTAATGGAAACGGTAGCTCCTTTCTTCGGAATATATAAAGGCCCGAAAAAATCATTGTTCCAAGCATAGTTTTGATTATTTGGAAAAATACGTCCATCCAGTATTCCCTTTTCGTTCCGTAAACGAGTTATGTTAACCACATTTGGATTATTTTTCAGCATTTTCAAGGATTCTTCCGAGATTGCACCAAAGCGGTACGTGTTGTTTCCAAAACCATAGCCGTCTGTAATGTTGTAACGATTGTGGAGCATTTCGGGGTTTAGCTGCCCGTTCACTTGCACATCATAAGAAAATTGAAGTTTAGCTCTGTCTGGCAACTGATTTTGTTTTCCATTAATAAAAACAAAACCATCACGCACTTCCAAGGAATCTCCCGGAAGGCCTACACAACGCTTTACGTAGTTTGACTTTTTATCAATCGGCTTATAGTAATACTTACCATCTCCAGCGGTTTGGAAAGCATTTACAGTATCCACGGGCCAGTTAAAAACTACGATATCGTTACGTTTTATATCCTGAAAACCTGGCAATCTGAAATAAGGAATTTGAGGTTCTGAAAGATATGATTTAACGTGAACCACAGGAATAGTATCGTGAACCATTGGAAATGCGATGGGAGTCATTGGCGCGCGCGCTCCATAATGGAATTTGCTCACAAAAAGGAAATCGCCCACCAACAATGTTTTTTCCAAAGAGGAAGTTGGAATGGTAAACGGCTGCATAATATAAGTATGCACAATAGTGGCAGCAACTACCGCAAAAAGAATAGAACTCACCCACTCGCCCGCTGATGTAGGCGGTTTTAGGCTTCTATCTTTTATGTGTGTTACTTTTTGGGTGTAGTTTATGTAATAAATATAAAGACCGAATGTTAAAATTCCAAGGATAGTATCAGTCGTGGAATTACGTCCAAAACTACGTAGGGTCTCCACCCAAATCACTGGAAACATAATTAAGTTTACAATAGGTACGAAAAGCAAAATTGTCCACCACCACGGACGATTAATGATCTTCATCAAAACAACGGAATTGTAAACCGGTACCGCTGCTTCCCAAGCTTTTCTACCTGCTATTTGGTACAACTTCCACGTTCCCGCAAAATGGATTAACTGAACTATTAAAAAAAATATAAACCAACCTGTCCAACTCATCGTTTATTATTTATTATTATTTTTTATTCTTTAATCTTTATGAAAAAAATTCTGAATTCATAATTCTGAATTCTAAATTGACAGAACATCTTTCATTGTAAAAATACCCTTTTTATCTTTTAGCCATTCCGCTGCTAAAATAGCGCCTTTTGCAAAACCTTCGCGACTGTAAGCTTGGTGTGTAAATGAAATTGTATCCACCTCCGAATTATAAGAAACTATATGAGTTCCTTTAATGTCTTCTTCCCTTTTTGCAGTAATATTTAAAGTATTTTCTTCGGAAGTATTTAGCTTCCAATCCTTTTTATCGCTGTGTTTTAAAATTCCTTCGGCTATTGTAATCGCTGTGCCGCTGGGTGCATCTTTTTTTTCTAGATGATGAATTTCTTCAACTGAAACATCGTATTCCTTCCACGGAGCCATCAACTTAGCGGCATATTCATTTATGCTGAAAAAAAGGTTTACCCCAACACTGAAGTTGGACGCATAAATAAAACTTCCGTTACGCTTTTCACATAAATTTACCATCTCAGAATATTTGTCCAACCAACCCGTAGTACCCGAAACGATAGGAATTCCAGCTTGTAAAGCTTTTGAAATATTTTCGACCGCTGCCTCTGGAGATGAAAATTCTATCGCAACCTCAGCAGCTTCAAAATTTCCTTCGGAAGATTCAAGGGTGCTTTTAAAAACTATGGAATGGCCTTTTTCCAAAGCCAATTTTTCAATGGTCTTACCCATTTTTCCGTAACCAAGAAGTGCTATTTTCATAAGTTAGATGAAGGATGACAGAAGATAGAAAATTTTAGGCTTTCCATTCGTCTTGATTCTTGGTTCCTGATTCCTGTCTCTTCCATCTTTTCTCTTTGTTTTTTTCTCTCTATTCTTTCTTCTACTTAAACCGATACGTCAACGACATTCCGTATTGTGGCTTCGCATTAAACTGATTATAATCGAAATTTGGTTGAAGCGAAAGGTCTTCACTTACTTCATATTGCCTTAAATGTGCATCCACATTTGCATCAACCACATTTAATAAATAAAAAGCTATCGTTACAATAACACTTATGCTTTTATTTTTCTGTGCAGATTTTTGTGCGTTTACCAAACGGTCATCTGATATTCCTTGAAATTCATCATCGGTATAGCCAGCCAATCTCCTTTTGTAAGCATTTCTGAAGCGCTCGTAATCATCATCTTGCTGTTTATAGAAATAAACTCCCGCAGCCATTCCTGCATAAATGATTGGTATTTTCCAATATTTCTTGTTGTAAACCTGTCCCAGTCCCGGCAATACGGCAGAATAAAAAGCAGCTTTTGCGGGAGCCAGCGGATTGTAATCTTCTTTTGGTAAAATTGAATCGTTTACCACAATTACCTTTTCTTCCTTTTTTACAACCAAAGAATCGGTAGTCTGCGCAAACAGGGATGTGGCGAAGATTAAAAAGAAAATATATAGGAAATTACTTTTCACTTTTTATAAGCTTCAAAATACGTTCGAAGTCTTCTTGACTTTTGAAAGGAACAACCAATTGGCCTTTTCCAGACTTAGAAACTTTTACTTCAACCGAAGTTTCAAAAAGATCTGTTAACTCTTTCTTCGCTTTTTTGGCGAAAGTTGGCGCGCTTGATTTCTGCGGAGCTGTTTTTTGATTGGGGTTTTTATAATTTCGAACCAATGCTTCCGTATCGCGCACGGAGAGATTCTGACTTAAAATCTTTTCGTAAATATCTAGTTGATCGCTTAAATCAGCAACGTTTATCAACGCCCGCCCGTGGCCCATACTTATGAAACCATCGCGTATCCCAGTTTGGATGATAGGATCCAGTTTCAGTAATCTAAGATAATTTGCAATGGTAGAACGGTTCTTTCCTACTCTATCGCTCATTTCCTCCTGAGTAACGTTAATTTCCTCAATTAATCTTTGGTATGAAAGCGCTATTTCAATAGGATCTAAGTCTTGCCTCTGGATGTTTTCAACCAGAGCCATTTCCAATGATTCTTGGTCATTAGCAATACGAATGTAAGATGGAATGGTTTCTAAACCAACCAATTTTGAGGCTCGAAAACGACGTTCTCCACTTACCAATTGGTATTTATTGAAATCTAATTTACGAACCGTTATAGGCTGAATAACGCCAAGTTCTCTAATAGATGAAGCCAGTTCGCGAAGTGATTCTTCGTTAAAACTGGTTCGTGGCTGAAAAGGGTTTACTTCAATGCTTCCCAATTCCAACTCGACAATGCTCCCAACAACTTTGTCGGCATTTTTGTCTGCTACAGATTTTATATCATTGGAAGGATCTTTCAACAATGCTGAAAGTCCGCGGCCCAAGGCTTGTTTTTTGGTCGCTTTAGCCATTTATTTTTTTTCGTTTTTCTTAATTAATTCGTGCGCCAAACTTAAATAATTATCGGCTCCTTTACTGGAGGCATCGTAACTAATGATGCTTTCGCCGTAACTGGGCGCTTCACTTAAACGCACATTGCGCTGAATGATTGTTTCAAAAACCATTTCGTCAAAATGCTTTTTTACCTCATCCACCACTTGGTTTGAAAGGCGGAGACGCTGGTCGTACATAGTGAGCAACAATCCTTCAATATCGAGGTTTTCATTGTGTATTTTTTGAACGCTTTTTATAGTGTTCAAAAGCTTTCCGAGCCCTTCCAAAGCAAAGTATTCACATTGAATCGGTATTAATACCGAATCTGCTGCAGTTAATGCGTTCAACGTTAACAAACCCAATGATGGTGCACAGTCTATAAGTATGTAATCGTAATCTGCTTTTAAGTCCTGAATGGCTTTCTTCAGCATATATTCTCGGTTCTCTACATCTACCAACTCTATCTCGATAGCGACCAAATCTATATGTGAGGGGATTAAATCTAGGTTTGGAGAATTTGTTGAAACGATGGCTTGCTTTGCAGTAGCGCTGTGCTCAAGCAATTGATAAGTGCCAATTTCCACACTTTCCACATCAATACCCAATCCCGAAGTGGCATTGGCCTGAGGATCTGCGTCAATAAGTAAAACTTTCTTCTCCAAAACGCCCAATGAGGCCGCTAAATTTACTGAGGTTGTAGTCTTGCCTACGCCTCCTTTTTGGTTTGCAATTGCAATAATTTTACCCATTAATTTGCTTGAGATTTTAGCAGTTAAAAGTACAATTAATTATGTGGATAGAAAATCATTTTTGTTAACAGGAAGTGAACATTAGCTTTAAGCCGTAAGCTTTAGGCTGTAAGCTTTTACTTATTTTGCCTAAAGCCTATCGCCTATAGCTTAAAGCATTTTATTTACTCTTCTTTTCGCGAATCATTGCTTCTAGCATATCCCACATTTCTTGTGATACTTCTTCTAATTGATTCATTTGTCCAGCGCCTTTTAGCCATTCGCCGCCGTCAATAACCACTACTTCGCCGTTTATGTACGCTGAAAAGTCTGAAACAAGATATGCTGCTAGATTTGCCAATTCTTGATGTTCACCTACTCTTTTGACGGGAACCTTTTTTGCTGGGTCAAATTTTTCTTTCAAATCGCCCGGAAGTAATCTGTCCCAAGCACCTTTTGTTGGAAATGGTCCCGGAGCAATGGCATTAAAACGCATTCCGTACTTGGCCCATTCTACCGCCAAAGAGCGGGTCAACGCTAATACACCGGCTTTTGCAGTTGCGCTTGGCACTACGTATGCCGAGCCCGTAAAGGCATATGTTGTAACTATATTTAAAACCACTTTGTTAGTTTCCTTTTTCTCAATCCAATGTTTACCAAAAGCGAGCGTACAGTTTTTTGTTCCTTTTAAAACAATATCTATAATGGTGTCAAAAGCATTCGCGGAAAGTCTTTCCGTAGGCGAAATGAAGTTGCCTGCGGCGTTATTCAACAAAACATCTACGGTGCCAAATTCTTTCACAGAAGCTGCTACCATTGCTTCTACCTCATCATAATTGCGAACATCACATTGCACAGGAAGCACTTTTCCGCCGGTGGCGGCTTCTAGTTCTTCTTTAACTGCTTTCAGTTTTTCTATGTTTCGGGAAGTGATTACTACATTGGCTCCCAATTCCAGAAAATAGGTTGTCATTGCTTTACCCAAGCCGCTTCCGCCGCCGGTTACTACTATTGTTTTTCCTTTTAGTGCATCGTCGCGAAGCATTTTTGCAGTGTAGTCCATAATATTTTAATTGAAGTGCAAAAATACATATAATTGAGCAACAACTCCATTTAAAAAAGGATACCTGTTTCTTCAAATACAACGTTATAAGTTCTAATGAACCCACAATTCCCTGTTAAATAAACTTTAAACCTCCAATTGCACCGTCCCCTTTTTTTTATCTTCCCAAAGATTAATAACAAAACCATCCAAAAAAGCACATAATGAAGGCATCTGCCACCTCCGAAAAAGAACAAGTTTTAAGTGAATTAAAACCTGGAGAAAGAACCGTTATGGACCTTCCGCACGGAGGCTATCTTTTTTTGGAACACGATGTGCCTTTCTTGATAATATACCGAAATATTCCCGATGACAAAGCGACAATTCGTTTGGCTAGAACGGGGGCTTCCTATTTAATTTTAGGTAAGGAACATTTTGACTATTTCAAGGAATTTTTAAACGAACTTACCAAAAAAATGAGCGCGCGATTCGGTTCGTTTATCTTAATGGAAATATTTTGTGGCGCTCCAGGTAGTACCGAATTTGTTATTCTCGGCCCCTCACATAAGCTTCCGGTTTCCCTGGAAGTTTTAAGGGACGAACTGGACAAAGTGGAAAGTAGAAGGTATGGAGGTCAATTGCTTACTGCACGAATTGAAAAAACTAAACAAAGACAATCTCAAACTAAGCAAGCTTTTTTTAGTATTGAAGAAATTAAAGACTATGGTGGTACGATGATCGGTCTTGAAGTGCCACCAGTTTATAGAGATGTTGAGGGAAATGTATATCCACTGTATTTTAGAAAATTTAGAGAAGGTTTTGCAGCTGCCATACATAAAGCGGTTTTTGAGTTTATTAGGGTGCAAACGTCTTCTGATTTAGAAAGTTTTGCCGCTTTAGGGAAACGGAAAATTCACGAAGAAGTTTTTAAAATTGATCGCGGACTCACGGAAATAGAAAGCAGTTACCAATTTTTGTTGCTGGTGTCGCCAGTGAATATCCAATCCATGCGCGAACGTTTCTTTGAAACAAATTTTGAGGAATTAAATGCATATCACTACCGTCTTCTCCCAATAGACCCCGATATTCTAAAACGTAAACTTTACGACTTACGAATCGATGAAATTGACGATCCGGCTATTTCCTTTCTCTTTGACGAAAAACGAGAGGAAATTGACCAACAATTAACGATGCTGAAGGAGCGCGGCTCGAAGAATTTTTTCTACCGCAGCGTCCGGTTATATCAAGGTCTGGATAAAAAAATTGTGTCTGAAGCAGAAACAATACTTCAGAATATTTCAGAAGATAAATACCAAGAAAATACAAAGACCTTAGATGCCAAAGCCTTCGGAAGAATGGCTGAAGCTGAATTTGATTTTTTCCGAATCCAAGCTCCTGATTACACGTGCAGGGTGCATATTCGTGAAGATGTAAATGTTATGATGGTTTCCAAGGGCGAACTTTATCTTCCAGCAGATTACACATTGACAAAATCTGAAGCATCGGCACTAATCCAGCACGAGGTTGGCACACACGCGCTTACGTACTACAACGGTAGCCAACAGCCGCTGAGCCAACTTTCACAGGGTCTCGCGGATTATGATTCGCTTCAGGAAGGCATAGCAGTACTTTCCGAATACTTAATTGGAGGACTCACCGGAAACAGGTTGCGCACACTTGCAGGGCGCGTTATTGCAGGAGAAGCGCTGCTAGATGGCGCAGATTTTAAGGAAGTTTTCAATTTGCTTTATTCGAAGTATAACTTTTCAAAAGAACCTGCATTCAATATTACTTCCCGAATTTTTCAGGGTGGCGGATTTCTAAAAGATATTATTTATTTAAAGGGTCTTGTGGAGCTTCGGGATTATCTAGTTCAAGGAGGCAATTTAGAATTTCTGCTCTCGGGAAAATTTGCATTAAAACATGTGCCGATGATTAAAGATCTTACAGATCGCGGACTGCTGTATCCACCAAAAATAAAACCTAGATATTTAAATGAAGTTGGTTTCAAAGAAAAAATGGCCAAATTGAGACAAGGAATTTCCATCTCCGAAATGGTATAAAAAAATGAACTGCCCACGAAAAAGAAGATCATAAACAAAGAAAATCAGAACATCGGGCATTCCGGTTTCCTTTAAAACACATGAATACAAATGAAAATATGTTTTGTAATAAGTGACATTAAAACCGAAGCTTGCGGGACAACGGTTGTTATATTAAGAAAGGCGCATGAACGGGGACACCAAGTGTATGTTATGAGCGTTGGCGATTTTATCTTTCATCGCGACAAAGATATAAGTCTGCGCTGTAAAAAAATCCCACCTTCAATTAAAGGTGAGACTGTGGAAAAATTTTGGGAACAGGTACAGGATGACAACTTAAAAGCGAAGCCAGTACCCAGCACAGATATGGATATTCTTTTTCTTCGGAATAATCCTACGGAAGAAACTTCAGATAGACATTGGGCAGAACACTGCGGAATCGCTTTCGCTCGTATGATTCAACAAACGGGGGTTTTGGTGCTGAATGACGCTTTCGCCATGAGCCATGCATTTATTGATAAGTTGTATTTTGAAGAGTTGCCCGCAGAAATTAAGCCCAACAGTTTGATTACCCGCAGCAAGGAAGATTTGATGAAGTTTTGGGAGAAGAACGGAAAAAAAATGGTGCTAAAACCTTTGGAAGGCAGCGGCGGACAGGATGTTTATTTAATTGATAAAGACAAAAAGAACCTCAACCAAATTGTGGAAACACTTATTGCCAAAGGATACATCATTGCCCAAGAATTTTTACCGAAAGTAAGCAAAGGCGATGTAAGAGTGATTTTAATGAACGGAAAAATTCTCGAGGAAAACGGGGAAAAAGCGGTAATAAGAAGGGTAAGCAGTGATAAAAGTGAATTCCGAAGCAACCTTTCCTTGGGCGCCAAAGCTAAAAAAACAAAACTCACGCCAGAAATGGAGCATATAGTTTCATTGACCGCCCCTAAACTTATACGCGACGGACTCTTTTTTGTTGGCTTAGACATCGTAGATGATAAACTGATAGAAATAAACGTATTGAGCCCAGGCGGTCTCGACTATTGTGAAGATATAGGTTTGCCTGGATTTACCGATACCGTAATTGACGCCTTGGAGCGTAAAATGGAGTACCGAAAATATTATAAAAATAGCTTAAGTAATAGGGCTTTGGCTACGATGGACTAATAAAAAATTGCTAGATGCTGGGTGCTGGGTGCACGATACAAAATTGATGGTTCACAACTAATAAAAAACAAAGATTTGAAAGACATACCGAGAATTATTGGAGAATACGATAGCGATAAAAAAGGCCCCTTATTGTTTATTACTGCCGGTGTGCACGGAAATGAGCCAAGCGGTGTCGTGGCTTTGAAAGAGGTTTTTGAAATTCTAAACGCTGAAAAGCCCGATATTATGGGTAAAGTAATTGGCGTTTCAGGGAACCAAGAGGCATTAAGCAAAGCCGTTCGCTATATTGATGAAGATTTGAACCGAACTTGGACTAAAGAAAACATCGCCTCAGAAAACAAAAATTCCCACGAAAAAAAGGAAATGTTTGAGATAATTGATGTTCTAGAAAAATATCCTGAAAAGGATTTTACCAAACGCTATTTTTTAGACTGCCACACCACTTCGTCCGCAAGTGAGCCTTACATTTCAGTTCAGGATGTGAATGATAATGATGCTTGGGCGCATAAATTTCCAACTTACATAATTCGCGGATTCTCAGATATCGTTTTGGGCTGCATCGACCACTACGAAAGCAGAATAGGAATCACCGGTTTTGTGTTTGAAGGCGGGCAACACGAAAGTAAAATTTCAGAAAAAAACCATGAAGGGATGATTTGGTTGGCCCTTCAGCACGCCTGCGAGTTAAATTTAGATTCATTAATAAATTACCCTGAAGCAGCTAAAATGCTAGCGAAAAAAAGAAAAAATCGCAAAACTTTCGAAATCGAATACCGCCACGGAATAAAAGATGAGGATGAATTTGAGATGGAGCCTGGTTATAGCAATTTTCAACCAATAGAAAAAGGAGAATTGTTGGCATACCAAAACGACAAAGCCATTTATAGCGAATGGGATGCTTATATTTTTATGCCACTTTATCAAAGTCAAGGTAATGACGGCTTTTTTGTAGTGGATGAAGCACATTAAGATTTACTGTTGAAGTTAAATTTTTTAAAAAAAATAGTAAACTGAGGGTTAAAGATTGCCAAATGCGTGTCTTTCACTTCCCCCTCTTTGTATCTTGAGACTATGGAAAAAGTATTAATAGCAGGTGCAAATGGCACCACAGGAAAAAAGATAATTTCAATATTAAAAAATTCGAATAAATACGAACCTATTGCAATGGTTCGAAAAGAGGATGAAATCTCACAGTTTAAGAATGAAGGCATAAAAACCATTCTTGCAGATCTTGAAAATGATGTGAGCCAAACCACTAAAGGCATTGATCGTGTAATTTTTGCAGCTGGTTCGGGCGGAAAGAAAGTAAAGGAAGTTGACCAAGAAGGTGCAAAGAAATTGGTGGATGCATCTAAGAAAGACGGTATTAAGAAGTTTGTGATGCTAAGCTCGATGGGTGCCGATAATCCCGAAGAAGCTTCTGAATTAAAAGATTACCTGAAAGCGAAACACAACGCCGATGAACATCTTAAAAATTCGGGACTTGAATATACTATTGTGCGTCCGGGGGCTCTTAATAACAATGAAGGAAAAGGAAAAATCGAATTGGACAACAAGCTAAATAAAAGCGGTGAGATTTCCCGTCGCGATGTAGCTGAAACTTTGGTTGGCTCTTTGGAAGATGACGTTGCAAAAAACAAAACCTTTGAAATTTTAGAAGGCGAAACTTACATTAAAGCTGCGTTAGAAAAAATTTAAAATTTCTGATTAGAAAATTAATTAAAAAGCATCTGAATTATTTTAGATGCTTTTTTTATGGGCGGCATTTATTAAAATCATTCCGATTGCCAAAGTAATTTTTGTGCCGTTCCGTGATCTCCCAATTGATAAACGCTTAGAGAAGCTGCTTCAAATTGAATTGGTTTGAAAACATGTTGCGCCAAGCTGTCCAATAACATTTTCTGCGCCACACCAAGACTTATGTGCGGATCAAAATTTTCGTAGCTATATTTCTCAATAAATTCGGGAACATAGATCACGGTGGATTCACGAATGGGACTTCCGTCAGGATTTTGTACGAAGGATTCTTCGGAACCGTTTTTTACAATATATGGTTTTACCAGTTCAATTGTCTTTTTATGAATTTTCAACAAAGACTTGGTCTTTTCAATACGCACCATTGCGAAACTTTCCTCTTTGTCTTGGTAATAGAAAAGGCTTTCAGCTTGCAGGGAATCTTGCGGGATTGCTTTATGTAAACCTTCCAGAGCCGCATTCACTTTTGGCAAATCGGTTGCATTTATGAAACATTGCAAAAGCGTAATGTGCGGGATATGGTTCTCATCAAGCTTAATAGTTTCTGGATTATTTTGATGTATGTGTGAATTTAGTTTAAGAGCTTGCGCATCCATTTCTTCCGAAGGAATTATCAAAACATCTATCGCGATTATATTATCCTTTTTTGGAGCACAAGAAAGCAGACCTAAGCTAACGGCCATTGCAATGAAGCGTTTTTTCATAATTGCAACTTCTATTCAACTATCATTTTTATGGTTTGCAGTGAGATACCGTTGTCTAATTTCAACACGTAAATTCCGCTGTATAAGTTGTGGTTCCAAGTTAATTGTGTGCTTGCGTTTGTCCACGTTTGTTGCATTAATCTTTGTCCGGTAATGCTGAAAACTGTAGTTGTTAGTTTTTCTGCTGAAATATTATTCGGAATTGCAATATTGATAGTTTTCTGCACAGGATTTTGAGCGAGAATAAATTGATTTGAAAATTGGTTTTCACCTACGGCAATCAAACCATCCCTAATTTCATCTAAAGCAAACTGCGCACTTGCCGCTGTTACGGTTACGTGATCTTCATTTTCGTTCGGAATATAGAAATTCACGAAAGGTGAATCGCTCAAGTTTGGTGTGGCAAACCAATCTGGATTGTCTATTGCCAAAGCACTCATTGTTGGAATGAAAGAATATAAGTCTTGCTGAAGCGCATTAATAAAATCAATCAACACCGGATTTCCGCCGCCGTCGCCAAGTGCATCACTAATACTTCCCGTTCCGCCCGGAGCACTATCTACTCCGTCGCTGTTACCAGGCGCTTGTGAAGTTGTTTGATAGGTATTTATTGGGATTCCAAAAAAGTTGACAGTAACATCTGTAACCGTGTTTGTCTGATTTGCAGCCGGAGTGAATTTTAGCACTACATCTATATCGGTAGTGGCGTCAATGGTCAAGTTGGTATCAACAACAGTTATCCCGGGACTGCCTGTAGTTGTTCCGTTTCCGCTGCCGTTTATCATTGTTACGTTTCTTACATTACTTGGAAAACCTAGTGCATCCAACTCTGCTTGGAATTCATTTCTGAAATTAGGAGCGCCAAGAGGCAAAACTTTTGTAGGATCCTGCTCATATGTTGAGCCCGCCAAAAGATGGCCGAGCAGATGATCAACAAGCATTTCCTTAGCTGCAGGGGAATTTAATAATTGATCAACAACTTGTTGTGCGGTTGCATCTCCTACTTGCTCAGCAAAATAGTTTATTAAATATTGAAGACTAATGGGAATATTTGCTCCACGATGTGGCGAATCAAAAGAAATATAAAGACGTGTTTCGGAATCTAAACTGTTGTCTTCCATATATGCTAATCCGTAGCGCGCAATTAGGCCACCCATACTTGGGCCGAGTACAACCAATTCATTATTGCCTACTTTGTCGGCATTTAATTTCTGGATCATTGCTATCAAAACCATTGCGTTTCTTTGAATATAATCTCCTCCGCCGTCTATGTCTTTACCGCCAGTATTATATAGCGGAGCGTTGAGGATTACAATATCAAAACCTTCATCGCGGAGAATATCCGCTAGGTTTTGTCCATCAAAACTTAAACTTGCGTAAAGACCGCCGATATCCCTAGAATCTCCCGGATCGAAACCATCGAGGACGATGATTGGGTTGTCCAGCACGCCATCTACATTATCTAAATAGATTTCGTATTCGCCTTGTCCGAAATAGGCCTGACTTTCATCATAGCCCTGGTAGGCAATGTTTGCGGTGATGGTTTCAACCACCATGCTTTCAGGGTATATTGCACCTTCAGGAATATTTTGAAAACGTATTTGGGCGAAGGTGAATTGTGTGGTAAGGATTAATAGGAATATGTAAAAGTTTTTCATTGGTAGGTATTTTGCTTTGGAAAGGTAGTGAAAATTTGGTTGTCTATTTTGGATTTTTGATTTCTGGGCTTTAGTTGTTATTACAATATTAAATTTAAAAATATATTAATTTAAAAGTATGAGGAAACTTGAAAGAAATAACATTATTTTATGACACCATTTTAATAATTTTGCCATTTGTCGAAAAAATTGATTCACTTGTCGATTGAAAGTTATTTTTTTGTACATTTAGACTCCTCCCCAGTTATTTAGCTAATTAAATTATTGTTTAACTAAATACTGTTATTATGAAAACCAAATTATTCTTCAGATTACTTTTTTGTACATTTATGCTAAATGTATTTTTATGAACGCACAGCAAGAATTTATTTGTGCAACACCGGATGGCACCGCACCAAGCCAACCTGGGGCATATAGCTTTGCTGACGATATTCCAACATTAGAGAACTTTACCCCTGTTGTCTTTAATGTTTTCTTTTGGGGGATTAACGATAATAATGGCTACAGCGCATTTCCATTAACAGAAAATACTGCCCTTTCTGCAGTAGCTAAAATGAATATTGAATTTAACCAATTCGGTATCTTTTTTAAATATTACGGGATGGATTTTATTGATTCCGATCAATACTATATTGTTGACCGTGGCGCAGGAGAACTGTATGGCCATGCAAGCATTTTTGATTATGTTAGGGCCAACAACCTTAGAAAAACCGATGCCTTTAACATTTATGTGCCCTACTCAACCTTGGGTTTTGCTGGAGCAGCAGAAGAACGTAAAAGAGTTAATATGGTAATGAATGGATTTAGTATTATAAATAGCCATACTTTACTTAGCCATGAAACAGGACATTGCTTTAATTTAAAACACACTTTTGTTAATTGGCATGATAATGCTTGTGAACACGTTACAAGAGACATAACAAACCAACATTATAATGCCGATAAAAGAGGCGATAGTATTACCGATACTGCCGCTATGCCAGACTTTAAGGATGAACATTATTGGGAACTAAGAGATATGGGATATACCCCTGAGGAAGCAGATTCTTTGGCTATTCCATATAAATATATTGATCCCGTGACTTTTGAATATACAGGCACTGGGGATGATTGCCTAAATCCTCCAGTCGCTTATGACATTTTTCCAATTGATGTAAAAAACATCATGTCCTATAGCCCCGCTGCTCCACAATATTCAAAAAAGTTTACCACTGGGCAAAAGATTAGAATGCACGAAGCCATACTTGAAGATTCGTATGACGAATTTGGGGCGGCAACAACAACTTTCGCAACACTCTATGAGCCTTATAAGGGAAGCTATCCATTATATTACCCACACCCACAACCATGGCCAATGCCCATGTTCCAACCCGGATTTACTTATGATTTTATAGAATGTTGTTGCGAATATATTCAGCCTGCTGAATACGGTGATCCAAACTTTAGCGTAGAGCCAGGTCATGTTGTAAAACATGTAGATAAGTATTTGACCCTTTACAACCAGATTTATCATCCAAACCATTCGGCGATAATTATCCACGAAATAGATCAGGCTTTTGGAGCTACTTCAGTCCAAAAATGTTATGATAATTATCAAACACCACCGATACTGGGAGGAAAGGTTATCCGGTTTAACGATAATATTTTAAATGCCAATGTTACAATTACCCAAAAAGACTCTACTCAGATTACAGACCCTCAATTAATACCAAACTTAGATAATGGTCTTTATAAAATAGAGACAAATTATGGCAATGGGGTTGATGAAGAGACGGTAATTTACAAAACAGGAAATTGATAACCCAAAACTAAAGGACAGCCTCAAATTTTGGGGCTGTTTATTTATAAAAAATTATGATAAAATATACATATATAATTGCTATTATTCTATTTAACCTTAAAAGTACAGCTCAATTTGGTTCCCAACAGCTAATTACAACCGAGGCAAATTTGCCAGTAAGAGTAGTATGCGGCGATATTAATGGTGATGGAAATATGGATGTGGCACTAGCTGCAAGATCTTTGGCAACTCCCTATAACCTCGCTTGGTTAGAAAACACAAATGGCAACGGTGATTTTGGATCCATAAATCTAATTGGAACGATGAGTGAAACATACAGAATTAACTTAGCCGATTTAGATAATGATGGTGATTTGGACGTTATTGGAGCCACTGTATTTTTAGATATTATTTCTTGGTATGAAAACTTAGATGGTTTAGGCAACTTTAGCCCTAGAAATATCATTTCGAATACCGCAGATGGTGCACATGATGCTATTGGAGCAGATATAGATAATGATGGCGATATGGATGTTGTTTCAGCATCAAATAACTCTGGCTTAGCGTGGTATGAAAACCTTGATGGACAAGGAAATTTTAGCGCTCCAAAAATAATTAATAATATAATTGACTCTTCACGCTCCGTTGTGGCAGTTGATATGGATGGGGATGGAGATATGGACATTTTGGGTAATGCGAGACAACCCGCGCAAATATTCTGGATGGAAAATATGGATGGGCAGGGCACTTTTGGGACAATGCATATTGTACTTGAGATGGGCTTTTATGCCAATACCGTTTTTGCTGCAGATGTGGATGGGGATAACGATATGGATATTTTTTCAGCAACCCCATATATTAATGAAGTTGCGTGGTATGAAAATCTAGATGGTCTTGGAAATTTTGGATCAAAAAATATAATAACCAATACCTTATCCAAACCATACGCAGTCTATGTTGCAGACCTTGACAATGATGGGGATAATGATGTACTCGCTACTAGTGTGGATCCTTTTGGTGGGGAAGTAGTTTGGTTTGAAAATTTAGATGGGCTCGGTTCATTCAGCACCAAAAATAGTATTGACAGTAATTTGGTATTTCCGAGGGATGTTTATGCAGCCGATATTGACAATGACGGCGATTTGGACGTATTTATTGCCGATCAAAACGCTAACAAAATAGCTTGGTATGAAAATTATACTATTTTATCGGTAGAAGAAAATCAAATAAACTCTTTAACGGTCTATCCAAACCCTACTAAGGGATTAATTTATATAAACCCCAAAACTAAAACCATTATTAGTATAGGTGTCTTTGATTTACTGGGAAAAAAAGTGCTTCAATTAGAAGGAAACATCCAGCGAATAGATATTTCAACACTTCAAAGTGGGATGTATTTTTTGAGGATAGCAACCGATGCTGGTTCTTTTGTGCAAAAAATTATAAAGGAATAATTTCTAATAAATATTTCAAAACTTCATAAACCACCGCATCAACTTCAACCTAAATGGGGTGTGTGGGGAGTATCGGATGGATGGATCAAGCCAAGTGGGTTTATCCATGACGCTTTTGTAATGTGTAAAAGTTTTGAAGCCTGTGTGGCCGTGATAGCTGCCGATGCCACTGCGGCCTACGCCGCCAAAGGGAAGATTCGAGTTACTGAGGTGCATCAAGGTTTCATTAATAGCGCCGCCGCCGAAAGAGATTTCTTTTAAAATTTTCTTCTTTATGGAACTGCTTTTTGTAAACAGATAGCAGGATAAGGGTTTTGGGAGGCTGTTTACTTTGGCTATTGCTTCTTCTATAGTTTCGTAAGTGAGAACGGGAAGGATGGGACCGAAGATTTCTTCCTGCATAACGGCATCTTCCATAGTTACGTTTTGCATTACGGTGGGCTGAATGTAGCGGGTTTCGGCATTGGTTTCGCCACCGTAATATATTTTTTCGGGGACGAGCATTTTGGAGAGGCGCTCAAAATTTCTGTCATTTATAATTTGAACGTAGTTATCATTTTCAAAAGAGAAATACTGGCTGATGATTTCCTCTTTGGTCTGTTCGAGGAATTGCTGTTCGATGCTTTTGTGAACTAGAACATAATCTGGCGCAATGCACGTTTGGCCTGCGTTTAGGAATTTTCCCCAGACCAATCGTTTTACAGATACTTTTAGATTGCAGCTTTCTGTGACGATAGCGGGACTTTTCCCGCCGAGTTCCAGAGTTACGGGAGTAAGGTTTTCGGCGGCTGCTTTGTAGACTATCTTGCCTACTTTGGTGCTACCGGTGAAAAATATTTTGTCGAATTTCTGCTTTAAAAGTTCTTGAGTCTCCTCTACTCCGCCCTCAACCACTGTGAAAAAGGCTGGGTCAAAATTTTCCTTTACAATTTTTGCCATTGCAGCGGCAGTGTTTGTAGGCAGCTCGCTGGGTTTTAGTATTACAGTATTTCCAGCTGCTATCGCCGCAATGACTGGAGCGAAGGAAAGTTGGTATGGATAATTCCACGCGCCGATAACCAAACAAACGCCTAAGGGTTCTGGAATAATGTAACTGGAAGCTGGAAAATTGAGGATGCCCGTGGAAACATTTTTTCTGCTTGCCCATTGGAAAATACTGCTTCGGGCTTCTTTAATGTCTTTGTAAAGTAGAGAGAGTTCAGTGCTGTAATTATCGAACTCAGACTTTTTAAAGTCTTTGTAAATAGCTTCGTGAAGCAGGGCTTCGTTTTGTTCTAAGGCTTTTTGAAGGGTTTTAAGCTGTGCTTTTCTAAAGTGAAGATTTTTTGTGGCTTGAGAGTTGAAGAAGTTACGCTGGGCGGTTATGATTTGGTTCATATTTGTGATTTTATTTGCATCATGAACATCTCCTTGCCCCCCCCCCCTTCAATGGAGGAATTGATTCTAAGTTAATTCATCAAGTTTTACAGGAACGACATTTATCTTCAATTTTTCGATTTCAATTTCGATTTCCATTTCAATTTCAATTTTCAAACTACTTATCCCTATTCAAAATCTTGTATTCTTCATAACAACCGCTGATCGCGTCAAGAATTTGAAGATCATTTGCAGTGCGGATGAAGTCTTTTGAATAGCTACACTTATTTAGTATTTCATCTATGTCAGCGCGTTCCAGTTGAAGTACGGCCATTAATGTTTCGCGGTCGAATTTGCTTTGAAGGAGGTTTCGTATTTCATCGTTTTCCTTCATTTGGCGGAGTTTTTTCATCTGTCTCGGTCGCTTTCCGAAAACGTTATAGAGGAAATCTGCTGGATTAAAAATGGAGCTGAGTACTTTGCTGACTGCGCCGGGCTGATTGCTTCCGCCTTCGTAGCCTGTGTTCAGGCCCGAAATTCTGTAACGGTAATTATCATAAATAGGAATGAGCTTTGCGTCAATTTCTACATAACCCGTTAGTTGCACTGGTCTTACTACAACCTCTTCCAGCGCAATACCTAGCTCGGTCATCTTTACTTTTATGTCGCCAAACTTGAGCCAGTCATTGGTTACGCGAACGCGAAGGGATTTAAAACCAAGGTATGAAAAGAACAGCGTGTCGTTAACAGCAGCTTTAATGGAAAACTCTCCTTTCTCGTTAGTGGTCGTTCCCTTAACTTGGTTTAGGTTTACGATGTTTACGTTTTCTAGCAGATTATCATCTGCATCGTTCATCACCGTTCCCTTAATGATGTTGTTATCTTGTGCAAAGGAGTTTGCGGCGATAAAGAGAAGAGTGATAAGTAGGATAAATCGTGTCATATAGGGAATTAATATACGGAAAAATTTCACTGTGGCGAAACCTTCCTTTCTTTTTCAATTTTAGATTTTAATTGTTCTTTTGCGCTATCAAACCATTCATCTTTCAAAATACTTAAAACGATGCTATCTCGCCTTCCATTGGGTGCTGCGCAGTTGTTTCGCAAAATACCTTCCACTGTGCAACCAATGCTCTTCATTGCAGCAATGCTACGCTGGTTGTTTGCGTCTGCGCGAAACTCTACACGGTCTATGCCAAGTTTTTCAAAAGCGAACTCTAGCATAAGCATTTTGCACTGTTTGTTGAGCCCAGTTCCTTGGAATTGCTTGCCATACCAAGTGTAACCTAGTTGAACGGTATTATGGTTTTGTTGAAAATCATAAAAACGGGTACTGCCGGCAATTTGCTGGGTGCGTTTGTCGAAAACAATAAAGGGGTACGAAGTTTCTTCTTTCCGGCTCTGCAAAGCGAAATTTGTGTAGGTTTTCAAATTTTCGTAACCGTTTGCAGGTTGAAGGGAATATTTCCAAAGTTCTGGTTCATTCTCAGAGAAATACTGAAGCCTATCAATATCATAATTGTGTAGCGGAGTAAGCCGTACACAGTCGTTTTCTAATATGTATTCCTGCAGAAAATTGAAGGCTTGCATAAGTTTAAAAAAAACGGGCCTCGTTGTAAAAGGCCCGTAAATATACTTATATAGACGTTAATGTGGTACTAAAGTTTAATCTTTTGAAATTGAAATTGAAATTGAAATCGAAATCGAGGGATTAGGGATTAGGGATTTGGGATTTGGGATTTGAAAGTTCAATTAAACTTTTAAACTTTTAAACTTCTAAACTCATAAACTCTTAAACTCTTAAACTCCCGAACTCATTAATCCTTTCTTCTGCGTCTGCCGCCTGTACCTTTGGTTTCTGGACGTTCGCTGCTTCTTCGGCTTTTGCCTTTAAAAGCTGGTTTGTCGCTACTGCTTGAAGCGCCGCTACGTTTTTTGAAGCTTCCTTTGCGTTCACCACGATCTCCGCCTCTATCGCCTCTATCGCCACGGTCTCCTCTATCACCACGATCGTTTCTATCACCTCTTCTTTTGCCACGGTCGCGATCGCGTCCGCCGCCGCCGCTTCTGCCTTTGCTTCGACCTGTATCTTTTGAAATTTCAATATTGATCTGTCTTCCTTCAAGTTTGAAATCCTGGAAAATGCCCATCACTACTTCTTGATGTGTAGTATCAGTATTGAAAAAAGAGAAACTGTCTTTTACATCTACTTTGTAAACGTCGTCTTTTCCAAGTTGAAGTAAATCGCGAAGGAAATCCTTCAAGCTCATCCAATCGAAATCGTCTTTGCTTCCAATGTTTAAGAAATAGCGCGTGCTGTCTTTATTATCTTCTTCTGAGAAATTGCGTTCGCCACCTCCGGAAATATTAAGGTCTTTACTGTTTTTGTAGTAATTCAAGAAGCGGGTAAACTCTACCGAAAATACTTTTTGAATAAGTTCTTCCTTTGAAAAATCTGCTAATACTTCGTTTATATTCGGAAGATAAGAGTTGATTTCAGGATTTATTGCAGTGTCTTTAATGTTGTTTGCCAAGTGAAACATTTGCACTTCACAGATTTCCATTCCAGAAGGAATTTCCTTTGCTATGAATTTCTTTTGAATCATCTTTTCAATAGTGTGAATTTTTCGCACTTCACTTTTTGAAACAATAACCATAGAAATACCCGTTTTTCCTGCACGACCGGTACGGCCGCTACGGTGGGTGTAAATTTCAGTTTCGTCTGGCAATTGATAATTTATTACGTGTGTAATATCATCAACATCAATTCCACGGGCGGCAACGTCTGTTGCAACCAGCATTTGAATTTGGCGGGCACGGAATGATTTCATTACCGTATCGCGCTGGCTTTGGCTTAAGTCTCCGTGAAGTGCCGCTGCATTGTAACCGTCTTCAATAAGCTGCTCGGCAACTTTTTGGGTGTCGCGTTTTGTTCTACAGAAAATTACAGAGAAAATTTCTGGGTTAGCATCTGCCAAACGTTTCAATGCGCTGTAACGGTCGCGGGCATTTACTAAATAATATTCGTGCGAAACTTGGTCTGAACCTACGTTTTTTGTTCCCACGGTGATTTCAACCGGAGTACGCATAAATTTCTTTGCAATCGTAGAAACTTCTTTCGGCATTGTCGCGCTGAAAAGCCAAGTGCTTTTTTCCTTCGGCGAATGCGAAAGAATTTCGGTGATATCTTCATAAAAGCCCATGTTGAGCATTTCATCTGCTTCATCTAGCACGCAATATTCAATTTTTGATATATCAACCAAACCACGGCCAATCATATCTTTCATACGGCCTGGCGTAGCAACGATTATCTGCGAGCCTTTTTTAATCTGACGCGCTTGGTCGGTAATGCTTGCGCCACCGTAAATAGCGGTTACGTTAAGCCCCGGCATATACTTTCCATAAGCTATCATTTCATTTGTAATTTGAAGACAAAGTTCGCGCGTTGGCGAAAGGATAAGACCTTGGGTAGTGCGGCTCTTTAAGTCTATTTTTTGCAACATTGGGAAACCAAATGCTGCGGTTTTACCAGTTCCTGTCTGGGCTAATGAAACCATATCGGTTTCGCGCTCTAAAAGGATTGGGATTGCTTTTGCCTGAATTTCTGAAGGGGTTTCAAAACCCATGTCGGCGATGGCTTTTAGAAGATGTTCTTCTAAGCCGAGTGCTTTAAATGCTGTCATTTTATTAAATTATGTTTTTATATGTGTGCTAACGGGAAGCGACTGGACATATAAAAAACGGACAGCTTCACTATAACACCCCTCACCCTGAGGATTTTTCTTGAAAACCAAAAGCCTTTGGCTATGGATTTTTCAAGGGCGCAAAAGTAGTGTTTTATTTATGATTTACGATGTACGATTGTAGATTTATTTATGACGGGGGCTGGATGACCGATGATGGATGTAATTATCAATCGAATATCGTCAATCTAAAATTGCAAATCATTTAGATAAATAGTCAATCAATTGGCGCATTGCTTTTCCGCGGTGGCCTATTTTACTTTTTTGGGTTAGGGTCATTTCGGCAAAGGTTTTATCGAAGCCTTTTGGTTGGAAGATTGGGTCGTAGCCGAAGCCAGACTCGCCGCGAAGTTCTTTGGTTATTTCGCCTTCGCAGATTCCTAAAAACATAATTTCTGAACGGTTCAATGTAAGGGCTATTGCAGTTTTAAATCTTGCAGAACGGTCTTCCTTTCCTTCCAAATTTTTCAGCAACTTTTTAATATTGGCTTCTGAATTATGAGAATCTCCAGCATAACGAGCACTGTAAATACCTGGCTCGTTGTTGAGCGATTTTACTTCCAGCCCTGTATCATCTGCAAAACAATCCAGCTTATAATTATCACGTACATAGTTTGCTTTTAAAATAGCATTGCCTTCAATGGTATCGGCGGTTTCTTCAATTTCTTCATTGCAGCCAATATCGTCCAGACTTAGCAATTCAATGTGTTTGGGAAGCATTGTTTTTACTTCAATGTATTTATTTTTATTGTGGGTGGCGAAGACGAGTTTCATTTTGATTTACAATTTTAGATTGACGATTTTTGATTTTTTCATTTGTCTTCCTGAGCGCAGTCGAAGGATTGAATTTTATTTGGAATTTGGTTCTTGTGATTTGGAATTTTCAGAATTATACCGCTCAATTATCTCCTCCGAAGCCTTAATCGTTTTCTTTAACCATTGCATTTCAAGTTCAAACTTTTCTTCTTTAGAAAGTTGCCAATTTACATCGCTCTGCTTCATTTTTGAAACTACACTTTGCAAAATAATCGCTGCGGAAACCGAAATATTTAAACTCTCGGTAAAACCATACATTGGGATTTTCAGAAAACCATCGGCTGCATTCATTACCGTATCGCTCAAACCATCGCTTTCTTTTCCGAAGAAAAAGGCGCTCTTTTTTGAAACATCAAAATCGTGAAGCATTGTGGAATTATCGTGGGGTGTGGTTGCGAGGATTTGATACTCGTTATTCTTCAAATCTTTTATGCACTCTTTTATTGAATGGTATCTTTTAAGATCGACCCACTTTTGGGCACCCATTGCAATTTCCTTATCAATTCTTTTACTCACCTTCTCTTCAACTACGTTTAAATCCTGAATGCCGAAAACATCGCAAGTTCGCATTACAGCACTGGTGTTATGAAGCTGGTAAACATCTTCGGTAACTACGGTAAAATGGCGTGTCCGCTCAGAAATCACTTTTTGAAAGCGGTTATTTCTATGCTCCGTAAGGTAGGTTTGAAGGTGTTTTAATAATTCCGTATCCAAAGTTATTGGGTTATTTGTTGATTTCGATTTCGATTTCGATTTCGATTTCGATTTCGATTTCGCTAAGATAAAAGTTATTAGTTTAAATGATTGTTTCTAAAATCGCCAATTTTAAATAACTTAGTAACTAAATAACTCAATAATGAATATTGCAGTACTCACCGGCGCAGGCGTAAGCGCAGAAAGCGGAATAAAAACATTTCGGGACAGCGACGGTCTTTGGGAAGGACACGATGTAATGGAAGTTGCTTCGCCCGATGGTTTTGAACGCAATCCTTTTTTAGTGCTGGATTTTTATAACCAACGAAGAAGGCAATTATTGACGGTTCAGCCAAATGCCGCGCATATCGCTTTGGCGAATCTTGAAAAAAACCACGATGTTAGTATAATAACGCAAAATGTGGACGATCTGCACGAGCGGGCTGGTAGTACTAATGTGATTCATTTGCACGGAGAATTGCTAAAAGTGAGAAGCACTTTTGATGAAGATTTGGTTTTAGATTGGAAAGAAGATTTGAATATGGGTGACTTCTGCGAGCACAACCACCAAATGCGCCCGCACATAGTTTGGTTTGGCGAAATGGTACCAATGATTGAAGTTGCAGTAGAAATTGTTGAACAAGCAAATGTAATTATTATCGTGGGAACTTCAATGCAGGTTTATCCCGCCGCGGGGTTGGTGCAATATGCAAAAGACGATGCAAAAATATATTTCGTCGATCCAAAACCTTCAATTTCAGAAACAAAAAGAATTACCATTTTTGCGGAAAATGCTTCAAGCGGAGTTCCAAAAGTTGTTGAACTTTTAAAATAGAAAAGCTATGCTTCCCGAAGATTTAAAGGTAAAATTGATGGAGGTTGACAGCGGTCGGAAAAAAAGACAGGAAATTGCCTCTTGGATAGTCAAAAAACCACATTACGTTCGCGAAACACTACAGTGGTGTTTCACGCCAGATAGTGAACTTCTGGTTAAAGCTGCTTGGGTTTTGGAGATTATTTGTGAGCGCAAACCCCTACTCTTTTTTAAGTATATGTATTTGTTCTTTGAACAACTTCCTAATATTAAAAATGACTCAGCGCTCCGGTCATGTGCTAAAATTTGCAAGATACTCTGCTATGAACATTATATGCTTAAATACACCTATTTTAGAAATATTTTAAGCAAGGACCAGCGAAAAATAATGACCGAGTGTTGCTTCGATTGGTTAATTACCAATCAAAAAGTTGCCTGTCAGGCTCCAGCAATGGACGCACTTTATTATCTGGGCCAAGATAAAATGGGGGATTGGATCTATCCCGAATTACGGAATATCCTTACTGAAAATGCGCCAAACAAAAGTGCGGGCTACCAAGCTAGAGCTCGAAAAATTCTGAAACGGATATCGTAAACAATGCTGGATTCAAAACCTAAGAATACTGAAGAATACATAAACCAGTTTTCAGAAAATGTCGCTGAAGTTTTGAAACTAATTCGCGAAAAAATAAAGGAAACTGTTCCAGCTGCCGAAGAAACCATGAGTTACGGCATGCCAGCATTCAAACTTAACGGAAAGCCATTGGTCTATTTTGCTGGATATAAAAGTCATATTGGGTTTTACGCGCTTCCTTCTGGAAATAAGGCTTTTCAAAAAAAACTTTCAAATTATAAAACTGGAAAAGGATCCATTCAATTTCCACTGGCTAGCGAAATGCCTTGGAAACTTATTGAAGAAATTATAATGTTTCGAGTTAGTCAATTAGATGAGAAAAATAAAAAACCCCATAGCTTTCATAGGCTATGAGGTTTATATTCTTGCTAAATATTATTACGCATTATCGCGCGGTTGGTGCTTTTCCTGCTTTTGCTTTACTTGCGGGTTCACTTCTTTACCATGAGTAGCTCCTTTGTTGATAGCTTGCTCTTTTTTGCTTTGTTTTTCCTGTTCCAAATTCTTTTCTTTCTTGTCCATGATATTTCTTTTTTAGTGAAATGAAAAGTTACAGAATCTTATTGATGTATTCAAAAAATTAAAATAGAATTAACACCTATCGTTCCACATCCTTAAGTAACCAATCTTCCACGCTTACCTCATTATCTTTGCTGTGCAGAACGGCAATATCTCCCGTACATTCAAAGATTACCGCACGTATCTGCGATAGTTCCAAAACGTTTGCTTCGCGAAGCTTGGAACGCAAATCTGCCTCTGTAACTCGTGCCTTTTTTAGGTTTTCATGCAGAATTTCTTCGCCATCCATTAAAAGCAGAGGTTCGTTATCTACCAGCTTTTGTACAATTTTAAAGCGCCGTAACATAGCGATAGAAATCTGGAGTGCATAAACAGCGGCCATTCCCACCACACCCTGCAGCAAACTCACTGATTTTGATAATACTGTTGTGGCAATAATAGAACCAATGGCAACTGTCATTGCAAAATCAAAACTGCTCATTTTTGAAAAACTTCGTTTGCCAGCCAATCTTGTAAATAGAATTGTGGCAATGTAGATTCCAAGCGCAGTTAATACAATAGCAATCAATGACGTTGTTGATGCTTCAAACCATTTTTCCATAATTTTAGTTTTTATAAATTTGTAAATCAATTATCTATTAAACTTATAATATTCCAGATAAGGATGGGGCGTTTTATTGATTGAATGAACAATTGCTTCCATTCCCATTACACTAAAGGTAATGCCATTGCCGCCAAAGCCTAAAATATAATGTTCGTTCTTTCCGGCATCGGGTTTTCCGAAATAGGGCAAGCCATCCTTTGTTTCCCCAAAAGTACCGGCCCACGAATAATCTGCAATAAAAGGTATGTCGGGAAAACATTTCTGAAATTTTTTGGTGAGTTCCTTTTCTTTCTTTGGAAGCAAAGCATCGCGGCGGGTAGCATTTTTAAAGTCACGATCGCCGCCGCCCATTACAATACGACCATCATCGGTGTTTCTAAAATATAAATATGGCGAATCTGTATTCCAATAAATATGTTTTTTGAAGGCTTTCGGAGTTGTTTCAAATGCTTCCGAAGCCAACGCAAAAGTGCTTTTTAAAGAGACTATATCTTCCTTCACGGTTTTGGTACTTTCATAACCTGTACAGTTAACTACATCTTCCACTTCTATGCTGAAACCATCATTGGTTTTTGCAATTAATTTTCCGTCTTTAGATTTAATTTCCACAACGTCCGTTCTGTCATAGATTTCCAATCCTTTATCTGAGCAAAATTCTAGAAGTGCATTTGCGAATTTATATACATCCATTACAGCGCCGGATTTTGACTCAATAGCTGCGTAAGCCTTAAGGCCTAGATTGCCCAATTCTTCTTTTGAAAGCCATTTCACATTAAAACCGTGTTCTTTTCTAGCTTCAAATTCATTCTTTAAAAAGGAAATATCTTTTTTTGAAGTTGCAAAATAGACGCTTCTTTTTTCTTCAAAGCCACAATCACATTTTAAGTCTTTTACAATCTTTTTAAGTTCACTTATGGATTTTTCACAATTCTGATAACTTGAAACAGCACAGGTCAATCCTACTTGCTCTATTAATTTATGCAGTGGCACATCAATTTCATATTGAAGCATGGAAGTACTTGCGGCAGTGCTGCCATTGCAGATGTCCCGACGATCTACCATTATTATTTTCTTGCCCTCGGCAATAAGTTTGTAAGCTACCAACGCACCCGTAATTCCAGCTCCAACAATTAATACTTGGGAAGAAATAGATTTTTGAAGAGAAGGATAGCTTTGCGGTAAAGAATTTTTTATAAGCCAAAATGGCTCGTTTGAGCGTACGTCCATATTTTTTATTGAAATTTAATAAATATGGACAATTATACCCTCCTCTTTAATATATAATTATAAAATGAAGTTGAATAAATAAATCCTAAAAAACTTAACACCTATCGTTAAACACTTCTCAATTGTGAAAATGATAAGAAGTTTCCGCTATTCTGAAATGTATCTTTATTCAAAACTTAAAACGAAAAACTATGAAAACTACAAACGAAAAAGCAAAAGAACACAATCACGATAAACTCGTTGATAACCTTCAGGAGCTTTTGGAAAAAAATTACGATGCACAAAAGGGATTCACAAAGGCAATGGAAGACGCTAAGAATGCCAACTTGAAAAATTTCCTAAAGCACCAAGCGGCACAGCGCAATCGTTTTGCCACAGAGCTTGACAATGAAATTCGTAATCTTAATGAAAAACCAAAAGAAAGCGGAAGCTTAACTGGCGATTTACACAGAACTTGGATAGATATTAAAAGTGCCGTTGCTGGAAATACAGACGAGGCGGTTCTTGAAGAGTGCATTCGCGGTGAAAAAGCGAGTTGGGAAGAGTACGACGAAAAATTGAAAGAACAGAATTTTCCGCCAAACATTTCCAGTGTGCTTAACAAGCAAGCTTCAGAAATCCATGATACATTAAACCGAGTTAAAACTTTGGAAGATCTTGCAGATGATTAATTTATCATCTTTATGAGAAAGAAGAACGATAAAAGCCCTGGAAAGTTAACTTTCCAGGGCTTTTTGGTTTAACTAACGTCTGCCTAATTCTTAACAAACTTCTTACTAACCATTACTTTGTTGCCATCCAATACAGTAAGGTTATAAATACCTTCACTTAAATTATTTACATTGATGGTATTATCAATATTAATTGCGCTATTTGTAATTACGCGTCCTAGCATGTCGGTTATTGAAACCGTGTACTGACCTAAATCCATTCCCGCAACATTAATATTAAGTTTTTCATTGGCCGGGTTCGGATAAATTGTAAATGATGAAGCATTAAATTCTTCCACTCCAAGTGGAGCAGATGGAAGTTCCAAAAGCGCACCTCCAAGAGCGGTCGCCACATACAATCCAAAAGCAGGACCGTTAGAGTTTTGGGCTGGATTTAAAAATCCTGAAGCCAAAACTGTTAGCGCAGTACCTCCCAAACTCAATGTAGCAAGCGGGGCTTGGTAAGCCGCTACCCCAACAGTTCCAGTAGCATCTCTAATTTCTAGAATGTAATCGTTCTCAGGAACGGTAAGGTAACCTTGAAATTCAGAATATGTAATATCGTCAACTAAAGTACCAGCTCCAACACCTGTCTCAACTACATCAACAGTAGGTGCATCTGTAGAACCGTGATGTACCAATAGGTCCACTTCTCCAGAGTTTCCAGCCATTTCACGGGCCATTGCGAATACCTGCAAAGTTAATGGAGGTGCAGGATTATAGCCAGTTGGGCTAACAATACCGTCTGCCACCACAATATATTTTTCATTTGCGGTTAGGGTTACGGGAACTGTCAATAATGCGTCACCAACACTTGTGCTATTCCCTGGCGCCACAGATAATTCAATTTGCACACCCGCGGGAAGATCAATAAACGGAGTGGCAGTTCTAAAGGCAAAATCGTCTAATGCTAAGTCAGCATTTACGTAAACGTCAACAGTCGCTGCAGCCGCATCGGCGGAGTTGTGTATTACTTGTACACGGGCTGTTTGGGCAATTGAACTGATTGAAAACAAAACAGTTGCAATAATCGGTAAAATTTTTTTCATAATAAATAGTTTTTAGTTCGGAATAAAAATAATAAATAAAGTATTTTGTTTAATCTTTTTTCAGAAAAGTTTAACAAAATAACCTTACTCACTGATTAACAATTTTCTACGAACATCAATAAGCTATAAAAAAAAGCATTTTAAGAAACTCTCAAAATAATATACGCTATAGAAATGAAGCCGAAATAGCGCATTAAAAAAACCTCATAACAAGAATTATGAGGTCGTTTTTAAAATATTTATATTTTGAACTATACCACTGAGATACCAGCGTTTTTAATGGCGGCAAAACCGCCGGCCACATCGATAACATTGTGGATTCCTCTGCTCTTTAAAATTGAAGCGGCAATTACCGAACGATATCCACCAGCGCAGTGCAGGTAGAATTTTTCATTCTCAGGAAATTGGTTTACATAATCATTCAAGAAACCAAGTGGCGTATGTTTAGCTGTGGGAAGGTGCGCCCCAAAAAATTCGCCATCATTCCGAACATCAAAAACTGGAACATTATTCTCTAATTCATTCTTCAAGATTTCAGCATCAACAGATTCCAAAGCATCAATTTCCTTTCCAGCTTGTTTCCAAGCTTCAATTCCTCCGCATAAATAACCCAATGTCTTATCAAAACCTACACGCGATAATCTTGTTACTGCTTCTTCTTCCCTTCCCGGAGAAACTACCAGTAAAATTTTTTGCTCCACATCTGCAAGTAGGGCGCCCACCCAAGGAGCAAAACCTCCATCTAAACCAATAAAGATAGAACGGGGAATGTGTCCATCAATAAACTCAGTTTGACTGCGCACATCCAGAATAATTGCTTCGGTTTCATTGGCTATCCGCTCGAAAGTTTCAGTATCTAAGGATCTCGTTCCTTGAGAAATTACCTCATCAAAGTCTGTGTAACCTTCGCGGTTCATTTTTACATTCATTGGAAAATAAAGCGGTGGCGGGGCTAAACCATCAGTTACCTCCTTTATAAATTCATCACGGGTCATATCTGCACGCAAGGCATAATTCATCTTCTTTTGGTTGCCCAAAGTATCCACGGTTTCCTTCATCATATTTTTTCCACAGGCAGAACCAGCGCCGTGTGCAGGATAAACTATTACATCATCAGCCAATGGCATAATTTTTTTTCGAAGACTGTCAAACAAAATACCCGCAAGATCCTCTTGAGTAACTTCATTAGCTTTTTGGGCAAGATCGGGACGGCCCACATCGCCCAAAAAAAGTGTGTCACCGCTAAAGATTGCGTAATCCTTGCCGTTTTCATCCTTGAGCAAATAGGTGGTACTTTCCATCGTGTGGCCCGGCGTATGTATTGCGGTGATGCTTACATTGCCGATTTTAAATGTTTCGCCATCTTTTGCCAAAATGGTTTCAAAAGAAGGATTTGCGTGCGGTCCATAGACTATGGATGCACCCGTCTGCCGGGCAAGGGTTATATGACCACTCACAAAATCTGCGTGAAAGTGAGTTTCAAAAATATACTTAATCTTAGCGTTATCATTTTTTGCGCGTTCCAAATAAGGCTTTGTTTCGCGCAAAGGGTCTATAATAGCTGCCTCTCCGTTGCTTTCAATATAATATGCGCCTTGCGAAAGACACCCTGTATAAATCTGTTCTACCTTCATGTATTTCTATTTTCAGCAAATATAAGAATTGTAATTTCTATTATTCAGCTATAAACAAGCTTCTCCCTTTTTTTGCAAAACTTTTGCATTAAGAAGTCCAACTTAATTTATCTTTACCTCAAAACTAAATACGTATTTATGAAAAAGATAGTATTCATATTTATTACACTTCTGATAGTTGCTTGTTCTACAGATAATAAACAGACCGAGGTAGTGCGTGAATTGGCCAAAAGAGATGCCAGTGAAAAATTGCAACTTCCTGAAGGAACAAAATTTAATGACGAAAACATTGAAGTAAAAGAAACTTCTAACGGCGAAGCGTCCATGGGGCTTACCTACTTGGTTAAAATTACCGTGAAATCCCAAGATAGCGAAGGTAATGAAGTGGTAAAAACCCATACCATGAATTATAAAAAAATAGGCGAAGACGGTTTGGCTCCCGAAGACTACGAACTTATTTCATTTGAATAACATCTGTTACTTTTTTTTATGAAGATTATTTTATACCTATTTTTTTCACCGTTATTTCTGTCCTGTAACGCAACTCATCAAAGTGCTGCCCAGAAAAAGACAAGTAGTGATTACGCAAACACTATCACTGCCCAAGACCTTAAAAAACACCTTTATGTTTATGCGGGTGATGCCATGGAAGGGCGCATGACCGGAAGCAAGGGGCAAAAGCTGGCTTCGGAGTATATCCGGAATTTCTATATGGACGAAGGCATCGAGTCCCCCATTGAAAAAAACAACTATTATCAGAATGTTCCTGCCAGTTTTTTTGAAGGAACGAGAGACCCTAAATCTTCCGAAAATGTACTTGCCTTTATTGAAGGTTCTGAAAAGCCAGAGGAAGTTGTTATAATCTCTGCCCATTTGGATCACGTTGGGATGGACAATAATGGAAATGTTTTCAACGGTGCCGATGATGACGGAAGCGGAACGGTAGCTATATTAGAAATCGCGCAGGCCTTTCAGCAAGCCGCCAAAGATGGTAATGGGCCTAAGCGCTCCGTTTTATTTCTTCACGTTACAGGCGAGGAAATTGGTCTTTACGGCTCTAGATATTACACAGAAAACCCGATATTTCCATTGGAAAACACTGTTTGCAACCTCAATATAGATATGATTGGCAGAATTGATCCTGAAAAAAAAGACACTCCAAATTATATTTATTTAATAGGAAGCAACAGATTAAGCCAGGAATTACAGGATGTCTCCACAGCGATGAACGAAAAATATACAAATCTGGAGTTGGATTATAAGTTTGATGACCCTAACGACCCCAACCGCTTTTACTACCGAAGCGATCATTATAACTTCGCAAAAAACAATGTTCCAATTATTTTCTATTTTAATGGTGTTCACGAAGATTATCATAAAATTACAGACACTCCCGATAAGATAGAGTATGATTTAATGACAAAGCGCGCCCAACTAATTTTCTATACTGCTTGGGAAATAGCCAACCGTGAAAAAAGAATTACAGCAGATAAGCTCTAGCTTTAGGAAGGTTCAACAATACTATCTATTCAATCCCTGGCTGTTAACCCACCGCACATATTCCACTTTGTTTACATTATGCTGCGCTAAATTTTTTGCAAATTTGTGATATCCAAAGTTAGTTACGTCGGCTACAAAGTAATAGTAATCGTGCTTTTCAGGATCTAACACTGCGTCTATTGAAGAAATGTCTGGCATAGTGATTGGTCCCGGTGGAACGCCCGCATATTTGTAGGTATTGTAGGGTGAATCGAGTTCTAAATCTTTATAAAGCACTCTTTTTATAATTTGGTTGTAATCGCCGCTCTCTCGCTTTATAGCGTAAATAACCGTAGGATCGGCCTGAAGCAGCATACCTACTTTCAATCTATTTACGTAAACACCAGCAACCCTCGAACGCTCATCCACCTTGGCGGTTTCTTTTTGAACAATTGAAGCCAAGGACATTACCTGCTCTTTGGAAAGATTTAATTTTTTGGCTTTTTGCATTCTAGATTCGTTCCAAAAGCGCTCGTATTCGGTATTCATTCGGCTTCTAAAAGTTTCTGCAGAACTATTCCAATAAAACTCATAGGTATTTGGAATGTAAAGTGAAAGTGCCGTTTCTTTATTCAATCCCACTTCCTTTAAAAATTCAGGATCGCGCATCGATTCCAAAAGTGAAATACTATCTGCTTCAATTTGGGTTGAAATATGACCCGCCAAATCTTCCAGACGCTCTTGGTTATTAAACTTTACATTGATGGGAATATTTCTACTGCGCAACGTGTTCACAATATCATTATTGGTCATTCCCTTTTTTATAATGAAATGTCCCGCCTTAATATTTCCTGAATATTTTTTTTGGCCGGCAACTGCATAAAACGACTCTTTATCCTCTAAAAGCGGTTCCAGTTCAGCAACAACATCTTCAATTGTAGCATTTGTAGAAATATAAACATGTGCTTCCTTATTATTGAAAGCTGTGTTTCCGGAAAAAGCAGTATTAAATACGTACCAAGCAAAAACACCCATACCAATGGCACCAAGCACAACAATAATTACTAATATTTTCTTTATATACATTTTTATTTGGGGATTAGGGATTGGCGATTAGTTGATAAAAATATTCACTTTTATACTTTCCTTCAGAAAAAATCCAATCTTTTTTAACGCCACTTCTTTCGAAATTAGCTTTTTCAAATAGTTTGATGCTTCCTAAGTTTTTCTCTGTGATTCCAGCAAAAATCTGATGCACGTTCAAATGCTTAAAAGCATAATTACAAGTAAGTTTTAGCGCTTCCAAAGCAAATCCCTTTCTTTTATCCTCTTCAGAAAAAATAACGATTCCAATCCCTACTCTGCTGTGTTTTGGCTCAAAGTCGAAAAGATCGATAAACCCAACAACTGCTTCGGTTTCATTTTTACAGATAACAAGTCGCAACTGTTTTACTTCGTAAATATCTCGATGGCTGTTGTCTAAATATTGCTGAAGAATATATTTAGAATAGGGAGTTGTGGTATTGCTTACCTCCCAAAGGGATTCAGTGTTTTCTAAATGATATAGAAAATCCAAATCGGAGGGTTCCAAAGCGCGTAGAAATATGTTCTCTCCTTTTAACGTTTTCATTTCCAAATTCCTTTAAATACCTGTTTTGCAGGTCCTTCTAAAAATACATTTTTATAGCCCAAACCATCCTTTTCAAAACGAACCTGTAATTGTCCGCCAGGTGTTTTAAGTGTTACTTTATTTTCAGAAGTTTTACCCATTTCAAACATTGCAATTGCAACAGCAGTTACTCCTGTCCCGCATGAGAGTGTTTCATCTTCCACGCCTCTCTCGTAGGTTCGTACCGAAAAAACTGCATCATCATTCTGTGCTACAAAATTAACATTAGCGCCTTCTTTCCCGTAAATTTTATTTCGAATATTTCTTCCGCTTGTAAAAACATCAACGTCTTTTAGATCTGAAACCAATTCAACGTGATGCGGCGAACCTGTGTTTAAAAAAGTATAATTTTTGGAAACGTTTACTTTTTCAACATCGTTCATTTTCAGGGAAACCCAATCTTTTTCAACTGTGGCTTCGTGCATGCCATCCACAGCTTCAAAAGTAGTTTTTTCAGAAATGATTCCCAGGAATTTAGCGAAGTGCGAAATGCACCTTCCACCGTTGCCACACATCGAACTTAAATTGCCATCACTATTATAATAGACCATTCTAAAATCTGCCGAATGATGCTTCTCCAGCAACAGCAATCCATCAGCACCCACACCAAAACGTCGGTCGCAGATTTTTGCAACGAGCGCCGTGTTTTCCTTCGGAAAAAATAATTCCCGATTGTCAATAATCACGAAATCGTTGCCCGTGCCCTGGTATTTATAAAAAGTGAATTCCATAACGGCGCAAAGATATAAAAAGGCATTGCAGGTTTAGGAAAATTCTTCACGTTAAATGCACGTTAAATAACAGTTTGTGGCATACTTTTTTCAGTCCACCATTGTTAAATTTGTGAAAGCATTTAAAAAATGTTTCTCCAAAAAGTGTTTCCTTTCTTCGTTTCTCCCAGGACTGGAAATACCTTAAAACAGTTAAAAATGAAAAACTTTCAAAGAGTTTTTTGAAATATATTAAAGTAGTATTAATTAAAAATTTTTTAAAATGAAGCAAACAATCCGTTTATTTCTAGTAGCATTAGTGGCAGGAGCAGTAACGCTTGGCGGTTACAAATTAATCGAAAATAAGGAAGTTCTATCCTTTATTCCACAGGAAAACTCAAGTTTTATTCCAATAAATTATTCGTCAAACGGTGCTGAGATGAATACCGATTTCACTGATGCTGCCGAGAAAACCGTCCACGCAGTGGTACACGTTAAAAACATTACAGTAAGTAGGCAGCCCACAAATATGATGGAATATTTTCAAGGTGGTGGCCAACCAAAAGCTATGGTTGGTAGTGGTAGTGGTGTTATTATTTCGCCAGACGGCTACATAGTAACCAACAATCACGTGATCGCGAACGCCAGCAATCTGGAAGTAACGCTGAACAATAATAAAACATATACCGCCAAGGTGATAGGCACCGACCCAAACACGGATATTGCGCTTGTGAAAATTGATGGCGATGATGATTTCCCGTTCATTCCTTTCGGAGATTCAAACGCGGTAAAAATTGGCGAATGGGTTCTTGCCGTTGGTAATCCATTCAACTTAACCTCAACCGTTACCGCTGGAATTATAAGTGCAAAAGCGCGCGATTTAAATCAGTTTGATGGCAATCCACAATCCTTTATACAAACCGATGCAGCCGTAAATCGCGGAAACAGTGGTGGTGCGTTGGTAAATACACGAGGCGAATTGATAGGGATTAATACTGCCATTACTTCTGAAACCGGAAGTTATGTGGGCTATTCCTTCGCAGTACCTTCAAATAACGCTAGAAAAGTGATTGAAGATATCATGGAATACGGAAACGTACAACGTGGTATTTTAGGAATTCAAGTGGGAAATATAAACCCACAAATTGTTGAAAAATATGGAATCAAGGATACCCAAGGCGTTTTTGTAGGTGGAATTGAAAAAGGTAGCGGCGCCGATAAAGCAGGCTTAAAGGAAGGTGATATTATAAAACAACTTGATGGTTATAAGGTTTCAAAATTTGCAGACCTTTCGGGATATTTAGGTTCCAAACGCCCAAATGATGTGGTTGAAGTAACCGTTCTTCGCAATGGCAATGAAAGGAAAATTCCTGTTAAGCTAATAAAATTGGAAACTTTTTCGATTGACGATCTTGGTTTGGAAGTGAAAAATACCCCTCCGGAAGAGTTAAAAGCTCGCGGCCTTAATAACGGAGTTACGGTAACCCGTGCCCTCACGCCCGAAGTTGCCCAATATAAATTGGAAGGAATTATTATCACAAGAATAAATGACGAAATAGTAAATGACATTGATGATGTAAAGGTAATTATGACTCAGCGCGACTACCGAACACCAATAAAAATGACCTTTATGGACAATGCGGGAAATATTAACTCTTTTATTTTTAGATAGAAGTTAAAAAAAACTCAAACTAACACCGCTGAAAATTAAAACTTTCAGCGGTGTTTTTATTTTCAGTTTTTATTTCCGCACGACGATTGAAATAAGTACTTTTGCACCAAATTTAAACCCCTAAAACATACTTCCTTATGAGTTTTGATGACGTTTATGAAAAAGAACTGTCTTTTCAAACTGACCGCAGAAAAGCTTCAGTAGAATTTATTAAAATCATTAGCGACCTTTGGTACGATAAGTCCATTGAACTGGTGCTTTTCCGCAACCAGCTTATAGACCGCAATGTGAGTGAAATTTTGAAACTTCACGAATATGCTGGCGAATTCGTGCAAAAGCCAATCTCAATTTTCGATTCTGTTGAAATTGCACAGGCTATCAAAACTCTCGATCTTCCACCTGCAAAGTTGGATATTGGTAAACTTACCTACGAGTTCCATTTGGAAGACGATAAATATTCAAACGCTTTGGCTTTCGTTTCAGATAAATTGAAAAACGCCAAAGAAGCTAAAAACATTGTTCCTAAAGATGTGGTTCTTTACGGTTTTGGACGTATCGGCCGTTTATTGGCTCGTGAACTTATGACCAGAACAGGACAGGGCAATCAACTACGTCTTCGCGCTATAGTGGTTCGTGGCAAAATGGATCAAACCGTTTTAGACAAAAGAGCTTCGTTGCTTCAGTATGATTCTGTTCACGGAGATTTCCCCGGAACTGTGCGTACAGACCTTGAAAATAGCGCCTTGATAATCAACGGAACCATGGTTCATATCATTTCAGCAAACAATCCGGAAGATATTGATTACACAAAATACGGAATTGAAGATGCTTTGATTATCGATAACACAGGTGCTTTCCGAGATGACAAAGAATTAAGTCGTCATTTAAGTGCGAAAGGCGCTTCAAAAGTATTGCTTACCGCTCCAGGAAAAGGAGTGCCGAATATCGTTCACGGTGTAAACCAAAATGAATACGACCCCAATACGGTTGATATTTTTTCGGCAGCATCTTGTACCACCAATGCCATTACCCCTATTTTAAAAGCCGTTGAGGATTCTTTCGGCGTTGTTCGTGGGCATTTGGAAACAATTCACGCATACACTAACGACCAGAACTTGGTAGACAATATGCACAGCAAATACCGTCGTGGCCGCGCAGCAGCGTTAAACATGGTAATTACCGAAACTGGTGCTGGAAGTGCTGTTGCTAAAGCATTGCCGGTTTTGGCTGGCAAACTTACAAGTAACGCCATCCGTGTTCCTGTTCCAAACGGCTCATTGGTGGTTTTAAATCTTGAAGTAGCAACGCCAACTACTAAAGATGGCATTAACGCCACTATGAAGAAATACGCTTTAGAAGGCGATTTGGTAGAGCAAATTCAATATTCTATGAACAACGAGTTGGTTTCCAGCGATATTGTTGGTTCATGCTCTCCCGCTATTTATGATAGCAACGCAACCATTGTTACCGAAGACGGAAAGAATGTGGTGCTTTATGTTTGGTATGATAATGAGTACGGTTACAGTCATCAAGTAATTCGTTTAGCCAAGTATATTGCGCAGGTTAGAAGATTTACTTACTATTAGTAAACACAATAAATTTGATTAATAGGAAAGATCCTGTTGCTTCGGTAACAGGATTTTTTTTATATTTGAAAACTCACTTTTAACATTTCTTTAATAATGCGATATTTACCGAAGAGTTTTTTTTTAACGTTGCTTCTCATTTCTATTTTCATCCTTTTTAATTCCTGTAGTTCCGACGATCAATCACTTTCTGCGATTACCGTTCGTGCCGCCGATTTTTTAGTAACTATTGATGAAATGCCTTCTGAAGGACAAATTTTAGGAACTGTGGACGGCAGTACATCCCAAGGTTCAGTTTCATTTTCGATCACAGAACAATCTGTGAACGGTGCATTTGAAATTGATGCTTCAACTGGCGAAATCAAGGTTGTAAATCCAGATTTATTCGATTTCGAGGCAAATCCTATACTAACGGGGACTGTAAAGGTTTCCAACGGGAATGTTTTTGAAAATGCATTGGTGATTATTTATCTCGAGGACATCGATGATAATAACGTTTTTGATGGCAGGATATGGTTAAAAACCCAAGCCGAATTAAATGCTTTTGGTGCCAACAATTATACCCACATAACCGGACAACTAGTAATTGGAACCCGCTATGAATTGGATTTTTCGGATATTACTGATTTAAGCCCGCTAACTTCTTTGATTTCCATTGGCGAAAATCTTTTTATTGCGGGCAATGAAGATCTTGCAAATCTAACTGGTTTGCATAATTTGGAATATGTGGGAAGTCATTTGCATATTTTCGACAACCCTTCCTTAACCAGTGTGGCGGAACTGAATAAACTTAAAACGGTAACAATGGATTTAAATATTTACCGTAATCAAATTCTATCAAATATGGATGGTTTAGCTATTAACCATATAGGCGGAATTCTAAACATTGGGTACAATCCATCTCTGATCAATATACAAGGATTGTTCGAGTTAATAACTGTTGGATCTATCCAAATACAAAATAATCAACAACTTACTAGTCTGAAAGGTTTTGAAAATATCACTGGGGTTTCTACATTAAAAATTGGCGGTAATGATGTTTTACCAAATTTGGAAGGGTTGGAGAATTTAACTCAAATTAGCACTTTACTTTCAATCGGAAGTTGTAATCTTTTAACCAATTTAGATGAACTTCAAGATGTTTCCTCCAGCACTGCGGAAATTGATATCCGTTTCAATAACTCTCTACTAAATATTGGTGCTTTAAGCAATTTCCAAGCAGCCGAAATCATTGATGTTTCTAACAACCCTTCATTGGTCAATCTTCAAGGTTTGGAAAATATTCAATCAGCGAACGAGGTATATGTTTACCAAAATTCTTCTATAACTGATTTGAGCGGATTGAATAATCTCACTACTGTTAATTATTTAGGAATTTCTCAAAACCCCAATTTGTCCAGCATCGCAGGACTTGAAAATCTTAATACGGTACAATTTAGTTTTTCCATACAAAACAATCCGGCACTAACAAATTTGGATTCCTTGAATAATCTAGACACCATTGGCGATGATTTAAGAATTATTGAAAATAGCTCTCTCACAAATTTATGTGGCTTACAAACAGTTGTCGAAAATAATGGCCCTGGAGATACTTATATTGTTTATGGCAATGCCTATAACCCTACTCGGGAAGATATTTTAAATGGCAATTGTAGTTTATAAATCCATTCGATTAAAAAAACAAATTAACCAAAATGATAAAATCACAGTTCATCTCAATTTTTAAATATTCGTTACTGCTAATTTTAGTCGTTTTAACTTCCTGCAGTAAAGATGATACGCCAGTTTTACTGGAGAATACCATTTCTGTACAAACGGCCAACTTTTCCGTCATCATTCAAAACCATCCTGAAAATGGACAACTGTTGGGAACTGTTGAAGGAAGCACAAATAAAGGAACGGTTTCCTTTTCAATAACCTCCCAATCCCCCGCCGGGGCTTTCGCCATCAATGGCGAAACCGGAGAACTTACCGTTGCGAATTCCGAGCTTTTCAATCACGAAACGAATCCCGTAATTTCAGGGATCATAAAAGTTTCTAATGGCGAAGTTTTTGAAAGCGCCAGCGTAGTCATTGGCATAACGGATTCATATGAAGACAAGGTTTATCAAGGTCTTGTGCGATTAACAACACAGGTAGAAGTGGATGCTTTTGCCGCTCAGGGCTACACCCATATTAACGGCGGGCTAATCATTGGAATTTTTATGGGACCGGAATATTCAGATATTACAGATATAAGCGGGTTGGACACTTTGGAATATGTTGCCAAAAATTGTTATGTTACCTATAATGCGGACCTTACAAATGTGGACGGGCTCGACAACATTGTTTATTTTGGTGAAGATTTTGGCCTGATAGACAATCCATCTCTTGTAAACGTAGAAGGTCTACGCAATGTTCGAACCGTAGAACCAGCTGGGGATGTTGTTTATGAATTTTGGGTCATGAACAATTCCAGTCTGACCAATCTTGATGGGCTTGAAAATCTGAAGAATGTAGGCGATGTCTTAATTATCAGCAATCCTAATTTAAGGAATATTGACGGTCTGACAGGCTTGGAAAATGCCATTAGCATTTTAATCGATGGAAATGACTCCTTGTTGAATTTGGACGGTTTCAACAATTTAACGACTGTTGAATACGCTTTTGGCATATTCGACAACCCTGCACTGCAAAATATTGATGGTTTAAGCAATTTAACAAGTATTGGCGGTTCATTAGCATTTAGGGGTAACTCTGCATTGCAAAATTTAAATGGTATAAGCAATTTATCATCAGTAGAGACCTTCGCCCTGAGAGAAAGCCCACTGATATTAAATTTGAACAGCCTCAATAATTTAACAACAGTAGAAAGTATTATAATTGATAACAACGATGCACTGATTAACATTGAAGGATTGCAAAATAGTGCACCAACCGATAGGATAGAAATTATATATAATGAGGCCCTCGAAAACTTAAATGGTTTGCAAAATGTTTCTGTTGCCGGAAATTTAAATATAAATAGTAACCCTTCGCTAACAACATTAAATGGATTGCAAAACCTTATATCTGCAACTGACGTCAATATTAGAGAAAATCAAAATTTAACTACCCTAAATGGACTGGAGAATTTACAAGCGATAAACCGTCGATTGAAGATATTGTATAATAATTCATTGGTAAATCTGGAAGGCTTAAATAATCTCACCACAATTCAAAACTCTCTTGAAATTCGTGACAATCCAGTTCTGGCAAATTTTTGCGGCCTTACAACTCTTATCGTCGAAGATGGTTTAGGTGGCGAATATCAAGTAGAAGACAATGCCTACAACCCAACAAAACAAGATATCATAGACGGCAATTGTAGCCTATAAAAATAAAACAATGAATAGAATTTTACCTTTCAAACTAACAGCAGCTATTATTTTTTTCACATTCTTTTCCTGCTCAAAAGACAGCGATGGGCCAATCATTGCAGAGGTCACTGTAACAACTTCAGATTTCTCAAAAACGATGGATGAAAACCCAACGAATGCGCAAGTAATTGGTATTGTATCGGCAAGTACGAATGAAGGGTCGGTTACATTTTCAATCACAGAGCAAACACCTTCCGGTGCATATACAATTGATGCAATTTCCGGTGAATTGAAAGTTGCAGATGAAACGCTTTTTGATTTCGAGACTAACCCTACAATTACAGGAATAATAAAGGTTGCAAATGGAACTGTTTCTGAAAATGCTTTGGTTACGGTTACCTTGAATGATTTAGTTGAGGATAATATTTATGAAGGCGATGTAATTTTAAAATCACAACAAGAAGTAGATGATTTTGGGGCGAATAATTATACTCAAATTAACGGTTTTTTAATAATTGGTAAAAGAGAAAATGAAGGATATTCTGATATAACAGATTTAACAGCTCTTCAAAGTACAAAAATTATTAACGGTATTTTTCAAATTAAAAACAACGCTGTCTTAGCAACCACAAACGGACTTAATTTGGATTTTATATTGGGGCTTTTTGAGATTTCTAATAATAGCTCTTTAGAAAGTGTAATAGGGCTTAATAATATAACTTCACTTTCAAGTTTAAGTATAGTTGCCAATAATTCATTAACGGATCTTTCCGGGTTGAGCCAGATTGTTGAAATTCAACATATTTTAGGAATTGGATTCTGCCCAGAAATTATAAATCTCGATTGGGCAAATAACATTATTAGTGTAGAAGCTATAGGCATTAGTAATTGTCACGCACTCACTAATATAGATGGTTTGAGCAATTTAACAAATATCAATCTTGGATATAATCATATTTCAATATCAGAAAATAACAGTCTCCAAAATTTAAATGGGCTTCAAAATCTGAATGACACACTTATATTTCTAGAAATCAGGAGCAATCCTTCTCTTAAAAATATTAATGGGCTAGCAAATACAAATTATATTAGAAATATAATTATCAATAACAATGACTCACTTGAAAATTTAGATGGACTTACCAGTGTTACTTCTCTTGGGCAAGGAGGTTTAAGTATTACATATAATAATACTCTTAGAAATATTGAAGGGCTTATTAATTTGGACCATGTAGATGGATATATAGGTATTACCGGCAATGAAAATTTAATAAGCTTAAATGGTTTAGAATCACTATCTCATATTGAAGGTATAGGCATTACTGAAAACACCAATCTTATTGATTTTTGTTCTTTAATAAATGTTTTAACAATAGATCCAAATACTAATTATCAAACTTATAATAATGCCTACAACCCAACAAAACAAGATATAATAGACGGCAACTGTAGTTTATAAAAATTATAATAGTTTTTTAAATAATTGAGATTCCTGTCAAAGCAGAATTTTCTTTTATGACTTCATTAACTGAAAATCTCCACGCTTTAAATCAAATTTGTTAAAATTTTTTAGCACCTAAAATGTCGGAAATAAAATCAAAAAGAGGTCTTAAAAAGAAGCGCTACACTGTTCCCATTATAATCTTAATACTCCTTATTGCCTTTCGATTATACCTTCCCACACTCGTAAAAAATAATATAAACAGGGTTTTGGCAAACATTCCTGGCTATTACGGACAGGTTGAAGATATTGATATCTCCCTTATTCGCGGCGCTTATGTTATTAATGGGATGTACTTAAATAAAGGTACTGCAGAATCACAGGTTCCTTTTCTCAAATTTCCAAAAAGCGATATTTCAATTGAATGGAAATCACTTTTCAAAGGCAAAATTATGAGTGAAATAATAATGACCAGTCCCGAAGTTGTCTATGTTTTCGAAGACCAAAAAGAAGAAAGCGGCGATGCGAATGTGGACGACTGGACAAAAGCACTTACAGATATTGTTCCCATAGACATAAACCATTTTGAGGTTCACAACGGTAAAGTGGCATTCGTCCAACTTTCCGCAGAACCCAATATCGATTTACAAATTAATAATCTTGAGCTCACCGCAGACAACCTTCGTAATGTTGTTGAAAAAGAACGTATTCTCCCCTCGCGTATTCGTGCCACTGGCGTTTCTATTGGCAAGGGAAAAGTTTCATTGGAAGGAAATATGAATCTTGTGAAAGAAATTCCAGACATGGATCTCTCCTTTTCACTTGAAAATGCAGAGGCTACTGCCCTGAACGATTTCACAAATTATTATGCCGGTATCGATTTTGAAAAGGGAACTTTCGGAGTTTATAGTGAAGTGGCAATAGCAGACGGCCATTTAATAGGTTATGTAAAACCATTGCTGAACGACACTCAATTAATTGGAAAAGAGGACGGCTTTATTGAAGTTTTATGGGAAGGGTTTGTAGGTTTCTTCAAATTTCTTCTGAAAAATCAAGGCACAGATACCTTGGCTACTAAAGTTCCTTTTGAAGGAGACTTGAATAATGTAGAAGCTGGCGTTTGGCCTACCGTTATAAATATTTTTGAGAACGCATGGATAAAAGCTTTCACCGGCGACGTTGATGGAGATATTGAATTCAAAGATGCTTTTCAGGATGAAAACTTGACGGGAGAGCAGAAACGCGAACTCCGCAAAATAGAACGGCAAGAAAGACGCGCTCAGCGCAAAAAGGAACGTGAAGCCAAAAAGGGATAAACCTTTATCAAAATTTTAATATGGAAGTAATAAAAGCCACTCTTTCAAATCTAGAACAACTAGTCCCATTGTTTGATGGATACCGTGTTTTTTATAAACACAAATCAGATCTGGACGCTGCCAGAAATTTTCTGAAAGAAAGGCTTATAAAACAGGATTCGGTTATTTTTCTATGTTTAGATGCTTCAGATAAAGGTTTAGGTTTTACGCAACTATACCCCAGTTATTCTTCGGTTTCCATGCAGCGTACCTACATTTTGAACGATCTTTATGTAGCACCTGAAGCCAGAAAAAAAGGTGTGGGCGAAGCACTTATGGAAAACGCTAAAAAATTCGCCAAACAACAAGGCAGTAAAGGTCTTACATTGGAAACCGACATAGACAATCCTGCCCAGACGCTTTATAAAAAATTGGGCTGGAAAAAAGATACACACGTAAATCATTACACTTGGGAGGCTTGATTTGGGTAATTAGAGTAATTTTACAATTAAAAGTCGCTATATCCAAAACGTTTTAGTGTCCGCACAAGCATCCGCAAATTGCTTTAAACTGAAAAAAGAATTTCTATAATGCGAATTGATATAATTACCGTACTGCCAGAATTGCTCCAAAGTCCTTTTGAGGTTTCCATCTTAAAACGCGCCATAGAAAAAGGCATCGTAGAAGTTCATACCCACAACCTCCGCGATTGGTCCACCAGCTCTTACAAACAAATAGACGATTATCAATTCGGCGGAGGCGCCGGAATGGTTATGATGATTGAACCCATCGACAAATGTATTTCAGAATTAAAAGCTGAACGCGATTACGACGAAATAATCTATATGACACCCGATGGCAAAACATTCAATCAACATACCGCCAACGAGCTTTCGCTGAAAGAAAATATAATTATTCTCTGTGGGCATTACAAAGGTGTGGACCAGCGCGTGCGCGATCATTTTATAACCCGTGAAATCTCTGTGGGCGACTTCGTTTTAAGCGGTGGAGAACTTGCAGCTGCCCTTGTTTGCGATGCCATAATCCGTTTGATTCCCGGAGTTTTGGGAAACGAAACCAGCGCGCTGACAGATTCTTTTCAAGATAATTTATTGGCCCCACCAATTTACACACGCCCCGCTGAATATAAAGGCTGGACCGTTCCCGAAATATTAACAAGTGGCAATACCCCAAAAATTGAGGAATGGCGGGAAGATCAAGCCTATAAGCGCACAAAGGAACGTCGGCCGGATTTGCTGGAGTAAAAGTGAATTAAACGAATAACCCAAAAAAAAATGCAACTTTATTTATTTTACGTAATAAATTATTATTTTTGCACGTAAAACAATTTACAATGGACAAAAAACTCACACTAAGCCTTAACGAAACTATTATAGAAAGTGCAAAAGTCTATGCAAAATCGAACAATATAAGTCTGTCAAAACTAATAGAGTCGTATTTGACCGCGCTCACAAAACGCAAAATAAATGGCGCTACTATTACTCCTTTGGTAGAGAGTTTAAGTGGCGTAATAACACTTGACGAAGATTTTGATGTTAAGGATGGATATTCAGACTATTTAATTGAAAAATACAAATGAGCCGAATATTGATTGACACCAATATAGTTATAGACCTGCTTTCAAGACGAAAAGAATTCTATGATGAAGCGGCCGATTTATTTTCGCGAGCGGATAGAAAGGAACTTAATTTGACGATTTCAGCTTTAACATTTGCAAACACAAATTATATACTAACTAAACTAAAGTCACCAAAAGAAGCCCGTGAAATATTACGAAAATTTAAGGTTTTGGTAGAAATACTTAGCTTAGATGATAAAATAACCCAACTAGCTTTAAGTGATGATGATTTTCCAGATTTCGAAGATGGATTACAGTACTATTCGGCTATGGAAAATCAAATTGATATTATCTTAACCCGCAACAAAAAAGATTTTAAAAACTCGAAAATTCCAGTTTTAACGGCAAAGGAGTTTTTGGCGAAAAAATAATATTATCCTTTAAAATAAACTTAAGTTCTAACAACCTAAAAAAAGAAATTAAATCTTGCTTCATAACATAAATTCCTTACTTTTGCACCCACTTAATTCAACCTCTGGCGAAAACCGCGAACGTTGTTTTAATTTAAACCTTATCAAATTATTAAAATGGAAGCGTTAATAAAATTTGTACAAGACGAATTTGTTACAAAAAAAGAATTTCCTGAATTCGGAGCTGGTGATACAATTACTGTTTACTACGAAATCCGTGAAGGTGAAAAAACAAGAACCCAGTTCTTTAGAGGTGTTGTAATCCAAGTGAAAGGAACAGGTATTACCAAAACTTTTACAATCCGTAAAATGAGTGGTACTGTTGGTGTGGAACGTATTTTTCCGCTTAACATGCCAGCCCTCCAAAAAATTGAGATCAACAAAAAAGGTAGCGTACGTAGAGCTCGTATCTACTACTTTAGAGGTCTGACCGGTAAAAAAGCCCGTATCAAAGAAAAGCGTATGTAGTTCTTCTTTGTTGAAAACTATCAAGAGCCCTGTTTTTACAGGGCTTTTTTTATGAACAATTGTTGATAAGCGATGTTTGTAAACTGTGGACTTTTAAGGGGTTATACAATATTGCATATTAAATTTTCCGTTCTATATTAGCATTATCAAAATGGCTTCACAGCCAAGTTGATAAAATAAAGTAACGTTCTTTTACAAATATTTTTCTCAAATTGTTGACGAAGCTGACGCTCTCATGACTGTTAGTTTCCAGATTTTGAAAGAATAAAAAGAAAACACTTTACATACTTTTTTTAGTTGTTTGAGGTACTCAAGATCTTTAGATTATTAGTATTGAGATTAAAAAAAGTTTTGAGTCAATTTTTTGTAAGACGCATTTGCCTTACGGCAACTACGAAACTAGAAAAATTTGAACTCGTGTAAGTAAGTCACGCTCGCAAGTCTATAATAAACTTGCATTAAATCTGTCTTTGACGGATTGGCGATAACGGTTTACTTTACAAGGAGCCATATCACAATGTATTTATACAGTGATATGGCTTTTCTTGTTTTTAGTGGTTTTTGGTCACGAATTCACTAATAATTGTGTTTTTTGTGCACCATATTTTTGCGAAATACTATGAAAAATTGAAAAACACTCGTGAATTCCTGGCAAAATTTCGCATCCTTTAAACCCAAAACTTAAAAGCTCCTAAACTTTTAAACTACCTTTTAAAAGCCCCCCCCAAATCGCTATATTTGCTTACCTTAAAATTTCAAAAAAAATATTTCAATGACAAATTCTTCTAAAATTATATATACCAAAACTGATGAGGCACCTGCTTTAGCAACCCACTCTTTTTTACCTATTATTGAAGCCTTCACTTTACCCGCAAACATAAGACTGGAAAGCCGCGATATTTCGCTTGCAGCAAGAATCTTAGCTGTTTTTCCAAAATTCCTCAAAGAAGAGCAGCGTGTAAGTGACGATTTAACTGAACTTGGCGAACTTGCAAAAACACCGGAAGCCAACATAATTAAATTACCAAATATAAGTGCTTCCTTACCGCAACTTATAGAAGCTATTGAAGAACTTCAAAAGAAAGGTTTCAATATTCCCGATTATCCAGAAACCGCTATTACTCCTGAAGAGAAAGAAATTAAGGCAAAGTATAACAAAATAAAAGGAAGTGCTGTAAATCCAGTACTTCGGGAAGGCAATAGCGACCGTCGTGCACCAAAAGCAGTGAAAAATTTTGCGAAAAAACATCCTCATAGCATGGGTGCTTGGAGCAAAAACAGCAAAAGCCATGTTTCTACAATGCAGCACGGTGATTTCTTTCATAACGAAAAATCACTGACAATGGTAACAGATAACACGTTGAAGGTTGTTTTGGTTGAAAACGGCGGGAATAAAACCGTTTTAAAGGAAAATCTTAATGTGCTGAAAGGTGAAATTATCGACGCTACGGTTATGAGCAAGAAAGCTTTGGTTTCCTTTTTGGAAGAACAGGTGAAAGATGCTAAAGAAAAGAAAGTGCTATTCTCAGTTCATTTAAAGGCTACAATGATGAAAGTGAGCGACCCTATTATTTTTGGGTACGCGGTAAAGGTCTATTTTGAAGATCTTTTCAAAAAATATGCAGACACATTTAAAAAATTGGGCATTGATGCAAATAATGGCCTGGGCGATTTGGAAAACAAACTTTCCGAATTAAACGAAAATGAGAGAGACGCAATCCTGAAGGACATTAAAAAAATAATGGCTAAAAATCCAGACCTCGCAATGGTTAACAGTGATAAAGGCGTTACTAATCTGCACGTGCCAAGCGATGTAATTATCGATGCTTCTATGCCAGCGATGATTCGCAATTCTGGCCAAATGTGGGGGCCCGATGGAAAAAGTCACGATACAAAGGCCGTGATTCCCGACAGTAGTTATGCAGGAATCTATGAAGCAACAATTGAGTTTTGTAAAAAACACGGAGCCTTTGATCCTACAACAATGGGAACCGTTCCAAACGTAGGTTTGATGGCCCAAAAAGCAGAGGAATACGGAAGCCACGACAAAACTTTTGAAATTTCAGCAGAAGGTAAAGTGCAAGTTTCGGATGCTTCCGGAAAAGTAATCATTGAACATAATGTTGAAAAAGGTGACATTTGGAGAATGTGCCAAGTGAAAGATTTACCGATTCAAGATTGGGTGAAACTTGCAGCAGAGCGCGCACGTGCAACCAGAAATCCCGCGATTTTTTGGTTAGATGAAAACCGCGCGCACGACGCCGAGCTTATTAAAAAAGTTAATAAATATCTTTCTGAACATAATACTGACGGACTTGAAATAAAAATCCTCTCCCCGGAAAAAGCTACCGAATATACTTTAGAGCGAGTAAAAGCCGGAAAAGATACTATCTCGGTATCTGGAAACGTATTGCGTGATTATCTTACAGACCTCTTCCCTATTTTAGAATTGGGCACAAGCGCAAAAATGCTTTCCATTGTTCCATTGATGAATGGTGGCGGTTTGTTTGAAACTGGTGCGGGAGGTTCTGCGCCAAAACACGTTGAACAATTTATGGAAGAAAACCACTTGCGTTGGGACTCGTTGGGAGAATTTTTGGCGCTTGCAGTTTCACTGGAGCATTTAGGAAGCAAATACGACAATCCAAAGGCAATCGTTTTAGCAGATGCTTTAGATGAAGCAACTGAAAAGTACTTGGAAAACAGTAAGTCACCTTCTCGAAAGGCTAATGAAATAGACAATCGCGGAAGCCACTTTTATTTGGCGATGTATTGGGCAGAATCTTTATCCAACCAAGACAAAGACCAAGATCTGAAAAAGATCTTTACTCCAATAGCTAAAAAACTGAAAGAGAACGAAGCTAAAATAAATGAAGAATTGATTAGCGTTCAAGGTCATTCAATAAATATTGGCGGTTATTATGAGCCAACCGAAAAGTTAGTTTTTGAAGCGATGCGACCAAGCAACACTTTTAATAAAATACTGACGGAAATAAAATAAAAATCAAACCGTTTTAAAACCTTCAGCATTGCTGAAGGTTTTTTTTACCCATTTTTAATATATGCAACTGAAAAAAATACTGATTTTATTAATTTTCTTCGGAAGCACAATGGTCTTCGCGCAGGAAAAGTTCACACTTAGCGGTACAATTTCCGAAGAGGATACCGGAGAAACACTGATTGGCGTCAACGTAATTATTCCTTCCCTTCAAACAGGTACAGTAACTAACCAATACGGTTATTATTCCATTACAATTCCCGAGGGCGAATATGAAATTGTCTACAGTAGCATCGGTTTTGCACCACAAAGAGTTCAGGTTTCTCTTTCCGAAAATATAAAAAAAGATTTGCAACTCACTACTGATACTGAAAGTTTAGATGAAGTAGTAATTGAAGCGAATGGTGAGAGACTCAATATTCGTAGCTCACAGATGAGTGCAAATACGCTTTCCACAAGCACCATTAAAAAAATCCCTGTGGTTTTAGGCGAGGTAGATGTAATAAAAGCTATTACATTGCTTCCTGGCGTTACAAGTGCTGGCGAAGGCGCAAGCGGTTTCAATGTTCGTGGCGGCGCGGCAGATCAAAATTTGATTTTACTGGATGAGGCTACACTTTATAATTCTTCGCATTTATTTGGATTCTTTTCAGTTTTTAACCCAGATGCAATTAAGGACTTAACCCTTTATAAAGGAGGAATTCCGGCTCGCTACGGCGGACGTATTTCTTCGGTTTTAGATATTTACCAAAAAGACGGAAACAAGCGGGAATATCACGCAAGTGGTGGAATTGGTTTGGTTGCAAGTCGTTTACTTTTGGAAGGCCCAATAAAAAAAGATGTTGCTTCGTTTTTGATTGGCGGCCGCAGTAGTTACGCACACTTATTCCTCCCGTTGTTTGATAATGACAACGTTGCCTATTTTTATGATCTTAACACTAAACTTAGCTACAATTTCAACGATAACAACCGTTTATTCTTGTCAGGCTACTTCGGAAGGGATGTTTTTGAAATCTCTGACAGCTTTGCAAATAAATTCGGAAACACTACACTAAACCTGCGCTGGAACCATCTTTATTCTGATAAATTATTTTCAAACCTATCACTTATCTATTCAGATTACTACTATGGCCTGCAACTTAAGTTTGTTGAATTTGATTTTGATAGCGGTGTCCGAAATTTCAATTTGAAATATGATTTTACACATTATATTTCAAACAACATCGATTTACGTTATGGAATCAACAGTATTTACTACAAATTCAATCCTGGAGATGTAACGCCAACTACTGAAGATTCAGGGATTAATCCTTTTAAACTGACCGACAAATACGCTTGGGAAAACGCGGCCTACGTTGAAGCCGAAACTGAAATTTCAGATAAAATCTCAGTTCAGGCGGGACTTAGATTGTCAACTTTTAATCGTTTAGGGCAGGATCAATTATTTTTATATGAAAATGACAACCCAATAATTTATAATGAAAGCTTAGATATTTATCAGAAAGGAAAACCAATTGACACAGTTTCCTTTAGTAAAAGTGAAACAATAAAATCTTTCGCTAAACTGGAGCCACGTTTTGCAATTTCATATTTGCTGAATGACGACTCTTCCATAAAAGCTAGCTATAATAGGATGTCGCAATACATTCACTTAATCAGCAATACCACTTCGCCCACTCCTTTTGATATATATGCGCCCAGCGGAAAATATATTGAGCCGCAATTGGCAGATCAAGTAGCATTAGGTTATTTCAGAAATTTTGAAAACTATTCCTTGGAAGTGGAAACCTATTACAAAAAAGTGAAAAACCGTTTGGATTATGTCGATGATGCCGATTTAATTGCAAATGACGCCGTGGAGCAAATACTATTGAACGGTGAAGCAAGAGCATATGGACTTGAAATGCTTTTCAAAAAAACTAAAGGAAAATTTCAGGGCTGGATTGCGTATACGCTTTCCAAGAGTGAACAGCGAACCCCAGGAAGAACGGCAAGTGAAAGTGGAATCAATAATGGTGAATGGTATAATTCAGCGTGGGACAAAACGCACGATATTTCAATAACTGGACAATATGAGCTTTCAAAAAAATGGTCGTTTGGAGCAAATTTCATTTTTCAAACAGGCATTCCTACCACATATCCAGAAGGGCAATACGCGTATAATGGTGTAGTAGTTCCCGTTTACGAAGCACGAAACAGCAGTAGACTCTCTTCATACAATCGTTTAGATTTTTCCGCCACATGGACTCCTAAACCCGAATCAACCAAACGCTGGAAAGGTGAATGGGTTTTCAGTATTTACAACGCTTACAACCGTAAAAATGCTGCTTCCGTAAGTTTCAGAGAAAATACAGACATTGGTCAAAATGAAGCGGTAAGGCTTTCAATTTTTGGGATAATCCCTTCGGTAACCTATAATTTTAAATTTTAAGAACATGAAGAAGTTATTTTTATTGGTGATTTTCTTCGGAATTTTTTCTTCGTGTGAAGATGTTATTGATGTAGCGCTTAACGACGCCCCACCAAGGCTTGTGGTAGAGGCAAATCTAAACGTTTGGGAAAATGGAAGTACCAGTGCTGCTGTTCGTTTAACTACAACCGCTCCATTTTTTGATGATAATGTACCTTTTGTGACAGATGCAGATGTTAAAATTATAGATGAAAACGGCTTGGTTTACCCTTTTAATTACAATCAAGATGGAGTTTATACATCTAGTTTAGCCCCTCAACTGAATGTGGATTATAGGTTGACTATAGTTTATAAAAATGAAACTTATACGGCTACTGAAAGGCTTTATACAGTTTCCCCATTGCAATTTGTTGAGCAGCGCGATGATGGTGGTTTTACCGGAGAAGATATTGAACTGAAGGCCTTTTTTACCGATCCTGCAGGTGAACAAAACTTTTATTTTTTCGAAGGACTTTCAGAAAGAGGGGACGTTTTAGATGTTTATAATGATGAATTTTTTGATGGTAACACCATTTTTGGTTATTATTTGGTTGAAGATTTGGTTCCCGGAGACAAAGTGCAATTTAATATTTATGGCGTAAGCGAGGCCTATTATAATTTTATGTTTATCCTGTTGCAACAAACCAGTGATGGAGGTGGTGGTCCTTTTGAAACACAGCCTGCAACCGTTCGTGGGAATATTGTTAATGAAACAACTGCTGATAATTTTCCGTTGGGGTATTTCAGGATTTCAGAAGTTTCTACACTTAATTACACTGTTCAATAATCTTTTTTTTAATCCTAAATTTGAATATGTTTTTTATTAAAACAACAGAATCCGATTCGGAATACAATCATTTGGAAAAAATGAGTGTTTCTGAATTGCTTCAAAACATCAATAGAGAAGATAAAACAGTCGCACATTCTGTTGAAAATGCGCTTCCGCAGATAGAAAAACTTACTAAAAAAGTAGTTGAAAAATTGAAAGCTGGCGGAAGATTGTTCTACATTGGTGCTGGAACTAGTGGCCGTCTAGGAATTGTCGATGCGAGCGAATGTCCGCCTACCTTCGGCGTTCCGCAAAATTTAGTGGTTGGTTTGATTGCGGGAGGCGATAAAGCAATCCGAAAAGCCGTGGAATTTGCAGAAGATTCCGAAAATCAAGGTTGGGAAGATCTCAAAGCAGAAAATATTTCAGAAAAGGATATTGTAATTGGCATTGCGGCATCGGGAACTACTCCTTATGTAATTGGGGCATTGAAGAAATGTAATGAAAGCAACATTGCTACAGGCTGTATAACCTGCAATGAAGCAAGCCCTTTGGCTCTAACTGCACAATTTCCCGTGATCGTAATAGTAGGCCCAGAATTTGTTACAGGAAGCTCACGAATGAAGGCGGGCACCGCTCAAAAACTGGTCTTAAACATGATATCTACAGCTGCTATGGTTCAATTAGGCAGGGTAAAAGGAAACAAAATGGTAGATATGCAGCTCAGCAACAACAAGCTCGTCGATCGTGGCGTAAGAATGATAATGACTGAATTAAATATTACAGAAAAAGAAGCGCAAGCACTTTTAGAAAAACATAAATCTGTTCGGAACGCTATAAATAATTTTCAAAATGGGTAAAGAGCACACAAATTTTGACTTATTGAAAAAGGGACTAAAATTTATGGCTTTTGCTTTGCCGTTACTTTTTTTAAGCCCTTATCTGCTAACTTTATCCTTCCTCAATAAAGAAACATTTATGTTCTACGTGTTTCTATTCTTCGGAGTAATTGCCGGTGCGAGTGCTATTTATCTTTGCTTCAAAGGAATAAATACTATCTTGAAATCTATTTTTTAATGAAGAAATTATTTTAATTCTACTTTAACCAGAACGACTTCTTTTTTACTTTTTGAAATACAACGCATTATTTAGACCTGCGAGCTTTCTAAATTATCATAATCTTCAGCCAATCAAAGGGAAATAAGCCAGTTCGGCATATCGTGTTTTGATACCATAATATCTCTTTCCCATTGAATTTACTATATGGTATCCGTATCTAATATTTACAATCCGGTAAGTTGGTATCGAGACTTTCTCAAAGAAAAAGCTATCATATTTTAATGTAGGTTTTAAAGGTAGGGATCTATATGAGAGAAACGGCATGTTCCGGTCACTTTTAGTAGTGGCCAACATATACCGTCATACTGTGAAAGAACATTTCTCTTTATTCCATAAAAAAAGTCCCTTCACAAAAGTGAAGGGACTTCAAGGAAGGCGGCGACCTACTCTCCCACAGGATTGCAGTACCATCGGCGCAAACGGGCTTAACTTCTCTGTTCGGAAAGGTAA